>JBEKKK010000001.1:0-1437236 GCA_050010755.1 Bathyarchaeia archaeon
ACTGACATAAATGCACAATTGGAAAAACTCGACCAAGACTTCCGAGCTGACAAGATAAGCGGCGACGAATACGCTGAACAGAGACAGAGACTCAAACAGACAAAGGCAGGCTTGTTAGACGAGCTTCACCGAATGGGCGTGGTCATTTAAATCAACAAAACGAAAGTGACATACCCTTGCCTTGACAAGTGATGAACCGGGCTGAGGTAAAATGTTGATAGAAGGTAGATGCAGACCTTGGAAAACTTGCCAGGGAGCGCGCGCTACAATGCCCATGGTCCCTTTAGTTCTTAGCTTCGTGCGCACGCGACAAGGTTAACCCATCCAGCTTGGGTTTTGGGTGGTGCTGTCGAACGCAGTTCCTGTTTTGTAGGGTTCGTAGTTTCCCGTTCTGGCGGCTTTCTCAGTCTTGGCTAAAAGTTTGGAACGTTCTGCATCCGTCATTGGAGAAAAATCCCTGACTGCTGATAATGCCTGTTCAAGAATCGACATGGAGTCGATGCCCGTGATTACGACGCTGACTGGTAAACTCATGGAATAGCGCAGACATTCTTGCGCGGTGACGAAGCCGCTGTCGAGTATGTTTCTATCTCCGAGGGGTTTCATACCCAGCACGCCTATTCCGTGCTTCAAGAGAACTGGCAGGACTTTTCTCTCAAAGCTGTTGTAGTGGGCATCCATCACGTTGAGCGGCATCTGCACCGCATCGAAAGTGAAGCCTTGGTCGAACCCCATCCTCAGCATTCTCAGGTGAACATCGGGACTCTTGTGACCAGTGAAGCCTATGTAACGAATCTTCCCCTCGGTCCTAGCGTCGAGAGCCGCCTCAAGCGCACCTCCAGACTCGAAAATCCGGTCAGCATCTGAGGATCGAATTATCTCATGGAATTGGAGCAAATCAATATTCGTATCGAGACGGCTGATGGATTCATCAATCTGCTTCTCTGCCGTCTTTTTGTCGCGACCATCTATCTTTGTCATGAGAAAAACTTTTTCTCGGTATCCGCCCCGCAGGGCTTTGCCCATCCGCGTTTCGCTGAGACCATCGTTGTAATCCCAGCTGTTGTCCAGAAAATTAATGCCCTTATCAATGGCAGTTCTTACGATTTTCAGGCTTTCTTCGTCTGAAACTCGCTGCGAGCCAATGTGGTATCCGCCAACACCTACAATTGAAACCTTCTCCTTTGTCCGACCAAGAGTACGATAAAGCATCTCTGCACTCATAAAAAATTCACTCTAATCAAAGTGCGTCCGAACCGGTAATAGCTGTTTCCTCAATCAGATTCTTAAGAGTAGCCCGCGCTCTAAAGGGTCCTCTCATGGAGGCTTTTGGCTTTTCTTTTTGCGGGGCTTGTGCAGTACGAAGGTGTGGCCTCGAACGTCGATTACGGTGGATTCTGTTTGCTGTGCTGTTTTTGACGCGATGTCTTTGGCGCTCTCATTCATGAGCGCGCCTTGCAATATTTGGACTTTCACCATTTTCCTTTTTTCCAGCTGCCTAGAAATCTCATTCATCGCCTGCGGCGACGCTCCCTCCTTACCAACCCATATCGTCGGCTTCTCCAGGCTTAGCTCACGCTTCATCCGATTCCTCGCCTTAGACGAAATCATGCTTCCATCCGATCCTTCAGTCCCGGTTAAACTATTTACATTCAAATAGTACAATGAAGCTCCTAAATATAGGCATCAGGCTTGTCCAAAATCTCATTCAGTTTTCTAGTCTCATGTCCTTCAAACGCGGGCGCTAAGTTGCTTCTTCATGCAAGCATGGCCATGGCGCACGCGAGAGAGAGTTTTTGGTACTGATTATTGAGACTGAAACGTTAAATTGCAGGGGTAACACAACTATTAACATGTATCTGTGGTTTCCCAAAGACCACATCCTGTGCACTAGTGGGAAAGCATGAGCAAGAAATCTCTAACCGAAGCAGACATCTGTACGAAATTTATTACGCCATCAGTAGTTGGGGCTGGGTGGGATTTAAGAAATCAGATCAGGCAAGAGGTCTACTTTACTGCTGGAAGAATAATCATTAAAGGCGATGGAATTGAGCGAGGCGAGAGGAAGAGAGCAGATTACATTTTGTACTATAAAGGTAACATCCCAATCGCAATTATTGAAGCAAAGGACAACAATCACAGTGTTGGAGCTGGAATGCAGCAAGCGCTAGAATATGGTAAGGTATTGGATATCCCTTTTGTTTATAGTTCTAATGGAGATAGCTTCATAGAACATGATACAACGGGCAAAGCCGAGGAAATAGAACGAGAAATACCATTGGATAATTTCCCCAGTCCAGAAGAATTATGGCGAAGGTACAAGGACTGGAAAGGAATCACTGAAGAAATTGAACCTGTATTGACGGAAGAATACTATACTGGATTCAAGAAACCTAGGTATTATCAAGAAGTGGCAATTAACAGAACCGTGGAGGCAATATCCAAGGGCAAGAATAGAATCCTTTTGGTCATGGCTACTGGCACAGGAAAAACGTATGTTGCTTCCCAGGTAATCTATAAGCTCTGGAAATCTAAAAAGAAAAAAAGGATACTTTTCTTAGCTGATAGGAACATCTTGGTTGATCAAGCCCGTAATAATGACTTCAAACACTTCAAGGGCGCAATGACGAAAATAACTAACAGAAAAATAGATACTTCTTACGAAATTTACCTTGCCTTATACCAAGCAGTTACTGGAGTTGAAGAATGGAGAAACATCTACAAGCAATTTTCAAGAGAGTTTTTTGATCTTGTAATAGTTGACGAGTGCCACAGGGGAAGTGCAGCTGAAGATTCAGCTTGGAGAGAAGTCTTAGAATATTTCGAGTCTGCCACACAAATTGGTATGACAGCGACACCTAAAGAGAGCAAAGAAGTGTCTAACATAGACTATTTTGGCGGGCCAATTTACATCTATTCTCTGAAACAAGGGATTCAGGACGGATTCTTATCTCCTTACAAGGTTATCAGAATATCCATTGACAAAGATGTTGAAGGATACAGGCCTGAAAAGGGGAAGCGGGACAAGTATGGAAACTTGGTTCCTGACAAAATCTATGACGGTAAGGATTTTGATAGGGATCTAGTCATTGATGAACGTACGAAATTGGTAGCTAAAAAAGTAACAGAGTTTTTAAAAAAGACTAACAGACTTGACAAGACAATAGTGTTCTGCGTTGATATAGAACATGCCGAGAGAATGCGTAGAGCGTTAGTCAACGAAAACAAAGATCTCGTTACGAAGAACCCGAAATATATCATAAGAATTACTGGTGATGATGAGTCCGGGAAGAGAGAACTTGACAATTTCATTGATCCATCAGTCCATTACCCAGTGATTGTGACAACATCAAAATTACTCAACACTGGAGTTGACGTCCAGACCTGCAAACTCATTGTCTTAGACAGCAACATACAATCGGTGGCTGAGTTTAAACAAATCATTGGCAGAGGAACAAGAGTAAGAGAAGACTATGGAAAATACTACTTCACGATTATGGATTTCAGGCAAGTTACTAATCTGTTTGCTGATCCCGATTTTGACGGAGAACCCGTCCAAAGTATAGAATTCAAAGCCGATGAAATCATCATTCTCGAAAGCCCTCCTGAAATAACTGCAGAAAAGTCTCCGAGGGAACAAGTCTATATTCAAAACGAACCTGTGGCTAAACCAAGGAAATACTACGTCAACGGCGTTGAAGTCAAAGTCTTGAATGAGAGAGTCCAAATGTTTGACAAAGATGGAAAACTGATAACCCAATCTCTCAAGGACTACACCAAGCAGAAAGCAAACGCCCAATTTAGATCGCTAGATGATTTTCTGCAAAAGTGGAAGAAAGCCGACCAGAAATCAGCGATAATTAAGGAGCTTATCGGACAAGGCATATTCCTTAATGAGTTGCGCGAAGAAGTTGGCAAAGACTTTGATGATTTTGATTTAATTTGTCACGTGGCTTTTGATCAAAAATTAGTGGCAAGAAAAGAACGAGCCAGCAAGGTCAAAAAAGGAAACTATTTTGCTAGGTATGGCCAAAAAGCACGAGCGGTGGTGAATGCATTGCTTGACAAATATTCCGATGAAGGAATCGAAAACATGGAATCCATGACTATTTTGAAAGTTAACCCCTTCCCACAGTTTGGAACACCATTGGAAATCGTAGGGTTTTTTGGTGGAAAAGAAGAATACTTCGAGGCACTACACGAAATTGAAAACCAACTATACAGATGATCCCTTATGATTTCGACAACGATAAAATCGATTCAAGACATTATGCGCCAAGATGCTGGCGTAGATGGTGATGCACAACGAATATCCCAAATGGTTTGGATGATTTTCCTAAAAGTTTATGATGACAAAGAAAAGGAATGGGAACTAGAGGACGAAAAATACCAATCCGCAATTCCAGAAAAATATAGATGGCGTAACTGGGCGTCGAACAAAGAAGGCATAACTGGCGACGACCTTCTCGATTTTATCGGTGAAATGTTCAAAGCCCTAAAAGCATTGAACGCTTCAAGAGAAGATGATCCTAAAGGCTTCATTGTTAGAGAAGTCTTTGAAGATGCATACAACTATATGAAATCTGGAACTCTGATTAGACAAGTCATAAACAAGCTTAACGAGATCGATTTTAACAAGTCGGAAGACAAGCATCTGTTCAATGAGGTCTACGAGAAAATCATATCTGACCTGCAATCAGCAGGTAACGCTGGAGAATACTATACTCCGAGAGCCGTGACACAGTTCATAGTTGACATTATAAATCCAAAGTTTGGTGAACGAGTACTTGACCCAGCATGTGGGACTGGTGGGTTCTTAGTCAGTTCCCTTGAGAACATGAAGAAACAAATTACGCGTGATGCCGATCTAGATATGCTACAAAAAAATATTAATGGCGTAGAGAAAAAGCCTTTGCCCCACTTGCTTTGCACAACGAACATGATTCTTCACGGGATTGAAGTCCCAAACATTAGACACGACAATACTTTGACAAGACCTTTAGCTGACTATGGGCCTTCTGATATGGTGGATGTCGTTGTCACTAATCCTCCTTTTGGCGGAATAGAAGAACCAGGTATCGAACTCAATTTTCCATCGACATATAGAACCAGAGAAACAGCCGACCTATTTTTGGTGTTAATTATGAAACTGCTTAGAGATGAAGGAAGATGCGGAATGGTTCTCCCTGATGGTTTTTTGTTCGGTGAAGGAGCAAAGACAAGAATAAAAGAAAAATTGTTACTCGAATTCAATCTTCACACCATTGTAAGGTTGCCCAATGGAGTTTTCAACCCCTATACTGGAATAAGAACAAACCTCTTATTCTTTGAGAAGGGTAAACCGACGAAAGAGATTTGGTATTTTGAGCACCCATATCCCGAAGGCTACAAGTCATACAATAAAACAAAACCAATACAAATTGAAGAATTTGATCTGGAGAAAGAATGGTGGAATGACAGAGAAAATGACAAGTTCAGTCGATATTGCTGGAAAGTTTCGATTGGCGATGTAAAGAAGAGAAATTACAACATGGATATTAACAATCCAAAGGAGCTCAACGAGACTGAGAATATGACTAGTAAGGAGATCATCGAACTACTTGAAAAGTCTATGACTGGAAATGCTAAACTCCTTGAACAAATTAGGAAGGAGTTAGGATACTGAAAACCGTTGAATTCTACGGCAAAGTTGATTCTTCTGTCGCGTTAGCAAAAATCATATTCAATCATTTAACAAAGAGGTATCCAGCAAAAAAGATAGGAGATATTGCAGAAACAACTAGGGGGGTACGCCGTCCAGATCCGTTAGTCAATATTACGGTGGAAACATTCCATGGATAAAATCAGGGGAATTGAACGATGGTTTGATTTCTGAGTATTCTGAAACGATAACTGAAGAAGGGTTAAGGAATTCAAGTGCAAAATTGTATCCTAAAGGAACGTTGGTATTAGCGCTTTATGGAGCGACTGTTGGGAAAGTTGGAATTGTTAATTTTGATACGGTTTCAAATCAAGCTGTTTGTGCAGTCTTTCCAACTGAGGAAGTCGATAAGAGATACCTGTTTTGGTTTTTACGTCAAAAAAGACTAGACTTTTTACGAATGAGCTTTGGGGGAGCGCAACCGAATATTAGCCAAGCGGTTGTTAGAAATACGTCATTGCCTGTACCCCCTCTTGGGGTTCAGAAGCAAGTAGTAGCCATATTAGATGAATATGAACTGAGCAAGAATCTGCTTGAAACAGAAGTTGTAACTGAAATTAGAGGCAATTTGCATACATATAACATCATAAAAACTGGGTACGACAAAATTGTTGAAAATAACTCAACCAACTCAGAGCTCTGTCAAAAACTTCGCCAATCAATTCTCCTAGAAGCAGTCTCGGGAAAACTCGTTCCACAAGACCCAAAGGATGAGCCAGCGTCAGAACTTTTGAAGAAAATCAAAGTCGAGAAAGAAAAGCTGGTCAGAGAAAAGAAAATCAAGGAGATGGAACTGCAGCCAATTTCGAAGGAAGAAATTCCTTTGGAATTACCAAAAAGTTGGGAGTGGGTGAGGTTTGGGCAAATAACGATTTGCAGAGATGGAGAGCGAGTACCCGTATCCGAAGACGAAAGGAAACTAAAAGAAAAAATCTATGATTACTATGGTGCATCAGGGATAATTGATAAAATTGACAGCTATCTTTTTGACAAAGAACTGCTTTTGATTGGAGAAGACGGCGCCAATCTGGTAAATAGATCCACCCCAATAGCATTCTTGGCAAAAGGGAAATATTGGGTAAACAACCATGCGCATGTTTTGGACTCAATTGATTTAGATATACTCAGATTCCTAGAAGTCTACATAAACGCAATTGATTTAAGACCATATGTCACTGGCACTGCTCAACCCAAGATGAACCAGTCTAAGATGAATTCCATTCTTGTTGCTTTTCCTCCATTAGCTGAACAGATGAGAATTATAAAAAAGGTTGAAGCAATAATGAACCTCTGCGATGAATTAGAACAGAAAGTCAAAGAGAACCAAAAAAGCTCCGAATATCTATTGGAAGCAGTTTTGAAAGAGGCTCTCGCATCTTAACAACGTTGATATCAGTGCGCACACTTGGCGTGCACTAAATGCGACCCAGCGCACGCGCTAATTAGTCCTATTGCATAAGAGGTCCTACAGAGAGGAAAAGTTGAATCAGCCAGACCAAATCTCTCTTGATGACTTAAGACATCTTACTATTCCTTTGCCATACCCAGACAAACCTCAGGAATCGCTTTCAATACAAAGTCAAATAGTCGGCTACCTAGATACTGTCCAACAGAGAACTGCTGACCTGAAAGGCGCACAAAATGAAACGGATAAGGACATGGACGAGTTGCGCTTCAGTGCTGTGGAGAAGGGGTTGAAAGGGGAACTATAAAAATTGTTAGTCAGTAAAAAAGCATTTCAAGTTCGCGCGCACTGCTGAATAAAGAACGTGAGTAAGCGCACATTGAATTGAATAGCACATTGGGTTTAGGAACAGAAAGCAGATAGATCGAGCTTTATCCTGGATACATAATTGGTTTATACTGAGAATTTGTAGTAGATGAAGACATATGAGTGAAGGGGTTCCAAGATGAGACGTTCTAAGCTTGAGATGTATGTTGACATTCTCAAAGTGTTAGCTCATCGCGGACCCTTGAAACCAACGCACATAATGTATAAAACAAACGTGGCTCTTAGCGTTCTAAGAGAATATCTGGACTTTCTAATCAAACAGAATCTTGTTGAAGAAAGAAATGTAGGGAAAACTAGAACAGTCTTTGCTATAACTCAAAGAGGCATAACGGTACTAGAGTACTTTAGGGAACTGCAACAAGCATTGCCAATCATTGAAGAAACAAGAAATATGGTTCCGACACCTATTTGACTTCATTAGTGCACGCACTAGCCTTAGTAGCGCAGCGCGCGCTTTTTCTTGATTATTTGAGAAGAATGGAAGATAGAGAATTCCAAAATTCACCAGAATATCATTCATCACAATTAGGAAAACACAGATTTATGGAAAAAATGTTAAAGAATTTTGACCACGAAAAGAAATATACCATTGAATCCATGGAACGCAAGACTCTTCAACTTAATTAGAAATTCTAAAAAAACTTACGCGTGATCTCTTATTTTCCAAATCGACAATATGAGGTTAAATTGGAAAATGGAACATTAAACTCATTAACGATATTGTAAATGCATTACAATTTAGAATCTCATGTTCAACAAACAGCGCGCATCAAATCTCCAATCTATTAAACCTTCTCTGGCACGAGTGCGCGCGCTTTGACTATGTGTGGTTTGTTCTGTGTTTTGTTGTGGTTTTGTTAGATGTGGGGGAAGAATGTTCCTGGGACTGCTACGTGGAAGAGGACTCCGAATATTATGCTCACTATGACGAAGATTATCCATGCCAGTATGGCTATTGCTAGGGCGGCGAGCCAGCCCGTTCTGAAGCTTGCCTTGTAGACCCATAGCCAGGCTATGAGAGCCAGAATCAGCGCGATTATGTATGCCGTTGAGCCGATTACAGCTCCCAGAAGGTAACCCACTATAAACAATGTGACAGCATAAACTATTGGGCCGAACAGCGTGGCAAGCATAGCCTCGCCAAACGTGGCTCTTCCGCCCGTTACTGCTTTGCCGGCTAACCACACGGGTATCGAGACTATAATCCACAGAACAATCAAGCCGATTATGGTAACAACCAGACTCGCTAAACTGATATTTCCAATAATCAGATTGCTCAAGCACCACACCATTCAAGCTACATAGAAGAACGAAGGAGTATTAAACTTGTGTAGCTGCAGCGCCGCAGCAACAGAGCAGCTGCTATGCGCGCGTTTTATAAAGTGCGCACGCTGAGAATTGAGAGTAGTGAGCAAGAAAAAGAGGAAAGTGATTCAAGTTGGATGAACACGACTATGACGACGATGAGTGGCCAGATGAGGATGAGGAAGAGCCTGAACCGCAAGAAGAACCTGAACCGGAAGAAGAGCCTGGAACCGCAAAGCGCGCGGGCTCCAATCTGAGATTGGTTTTCCAGTTTCTATATTCTCTCTAGCATGCGCGCCGAAACCCGCTCAACAGTCTGATACGACCCTTAAATAACTTAAAAGACAAATGATAGTTTGATGGGCGGAGAGCAATGACCGCAGATTATCTTTTCATAGTTAGACACGGAGAAACCGAAGCCAACAAAAAAGGAATAGAAGCAGGGCTATTGGATTACCCCCTGACTAAAAAAGGAGTGAAAGAAGCCTCATTCATAGCCAAGACTCTTTCGAAAGTGAAGATAAACGCCGTTTACAGCAGCCCCGTGTTCCGCGCCGTCGAGACTGCAAAAATTCTGGCGCGCCCTCACAAATTGAAGGTAAAAACCCTTGAGGAACTGACAGAAGCGAAGCTCAAACCCAGATTCGTCGGCAAAAAGGGAAGACATCACATATTGACCAACCCTGAAGCATACTCAGAGACGGACAACGACCTCCTAGAGCGAACTGGGAAAGCCATCAAAATCATCAAACAGGAAGCAGAAGGGAACGTGATAGTAGTTTCCCATGGCGACGTGATAACTGCAATGCTTGAGGGTGTGGTCGAAAGAAGGGTTAGCACTGAGAACTACTACGTTCTCCATGCTGAACCTGCAGCCCTGAGCATTGTCGAAATCAAGAGCAGACCATTCCTGGTCTTGTACAATTATCACCGCAAGATGTTTGCGAATTTCTAATTCTAAAATCGAATATTCCAAAGCGCGCGCTCCGTGCAGGTGAACCAGCTATCAGCAAGAAAGAACACAATCGCGTCAGAAGCAAACTGTACGCGCGCGCACGCATATATCGACGGCTGTTCTTGGATTAGAAAAACTTCTTGACGACCCAATCTAGGTGATAGAGATAGTCTTCCTCTCTGGGAACGTATGTCGGACTTACGAGAGCCGCTCTTGCCGTTATATCGTCTTTTGAAATTTTGAATTCTCTGATGCAGGTTTCAATGTCTTGGATATCTCTTTGATTTAGTCTTCCAATTTTCGTTACAACTATGTCGACAGGATGCAGAGCCTTCAACAATATGTGGCTGTACTCTTTTATCTTGATGCTTTTGTCCAGATAGTCACCAGGCAAGGATTGACAGAAAACGTACCCGTCGGCCCATCGGTGTACTCTAAAGCCTGGCGGATTATTCTTGAGGGCTCGTTCAAATTCGGGCAAGTCACTGCTGGGAATCGTAAAATCAATATCAACTGTTGATGGTTTCAGATCAAGCAGAGTCATTGCTGTTCCGCCGACGGCTACAAGAGTAACTTTTCTTGTGAGATCACCATTGAAGACATCTAAGAATTCAAGTAACGCGCTCTTGTCACACGGCATTGTATAGCCTCATCTTTTGCAGGATGCTTTCTTTGTCAGCAGGTATTTCCTCTTGTTCGAATGTTTCTAGCAAGTCTATTGTTTCAGCAGTTTCCCGTGTTGGTTTGATGGCGTACAAGATTTTCAGCAGGCCGATTAGTTTTCCAGATGCCTCGAACTTCTGGCTTAAGAATGCCAATACGTTGCTTTTGAAGCTGCTTTTCGCGAGGATTATAGGTATGGCTTCCATCAATCTAGCGTCTTCTCGAAGCAGTATTGCGGTTATTATGTATTCAATACAGAATTTCTTTCCCTGCGACAACTGAAGACCGAATTCTCTGTACCCGAATCTATAAAGATTGTAGGTCAGGTCTAAATCGGAAAAGTCAGCAGGCTTTGTTTCCGTTTTAATGCTCCTAATTTCTGTTTTTTCTGCGACCTGCTTGATTTCGCTCCAAAAAGCTTGGGGACAGAAAAAGATGATCTTTTCGCTTAGAGCTTCTCTGAGAGGATTAATCTCGTCTGACATTATTAGATCGTAAAAATCATCTCTGTCTATGATAAGACTGTCAATTTTCAGGTTATACTTTTTCTGCATTTTCAGCATTTGTCTGTAAAGTTGAAGCGTCTCATCATGATACTCTGGTGTTTTCTGGAGTAGAAAGAGCAATTCTGTCTTGTTGAGTTTGATGTTTTTTGTTGGATCTATGGAACTGACTGATCTTATTATGCATGTATCATTGAAGAACTTGTCGATTTCGGTTAGGAATAACAATTGATCGCTTCTTTTTGTCAGGAAGTTCCTCTTTTTCTCTATTTCCATTTCTGCTAGTGTGTCGATCAGTAGATAGTTTGGAAAGTTCAATTTGATATTGGAGGATCGCCCTATGAGGTCTAGGCTGAGTAATCCTTCTTTCTTCAGTTCCTGAATTTTCTGATAAATGTTTGCGTAATGTGCAGTGCCGTATTTTTCTCTAATTCCGTTAGTCAACTGATTAATTGATAGAGAATCGCCCAGGTTAGAGGATATCGTATTCAGGATTCGAAGTGTAGGTGTATCCATTATTGTTCGCCTTCACATTATAGTCGATTCACCATATATTCAAATTACTATAATATTATAGTAAACATACTATAATAAAAATCTTCTGCCCATCATCTACAATTCCAATCTTGACTGCCATGCTCTTCAGAAAGCGGAAGTAGTAACGTGTGCTTTCCTACAAAAGAGCGTCTGCATCTTAGCATTTTTAGGATGTACTTTGTTTTTGAAGAGATATTTCGAGACTTATCTCGTCTTCTAGGATTTCACAACCTCTAAAACTGGATTTGGAGACGAAATCTTGGATCTCGCTTTTGCTGTAAGCTGATCTCAGCAGCATACGCCGAAATATCATTTTGGTAAAGAATGAATCAAACCTGTTCAGCTTCATGCCACGTATGTACTCGTTGATGCCTGCCTTAGAGGCATCCTTACGCAAATCAATGATCAGGGCCTTACCTCCAGTCTTCAAAACCCTGAATATTTCGTCGAGCACTCTCAGGGGTTCTGGAAAATTCTTGAAAGCAGAGGTGCAGATTACGAAATCGAAAATGCCAGCGGAGAAAGGCATATAGGCTGCATCGCCCTGTCGAAATTCGATCTGCACTCCTGCCGCTCTGGCTTTCTCTTTTGCAATATTCACAAACGTCTTGCTGATGTCCAGTCCCACAATTCTGTAGTTGCCAAGCTTTGCTAGCTCGACAGATAAGTAGCCAGGACCTGACGCGACTTCGAGCACACTACTGCCCGCTTCTATCCTGTCTCTTGCCATCTTCGCCCATGATACGTATTGTTCTACACTCTTCCGTTGGATTCTTGAATACCATCTGGCGACAAGTCCCTCCATCGCGATGCCCTTATACGGTTTCCTTCCCGGGGGCGGAAGATTGTCTGTCGTAAAAGTGTTCCTCCTATTCATCCGGTCTCTACAATATGTGCACTTTCAATTTTGTTCTTCAAGAAAGTGTGACTGTCACGCACGAGACATCACTATCTTTGTTGCTCCAATATTCTCAGTCTCTCAGTTACAAAGTTATGAACCCTTTTTCTCTCCTCGTAGCTAACGTTCCAGTTGGCGAGGATGTTGAGCATCTCAGTGACGCTTCTCACGGAGAATGCCTTTCCCTTGTGAATAGTTTTTCCTCTCAGGTCCACCTCGTCCTGCAGCATGAAGAGAATATCGCGGCTGCCAAGCTTCTTTCCAATGGAAACGCACACAGCGCCCAGCATTTTTCCCTCGCCATTCTGAACATCCGTACAGTTAGATCTAGAATTATCAGCCTGATTCAGCCTATAACACCCTACTTCACCCTAATAGATGAGTGAAGATTTAAACGTTACCTTCAGCACATCTCTCTTTTCTCATGGCCCTAATGCTCAAGAGTACAAAAGCGCGCGCTACATGCGCAGTCTGTTCAGTGTTTTGTTGTGGTTTTTCTAGATGTGGGGGAAGAATGTTCCGGGGACTGCTACGTGGAAGAGGGCTCCGAATATGATGCTTACTATGACGAAGATTATCCATGCCAGTATGGCTATTGCCAGGGCGCGGAGCCAGCCCGTTCCAAAGCTTGCCTTATAAATCCCTATCCAAACTAGGAGGGCCAAAATCAGCGCGATTGTGTATGCCGTTGAGCCGATTAGCGCTCCCAGCAGGTAACCCACCGTGATCAATGTGACGGCGTAAACTATTGGGCCGAACAGCGTGGCAAGCATAGCCTCGCCAAACGTGGCTAATCCGCCCGTTACTGTCTTGGCAGCTAACCATACGGGTATTGAGACTATTATCCACAGAACTAGCAAGCCGATTATGGTTACAAGCAGACTCGTTAAACTCATGTTTCCAATAATCAGATTGCTCAATCACTTCGCCTACTAAACTACATAGAAGTGCAAATAAGTATTAAACTTGCGAAACTGCAGCGTCACAACAACAAAGCAGCTGCCATGCGCGCACATAATAGAGTGATTTTTCAGAAAACGGAAATAAAGGGGGCTCCTAGGCCAAACTTCCCAAAAGTTATATTTCTTGGTTCTTAGATGTTGGCACAAGGGGAAT
The DNA here is from genome assembly GCA_050010755.1 of Bathyarchaeia archaeon. Classification (GTDB taxonomy): domain Archaea; phylum Thermoproteota; class Bathyarchaeia; order Bathyarchaeales; family Bathycorpusculaceae; genus JBEKCD01. The sequence goes on from JBEKKK010000001.1 coordinate 13,471, forward strand.
AGAACTAAAATGTCGACGCGTGATGCTAGCTTGATTTTTGAACTCGGTTTCGTCTTGGCAATTTATGCTGCCTTCATACTGCCTTACCTGCTCTTCAAAGGCGTCTTCAACACGGTTTTCCTACAATACATTGCCATTTCGACTCTCACATCGGCAACTGTCCTTCTCCTCTACGCGGCGTACACGAAGAAACAAGTCATGACATTCGTCCTAGTCTTCACGATAATCGGCGTGCTGCTGTTCTCAATGTCAACAATCATCACTCAATCATACATCACCACGGAAACATATCCTTCAACATATTCATCCAACTGGGGCAACAACACCGTCACACTTGGCCCCCTAGAATCAGAAAACATCAGCATAATCCAATATCCCGCCTACATGTTTCCATTAAACGCCAACGGAACACAGCTTCAATTTACGTTTTCAAACAACGGGAGCGTAAGATTCATGCTTTACTATACAGGCGAGGAAGATGAGCAGCTCGCGTTAAACGAATCTTTCGGCAGCGGTGGATGGCCAATCGGATTCAACTGGTTTAACATATACTGGACGCCGATAGGGCCGATAGACGAATTTGATTCTCAACCCATAAGCAGAGAAGGTTACTACCATCAAATTTCGGTCGGGCTGCAGAACCTTGAAAACTCGCCAGAACAAGTCAACCTCAACATTACCTACTTCGACTTCACCAACACAGCACAACAAAACATCACTAATTATCATCCAGTAATCGACTACCGATACGGATACTTAGGAATAGGGCTAATCATTGCAGCAATGACCATTGAGCTAGGAACCTGGAAAAGGCGACCATACAACAAACAGAGTGCGACCGCGTCCACCTAGTGCACATGTTAACATGCCTATTCATAGATTTGCTCTTCAGAAAAGGAAATGGGGAGTTAATCTAATCACGCCCCATTCAAACAGGAGTGATTTCGAATCTGTCTCTTTTATCACACACAGAGAATTATATGTTGAGATCATCTAATGCATTGTGAAAAATGTGGTGTCGGAAGGTTAAAGTATGCGACCCAAGTGTAAATTTTATTCTTTAAAAATAATATCGAGGTGGATAAGGTGCCTCTAGAAGATTATCTTTTGCCTAATGAACAGATCCGTTATCAAAGCGAGTTTGACGTATTTTACTCCGGTAAACCATACACAGTTATTCTTACAGACTTAAGATTAGTTCTTTATTCACGAAGGGGATTACTTATCAAGAATGACGATGTGGTGACTGAGGCAATAAGAGATATTCAAGGAATAAAATACAGAGAAATGGGTTTGATAGTAAAGAGCGGTGAACTTATTATCTCTGGAAAGACGAGAATGCATTTTGGCGGCTCCAAAGATTCCATGAAGGCTTTGTACCAGAGACTTTTGCCATTCTTGTCACCTGAATATCGAACTGCGCTATACCAACAACCTCCAAGCCCTTCATATGCGCCTATTCCTCCCTCTTCATATGTGCCAGCTCCTCCCTCTTCGATGAACTGCCCAAACTGTGGTATTGAACTACCGTCAAACGCAAGGTTTTGCCACAACTGTGGAAAACAGCTTTCTTGAACGAATAGTGGGCACATGACAAATGCAGAAAAAACAGTTTCGAGGGTATAACTGCGACCTAACAGACTTGCAAAAGTCTGTAGAACTCTATTTTGTTGGAAGAGGTTTCAGAGTAACCAACTTTCATATGGGAAGCCTCTATTTAACACAAGCATTCAAGAATGGACTCGGTTCTAAGAGATTGAATATTCAAATTTCAGGCACGCCCGCAGATTTTGAAGTGACAATCGGATTGGGAGAAAGAATCGATAGCATGAAAAATCATCAACCATCATTCGAGGACATTTCAATAGCAGACAGAACTCTTATGGGAGAACTGAGATTGGAAAGCAACTTTTGGAACCATTTTACAACCAGAGCGGAACTGAGGAGAAATTGCGCTGGCATGGCTAAAACATCGATTCCGCCTTCACCTCCTATTTACAGAGAACGAGAGACGATAAGAGAAATCGAAGTCATATATTGCAGATACTGCGGAACAAAGAACAATGCCAGGTTAACTTCTTGCACTCACTGTGGTGCAAGATTGTACTGAACTAGCACGCGCTTTCCCAGGAGCTTGGCACGGTGCCTGTAGCTTCGGCGATAGTGCCATCGTTACAGACAACCTTTACACAGTAAAACACAGTGAAATCAGCGTGCATTAGCTTTCTGTTTTGGATGCCCATTCCTGCAGCGTCTTAATCGGATATTCTTGCCCTACAAGATGCTGGAGCGCAGAGTTGTTTCCTACACTCTCTATCCTGGCATTCTTATCCTTAAAGAGAGATCCAATAAGATACCTCTTCTGAACGACCGCCATCTCGACCGAGATTACACCCATGCAGTTTGGACAACGAAAATAATTCCGCGAGTTATTTCTCCACCCTAACTTGACACTCAAGTTGTTCCCCAACTCCCAGAGCGAGGGTTTCCTGCACAAAGGACAAGTCGGAAAAGCCTTATCAACCCAATTTGTCACACCGCCACCAAAAACCATGTGTTCATATCTCTTAAACTCCATCTTCGAGACTTGATTAGAATCATCACTCATTCTCCACCCTCCGTTTGTTCTCTATCACTGTGCGGATTAAAGATTTCTCTATGCCCGTCCACGCGCGCAACTGCATGTGTGTGCTAGAGATAACAGGTTCGAAGAAAGGACAGGAGAATGGGAAGAAAGGAATGAGCAAGGTAACTAGCTAGTTTGAGTTCGAGAAAAAACCTTACCGCATAAACACAGAGACGACAGAGCGCGCGATATATTGCTTTATTCGATATATTGCCTAGTTTGTAATATCTTTCAATAGTTTAGAGAAGCTAATGTTCTAACATGAAAGTGCGCCTATGGGTCATCACATTAGCAATCATTCTTGGCGCATTGAACGTATTAGATGTTCTCACAACTAAAGCTGCTCTGAGCATGGGCTGTGAAGAAGGTAACGGGTTGGCTATTGCCCTGTTCACGACATTCGGTTTCACTATTGGCATGTTCATTAAATTCGGCGCTGTCACCATTGTTGGCTGCTCGACCATTTACTCGTATCATTCTGACTGCAGAGCACTCCGCATTATTCTGACGACTTGTCTCGTCTACGCAGTTTGTCTATACACCGCAGTTGTGTGCAATAACATCATTAACATATTGCGATGACAGCGCGGGACCCGCTAATTATCCGCCTTTCCTTCCTTTTTTAGCATTGGCAAGTGCTTTTCGCGGTCTTCCTTATTGTGCCAAAACTTTCCGTCTTCCCAGAAGAACGCATCATGGATTCTCAGGAGCAAGGGTTTCTTTTCCGTCATTTCCAATCGCCCCATTATATTAAGACTTACGAAGCCATACTAATAAACCCTCGGTTTCCTGTCTCCTCGCCAAGTAGATTAGCCCGGCCCAATTTGTGAGGTTACATACGTTCTAGCGCGCGCTAAATAGCTTAGTCTTTAATACCTATTTCAAACAGCTTCCCCTCGCAGGTGAGAAGCATGCAAGATAAGGAGGGAACATCTTGTTCAATATTAATAGGCTTGAAGAGAATTGGCGCGATCTAGTCCAAATCTACCCTGATACAGTAGAACTGCAAGGAGCAACTGTGGCTCATTGTCTCCAAACACCAGTAATTCTCTTCAATCACGTCACACACTTTAATATAACCGAAGACAGGTCTGAGATTTTTCTCAAGACGATCATCAATCATTTCTCATCAAGAAAACTTCCCTTTGCCTGTTTCCGAGTTTCTCCTTTAACACCACCATCATTCACTTCACTCCTTGAACACCACGGGTTCGAGAAAGAGTTAGAACAGTCGATCATGACATTTGAGGGAAAACCATCGAACAACAGCCCCCAACAAAACGTAACAATTAAGGAGATAAAAGAAGACAGCATCGACGTTTTCGACAGACTGATGATCACAAATTTCGAAATGCCACCGGAATGGAAGGAGATTATGGACAAATTACTCGTTGATTTCATGCGAAAAGGAAACAGAAACTACGTGGCCTATGCAGACGGGCAACCTGTTGGAACAGTCAGCTTGTTTTCAAAAAGCAGAACGGGATGCATCCTAAACGTTTCAACACTTAAAGAATACAGGAACCGCGGAATAGGAACAGAGCTGACGAATCACGCTCTTTCTGACTCATTCAAAGAAGGAAACAACCTCCACACACTGCAAACCCACAAAGGAGGAGACGCAGAGAAGCTTTACCGAAAAATCGGGTTCGAAGTCGACCATACAGTCTCCTTTCTAGTCAAAAAGCTTTGACACCAAACCGCGTGCATACTGCTCGCTGTACGGCGATTCTGTATTTTGCACAATTTTTAATACGCGCGCGCCAGCGGCATGCTTTATAGTGTAAGTCGACGATAGAGAGCATCTGGTTTGATTGAGCTTCAAAATAGTGAGATACCGGTCGGAATTTCAACGTGCGGTCGTTGATTTATGGAGTGAGTGTAACCTGATCGTTCCGCAGAATGATCCTGTTGTTGATATTCAGAAAAAGGTCGATTATCAGCCTGAATTATTCTTTGTTGCATTGTTGGATGGTCACGTTGTAGGTTCTGTTATGGCTGGCTATGAAGGGCATCGAGGCTGGTTGAATTATGTGGCTGTTCTTCCCGACTATCAGGATCAAGGATATGGCAGGAAGCTTGTAGAAAAAGCCGTTGCTGAACTGAAGAAAATAGGTTGTTTGAAGGTTAATCTGGAGGTTCGAAAAAGCAATAGTTCTGTGATTGATTTCTACTTGCATCTTGGGTTCAAAGACAACAAGATCGTCGGTTTAGGCAAGAGGCTTGGATGAAAGTATTGAGCGCTCCTTAGTGGAAGTCCTGGCGACCTGTAATCTAGCGCGCTCTAATTTACTAATGCCAACATTATGCACCATTTTTCCAACAATCCATCTTGATAGACAGAACCAAAAGCTCCAGCATACATAATCAGGTGTGGGGTGATTTGTGTGAGACGATTGGACATAGCTTTCAAGCTTCTTCAAATCATTGCGTTAACGATGGTTGCATTTTCGATTTTTCTGCCATGGGTTTCGGAAAGCGGCGTAAGTCCCCTCGCAATATATCCCCCACTAGTGGTGAATATCAAGTATTGGACTTACCAAAGCGTCACAAACACGAATGGATATACAACCGTATCCACATTTCAAGGATACTGGCAATCTGCATCTGATTTCAGACATTCTTACGCGTCCAAAGTATGGTTTCTAATGTTTGTGCTGCAGATTCTCACCATCGCGTTAGAGTCTCTCAGTGTTGTGAGAGAAAACGTGAAGAGGCACTCGATACTTTTTGTTGGCGCCATCTTAACGTTGAGTGCTATCCTGATTCTAGGCTTTCGCCAGTTCAATTCGATATCTCAGGACCAAGGCCTAAACTATCATCAAGCAAGCATCGAGATAGGTTTCTGGTTGGCATTATTCTCGCTGATACTGATCGTGACGGCGGCTACCCTGACTACAACAACGAGTGCCAGAGCATCATCAAAAATCGACCAAGAGCCCCGAGCGCGCGGCCTTTTATCTTCCAAACAAAAAGTGTGGGTTTGACGCGCCAGATTGAACTGATGTTTTAATTTAAAGAAAAACTTAATTAGTAATGCTGCGAGAGCTAATTCAGGGGAAGGATTATGAAGCGTGTAAGTTTCATTATAGCTCTTTCAGTAGCCCTCTTGGCAATCATTCTGGTTGGCGCATATTCTGCTATTCTCGGATCCCATATTTTGGGTACTGAGACAAAAGCTGATATCGACATGCAACTTGTTTACGCCAACTTTTGGACCTCGAATCTAGACAATAACCCAAACCTTTCCACTGGCTTAACTTCGTATATTGCAGTGATTAAAATCACAAATCACGCCTCAGAAACGGCATATATTACTGATGTAACCGTCGACGCTGCTCAAAATGTCACTGTTTATCCTTCCAGTGCAAATATGACTAATAATTCTCCCAGCATAAATGTGTCGCATGATTCATCCCATGTTTTCTCAGGAATATCCATCCTGCTGGAGAGCGCCTCCTTGGATGACCAACGAGATGGTCTACAGTTGCAAGTAGAACCCGGAAGCTACCGACTAGTTGCTGTAACAGGCGTCACCACCAGACCAGACGTTCTCGGAAGCAGAGAATTATTCTTGAAAGCCAACGCAGAACCAGCCTACGTTAAAGGAGAACCTCTAGGAATATATGACATCCAAGACCTTTCCACTTTCCAACAAACCAGCAACGGCATTCTATACAATACGTTATTAGCAGGAAAACAAACGCTCTCAATCAACGGACTCGACGCCTCGATAAATTATCCTGTGTCGATAAATGATCCTTAAGCTTCTCACAATTACACATCGCCCCTATTCGCCTGGCCCGTGGGAGTATTAAGCAAAACCTTACGTAAGCTTTCATTCTTGAATCCAACAAGGCGGTTGCTAGCCCGCGTTGTGCAGTTTTAGGTGTTCTTTTGAGGGAACGCAGTGTTCTCCAGTGAGAGTTATTAAGTCAAAATGCTCCATCCGATAGTAGGAGACTGACAGTTTGGTCAATAAGCTTGTTATTGGAAGTCTCTTGGCGTTAATTCTTGGTCTTTCAGTCGGGATGCCCGTTCTGTTCAAAACAGTCACTTTTGGAAAGCCACCTAAAATCTATGCCGACATCGTCTACGCCTACTTCTCACTCTTACCCTCCAACCAGAGCGTTCCGGGACTGCAGCAGGAGCAACTTCTCTCGTTCCTGTTCATTTTGAACGTGACTAACCTCTCAAACGAGGTTGTAGCTATAACACAGGCTCAAGCGGCGGCCGCTCCACATATGGAATTCCTTCCCACCACGAGCAAGGGAAAACAGGTCATCGCCAACGTAACAATCAGCAATATTTATCCAGGTGAAAACGTGTCGTCCAACGTTGAATGGAACAATGCCACACAAGTACGCTATGAAGACAATGGAAGCATAGCCTATGGATTCACCGATGCCATAGCAACAAGCTCAGAAAACTATGAAGGCAACGAGTACTACTGGAGCGAGAACGCCTCCAGGCTCCTGATTCTTTCCGGCATCCTCGAGCTTCCCCCGTGGGGCCTTGCCACAATGCAGAACGCAAACATCTTCCTGTTTTCCCACGTGGCCGGAGAAGCCATCTCCAACAGCGTCGCAGCCTACGGAGCATACGTGATAAAGGGAGTGCAACTGGAAAACTTCGGAGACCGCGAGTTCATTTTCAACGAATTATTCAACGCTAACGAGACCCTGCATTTCGATCCAACCGGAGTGCCCATCGTCTCGGGGACCTAAGCCTTGGACGCCGAGGAGATTGAAGGCACCACTTTCAAAGTGTACCTTTACCTCGTGAAGGAAGCAAAGCCCTCAGGCCCCAGAGATGTCATGCGAGGAACAGACCTAAGCAGCCCCAGCGTGGCTTACAGGCACCTGCAGAAACTCGAAGACCTGGGTTTGATACAGAAGAACAATTACGGACAGTACATCGTGAAGGAGAAACAGACGTTCAAGGGCTATTTCTGGATCGGCCGAAACCTCATGCCCCGACTAGTGTTCTACTCCTTCTTCTTTCTCGGCCTATGCGTAATTGGGATCGCTACAGTCGTGGCGCGCGTGATAATGCAGGAGGGGATTCAGCTCGAACTTCTGTTCTTGACATTTGCGACTGGCGCTTCATCAATTCTATTCATGGCTGAAGGAATCGCGTTACTCAGAAAGTTGAAGGAAAAGAACTCATAGCTCGAATCTGAAACGAAACTTTTCAGCAGGACTGTTCGATGTAAGCTACGCTTTAAAGAGACAACTTCATTCAGAAGAAAGATGAAGAAGGAGATCAAATTAATCAACAACAACGATGTCAAATGGATTCGGCTTGAACATGGTCGCCGTCTTAGCTATGCGGAGTATGGAGAACCTGCCGGCAAGCCGATCTTTCATTTTCATGGCTATCCAGGATCTCGACTTGAAGGAAAAATCATTAGCGCAACCGCAGCAAGATGCGGCGTCCGCCTCATCGCCGTGGATAGACCGGGAATGGGTCTTTCCGATTTCAAACCAGAACGAACAATACTTGATTGGCCAGATGAAGTCGCCGAGCTTGCTGACTTCCTGAAAATTGATAGATTTGCCGTCGAGGGAATATCGGGAGGCGGACCATACTCAGCAGCCTGCGCCTACAAGATTCCAGACCAGCTGACCAGCGCCGGTATCCTGAGCGGTGTAGGTCCATTTTGGGATGCTGGCGAACCCTGGGCTAAACCCAGTGACATGAAGAGTGTAAAGGATTTTTGGTTACAGTTTTCAACGAATATGCCCGAACCTGACAGGAAAATAATACTCGATCCAACAACGCTGAACCTCCTAACCGAGGAAATGTATGAAGCATTCCGGAAAGGAGCCGAAGGACCAGCCTACGAACGAGAATTATACGGAAAAGACTGGGGCTTCAAACTTGAAGACATCTCTCCAAATGTCAAAGTCTATCTCTGGCACGGAGAACAAGACGTTAACGTTCCCATCTCAATGGGTCGCAGGGTGGCAGAGACCATTCCAAATTGCAAAGCACAGTTCTACGCCGAAGAAGGCCACTATTCAACGGCATTGAACCACCTGGAAGACATCCTCAGAACACTGACCTCCTGAGGCTAGCGCACGCGCGAAACTCAGAAGCGTCCGCTATTTGCCAACTTTGTCCTCGTGTTTTTTCTTCTTTGCTTTATTCTTTTTTTCCATTGAAGGCATACGACAACCCCAATACCCACAATTATAATCAATGATATTACCCAATCCAAGTCTTAAGACTTTTCATGCTTCAATCTAGTGAAGTCAGAAAAGAGGGTCTGCGAGAGAAATCACAACTAATTTGGTGCGCGCGTCCCTTCTCTTACTCAACGTTATTGACACTAGCAAATAAAATGATGGCGCGGAAAAGCTTTAGCTTGATTCAGAACATTTCGTTGACATGGACTATCATATTCGAAAGGCAAAGAGTAAGGATAAGGAGCAGATAGTCTCGATTTTCAACTATTATGTAGAAAACAGCTATGCCGCCTATCCTGAACACAAAGCCGATCTGGACTTTTTTGACAAATTGACAGAGCTTGCCACAGGCTACCCATTATACGTGATTGACACTACCGAAGGGGAAGCAGTGGGTTTCGGGCTGATGAGACCCTACCACAATTCTGAAACGTTTAGACGCACGGCAAAACTAACTTACTTCATCCATCCGGCCCACACAAGAAAAGGACTCGGCACAAGACTCCTGAACGCTCTCACAGAGAAAGCAAAACAAATGGACATAAACACCGTGCTTGCCGACATATCTTCAAAAAACCCTGCGAGCATAGATTTCCACAAAAAGAACGGATTCCAAGAATGCGGAAGATTCAAACGCGTCGGAAAAAAGTTCGGAAAAGACTTCGACGTAATCTGGATGCAGAAATTCATAAAGTGACAAAATCGTTGATCTCCACGCGCTGTGCCTCACAAACGTTACGCTGATTTTCAAGGGCCATTCGCGTTACCGACGACAGGTTCTTCTTCCCGCATTTCAACCGGTTGAAGTGACATTGATGAAAGTCTCAGCCCAAAATGGAGCTAGGTAATTGTTCAAGTCAGGGTAGAAACTGACGTCCGGTATGAAGGCGTCTACAAGGTAAGTGCCCGGTTTAACAAGCAGAGAAGATTCTGGATGAATGAGTGTCTGGTTCCAAACCACCGTTCTCGTCAGGCTTTGTCCTGGGGAAAATGTGAGCGTCGTTAGACTCTGGTTAACAAACGCTGTAAACCACATTTGCATATCGACAATTGGTTCCGGGATGCCGTCCTCATAATACGTGCTCCACACTTCGACTATGATGGAAGGATCTACGATAGTAGAGAAAGAATGAGATATGTACCCCAGGTTAGTCACAGTCACCGTGATGTGGACCCCCTCGGCCGGGGCGTAAACAGACTTGCCCGTAGAGACTGTGAAAGACCACTTCGGCGTATCAATAACATACACCGCGTGGGTGACTCCCGAAGACGCGATTATCAAACCGAAAACGAGAACAAGTAACTTTCTCCAGCTCAGCTTTTGATTACTCACCAGATAATCGAAAGCAATAGCGAAAGCAAAAACCCAACCAAACACAAGTACAGGATACATCAAAAAGTACTGCATCCTCTCGTAAACCGTCACCGCGAGACTTGCAGCCGTCAAGATGCAGACATAAGCACTAAACGCTAGAAGATAGAGTCTGAAGCCCATTCCCGTCACTCCTTCAGAGGGCCTCTATGCAAATTTAAACCTTTAGCGCACGCAGATTTTGGAGTCGCTTCTTCTTTCCCTTCGCTCTGCAATGCGCGCAATTCTGGCACACATAAGCTCCGCAAGATTTATACTGCATCCGCATGGAGATATGAGAATCCGTGGTAACAATGGAAGGGGAAATGGACAAAGTGGCACGATGGGCTTTCGTAGCCGTTGTGGTTCTCGCGATTGTCATGGGACTGGCCGTCGGTTACATGGCCAACGTTGCGACTCTGCACATGGCGGATTCCAATGTTAGAAACGCTAATGCATATCTCACTCTGGTATTGCTGATTCTGGGAATAGTCGTCGGGTTCATCAGCGTGACAGCAAAAGAGGTGACACCGTTTCTCATAGCTGCAATCGCTCTAATAGTAGCTAGTACGTCAAACGTCTGGGTATTTTTGCAGAACGGCACTTTGAATCTGCTTTATTATTGGGTAGTGGAAATTCTAGTTTATATCGCTGCGTTCACTGCACCCGCCGCCGTCATAATTGCTGTCAGATCCCTCCTTGCCCTGGAAAAAACGAAGTAAGACACTCTTTCTTTCCTTCTTTTTTTTGTTGTCCAATCTCACCGAAGGCGCGCTATATTGTAAATGCGTTATATTCTAGAGTCCGATGTTGAACAAATAGCGCGAGCATATCGAATCTCCCCTGACCTTTTTTGGTGCGAAGTGATAGTATAAATAGCTGCAGGAGGAAAGTAACTATAAGGTAACCTTTGGGAGGCCACCTACTTGTTTCCTCAAAAAAGGGGAACTCTAATGGTAGACAAGAACAGGGAGGAAGAGAACATCAAATGGATCTGTCCTTCTTGTGGCCAAAGATACACAACGCCCCCGACAGTACGCACCAAATGTCAAAACTGCGGAAGAACATTCTACACCGAAGGAATTAACGTCGAAAACGGAGAATCCCGAAAGCTTCAAACCGAAATACAAAGACGCAGACGAAGAGAAGTAGAAGCAGACAAAGAACACGAATGAAACTAACGTTCCACGTGTGCATAATAAACAACTGCAATTACCAGGCAAACAGAAGAACAGTCGCTATGATCCTTACGCGAGCAAAGCTGATTCCGCTGAAGCCTCCGGTTGAAACCGGCGAAAATCCTGTTGACACTACTGGCAACACTGATAACTATAAAACGTTTAAGTTCATAAAACTGCGTAAATAGCTTATCGCCGCGGAGGGTTTCGATAAAATGAAGCTGAACGCGTTTATCCTGATCAACGTGAACCTGGGCTGCGAAATTCAAGTCTTGAAAGCTCTAAGGGACGTTCAAGGTTTTGAAGAAGTCTTCTACGTTTTTGGGGACTACGACATGATAGCAAAGGTAACCGCCAACACGATGGAAGAACTCAACCAAACCGTATCTCAAGTAAGAAAACTCGCAAACATCAAGTCAACATCCACAATAATTTCACGCGATCTGTAAGGCAAGCGCGCGCTAGGTCAGGGGAGGTGTTGCCCGAAGTTTCTAGCAATTAACGCGACGTCTTTCAAGTCGACCTTGCCGTCACCGTTCACGTCTGCGAACTGGTTCCAGTTTGGACCGCTCGGAGCAGAACCGAAGGCCCGTACCGCCAGCGCCAAATCTCTAAGATCGACTCTTCCGTCGCCGTTCACGTCGCCCATAAGTTTGATTGTGATGTTCCCGTCCGAGAGCGCGTTCGAACCCGTAGGTATTGTCGCCACCGCCGTCAGCGTGTAATTTTGGCAAGGGACGCCTGTTGTGTCCCACGTGAATGTGAATGTCAGGCTCTGTCCCACCTCCAAGGTTAGTGGGTATGTGTTTATGCTCTTGCCGGCTTTCAAGTCATAGTACAGGGTGACTGACACGGCGGATTCGTTGAAATCTCCGACGTTCTTGACCGTGACGTTGATCGTGAGTGTACCCCCCTGATAGACCCATGCAGCGTTGGCTGTTATGTTCGTCACTATAACTTCGTGAGTCACGTAATCGCCCGTCACGCTTCCTGGTGCAGCCACGGTGATTGAACCTGTCTGCAGGGTTGACAAGCCTGTTGTCGAGTTCCAGAAATACTGTTCGCCACTGCTCACAACGACCGAGGGGGCATAGGAGTAACTGTGCACTGAACCTGTCCCCCACCAGAAAGACAATGGGAGGCAACCCGCAGTGTAGTTTAGGCCGTCTATGGTGACTACTGTGCCGTTGCAGTTGCTTCCAAGGCCTGTTTGATCGAAGGTGATCTGGCTGTTACCAGGCTGCATCAAGGGATAGTGATCTGTGTTGTTCGCGTCAACCACGTATTGTGTGTCGCCTATTCCGTCGCTTCCAGTAATATTTTGATAGGGACCATGGTACGAGTCTGTTCCGCCGTAGTTGCTCCAATAGTTTCCGCCTGAGGGATAGCCATTATCCCAAAAATTCACGCATGCGCCCAAGTTAACGTCAAAGTCAATAACCTGCACTTGATTATCAATGAAAGAGTTATGATATATCGAGTTGTTACTCGAACTTAATCTCTGAACCAGTCCATACTTGTTATTCGACACGTTATTTTCGACTATTTCGTTTGAATCAGCGAAATTGGCAACAACAATACCACCGTTCCACAAGCCCTTACCCCAGCCGTTGTTTGTTATGTCATTCTGGGCAACTGTGTTGTTTGTACAGAAATCACCCACGATAATCCCGTAATCTACACAATCGTTTACCTCATTTCCCACTATTGTGTTATTGCTGGCGAAACTAAAAAGGAAAATTCCTCCAGTGTCTGCACTGACTGTTTCTTGGACAACATTTGATGTCACTGTATTATTACTTGATCCAATAATAACAATGCTGCAATCGGTGCTGCCATTGAAGAAACAGTTCGAAACTGTGTTGCCGTCTGCTTCCAGAGCAACGCCGTCTTCATCACTTATGAATTTGTTGCCGGATATCAAACAGCCAGATCCACATACCCAGCATCCAATTGATCCGTATTGAAACGTGAACCCTTCAATAGTGACATTGTCCGCGTTGATTCTGATAATATGATTGGCAGGCTGAGGCATTGGATGCGGGTACGGGAACCAGTAAACATCTGAGATTATGGTGGTTTCTTTATCCTGCCCTATGAGTGAGATGCTTTTATTAATCTGTATGTCGGGCACACCAATTTGGTAATTCACCTGTTGATACACTCCCGATTTAACGTAGACCGTATCTCCATCCTTTGCCGCGTTTATGGCCGCTTGAATGGTCGGATAATCGTCGGGAACTATGATGGTCGCAGGCTGAGCCTTAACTGGTTGAATCCTGAACGTCAACGTTAACATGCCTATTAACAACAATGCCATCAATATTCCAGAAAATATCCTATCGGGCATTTGTCCTTTCCCCTTTCAACAATTAAGAAGAGACAATCAATCAATTAACACTTGCGGTACGCTCTTCTGTTACATATGCAGCACGCCGCGACGCGATAACCGCTTCACGGATCGCGATGATGATATTCTCTCATTCCGAATTCTCCGAAACATCTCGCCGAACAAAAAAGAGTCATGACAAAACCACAGTGCGCGCGCTGGGATTTCGAACCTGTTGCAGCCAGGGCACAGTCACACACTCTTAAATACGGCCTTGGCAACCCCTTTTCAGGTGAAAAAATATGGTATTAGGAGAAAAACTCTGGGAAGGCAAAGCCAAAAGTGCGGGACCAGGCTTCATAAAATGCGTTGGAATGGAAGGCGTTACATCTGAGTATTCATGGTCGGCTCAAATGAAGGGAATGGGACGAGCCAAAGGCGCAGACATAAACATCCACGTGACAGCAAAGAGCAAAATGCCCCCGAAAGGCGTAGGCGGAGCAAAAGACCAAGGAGTATTCATGACAATGACCGGCGACATGGGCATACTCAAAGGCTTCGACCTAATGAAAACGAGCATGAGCCCCAAGCCAACAGCCGTCGGCTTATATAAATTCATGACGATGTCCGAGAAACTAGGCTGGATGAACGACCTCATAGCCCTCATCACCTTCGAAGCACAGGACCCCATGTGGGAAACGTCCAACCTTACCATCTACGAGTGGAAATAAAAACCGACCCGAAACACGATACCTCCGTTTCGCCCTCCCCATTTTCTTTTTAACCAATCAGTAACAAAACATAAATGGAAGAATTTATGTGCAAAAAATCATCACATTCCTGTGGTTCGACAATCAAGCCGAAGAAGCAGCAAGATTTTACGCCTCCAACTTCAAGAATTCAAGGATCCTGAGCACGTTGCCAGGACCAGGTGGAAAACCCATGTCAGTGACATTCGAGCTTGACGGACAAAAGTTCACAGCGCTAAACGGTGGGCCACAGTTCAAATTCACAGAGGCCATATCGCTCTTCGTCAACTGTAAGTCACAAGAAGAAGTCGACAACTTCTGGGAGAAACTTTCCATAGGCGGAGAAAAAGGAAAATGCGGCTGGCTCAAAGACAAGTACGGCTTATCGTGGCAGATCGTCCCCACGATTCTAGGTGAGATGCTGGCCGACAAGGATCCTGAAAGAGCCAACAGAGTAATGCAAGCAATGCTCAAAATGGCCAAAATCGACATCAAACAACTAAAACAAGCATACGAGCAACCAACCTAAATCTTGCACGCACTTACAGAAAAAACGTATCGTCGCGCACGCCATTATGAATTTGCTCCACATGCCCTTGAAAGTGGTCTCTTGAAGTGGATTCTCGCAATGGGGGCTACTGCAATGCTATCTTGATTAACTCTATCGAGAAAGGTTTTCCATGTCCAGGATAAACAGTCGTTGCCCCAAGTTCGATCAGGTGTCGCCAGCTTTCTTTCACTTTTTCGATGTTGTCAGCCAAGATAGGCAGTCCAGGACTGCGCCTGAGAGGGAGTCTGTTCATGGCGAGGTCTCCCACAAATGCTTCTCCTGAATCTAAGAGCACGCTGATTGATCCCATCGTGTGGCCAGGGGTGTACACTATCTGTCCAGGAATATCATAGTCTTTGAGCCGTAGGCCATCGTCTTTGATGATTAACTCGACTTCCGTAGGTTGAACATCGCCTGCAAACGGGGAGGCGAGTCTGCCGAGTTTTGTCATGAACCAGCCCCATGAACTGCCCTCTGCTGCCCTTACGTTGTGGGTTGCTTTCGAGTCTCCAGTTTCGAGGCATTGTTTGTCAAGTTGATGCATCGCAATCTTGGCTCCAGTGAGTTCTCTTATGTCTTTGGCCGATCCGATGTGGTCGAAGTGCCCGTGAGTAATGACGATGAGCTTGATTTCCTCAGGTTTCATTGGAATTTTCCTCATTGCCTTGATGAAATCATCTCTCTTGCCTGGAGGTCCGCCGTCAATCATTATCGTGCCCTTGTCTCGGATTACATAACAATCATTGATGCCGAAAGAAAAACTGAAGATGGCTGTACTCATTTGAAAACCATCACCAAATTGCCTGCCATTGAGTGTTGCAATCGGACACTTTACAATCATTTATACTTCACAGGGTTTATACAATTAACGGTAATTTCTCATGTCGGCAAAAGAAATCAAGGCACTTGAGCGTTATTTTCTCGAGGAGGTAAACAAGGGAAAGGCGGCCGCTATGGCCGTTATGGACGAGACTTGCGCTGCTGACTTAGTCGTTCACAGTAGTGCCGGCAGGGATATCCACGGTCTCAAAAACTTCAAACAGTACTGCAGCAGACTCTTCAGCGCCTTTCCCGATAACCATTCCACCCTTGACGACGTGATCGTCGAAGGAGACAAAGCAGTTATTCGCTACACGACTACCGGCACACATAAGGGCGAATTTATGGGCATTCCCCCTACCAATAAGAAGGTGACGTTTTGGGCGATCGAAATCGACCGATTTTCTGGCGGCAAGTTCGTGGAAATCTGGTCAAGGTTTGATACGCTAGACCTCATGCAGCAACTCGGAATAGCGCCCACGCCGGAAAAAGGAAAATAACCCCACTGATACCATTACATATTAACCCTCCACATCTTTAGCTCGCGTGCTAATTAGTCGGCAGTTCACCCACAACATTAAGCATTAAGACAACTTCTCCGGGAGCGAGCCATATATCCCTGTAGAAGTCGAAGGTTCGCCAACCGAAAAGCCGCCAGAGCTCCAGAAAACTCAATCTTCTGAAACCTTGCCTACCAAAAACCGTCAGAGAAGCAACGTTTCTCCTTTGCACCGAAGCGAAAACAGCCCCGGCCCCGGCATGCTTGACACACTCAACGCCAGCATTCACAAGCGCGGCTGCAATTCCTCTTCGACGAAATTGCGGGTGAACCGCAACCCACAATATACAACCGAACCTGCCGCCGCCTACTTGAAACTCGATCAGTTTAACAAACCCAACCGCCACTCCCCCCTGCGTCTGACTCACGAACACTCGTCCCCCTTCTCGAATACTATGCAGAGCAAAAAAGCGGAGGAACGGCGAAAAAGACAAGTCTATAATTCCCTTAAGCCCACTCGCATCACTCGGAATCATCGGTCTGATCGTAAACTCGACATTCACCATAGTCCCAATCGCTGAGTTAATAGTTATAGTATTATAAATTGCCTTGGAAACACCTGCCCACTTAGCAAATCTCCCGTTTGCACATTCTTTCGGCGTAAGGTTAAATAGTTAACAATTCTAATTATTAGATATGCAATCTGTTAGAAGGCCTAATTAAAATGACCGTAACTCCTGAACAATCCGCAGGTGAACTCCTCGAAGTGGTTCCGATGCTTATGATGGAAATTCGATCCCAGATGCGCAGCCAGGGAGCAACCGACTTGACCATCCCCCAGTTCCGCACGCTAGCCTTTGTAAATCGCAACCAAGGTTCGCCGCTCTGTAAAGTGGCAGATCACATGGGTCTGACACCCCCCTCCGCATCCACACTTGTAGACGGCCTCATCAAGCGAGGCATGATGACACGAGAAGACCAACCTGATAATCGAAGACGTGTAAAACTAGTTGTCACAAGCCGCGGGAGCGCCATTATGGAGACCTCTCGCCGCGGAACCATGGCATACCTAGCAAAAAAACTGAGCAGCGTAAACGCAGAAAACAGAGAAGTCATCGTCAAAGCAATGGAAACCCTTCGCTCAGTCTTCACGACTAGCACACCAAAAGGAGCGTAGCCAAGCAAGACCATGAACACCCTCACGAAACAGCACCACCTCAACCACAGACTCGAAAATCAAAAACCCGCCCACGAAATCGAGCATTCACGTCAGCCACATGCCCAGCAAAGAGTGACTAGAAGCTGATTCTCGAAATAGTTAACCTAAGCAAGAGGTCAGGCAGGGCTGCGGCGGTAGATTTCATCAGTTTAGGTGTTCGAGGACGGAATTTTCGCGTGTGCCAACCGTATGGAGAAGAAACGGGTCTGATGGTTAAATGAGTGTCGCCAAACCGGTGCTAGATTGGATAGCCAAGCTGAAGGTTAAACGGGGCATCCTAGGTTCAGGAAAAGAATTCAGGACCTTCATGAAGTATAACAGGCCCTACATCAAGCACTACGCAGTCATGACTGTGATAAGCGGCGTGAGGGCTGCCCTGTTCGCCCTCGAGCCCCTTTACTTGGCCCTTATCATCGACAAGGTAATCATCGGAGGCCAGTCGGCCCTTCTCCCAGGTCTAGTCCTCTACACGATACTCGCGGTCATGGGCGTCGGACTGTTAACCTTCGCTGAGACGTTCATGAACAGCTACGTCGCCGAGTGGCAGACAAGAGACATCAGATCGGACTACTTCAAGTCGCTCGAGGAGAAGTCTTTCGGGTTCTTCGACTCCAACGCAGTCGGCGACCTCGTCTCTCGCGCCACAATGGACCTCCAAGCCGTAAACAATTTCGCCGGCAACTGGCCTACCAGCGTCACCGACTCCGTCTTCGTAATCGCCGCCTGCCTGCTCGTCATGATTCCAATAAACCCCGTCTTGACCCTGCTGACTCTAGCCCCCATGCCCCTCATTATGTACCTCCAGTTTAGGCAGTTCACCCAGGTCCGCCCATTATTCATGAAGATGATGCTCATCCTCGGCAAACTCGGCGCCTACATACACCAGAACATCATCGGCATGAAGAACGTAAGGATATTCAGGAGGGAGAATGAGATGAAGGATGGCTTCAAGCAGGTAGAGTCGAAGTACGTCGCAACCGCCATCTCCGCCGGAAGGCTGCAGGCCTTCTACACGCCCTCACCTCAAACAATCCTCCAGATCGGCATAACGTTCGTCTACGTGTACGGCACGAGCCTCCTCCTCGGGCCGAACCCGATCCTCCTCATCGGCAGCCTCATACTATTCGCCACATACATGCAGAGAATTGTCCCTCAGCTCAACTCGTTTGCCAACGTCATCGGTTCATGGGTAAACGCCTCCGCAAGCTTCGAACGAATAGAAGAGATGGAAGACACCCCAATCGAAGTCAAGGACTCGCCTAACGCCAGAGACATCACAATCGAGCGAGGTGAAGTCGAGTTCAATAACGTCAACTTCGGCTACACCAGCGGCATCAACGTACTCACTGACATCAGCTTCAAAGCGGAAGCCGGAGAGAAGATAGCCATACTCGGACGCACCGGCTCCGGCAAAACCTCCCTCATCAACCTCATTCCCAGATTCTACGACGTCAAGTCAGGAAGCATAAAGATCGATGGAGTTGACACCAAGGATTACAAACTCACCTCCCTCCAAAAACAGATAGGACTAGTACTGCAAGACGTCCTCCTCTTCACAGGCACCATCTACAACAACATATCCCTCGGCAAACCTGACGCAACCCTAGAAGAAATCATAAGCGCCGCGAAGCTCGCGAGGATACACGACTTCGTCGACTCCCTCCCCGACAAGTACGACAGCGTGGTTGGGGAGAGGGGCATAACCCTCTCTGGCGGACAGAAACAGAGGGTAACCATTGCCAGGGCAATCCTGACGAACCCAAAGATACTGATCCTCGACGACTCACTATCCTTCGTCGACGCCAGAACCGAACAGGAGATCCAAGAGGCACTTGAGGAGGCGATGAAGGGGCGCACGACCTTCATTATCGCCCAGAGACTCTCCACCATCAAGAACGCTGATAAGATACTGGTCCTCGAGGAGGGCAGAATCGTCGAATTCGGCACCCACAGCGAACTCATGGCCAAGGCGGGCATCTACAAGAGAGTGTACGAGACCCAGTTCCTCGATAAGACCCCCGCGTGGGACCTGGAGGCGCCCTAGACGTCGATAGGCACCGGTGGAGGGGGGCCGGGAGGACCCGGCGGGTTCGGCGTCTTCTCGACGCTAGGAGAAGCCCAAAAGAAGCGAAACACCAGAGACAGGGATCTTCTACTCAGACTTTACAGGTACGCCGTCGCCAACCGCAGAAACTTTATCATGGCAACCATGGCCCTCATCGCCAACTCGGCGACAACCGTGATGGTTCCCTTCATGAGTAAGCTCGTGGTGGACGACATAATCACCCCCATGAACATGGCCGGCTTCATCTGGTGGATCCCCCTCTTCCTGGCCATAACAGCCGGCTACTACTACACGCAGTACGTTTCAACGTGGCAGATAAGAATCCTCGGCGAGAACACCGTCGCCAGGATAAGACAGGACATAATGTCCAAGCTGCAGATCATCTCCCTCAGGTACTTCTCCGAAGGAGAGACGGGGAGAATAATAGCCAGGCCCATCAACGACGCAAACAACGTCCGGATATTCTTCAGGATGGGGTTCACCAGCATCATACAGAACGCGGGATCCCTCTTCTTAGGCATCGTCATAATATTCTTCCTAAACGTGAGACTCGCCCTGCTCGCCGTAGCGGTCATGCCCATGGCGGCTATAGCGACCTACTACCTCGGACTGTTGTCGAGGAAATACAACAGGGGCGCCTTCCTCAACACGTCGGGGATGATCTCAACCATGCAGGAGAGTCTCTCAGGGATTAAGGTCATCAAATCTTTCGTCCAACTCGACAGATTCAACAAACACTTCAACGATGAGCAGGACAAAGTCGTGAAGCAGCGGATCCTAGCCGTCCTCGTCTCATCAATCTACCAGCCGGTCGCCTACGCCATCAGAGTCGCAGGAACAGCCCTGGTCCTCTGGTACGGGGCGATCATGACGATGAACGGCAAGATAACCCTAGGGACATTCGTCGCCTTCACCGCATTCCAGATAATGTTCTTCAACCCCATCCTAGCACTCGTCCAGGCATACGATCAGTACCAGCAGGCCATGTCCGCAACCGAGAGAATGTTCGACCTCATCGACACAAAACCAGAGGTGGAAGATCCGCCGGATGACACAGCAGTTCAGGTCGGAAAGTCAGAGAAGCTCAACTCAGAACACGTCACCTTCGGCTACGACCCCAAGATACCAGTCATAAACGACATCAACTTCGAAATAGACCACAACACACCGAAGCTTGCGATAGTCGGACCCACCGGCGCCGGAAAGAGCACCATCATCAACCTAATATCAAGGTTCTACGACCCGCTCAACGGCAGCATTAAACTGAATGACCAGGACATCAAAAACCTAAGAATCTCCGACCTACGAAGCCACCAAAGCATCGTCCTCCAAGACTCCTACCTATTCCCAATGTGCATCAGAGACAACATCCGCTTCGGAACGCCAGACGCGACCGATGAAATGGTCATCGAAGCAGCGAAGATGGTAGGGGCCCACGAGTTCATCATGAACCTCCCCAGAGGATACGACTACATCATCCAAGAGGGCTCTTCAAACATCTCCATCGGCCAGAGGCAGCTGATCAGCTTCGCAAGGGCCATCCTCACCAACCCCGACATCCTCATCCTAGACGAGGCCACATCCAGCATCGACCCCTACACCGAACTCGTCATACAGAACGCCCTGAAAAACCTGCTATCCAACAGACTAGTCATAATCATAGCCCACAGACTCTCAACCATAAGACTCTGCGACGAAATCGTAGTCATCGATCACGGACGCATAGTAGAATGGGGAACCCATGAAGAACTCATGAAGGCAGACGGAATATACTCCTCTTTCTACAAGATGCAATTCAAAGAAGAGAAGGGACTCAACATCGACTATGGAGATCCATCCTAGCATCCCTAGAGCGCACTCGTTCAGTAACCCCACTGTCCAGAAGCGCGCGAATTAGCTATGCAGTAGCTTGTTGGCAACACGCTAATCTACCTACAACTAATCAGCACAAAAAAGACGGTTCGCGCCCGCCTCCCATGCATTCCAACCTATTTCGTTCTTCAACGCTCCGATGGTTAGGTTGATGGACAAGAAGCTTTTACCAAGATAGATCTTTACAACAAATTTGCGTGCCCAGTCAAAACATCATGTCGGAAATAGTTGTGTTGAGTTAATCACTTCTGAAATCCACGTTTAGCGAGTTGCGAGTCGGACAATCAAGTATAAAACGAACACTATGCTGGTTATGAAGAAACTCACCGGATACGGTTCATAAAACGCAATGAATAGTCCCAGCCACGTTGCCATCAATGCAATAGCCACGGAGATTATTACGGCGTGCTGCGGTCGTTTTGTCAATCTCTGGGCGATTGCAGCCGGCGTGACCATTAACGAGAAAATGAGAAGCACCCCGACTACCTGAACGGAAATCGATGTCGCAACCGCAACCAAGAGCATGAAAATAACGCCGAGCAAGAGCATCGGCATTCCTTTTGCCTCTGCAACATCCTCATCAAGCGACGCAAACAAGAGCGGCCGATACACAACAGCAATTACAACCAAAATCACCAAGCTGACAAACAATGTCAACAGAACATCGCTACTACTGATGCCCAGTATTTCCCCGAACAAGATAGAATAGGCTTCCGTCGCATAGCCCGTGTACAGGCTAATAAACAGCACTCCCAAGCCGAGCATGAACGCGAGAACTGTCCCGATTTGAACATCCCGATTCGCCGCCCGCGGACCAAGCACAGCAATCCCAAATCCGCCGACGCTAGTAAACGCCAAAAGACCGAAAACGGGATTAACACCCAACAACACGGCGCCTGCAGCTCCAGCGAAACCAATATGCGAAAGAGCATGCGCTGCAAAGGACGAACGACGCAACACCACAAAGTATCCCACTATACCTGCAATAATCGCGACTATTGTCCCGGCCTCGAAGGCATGCTGCATAAACTGGTACTGAAATATCTGCAGCAAGCCGGCCTGTAAATTAATGCTTAACTCCCCCATACAATTCATCAGCATGGTGATCTTCAGTCCCTGTGCCTATTATTGCCACATTGCCCTTGGAATCATGCATAACCTCAACTTGAACCCCGTACAAAGCCGTGAGACACTCCGACGTCAGAACGTCTTTCGGCCTCCCAGTTGCCACCCTGCCGTTGGCAATATAGATCACGTTATCCAGAAAAGGCAGAAGAGGATTGATGTCGTGGGCCACCAGAAACGCTGTCACGCTGCGCGATCTAACCACATTGTTGATAAGCTGAACCAATTCCCTCCCGCGCCCAATATCAAGATTCGACAACGGCTCATCAAGCAATAATATGCGCGGGTTGCTCACCAACGCCTCAGCCAGAAATATCCTCTGCAATTCACCCCCCGACAACGCATTGAGAGATCGGTGCGCCAACCCGCCAGCTCCAACAGCTCGCAACGAGTCAAAAGCCACTTCGCAGTCGTCTTGAGAGAATAGGCTGAAACCCCACCGTTTGCCAGAGATCGCCAGCCGCACCAATTCCAGACATTCAATATTCGTTTCACTGTCAATCATGTGCCGCTGAGGCACGTAACCAATCTGCGGATTGCCACGCCTGGGCCGACCGTTAAAAATCCTAATAGCGCCGCTGATGGGCTGCTGCAACCCAAGCAGAAGTCGAAACAGAGTTGTCTTGCCCGCCCCGTTAGGGCCTATAACCGCCACAAACTCCCCACGACCAACAGCAAAACTAGCGTCACGCCAAACTTCGCGGTCCCCGTAACCAGCCACCACGTTTTCAGCCGTAACAATCCCAGAAGACATCGTAACCGAAAATTTCTCGGGCTCTACTGCACTCATTAGGCATCGTCACCGCTACTGTCTAAGGGCAAGCGCATTCTGAAGACTGATCAATTCTGCGCTCATCCAATCTTGGAACAAAAGTTCGGGCGGTTGTATGGTTTCTGTCACACCAACCGTCGTGACGTTGTTTTGGGCGGCTAACGCCTTCATATT
Source organism: Bathyarchaeia archaeon (assembly GCA_050010755.1). GTDB lineage: Archaea > Thermoproteota > Bathyarchaeia > Bathyarchaeales > Bathycorpusculaceae > JBEKCD01. Next base: position 36,990 of record JBEKKK010000001.1, read on the forward strand.
ATCCGTGAGAGGCGTCACCGTTTGATTATTGTACACTAGCACTCTTAAGCTTCCGCTCTGAAGCTGCTGCTGAAACTCCACCACGCTCTGTGCCGGCGGATCATTTCCTTCTGACACAGCTTGCATAAACGCAGGAGGAGAGACGAGATCTAGACCCGTCGCATTTGCTAGATACTCAAAGATGCTCTCTGTAGACGCCACTTCGGTGCCTGCGAATTGCTGTCTGATCTCATCGATTCGCCCGTTATACACTCCGAGCGACGCATTCAGACTAACATACTGTTGATTATAATAGCCTGCATCAGCAGGATCAAGAGAAACAAGATCGGAACACATCTGATGCACAGTTTCATTCACGTACGAAGGAGAATACCAAAAATGAGGGTTATCGCCTTCCTTCTTTCCGAGAAGATTAGCCACGTTCAACACCTTTTGATTGGGATTATTGCTCGCCGAAATAAGCTTGAGAGCCCAATCGTCATACCCAGCCCCGTTGACGATTACATAGTTTGCATTTGCGATTGCCCGCGCATCCGTAATGCTGCTTTCATATTCATGAGGATCAGCATTGGGATCCGTAACGATGCTCAATACCTGGACATGCGCTCCTCCAAGCTGAAGCACCAGACTGCCCCAGAAATTTTCACCAGCAACTATTTGCAACTTTGTTGGAGTTGAACCTGATGTGGATCTATCTAAGATGTAAGAACCTGTGAGTATAGCTGCAGCCAAAACTACAACTGCCAAGACCACAACGGCCACATACGTGATTTTCTGCAATCACAACGCCCTCCACAAATCTTCCTTTAACGCGATTATTGATTTCTGTTATCAATAAGACAATATATAAATATTGTTGATTGCCATTATCAATAAGAGAACATGCCAAAACTGTCGAGAAAGACAAAACAGAAAGAACTCTTGAAATCGGAAATTGAAAAGATTGATACCTTCTTCACCGCCGACGATTTGCTCAAAAGAATCAAAGAGAAAGACAAAGAAATAGGCATAGCCACGATTTACAGGTTTCTGAACGAGTTAAAGACTGAAAGAAAAATTCATTGCTATTTTTGTGACGGAAGAGTCACATACTCCAATGACAAAAAGAATCACTGCCACTTTGTGTGCATGAAATGTAACAGCTTGACACACTTCGACGTTGACAACATAGACTTCGTGAAGAAGAAGATTGATGGTGAAATGTATCATTTCCAAATAGAAGTCCATGGAATCTGCAACGACTGTTTAAAGAAAGAATCATCAAGCGCGCGAAACGAAAAACAAACAGTGTCAGGCAAAAATTTTTAGAGTATTGTGCCGTAAATCATCTGTCTTAGAATTCTCAGAATTAGCAATCTGAGAAATAACGGCAACCTACGATAAGAAGGGTACAAAACAATCTCCACGTAATCTCTAAACAGCATCTGTTTCTTCCTTCTATCTTTTGCCAATCTCAACTGGAACGCTGTTGTATTCAAACCCTGCGGCTAACTCCTTCAATCGTACATCAACTACTCGGGCATTCAAGGTACCACGTTTAGCTTCCTTGTTATAGCCATGACGATCATTTTCATTCTCATTCTGTTTCTCCGCGCGCCCATTTCTAATGAAGCAGCAGAGGAAGCAGCAAAGAAGAAATTCGGCAAAATATGGCTGAAAAGCCAAAAATAAGCTCAAATTTAGGGCCTTTGGTGCCGAGGGCCGGGTTTGAACCAGCGACGACTCGGTCTTCAGCTTCGCCCCCAACGCAAAGAAATGCGATGAGTCGAGCGCTCTCCCAGGCTGAGCTACCTCGGCACTCTGGAATACCTCTGATACTTTACTCAGTTACGTTTTCTCAGAAATATTAATGTATCTTTTTGATAGAAGGCACCAAAGGTCGCTTCTAACAATGTTTTGACTTCTTCCGGTTTTCCGCCACGTTGAAGGTGACTCATCGTTGGGCGACGCGCTGCTACGGTGCGGCCAGATGTTAGATCTGCGAAAGTTAATCAGTCAAAGCGGAGGAGTAAATATCAGAGGACTGAAGGATGGCGCAGTATCGCATTGGAACCGGCGGCTGGGCTTACTTCAATGCTCAAGGTAGGTCCTCATTGAAGGCATATTCTAAAATATTCAACTTCGTAGAGGTGAATTACACTTTCTACGAGTACCCAACGCAAAGAATGGTCGAACACTGGCGAGGATCAGTTCCGAAAGATTTCACGTTCACAGTCCGGTGTCACCGAGACCTCACCCACAGGATCGGTTTGAAACCCGTCGAACATGCGTACAACGTTTTCAACCAGATGATCCAATTTTGCAGAGTCCTTGAAGCTCCGTTCTTGCATCTGGAAACGCCCAGGAGCTACAGCCTTGAAAAACCCGCCCTGGAACAGGCAAGGGATTTCTTTTCAACAATCAGTCTCAAAGGTGTACGGCTGGCATGGGAACTGAGAAGCCCAATAACCGAAGAAACTAGCAAGCTAATGCAGAATTTTGGCATAGTGCACAGCGTTGACCTGTCAAGAGAGCAACCAACCTATGGCTCAGATACGGTGTACACAAGGCTATTCGGAAAGGGCGAACACAACATCTACCAATTCACGGACGAGGAACTCGTTAACATCAATCAAAAAATCGCGAAATCGGAAGCCAAAACTGTTATCGCCTCTTTTCACGGAGTCAGAATGAACACGGACGCCTTGAGGTTCAAGCAATACAAAGAATCGGGAATCTTTCCAACCGTCACACCATTCGTCGGAGCAGAATCCGCCCGTTCAGTCCTACAAGAGGACGCCGTGTTCCCCTCCTCAAAACAAGAACTGATCAAAGATCAAGGCTGGAAAATTATCGATCTCACAACCGAAAAGAGAGTGCGCCTCTCAGAAAAGCTCGCAGATATCCCCGAAAGAATCTACAACAGCCTAGACGAGGTTGTTCAAACGTTGGAGACCAGCTCATGAGCAAGAACAACATCCTTCTCGGCACATCGGGATGGAGCTACGAAGAATGGGAAGGACCATTCTACCAGGAAGGAGAAAAAAGGAAGCTCAGAGCCTACACCAAAGTGTTCTCAACAGTCGAGATTGACTCAACGTGGTACCGATACCCCACAAAGGGAACAGTCATGGGATGGCTGAAATACTCACCATCAGAGTTCGTGTACACCGCCAAAATGCCCAAACTCATCACCCACGAGAAGAAACTAGGCCTCAAAGGAAACATAGACGCAGATCTGAAAGCCTTCTCCGAACTAATGTTGCCCCTCCAACAGAGCGGAAAACTCGCCTGCCTTCTCATCCAGCTCCCCCCAAGCTACACCTACAACCCTGAGAACCTAGAGTCATTCTTTCAAACGCTCGACCCAAGGTTCAGGTTCGCCGTCGAATTCAGACACCTCTCCTGGATGAGAGAAGAGACCTGGCAACTCCTAAACAAGCACAAAATAGCCTACACCAACGTTGACGAGCCGCTGCTACCTCCCGACGTCCACCTGACAACCGATTTTTCATACTTCCGATGGCACGGCAGAGGCAAAAAACCGTGGTTTGATTATTATTACACCGAGGAGCAGCTCGACGAGTGGATCCCCAGATTGAAGGAAGCCGCCGGAAAAATCAACAAGGTCTATGGATACTTCAACAATCACTTTCACGGATACGCCCCCGAAAACTGCCTACACATGATTCGAAAGCTCGGACTAATCACAGAACAACAAAAAAAGATCGAAGAAAGAACACGAGCAAAACAAGCAAACCTAGGCGACTTCTTCAAAAGCTAGCTGCTCCAAGCACTCGGCAACCGTGAGGAAAGAGGTGCAAGCTTTCTCCTTTCTGCATAAGGGAGAAGGGAAAGAAGAACAATGTAAGTGGTCTGCTTGCACCTCTAGTTTTCCCAATTTGGACATGATCGCTTAAAAGGTTTGTGACACATTGTTTCATAGGTTTCAGTCGCCCACCTTGTTCGCAGTGCAGGCTGAAGGCGGGAACAGGTGGATCGATTCTTGGAATACGTGATTCTGATTTTGTGATTCAAAAAGACGGGAGAGCGGTCGACAAGGATTTTGAGAAGTGACTAGAAAAGCAGAAAATGAATAACCCCATAGCCGATAACGGCGAACACCAAAGAGATTAAAGTCAAAAGAACCCTGTCAATCCTCTGTTCCTCATCGAGTTTTCCATCAGCACGGGAGAGGCTCATGTTGCTCACATCTCTCCTGTTTAAAGCTCTCAAGGAAAGGTTTTATGAAGCTAAAATACTTATTTCAGAACCCTGAAGCCGCGGATTTCAAGTGCTCAACAGGGTCCAAGCGGGCTCGTAGTCTAGCTGGCTAGGACGTCGCCCTCACACAGCTTAGTTGCTGGAGGAAGCGGCGAAGATCCCCGGTTCAAATCCGGGCGGGCCCACTATAAGCACGAAGTTTAATATGTCCTAATTAACCATAGCGCGGCTATCTCGGTTCGAAAGATATCAGAGTCACTGTCTCCGTTATCCCGGGGATTCTGCGTATTTTGTCGAAAATGAATTCGTCAAGGCTCTCTTTGGTTGCAAAGGCAACTTCAACGTGTAAATCGTAGATGCCAAGGGTGGAAACTGCACTTCTAACACCGGGCAACTTCTTGACTTTTTCCATTACTTCGTCCTTTCCGGCTTCGACTTTTGCCAATACGTATGCCGTGACCAACGCATACTCCACTCGAAGATGCGCGAGCTACAAGATAGTCAAATGGTTTTATCCGAGATGTGTCGGTGTTGTAGTCATAGCAAAGTAAAGCCAAGCGCCGGCAAATATGAATGCAGCTATTGCCCACAGCCACCTAAACCACCTGTTCTCAAGGTGCATTGCTGGAACCGTAAGTAACAACACAATTGCAGGTGCCAGGTAGAGCAAAGTGGTTTCCGTCGGGTTCGACGTGAGCTTATATTTCCATATTGAATAAGCATCGGAGATCAGGTATAGGCCCAAGACAGCAGCGAAGTAGGTGCATGCTTGCACCCCTCTCCCGCGAAACAGCGCCGCAGCGCCCGACAGCAGCACTAGCCCTGCAAGCGCACCAACGCCTCCGAACAAAATGTTATAGGCCTGGAGGCCTGAAGGGAAAAGGCCAAGGGTGATAGTTATGCTAGTGAGGAAGATGTAAAAGCCGGTTGCTCCCAGCGCAACTCCCAGGCCCGACGCTATGTTCTTCTGTCCTTCGTCGATTGAGTCTGTAGACGGCTTGTAACGAAGTCTGAGCGCTGCAACTCCTAGTATTACTCCGCTCGCAGCGATGCCCCACATCATGCTATCCAAATAATCTAAAGCTGGTGCGGTCAATATTCATTACTCCAACCATTTTTATCTTTTCTATAACACAATCGGTATAAAAGCTTTCTGTTTAGTGCTGACGCGTGGTCTGAGATTCATCGTTGCAACCTCTCTCCTGCTCGTAACCTTCTCGCCCGTGCTTTTCTTTTCCGGCGCCTTCGAACTAGCATACCTGCTCCTTGCAATTGTTCTAGGCGGACTGATATACACACTGAACGTAGGGCTCTTCCTCACACCAACAAAACGAACAGCGTGAACAGTCTTCAAATTCTCTAGCCCTCATCTTGCCCTGATATTTCTTGCATTGATAACCCACTCAGTTCCAATTTAATTCAACTTCCAAACGTACGAAAATGCCCCCCGAGACTGGGATAATCAAAGAGCCTTAGCGCAAGACAGACCAAAACGCTGAAAGAACATATGCAATTACTAGTAGCACGCCGAAAAGTAAATGCACTCTTATCGTTGACACGTTTGCCGTAATAATGGATTGCGGTTTCTCGTAGTACTTCCTTGCCGTGGTGATTGCGTTTATCGCCAAAGGAAGAGTAATTAGAACGATTAGCGAGGCAAGCGGCATCAGTCTCAATACAACCATCACCGCCGTCCAAGCATAAGCTGCCATGACAATGACTCCATACAGGTCTGCTCCTTGCTTCCTCCCGACTCTCACGACGAGGGTTTTCTTACCAACCGCCTTGTCCGCAGTGTAATCTGGAATCTCGTTGATCCACAATATTGCGGTGATAAGAAAGCCGACTGGTACAGAAGCGACTAAAGGGCCCAGAAGCAAGTTCTTGCTCTGAACGTAATAGCTACCCAAGACCATCAACGGACCGAAGTTCAGACCCACCACCAGCTCGCCGATTCCACGTGTTGCCAGCTGCGTAACGTAGAAATATCCAGATACGACGCCTATGGCGCCCAGCAGCAAGACGCCCCATCCGACAGAAACGAAGAGTACGATGCCAATGAGACCGGCCACGGCAAAAAGGCAAAGAGCTGCAAAATATGCCCTCCGCGGACTGACCAGATTCTCCAGCAAAACTCGACTCCCCCCACTTATCGGTGAAAGCCCCTCGGTGTTGATTGCGTCACAGCCGCTTCGAAAGTCAAAATAGTCATTGATGATGTTTGTCCCCAAATGCAGGCACATCGCCGCCACTAGCGCCAAGGCAAAATATGCAGGATTAAAAGCTTTGATGGCCGTCCATGCGATGACAGCCCCCAAGGTAACGGGAATTATTGTTCCCGTCAAAAAAGGGATCCTAGCCAGTCTCGCCCAAATCATGAACGAACGACGAAACCCTTGACCTTTAGGAGTGTCCAATCTGGCTAGCCCTCGAATTCGTCGACATAGCCAGAAAACCGCATTAGATAATTCTTGAACTTGGAATCCCTGACGTCTTTCAAACTCGAATGAGATTTCTCTATATATTCTGCTATTTTTCCCTTACAATAACTAAAAGCCCCGGACTCTTCCATCCTGTCTTTCATTCTTTCCATATCAGCCAAGGTGACTTTTCTATTTCCAAAGTTCCTCTTCATCAAATCCCTCGCCGCCTCGTTTCCGTGTTCATACACGTGAAGGAATGGGAGAGTGACGTTGCCGTTTCTGAGGTCGCGTGAAATCTGATTCTTGCCCAACAAATCGTCAAGATCATCATTGAGCTGATATGCCATTCCGAAATACTCACCAAACTTGGCCAAGGCTTCAACTTCCGAAGGCGTGCCTCCAGCCGCCAAGGCCCCGCAACGGGTCGCACATCTGAAGAGAGAAGCGGATTTCTTCTCTATCTTTGTGAAATACTGCTGCTCAGTTGCATCATCCAGAGAAAGAACAGCATCGATGTATTCGCCGTCTGAGAGTTCTAGCCCGCCGTCGGATAGGATTTTCATTATTTTCGGTCCATAGTCCGTGGCAAGATTTACGGACAAGGCGATTAGAGCATCTCCTGCTAAGATTGCCCCTTTTGTGAACCATTTTGAATACAGAGTCTTCATTCCGCGGCGGCAGGTGTCCTGATCTATTATGTCGTCGTGGACCAGTGTGGCAGTATGTAAGAGTTCGAATGACAAAGCGAGATTGGTCACTTTCTTCGGGTCTCCGCCGACGCTCTGAGCACTCAGCACTGTTAGTATTGGTCTCAGTCTTTTTCCATTGGATAACAATGCAAATTCCAGCAAGGGACGAAGGCTGACATCAGAAATCTTCGAGAGCAGCTTTTCAAGCTCAGACTCGATTGAACGTTTCATGCCAAATACGTATGAATGAAAATCCTCACTAGTGCAGCTGACCAATTGGCTCCTGGTTCTCATGAGCAAATCATTTCCTCGGCTGTTGTAATCAGCAAAAGTTGGGTGCAGCAAGATATAATGCTTTTTGTTATGACGATTAGGTTGATAATAATAATGAAATGCACAAATAATCTATAAATAACAGGCCAGATAGAGGTGTTGACGTGAGTGAAAACATTGAATGAATCCGTCCTCCACCGAACCCTAGGCAGCCCATCCAGAGTGCAAATACTGCGGCTACTCTATCGAGGACCACTGAGCGTGGAAGAAATGGCAACGAAATTGGATCTGCAGCCTATAACTATAAGGCATCATTTGCAGTCCTTGATGGAAGCAGGGATAGTTGAATGCCACGAAGAGAGGTCAGGAACAGCAGGGCGGCCGAAAGCATACTACACCGTTGCCAAAACAGCTCCATCTACTAGTTTTCCCAAAAGACAATATCAGATTCTATCAGAATCTCTAATCAACAGCATGATAAAAGAATTTGGAATAAACAAGACGAAGGCGCTGCTCAAGAAAATCGGCACAAACATGGGAGAATTCGCCGTAAAAACGCTTGAGTCCGAGCACAACATAAAATCTTGGTCCCCGAAGGATTACGAGACGTACATGATTCGTGGATATTTTGAACAAGAGGGAGCGGAGCCTGAAATGCTTGAAGCGACTGGCAATAAAATTGTATACAGGCTTCACAACTGCCTTTTCCAAGAGCTGTCGGTGAAGATGCCCGAGATAATGTGTGATGTTCTTCATGAAAGCTTTCACGAGGGCGTTATCAAAGCAATTGGCAAGGACTTGAAAATAGACCGCGCTACTTGCATGGGACACGGCGACCCTTATTGTGAACACGTTTGCGTGTGGCCACGCGCACCAAGAAAACCGTAGATTGCAATAGCACTCAAATGGGAAAATCTGGAGACAGCACGCGCGCTCGTTAGCTTAGGACGGAAAATGAACTACTTTCCCACGGTTTCAAGCATAATCTCGACGGTTTTCGCTCTTCCACTTTCATGGTGTATCGCAAAAGAACAAAGAGGCATCAGCCAATATCGGCAAGTTCCTTGTTCATGTTCTTCATTACAACTCTGACGCGCTGATGCCCTTGACTTGGGAGCAGAGGTTGAAGGCAGGGAATTTAGGTGAAAGTGAAGTAGCGCGCGGGCGCACTTGCTTGGAAGGTTCTGAATTCCGTCAGAATTCTGATAGGCGCTTCCAGTTGCTCCACTTTCGTATTATGAGCGCATCCACACTGTGGTTACCATATTTCGCGCTTCTCTCGGCTATTATCATCGCGGCGAAAACGAAAGCGTAAACTGCTGCAGTTCCAATATCCGTCGAGCCAGGTCCATAAGGCCCGCCAAATCCTTCAGGAACAGCCCATATCATCAGACTGTACAGTGCACCGACAATATACACTGTCTTTCTCAAGAAACCCACGATTAATACAAGCCCGAGCAGAATCTCGATCACCCCTATTGAATAGTAGACAGCGGTGGGTTGGGAAGTTACCGAGCTCAGCCAGAAACTGTACCAAGGATGAAGCCATGAAGGTGCGCCCTGCCCAGCTGTCTGAACCATGTTCACTATATCTGATGGTTGCAGGTAGGTGAATTTTATCAACCCATCTATCAACCACACTATTCCGAAAGCAATTCTAAATGCAGTAAACGCATTCAATGATTCTGTTAGCGCACGCACGCGCTTGCGTATTTTCATGTTTAAATTCCACCAATGTTTACAAATTTTATATAATGATTATAATAATTACTTAAAACTTTGCACAATATGCTCGCGCAAATGACTCTTGAATGCGATACAGAAAACGCTTCATATCTTGACATCTGACTTAATCTCCAAACCTAGAGACCTTACTATCAAGGCGCCGAACTGGAAGACCAGAACCAGAGCACTTCTTGGACGGATGATAAGCTGCTGACAAAAATCCTACAGCAAACAAGTCGCCAATCATGCTTTGGCTACAGCCGGAATTGGAGTTTTTATCTTGTCAAGAATCTTTTTCAGAGACACCACGTTCCTGCCCAGACCAAGCTCTTTTGGGTCCAACCCGAACGCGATCCCCATGAGTTGCGTGAAGTAGAGGATAGGCATGTCAATCTTCAAGTCATATCGACCTTCTACATCTTCTTGTTTAGCGTCAAGATTAAAGTGACACATAGGACAAGGAGTAACTATGCAGTCAGCCCCGATGGCCTTCGCGCTCAACAGCACGTCCTTGGTCATCTCAAGCATGACACTCTCATCTGTCAGAGCTAATGAAGCCCCACAACATCGGGTCTTGTCAGGGTAATCTAGGCTTTGAGCCCCCACGGCTTCGATAATTCTATCCATGGATTTCGGGTGTTCAGGGTCATCGAAACTTCTTACCTGCGGAGGCCTCACGAGCAAACAGCCATAGTAGGGTGCAACCTTCAAACCCTTCAGCGGCACTTTAACGTTCTCGGCAATCTTTGACGGCCCAACGTCATTTATCAGCACGTCGAGATAGTGTCTGACTTTGACTTCGCCAGTGAACTTCAATCCTGCATCGTTGATTATTTTGTCAACTGCCCCTTTGAGGTTAGGATCTTCGTGAAGCATTTTGCTCGCTCTTGACAGGGTAAAGAAGCAGGCGCTGCAGAGGGTCACTATCTCCATGTTCATGGCTTCCGCGATCGAAAAGTTTCGGGCAGACAGAGACAGGGACAATTCTGGATTGTAAGCGTGGACAGCGTCAATGGATCCGCAACAGTTCCAATCGGGTATTTCCACGAGCTCTATCCCGAGGACCTTGTTCACGGCCATGCATGACATTCCATATTCGTGTGCAGACGCTTCTACCGAGCATCCTGGAAAGTATGCGTATTTCATTTCTGTACCTCCTCTTTTTTCTGAGCACTTTTGAAAATGGCTTCTATGTCCTTTGAATGCTTTACTCTGGATGGGGTAACTTTCACTTTTCCTTTTCGAAACATCTCCACCCCGAAGAGCATGTTGTTCAAGACCTCTTTGGGACTGGTTTTCTTCATGAGCTTGACCTGTAGCTGTGGCTCGTGCATTCTGCCATACTTACCCACGATTTCAGTGAAGGCCTTGTGAAACTTCGGTTTAGTCGGAATCTTGGCCGGAACCTTGTTCTCCATTGCCATGTTCTTCAACGATGACATTATGAGTGGAATGTCGATTCCTCTCGGACATCGTGAGGTGCAAGTGTAGCACGAAGCACAAATCCATATGGTTGAGCTTGAAAGAACATCATCTTTCAAACCCAATTGCACCATCTTTATGATCTGCATCGGACTGTAATCCATAGCGAACCTAGCGTGGCAAGAGCCTGCGCAGATTCCACATTGAATACAATCGAGTATCCTTTTTCCAGCTGCAGTTTTCTTCATCTCCACCAGAAATGTGGAGTCCGCTTTCTGATTCATTATTGTGTTTTTCTGCACTTGTTCCACGCTAACTACCTCCAAGATGTTCGGCGATTTTCTTCCTTTTCTCTTCTGGCAAGCGTCCCAGAGTGGACAGTCTTTGACTCAAAGTTTCGAAAAGGTTGACCACCTTGTCATACTGAGGCAAAGTTGTCGTGGTTGAAGCCAGTCTTAGCGATTCAACTCCGTACTTGCCCATTTCCTTCTTCAACTGGATTACATGATCCCTGATAAGATCTTCTCTGAATGGACTGTCGTCGCCTTCTATGAAAACAATTCCGTCGGCACCTGCTGCAAAGGCTTGTAACACGTGTTTGGCTCCCACTCGTCCTGCACTCGGCACGCTGATGATTCTAACATCTGGTGTATAGTTCACTCTCGTCTGCCCAGCTAGATCGGCTGAGCCATACGCAGTTGTCTTCTCAAGAAAAGCGAGAATTCTCGGCTCATCTCCCTCTCCTTGGCAGGTCAGTTGAATCTGAGCTGTCAATTGCTCGTTCGTCAAGTTTTTGAGATCAATCGCTTCAGTGGGACACTTGGGCACACATATGCCGCAACCAATGCAAAGAATCGAGTCAATTACGACGCCTTTGCGTTTGGCACTTATTGCCTTCGTCGGACAGACGGGTATGCACAAACCGCACGCGTTACATTTCTCAGGATTTATGTACGCCTTTTCCGGTGAAACAGCGATTTCACCTTTGCCCAGGAATGTAGCCACTTTAGATGCGCATGCCATGGACTCAATCGTGGTCTCTCTAATGTCTTTGGGTCCAACAGCGCATCCCGCCAAGTAAATGCCTTCCATCTTTGTGTCCACCGGTCTCAATTTGTGATGCCTTTCCAAAAGGAAACCGTCTGGTCCAACGTCTATTCCCAGCTTTTTGGCCAGTTCATGGGAACCATAATTGGGAAGCAGAGCGGGGCTAAGAACCACCATATCGAACGTTTCCTCAATCTGTCTACCTAGAACGGTGTCTTCAGCTCTTAAAGTTAGACTGTCTCCGTTTGGAAAGACCTCGGCTGCCCTGCCTCGAATAAACTTGACCCCAAGTTCTCTTGCGTGAGAGTAGAACTCTTCATACCCTTTTCCATGCGCCCTCAGGTCTGTGTAGAATATCCAAGGTTCGGCTTCTGGGTTTGACTTAAGAAGCAACAGAGAATGCTTAATGGCGTTCATGCAGCCTATTTTGCAGCAGTAGTTTATTCCTTTGTCCATTCGGCTGCCGACACAGAGTATGAAGGCGACTTTCTTTGGCATCTTTCCGTTTGAGGGTAGATGTAGACCCTGTAGCATGAGACGCTCAAACTGCAGATTGGTTACAATGTCAGGGTGTAGACCGAAACTGTATGGGCTGAAAACGTCGTGTCCTTCAAAGACGTCTTTTGACAGCGTTGGATCAAGTTGCTGATAGCCCGTGCAAGCGATGATGGCGCCGACGTTTAATTCAACTATTTTCTCTTTTTGATCAAACGCTATGGCCCTGCCCTTGCAAAATCGCTCACAAACCCTGCAAACACCTTTGTTGAAAAAGAGACACGCATCTTTGTCTATCAAGTAACTGCTAGGAACTGCCTGCTTGAAAGGTAAGTAAATTGCCTTTTCCTGTTGCAGTCCTTCTTCAAACTTGCTCGCCTTCTTGACTGGGCAGACTCTCGCACACTCGCCGCACGATATACATTTTTCCGAGTCAACGAATCGCGGCCTGACACGTACTTGAACTTTGTAGTTACCGGGAGAACCTTCAATCGAAAAGGGTTCCGCCATCGTGATAACTTCGATGTTCGGATGCTGAGAAGCGTAGACCATTTTCGGGGTTAGAATACATTGGGAACAGTCCAGCGTTGGAAAGGTCTTACTCAGTTGGGACATGTGGCCACCGATACTGGGATTTCTTTCCACCAAGTGAACCTTGTATCCCTTGTCAGCCAATTCAATAGAAGTCAATACGCCAGCGATGCCGCCGCCAATTACAAGAACGTCCTCCGTGAGGGGGAGGCTCTTTGTTTCCAAGGGCTCGAGGAAACGAGCACGTCCCACTAACCCACTGATAAGAGCAATTGCTTTATTGGTTGCCGCCGCGTGGTCTTTATCATGAACCCAGCTGCATTGTTCGCGAATGTTGGCCATATCCAGCAAGTAAGGATTGAGCCCGGCTGATCTGGCTGCTTCCCTGAAAGTCTCTAGATGCATTCGAGGTGAGCATGAAGCTACGATAACTCGATTTAGTCCAAGCTCTTTGATATCTTTCTTTATCATGTCCTGTCCAGGTTTACTGCACATATAATCATAATTCTCGACAATCTTCACCCCATCCAGTTGGGAAATAGCTTCTTTGACCTTCGTCACTTGCACGGTGTCGCTTATGTTACCGCCGCAGTGGCAAATGAAAACTCCAATCGAAGCATTTTGTTGCACAAATACACCGACCATGTTAATTAGGAGATATTCTCCAGCAACACTACCAACAGAAGAATGGAGATTTATAAAGATTTCATTTCTATATTATATTTCATAACATTCATCTAAAGTATTTGGCGCTTATGTGCAGTCCTGTTATTCTGTGCTTTTCCGTTCATTTTTCTCGAGATTTATCTTGTTCCGACCACTATTACGACATATCCATCTGTATGGAAGAACGTGTCTACGCCTGTCAGAACACATCTGACATCCCTGAACTTTGCTTGATTGAACAGTTCTACAACTTCCTTCGCTGACGGTGTGTAAAGCATTCTGTCTAAAAATATTCTCTTAAACCATTCAGACTCTGGACCCCCAACAACCACTCTTCCTCTAGGCTTGACAACTCTCGCCATCTCTTGCAGAGCCCTCTCTGGATTGGGGAAATATTCCAGCGCTCCGAACGAGATTATTGCACCAAATGTTTCATTCCTGAAGGGCAGGTTTTCTGCATCACCTCTAGAGAGGTTAACCACCACCTTTTTGGGGTTAAGCTTTCTCGCCGCTTTCCTCAGCTGTTGGGAGGTCATGTCAATTCCATCCACTTCGCCGATTTCCAGCCTCTTCAACACAGCCTCAGTTGTGTAGCCCGTGCCGCAGCCAACATCAAGCACGCGTGAACCTTGATGGATGTGCGCCAGTTCTGCGACATCATTTCGCATCGTGTCTGTATAGAAGAAGACGTTCAATCTGTCATACACCTTGGACAAAACTCTGTAGAAGATCATAGCTCGTCTCTTGTCAACCAGAAACGCGCCCAATTGTTTTCCGACGCGCCTCTTGCTTTGAAATCTCTCTTCCGCCAAAATGAGTATGCAAGCCCCCAGACCTACCGTGGCGCTTAACAAGGTTGCCCAACCAAACAGCAAAGAGTTCCGAGTTCTTCTCAGCATATTCGACAGTCCCCAGCAGCTTATGCTAAACATCTTGTGGGGAACTCATAAAAAAGGCTCGCAAGCGTCATTTGCCTAACAACGATCTAGCCAAGAGCAGTAAATTGCTTGGTTTTTCTCTCAATCTTCTAAGACTATAGGGCAACCAGTTTTGGCCGTACGGTATGTACTCAGTGACTCTGTACCCGTTATTCAAAAGTTCACGCTTAAGATCGTCTCTGATGCCCTTCAGAAAAGCGAACTCGAAGTTTTTGGAGTATTCCTTACTCATTCTCATGGCCTCGTGAACCAGTCTGTCATCGTGAGTTGCAACAGAAAATAGGCTCGAGTTTTCTTTGAACAGATGTTCCATTAACTCCGCATAGTTCTTGTCTATCTCTTTTCTTGATTTGTATGCTATGGTCGCGGGTTCATTGTAGGCTCCTTTGACCAACCTAATTTTTCCGCCGATTCTGAGCAATTCTTCAATGTCGTTCTCGCTTCTTCTCAGGTAGGCCTGGATGCATATTCCGATGTTTTTGCTCGCAGAAAACAGGGTGTTATAAATGTTGATAGTGGCGTCGGTAAACTCCGAGCCCTCCATGTCTATCCACACAAATTTTCTGAGCTTCCCAGCGTGACAAACTATCTCAACCATGTTTTTCTTGCAGTAATCTTGGTCAGCTTTGAGGCCAAGCTGAGTGAGCTTTACGGAGATACACCCCAAAATTCCATTGTGTTGCAATAGGTCGAGGATATGCTCGTACTCTTTCAGCGCCTCTTCAACTTCGCTCGCAGTCTCAACTTCCTCCCCTAGGTAGTTCAATATAACACTGAAACCTTTGGCATTCGCAAGCGTGGAATAGCTAATTGCATCTGAAATCCTCTTGCCAGCTATCCAGTTCTTAGCCAACGGATAAGCTAGAAAAGAGACCAAAGGCACGTTCGTCATCTCAACCACTTTATTCACGAACCTATTCACGGCTGAGCTTGACACTCAATTGTAGAAATCCAGCTTAAATCTTTGCACAGAACACACGATTTGATTCTTGACAGAGTTATGAGCCGATGATTTGCTCACGTCGTCTGGCTCTTCGAGTTGTTCGTAGCCATCCTTCTTACAAGCTCTCTCAGCTGCGTGTCTTCGCCATGAACAAGTAAGAAGCCTTCATTTTGAACAATACAGGAAAGATGCAATTCGTCAGCAAACTTTTTTGACTCGTCGACTGACACAGTCGAAGGGTTGATACGAATCCATTTTGCGCCTCGCGGAACATTCGGAAGCAATTTTGGTTTCTCTTTTGTTTCCTCTGGGGCGTTTTTCGCTTGATCCAGCCGTGTAAACCATTTCTCAACGTATTCAGGTTCAAAGACCATTTGTCCTTTAGACATGATATAGGATTCCACGTTGAAGAAGCATTTGTCAATCTCCTGACTGATATCGGCTTGACCGGTACCGGCTTCTGAGACGTGGACCAAGGTCTTTGCTGATTGCAGTTCTGTCATAGTATCAGATGGAATAAGGATTCCCTTTTCTTTCAAGTCAACGATCATTTCTTCAACAACTTTCCATGCGTCCAAATATCCCATGGCTCATTCCTCCTCAACTGAAGCTACAACCAGTGGAGTAACATGTGTCTTGCTAGGAACTTGCGCGGTGGAGGTCTGTTGCACGATTGGCTCTGCCTTTTTCTTCAACAAATTCTCCAATATTGGACGCAGTTTCTGATTCTCTGCTTTGATTCTCTCCTTGCCTAAGGCGACCATCTGCCCGGTGGTTTGTTTGACGATCTCAGCAAACTTGACGCCCTCGGCAGCGGAAACATACTCTACGCGAAGTCTCTCTGAGCTTAACCCGAGCTTCTCAAGCATCTTCCCCAAGGCGTCCATTCTGGATTTCATCCTTCCGTTTCCGCTTATGTAGTGGCAATCGTAGGGTAGATGGCATGCTCCAACCATGACCATGCCAGCGCCAAGCCTGAAAGCTTCAAGGACGAAGTCTCGATCAACTCTTCCCGAACACATCACACGAACAGGTCTTATCGTTGGTGGATACTCGATTCTGCTCGTCCCTGCAAGGTCTGCTCCTGCATAACTGCACCAGTTACACAAGAACGCCAGAATCTTGTCTTCCGGATTTGTCTCCAGAGCTGCTCTGATCTGGGCCAGTATCTGATCGTCCGTAAAGTGAAGTTGAGTCATTGCATTTGCGGGACATTCCGCAACGCACGTCCCGCACCCATGGCACGTGGCAGGTATTACTTGAGCTGGTTGCTTTTCCTCGATTTTTATTGATCTGTGGGGGCATCTTTCTGCACAAATGCCACACTTAGCTGAAACATTTCTGCACTTGAGTGGGTCTACCACAGAAACTATAGGTTCGATCTTCCAAGTAGTCTTAGAGATTACAGTTGCAGCCCTTGAGGCTGCCCCACTGCCTTGCGAAACGCTGTACGGGATGTCCTTTAATCCCTGACACGCACCCGCAAAGAATATCCCATCGGTGGGCGCATCCATTGGTTTGAGCTTGGGGTGGCTCTCCATGAAAAAGCCATCTGTTCCCCGGGTTAGACCTAGTATCCGCGCAATTTCCTCGGTACCTTTCTTGGGTATGGCGGCTGTTGCGAGAACAACCATCTCGGACTCAACCTCTATGGGTTGCCCCAGCATCATGTCCTCAGAGTGTAAAATCAAGTTGCGAGTCTCAGGGACTTCAGTAATTCGGCTTACGCGTCCGCGAACAAAGGTTACGCCAAGCTCTCTTGCGCGCTGATAGAATTCTTCAAAACCCTTGAAATTGCTCCGCATATCCATGTAGAAAATGTAGACTTCAACATCTTCCTTATACTTCTCTTTGAGCTGAATCGCGTGTTTCAAAGTGTACATGCAACAGAAGTTTGAACAATATGGATATTTCTTTACGTCACGCGAACCGACGCACTGAATGAACGACATGGTGTGGGGTTTCTTTCCATCGGAAGCCCTGATAACCTTTCCTCCTGTCGGACCCGCCGCGAGTATGAGTCTCTCAAACTCCATAGACGTGAGCACGTTTGCATATTTACCGTAGCCCAAAAGCGGATTATCAAACGGGAGGTATAAGTCATAACCAGTCGCTACAATTATCGCACCGACTTCGATCTCGACTTCTTCTGGTTTCTGCTCGAAATTTATGGCCTGTCTTGCTCCACAAGCATCAACGCACTTGTAGCATTCGATGCAGTAATCCCTGTTTATGGTGTAGGTCAGTGGAACCGCTTGGTCGAAAGGAACGGATATTGCCTTTCTAACGCCTAAGTTCTGGTCCCATTCATTCGGATATTCGATTGGACAAACTTCCTTGCACTCGCCACATCCAGTACAGTTGTGAGCGATCACGTAGCGCGGGTTTTTCCGAATTTTGACTTTAAAATTACCTACGAACCCGTCTACGCTCAGCAAGTCCGCATAGTCTATTATTTCAATATTAGGATGCCTTTTCACATCAACCATCTTCGGGCCTTCAATGCATATGCTGCAATCGAGAGTCGGAAAGGTTTTGTCTAGCTGCGCCATGTGTCCTCCTATGCTTTCACCTTTCTCGAGCAGGTACACCTTGAAGCCCATTTCGGCCAAGTCAAGCGAGGCATTCATTCCAGCTATGCCGCCCCCTATAATCAACGCTTTGTTCGTTACCGGGACCTCTATCTTCTGAAGAGGCGCTAACAGTCTCACCTTCGCGACGGCCATTTTTATCAAATCTTTGGCTTTATCCGTCGCAGCTTCGGGAGTGCTGGGGTGACACCACGATGCAAATTCACGGATATTTGCCATTTCAAAGAGAAACGGGTTCAAGCCGACCTCTGAAACCGTTCTCCGAAACGTAGCCTCGTGCATGCGAGGCGAGCACGCTGCCACGACAACACGATTGAGCCTATGTGCTTTAACGGCCTTTTTGATTTCTTCCTGTCCAGGATCGGCGCACGTGTACCGGTTATCTTTCACATAGACAACGTCTGGCAGAGTTCCCGCAAACTCAAGAAGTTTTTGAATGTTCAGCACTCCGGCTATGTTTAGACCGCAGTGACAAACGAAAACCCCTACCCTCGGCTTTTCAACTTCCTTTTCCATGGTCTGGATACGAATCGCCCCCCACGTTATGATTATAATAATTATCATAAAAAGTATATTAATCTTCCTGACAGGCAACCGCATTTCACACCTTAACCTCGAATGGTTCTTTGGAGCCTCTTGGTGACAGAAGAAAAACTCTCTTGAACGGAAATCTTATATTGATTTGTATCATATCAATAATATTAAGGTGCGTCATGCTGAGAACTTTCGCCTCCTTTACTTTGCAAACACAATTTTTTGACATGCATGACGCATCTCAACAATTCCAAACGAGCCCATACGCACTTTCCGAATTTCCCGCGCGCGTTATCGTTAGCGGTTATGCGGTTTTTTTGTGGTTGAGAACAGAGCGTTCTACCCCGTTTCTCAAGTTCCAAGAGATTATTTGGATGACCAAAGGGCATGACGGCTGTTGAGGGGCAAAAGGAGATTTCTCGTTACCGCTGGCTAGTGCTGTTTGCGTCCCTGTTAGCTTTCATGATGTATGGTTTTGCTCTTCAGTCAGTGCCTCCTTTGCTGCAGCAGTTCAAAATCATCTTCGGCGTAAACGACGCGACGGCAGGGCTCCTCATGTCCATAGTCGTTATTCCAGGAATTGTTCTGGCGTTACCAGCCGGCGTATTAATTGATAGGCATGGTTTCCACAAAATCGGGTTCCTGTCCGTTTTGACAATTGCAGCCGGCAGCCTATTGATGGCAATCTCTCAGAGCTTCTTTTGGGCACTCTTTGCCAGATTCATTGTGGGCTTCGGCGGCGGTTTGATCTCCGTTGGCACGCCATCGATTGTTCCCCAATGGTTCGAACGCAGAGAGATGGGAAAAGCCATGGGAGTTTACGCGGTGGGCATGCCCGCAGCCACGACGGCGGCGTTCTTTGCAGCGCCCGTCTTGGCGCAGAGTTTTGGTTGGCAGTCGCCGTTTTACACTACAGTTGTTATTTCGTTGATTTCGGCGGCGTTTTTCTGGGCAACTGTGAGAGACGGTCCGTTGAAGAGTCAGGCAACCGTTGCCAAGTTGTCTGAGGCTGGGCAGGTTTTCCGTATCGGCGAGGTTTGGAAGGTGAGTCTTGTTTGGATGTTTTTCAACATGGTTGCCATCGGCTTCCTCACATGGGCGCCCGAATTGTTCGTCACGTTTAGAGGGTTGATGCCCTTGTCGGCCAGCATTCTCGCGAGTTTAATCATGATTGCAAACTTCTTTTTCGTTCCCTTTTACGGGTGGGCTTCCGACAGAGTGGGCAGACGCAAACCCTTCATAATCGCAGGACCCGTCGCTATGGCGTTGAGCCTTTACGCCATCTCCTATGCAACGGGCATTTTCCTGCCAGTTTCCATCTTTATTCTTGGAGCTTCAGCAGGGGCGGTCCCGCCGATTGTGATGGCGATTACGGGGCAGACTTTGCCTCCGAAATTGGCGGGCATGGGTTTTGGCGTCGTTACGTTCTCGCAGAACATCGGCATCACGCTGACTGCTCCTATAATTGGGTACTTCATACAGGTTACGGGTTCTTTGCCTCTGACTTTTTTAGGCATGTCCGTTTTCGCCTTTTGCGGGGCTGCAGTAGCCTTAACGGCTCGGACAAGATAGCGTAACCTCTTCCCCAGAAATGATACGTTTGATCTTGATAATCAAGGCGTGGTTGATTCCAGCGTAGTTCTCTTCCTAGCGCGCGCCATGATCTTTCAAGAACCCAGCTTCGAAAGGATTCTTCCAATCTGGTCATCACGTTTCCTTAGTTATGGACGTTGAACCTCGCGTAGACAGTTCAAGCTGTTCGCCGAAACCCTCTTGACATAAACGTTCTTAATGACAATGCTGTCACCTAATTTCAAGTCTCTCGCGAAATCCGCGGAGCGCACGCGGAGACTACTTCGTCCAGTGTCTTCAATTATGAACAGAGATTCGTTCAGAGGTGGTCCTCCGTGGAGAAAGGGTGGCGGTACTTGAACCTATTTGGGCATTTGAGACGGCAGCCCTAAACCAGTTGGCCAAGACAAAGAGAATGCTGGTCATAGGATATTTGAAGCAAGGGGCTCGAACCCATTTGGGTCTAAGTCCGGGCAGGCCCTCAAGTGTTTTCTTGTTGAACGTGCAAACGATAAGATTTATTAAATATTAATATTTAATATACGAACTCGGTTGAACAGTATGCACAAAACACAAGACTTACGGGAATCTGAGGAAGACTGCCCCAAAAAAACTGGCGAAAAAGGCTTCGCGTGCGACGAATGTGGAGGAACGTTCCAGAGACCGATCTTAGCAACAGTTTTGACAAGCGACCAACCGCAAACCTACTACGCATGTCCACGATGCATGACCAAGGTTCAAAGCTTCAAAGTAGAATCGAAAAAGAATGAAGAAGAAACCCCAATTTTGGCCATGGAATCTGAGAGGCTGAAGAACGAGCCAGAAAGCACCGTTAAGTGCGGACATTTCCTCGGTTATCTACACAAGCATCAAAAGAACACGCCTTTTCCCGACGAGTGTTTAACGTGTGAGAGAATGTTTGAATGCATGCGTCACTGAAAAGACCACACAAGACTCAACGGAAATGTTGAGGACCAAATATTTCTGAAGAAACGCTTCCCTCACAGCCCGAGCTGACGCTAGGACCTTTTGTTGAGACCAGATTTACACTGCCCACTAGAAGCACAAAGTAGCATTCGACGACAAGCAAGGCTTAGGCATCCTGATTGAGATGAAACCATGAAAGCGATGCCTCATCCCGCAAGTAAACATCAGGGGTCTGTCCGTCATAAGTTCTTCATCTTATAAATCAGACTGGGACGGCTACATCATCCCCCAAACCTTAGCAGCGTTCCAGACAGATAAACTGTTTGCGAGCGTTTTTATCGCTGAAAAAGTGCAAATTTATGCATTGTTTCCAAATCAGTAATATATCGCATTTCGAAGACAGTTGATGCTTTCATTTTCATAGATTCTCAAGAATGATTGAACATGATCCATCAGAATGTGCCAGCCGACCCGCTCGAATGGAAGATTCTTCTATAACAATCTTCCACAAGGATTATGTATTCTTCAAGAGAGTCTTCACAGGAAAGAGAAGGGAAGAAACAAAAACAAGGCGAGGGAAAAGACAGGGGAGAAAGGAAGAATATCTTGTCTTTTCCCCCTCCACAAAGTATTCTATGCAGCTTTTTACTTAAGTCGTTGTCGCTTTCCCTTGGCGCGTTCTTCCATGTCCCATGGACCACATTGGGGCAACAATCGAAGACAAAAATTAAGATCATTGGGCAGGAAAAAAAGGAAGCCTAATGGTCGTCCAGTCTCTTTTGAAGTGCTTTTATTGTACCTGAAACGGCTAAGACGTGCATGGCCACGGGCTTTTTTCCAACCTGGCTTATTGATGCCAATGCGGTTCGAAGCATTTCAAGCGTCGTATGCCCAGTGCGAACAATCGCCAACTTTTTGGTCGCATCATAATCAATCAGACTCAACCCAGCTTGGCTCGCACCGTACTCCCCGAAAAGCCTAGAAACAGCCCCCCAGACAGCATCCATGAAATCGCGGGAACCCAACGTCTCATCGGAGTCTATCGACACCGCTAGATAGCGACGCTTCACTACCTTCAACCGTTTCCTCCTCTTCTGACAATCATTACTCCAGGAGCGACAAACTTGGAGCCAAGCTTCTCCCTGTTCCTTTTCACTATTGCCATGGGATTCTTGGAAACCGCTTCACAAGCCCCCCTTCCGGACAAGTCGAAAAGCGATGCCAACGCCGCAAGCTCCCTCGGTCTGCGCATCAGCATCTCATCCGAGACTCCACTCGATATCACGACTGGAACGTGAAATTCTCGAGCTGTGGCCGCTTCTCGGCGCAAACTCGAAAGAAGCCTTATTCTTGCCGGTCCTTCCAGGGTCAATAAGGGTTTCACGTCTATTTCAAGAGAAGCCAAACAGTTTGAGGCCAATTCGGCTTCGGCCGCATCGAAGAAGCCTCTGCGAAAGTCGGGTTGAGGAAAGTTCAGCAGGTCCACCCGACGGTCTTTTGCCGCTTGCCTTGCAACATTTTTCGATTCACACATCACAGCGACTACATCGAACCTGCGTCTGAGTTTCCGCAAGAAGCCGATGAGCTCTTCCGGCGTGTGCGGCCTCAGATCCACGCGGGACGCGAAGTCCAAGTTGCATCTGTCGCAAGTTTCCCGTGCCTGCCTAATCTGCTCTTCAGAAAACTTTCGAGACGGAATCGCAATCAATGTGTAACCGAGTTTCGACGCCTTGCCCACTGCACGTGAAAACAGCTCCATCTTGTCGCCGTCCACGCAGAGATGCAGATCCGAGTAAACCCGTTTCATGGTAGTAACCCGAATTTTCTGCAGATGTCTATCACTTCTTCGGTGCTGGGTTTCCTGAAGTGCATTCGCACATGTATGGGATCTGGGGAGCCTAACCTGAACTCGCCCAAGTAAGCAGATTGTTTGTCGAGGCGTATGAACAAGTTACCACTCTCCACGTGCTGAGCGATTTCGCTGTTCAAAGCTTCTTTGTCCACCATGGCAAGGTTCGAGGCAAGCTTCTCAAGAAGCATCCTAGCCGCCTTCTTGTTCTTGATTCGCGCTTCGAACAACGTTATTGGGTTTCCATGATGCCCCGTCAAAGCCGTCCTCTTGAACGTGACGGTATCTGCCGATTCCGCTGGCAGAATGTTGCGGACAGCCTTCAGAACTCTTTCCAAGTCTTCCGTTGCATGGGCAAAAACTCGCACGTCAACGTATGCAATCGGAGCCACGGAAGACAAAAACACATCACTTATACCCTGTTGGCGCCTGTCAGCTTTTAGGCTTTCCCTTCTGCTTTGGTTTGGGAGCTACCTTCTGCTTTGGTTTGGGAGCTACCTTCGGCGTCGGTGTTGGAGCCGGTTTCGGCTTTGGTTTGGAAGCGAGTCTCCTGTCTTTAACGAAGGTTTTGGCATCCTCGACGTTCTTGTCGTGGGATGTTTTTCTCTTATCGTCCACTGGTAGGCCGAGTTTTACAGCTTCTTTCAGGCTTGATCCAGCCTTTTTCAATTCTTCTCGGCTGAAACCCCTTCCGAACCGTTCTTTCCCATCGTTCTTGAATACTTTCGGCCTCGTTGGTGTCAAGGACTATTTTCCTCCCGCGCCCGCTTTCAAGCTAGGCCTAACCTTTTCGGCTCCGCGTCCTCTTGTTCTCAGAGCCCTGACCTTCTTGCCTGCACTGGTTAGGCTTCTGAACGCTCTTCTGCGGTGTTGCTTCTGGCCTATCCACCTGATGTTCTTATCGGCCTTTATCGCCGGATGATGCGCGTCGACCATTATCACTTCAAACCATTTTGAAACGCCGTCTTCTCCAACCCAGTAAGAGTTCAGGACTTCAAGGTTGGGAAACTTTCTTGCGACTCTTTCTTCGGCGATCAGCCTCAGGCTTTTTGAAGGCTTGAACTTTTTGACCCCCATCCGTTTCGGCCTTCTGCCCGCCTTAGGCCTCTGCTTTCGCATTCCCCCTCTTCTTATGCGAACGCGCGCCAAAACGAAGCCTTGCTTCGCCTTGTATCCCAGCTTTCTAGCCTTATCTAAGCGCGTCGGTTTCTCCACTCGGGTTATAACCGACTGCCCGCGCCATTCAATCAATCTCTGATGCATTAACTCGTCGACATAGGATTTCTCATGTTGAGCCCATGCCTCTGCAATGTATTTGTACGTCAATCGTTTCCACCTTAACATTAGTTTACGGTTCAGCCTTTACGGCCACATCCCTGCGGACTTCAATCCGCCAGTAGCTTGAGTCATAGCATCAAGCACCAAAATAAACCTTTCCAGAGCGCACGGGAATTGACTGCTTCACATTGAGAGGTAAGCTGGTAGTGCGCGCACAGAGCTCTGGGAGCAGGAAATGACTATTTCACGATTCGTGAATTGGCTTCTTTAAACATTGTTAAGGTCTGTAACCGCCACTTTTCAAAGCCTTCTGGAGCAACCGGATACGTCTTGTAGTGTGCTTTGACTTGTTTCATCATGTTCACCGTGACGCGCAACCTGTTCAGGAACCTTATTCTCTTCAACCCTTTGAAAACGCGTTTTGCAGTCTCCGAAACGTTCAGATGAAAGTCTTCGCCCATACCAGCCTTCAGAACATCCTCTTCTTTCAACAGCTGATAGTTCATTCCATAGTTGAGGTCTTCGTCACGACTCTTCAGGAGCAGCAAACGGAAAATGTCCAGACTGGCCTGTTTCGCCCCGTAAATTTCCTCGTACCTGCAATTGTAAGGCCACAGTGCTTTCCTGCTGAAGTCATCTTTGTTGAAGGCCTCGAGGATTGTTTTGCCCACAAGGTGGCCGCTCAGCATTGACGGGCCTATGCCCCCACCGTGGATCGGATTGACGAGGCAGGCCGCATCGCCGATTATTGCCACTCCGTTGCCCACCATGTTATCAAGAGGCCTTCGCGTTGGATCGTACCACGCGCCTCCATTCAGGAGTAATGATCCCTCAAACATGGGTCTCGGCAGAATATGCTGATAAAACTGGTTTTTGGGGTTCGGGAAATCCCCTCGCATGCAAATTCCCACGCCGGCGTTGACTCTCGCTCCGCTTTTTGGAAAAATCCAACTGTAGCCTCCGGGGCTAATCCTCTGATTCAGATAGATTTCGCAGTACTTTGTGTTCTCAGTTTCCTGCCTAAGCTGCCGTATTTCGCGATAGCAAGCTTCAACGTCTTCGTTTGCGACGTCGTTTTCGATTCCTAATTCTTGCGGAAGTTTTTTTCTGACAACGGCCACAAACCCACTCGCATCCACGATTACCTTGCTCTTCAACCGGGCATCTTTGCCAGTCTTCATGTTTTTGACCACGACACCTGTCACGTAATGTTTCTCAATGATCGGTTTCAGACACTGTGCTGAATCAAGGAGACTTGAACCTTCATCGAGCGCTTTTCTCAACAGCCATTGCCCAAACAGGTGCCTGTTCAGCAAATAGCCCACGAAATCCTCATGTTCAATAGTGAAGACCGTATGCAAATCGGGCGAATATATCTTGATGCCCTCGATTCGCTTCTCCAGTTCACCGCCCTGTGGCTTTTCCAAACCCAAGTTTTTCAGATGATGCTCGCCCAACGCGTCGCCGCAGACTTTCTCTCCAATCTCCTCCCTCTTCTTTCTCTCAACCATACAGACTTTCAGGCCCGCCTCAGCTGTGGTTTTCGCCGCCAAGCATCCAGCGGTCCCAGCCCCAACAACTATGACATCGAATTCTTCCAAGCCGACACACGCTCAACAGTTCCAATCTAGTTCGCCAATAGAGGCTCATAACTTTTGCTGAGTCTTTATATGCTTACTCGCCATCCGTCCCCTCAACTCCGAGCAATACTCGAAGGCTTTGACACGTCAGCAACGTATTTGTTACTTGCATCAGCGGGCAGGATTGCGCGTTTGAAAGACGTCTAAATGAGAGTCTATTTATAGGAAATGTGTAGTTCTAGTACAGATTGAGCGTTCATAATCGTTAATATACTCAAGAGCAACCATGGACACAAGAATCAAAAAAGGTGTGCTTAACGATATGATGAAGAAAGCTGATGTTAAGAAAAATATGGTTTACACGATTGACTTGACGAAAATCGATGGAGACGGAGCTTTTGAATGCCCGAAATGCGGATCTTTAATATCGCCAGAAGACGAAACTGACACCACGTACGAGATCGTTGAAACCAAAGTCAAGGGTGACGACCTGGAAGAACTGGTGCTAACCTGCAAGAAATGCGGAACCACCATCAAGCTTGTAGGTTTTTTGGCACAGCCCCAAGCTTGACTTTGATAGCTTCCGTCTAACCCTCTTGTTCAAGTTTCCTACTTATTCCAGCAAAAACCGCCCATACCATAGCGCCATAGAAGAGGCCGTTTAGGACGGCGCTGAAATACAAAGAGTACTCGTTTACAGCTGGCCCCAGCTTGTAACATATGAAATTTCCTGGAAACATGGGGAAAGGAGCCAATAGAGACGCCGCTGTAAACATCAAGAAGAAAATAAGCATAATCGGCGTCCCTCGCATTATCCGTTCACCTTCAAAGGCTTCGAAATGTTTTTGACGTGCTGAGTTCAAGGGTCTCGTAAGATTTTATAAACGTTTTTGTATGGATGTACAACAAAAATACAGATTACGAATAACTAAAGAATCGGCGTGAAAGGAACGGCACACAAGATGAATATAACTACCAGACCGACTGCGACTAGTTTTCTACTCCATGACAGGCTGGAAACATCATCCAAAGGACCTGGGTGCCTGAAGGACAGCATCAAGACTACCAAAAAGGCCATCGGAACGAGCCCTTCAATGAATAGGTACACGATTGAAATGGCAGCAAGGGCAAATCTAAAATTCCTGTTTTCCCCTAGAACTGACCGTGCTACGTGACCCCCATCCAACATCGCAACTGGGAGTAGGTTCAGCGTTGTGACGAGCATTCCAACCCAACCGGCAAATGCCACAGGATGCAAGAACAGAACGTCACCCTGTGGAGCCTTAGGGAACAAGTTCAAACCTCGCAGAAATAATTCAAGAATTTTCCACATTATCGGCTCACCTATTGAGGACGTGTTTGCGATTGAAGGGCCTGGAATTAGAAGCATCAGTCCAACGAGGCTGACGATGACCGCTATTATGAAACCGGCTATGGGACCGTCAGCCCCAACATCGAACAACGCATCTTTGTTTCGGGGAAGAGACTTCTGCATGATCACCGCGCCGAACGTTCCGAAACCTCCCACGACCGGCGGAGGTCCTGGGATAAAATAGGGCAGGGTCGCTTCGATGCCCTTTCTGTTGGCAGTTATCTTGTGGCCCATCTCATGAATTCCCAGCACGGCCATCACGGCTATCGTAAAACTCGCGCCTCCGATGAAGGGGTTAACCTCGCTGGGTGAAAGCATGTAGCCTGTCACAAATGTGGTTGCGATTGTTGCCAAGAAAAGGGCCCAGTTTATGAGAGTGTTACTCGGTTTTACAGTGGGCTTTGAGACAACTGTTAGAACGACTCTGTCGCCTGATCTTCGGAGCATAGCAATCAGGTTCATCAGTCGCAATTTCTCTAGAAGTCTGAGAAAAGCCTGTTTTGTTTCTTGCGGCTGAGCCAGATAATACGTGGGAACGCCACTGTCCATCAATGCTTCTTGAACCCGAAACTCGGAGGTAACCACGCTTGTGACTTGTTCAAAAGTGACCGGTGTGGAAGACGGTTGAACGTTCTCTCCGGGCGTTGCACTCATGAAGATTTCCCTTTTTTGCTGCACTAAAGTCGTCAGCGATACAAAAGTCTATTGGAATTACACGCTCAGACTCGTTGCGATCTGAGCCATGGAAGGCCGTGGGAGCGCTCTCCAAAGCCCGATTTAATTTGCTTTACCTGCCCCAGAAATGCTTTACGAGCGTTTTCCGGCAGAGCTACTGCCGCTCACTGCTCGAAATGGCCTCAAATATTAAGCAAGTTTTATATTATGTGGAGACCAAATCTGTTGGTCGATTGGTTGAGGGTAATCTATAAGAGGAAAAAGAAACTCATGAGATTAACCAAGCTCAAAGCATTCCTTGTTTTAAATCCAGGAGCAGTTTTCATAATCCTCTTTGCCGCGCTTGTTCTCACGTGTGCTTACCTCCTGATTCTGGGTAATCCTACCACCGTTATTGACCCAGTCGCTGTTCTTGCGTATTCTTTCTTGGCTATCGGCATTGTTTTGCAGGCGGTGGGTTTCATCAGAGCCAGGGCCCTGGGAGAGCGAGTGTAAATGGAAGACATGATTGACGTTTCTGTAATTCTATGTGCTTACAACGAGGGCGACATCATAAAGAGCTCCATCGACAAAGTTGACAGCGTGATGACAAAAAGCGGTTGGAACTATGAAATCGTAGTCGTTGACGACGGCAGTTTAGACGATACTAGGGAGAAAGCTCTCAAATGCAGAACCCAAAGGAACAACGATCATTTGAAGGTTATCAGCCACTGGAAGAATGCTGGCAAAGGGGCTGCCATAAGGACGGGTTTTGCTCATGCCGAAGGCAAATTCATCGTGGCCATAGACAGCGATTTGGACGTTGATCCTTTCTTGATTCCCAATTACGTTGAAGCTTTAAAGACTAATGACATTGCGGTTGCTTCGAAGTGGAATCCCAAATCACGCACAATAATGACGTCCAAACGGAAAGTCTTGAGTTTCGGCTTCAATGCACTTTCCAGATTGCTCACAGGAATAAAACTGAGGGATACGCAGACAGGGTTGAAGGCGTTCAGAAGAACAGTGTTTGAAAGAATGGCGCCCAAATTTCTAGTGGAACGGTATGCTTTCGACTTGGAGATGATGTCCGCGTGCAATCACGCTGGTTTCAAAATTGTCGAATTGCCCGTTAACGTTCACGTTGAAAGTATGGTAAGCTTTAAGGAAATTCTCAGAATGAGCAGAGACATGGTTGAAGTCGCCTACAGGTTGAGAGTAAAGAAATATTACCAGCGCAACTAGTCTTAAGGAGTGTTGCGGTCTGGAAATGGATGCAGAGACTAAAAATACTAGTTTTTAATTGGCGATGTTGGTTAAACCCTGAGATGGGCGGAGCAGAGGTTTTTACACATGAGGTACTCAAGAGGTGGGCTGCCGCAGGCCATCAGGTCACTCTGTTCACTGCAAAGTTCAGAGACAGCAAGCAAAACGAAGTTGATGACGGCGTTAACATAGTCAGGAGCGGTGGAACGTACTCTGTCTATTGGGGCGCAAGAAAATATTACCGCAGGTACTTCTCCAAAGAAGATTATGACATCGTCATAGACGAAATCAACACCGTGCCGTTTATGACTTCAAAATTCGTGAAGAGAGGAGAAAAAATCGTTGCTTTGATACATCAATTAGCCCGAGAGTACTGGTTCTATGAGACCCCATTTCCTGCAAGCTACTTTGGATACTATATCTTAGAAAAGAGGTGGCTCAATAAATACAGAAACATCCCCACGGTAACTGTGTCAGAGAGCAGCAGAAGAGACTTGGCTGACTTAGGCTTTGAAAAGGTCTTCATCGTTGGCGAAGGATTGAATTTCGAACCTCTGGAAAAACTAGGCGAAAAGACAGACTTCCCCGTAATAGTATTTGCAGGAAGGCTGAAGAAGGCAAAGAGGCCCGACAATGCCGTCGAAGCTTTTAGAATGGTTAAGCAGAGGGTCCCGAACGCTGAGCTTTGGATAATCGGAGATGGCTATCTCAAAGAAAAGTTGATGCAAAATGCTCCCGAAGGCGTTAAATTTTTCAACTCGCTTTCAAATAAGAAGCGAAGAGACCTTATCAAAAAAAGCTGGGTACTAATCAATCCCAGCGCAAGGGAGGGCTTCGGATTAAACGTGATTGAGGCGAACGCCCTAGGAGTCCCAAGCGTTGCCTACAACGTAGCGGGATTAAGAGACGCCATCGTCGACGGAAAGACAGGGCTTCTTGCCAGTCCCGGGAACACTGAGGATTTGGCCAAGGCAATTGTTCGCACACTGACGGATGCTAATTTGAGAAACAGACTTTCAGAAGAGGCATTGATCCGAGCCAGGAACTTTAACTGGGATAAAGTGGCTGATGAATTCATGAAAATCATCACTGCAGATTGACGGGACTTGCTTCGAGGAATGACTGAAAACAAGCCTTTAGTTTCGATTATCATTCCAACGAAGAACTCTGCAGACACGATTGACAAGTGTCTGGCATCAGTGAAGATGCAAAGTTATAACAAGATAGAGATAATCTTGGTTGACAATTACTCCCGTGACGATACTCTAAATATTGCCAAGAAATATGGCACGAAGATTTTCCAAACAGGTCCCGAGCGAAGTGCGCAAGTCAATCTTGGAGTATCCAGAGCCTTGGGCAAGTACGTGTATAGAGTTGATTCAGACTTCGTGCTCGAGCCGGGTGTTGTATTCGAAGCTGTTGAGAGCTGCGAGAAATCTGGTTACGATGCAATAGTCATTCACAACACTTCGGACCCGACGATTAGTTTTTGGGCCAAGGTCAGGAAAATGGAAAGAGACTCTTACAGAAACGATGAAATCAACGTCGCAGCCCGCTTCTGGAAAAAAGAGGTGTTCGAGGCAATTGGGGGATTTGATGTTAATCTAATTGCAGGAGATGATTACGATCTTCATAATAGGCTCTTGAAGGGCGGCTACAAAATAGGGTGGATCAAGGCACAGGAAACTCACATTGGAGAGCCGAGAAACATGGCCGAGATTTTCAGAAAACATTACTTTTATGGCCAAAACTTGGGACGCTTTATCGAAAAAAACCAAGAAACAGCCTTGAAACAACTCAGCCCACTGAGACGAAGCCTCGTAAAAAGTCTTTCAGGATCTTGGCAAGATCCTGACATCATAATGGGTTTTTTCGTGTACCAATTTCTCAGGTACACCGCAGCAACTCTTGGAATGTTATCAGTCAGACTGAGCAGCTAGCGCCTGCAAGCCTGAAATCAGGTTCTTCTTGCTCTGATTTTGCGCATGACGTTATGAGCGATTTCTCTGATATTCTTTCTAACCAGAAGCACAACAAGTAATGCGGGAAGGATTGTTGAAGCAGCGACCGAGGCTGTTAGAAGATTCTGCGTCTCGTATACCACCGTTATTGTAAGATTTCCTGTAGCGTTCACCAACCATCCGTTGGCAAAATCGTTAACTTCTACATGGTCATTCTCTGAGATTGGACTACCGTTAACGAACGCCTCCCAATGCGTGTCATAGCTTTCCAAGAACACCAGCAAAAACTCTGAATTTGATTCTGCCTTTGCAACGTAGCTTGTTGGAGATGTTTCCTGCCAAGAAAAACTATCAGGCGCTTGCAGCGTTCCGATTTGCGACGTCAAATTCGTCTCCAGATTCGAGTTGATGAAGGCAGAATGCTGAATAGTGGACCAAGCTGAGTCGTTTATAAGCTGATACATGTTATCGAGGTTTGAAAACGGGAGAACGTTATCTGCGGTGTAGAATTTTTCTAGCGCGTAAGAGTTCTGATATAGAGAAGCGCCTTCCCATTCGTTAGCCAAAGAGATTTCTGTGCTTCCATTCAGTAGTTTGAGGTCACTCACTTCGGTCAAGTTACCGCTTATAATGTTTTCTTCAACGAGGAAATCTTTGATGCCTAATATGCCCAGAAATTTCGGGGCACCGTCATTTCGAACGTATGCCTCCAGCTCCCACATGCTTACCATGTTGAAAGGCGACGCCTCCGTGAAGTTTATACGCAGTTTTGTTGCGGAGGCTACTTGTGGAAACACGTATTCCGGTTCAAGACTGGTGTTGTTAACAACCTTTACTTGGGTTGTCCAGACCGAGCCATTCCAGGTCTCTATAGCATAGTCGTTTGCATATGCGTTCTCGAAAAAGATTTTTACGCTAGATAGCTGTTGAGTCGTGTTCCAATCAACTTCGAACCACTGAGGCGTACCGTGCTCAGAGGCCCATCGAGTTTTATAATCTCCGTCAATAGCTTGAGCGGGCACCAGTCCCTCTTTTTCAACTGAGCTCGCCGACGCTCTCCCTTCGGGTGCCACATTTACATCTCCGCCCGTCAGCACCAATCCATAAACTTCGTTCAGCAAATCCAAATTCTCAGACTGAACGTATTCTGTTCCGCAATCAGATAAAATGGGCTTTGAAAAGACGAGAGGATACGGGTTTCCACACGCAAATATTCCTCCATTCGTGAAGTTATACGTTACGTAAGTACCTCTCTGCGGTAACAGAATCGTCCAGTAATTGCCAGGAATTGCATTCTCGGCCTCCTCAAAGTAGGGCGGAAGATATGACCCCTTAATGTTTGTGTCCAGATAGTTTTCTGTAACAACACCGGTAAACAGGGGATAAGATACATAAAAAAGCAATGCGATAATCAAGCCTACAACAAGAAGTTTCAAAACGCCATTTTTTATCCTTCTGTATGAAGTTGAAACGAATAGCCCAATCAGTATTCCATAGGAGAGTACAACGAGAAATATCCAATTAGTCGGCTCTCGAAATGCTGTCATCACTGCAAAGTTATTTGCTAACCAAACATAAACTTTATAGAACATTGGAGAGAAACCGCTAGTAAAAGCCAAAAACACCGCGGCTACTGAAGCAAAAAAAATCGCAAGTTTGCGTGATCTCGAAACGAATAAGGCTGCAAACGCAAGAATTGGCGGGACATATGATAAGACTATGAGTATCGGGTTGCCAAGATACACCACTGAATAAGGAGTGTAATAACTGCCGAGAGCACCAGAATAGAAACTCCATTTCGCTATAAGTCTCAACACGTCGTGAGGCTCAATCAAGAGGCCATAGGACGACACCGTTGTCGTTGTATGAGCATATCCCGCAAGAAGAGCACTAAAGTTTGCAAATATGAGCATAATGACCCATATCGAAGCAAGAAGGACAGCGAAGATGAATACAGCCAAGCACTTAATGTACTTGCGGAATAACCCCCAATCGAAAGAAAAGTTCAAAAATTTGGCGTTTCCGTCTTTATGGTAACCGACTCCTAGACCCGCATTAATGTACATGAAAAATAATGTCACGAGCAGTCCGACTACACATAGGACAGGTGCGCGATAGTTTGGAAAAGCCCCGTATGTTAGAGTGAACAGAAACCCAGAGATAGCGATGATTGTGTAGGATTCTTTCTTCAAACCTTCGGCAAATGCTACGAGGCAGGGCAGAATCATCAGCGACATATCTATGAAACCGATTGCCGTCTGCTCTCTGTCCACGACCAAATGTATGTTCGAAGTGAAGAATAATGCAGCTATAAACGCTGCTATAATGTCGCCATTTGTGAGACGCTTGGCATAAACGTACATGAGAATTGACACGAGAACATACATCAAATAAGTTGCCATTAACTGGGATGCAGAAGTGTTCACTCCAGCCTCTTGAAAAGCTGTTACCAAAAAAGAGAATGGATCAAGGATTCTGGGCGAATATACCGATGGAATACCCCAATCAATTTCATTCCATGTATAAAACACGCCTTTGAGAAAAGCGCTCGGAAACACTGGAGGCCGAAGATCGCCCCCCATCACAACATTGGAAGGTTGAAACCAATTCAAGGCTCTCAAGTTGACTAACAAAAAGATTACGAGCAGGAGTAGCTCCACGCGATTCAGATGTATTATATTTCTAAATCTTTTCAATACGGTCAATCAGTCCACAAAGCTACTTGAAGCCAGTTTGTTTAGTTCTGACTTAGAGTTATATAAACTTCTCCAAGAAGCCTGGCAAGTCAAGCACAGATGAGTGACTGCCCTAGCGAATCCGCGACAGTTTTTTCCGAATTTGACCAAAATGCATAGTTCAATTCTGAATAGATTTTTCACTGCTGTTTCTCTTCTTTATGGACAATGAATGCTAAAAAAGAAGGTACCAAGTGTCCAAGTTTGCGCTCACTTTTCTATGTTTTTCCCTCAATCAATCTTTCTCTCGAAAATTACCATCGAACATATTTGGACTGAGAATTAATGATCCTAACATCACTCATCTTAAGCCTACTATTCTTATTATTTCCCTTAGAGGCATCCTAAGGCAGTTACGTTAACTGTCCGACGCTTAAAAGATGGGAAATCTGCTTTTGTTCAAATTATTAATACCACTTGAAACAGAGTGACCTATGATAACCGCCGGCGATCCCGTTACCAAAATTTCCTAACGGTCTTCAACGACTATTAATGGTAGGAGATAAAGGCCTTGAGGCTGAGTCCCGTAGATATACTCAGGGGCTTGGTCATAGCCCTGATGGTGCTAGCCAATAATGGAGTTTTCGCAGAAAGTGATTGGAACGGCCTAATGCTGGCTGATTGTATTTTCCCGACTTTCATCTTCGTAGTGGGTGTGGCCATTCCTTTTTCCAGGCAGTCCAAACTAAGGATAACGAGGAGAACGGTTGTGCTCTTTCTGTTAGGTTTTGCCCTGACTACTAACTGGACGTTTGTAGTGGAAGGCTATGGCAGCTTTAGACTGCTCGGCGTGCTCCAGAGAATAGCATTGTGTTACCTCTTTGCCTCCATCGCCTATTTTTACGTAAAGTCCAAGCGTGCGCGCCTAGTTTTAGTGGCAGCCATCCTCGTAGGCTACTGGATAGTGATGGCGCAAGCTCCTCTCACTCAGGCCGGCAACTTGGCAGCTCAAATAGACAGAGCTTTGATCGGGCCCAGCCACATGTACAACGGTTTATGGGACCCTGAGGGACTGCTCAGCACGTTACCCGCCATAGCTACGTGCCTCATCGGAGTAGCCGTTGGAGAAAGCCTGAGAGACAAAAAACCAATAACCAATTTGGTCAACGTGGGCCTATTAGCTATACTGGCCGGCGCAGCGTGGAGCATAGTCTTTCCAATCAACAAATCCCTCTGGACCAGCTCGTTCGTCCTAGTGGTGGCGGGCATAGGCATGCTAAGCCTAGTTGTTCTGTCATTTACAAATGAACGTCTGAACCTTCCACTGACTGCCCTAGGCTCAAATGCAATCACAATCTACTGTCTCAATTCAATAGTAAACATCTACCTGAGTCCATATATTCTCTTAGAGGACAACTTACAACGCTCTCTACTAATCCTAGCAGCCTGGCTGCTACTCAGCTATGCCTTATACAAAAAGAGAATATTCATCAGAGTCTAACGCGCGCCATTTATTTGCTATCTTTATCCTTGACGATAGCAGAAAGAAAAAGCGCGCGGGCGAGCTAGCTAAGCCGCTTTGGATTTTTTCTTCTTTTACAAGCAAAAAAAATGATGCCCATAGATAACATCGGTATTAAGATAAAAGGAAATGATATGGGTATTTCAGGCACTGTGTTTTCGTTTGGAAAGTCGGCAAGTGTTCCGTTGTAAACTGTCCCGTTGTCTCGTATGGGTGCGCGGTATTCTCCTCCTCCAAGGCCATCTATCGTGAAATTTAGGCTGTCGTCAACGCAGTTGCTGGGGATTTTAGATAATGAGAAATCGCTTAAGTCAGGTTGGAAGGTGCTGTTCAGAAACTTGTCCGGGCTTTGTTCATCATAGTTTATGTAGCTGACAACTTCTCCATTGACCCGAGCAACTCGTTTGCTTTGATTGTAAAACCATTCAATAGACTCGTTATCATAGGGCGAGCGAAAGTTTACGGTGTAAGTTGGGGTCGATGCATACTCATTCTTGAATGCGGTTGTGATGTCTTGGAGGGCCCAAAAATTATAGTTTCGCGTGGACAGCAGAGTCTGAATCCAATCTTCCACCGATCCTTCAACGCCGTTGCTGTAATGCTCCACCCATTCAAATTGAACAGAGGCGAACGCAAACGGTTCCTCTCCTCCCAACGACGCGTCTATGAGATTGAGAAAGTAGTTTTTGGCCACGGATGTGTCTCCATTGAAGAAGTCTATCAACGAAAGAATATGGGTGTGTAGGTTGTGGCTTACGGTGAAACTGCTTACCCAATCCCACACCTGATGAGGAAACACAACCATGCCGCCACTAACATTATTCGGCACTAAAACATGATTTTCCGAGGCATAGTAAGGCAGCTGCCAGCCGCCTCGTTCCGTCATCCAATCAATCGAGTATTGATCGAAACAGTAACCAGTCACATATTCAAAGCCCTTACTCAGGCAATAGTTCATCGTGTAAGTGTCGGGTTGGAAATCAAAAATGCCCTTCGGAGCATACCCAACAACATTGATCCACTCATCAATTATTCCATCAATTATACTTCTGCGTTGTTCAAGACTATACTGTTGCATCATGAAGGTTTGAGGAATCAAAACACCATAAGCCTTCAACGCATCAAGCCGCGTTTGATTTAGAAGCCAGTAATCGCTCATGTTTTGCCCATACCATTGGTCGTTTACTACGGCAAACGTGAAGTTATGAAAGTTCAACTGCTGAAGCCAAGCGATTAAAGGATCTGCATATTCTGGTTGGTCAAGGATGATAAGTAAACTAACAAACTTCGGCTGCACTTCAGCATGAACTGGGGCTAGACAAACCGAAAATATCAGAGCCAAAATTAACAGAGTTGCCTTCAACATGTTTTCACTTTCTAAATAATCTGACATTTCCGTACTACCTCTACTTTAGTTTTTTCATGTTTTCATCTGTGCGAGCGCTCATTTTTTGGGCCCTCAGTGATCTTCTGATGCTGTGTTGCCATGCAGGTTTTCTCTCTTACCGACTGCTGTACAAGGGTAAGGAGCGCGGGTGCCAGATTATCGCTTTTCCATTAATGTTGTTGGAGCTTATTTGAGCGCTACAATTAGCTGGTGGTGTGAGAAAGGAAGCAGAACATTTGTGCTTAACGGTATTGGAATGAATTCTTTTCTGAGAAAACTTTTGAGGAAGGGTGCGCCCAGAAAACCATTATGGAAAGGAAGGAGCACGAAGCTACCGAAACCGGATGTCTCCATCGATTTTTCCAGGTCCTTCCTGCTCATCAAACCCACATGATAAGGATTCTTGAGCGAAGTATATCTTACTAGGTGGAATCCCACTTTTGTGAGAAAGCTTTCTTTGTCTGGTGTCACTGCGATGAAAGGTTTTTTCTGTTTTAGGACACGGAAAATCTCGTCAAGACACTTGCCGGGTTTTGGCATATGTTCTATCGTGTAAACCGCAAGGACTGCATCAAACGCATCATTCTTGAACGGAAGCATTTCTCCGTCCAATCTTGTTCTTTCGATTTTTGCAGCGGCCCTCAGTGCTGTTAGCGATATATCGCTTCCAATTGCGTGATAACCGTTACGGCTTAACATATTGGTGAAGTAACCTTTTGAACAACCGATCTCAAGCACGGTTCCCTTCTTCGTATACTTTTTCAGCAGTTTCATTAAACCACAGAATAGCCACTGCTTGTATTCATCAAGGTCATAAAGTTTCAACCATCTGTCCAAGTAATGCTCATGCATTTTCTTGATGATTATATCGCCTTGTTCAACTTGTTTGTTCATGTCTTACCAATCTTCAGTTCTTTCATCGGACATTATCCGGAGTCTATTCGAAGTCATATGATAATCCTTCCCTTCACGCGCGCTCAACTGTTAGAGCATTTGTCATTAATCCCATCGCCACCGAGACATATTCTAGGCTTTTCAGAAGCAAAAGTCCCAGTGCGAGTGTTGGTTTTTCAAAAAACCTTCGATTCTTCAAAAACAACCATGCACGATAGAATATACTTGTCTGATGATGTGCATATGGAGAACGCTTCAGGTAAATCTCCGCAGTTTTTCCATAGTAATATTTTTCCCTCAACCAATCCGTCAGTTTGAGATCTTCTTCGTGGTGTAGAATGAAGGACTTTACACCCTGCTTGACGTTGAGCTGCATCGCTTCAATCTTTTGAGGAAGAATGCTCTCTTCGTAGAATTCAATTTCCTCGTCAAATCCTCCGACCAGCAGCACTAAGTCCTTTTTGAAGAATCTTGCTGATTCGACTTCTGTTTTTGAATAGAAGCTTCTCTCGAAGTCTCTAACCTTGACCCAATAACTGCTGCCTATGCTCCTCTCGGGTATAGTTAGCCCTCCTAGGGTCGCATCGTTTTCCATCATTTCTACGCATTCCTCAACGACTTTTGATTGCAGTTCCATGTCCGAATCTAGAAAGAGAAGATATTTTCCATCAGCTACGTTTGCTCCGCAATTCTTTGCTCTGGCTCTCTCTGACTTGACCAAGAGAACTCGGGCACCATGTCTCTTCGCCACCTCTTCCGTTCTGTCTGTTGAGTGATTGTCAATGACAATAACTTCTATGTTCTCATAGGTCTGCTGCCTTATGGACCTTGAACATTGCTCGAAAAACCTCTCAGAATTGATAGTCGGAATCACAACAGAAACCAGAGGTTCATCCTTCACCAGCTGCGCCCTCCAGCGCGGTGGCGCGTTAATTTTCTCTTGAGGTTCAGTTTCCTCTCTACCCCTCAGCATTCTTATGATGTTATCCAAATAACTAATTTTCGTTTAACGCGCATTCTTGTAGCGCGAGCAGGATTACAGCTGGGGGAAGCTTGGCGTGGCCCGAAGGCATTGGATACAAAAGCGCGCGCGTTTTGCTCTAGGTGGAGACATGCGAAAAGAGGGTGTTTTGCTCGTTCTCGTCGGCCTTTTCTTTTTTATGAAAATTGCCGATAGTGTTGCCAGCCCGAATAACGATAGAATTTGGAACGATGGGAACTCTGGTATGGTCACTTGCGTTGAATTGTGATAAGTGAAGTACAGATAGCTTTGGGTGCTGTTTGATTCTTGCAGCAGGGTGTACGGTATTTCTGCTGCGTTGACGAAGATTGTGAATGTTTCGTTCATGATGGCTGTTGGAAGCGAGATTCTGCAGAAGCCAGTAGTGCCGTTTTCACCCGTAGCGTTGAAGCTTATCGCGGTACCGTTGAACTGAAAATCGGATATCGTAGAGTTGGAGATGACTTGAACATGGTATTGCGAGTTTGCGTTGAAATCAGAAAACATTCCCATCAAAGGAAAATTGTCCCAATTGCTGCTGTCGATAATATAGGGTGTATCACCTATTCCGTCGCTTCCAGTTTCGTTCTGGTATCGCCCAGTTTTCAAGTCCGTTCCGTTGTAGTCGCTCCAATAGTTACCGCCATGAAGATAACGGTCGTCCCAAATGTTTGCTGAGTCGCTAGTTGAATAAACTTGGACGTCATTGTTGATAAAGTTGTTATGGAAAATGGTGTTGTTTGAAGAAGAAAAAAGTCCTATACCATGCCCGTAGTTTGCTGTTATTGTGTTTTCAAAAATACTGTTATTGTTTGAACTGGAGTCAAACCCGACGCCATAGCCGTTGTTTGCTATGTAATTTCCAGAAATACTGTTATTTAAAGAGACGTAAAGCCCTACGCCATAGACGTTGTTTGCTGCTATGTTGTTTTCATTAATACTATTGTTCGCGGAAGAATCAAGGCGTACACCGTTCCAGTTATTGGCTGTTATGTCGTTTCCACTAACGCTGTTGCCTGAAGAATTGTCAAGGTAGGTACCATACGCGTTGTTTGCAGTTATGTTGTTTCCACTAATGGTGCTGTTCAAAGAAGAGTCAAAGTGGATTCCATCCCAGTTGTTTGCTGTTATGTTGTTTCCATTAATACAGTTGTTTGAAGAAGAGTCAATGTGGATACCGTAAGCGTTGTTTTCTTCTATATCGTTTCCAGTTATGGTGTTGTTCGAAGAAGAACCGAGTGTGACGCCATCACCGTTGTTTGCTGTTATGTTGTTTTCGCTGACAGTGTTGTTTACAGAATAATCGAGCCCAAATCCCCCGACATTGTTAGTCATGTTGTTTCCGCTGACACAGTTGTTTGCGGAGTTGTAAAGATAGACGCCATGGCCGCCGTTTGCTGTTATGTTGTTTCCACTAACCGTGGTGTTCGCAGAATAATCGAGTCTGATGCCATACCCGTAGTTTGCCGTTATGTTGTTTCCATACACGGCGTTGTTCACTGAATAATCGAGCACAACGCTCCCGACATTGTTCACTACATCGTTTCCATTTGTGGCCCTATTTGAAGAGTTTTCCAAGTAGACGCCATAGTCAAAATTCTCTATGTTTGTGTTTTTTATTGTTACGTTGTTCATGTTGACTAGGTCTATTCCAGTGCCGCTTCCCTTTCCCGTCACAGTGTAGCCTGCCCCGTTCAAAACAATGTTGTCCCTCTCAACAACAATTCCATCCGCTTCGCCGGTGATGTTACCCGTCAAGGTATACGTATTGTCGTCTGTAGTATGGATCGGGGTTGTCCCAGGGTCTATCGAGCCGTCTGGCCGTATGTAAACTGTTCCAGAATCAGCCTTGACAACCTGAGTCAAAGCCGTCGTTGTTGACGATAACGAAAGCAAACACAGAACTGCAACCAAAACAAGAACAGCCTTGTTCATCAAACGTCACTTCTGTAAATGATCTAGGGACTGATTGAATAAGTTCTTAATGTTTGCGGAAAAATGCTCAAATGAAATCGTGAACCAAGATGAGCCATGGCTACCGCCGAATTTCCGACAAAAGGCGGCGGGTAGGGTTACTTACGCTCGCAATGTCGGACCCGGGACCGCTCAAAAGTCGAAATCAACACTATTTGCGGCAACACCAACGCAAAGAGCAATGAGGCCGCTGCAAAAACAGAATTTTATTCTAGAATATTCACGGTACGAAGATTCACAAAAAATGTGGAAAAAAGAAAGAAAAGAGGATTTGCTTTTAGTTGAAGTCTACCTTTGCTGTTGAGCTTGTGGGGAGCTTCTGGTACCACCAAACGTGCACTGGACCAATTATTGGCAGCGCTGTTGGTGTAACCGTACCTGTCCATGTTAGTGCGTGGTTCTGGTCGAATGCGCCTGCGCCGCTAAAGGTCGTGTATGCATTAGTGCCGAATTCCGTTATGGTTCCCAAGGCCTTTACGATTGTGAAGGCGGTCGGTTCGCTATTTGGTCCCGTGTATGTCATCTGAAGTATCAGAGACACTGTTCCTGCTGGTAAGCCTGCACTCGTTGCTGTTGTGTTTCCGAAGAGGTATTGAGAAGCCCATGCTGCGGCCCAGTATGTGTCTCTACCGTTCCAGCCGTATATTGACAGACCTCGTGTTCCGTTGACATCGTGAACCAAGCTGATGACTGCGTAGTTTGCAGTGTAGCCGAACGTTGTTGTGGCAACGTTCCAGGTTGAGATCGGGAAGAAGTCCAATGTCTTCATGGTTGCATCGCTTGTCGGCGCTGTTCCTGTTACTGTTCCGCCATGTACATATGCGTAGTAGCTGCCACTTGTTCCTTCTCTGTCAATCGCGACGCCGAAGTCGTTGAAGTACCTTGTGATTTGATTGGCCTTGCCGCCGCCTAAGCTAAGAATACCATTGGGACTGTAGCTCACGATTGGGGAGGATGTGCTTACGAATGGAGTAGGCCATGCTTGGGTTAAGGGATTTATTGATGGTAGCCAATAGTCGCTGTCATTATCGTAGCCTCCTGCAATCGGTTGGTACGGATAGGCTGATTCTGAGAATTCCTCGTTTGCTTGGGGTACGTAGTCAAGAAGTCCTCCTCGCTTGTAGGTCGTCGTGTCCGAGCCAGTTCCTGCGCCGCTGTTGCTGAAAGTCTGGTAGTAGTTGCCGGTGAATGGGTCTAGGCCGAATGGAATGCTTAATCCCGGATCGTTTTTGTCGAAGAGTGCGAGGGCTGTCACGTTTGTGCCGTAGACGCTTCCCAAGAAGCTTGCGCCCGCGCTGTCGGTTGTAGCTGAAGTTTGTCCTAGGGCGGTGTACATGAACGGGGTCGATGCTGCCGATGCTGTCCTCAATGTGTTAAGATCCATCGGGTTGAACACGCTGTTTAGCGTGTACAAAACTTCGGTGTCCAGTTGGTTCACATTGTACGTTGGGTCGTTAGCGTCCTTGGCTCCGTGTGGATCAGTGTTGAAATCAGTCATGCCGAGGACCGCTACGAACCTCATTTCCCTTTGTGCTCCCTTGGCAAGCCAGGTGTCAAGGTTTGGATAGGCTGTGTTGTTGTATCGCCACTGAGTAATCACCCATGGGGTGCTAGGCTCCTTGGGACTTGATGGCGGTCCTGGCAGGTCCGCGATGGCGGTGCCAAACGGAAGGTTATCCACGAAGTTACCCGTTGGATTCGGAAGCAGTTGACTGTATACAGTGTACTCGGTGGTGTTCGGCCAATAGCCTGCAAAGAATATGTTATCCTTGCCTACGTCGTAGGCTTGCAGCACGTCGTAAGTGCTTGCTCCCGTTATTGGGTACTGATAAACCGTGCTGTTAGCGTTGTGGTAGTAGTGAACGAAAGCTGCGTTTGAAGGGTTCAGATTCGCCGCAATGTCAAGCTCGTACCTGTTGCTGAAGGCGAAGTCGTTTATCAGGTCTAATATCTTCGGTTCAAGCAGTATCTTCACGTCATAGTCGACGATAGCATACTTCATGTCTTTGTAGAAGTTAATCGTTACGAAAACTTCTGCAACATCTTCATTGTAGAATGCGTCATGGATTATTGTTCCCGTTCTTACAACGACAAGTCTGGCACTGTCATATAGTATTTCCACGCCTGTGGGATTCAATGTACATACAGTAAGACTGGCGCCCACATCAGCAGGGTTGTAATTACCGTACCAGCTGTAGGCCGCTCTTGCGCCTTCAGTAACGGAGGTGTTGCTGTACATTGCCCAAGCTTCCACCGCCCTCATAACTCCCTGTCTTGTGTAATTCAGGTAGAAGGTCCACCCTTGGATCTCGAGCTGCGGCGGAATCAATGGGTTAGAGCTTGCCCACGATTCTGTGAGATTCCAGTCGCTGTTGTTTGCTCCGTATGCAATGCCAGCGCTTGCCGGCGTTGCCATTTCACCGTATTCCGTCAGACCGACTCTGAGGCTCTTGCCAGCATTGTAATAATCAGCACTCGGCAATTGAGCTGCATACAGGCCATTCGCGGTTGCCCATTGGTTTACCATGTATGAATACTGCATACTGGAATAGGCGTCGCTTCCTGCTGTACCCTCTAAAACGACATAGTTAGCTCCTGCGCCTGATAGTCCACTTCGAAAAGCCATTGTTGGTGCCATAATCGAACATAGTATCACTAAAGCTGTAAGTATCGCAACAATAGTCTTAATAGGATTGTCTATTTTCAATTTTTCATTCCTCTCAAATTTTTTTCGTCCTTCTATATGTCTTAGCTAATCCGTTTAAAAGTCTTTCCCCACCAAGAAAAGAGAAATAGGCACGTGCGCTCCCTTCTTTAGCCATCGTTTCCGCCATAGACACCAAACCGAAATCAAAAATCTAAAAAAATTTAAAGCGACGCAAAAGAAAAAATGCGAACATGGGTCTTCGGAGTGCCGGCGCTGATTGAGCGCAACAATCTCCGTATTGACAGAAATGCAATGTTTTTTGGCTTTAAAGCACGTTTCGGAAAAGATCCTCCTTTCTCGAAATAAACACGTCATCGATCCGACCCTTTTCCCGCGAGACCAGAGATTTGTCTAGCCCCCTCAAAACAACGACTGGTCTGGCCTCATCCCCTTGACCCATGATAAGCTCAGCTGCTGCCGCAATCTCATCAACGATTCCAACATTTTTGACTTTGAGAATCTGCCCGAAAAGATCAGTTTTTCCCCTGTAGTCCCTGAACGGACTGATACCTGCGACGCCTATCGCGAAATTCACTTGCCCCCGCCTGAATGGACGACTGTAAGTGTCGGACATCACTACCGCGACTTCTTTCCCAGTCGAATGTTGGATTCGCTTGGAGCACTCTTGCGCCGATCTGTCAGGGTTCTCGGGCAAAAGTGCGAACTCGTTTTTTCCCTGCACGTTCGACTTGTCTATCCCGGCGTTTATGCACACCAAGCCGCGAACGTCTTGGACGAGCAAAATCTCATGAGACGCTTTCAGCACCTTCTTAGTTTCCCTCAGAACCAGCTCCACAAACCTCGGATCTTTCCTAACGATCTTAGCCAGTCTTTGAGCCTTTCTCGAAACCGAAACATCTCCTAGGTTGATCACCCTTCCTTCGGCCTTCGAGAAAATCTTCTGGGCAACCACAATCACATCCCCGTCTTCGAAACCCAGACCATTTTTGCCCGCAGTTTCAACGATGATCTTAGCCAAGTCGTCGCCCGACTGTATCAAAGGGAAACCTTCAAGAGCAAAACCCGTGAAACTCTTCAACGAATTTACCCTCACCGAACCCTACATTGCCCTTACACACTGTTAAAACTCTTTGCTCACATTGGCAAATCTGACATGTGCATAAGGCTCAAGATTTCCAAGTTTGATTGCAAATTCATAATGCTTAAGCTCAGCACAGTCTGAGGATTAGAGCAAACCTAAATCCACAATGGATGCATGTTTATGAACAGAAAGTATATTTCACTATTTGTTCTACTTGCCACATTTCTTTTCTTGGGCGCGTTCACAGGTGCCTACCGACTTGTGCCCATAGCCAAGGCAACATACGTTGAAGGAACCATCACACAAGATACGATTTGGACTCTGGTTGA
The DNA here is from genome assembly GCA_050010755.1 of Bathyarchaeia archaeon. GTDB lineage: Archaea > Thermoproteota > Bathyarchaeia > Bathyarchaeales > Bathycorpusculaceae > JBEKCD01. Next base: position 81,459 of record JBEKKK010000001.1, read on the forward strand.
CAGTCCGTTCATTGTCTCAAACAACATTATTGTGAAACCAGGGGCAACCTTGACCATAGAACCTGGAGTCCAAGTGAGATTTGGAGACAACTTCTCTCTATTGGTAAACGGGGGAATCGTCGCAGACGGCACAAGCGACAAAGTGATACAGTTCACGTCTGATGATGTGAACGCCAGCACGGGAGCGTGGGGAACAATACGGATTAACGGAACCCTGCAGTCCTCGATTACAAACTGCATAGTTGAATATGGACAAGCTGGCATAACGCTCGACGGAGGCTCTCTAAACCTTCAAAACGACAGCGTTGGATACAATTTGAACGGCACCGTGGTGAACAGTGGCAGCATAACAGTTGAGAACGACCAGATTGTCAACAACACCGTGGACGGCATCAACATAGCCGGAGGCGCTGAAGCTACAGTGCAAAACAATGTTATAAGTCTAAACGGAAACGGCATCGATTTAACTGGAGATTTGACTGGAAACATAAACATAACACAAAACAATATCATCCTGAACAACCAAAGCGGAATCGCGCTCGAGGCTGATGCATACCAAAACACCGTCATCATTCAAAACAATCTTTCATTAAACAACTATGGATTTTATGTAGAAACAAACACGAGCACTTACATCACCAACAATTACATTTCAAACAATACGGACGGAATCTTCTACCAAGCCGGAAACGGCAATGAAGCTCATTTCAACGATATCTACAATAACACGATGGGTATGGACGTTTCGCTCCAAGCCAACGTGAATGCAACCTACAATTACTGGGGCGACGAGAGTGGCCCGTTCCACAGTTCTCTGAACCCAAATGGAAAAGGAAACCCAGTTGGTGGCGATGGAGTAGACCTTGAGTTCATATTCTTTTTGTCAAAACCTTTCGAATATAACAACACGCCCCCGACAGCCGTTCTTCAAACTGACAAGGCGACGGTTGCACCAGACGAAAACGTAACCTTCATCGGCACAAACTCGTTCGACGATGGACGCGTTGACCAATACTTCTACGACTTCGGAGATGGAGCAAACAGCGGATGGACAACGTTGTCCCTCTTCAACCACACCTACACCAGCATAGGAACATACTATGCGAGTCTAACGGTTATGGACGATTTTGGGAACTTGAGCCAAAATCCTGCAACAGTAGCCATCTCAGTCCAGAATCTGGCGCCGCTGAGCGTCTCGATGACGCTGAACAGCCTTGTGGCTGATGACAACGGAAATGTCAGTGTCACAGTTTACGTGTCCGATCAATATGGAACAGCAGTAGCAAATGCAGCAATAACGTTACTTCCGCTAAAGGGCGGAAGTTTCTCGCCAGCATCAGGTGTAACTGACTCAACAGGCCAATTTGAGACAACATTCACAGCGCCAAACGTTACAGACACCACTTACATCAGATTAATCGCGACTGCCACTGAAACCGGATATGCTGACGGTTCCGCCTACACGTACGTCAAGGTTCTCTCACCGTTGCTTATCCAAATGACAACTTCGCCCACGACAGTAAAATCTGAAGCCAACATCGCGGTGATTTTCAGTGTTACGAACGGTATCGGTCAGCCCATCGCCAATGCCTCACTCACAGCAGTCTCAGACAACGGAACACTCTCAACAAACACTGGGATGACCGCTGCAGACGGCACCGTGGCATTCAATTTCACTGCCCCCTACACGCTTGCCCCCGCAAACGTCACTTTCACAATAACAGCCCAAGAGCCAGGGTTCACGACCGGGAATGATCAAGAAACAATAACGGTATTACCAAACATCCTGGCCGTAGAATTGACTCCTCAATTCCCAACAATCGTTTCTGAAGGAAACACAAGCGTAACTGCCCTCGTAACATGTGACACAATTCCTGTACCAAACGCAAACGTCACCGTATCATCAGGCAACCGAGGAAACTTCACTTCAATCACAGGAGTCACGGATTCAAATGGCCTCGCAAACTTTCTTTTCACAGCACCGCAGACAACATCGCTGCTCAACACGACATTAACGGCTACAGCATCAAAGAGTCATTACATAGATGGAACAGGTCAAACAGTCATAAGCATAGTACCAAAAACGCTAATCGTGCAGTTGACAGCCCAAAACTATACTGCAAGTTCAGAAGATAATGTGTCTATGACGGTCAAAGTGACTTACAATCTTGCTCCAGTTCAAAACGTCAAGGTCACCGTGACGACCAGCAATGGAGGGAACTTTTCACAGCCCTTAGAAACGACCGACGCCAATGGTTTGGCAACTTTCTTTTTCACAGCACCACAAGCCAATGCTCCAACAGCCGTAACCCTCACGGCCAATTGCTCAAAAACGGGATATGCTGACGGGCTTGATTTCCTAACGTTAACGGTCAACCCTGGAAACATCAGCGTCCAACTCACCGCCAGCACGTACGCAACCGTACCAGACAGCAGCATCGTCATGACTGTAAGTGCTACGGCAGGTTCAAGACCAGTTGCAGGCGCCCAAGTAGTCATTTCAACGAATTTCGGTAACTTTTCCAGCACAACGGGTCTCACTGACGTAAACGGGACGTGCTCATTCGTGTTCAATGCTCCATCGACGAACGTCCAGTTGCCAGTGGTCATAGCGGCCAACGTCACCAAGAACGGATACATCGGAAATGGGAGCCAAACAACGATAACCGTCGTTCCAGTAACGGTCACTCACAACAATGCGGGCGGCTTTCCAGTGCTGACCATGCTGCTGATACTCATCCCCGTTATCATTGCCGTTATAGTTGTTGTCTTGGTCAAGATGAAAGTGATTGTCGTTTCTTCGGGGCAGGAGAACGGGTCTGAATAAGATATCGTGAGACGCAATATTTAATAGAGTCTTCCGGTCATTAAGTACATGTACAGGAGAAGAACAATGACACAAGAACGGCTCAAAGGAACATTCGCGAAGCTCAAAAGAGTGCAGATTAGACTGAACTTCAAGAAACATGAACAGCCGGCACCTGCACCGGCCACTCCGAAAGCCGTGCCCAGAGGGTTCAGAATAGCTGAGAAGTATCCGCTCTACGAACCCTTCGCACACGTGGCCATTGCACAGAACCCCAAGACTGGAGAGTTCAAGTATGTTCTGGACGAGCTTCAGCTTGATCCTCTTGAGAGAAGTGTTTACCAGAGAATCTTGGAGATACTTCTCGCCGAGATAGAATCGCCGAAAGAAGAGATTGCGGATCCGAGAAAATTTTTTGCTGATGAAGCTAAGAAAATCGTGGATAAGTATCGGATAAGCTTGGGTTGGTTGCCGGACGTTTCGTGGTACAAGATTCTCTACCACGCTGAGAGAGATCTCGTAGGTTTCAGTTCAATTGACCCGCTGATGCGTGACCCGAACATCGAAGACATATCGTGTGATGGAGTTCAGAGGTCGGTCTACATATGGCACAGAACCTATGAGAGCATCGAAACAAACATCCAGTTTGAAAACGACGAAGAACTCGACAACATGGTCGTCAAACTTGTTCACATGGCAGGAAAACACGTCAGCTCAGCCTTTCCAATAGTAGATGCTTCTTTGCCAGGAAAACACAGACTGGCAGTCTGCTACAGGCGCGAGATCACGCCCTTCGGCACCGCCTTCACCATCAGAAAATTCAGAGAAGATCCATACTCGATAATAGACCTGATCAACATCGGCACCTTCTCAGAAGAAATGGCCGCTTACTTCTGGATGTGCCTTGAAAATAGATCGTCAATAATGGTTCTGGGAGGAACGGCTGCCGGCAAAACCACAGCACTAAACGCCCTGGCCTGCCTGATCAAGCCCGGAAGCAAGATAATCACCATCGAAGAAACGGCAGAACTCAACCTGCCTCATGAAAACTGGATTTCACTGATTGCAAGACAGAGCTACGGTTTAGGAGGAAACAGCATAGGCGAAGTTGCCCTCTTCGACCTAGTAAAAACTTCGATGAGACACCGCCCGGACATACTAATAGTAGGCGAGGTCCGAGGCCAAGAAGCCTACGTTCTTTTCCAAGCGCTGGCCACCGGCCACGGCGGAATGTGCACAATGCACGCAGAAAACCTAGACTCAGCGCTCAAACGTCTAACGCAAAAACCCATGGACATCTCGCCAGCCTATCTTCCTCTAATGAACATAATACTCTCAATTCAAAGAGTTCACCTCGTGAAAAACAATGAGAGGAGAGCCTACAGACGTGTCCTCAACGTTAATGAAATCGCGGATTACCAAGATTACAGGGGAATCTTCAAATGGGCGCCGGCCGAGGACCAACACGTACCGAGTTATGACAAGAGCGTCATGCTACCAGCGATTTCTGAACGAATAGGTTGGACCAAAAAAGACCTGATCGATGAGATTGAGAGACGCAAGAATGTTCTGCACTGGATGATAGAACGCAAGATAAGAAGTTACAAGGACGTCGCAGCGATAATCGCAGAATACTATGCAAGGCCGAAACAGTTTTACGAAAAAGTCCAAGCAGGGGAGGAGGTCAAGGTTATTGCCCATTCTAAAAACCCTTGAGGCATGGTCATTCCGTCTCTTCGGACCCATTGCACCGTCCTTTCTGAAGAACGTGTTCGAGTTCAAGGGTTACCTTGAACGGGCAAAAATCAAGATGTACCCCGAAACATACGTCTCACTAATGTTCTTTGCTGCTGTGATGATGATTCCATTGTCGATAGTTGCGGCTGTAATCGTTATTCTAACCGGTTTCCTGCCACTCATTTTCTTGATACCAACTCCGTTTTACGTGATGATCGGATTCATGGCTGTTCCCATGTCCAGATCCGGCGAAAGAGCGAGCAATCTGGAAAGAGAAATGCCCTTTGCCACAGCCTACATCAGCGTCATGGCTGCAGGCGGCATAGCGCCGTACACCAGTTTTAAGAGACTCGCACAAGTCGAACTGATGCCAGCGATGAAGACCGAAGCAAGGGAAATCATAAAAGATGTGGAGATATTTGGAATAGACCCTTTGACGGCGATTCAGAACGCGGCGAAGAAAAACCCGTTAGACATTTTCAAAGACTTTCTCTCAGGATACTCATCGACCGTAATCATCGGCGGAGACATCGGACACTTCTTGGAAAGGAAGGCAGAAGACATTTTCAAGGCGAGAGCATTACGCGTCAAAGCCGCAGCTGAGCGGCTTGGAATGCTCCTGGAGACGTTCATTATAGTCAACGTCATGATGTCCCTCTGCTTTTACATAATGTTCAGCGTACAAAACATTGGCGTCGGAGGAGCATCTGGCGGCGGCAATGTATCAACCATCATTCTCTACACGTTCGTCCTGAGTCCAATGCTGTCAATAATGTTCGTCTATTTGGCGCACAGTATGCAACCCAAGACGCCGGTTGTTGAAATGCGCCCCTACAAGGTTTTCGGAGTCTGTTCCGTAGCAGGATTGGCGTTGTTCCTCTTCCTCTTTCTAGGTGGCAGTTTTGGCATACTGAGTCAGATGCCGGTGGCACTCGCGCTGGCATTGTTCGTTTCAACTGCGCCTGCAGCCGTGGTTCACGGTAAACTTTCAGGCAAGAAGACAAGCATTGAACAGGGCGTGAACAGTTTTCTGAGAGACATGACGGAAGTCAGAAAGACTGGACTTTCACCCGAGAAGTGCATTGAAAGTCTTTCGCATCGTGAATACGGCGTGTTCAGCAAGGAGCTCCGAAAAATCAGCTCAGAAATTTCTTGGGGAATCCCACTGAAGAAGGTGATGATGGACTTCATAGATAGGACGAGAAGTTGGATGACGCAGATCGTCATGTTCTTGCTCGTTGAGACAGTGGATGTCGGCGGTGGAACTATTGAAATGATAGAGTCGCTTGCAAGATTCAACAACCTGACCCAAGAGGTTGAAAAAGAAAAGAAATCTTCAACCCGACCCTACATCATGATGCCCTACTTTGCGGCACTTCTTCTCGTCGTCACCACTTCCATGATGCTGGGTTTCACAACGGGCACCATAGGGGTTGCCGGCTCGGCCCCCCCAGCCAACCTGGGCTGGATCAGACAGGTTTTCATGACATCAGCCATTTTCTACAGCTACATGGTGGGCATAGTGGCCGGAAAAATTAGCGAGGAATCCATAGCGGCAGGGTTCAAGCACGCGGCGATTCTGGTCATAATCTCAGTCATAGCAGCAGAAATATTGCCCTTGTTCATTAAGCTCTGAGCATGGAATGGAGAGAGTGGAAATGGCTGCAAGAAAATATCTTCGACGCTTTCGAAGGAACAAACGAGGCATCAGCCCGGCCATCTCCTCGGTCATATTGACAAGCGCCATCATCGTGATGCTTCTAGTGGTCATTGCTTTCGTAAACAGCTATTTGAACGGGCAAATTGCTCAAAACGAGTTCAACTCGATGAAGCAGTTCATGCAGACTCTTGGTCTGCAAGTGGATGACGTGGCGTGGATTCCCGGGCGCACTCAAACCTTAACCTACGCTAGCAGATACGGAGCAATTACGTTTCGATCTCCGGCCTTAACCTACAGTTTCTACTTTGACGGATTGCTCGTGGCCAGCTTCAGCGTTGGCGTAATTATGTACAACATACCCGTGAGCTCTTATTCGATTGCGAACAATTACTTTGAAGAACTATTTCCATCTTCAAACAGTTTCTTGCAGAACGGCACTGCTGCGCCCGTGGGCAGAGTGTTTGTCACGGAAGAAATGCCTATGCAGGACGGAAGCTATATCAGGGTAGTGGTCGCGCCTATCGTCCGCCAGCTCAACGCAGTGATAAACGGCATCAACTATGCGAACTTCTATCTGCCGATTCTCATTCCAGGTCCATCGCCAGAACTGTCGCAGTCAGTTACCATGACAGGATTAAACGTCAAACAGGAGATATTCAACAACGTCAACAACGTCACGATCAACGTGGCTGTTCAGACCGCGGGAATAGGTTTGTCAAATAGCTTTTTCAACTTCGGGGCTACGAGCCAAACTGTCATCCTTGGTCAAAATTCGGTTGTTCAGATTTTCGGGGGGAATGTGACTGTTTCGCTAGGTTCCACCTAGAAGAGTTAAAGGAGGCCCATTTATCCCACACGTAACCATCGAACACGTTATCATGATTCCGATTCTCATCGCACAAATATTCCTGTTCCCCATCGTTGCTAGCTATTTGATGAATGTTTGGGTTGATTCGCGAAGGACACTTGTACTTCAAGACGCAGCCAGCAACATCGGAAGCACAATACAGCAGATGTACTTCGCACTTAATCATCCCACAATACCAGCCGGGACAACCTCCGACCAGTTTGGGCTTCCCCTGTACGTAGACGGGTACTTCTACACGGCAAACGCGACACTTCAACCTTCAAGCTTAGCGACAGGTTCTAGCCAGGTACTCGAGATAACAGTCAGATTGGTTACCACCACCAATGAGGTTACATCATCAGTACTGTTAGGTTCAAATGTTCATTGGAATAGCGCCACGACGTTTGAAAGCAACTCCACGACCGCGGACGCTTACGCCCAGAAGTTTCAAAACGGGACAATATTGTTAGGGTTCGGAGGTTAAGCAGGGGCGGTGTATAAGTGGCAGGAGCGACAATAGATCATCTGGTTGCCTTCGTCATTTTCTTAGCGGCCTTACTGCTTTTCATAGGATTCTACAATCAAATGAACCAAACAGCAATAGTGTATCAATACCACACATCCATAGCGACTAAGTGCAGTGATGTCCTCGACAGCATGCTGTTAAACCCAGGCTCTCCATCCGATTGGGGGCTCTCAGACAGTAGCACTCAGAGCCTCACGTTCTTTGGTGTGCAAGACCCAGAATTTCAAGAGTATAGGCTGAGCCCGTTTTCCGTTATGAGACTGCTTTCTCCATCAGCTCAACAATACAATAACGTGTCATGGAACGTGAATGGGGGATATTTGCTCGTTCAATCAAGCGAGTGTATCGGTTATCACAGCGTGACCAGCATGTTGGGGATAAACGGAACCTATGATTTTCAACTGTCAATCACACCAACCATCACAGTGAGCATATCCCAAGTACCCAGCACTTATTTGGAACTCGAGATCCAGGCGTACGGAACCGGGTTCCCACTCAGTAACGCTACCGTAAACTATCTTATGTTTTGGGCGACCCCGGGCACGTCAGGTAGTTATCCCGTGCTAAACTATAATTTCACATCTAATCTTCTTCAAACAGATTCTTCGGGAATGGCATTGATTCCGTTTCCATCCCTAAGCAGTGGAACCGCATTCTGCTTCATAGCAGAGGTCTACACGGGAGGAATTTACGGAACAGGTTATTTGGCACAAGACACCGTGACGACCGCGGGAAATTTGATTCCCTATATTGAGAGCTACGATGGGGGAACAGCAAAGATAATGCTCGCCCAGATTGGCATGGGCAACCTGTATTTCAACGCCTCTTTCTATGCTCTACCGAACAATTTCTTGCCGGCCCAAGCCGGAAACTTTGTCGGCACTGTGAACAGCGGCACGCCTAATGAGAACTTGACTATAACGACGAGTAATCAAACCGGCTTCCTGGTTGTCGCCTATGGAGATGGAAGCAACTGCGGCATGGTGATAACGCCCCTTGGAGTTTCATCGCTGGGAACGCCGGTGACTTTCGGTGCAAGCGTTTCTGGAAAGAATTGGGTCGCCACGGATTTGCGCCAAGTTCTCATCGGAGACATCGCGTATCAGGCAAAATTGTCCTTGTGGAGTCTACAAGGTACTGGAGTGACAGGCTAAGATGATGCGCACAGTTGAAGTGTTGATCGTAGTCATGATAATGACAGGAGCCTTCCTGACAGCCTCGTTCTTTGCTGTTTTACCCTCGCCTCGGCAGGTTTCGCCTCTGAACCTGAGCAGACTTTCCTTGACGACGTTGGAGACTCTCGATGCAGCGGGTGGTCTTAGCACCGTTGCCTTCGACCCGACAAACAATACAGCTTGGAATCAGCTTCAGGTTGCACTCTCAGCCTGTCTGCCATCGAACATAGTCTACAATCTAACCGCTTACGAAGTTTCAGGCGTAAGTGGACAACAACTCTATTCGGCGAGCAGATCAATTTCCAACGCTCAAAGCTTAGGCGTCGGCTCTAACGCCGCATCATACATGGTTGCCTCCTCTAACGTGACCTTCAGTGTCACACCTCAGAAGATTGCAGCAACGCTCTACATATTGAACTGCAGTGACTCGAACGGCTGGTGGATTACAGGATACACTGTTCAAAGCATCGCACAACAATTTCTGGAGATGTTTAGTTCGTACTTTAACCCGTCCTCCATTGTGATGGTGCAGAACACTACACAGCTTGGACAGCTAATGAGCGGACAACCTCTCGAAAATGAGACTCTTCAAAATGCCATAGTCATCAACACGTGCGGAGAAGCTGTGCCCATTCCCCAAGCCTATGCAATCAATTATTCAAGCGAATACGATGAGTACTGCTACCAACTAGGCAAGTGCGTCAACAAGTACAATTGGACTTGGGTGAGCATAGTCGGCTACCCATTCTATTACGTGACAAACACTGTGCAACTCGCAGCAATCCAGAACACATGGGGCATATACGGCATGTACATGGACGGTGCTGCGGGACTCAACGCTTTTCTCGAGGGCACAGACAACCAACCATACAATTACAATGACAATTGGCTGACTAATGATGTCGGCGTCGTAAGCCTTACGGCGACAGCTCTAGGCAACTGCAGCTATTATGGGGTATTCCCTTCCCCCACCCAGACAGCCACTAGAGCCTTGCCAGATTCAATCACCACTCAATACAACCTTACCGTCGCAAATACTGTTTTGAACCCAACAGGCGGCAACCTGCCCGGATCAGTGTTAAACCACATTTTCAAAGGAGCCACAAACGTTACAGGATCTCTTTTCGCGCTGGGCGTAACACGAGTCCCAGATACGAGACTCGCAGCCTTGGGAATCTTATCAGACTACAACCCCGTGCTCTACAAGTCACAGTACACGGCGGCAGGCACTTCTGAACTCGTCGTTCTACAACTCGGACTAGCAGGAGGATCTTGATTGAATAAAAAAGGTCAATTTTCAATTATAGCTGCTTTACTGGTAACGGTGATTCTCGTATCAACCGTCATGATAACGTACACAATGATACTTAACAATTCGATACAGGTTCAACCTCAAGTCTTAACCGCCATCGATGAAACCAACTTTGCCCTCAAAGAATTGCTGGGTTTCAGCGTGGGCTATTACGGTTCAGTCATCCGAGTCACCGGAGACAGTTCATTTGCCAATCAGAGTACGCTGAACTACACTACTAGCGGACTGGAATACATTGCAAACACTCACCCAGACTGGGGAGCAGGGTTCAGCCTTACAAACCTCACCATCCAAACATACTGGTTCAATAACGTCAGTTACAGCACAGGATATCTCGACGTGACTTATAATCTGACAAAACTTGGAATTGATGAAGTGCAGTACGCGCCCTCATGCGGACTGACGGTGCAGATCGCAAACACAACACTAACCAATCAAACGAGCCTAGTCGTGACCGAAGATCAAAATGAACCCGTGACAGATCTCGGAGAACAAAACTTCCAATTTTTCCAGTACGAAACCTCAAACTCGACCTGGGCATTAGTCTCTCCAAGCACGAGCCCAACAACCTACACAAACGGCACATACCAGATTCAACCGCCAACGGGGATAGACGCCAACTCATACGTCGTTCAAGTAACGGATCAGAGAGGCATAATCGTAGTGGCCTCACCGTATTCCTCGTATAACATAAACATGACTTGGCCCACCCTCTCAACAACCGTATCATCAGCGAATTACTATGTGAACAACAACGCCTCACACGTAGATCCCAACGATTTGAACTGGGGATTTGAGTCGAACTTCACAGCTCAGCAATATGGTCCAGACAAAATAAACGACACTCTGACCGAAGCCAATTCAGTCAGCCCTATTCCAGAGGCCTACGTCTACTGCAACAATTACGCGTCATCATGGACAAACCCGACCAACGCGTATGACAACAACACGTCCACGCGCGCTCAGAGCAATAGTGCATCGTCTGGAGCGAATACCACGACTCTTGTACTGAATTTAACCGGCGTGGTTATCGGAACTAAAATTCAGTTTTGGGTTGGGCAGGGCGGTAGTGGCAGTGATTATACGACAATGTACATCGACGTAGCCAATCAAACAGGAAGCTGGTTAAACGTGTTTCATGCACCTCCAACAGAGGGAAGTTATCAGAATGCAACTTTTCCAAGTGTTTCCTACACGGCGATGAGGTTTTACAGGTATCGAAACAGCGGAAACGGCAATACACAATTTTACGTTTACGAAGCTCAGGCTGTAAACGCTACATGGACTCCCCCTGCCAATTATCGCCTTGACTTAGAAGAGCAATGGACCAACGTCAATTACGGAGCAAGTAACGAGAGTTTGGACATTTTCACGGGACCGTTTTCCGGTCCAGCAGAAACTCTGTCTGTCCAATGCTGGAATACCGCTAGCAGCTCCTGGTCAACGGTCATCTCGAGTTTGAATGCCAATAGTTGGAATAATGTCTCAGTCACCACATACCTCACAGGTTCTACATTTACGATTAGATTCTTGGACGGAACTCAGACGGGAGATTCGGTGCAAAACAGTTGGCAGATAGATGCAGCTCTCCTCTTCCTTAATGGTACAGTTCAGCTTGTTCCGTCGTCCAATCCTATTACGATTGAGCTACTGCAAAATGGCACTATGCGGTGGCTTGGACAAAGTCTGCAGATGACAACTCAGGCCATGCCCATCCCGCCGCTCCCCGTCAAATCGATACATGTGAACCAGACTATAAACGGGGTCGCGTCTGAAGTACCGTTCCAAATAGAAGACTGGGCTTCGAATTATCTGATACCGTTGGGCCTTACCAGTAACTTAAGCGTCTTCAACGATGGAAACATGATTGTTTTTCTCGCGAACAGTAACGTTTCAAGAGTCACTGTATGGTGGAACGGAAGCGACACCGCTACTCAAACGCCCTATGCCTTCGTGGACAGATACTTTACCGGAGACAATCCTGGCGCAGGAACGCTGACAAACGGCATGCTAACTCTTCAGTTTAATGGAAACTTTCAGTTAACCTCTTCTAACGGGACCGAATCGTGTACTGCCATTTTCATGCGAATAAACAATCAATGGAGCACCTATGGGGCTAGCCCGGCATACATAATCACGTTTGGAGTTGTAAGAGATATAGTTCAGCAAGAAGCCGAATGGAGTAACGGCGTCCCGAACTCTCCAAACCTCTATTCTCACATAGTCATAACTTTGCCGGCGAACGCCACCTATTACACCTATGAACTGAGGGTTTTGTTCGTGCAATCACCACAGAGCAGAAACATCACAGATCTGTGCCCAATCGAACTGCAAACCTCAACCACCCTAACCCAAACCGAAAACGGAACGGCAAACGGGTTCCCAATAGTCTCAACGGCAACGGGCACGTTCTTCAACCAATCGACAGCCTCAGCGCATCATTGGAGCCAACTCAGTTCAGGAACAAATGGAGCAGGAATAATGTTCACAGACACAGGAAACAATGAACTCTACTGCTTTGACAGTATGGCCGGAACGCAGACTGGAGGTCTCAGAGTAAACTCGGCGGCAGGAACGATTGAACTGCTTCCAGTAGAGATGGCCCCAGTAGGCTTCACCTACGCACTGAACACAATTTGGTGCGGGGCAGTATCCACATTCAGCAACACTACGCCAATCTATCAAATAGCAAGCGGCCAAGTCAGCGGCTCTTGGACCAGCGTCGAATACCAACCAACTGCAACAGTATACACAGGAGATTAAGGGATTCTGTCAGAGTGTGACCTGCATCGTGAACTGTAATAGGAGTAATGATATGATAGAGGCTTTGGAAAGTTTGCCATTGTCTAACTAGTCCCCGTCGAGCAGTGTATATTGATCAGAAATGCAGATTGAGGGTTCATACGTGTTAAATAACGAAATTGAGTCTTCCTTAAACAACAGAAGGTGAATAATCTGATACGTAAACTATCCAAATCCAAGAAGGGCATTTCGCCGATACTGGCAACGCTACTGCTGGTTGTAATCGCCGTGGCGGCCATCGTGGTCACCTACGCCTGGGTTATGACTTATACAGGTCATTTGACGGGACAAGCAGGTGTTGTTCTCTACGAAGCAAACGTGAACTTCTACGGAAGCGGGTCAACGATAGACATTGACGTAGGAAATTCGGGAACTTCAGGCACCACGATAATTCAGGTTTACGTTGGAACATCAGCGTCAACAATGGAAAACCAGACGATTACTCCCATATCGCTCGCGGCGGGTTCTGTCCAGAGAATAACGGTATCCTATTCTTGGCAAGCTGGAACAACATACTATTTCAAGGTGATATCGTCAAGTGGCCAAAGCCTGCCATGGAGTACAACAGCTCAGATATCCTAGAAAACCCCTTTTTTAAAGTTCATCCGAATAATCTTAGCACGCGTGCCTCGAGCCAATGTGGAAAGATAATTAAGCAGAGAAGATAATTCGGAACTTCTGACGGTGTCACTTTGCAGTTTCCTTCGCAGACCCTGTTGGAGTTGGCAAGGACAATACTGGCCTTGGCCTTTCTTTTCTATGCTTCATGGAGCGACAACGAAACACGAGAGGTAAGTAACACCGTTTGGATGGTTTTCGCTCCGCTCGCCTTCGTGCTCACTTTTGCCGAGGTTTACTTTTACCAGTTTTCCCAGTGGCCCCTCTATGGGATTTGCTTCGGCTTCACTGCCATGTTTGCCATCGTGATTTTTTACGCTGGAGGCTTCGGGGGAGCCGACGCAAAAGCACTTATGTGTCTGGCACTCGTGTTACCGTTCTTTCCAACGAGCCTGCTAACTCCCCTATACGGAGTTTCGCCCACCCAGCAGATACTCTTTCCTCTGAGTATTTTCAGCAACTCCGTTTTGCTGGCGGCTCTCATGACGTTTGTTATGCTCGGGTACAACGTCGCTTGGCGTTTAAGAACAGGCAGAGAATTGTTTGAAGGATACTACGAGAACGGGTCCGTCGGCAGGAAGATTCTGGTCTTGATAACTGGTTATAGAGCTCCCATTCAGAAATTGAAGGACAAATGGCACGTTTATCCTCTTGAGGATGCACACGAGGATTCTGAAAACAACATCGAGAGAAAACTGATCGCTATGCCAAAGGACGAGGGCAGAGACGGCGTCGTTCAGAGGCTTGATGAGGCTATCAAGGATGGAAAAATCCAAGACGGCATTTGGGCATCTCCAGGCCTGCCCTTCCTAATTTTCATCACGGCGGGTTTAGTCCTCGCGCTATTCGTTGGCGATATCGTGTGGCTTTGCATAACACGCCTAATGGCACTCATTTAGCAGCTATTTTGAACACATCTTTTTCAGAGAAGAAATCAGGACTAAACGTGTTTTCTGTGCTTAGTTTTTTAAGAGCAGAAATGGTTGTTATCTTGTCTCTTAGCTGTTTGCGAGGTCTGAGATTGCGGTTGTTTGGCAGCTCTGGAGTGCGCGGTTTAGCCAACGTCGAGTTGACCACCGTTCTGGCTGAGCAGGTCGGGTTAGCCGTGGCGACCTTCGCCGAGGCCAAAGAAGTACTTGTCGCTAGAGACACTAGAGTTTCAGGGAAGATGCTTCAGGAGGCGTTGGTTTCCGGCCTTGAGTCTGGCGGTGCCAACGTGAAATGCTTGGGAGTCATGCCTACTCCCGTGTTGGCTTTTTTGACAAGGAAGATGGAGGTTGATGCCGGCGTGATGATGACGGCTTCTCACAACCCGCCTGAGTACAACGGGATCAAGATTTTCGATCGTGAGGGTTTGGCATATGACGAGGAAAGCCAAGTCGTGATTGAACGAATAATCGCGCAACAACGCTTCAGGCTCGCAGACTGGAAAAATGTCGGCCACGACCAGACTGCAGAGAATACCAGCCAGTACGTCGACGCTGTAGAAAAAAACGTAAGACTTCGCAGGAAATGGCGCATCGTGGTTGACGCCGGGTGCGGAGCCACGTTCAGCCTTGTTCCAACAGTTCTCCAACGTCTGGGTTGCACGGTGGCGGCGTTGAACTCGCAACCAGACGGATTGTTTCCAGCAAGAAGCCCTGAACCGAACCTCAAGTCTCTCACAGACCTGGCTGCCGTCGTAAGGACTTTACACGCTGACGCCGGCCTAGCCTATGATGGTGATGGTGACAGAGTGGCCTTCATAGATGAGAACGGACACTTTTCCGATTTTGATCAAGTCTTGGCGGCGTATGCCTCTCACGTCGTGAAACAAAATCGGGGCGGTACGATCGTAACGAGTGTCGAAGCGTCGATGGCCGTAGAAAAAATGGTTGAACGACACGGGGGAAAGGTTGTTAGGACAAAGGTCGGCGACGTTTACATTACGGAACTGATTAAGAAGCACAACGCGATTTTCGGGGGCGAACCTTGCGGCGCATGGATACACCCGCAACTCAACTATTGCCCAGACGGCATACTTTCGTCAGTCATGCTTTTGAAGGCGTTGGAAGATGAGAGCGAGGGTTTAGCCGAGTTTGTTGCTGAAACGCCTAAGTATCCGATTCTGAGGGAAAACTTCAGCTGCAAGAAAGACGAGAAAGATGAAGCTGTGGAGAAAATCGGGGAACGCTTGAAATCTGTTTTCCAAACGTACCAGGAATTCTCGAAGGTTGACGGGGTTCGTTTGGTTCTCAAAACCGGATGGCTGCTGGTCAGAGCTTCAGGCACGGAGCCCCTTGTCAGACTGACAGTGGAGGGTGAATCGTTAAAAGCAGCAAGGGAGATAATGGAAAAAGGAGCAAAATCCATCAGAAACCTGCTGGGGAACGATGATAGATGAAAGCCGCAATCATGGCCGCGGGAGAAGGCGTCAGGCTTCAACCCATCACGACGACTAGACCTAAGCACCTCATTAAAGTGGCCGGAAAACCGGTACTCGAGCACTGCCTGAATGCTTTGAAGAAGGCAGGGATAAGCGAAACTGTGATAATCGTCCACTTCATGGAAGACGCGATCCGACAACACTTCGGCGACGGCAAACAATTCGGCATCAAGATTGAATACGCTGAACAAAAGGCAATCCTCGGAACAGGCAACGCCGTAAGCGTTGTTGAACCTTACATGAACGACGATTTTCTGCTAATCAACGGCGATGTGCTATTTGCCGCGGAAGCTTTGAAAACCGTTATCGACTTGCATCAAAAAGAGAAACCTGCCACGACAATGGCCGTCGTGCCAGTTGAAAAACCGGAGAACTACGGCATTGTTGAGCTTGAAAACGGCAAACACGTGAAGCGCATAGTGGAAAAACCCGCACGAGAAGAAGCCCCGACAAACTTGGCCAACGCGGGCATCTACGTTTTCTCAACAGAAATATTCGCCAAGATAAAACAAACCTCCGCCACGTCCAGAGGAGAATGGGAAATCCCAGATGCGCTCACGCTTCTCATCAACGAAAAAAAACCGGTGCTCGCCGTCAACATAGCCGCTGAAGACTGGATCGACATTGGAAGACCGTGGGACCTCCTTGAAGCGAACCGCTGGGCGTTGACGAGGATGAAACACAAACCTCTGGGGTTCATCGAAGAAGGCGCTCACCTGTTAGGCCCCGTGACAGTTGCGGAAACCGCGCACGTCCGTTCAGGAGCATACATTGAAGGACCGGCCTTCATAGACGGAGAAGCTGACATAGGACCTAACTGTTACATTCGCCCGTGCACGAGTATCGGCAGAAAAGCAAGGGTGGGAAACGCCTGCGAAATCAAGAACAGCATTATAATGGACAATGCACACATAGGCCACCTTTCTTACGTTGGTGACAGCATAATAGGCGAGAGATGCAATCTAGGCGCTGGCACGATAACCGCCAACTATCGGCTTGACGCGGGCACAATCAAGATGATGGTAAAGGACAAACTCGTGGACAGTGGAAGAAAAAAACTTGGAGCAGTCCTGGGAGACAACGTGAAAACAGGCATAAACGCGCTTCTCATGCCAGGAGTCAAGGTGGGAAACGACAGTTGGATAGGCCCGAACCTCATGGTTCAGAGAGATCTGCCGCAAAAGAGCAGGGTGTTTCTGAGGCAGGAGCTCGAGAACAAAAACTGAACGATTTTCCTAGGAACTCCGAAAGAGATAAATGCAGTGATCAACTGATTTTGGGTCGAGACTATGAAAGAAGAAAAACTTCTGAAGCTTTTGAAAGAATTAATCAGAAACTCCAGGAGAAGCGATAGAGAACTGGCAAAGACCCTGAGAGTATCTCAGCCCACGGTCACTAGGAACAGAAAACTCGCGGAAAATTATGTGAGAAGCTACACGGTCATCCCAGAATTTCAGAAGATCGGATACGAAATCTTCGCGATCACCTTCGCCAAAGCAAAGACTTACGATAAGAAAGAAGTGGAAACGAAACTGGAGGCACAGAGGAAATGGGTAATGCAACAACACAACGTCTTCTTTGCATCCGATGGAGAAGGGCTCGGAAAAGACGCGGTGATCCTGTCCCTCCACAAGGACTACTCGAAATACGCCAATTTCATGCGAGAATACACCGTCAACTTCGCAGACTTCATCAGCGACGTCCAATCATTCATCGTGAGCCTGAAGACCGGAATGATAATCAAACCGTTTGACCTGAAGTATCTCGCCGAAGACCTGTAAGAATATCCTTGCCAGAGACTGTTTCCAAACCCCATTTTTCAAGCATCCAGTCTTTGACCTGTCCAAAATCAACTCAACTCAAGACTTGCGAGGCTCTCACAGAAACTGCTCACAGGACACTGCCAAAGCAAGAATTGCCGGATTCAAGTTCTGAAAAAACCGGAAAAAAAGTGTGATACAGCCCGCTGCAAAAGGCTGGAGTTATCATTTTTAAATAGTTGTTTTGCAATCTCGTTAGGTAGAATGGGGGTTAAGTGATTGTCTGTTGCTCAGAGAAAGTATTTCAGTGAGGTCTCAGCGTTGGCGGATAGGCACGTGATCGTTGGAACTATTACTGGAAAGACGTTTACTGGAACATTGCTCGGCATTAACCCTGACAATTTGAGCCTTTGTCTCTCAGAAGCTAAGGATGAGGAAGGGAAGATGTTGCACAGGGTTTTTCTGAATGGCAATGTTGTGGCCCAGATTTTGAGTGTTGAAAAACCTTTTGATTTGAAGGCTCTGGCTGATCGGCTCGAAAAGGTGTTTCCGACGATGGTCAAGCTCTACGAAGACAAGGGGTTCATTTGGGTCATGGATAAGGTTAAAGTGACGGAAAAGGGCGTGGTCGAAGGGTCGGGCCCTGCTGCTGAACGCGTGGATAAGGTTTATGCGTCTTTCATCGCTGAGTCCAGGGGAAAAACTTAGATAAACCAGCGAAACTGCTGTTCCTCTTTCTTCTTTTCTGTCCCGACGGTTCTTATCAAACCGAAGGATTCCAAGATTCTCTTGATCTCTTCTGCAGCTGTGTCCAGGGTGGACAGGTCGACGTTCATGTTCAGGAACTCGTTCAGTGCTGCCAGCACGTAACGCGTGGCGTTTGCATCCGGATACATGCCCAACGTGTCCACCAAGAGCGAGAAGCTCTTGAAACCCCTGAGCCTGGCCAAACCGATAGTGAGCCCGGCGATGCCGAATATCTGCCCAACCATTATCTTCGCTCCGAGGCTGAGAACACTGTTCAATGTCTCATGATCCGATGCAGCCGTGTAAATCTGAGGAACACCTTTAATCTCTTCCTGCCTGAATCCGCCCAAGGTCACGACATAATGGCAGTCCAGATCCTGAGCAACGTCCAAGATTTTACCGCAGAGCTCGTATTGTCCTGAAGTCGTCAAAGCCTGCGTGTTGCCGTACCAGATTATCAAGTCGCGCCCTTCCTTCAGGCTCTTGTAATAGTACAGTTCGTTCATCGGACACTGCACCCCACCCTTCTCGGTCGTGACCGCCAAGTCTTGGAAGGCCGAAGAATGAACCTCGCCGAAACGTTCTGCCTTCAACTCGCGAATCAAGTGCAGAGAAGCAATGTTGGCCACGAAACCTATTCCTGGCAGACCTTCAATCAGAACAGGATCATGAAGTTTCGGTTTCTCGAAGAGTTCAATCACACAGACCATTAATTCTCCTTCCGATAGGGTAGGCAGTAGTACATGGAAAAATCGCGGTATAAGTGTGTTTAGCTCGAAACGTGAGGCTAGCAGAGTTCGACAAGCTTGGATTTCTCAAGGTCTCGCAGAAACTTCAATACGTGTTCAGGATTGGTTTCGCTGTACTCCGCAGAAACAGCCATTACAATCTCGTAGATGCTCCGTTTTCCATTCATGAAGTTCAGCATTTCCGCCGTCTTCTTGTCGAAATCCTCGTCTATCTTGCGCACTTCTTCGTACCACTCCAACTCTTTCTCGCTCAACGTTTTCCTCAAAACGTTAGAATCAAGCGGGCCCTTGAAAAGTCGCCTCGGAACCACACTAAGTTCCTTATTGGATTCTGCATGGTCATTTTGGTTTGGAAGAGTCAACGCCGATGCCTTAGCTACGAAGCTCAGGATGTCTTGCAGGTCTGCTAGCCCCCGTGCAGCCATGGCTGCAATGTTTTTGCAGAGCACACTCAGAGAAGCGTTCAGCTCAGCGCTTTCTCCGAATCTTCTCACTGATTTGACTGCTTCTTGCTCACGCCACGCGAAATGTTCTATTCTATTCTTGTGGTAAGAGATTGTCCTCTCCAGTTCTCTGGCTAGCTCTTCAGGCTTGTCTCTAAGCCTCGGGTCTTGCCTCTTTTTGAACAGTTTTTCAACGGCTTCTCGCTTGGCTTCTTCGATTCTGATGATGCCCTCCGAAGCGGTTTCATGCGCGAGCTGAAATGCCGTTTCAAGGGTGGCGTTTGCGAGAGTCAGCATGACGTTTGTCGCTATCCATCCGACCCTTTTTAGGCTGTTCTCACTCACTTTGTCAATGGTGTCCATGCTCGTGTGATAGAACAAGTCTGGCCATTGGAGCAGCATTACGCATGGAACTCCTATCGTTGAGTCGGTGAATTCCGCGTGGTCACTGCCGCCGCTGAAGGCCCCTGTTGCATAACGGAAGATGGATGACGAGCCGAACGAAGATGGGACATCAAATTGTCTAACAGATTCCTGCATGAAGCCGAAGACCAGATCATTCAAATAGGATGGCAATGAATCTGGAGTGCGGTCAAGGTTGAGAGTGGACTTGCAGAGTTCCTGATTCTGACCCACCATGTCCAAGTTTATGCCTGCAACGAGCCTGGTTGGCAGGTCCTCGTGGCCGTGAAGGTAGCTTACAGAACCGAACGTTTCGGGCACCCACAAGAAGCGTATTGTCCGAGCTGGGCGCTCAATCTTTCCAGATTCAATCAGGACGTTGATTGTTCTGGCAATTTCCAATAGCAACCCACTGCCGGAGGCATTATCGTTGGCGCTGGGCTTGGGGTGGCAGAGATGAGCGACCAGAAAGACTTCCTCTTCCGGTTTCAGCCTGCCTTGCACAGTTGCTGTCACCACGTCCAAGTTGCCAGGAAACAACCTTGCGTCCACCCTGGCCTTGAGCTTTACGGGTTTTCCGCGTTTGAGCAGAGTCCGAAGCTGGTTTCCTTGCCGTTTGCTCAGAGAGAATCCGAATTTGACCTTGTCCAACACTTCCGCGGAGGGCCATATGGACTGGTACGCATGGGCGTCGGGAATGTCCAGACTTTCTCGTACGTCGGGTATTTCGAAAGTGATTGAGTCTGTGATTACGCCGGCGGCTCCACACTTGTAAACGGCTTGTTCGTGAACAGATTTTGCCCTGCCAGTGGCTAGCACGAATTTGTCCTTAACGTCTTTTCCCTCATAATCGGCTGTCTTGGTTCCAGCGCCGACGTCAACAAGCTCAGCTGTGACGCCCTCTTGAGGCGTTCCGTTACTGTAGGTGTGCAGACTCTGAGGCGTGTCATTATACGAAGCGAGAAGCTTTTCCTCGGGTTCTAGGAGTCGAAGCTCGGCGCTCTCAACCGTCCAGCCCATTGGGGACGTGAAGGTCCAGTATTTCTGGGCTCCGTCAGCAGGAAACTGTTCTATAACAGCATCCCTCAGCCCTATTTTCAGAAGCTCGCTCTTCACGTATTCGGCGGCTTCATGGAACATCGTTGAAGCTTGAACTCTGTGAAAACGGGTAATTTGTGCCACATACGATTTGGCGACATTTCCAGAAAGCTCCTCTTTGACAATCTCATTTAGACCCATGTCCGAACCTCGCATTCCCATCTGTTGGTCATTATCTGGTGAATGTTTTTTATATGTCTGCTTGTTTTCTTTTGTCAGAGTTCAGCCATGTCTTTTGAGATAAGAGAAAAAGATTTGCTGGCAAGAATTGGAAGACTTCAGACCAAGAGTGGAGTGCTAGAGACGCCTCTGCTTTTTCCAGTAATAAACCCCATCGTGCAGCCTGTTTCTCCGAGGAGAATTAGAGAAGAGTTCGGGTTTGAGGCCCTCATAACCAACGCCTACATTTTGAAGAAACATTCAGAGAAACAGCCTACCAAGAACGGTCTGCAAAGCTTCCTGGATTTCAACGGTCCAATTATGACCGATTCCGGCGCCTACCAGATTCTTGTATACGGCGACGTGGAAGTAACGCCGAAAGAGATAGTGGAATATCAGGAACAGATAGGTTCGGACATCGCCACGATACTTGACATTCCAACAGGCTGGAAAGTTACAGAAGCCTGTGCGCGACAAACGGTCGAAGAGACTCTGAAGCGAGCCAAAGAGTTCTTCACGTTCAAATCGAGAGAAGACATTCTGTGGGTTGGGCCAGTGCAAGGCGGAAAATATTTGGACCTCGTTGCCAGGTCCGCCAAGGAAATGGGAAAGCTTGCCTTCCAAATACACGCCTTAGGAAGCCCTACTGAAGTTATGGAACGCTATCGGTTCGACGTCCTGGTGGACATGATAATGACTGCTAAGATAAATCTGCCCGTTGAGAGGCCGCTTCATCTCTTCGGCGCCGGACACCCTTTCATGTTCGCTTTGGCAGTAGCCTCGGGATGCGACTTTTTTGACTCGGCAGCGTACTCGTTGTATGCCAAGGAAGGTCGCTACATGACCGAAGCGGGCACTTGCAGACTGAACGAGCTTGATTACTTTCCATGCGTCTGCCCAAAATGCGTGAGAGCAACGCCGAAACAAATTATGGAACTGGCTCCGAAAGAAGTGCAGATGTTCCTCGCCGAACACAACCTTCACGCATGTGCCGCCGAGTTGAAACGCATTAAACAAGCCATAAAAGACGGCAGATTGTGGGAACACTTGGAAATGCGGGCCCACGGACACCCAGCCTTGTTTCAAGCACTGAAAAGCCTGAAGAAATACGAGAATTACGTTGAAAGACACGATCCATCTGTAAAAAATAGCGGATTGTTCTTCTTCAGCTCCATCGGGCTCGCCCGACCCGAAATTGTCCGGCATAGGAAGAAGCTGGCCGAAAGGTATACCCCGCCCAGCGAAGCAAAAATCCTGCTTTTGTTACCACAGACGCGAAGAAAACCGTTTCACAAGTCAGAGACTTTCACGAATACCATCAGACAGCTCCAGACGTTGAAAAAGCCCAGCGTGTTTCACGCGTGCGTCTACAGCGCCCCATTCGGAGTAGTTCCGACCGAGCTCGACGAAATGTATCCGCTATCACAACATGAAACAATTCAGACGCCAGACAAGGAAACATCAGAGTACGTGGCAGCCCAGCTCGCTGAGTACATTAGCCGCACCAGATATGAAACCGTAGTGCTGTTAGACGACACTGAAAACTGGGGTAAAACAGTCCTCAACGCGTGCAGAAGGGCTTGTGCACATAAGAAGATTGGATTCAAACGCATTGTCGCCGCGAAAAAGCAAGAGAAGAACCTGATAACTGCTTTGAAGGATCCCCTGTGAGGAGACAATAAAATATCTGGACCCATGCCGATTTCACTTTACGTTCACACAAAGTATTCGCCTGATTCATCAATAAATCTGAAAGCGCTGGCCGAGCAACGGAAATCGAAGCTTCGTTGAATGTCGACGAGATTCTGAAGGCAATAAGGAGTGGTTCAGTCAAAGCTTCTTCAACCTGCAAGTCAATACGTTTTTAAAAGAGCGCAAAACATGAATAGTGAACTAGCTGATGAAGAGAAATGGGACAGTTGCAGTTAGGCTTTTTGGGCGGAACCCGGGAAGTCGGCAGGATAGCAATTGCGGTTAAAACCGAAAAAACGCAGATCCTGATGGATTATGGCGCCATGCTGGATCATGAGCCAGGGTTCCCCATGCACGTGCCTCCCAAGGACGTTGATGCCATAGTCTTGTCACACAGTCACCTGGATCACTCGGGAGCTATCCCGATATTCTATGTGCAGGGAAAGAAACCCTTGTACACAAACAGGATGAGCGCAGAACTGAACCAGTTGCTGATTTCAGATTTCATTCACCTGTCCAGCTATTACCTGCCTTTTGAGTATCTTGAGCTCAAATCGATGACACAGAACAGTAAGCACCTAGATTTCAACGTTGAACAGAAAGTTGGAGACATATCATTCCAGTTCAGGAACGCCGGACACATTCCAGGAAGTGTGCAAACGCTCGTTGAAGCTGAAGGAAAAAAGTTGCTGTACACGGGAGACTTCAACATCATAGACACAAGGCTCCTGGAAGGCGCGAAAATGGATTATAAAGACTTGGACGCTGTGATAATTGAAAGCACCTACGCCAATGAGGAGCACACCGAACGCCAAGAACTCGAAAAACGGTTCGTAAACACATGCTCAGACGTCGTAGAGAAAGGAGGCACTGTCCTTGTCCCGGCTTTCGGAGTTGGAAGATCACAGGAACTCGCATGCGTACTCGCAGCTCATCATTTTGAGTACCCAGTCACGATTGATGGGATGGCGCGCGAGGTGAGCAGAGTGATGATGAGCTATCCCCAGTTCCTGAGAGATGGAAAAACCTTCGTTGATGCATTACACTCTACAACTTGGGTTGAAGGCTGGAGAGACAGGAGGAAAGCCACAAGAACTCCGGGCGTGATAATCTCGCCTGCAGGCATGCTCAAGGGCGGACCTGCAATGTTCTACATTTCGAAAATCGCAAAAAGATCAGATAACGCCATCTTCTTGGTAAGCTATCAGATTCCAGGAACCCCTGGAAAAGAGTTGATGGAAAAGGGATTATGCGTCATCGATGGAAAAATGCGGAAAGTCAAGGCTAAAGTGCAACACTTCGATTTTTCGTCTCACTGCGGAGCAGGCGAGCTGAAAGAAGCGCTAAGCAGACTTGGCGGAAAACCCAGGGTCTTCGTGGTTCATGGAGCAGAAGGAAACTGCGAGCTGCTGGCGAAATGGGCGAAGAATGAACTTGGTCTAGAAGCTTCGGCGCCCAGAACAGGGGACATCGTCAAACTCTAGAGAGAAGGACAAATTGGAAATTGGAATAGTGCGCGTCGGCCAAGTGGATTCTGAGATTATAACTGGAATCCAAGAAAGTCTTGAGACGATTTTTGAGGAATCGAGGATCACGTTGATCTCAGAGACTCTGCCGCTGCCCGAAGAAGCCTACGTCAAGACGAGAAAACAGTACCGTTCGGACACAATCTTGGGGGCAATCCGCAACATTGCTGAAAGGTTCAATTCCTTCGATCGCATTCTCGGAATCGCTGACGTTGACCTTTTCGTTCCCAAGCTTAATTTCGTCGTCGGAGAGGGTGAATATCCGGGGAAAGTGGCCGTCATTTCGTTGTGGAGACTCAGACCCGAGTTCTACGGAAAAGTCTCAGATGCCCAGGTTCTTGTTGAAAGAGGCACGAAAGAGGCAGTTCATGAGTTGGGACACACTTTGGGATTGAGTCATTGTGATAACCCGTTTTGTGTCATGTATTTTTCCAACTCCATCTTCGAAACGGACAGAAAGCAAAGCTTATTCTGCAACAAATGCTACGTGAAGACAACGGTAAAGGCCGATAAGGGTAAGGGTTCTTGAAAGAAGAGTTTAAGATTGAACCAATACAGCTGTTGCCGGTTTTGGCAAGCTTGGGATTCGGAATCCTGTGCGCCTATTTGGTATTGACATCTAGCATCACCCGTTACCAAGTCACACCGTTCCCAGAAGGTGTAGGATCGCTCGTTAACGCACTTTATTTTGTCATACTTGCCGGAGTCGGTGCAACACTATTATATCTACTCGTTAAACGCAAGAAACTGAGGATAATCAGCATAATCACGGGCTTCGCCATAACACTTGCGATTCTCCTGCTCTCAATCGTCTACCTTTCTGCATTGTTCTCTCTGCTCGCAATATCCTCCACAACTGCGTTAATATTGACTCTGGCAGTTGCCACGTCTGTAACGGTCTTGGCGGATCTTGCGATTTTCAAGGTTCAGGGAAGGATTTCCAACGCCGTAATTCTTCTTCTGGGTGGAGGTCTAGGCGCGTTTCTCGGGGTTTCGATACCGCTTTACAGCGCGATGCTGATTCTGGCTTTCCTAGCTATTTATGACATATACGCAGTTTATCGCGGCCCCGTAGGAAAGATAGCTCAACAAGGACTCGATGAGCTCCACGGGTTGAGCTTCTCTTTCAGAGATTTTCAAATGGGACTGGGCGACCTCACATTCTATTCAATGCTGACAGGCCTTGTCCTCGAAACTGCTGGCCCAATATTCTGCGCTGTTTCAACATTGGGCATAGTTGCCGGAGTTTTACTGGTTCTCAAAATGTTGGAAAAGAGAGGCATGTTCCCAGGGTTACCCTTCCCAGTGTTTCTCGGCCTTCTGCCACTGATAGTCTATCTTCTTCGGTAAATCCGTGGTAATCAGCCAAGAATAAAAAAAAGGATTGCGATGATCTCAAAAGCCGTAGAAGCTAGCATTCAGTTATTATGCTCTACTTTCTGTTTCTCAGGAACTTGAAAGAACTAACCGAGTAGAGTTCACGCTAACTTCCAGTATTTTGCAGTTCTTGAATTCCTTGGATTGTCCGAGAACGTCTGTGACGGTTACGTTGCTGCCTTTGAGTTTGGCGAGGACGGCGTCCTTGAACACTGTTTCTCCGTTAAGAATCACTTTAAACTCGCACATGTCTGCCCACCAAGTAAAGAAAAGAATCGGGTGGGTTATAAACCTCTTCTTTATGTGATGGTTGGATTGTTGTTCTCATCCGGAACGAAAGAGTTTTTGTCGGTTGTATTCTACTTCATGCTTTTGACGATTTTCAGTGCGACTTCTTCGGCTTTCATTGCGTCTTCGGCTGTCACCTGAGGTTTCTTGTGGTGGAGGACGCAGTCTATGAAGTGCTCGTCTAGTTGACGGTGTCCCCAGACTCTGGTGCCTTTAACATCCAGGTTCCATTCTTGCGGTTGTTCCCCTGACCCGTATAACAGAATCTTGTTGAAATTAATAGCGTGGATGACATCCGTGTTATCGCCGTATACCTCCAGTCTGCTGAGGGCTGCAGAAGGCGTCACCGAGGCACCGTAATGAAGTGAACCCACTGCACCGTTTGAGAGCTTGACGACGCCCATCGTGTTGTAACCCAGTATTCCCCCGTATTTTTCGAGTTTGGGGTAGCTTGCCATCCATTGGACGTTTTCTATTTCGCTCTTGAACAGCCATCTAAACATGTCCAATGACCAGACGGAGAGAGTGAAATCTGGGTAACCTCCGCTCTTTTCTATGTTCCAAGCCCAAGACCCAGCTGGCCACTGTTCAGCGATGCTTGAAGCAGGTATAAACTCGCGGAAATGGAAGGCTACTGCCTTGCCGATTAGGCCGGATTCTATCATTTCCTTCGTCTTAGCGTATATAGGTGCAAACCTGAACTGGAGAACCGGCATCAAAACCACCTTGTTCTTTTCAGCGGTCTTTTGAAGTTCTTTCACTTTGTCTATCGTTGGGGCGAGAGGCATCTCACATAAAACATGCTTACCTTTTTTCATTGCTTTCATAGCCAGGTCGAAATGCATTGGCGTCGGAACGGCTAGGACTACTGCTTGAATTTTTGGATCTTCCAAGAGTTTGTCAAAATCCAGATAGTATTTGACGCCATACTGTTCAGCAAGAGGTTTCACACGTTTTTCCGTAGTGGCTCCTAACGCAATCAGATCCGAGCCCTCGATTTTCTTGAAACTCGGTACATGCGCCTGTCCCCCCACGAAGCCTACTCCAACAACGGCGACACCCACTTTTTCTGACATCAACTCTCACCTGCTTAATTCTTTGAAGAGCTACACTTTGTATAAAACACTTGCCCTCCCGTGTTTCTGAGAGAGGGTTTACTCCCATAAGAGTTCAAATCGAAGCTTGTTTGGAAAGAATTTGAACAAAAGAGGCATTCGGGAGATGTTTCAGAAGAACCGCTGGCGCTTTTTCCATGCAATTCCTGGCGCGTTGGACCAATGCACATTTAGGGTTAGGATTTGATAGTTATAATTCGTTAGCCCAGCGCACATTCTGATGAGCGCTATCGTGAAAGATGAAGCAGATGCCCAATAAAGGCGAGAAGTCTCCCAGCGTCGATATATTCGAACTCTTAGAGGATACTGGAAAAAAAGAGAAGAAGAAAAGAAAGAAGGAAATTCTCGCACCCTTGGGCACGAAGGAATTCTTCCCTGAGGGGACCATAACCATTAACAAGAGAATTTGTCACGGCGTGGAATGCAAACTCTGCGTCAAAGCGTGCCCAACAAATGCCCTATTCTGGAAAGCGGGGGAAATCGGACTGACAGAAGATCTTTGCATATACTGCGGAGCATGTGTTTTGAGCTGCATCGTCGACGACTGCATCAAGATCACAAGGAAAAGATCAACAGGCGAAGTTGAAACGTTCAGCAAGCCAAGAGATTTCATAACGCAACAATGCAACGTCAACACAAGAAAACGCCTAGAACGAATTAAAGAGGTCTTCCCAGAGCCTGAAGATTATCTCAAGCGAAGAAAGAAAAAAACTCCATGAATTTGACTAAATCTTTCGTTAACCAGCTCCTCAGCAACAAAGCGTATTCCGCGATCCATTTGCGCCAGAAGGGAAAACATAAAGAACACGGCAAGCTAAGATTTCCCATGTGGAAGGGGCTTGAACCCGAAGGATAAAGAGAAAGCATTAACCCTCGTTTTCGTTTACAGCGGCGAGTTTTCAGAACGCGTGATAAGGAACGTTATCAACGATCCAAGCTTCTGCAAACCGTGCGGACTCTACTGTGATTCTTGCAAGTATGGCGCTTACACTCATGTTCAAAACATAAAAGCAGCGATAGAGCTTCCAGGTCCTGCAGACCTTCCAGCCTTCATCGATAACCCCGATGAACACATGCCAAAAAGAATCCCCAAGGCAGACTTATGCATAGCGTCTGGTCTGCATAAGGATTTGCTGCTAGAGCTGCCAAATCATCTGCACCGGGCCGGGATGAAAGGGTTAATCGTTCCCATTGAGGATTTCGTGGAGGTTCCGATGGGCCTGAAGAAACAGATTGAAGAAAAGTGCCATGAACTTGGGCTTGAAAGTGCCTTTCCGAAACCTTTCTGTTCGTTAGAACCGTCCGAGAGCAAACCAACGATATCTCGATGCGTCACCGAATTGAAGATAGGAAAGCCCGTCTTGGAGATCTCGACTGAGAAGAAAGATAAGCGTGAGGTCATAGAGGCAGCGATTGCCAGACGAAGCGCCCCCTGCGGTTCCACGTGGTATGTTGCAAGAAAACTGACGGGAGTGGATACAGAGAAGGGTATTCTTTATGACGTAATTGCGAAGGCTCATCACAGTTATCCATGCACTGCAACGATGGGCGTCGACCCTGAAACAAAGGAGCCAATACTTCACTTAGGCGGTTTCATCATACGAGAAGCCGTAGAAAAGGCATTAGAACAAAGAAAGTGATAACGGCGCACTTTACGCTCTTCTTTAAGGAAGGGCTCTTAACTGTCGGTTTTCTCTCCCTGCGCAGGGGCTGATGGATATTCCTTGAGTTTTTCAGCCATTTGTTTGATGCGTTTGTCCACTCTGTAGTTGACGGTTTCTTCTTCGAAGGTTCCGTCCTCACGTCTTTCGCCAGCTTTGACGCCCGTTAGTACTTCTATTCCTTCGTCGATGGTTTTGACGGGGATTATGTGGAATTTTCCTTCTTTGACAGCATCGACAATTTCCTCTTTTAACATGAGGTTTTGCACGTTGCTTTCAGGCATCATCACCCCTTGTCTCCCAGTGAGACCTTTGGCTTTGCAAACCTCGAAGAAACCTTCGATTTTTTCATTCACTCCGCCGATGGCTTGAACCTCGCCCTTCTGGTTCACGGAGCCTGTGACAGCGAAGTTTTGCTTTATCGGTAGCTGAGAGAGAACTGAGAGGATTGCATAGAGTTCTGTGCTTGAGGCACTGTCACCTTCCACTCCCGCGTAGTTCTGTTCGAAAACGAGGCGTGCCGAGAGGCTAAGAGGCTTGTTTTGTGCGTACTTCTCGTTCAGGTAGCCGCTAAGGATCAGAACGCCCTTGGTGTGGATGGGTCCTCCTGTTTTGGCTTCACGTTCGATATCGATGACTCCTTCACGGCCGAGGCCCACACTAGCAGTCACGCGTGAAGGACTTCCGAACTCGAAGTCTCCCAGCTCCATCACAGAAAGGCCGTTCACCTGTCCTACACTCGACGACTCGGTGTCTATGAGCAGGATACCTCTTTTTATCATCTCGTCTATTTTCTCTTGTATCAGTTTCGAACGGTAAACCTTCTCTTCGATGGCTTTCTTTACATGAATCCCAGTGACAAACTTGGAGTTCTCTTGCGCCGCGTAGAAGTTGGCTTCCCGTATGGTGTCTGCAACCTCGGCAAACCTGGTTGACAGTTTCTGCTGGTCTTCAGCCAGTCTTGAACTGTGTTCTATCAGTTTGGCCACGCCTGAACTGTCGAGGTGTTTTAGGTTTTCCTTCTCGCAAAGCATGCAGACGAAGGCAGCGTATTGTTGTACGTTTTCTTCGGTTCTGTCCATAGTCGTGTCAAAATCCGCTTTAACCTTGAAAAGCTGATTAAAATCCATGTCCAAGCTGTACAATTGTTGGTACAAGTAGGGGTCACCGATGAGAATCACCTTGACGTTCAGAGGAATCGGCTCGGGCTTCAAACTTTTTGTCGCTATGAAACCCAAAGTCTCTTCGAGCTCTTCGATAACTATATGATCGTTTTTCAAGGCTCTTTTCAAGCCATCATACGAGAATGAGTTGCGAAGCAGCTCTTCAACAGGAAGAATCAGATAACCACCGTTGGCCTTGTGTAATGATCCACCACGGATCATGGTGAAGTCGGTAACTAGGGCCCCAAATTGGGCTTCCTTCTCTATCCTGCCGAAAAGATGCTGATAAGTGGGGTTTAACTCTATCACAACCGGAGCGCCGCTGACGTTTGAGTTATCAACAATGGCGTTCACTTCATACTTTTTGAAAGGCGTCTCCTTCATCCACCGAGCTGGAAAAGGAAGTTGTGGAGACTCCTCCCCCGCCTCTTTTATGAAGTGAGGTAGGTTGTTAAGAATGTCAGTTTGCACCTCGTCTATGTAAGTGGTCACATCCTGAAATTGCCCGTATTCCTCCTTCAAGGCAGTCACGATGTGTCCGATGGCGAAAATTGCAACGTCACGGTTGAGTTTCTTAAGAGTCTCGTCAGCTTTTCCTTCCAATTCTTTGAGTTGCCTCATAGCGCTTGTGAACTGATCTGTAAGTTGCCCTCTTTTCTTCTCGATTGCATCCCGTATTTTCGGGTCTAACGCGATGAAGTCTTGGTCGCTCACGGGTTTTCCTTTGATTACTGGAATCATGAGCCAACCGACTGGTGAGGCCTGCAGGATAAAACCCTGTTCTTGGGCCTGCTTCGTAAGTTGGGCGATTAGTTTCTGTCTTTCCTCTTCAACAGATCTGATCGCGGAGGCTCTTCTTGTGCCGTAATCCTCGCTTTCAAAGGCTTTCGGCAGAGCCCTCTGAGCTTCACTGACGAAAGTTGCCATGTCATCTCGAAGGTGTGTCCCTTTTCCAGCTGGAAGCTTTATGGCTTTAGGCTCGTATTGATTGTGAAAGTTGTTCACGTAGCACCAGTCAGACGGGACCAATCCGGTCTTGGCCAGATCCGACACAAAGTTCCTAACAGCCGTCGTCCTGCCTGTTCCAGGAAAACCTGCAACGTAAATGTTAAAACCGCGATCCCTGATTCCCAGCCCGAACTTGAGAGCCCTGACAGCCCTCTCCTGGCCTATAATCTCCTGAAGAGGCGCCAACCCTTGCGTGGTTTCACACGGCATAATATCGGAAGTACATTCTCTTCTTATCTTCTCTGCCGACAACTCATCTACCATCGAACACACCCTCCATATTCTCAGAAAATCAATTTTTCACTCATAGAGATAAAAGTAACCCTTTTATCAGTTTCGCTTCCCACCTTCAATGACAAAATCTTTTGCCCGCACATGCGCGCATGAATATCAAGCGTTGCCCAAATGCCATCTCCTTTGGAACGGATGATTCATTTCATTAAAGAATTGGACGATGAACTTGCATATATGCACATGCCCCCACCTGGGCTATACACCTTAGGAATATGTTCGTATGTCTGGGGTGCATCAAGCTTGTTTTTGCCATTTGTCCTGCAGAAATTTAGGAATCTCAGAGGAATCTCTGGGACCAACCATGACTTGCCAGCCGCTGAGTTCTTCGATTTCGCCGCTGAGGCGCGCAGATTTTCCGGGAATTATGATTTTCTTGTGTTTGACTTTGTTTTCAATTCCTGAAGCTTTTATGGCGTCCGCGATTTTTTCCGCGGTTAACTTTCTACCTGCAACTGCGCTATCTACGGCTGTTCCTTCAGTGTCGACAACAAGCACGTACGCGTTGATTTTCGCGGATTCGATGTCTGAGGCGACTGTGAAATATGTGAGCGCGAAGTTTGTTGTGAACAATACCGGCGAGTTTTCTTCAGGAGTGCCGAACACTTTCAGTCCCGATTCCACGGCCACCGGCTTTCTTGGGTCGGTGTAAATGTTTTGCCGCAGTATCACGCTTGGGAGAAGTGACCAACCGTCAACGCTGTGCATGATAATGATGTCTGCGAAGCGGACGATGAGCATCGAAGCCAGGTAGGCTTCTCTCCACTTCACGATTTCGTCCACGGCTTCGCCTCTTTCCATCCAGGCGACCATGGGTACACCTATGAGCGGAAAGCCGCAGAGCTCGTCTCCTTTCTCGCACGCGGCCCTGCGAATCATCGTGAAGTTGTTCAGTGTGTCGGCCAGACCGTCGCTTGAGAAGGTGCCAGGGTCCAGGGCCAAGTGCTCAACGCCGTATTCTGTCAGAGTCTTGGCCAAGGATAGGAGCGTTTTCAAATCGTTTGGCGCGAGAACGGCGAGGGGGCAATTGTACATGAGGGCAAGCTCGGCCATTTCCTTCCAGTTGTCTTTCGTAGCTGCGTACAAGAGCGGTCTGGATTTCGGAATGGCCATTACTCCCGCCTCCAGAACATTGGGGTCTAAAGAGCACAAAACGAGTGGTAGGTTCGTGTTGTCTGCCACTTTTTTGACGGTGGCTGCGAACTTTTCAGGGTCTTTTGAAGTGGAGCGGATGGCAACCATGTTGAGTCTCAACGTCTGTCCTATGTACTCGAAGTTGAAGCCTTCAGTCCGCTTAACCCGGTCCAACATGATTTCATCAGTCATTTCGTCTGTGACGTCGATGGCGATTGCCGTCGGGTTGGTGTACGTGAACTCGTGTCGGTACATGACGAGTTTTCCGCCGATTTTCACAGCTTTGTCACCGACGCCTACGGTAACTTCTTTTATGGCTGGTTTCAGCATTTCTTTCAGTTGTCTGTAGGCTTTCTCTTGCATTTTGGCCAGGAGCGGTTTGCATTTTTCAAGAGTTACTTCGCGGTTGACGAGTTTTGTCGCGAAAGCTAAGCAGTTTTCTTCTCCGCACTCTTTGCAGTTCGTCTTTGGAAGAAGCTTGTAAACGTCTATCGGACTTAGCTCTTTTATGCCGACTCTTCCCTTTCCTTCCTTCTCACTCATACAAGTCCACCTTAAAGTCTAAACTTTGGCGGAGACCCATTCTGCAAGTTTGCTTGCGTTGCCCGAACTGCCGCACTCAAGTTGTCGAGTTATGTCCTTGAGGGTTTTCACGGCGGCCGGATGCATCATCATGAACAGGTCGACGCCTGCGAGCAGAAGCGTCACGGCCGTGGTCACTTCCCACAGGGGGCCTCGCAGCTCGCGGGGTTCCCATTCGGGGGCCATCTTCAGCCAAGCCTCTCTTGCTGCCCAAGCGTTTGTGGTTCCTGAAGACATTGGATGCGCCAGCTCCGGGTCTCCCATCAGTCCGCCGAGTCTGGCCCGCTCCATGTTGGTGAATGCATAGTCCAATCCATAGCCGAGTGCCGCCGTCGTCAAATCCATAACGATGTCCTCTTTTGGCATGAAGTCGTAGAGTCGACGGTTGAGCTCTCTGGCCAAGTTCAAATCCATAGGAGTGAACGATAATGCGACATGCCCGTTTTTCTTGATGAACTTCGCGCAGCGTTCCACGTCCATGTCCTTCGTCACGGAGCTCATCAGGAACCTCTCGCCCGCAAAGGTTTCGGCGATTTCCGCGAAGACTTCGGTGTCTTTGACCGGATCCCCGCATCCGCCGATTACCAAGGGCACGTCCACGGCTTGAACTATATTCTCAACGGTCTTGACCGCGTCTTTCGGCGGAGCGTTCTTTATGAGTGGATCAATGCTGATTAAGTGTATTGTCAGAAGGTCGGCTCCGAACTTTTCGACGGCAAGCTTGGCCCAAGCTGCAGGATCGCCAACGACTTCTTTGATGTGCATCTTGACAGCTTTTGGAAGCGGAACTTCCATGTCGAAAATGTCCAACGTCACGACCGGAGGATGAGGCATGGATCTCTCAAAAGTGTAGAAAGCCGGCGCAGTTTCGCCGCCGATTACGACGCACTTCCCGCGGGTTCCACCTTCCTTTTTCGTCGCCCCAAGCTTCACTTCCACAATCTGGCCTGGATACGTCTTGACCGGTGGAACAAACTCTCTCTGTAAGATAGTTTGGGGCTTAACCTTTGCCGGTGCGACCACCTTAGGTTGCGAGATTACTCGCGGAGCAACCGCGCCCGGTTGAATCGAGATTTCTAAGCTGCCCACTTCCATCTCGAAGTCATCAAGTTCTATTTCTTGGAGTTTTGCAAGTAGTTCTGTCAGGCGCGGACTAAGCTTCACTCCAAGAGGATTTTCTTCTTTATCTTTCTCATTTTCAGGCAAGCCTGT
This sequence comes from Bathyarchaeia archaeon, assembly GCA_050010755.1. Lineage (GTDB taxonomy): Archaea > Thermoproteota > Bathyarchaeia > Bathyarchaeales > Bathycorpusculaceae > JBEKCD01. Next base: position 115,774 of record JBEKKK010000001.1, read on the forward strand.
TCACCTGTTCTCCGATTTCTCGCTTCTGAGTTGACGAATGATCACTTTCTTCGCGTAGATTTTTGCGTCCTTCAGTATTATTTTGAAGCCGCCAGCAGTTATGGGCAGTGTCGCCGCCGTTGCGACTGGCACCAGCTCGGCTTCCCCTTCTTCTAGTACGGCCTCCGCAGCTTCTGGAGTTTCCACTTTCCAGCTCGCAACGACCGGGTGGTTGCGTTCTTTCAGGAAAGCCTTCAGCTCGTCAATGGTTTTTGCGTTCTCTTCGGTAGCAATCTTGTCGACAACGTCTGTGGGGATGAATTTCTTGACCTTGTCTTTGATTTCTTTGGGCATCCAGACGATTCGGTTCCAGCCGCCGTCGGCCTGCAGGAACTTTGAGGATCTCATGTACTCTATCGAGAGCCCGTGGAAACCATCCACTTGGCGGCCGCCCGCCGTTGAGTCGGCCAGCGTTGAAAACGCCAGCCCGTTGACGGTTACTTCCTTGAAGCCTCTGTGAACGATGCCGAACCCGTCTGCCTCCGGTATGTAGAAGGCGACGCTTTCAAAACAGCCGCACGAGGTGTGCGGATGGCCGAAGGCCGTGTAGAGTTCGACCTTCGTTATTTCTCCCAGAGACTTTTTCTTGACTGCTTCGTTCACGCCTGAAAACTCTCCCTTTAAGGCGTCCAACTGTTCCCCACGTTCGATGGCGAAGACGGGGCCTTTCGGATCTATGCTTGCAGCTGCCTTGCCGTCAAACCAGCTTATAGCTCCGCAATTGGAGTATCGTTGAGGCGTAATAACGCACACGTGAGTCGGAGCGAACGATTGACACAAGACGCAACCGTAGAACTTGTCAACCTCTTCGTCCTTTAGTCCCCTGGCTCTGGCGTCCCTGGCTTCGTAAATCTGCAGAGACTCCCCGTACATCTCTTTCACCCTTTCAGGGTCCGTGATGAATGTCACCTGCATTTTTTCGATTATGGGCAGTTCGCTCTTGAAGAGCCGATTCAGGACTTTTCCGATGTAATCGAAGGAGTTCAATCCTTTCTGGAAGGATTTCTTGCTCAGCCTTAGCCAGATGTCGTAGCGTTGGTTGAGGTGCATGAAGCCTTCGATGTAATTGCTGAAAGCGTGTATGCGCCTTTCTATGACACCTTCAAGTTCTGGGTCTAGCTTAGCGCCAGCAACTTCGATGAGGATACCGAACGGGTAGATCTTTCCCTCTTCCATGTCCTTCAAGTCGGGCCCTACGATGGTCACTTTTCCGTCTTCGATTTCCTCTGGCCTCTTCACTCGTGCCAGCTCAAACTTCTCTTTAACGTCTGGCCCTCCCAGCTCCACCTGCATGTCTTTTCTTCGAATCCGTTCTCCCTCATAGATTACGCCCACGTCCACTGGGATGTCTTTGAACATCGACATTTCTCTATTTTCCTCCTGCTTCTGACTTGTCAATTATGACCTTAAGGTTTTCCAGCCAGTCCTTCGCTGAGATGTTTGGGAAAGACCAGCTTGCATGTGAGTGATAAACGTTGTCCAACGTTACAGTTTTGAGATTCGGCGCGTAATGTTTGAGTCCGGAGAGAATAGTCAGCTCCATGTAATAGGGCAACCCGACGAACAGAGCCAAATCATGCTGCCCTTTGCCGTCAATTCCTTTCCATTCAGGATCTACAAGTCTGTTTCCAATGTCTACCGCGGGCATCCACCCTGCTGGTTTGTAGGATCTTTTCAAAAACTCGCTTACCGTGTGGGCTGTGGCGACGACTGGAATCTTCGTTTTCTGGGCAAAGTCAACGATGAAGTCAATCAGCTTTCTGTCTCCGAGATCTATCTCCGCGACTTTGTGGCCGACCACGAGTATCGGGTGTTTAGACTTCTTAATCATCGCAACGACGACTTCAGGCTTTGTTATAACAGAGGCTTTTTTTGGGCCTGAAACTTCAGCAGTTTGCCAGGGTTCCGCTGCCACCGCTCTCACTCCTTTCTCTTTCGAATCATTCTGGGCAAGAGAGTTGGGTCAGGTATTACTGTTTCCTTCCACTTCTTGTCCTGCAATATCTTCATGATTTCGTCTTTCATCGTAACGGGCACGTCTGTAACGGTACGCACGAACTGGGGAATATCCTCAGGCATCGTTCCAAACAGCCTCTTGTGCAAGTCGATGTAATGGGTCAGCTTTATCGCCCGACCCTTCGACGTGTCATTAGGCCTCATACAGAGCTTGGCAATCATAACCATCGCCTCTTCCTTCGTCTCAACTGCGCAGAACAAATGTTCCGGCGTAGGCCCAACGTAAACTTTCTCTCCGGTTCGCGCGTCACAAACGTACCAGTCCTCTTCACGATCAGCTCTCCCAAGCAGCATCCGACGATACTTTGTTCCATGCGGACCCACTACAACGGGTATTCCCAGCCTCCAGAAGCCGCTCGCGATTGCCGCTGCCTTCTGGGACATGGCTCCCCATGCCACTCCGACGGCGCCGACACGATTCAATATGTAATCGGCTATTTCCTCGTAGTTGCCTCTCAGATTGCGTTTAGCAAATATGTTGGCGATTTTTATCGCGGCCCCCGCGATATGCGCATTCGCTACGCATGAACCGACGTTGACGACGCCGCCTGCGGCGAATTCACCCGTGAATGTTTCGTACGGACTCTTGCCCTCTTCATTCTTGTACATAGCCGCAGACATCGCTGAGCATCCAGAAGTCACGACTATGTAGCGCCTGTTGGCAAACTCGGTTACCATCTCAGCGACTTCTGCTCCGCCCTTGGGAAAGTTGGCGCAGCCCACGAAGGCAACGACGCCTGGAATCTCACCGAGCACGATGGGACTTCCGACGTTCCTTATTTCAACGTCCTGTATGGCTCCTCTTCCAGCACGGATCTTGTAGGTTTCTTCTTTCAGCTTCTTTTCTCCCGCCTTCACTATGAAACTGTGGATTTTTAGGCCAACGGGACACGCCTGTTCGCATCGTATACACCCTACGCAAGATTCGTACAGGTCTGACAGCATCGTCAAGTCTTCCTTTCCGGCGGCTTTCATGGCCTCTGGAATGTTAAGATCCTGTGGACATGCCCGTCTACAGTCATCACATTGTTTGCACTCTTTCGCCCTCCGAACAACCTCTTCAGCCGATGGAATTGTCTTGAACTTCTTCCGCACGGGTGCAACTTTCAACGAGGTCTTAACTGCGACTTCTCCAACTTTCTCCGGATCAAGAATAAGCACTCCAGGAGTCTTTCCGCTCACAAGATCTTCGACTATTTCATCTGCAGGGTCGCTAGTGCGATCTGGCAATCCCATGCAGTTCTTCTCAGAGGCCACGATGACGGGGGCCTTGATGCTGTGAGCTTCTTCTAAAGCGTCTGTCCGGATGCACTGCTCATCCAAGACAACGACGTCTGGAACACCGCTTCTTATGAAGCGCAACTGCCACGAAATCGGACCCACGATTTTCGCTTTTTTATGATATCTGGTGATGTCGTGTGCCGTGCAGCAGAGGCCGCACACCTCAACTTCGGTGTCAGCTCCGCTCTCTTTCAGGTAGTCTATTATTCCGATTGAAGGAACGACATTGTGACCTATGACAAGAATTACGGGTTTCTCGGGTTTTATGGTTCCAAACCCTAAATCTACGAGAGGAGAATCAGGATCCGCCTTTGGAAAGCCGTATGTTGCAACCTGAGCAATGTCGGCAACCTCCAATCCAAGGTGGTCAATCATGCCAGCGTGAAGAACCTTTGATTCAAAATCGGTGCTGTTTCCTTCCATGCCCGTGTGTGTTACCGAGAGTAAATTGGTAAGCTGATTTTCAGCATAATCTAGAATTTCTTCAAGGTCCCCAAGTGTTCGGGGTTTTGTTCCGCAGACCAAACGTATGATCGGCGCCTCAACCTTAATGTTAAGGCCGCCCACGTCGAGGGCTTTTCTGCGACCGAACTTTTTGATTAAGTGTTCGACCAGATGACGAGCGTGTCCGACGTGCGTCGACGTTCCTATGCAGCAAGCCAGCAGGACTGTTCTCGACTGCTGCGCAGACATGTTTATTCCACAAGCCCCACGTTTGTTGCCGGTCAAGTCACATTTTCCATACGTGCAGAGACAGCACAAGTCACAGAAGGGCATGTAGAACGGTTTGTACCGTTGGAGAAGCTTCTTGTCCCACTCCCTAAGCGTGGTCATGGAAGGAAATGGAGTTGGCCCCATGGGCTCGGTCCACGATTCATCAACAACCTTACCCACCGATAGTTCGAGGTTCTTTACAACTCCAACATCAGTCTTTAACTCTCCAATCTTCACTTTAACGCCTTTTCTACTCAATTAAAAACCAGCCCAGATATCTGCAGAGATTTAACGTGGTTACTGAATTATTTTAAGTTTGTCTTGGGAATTCTGCCGTTTTATCGTTCCAAATTCGGCTTCAACAACAAGGTTTTCTAGCGCCATGGCGTGTTTGTGAATCCCTTTTTCAATTGTGACCGAGTTGAGGGTCGCGCCCTTTAATCATCTTCCCATCCCCGAAACTAGCGAGACCGTGCCTTTCAGAAGGCTGAACGCTTGGAGAACAGCTGCAGAAATAATCGCAGCTCTTTTCCCTTTTTGAAAAGACGGTTCTTCTCGCCCATTCTTAGAATTAAACTCTTAGAGTTCCAATCCTAGTGATGGCGCGCGCGGTGGCAGCCTTCGGTAAGCTCTTGCAGCTGGTCATCGTTGTATGAAGCAATTACGTCCTTGACTATATCTGCGTTCGCTTTCAACACTGCTACTCCTGCTTCTTGGAATCCGGTCAAACCTCTTGGGCCCATTCCGAAGGTTATTATCGCGTTCGGTTTCCGCTCCAGAATGTGTTCGTGCATGTGTCCTTTGCCTCCGAAATGTTCACCTTTGTTTTCCACGGTCTCCACATTTTCGACTTTCCCATCGTTGTCCAACGTTACAGTAACATAGAAGGGCGCTCTTCCGAAATGCTCCGCTATTCCAGCATTCAAACCGTTCCTGTCCGAAACCGGAACAATAACTTTTTTCATTGCGTCACCTCCCCTTTTCACTATTTCTCCGCCTTCTGTTTCAGCGAGTCTTCGATTTTCTTGACGATTTCCATGAAAGCCTTTGAAGCTGCAGAGTTGGGATGCTCCACGATGAATGGTTCTCCTCTATCAGCATCCTCACAAATTTCTTGATCAATCGGAATGCTTCCGAGAAACGATATGTTCAATTCCTGAGCTATCTTTTGCCCACCGCCAGACTCGAAGATGTCAGATCTTTTCCCACAATTAGGACAGATGAAACCGCTCATGTTCTCGACTACACCGATGATGGGCATTCCCAGCTGCTGAGCAAAGGTTACAGACTTCTTGACGATCACCTGCGAGATTTTAGATGGGATAGTAACTATCACGACGCCATCCATTTCTGGCAATAACTGAGCGATGCTTAGTGGCTCATCCCCTGTTCCAGGTGGTAGATCGATTAGCAGTATGTCCAAGTCTCCCCAGACTATGTCTGACAAGAACTGGCGAATAGCAGTCATCTTCATCGGCCCACGCCAAATCACTGGTGCATTTTCATCGGGCAATAGAAAGTCCATGGAAACGACCTTTATCCCTAAAGTGCCGGAGGCTGGGAAGGCTCCCGGCGGCCCCGATTGGAGCCTTTGGCCTGTTAACCCAAGCATTCTCGGTACGCTGGGACCATGTATGTCTGCGTCAAGAATGCCGATCCGGTTGGCGTGTCCATGCATCGCGAGGGCGACGGCCAAGTTCACTGCAACTGTGCTTTTGCCAACGCCACCTTTGCCGCTTATTATGGCTATCTTGTGTCTGACCTTGCTCATTCTTGTCTTAAGCTTCTGCTCCTGTTCCGAAAACTGCTTCTCTCTCTGTGCCACTATTTGCGCGCTTGTCAATTCGATAACCCCCTCATATTTCAAAATGGCCTCTGCGACCTCTTCCAAGTCGAGCGTGCCCTCTGTCTTGGGGAGCCCTGTGTATGTTCTTGCCTCCGCATTTTGGACACGCATCGAGTCTTCCTTTTCCGTGCGGTTCTTCCCACTCGTGGCCGCATTCGGCGCATTTGAATTTTCTTGTTGTGTCCCACGTGTATTCTCCTCCTTCTATTCGTATGGCTTTGCCATTCACCAGCGCGTCTGCCACCTTCTTTCTTGCCGCCTCTATCACTCTGTGAAATGTTGGTTGCGATATGCGCATACTGTCAGCAGCAGCTGTCTGCTCTAATCCCTCGAGATCTTTCAATCGTATCGCTTCAAATTCGTCTACGCTTAGATCAACGCTTTTCAAAGAAGTCATTGGAATGCCTCTGGGTTTGAAGTACGTCACTCCTGGTTCGCAACATACCCTTCGGCAGATTCTTGGTCTAGGCACGGTTATGAATATATATTCATAAATCTCTTAAAGGTTTCGTAACGCAAGCTGGGAAAGGCAACATGAAATTGTGGAGAACAGCAGGCATTGCGCCCTGACAGGAAATCAGAACGAGTTCAAAACACTGAACAATGAGCGAAGATGGAGGCCCTCAACTTTCCAAGTGATATGGACATTTTTGCTTCAAGCACTCCTTGTTTAGATCTTTGAACTCGCACTTCACTTTTCGGTTGATCTTCATATCAAAGCTGAAATTCTCCTTTAGAAAATTCACGGTTTGATTTATCGCAAGAAATGTATTCCTCTTGCAGCACCTTGGGCCTCCGTGATCTGCTATTGTCAGGAGGCTTTTCGCCGTTATCAAGTTGCTTAACTTCCATTCTCGTGAGGACAATGGCGTCGCGTTTGTAATCAAGCTCATGAAAATTCCTGTTCCTACGGCAGCTCCACAATCTCCGTAAAATCCACAGAACCCTCCCAGTATTTTTGAAGATCTAGATCTTGCTTCCTTTATTTTCAGTCTCTTTTGCGCGTAATCTCCTTTAGCGTTGTAATACGCAGCGAGCAAAACGGCTGGGACAAGGAAATGGTGCTCTGGTCCGTGCATCTTTATCTTGGGGTTTCTCAACAAGATCAAAGCAAGTTCCAAAGGATCTGTTATTTTGCTCGTACTGCAGAAATTCTCTATCAGATCGTTTCCCGGCATGCTGTGGCACTTGTCGCAGACATAGTGTCCCTTTCTGCACTTTACGTTTGAATCAAGAATTTCGTGACAATAGAAACACTCCAGTTTTTCATTCTGCCCGTAAACAAGTTCATCCCCACAAACGACGCAGCCACTTCTCTTATGCGACATTTTTCCACCTCGAACACATCATCATCTTGTTCTTGCTTTCTTCAGCGCGTGAATTCTCCTTGAACACTGGTCTGTCAATCTTAAATGGTAAAATATCAATCTGTACTTAGCGATATAAAAAAAGAGGTTACATTGAGGCTTCTTTAGTCTTACATGGTTTTCGCGACTTCGCTGAATGGTAGGACTGGTCTTACGTCAACTGCCATTTGACCAAAGAACTTTGAAATCGTAAAGGCATTGTCGGCGTCTATAATGAAGAAACCCTTATGATCAGTACTCTTGTCTTTTGGGCAACTCATATAGGCTCCGACTATTTTGAGACCCGACTTCCTGACGTTCTCATCTGAAAAGAGCGTTTTGATCATTGTTTTTCCTTCAGGCGTTAGTAGCGGACATTTTGCGGCTTGATGGGTATGGGTTGCGACAAACAGCAAAGACTCACCTCCTTTCTGCATTTCAGCCTAAAGTAATTCGGTTCTGGCTATTTGGGCACTACTTCGAATTCCACTTTCAACGGAATCGGTTCTTTGAATATGGATAGTACCGGACAGTTTGCTTCAGTTCTCCGCCAAGCAGCCTCAAGCAACTCCTTTCTTGCATTTGCACACACTTTGGTCTTCACGGTCACTCCAGTCAATACTGGGGAGTCGGGAGATTTGTCTGCTTCCGCCACGGCCTCGACTTTGATAAGTTCGATTTTGCTTTGCTTGCAGCAATCGGCAAATATGGTTACTGCACAATCTGCTAACGCCATTACTGCCAATTCAAGAGCTGTTGGACCCGTGTCGTTCCCACCCGCTGCTGTAGAAAGGTCGCAGACTACGCTATGCGTTCTGGAATTGTCAACTACTGACCGAACATTCTCTATCCATTTCGCTGTAGCCTTAATTTTTGGCATTTCCTTCACCGAATCAGACATTATACCCACGACAAATTAAGAGTTGCGCAAGCTGGCGCGCATGGTTGTTGTCAAAGTTGCTTAGAATTTTTTGTTCCTAATTTGAGGAAGGCAAGGGTCACGCGTGCACGTGCTACGAAAACAATAAGACTTACATTTCTAAGCTGGATGATCGTGGAGAACAATGTCTAAACCTGAGAAGAATGTGGGTATAATTATCTGTGACCGTTACCATAGTTGCGCCGGCGGGAAATGCCTAAGAGCATTGAAGAACAAGGAAGGAGCTTTCAGTTTGTACATCGATCAGGAAGTGAAACTAGTGGGATACACTACTTGTGGAGGATGCCCTGGTGGAAACGTTGAAGACTGTATTGAAGAAATGAAGAAAAACGGTGCTGAAGTGATTCACTTTGCTACAGGAATGGTCGTCGGTTATCCACCCTGCCCCTACATTGACCAGTTGCGCGACTTTGTTAAGCAGAAATACAATATTGAGGTGGTTATCGGAACACATCCAATTCCACAGAAATATTACCTGACACACGAAGCCCTCGGAACTTGGAAATCGCCTGAATGGAAAGAACGAATCAAGCATGTACTGACAGATGAGCAGACACGATCAAAATACAATTGACCAAAAATCTTTTCATTCCTGATATCTTGTAGCCACTGATTTCGCAGAACCTTATCTGGTAGCCATTAATACCGAAGAATAGGTCGACCGATCAATCACGGATGGAGTCGGTTTTTGCATTGGCCTTGACTCGTGCACGATGCGACCGCCAGATTATGGCGCGCACCACTGATTGCTGACGTAGGTGGTTCAGGAAGCAAACATGATAAAGCCCATACTAATTAATGCTTGGAATAACCGGCCGACAGCAATATTTCCTTGACTGAAGCAAACGCAGGTGAGTCTGAGGGCAGGTCCAAGAGAGATCTTCCTTCAAGAACGTACTCTTCGACTTTTTCATCTCTGACTATCTTGCCCAAGTACTTGAATTTCAGAGCGTTTTCAACATGGCTTCTCAGGTTTTCTGGAAGCCTGTAACCGCCGACGACGTAGAAGTTCTCGAAGGCTATTTTGACCTCTTTGGCCACGCGGTAGGCCCGTTCAACGTGGTCGATGGATTTCTTTGAAGGATCGATAACGTCGAAAACGTCGTTGATTTTTGTTGCGATTCGTCGGTTCAGGTGCTCCAAGCCCGCAGGGGAATCGATGAGTACGTACTTGTAGTTCTTTGTCAGGGTTTCGAGTGCTCCCTTCAGGGCTGCGTTTGGCAGGCAGTAGCATCCTTCGACCCATTTTGTCCCGAGGGCGATGAAGTCAAAACTGTCGCCTTCGTACATGCCTCGAGCCCATATCTTGTTTTCAATCCGCTCAGTGGGGGCAACGCCGACGGTGGTTCCTCCTTCTTCCAGAAAAGTTTCCACAAGCAAGTCTGAGATTGACTTTTTGCCCACATCTTTCAGGTCTACTCCGACCATTTCGCCCAAATTTTGGTCAGGGTCAGCGTCGACTAGGAGAAGAGGTGAATCCCCAGCCTCGCTGAAGTACTTGGCCATCATGGCCACAAAACTCGTCTTTCCCGTTCCTCCGCGGCCGATAGTGACAAGCGTCTTCAAATGTCCTTCCTTCTTACTTGATCAGAGGAGTGTTCTTTCAGATTTATGGGTTTGTTGCTCGCCGTGAAGTTCTTGCACAATCTTTCTATGGCGACTAAAGCCTTTGAAGTCTCGTGCTTGAGCGGGGTCTCGCCTCGCATTTCTGCATCCATGATGGCTTCGTCGAATGGAATGAAGTCAAGAACCCTCAGGCCGTTCTCTTTTGCATATTTTTCGATGACGTCTTTTTGATTTTCATTGGCAATCTTGTTTCCGATTAGAAAAACCTGTTTCATTCCAGCGTCAGCCGCGAGTGCATGAATGTGGTTGGCAACTTCCAAGGATTTGCTGTTTGCGTCCGTAACGATGAGCATGTAATCTACCTGCCGCGCTGTCCCTCTGCCCATGTGTTCGCAGCCTGCTTCCATGTCAAGGATGACAGCCTCGTCCCTCTCCACAACCAAGTAGCGCATCAATGCCCGCACAAGCGCGTTGGCGGGACAGGTGCATCCCGAGCCCATCGACTGCACTGTTCCCATCACAATCAAGTTAACTCCAAAGGGAGTCTTCACCGAGAAGTCGCGAACAACGTCATCCACGCTGAAAGACAGGCGAAAAACGCCCGAATATCCAGTGTTCGTTTTAGACTCGATAAGGCTCTTGTTCTCGGAGAGCGGCACGATTTTGCGCGCTTCTTCTGCAGATAGGCCCAAAGTTAAGGCTAGGTTCGGCGAAGAATCAGCGTCAATCGCTATGGTGCTCAATCCCTTTCTGGCAAGGAAGAACGCTAAGCCTCCAGCCAGCAGGGTCTTTCCGACACCTCCCTTGCCCGCAACTGAAATCTTCAGCTTACAATCCCACCAAATTCATCTAATCAAATAGACGGAGCAGCTTCCTATTACGTTTTCTCAGGCGGGATGCCGAACTTTGTGCATGTTTTGTCATGAATTGTTCGTCTAGAGGATTGATTGTTATTCAGAATTCATAACTCTTTTACTGTCCTTGCCGCACCTTTCTTTGTTGCGCAAATACGCTTGCGCATGGTTCATGCTGAGGCGTTAAAACTTGTCAGAAGCGGCGAGGATTGCACTTCTTCAAGAAATGATGAAAGATGCGAAGCGAAACGAGAGAGGCGGCCTTTTAGCCTGCCTCGTCGGTGTGATTGTATCGGCCGCGGGTTTTTCAACTCTTCCGCTCGCAAGAAACTCTCTTGAGCTAGGGGTTGTGGGGCTGCTGATTGCTGCGGTCGGGTTCGTTGTGTACCTCCATTACGCAGGTGTATACTCTAAATTCGTCGGCCAATTGGCGAAGATTGCATTCAAGAGTGCCGAGCCGTGTCCGCAATGTGGGAAAGAACTGCCAGAAGGCGAATTTGGTTTTTGTCCTTACTGCGGAACATCTCTCAAACACGAGGGCGTCATACAACAAGAGTTGTTAGAAAGAAACGAGACCCCGTTGCCTTGATTCTTGCGCCTGCCAAGAGAAAGTGTCAAATATAAAAAGGAATGCGCGCTTGGGAAAGTGCTTCTATATTTCTCGGATTTCGCATTGGAGTTTCTTGATTATTTCCTCAGCCTTCAAAGGCTCGATTTTCAGGGTGAAAAGTCTGCCCGGAGTTCGAAGCTTCAGTTTTACGGCGCCTTGCAACCTTTTCACTGCACAATATTCAGCGTGACCACTGATTTCGACGAATCTTTCAGTATCGAAAATTTCTGAAGGCATCGCATTTCACCGCTCGTTCAGCCCACTCATGGTTCATGCTCAAGTTCTTATCTGTTTTGGTGACGCGGCCGAACGGAGAACGCGCTGCCTTGCCTTTTGAAACGAGAAGAAAGGAAACCAAGTGAAGTAAGCGTTAAAAGCTATAAAGAACTAATGCAATGTTGAGATTAACCGCGAAGCCGGGGCTGTGAGGCAAAATAGGCATATTTAATCCGAGTGCGCCCTTTCTTTCAGACTTGAACCTGATACTTCAAATTGTCATCCTCGGCATCCTCGGCATGGCAGTATACGCTAGGCTCAGGCATAGCACGGTGAAACATGCCGCGCTGATGGGCAGCGCAATCGGACTACACACTGTGGCGATAGGAGCCATAATGGTTCCCTCCTTGCTGAGCCTGGGCACCCTGTTGAGCAAGCTGATGACTAGTTTTGCCTGGTTAACGATAGTGCATGCTACTCTAGGAAGCATCGTAGAAATATTGGGGATATGGTTAGTGGCAACGTGGCTTTCGAACACGAAAAACGTTGAAAAATGCTTCAAAAGAAAGAACTTTATGAGAGTCACCATAGCCCTTTGGCTTACAGAACTGATTCTAGGCATCTTCGTTTACATGATGCTATATCTCCCCGCCTAGCCGCGTCGCGGCCAAAGCGCACATACCTATTCCGAAATCGAGTCAAAAACAGCATGTATTCTTCCTCTGACATCGCGGCTCTTGCACGGGCTTGCCATAAAGACTAATCCCTGCACACCCAACGTGAAAACTTACGAAACAACATTACAAAGCAACATCACAATGCAACATTACAACTGACCTCACAAACAAACAGAAAAAGTCAGCCGTAAGGCACAGTCAAGCCTGTTTTCAACATCGTTTGTCACAAAACGACATTACAATTAACCTCACAAACGCAGAGGCGGGGGGCGAAAAGCAACATGGACACATATGTGTGTTCATTACATTTCAACATTACATCTGATGTGTGTGAAAAAAAGGGAGGGCACCGTTTACCATTGAAATCTGACATAACCCCAGGTTGTAAACCCGAAGAAAATGGCCGAACTCAACTCCCGCCAGGACCAAGTTTCAGCTTGCTTCGGGACGGGCACTGGCAACATGGAAAACTTACACTGCAACATTACACAGCAACATTACATCTGATGTAAAGAAAAAAAGGGGAGGGGGCCGATCGCACAACTCGCAGGCTTGCATTCTACGAAGCTTTCCCTAAAAGGCAAATTCGAAAACTTGTGATTCAGAAAAATCTCGCTAACAGGCTACTCACCGAGGGAATGTGCACGAAAATTCGAACGTAAATAGCTGAGGCCAGGACTCCGAGTGTGATGGCCATCATGACAGCATCCCCTCTGTGCAATCTCAGCACATACAGGTTGGTACGTTTCTTAGTCGCTCCCCAAGCACGCGACTCCATGGCCTCAGCAAGTTCCAGACTCCTTCGAATCGCACTCACAATCAGAGGGATAAGAATCGGAATGTAATTCCTAATCCTTTTCAGAAAGTTCCCTTTCTCAAGCTCCAACCCCCTCGCCTTCTGCGCGTCCATAATCGTTTCAGCCTCTTCCGCCAAAACTGGAACAAAACGCACCGCCGTCGTGAAAGCAAAAACGAACTCGTACGGCACATGTGTCTGTTCCATGGCGAGACCCAAGTGATCCGGCGAAGTTGTAAGAAAGAAAATGGAAAACGACTCCACCAACACGACGAAACGCAAGGTCAAAGCTGTAGCCGACTCGACTATGCTAGACGTGAGCACGTAATGATTGCCGAAAAAGCTGAAAACCAGATTGGTCAAAAAGATTACCGCGGCAAGAAACGCTCCTCCACGCATCGAACGAAGCCATTCCCGCCTCACCCCGGCCAGAAGGACAAACGGAATTTGAAAGAGAAAAAGCGCTATCAAAGGCAAAAGTTGCCAAAACGTTATCGCAACCCCAAATATCACGCAAACATAAACGAACTTTATCCTCGGGTCCAAGTTATGTATAGGCGAGAAGACCTTGCGAAACTTGAGCCCTTCGAAAACGCTCATCCTTCGCGTTTCCCCAGCATTCCAAGCAGAATTCTCTGCGCCTCATAAATGTCAATAACGTCCTCGCAGACATTCATTCCGCGAAGCTGAATGAATATCTGAGCCACCTGCGGAGGCACAATCGACGCCTGCATCAGAGTGTACTCCTCCGTGAGAATCTTTCTCGCCTCGCCATCAGCAATGATTCTTCCCTCACGCATCAACAGAACCCTCGGGTTGCACTCAGCCACAAACTCAACATCATGCGTCACCACGATGACGGTTTTCTTCTGTGTATGCATCTGAAGAATGAACTGTCGAAGCTTCTCCTTTTGCTCATAATCCTGCCCTATAGTCGGTTCGTCCAGTATCAGCATCGCCGGATCCCAAGCCAACACCGAAGCCAAAGCCACACGCTTCCTTTCTCCACCGCTGAGCAAGAACGGAGAAGTCTTCCTGTACTGCGTCAACCCCAAAAGATTCAGAGCCCAAGTCACCCTGCTTTCAATGACGTCCTCACCGAAACCGAAGTTTCTCAGTGCAAAGGCTATTTCTGCCTCCACTGTCTCGCTGAACAGCTGATTGTCCGGATTTTGAAAAACGAACCCAACGTTTCTGGAAAGAGCCGCCACGCTCACCTTTGTCGTATCCACCCCGTCAACGAGCACCTGTCCAGCGGATGGTTTGAGCAGACCGTTGAAATGTTTTACCAACGTCGTTTTTCCTGCTCCGTTCTGACCCATTATAGCTACAAACTCGCCTTCCTGGACGGTCAGGCGTATTTCCTTCAAAGCCTCCACGTTGTTCGGATACCTAAAATAAACATCCTTGACCTCTATCATCGGCCTCCCAGACCCTCCTTAATCAAAGCTGCCATCTCATCCGAAGACAAGGGGACCACATCGCCAAGTTTGACTCCGTCCTTCAGGAGCATCTGGTAAAGCCTCGTTGCTTTCGGAATTCCGACGCCGACAAGCCGAGCTTCTTCAGATCTCAGAATCTCGTGCGGATCGCCGTCTAAGAGAATCTTTCCCTGATCCATCACGATTATATGATCTGCGTACTTGGCCGTCAAGTCGAGTCTGTGCTCCACGAGTACGACAGTGATACCGAGGTTTCTGTTCAAATCGTGAATCACCTCGAATATTCTTCTCGCCGTCAGGGGGTCAAGGAAAGAAGTCGGCTCATCAAGAACAATCACCTGAGGCTTCATCGCCAGAACTGAGGCAATGGCCACGCGTTGCTGCTGTCCACCCGAGAGTTCATGAGGTGCTCTTTCCCTCAGATCATTGATGCCGGTAAGCTGTAGCGCCCAGTCAACGGTTTTGCGCATCTCTTCTCTTGAAACGCCCAAGTTTTCAAGCCCAAAAGCCACGTCCTTTTCCACAGACAGTGCAAAAAGTTGATTCTCAGGATTTTGAAAAACTAAACCCACACGTTGCGCCAGTTCGTACGTTGGGTGTTCCTTGACATTCAGCCCCGCGACGGTTAATTCACCCTTCATTTCACCCTGATAAAAATGAGGAATCAACCCGTTGAAGCATCTGCAAAGCGTCGTTTTTCCGCATCCGCTGGGCCCTGTGATGAGGACGAACTCACCTCTGTCTACGCTTAAGGAAACATCATTGATTGATTGCCTTGTGCCGCCTGGATACGTATACGTTAGATTGGTCGTTTCAATTATCGCCATGCTGACAGTGCCTGCCCACTTGAAGCGGGCTTTCGGCTCATTTAAGAGTAACTACCTAATTATGATTACCCAGTTTTTCCTTCAGAAGCCACAGACACCGTTTGAGCCCGAGTTCTATGTCGCCTTTCCCGTTAACTCCCGCCGCCGTGGCATGCCCCCCGCCCATGCCGTGAAGGTATTCACCCAAAGGCTTCGCCACGTCCTTTCCGAGGTGAACATCAGTTTTTTTATAGAAATCCATTGAGCTACGCAAGCTTATTTCCAGGTTTCCATCTCTCTCTCCTGCCACGGCGGCAACGTGAGCCCCCAGCTCAATCATCGCCCGCGCGGCGGAAGCCTCGTAAGCGCTGACGTGTGACAAAGCGATTATCCATTCTCCCACTCTGAAGAGTTTGGTTCTCCGGCAAGCCTTAAGCCTCGCAACGCGTTCAGAGAAATCCATTGGCAACGAGAGCAACGAAAGGGTCTCTTGAGCGTTAACGCCAGCATCGATGAGTCCCACGATACTCTTCAACGTGGACGAGTTTGCTAAGATGAAATGTCGCGTGTCAAAAGCTATGCCTAAAAACAGGGCCTTGGCCTCGTTCTCGCCTGGTTTTATTCCAGTTTGCCTGTAGAAATCGTACACGATCTCGCACGTGGATGATGCCGTTTCATCTGTTATAGAAATCTTCGCCAGCCCCTCAGTGTCGGGGTGAACGACGTGATGATCAACAACGATGATTGGAGCCTTCGAAGTCCTAACCGTGTCAGCCAAATCATCTAGCTGCTGAACGGTGTTCGTGTCAAGCAGCACGATCGCCTGTGCTTTTTCTACACTGGGTTGTGTTCTCACTTCTACGGGCAAGTGGCTGAGGAGATGTTTTGAAAGTCGACTTATTCCATGTGCTGCCCCAATCTCAACCGTTATTTGTGGCCGTGACTGTTTCAGCAAGCTTGAAAACGCATATGCCGAACAGATTGCGTCTGGATCCGCATTATGGTGGCACAGCAGGACAACAAACTCGGCGTCAACAGAGTCTAAAAGCTTGATTATTTCTGTGAATGACACGCTATTTCCCTCAAGTGTTTTTCAGCGGATATGAAAGCTTCTCTCACAGCCTCGTCGGCAAGCTTCTGCACGTCGAAGTCTCTCATCGAGGGAGATAACGTGACGGCCACATCAACCTTCAACGCCACAGGTTTTGCACCCTCTGCTTCGGCGCTGATGTCGAGTGTTTCTATCTTTTTTGAAGGGATTTTCGACAGAATGTGTTCTCTCGCCGCTTTCTCCGCAATCAGACACAGCTTCTCAATCTGTTCACTGCTTAACTCTGGTATTCCCAGCGCTTCCATAATCCCCACTTAGAAGCGATAATTTACTCGGACGGAGGAGAAACGGGGTTCAGGTCTTGTTGAAGCTTTGTCTGTACGTCTTTCAGTTGAGCGCGTAAACGCTCTTCTTGTTTTGTCAGAATCGTGGACCTTGTGTTGAGCAGATCCTTTCTTTCAGTCAATTCGGTGATTACTTTCGGCCGTTCAGACCTCATCAGCAAAGTGCCGGCAGATTTGTAAATCACCGCGTCGTCAGTCATTTTTTGCAGTTCATTCAAGGCTTGATCGATTTCGGTTGCTTCAAGCTCCACCTGCTGCTTTTGCCCAAGAATTGATTGAAGCGTTTGCTGGAGCTGTTGAAGTCTGAGTAAACGTTCTTGAACCGGCTGCGGCAGCTGCGAAATCTCGTCACTCACGTGGATCCTTCCATCTGCACAGCAATAAGCCGGGCTATTAATTAACATTTTCTCAAATGGTCAGTAAGCTCTCAATTTAAGCCGTTGCGTCTCGCGCCGCTGTGACTAATTATCTTTCCTTCTTAGGAAAATGCAGTTCTCGGGTTGCTTCACTCTGATAACCGACTAACGGTTTCTTCTGCTGGAAAATCGCACGGATTGAAAGCACGATAGATTTGCAGGGGCACTCAAGTGGGGATTGGGCACCATTCAAAGCTGTGATTTCATGGGTGCGTGCTCTTCTTCTCTTTCAAGAGTCTGAAACACGTTTAGAATTGAGTTTATCCATCTCAAGTATGCGTTTATGGCTGCGCGTAGCGCAACCGTGTCTTTGGCTTCAACCTTTAGGAGTAGATAATCGCCTTCCCTGATCAGACTTGCTCGCGAACGCGAGGTCGGGCTGTTAGTCTCTGGCTCTAGGGATGTGAGAATCGTCTGCAACTTTTGCTCTGACTGTAACTTTAGGCGTACGGTTGCTCCCGCTTTCATTAGAACATTTCCAGAAAAACTGTTCGCAAGCTCAAGGTCAGCCTAAATTTCGCAAGAGAGAAGTTTAGGCGCTTTCTTCTTCCACTTTCTCCAACGTCTCTTCCGCTGGTGCGCCCTTGGCTGAGCGTTTTGCCACTATTCCGAGTTTTGTGATTGGGGTGTAGGCTCCGCCAGTGTATGTGAAACCGCATTTTCTGCATTTCCAGATTCCGACGCTTTCTCTTTTAACTCTCGAAAAGCCGCATTGGGGGCACTTGTGAGGTTTCTTCATCTCTTGCATTACTTTGATGTAGCGTTTTCTGACGGTTGAACCGTAGCGGGGACCCAGCCCGCGAGTAGGCCCAACTTTTTTGGTTCTGTTCCCCACCGCGTTTTCACCAGTTCAGTTTTTTCCGCATTTCCGTGGATTTTTCCTTAGCTATTCTTGCGGCTTCAAATACTTGTTTGGGTTCAAGGTATCCGCTTCCGCCTTTTTGAATGGCACATATGTTTTCGTCGTCGTCGAATGCGAATGAGATTCGGGCGTCCATGACTTGCTCTTCTTCCAGCCAAGGGTCGACGACGAGTTTGTCGCCTATTTTGGCGCAGGTGACCGTTATGGGGTGTTTCTTTAGTGGAAGCTGCTCGTAGCCTGACTTCATCTTCACTTCTTCATCCTCGACTTCGTACTTACCCATTTTCGTGTTAATCAGTGCAGCCATCGCGGCCAGCGCTGAGGCGTCTATCAAATTTCCGTCATGATTCAGGACGTAGACGTCAACGAATACGACGAAAACCTTCTTCCCAGGTATGACGCAGAGTTTTTCCATATCGATTGCTTTGGACTCTCTGATTCCCCTATCGACTACTCTCGCGAGCTCTATCGAACTTTCGTCTGGGGGTCCCGGTTCAAAGCCCGGCGACGCAAGCGGTACGAGTTCTGCGTTCACGGTCAAGACGGCCTCGTTCGGCGTATCCGAGAATGGCTCGCCCGTCTCGATTTTCACTCCGACGACGACCTCGGTTTTTCCAAGAAGCACCCTTGCCGAACCCTCGGCTTTTTCAATTATGCCCTGTTCGATTTTTATTTCGCGATAGTCTGTCAATTCTCTGCCGTCTAAGCGTTTTCCCTTTTCTATCAACTGCGCAATCTGTTTTTGTTTCACTTTCGTGATTACTGCTGCCATTATTCTTCGGCCTCCTCCTTGTTTTCTTCTTCTTTAACGTTCACGTACTTAGTCCTGAGCGCTTCTTTCTGAAGTACGTAGATTTGTTTGCACCCTTCGAGAGCCAAGTTCACCGCGCTTTCAAACTCGTCGGTTGAGAGTGAACCATCCATCTGCAGCAAAGTGATGGCGTTCAGGTTGGGCATCAGAGCCACGGGAACATCAGCGCTGCCCAACTTGTCTTCAGTGTCCATCAAGTCCAGCACGATTTTGTCCTCCACTTTGCCCGCTGCGCAGGCGACGATTAGGTCCCGCATCGGTATGCCTGAGTCTGCCAAGGCCAGAGCGGCTGCCGTGATACTAGCGCATCTTGTCCCCCCGTCAGCCTGTAAGACTTCGATGAATATGTCTATCATCGTGCGCGGATAGTATTCCATGAAGATGGCCGGTTCCAGCGATTCCCTGATCACTTTCGAGAGTTCGATTTCCCGCCTTGACGGAGCAGGTGACTTACGCTCCTGAACTGAGAACGGAGCCATGTGGTATCGGCACTTTACGACCGTTCGGTCCGGGAGGGCTAAATGTTTGGGATGAACTTCTCTCGGTCCGTAAACACCGGCCAGGATCTTGTTTTTTCCATGCTCGATGTATGCTGACCCGTCTGCGCGTGATATCACGCCGACTTGAAGCTTCACTGGCCTTAACTCATCGGGCTTTCTTCCGTCCAGTCTTAGGCCTTTTTTGTCGATTAACTTTTCAGGTTTATCATTCATTTTTCTTTTCCTCCTTTCCAGTTTTTGCCTCTTTCAGCATCTTGGTTATGCGGTCCGTCAGACCGCTTGTGTGGGATTCTGCTTCTATTTTCAGAATCGCCATCATAGCCAACTGTTCGTCTTCAAGAGTCTTTCCAGTAATGAGCACGACCCCGTTAACGCCCAGGATAATGTTGCAGCCCGTCTCTTGCTTTATGGTGGATATCATCGAGCCTTTTCTGCCTATCACGCGGGGAATTTTCGTCGGCGTGACCTTTAGTATCTGCCCGCGTGTTATCTTTCCTAGCCCAGGTTCTGCAACAGTCAACTGTGGATCGTGCGTCCTGTCGTAAGAGACTATCTTGGCCACCACCAAATCCCCGACATCAAGAACCTGTGGCAAATCGTCTTTTTGGGGTCTAAAGGATCTGCTTAGTACGTCTGAAGCCCTGAGAAGAGCGGGATAGGGCGAGTTGATGTCCACAGTCCACCCGCTGAATCCAACTTCCGTGATGGTTCCTATGACGATGTCTTCCATCCTCGGAACGTAAAAAGACTTCAGAGCGACAACATCCAATTTTTTTGTTTCATACTCGACGATTCCAACTCTTGAAGCGTAAATCTTGTTGTTTTCCATGTACGTGTTTTCTCCAGCTATGTAATCGCCCTCTGCGATCAAGTCGCCAGGCGTCACAAGCTGTCTTTTTTCCAAAAATATTGGCATGAAATCACTCCTTTTCTATTCATACAAACTTTATTGCTAGGGGTTGATTTTTGCTTCTCCCGTTCCCTTAGTTATTTCTCCGAGTTTATCCAGGAACGGGGCGTACACTCCTGCGGGCATTTCTAGGACCCCGTACCATGAACCGTTTGCGCGCCATTCTTCACGTTTTATCGTTCCAAATCCCTTGATTGTTCCATAGGCCTTAACGGAATGTTCCGCAGGTATTGTAATGCCAACGGTTATCTGCTCCATTTTCAGCGGCAGAATCGTCCGCAAAAGCTTGATTATTTCTTTAGCCTGTTCTTCCACAGGCTTGAAAGGGTCTATCGAGTAGCGAACCTGTTCCATGGCGTTTTCGATTCGTGTTGGCGGATGCGGAAGATTAGTTCTGGGATCAACGCTCTGTCTCGATATGAAATCCACTATCTGTTTTCTCTTGTCCTCAATCATTTTCCTGCGTTGTTCGGTGGTCACCTGCAACGTTCCCTTTGTGAGTATGGTCTCGGCTATCTTCAGCGAATCCGTAGTGCCGAAAGCCTTACGCAGGCTTTCTTCCGAGGGCTTCGTGCCCTTGTTGGCGTCAGAAAATATCGTTTCAGCCGCCAAAACTTCGGTTATTCCCGCTATTCTTCCCGTTCGAAAATCTAGGGCTTTTTGAGGTTTTACAAGCACTTCGAAGTGTTCGTTGTCCTTTGTAATGCGCGCAACGGTGTACTTATCACTCATCAGCGTGTCACTTGCCCGCGCCTAGCTCTTTCAGCATACCTTCAATTTTCTCCTCGCTCAACATTTCCAGTTTCTTGGTTTCTGTGGACACGACGGCTACTTTGATTCTCAGCGGCAGTTGTCTCGCTTCCAAGGCTTTGGCCAAGCATTTTACCGTGAGCTTCGTGGTTTCTTCTAGGCTCAGATCATCCTTGTATTCCTCTTTCAGGATGTTGAACACGGTTTCTCTTCCGGCGCCTTCCGCTCTGGCCTTGTAGCCCCTGTAGGTTCCGCTAGGATGAGTTCCGAAGACTCGGCTTCCCGTTTTGTCCACTCCGGCAAACACCATCGACACGCCGAAGGGTCTCACACCCGCGTGTTGTGTGTAAAGCTGCTTAATATCGGAGATTCTCTTGGTCACGACTTCAACGTCGATCGGTTCATCATACGTTAGTTTGTTAGATTGCGCCATAACCCGCGCCTGATCTATGAGGATCCGCGCGTCCGAACTCAAACCAACGATGGCCGCGCCCACGTGATCGTCAATTCGAAATATTTTCCATGAATATTCCGTTTCTTCCAGTGGGTCAACTGTCTCTTCAGCTCCGAGAACCACTCCTTCTGGGCATCGTATCGCAATGATTGTCGCTCCGCGGTTGACAAGTTCCATCGCGTATTCAACTTGAAAAAGCCGTCCATCCGGTGAAAAAACAGTTATCGCACGGTCGTAAGCACCTGGTGCTGCAAACACTGACATTCATTTCATCCTCACAGTATATCCTAACTATTTGCAGTCTCAGATACAACAACTATACTAAAAACCTTTCCTATACTTTGCAGCCCTTATTTCAGGGTCTCGTTAGCGATATTTTCCGTTTTGACGTCCACGGGAAACCGTTAAACTTGGCCTATTCTTTCCAGTCGAGGAGCCTTCTTTCTCCTTCAATCTTTTTCAGGTCCGTGAGATCCTGTGTGACTTCCATTGTTCCGAGGTATTTTCCGCTTTTATTTCTCACTGCGAAGTACCTTATGTGGACCATGCGGTTGTTCATCCTTATCCAGAATTCGGCTGTGTTCTTTTCGCCGGTGGTGAAGGCTTCGATGATTTTGTTGACTATGTGGACGCTTTTCTGAGGGTGGCACAACTGCACGCTTCTGCCGATGACTGATTTAGTTCTCACGAATATTCTTTTTTCAGCCTTGTTGAAGTACTTCACGCGGTCGTCCTTGTCGATGAAGGAGATATCGATGGGCAATGTGTCGAGGATGGCCTCGGCCTCTTCTTTGGAGAGGCTGCCAGTTTCAAACTGCCACGTGTCTGCGGAGGGTTTGGAAGTTTTAGGTGCCGATTCTGCCGCTTGAAAAGCTGTTAGGACGTTAGGGGGTGTAAAATCTGGGTATCCAATCTCGTCGAATTCTGTTCTGATGTCTTCCCACTCTTTGTCGGTGACAACTTGGAGTGCAGTGGGGAAGAGTATGTTGTTTTCTTTGAAAAAGTGATCGGGAAGAAGGCTGCACAAGGGGCTTGCGTCTTTGCTTAAGCGTTTTTTGAAGTCGGGGTAGGGCATCGTGTTCCACTTTTCGACGGTGTTGTGGAGTTTCTTTTTTGTCTCCCTTATTTTGTTGTGTTCCATCCACATTATTGCTGGAGGTTCGGTGACTCCATGTTTTTCCATGGTTGGGAAAAGAACGTTTTCTTCTCGCAGATAATGTTTCTCTGAGTCCTGAAAATCTTTCACCAGGGTCTGAAGTTCCGTCAGCGCCTCGCCAACGTAGACTGAGTCACATGCTTCCTCTAACATTTTCACGAGGGTTTGCAGTCGTTCAGCCTTTTCTAGCATGACCCTGTGTTCTTCGATGAGTATGCTGATTGGATGGCCTGCGGGGATGTGTAGTTCTTGATCTTGAACCTGTTCGCCGAAAACGGCCAGATGAACGTCGCAGAGTCTTTGAAGCTCTTCTCTCGGCATTCCTTCTTTCACGAGTTCCTGCTCTATCTTGGCAATATCCTCGGGTTTTGTGCCCTTCAAAACTTCCTTAAATTTCTCCTTAACTTCGGTTGGTGACGCTCCACCGTGTAATTCTTTGATTACTTCTTTCAACATTTTCTTCTTGTTGGCATTCGCCTTCGCCATCTTCATGCGCCTTCCCTGACGGCTCAAGTCATAGGTTTCTAGGTGATAAAAGTTTGGGAATTACGGCATATTTTCCGATTTGATCTTGCTTGCGAGGGCCTTGCCGAATCCCACTATCTTGTCGATGTCGGCTTCGGTGGGCGGACCGTTTATTTCGAGTGCTCCGACGATTTCCATTTTTGTCGGTCCGAGTGTTTCTTGGATGTGTTTTATCGCTCCGCCGGCCCATCCGTAGGAGCTGAGGACCACTGCGTATTTTGTGGGTGGTTTCAGGGCTCTGACCAGATATGTCGCGTACATTGCTATGGGGTGAGCGCCGCCGAGAACCGTGGGGGTGCCTAGGACGATGGCTCTTGAGTCTACGAGGTCTTTTGCCACGTCGCCTATGTCGGCCGTGACCAAGTTGTGCCGTACGATTTCGATGCCTTCTGATTCCAAGAAGTCTGCGATGGTTCTAATCATCTTCTCTGTGCTGTTCCACATGGTTGCGTAGACTATGATTGCCTTCTGTTTGGTTTCGCCGTTTGACCATTTCCTGTAGGCTTGAAGTATGCGTTCTGGGTTTCTGTGTATTGGTCCATGGCTGGGAGCGATGATTTCAATCGGCAAGTCCTTTATCTTTTCCATTCCTTTCTGCGCGTTGAACCTGAACGGCATCATAATCTCGCCGAAGTACTTCTGAGCAAAAACGAGCAGGTCGCTGACTTCATCGTCGTAAACCCCTTCGGCCACGTGTGAGCCAAAGAAGTCGCATGGAAACAGGGTTTTGTTTTCCGAGACGTATGTGAACATGGTTTCGGGCCAGTGAAGCATTGGGGCCTCGATGAAGCGAAGCGTTTTGCCGCCTAAGTCGATGGTTTCTCCGTCGGCGACGGCTTTTATCCTGTTTTCGGGGACTTTGTAGAATGTTTGCGCCATCTTTGCGCCTCTGCTGGTAGCCACCAGTTTGGCTTTGCTGTTTATCGACATGATGTGGGGGATTGAACCCGCATGGTCGGGCTCAGCATGGTTCATTATCACGTAGTCCAGCTCGGCCGGGTCGGTGACTTTGCGGATTTTTTCTTCAAGCTCCTTTTCGAAGCCCGGGTTAACTGTGTCGATGAGGGCTTTCTTGTCTTCGCCTATCACGAGGTAAGCGTTGTAGGTTGTCCCCCTTGGAAGAGGGATTAGCGCGTCAAAAAGCCTGCGATTCCAGTCTCGGGAGCCTACCCAGTAAACGTTTTTTGAGATTTCAACAACGTTCCGCCAGCTCATGTTATGCACCTTCAAATTTGTAATACGATTGTGATAAAGCATTGTTTATGCTTTTCGACAACGACACAGCGAAAAGCCCATGCATGTTCATGACCATGCGAAGCGACAATGAGATGTGTTCTGCAGTTCGCGAGGTACCGCCCCCTCCCCTTTTTTTCTTTACGTCTATTGTAATGTTGCATTGTAATGTGTAGGCGTAAATTTCCATGAATCGTGCAGTCTTCCGAAAAGGGTTGGAAATGGCACGCGTGTCAAACTCGGCCCCTCTGTGAGAGTTTAGATTGAGTTCCTGTTGAGATTTCAACGAGTGAACGGCAGGCTCCTCCCCTTTTTTCCTTTACATCAGACGTAATGTAGCCGTGTAATGTGTCAGCGTAAACGGTCACGTTGCGCGCGCCTATCTTGGGATACCTTAAGCTTTATATTTTCCACTCTGCTTTTGGCAACAAGAAAACAGGCGATCTAGCATGTTCGGTCGGCCTTCACGCAGTCTCTTTTTTGGGAAAACGCCCTCGATGAGGGGTGCTTTGGACTGAGAGTGGGGATAGTTTTAGGAGAAGAGGAGCCATGAGTTTAAAGTCGTATACGTGCGTTTGTTTGTTGTTCTGCTCCGTTTTCCTCGTGGCGTTGGCGGGTTGTCTGGGACTTGTTATGAGGGGAGTTGCGCAGGGAAATTCAGGTCCGGTTGTGATAGTCAATTTTGACGTGCCGGTTGACCCCGGTTCTTCTGGCTTCTTTAGCAGAGCTGTCAACTATGCGATGGGACAGGGGGCGTCCGCGATAGTTATAGAGATGAACACTCCTGGCGGCTTGCTAAGCGACATGCTGTCGATAGTGACTTCGATAAACCAAACAGTAATTCCGACTTACACTTTTGTCGAGCCTAATGGTTTGGCAGCCTCGGCTGGAAGTTATATTGCGATGGCAACGAACGGGATTTACATGGCGCCGGGTTCCGAGATAGGCCCAAGCACACCCATCGTTGTCGGCGGCACAGACTTGGAACAAAACCACACTCAAGCGGCAATGCTGAATACTATGCTCGCTCTTGCTGAGAAATGGGGACGAAACAGCACAGACGCTTTTAACATGGTTCAGGCAGATGAGGCCTTCACAGCAAACCAAGCCGTCTCCGATCATCTGGTCGACGGGCTTGCAAACTCATTGAGCGACGTTATCACGCGGATAGGCCTTTCTGGCAGACAGCAGATCACGCTCAGCGAGTCTTTGTACGATGAGTTCGTAAGCGCGCTGAGCGACCCAACGCTCGACGGAATCCTTATTCTGCTGGGAATAGTGGCAATCGTGCTGGACTTCTACCATCCCACGATTATTCTCTCTATAGCCGGAGTCTTGGGCATAGCGATGGGGCTGATTGGTGCGGAGGTGATCGGCGCCTCTTTTCTCGGTTATCTGATCCTGGCGATCGCGGCGGTCCTGATCGTGCTGGAGCTGAAGTTGGGACACGGTTTTGCCATGATGGCAGGAGTGGCCCTCGGAGCGTTCGGCATATTTTACTTGGCACAAGGATTAAATTATTCGCCCTCGCCCATCACTGACGTAACAGAACTGGAGCTTTTCCTAGTCGTAATGGCCGGAGTAGTTGCTGGACTCTATTTTAGATGGATAATAGGGCCGATAATGCACCGCGGCAAACTAACCGGGCCGGAAGCAATACTCGGTAAGACCGGCATGGCCGTGACCGATCTGAAGCCAGACGGGGAAGTAAGGGTCGGAGGAATCGTTTGGAGGGCCAAGTCAATTCAAGGCGACATACAGAAAGGCGAATTGGTAAGAGTGAAGTCTCTTGAAGATCTCGTGCTGAAGGTCGAAAAATGCGACCAAGAGCCTTCGACGCAGACCAAGAAATAGCGTGAACCAGCACTTTTTTCTATCATGGCAAAATTAATAAGTGAAGAGCTTTCTCTCAAAGTTAGGGTGATTCTGGACGGATCCCGTCGTTCTAGGCATAGAGATTTTTGTGATTCTGATCGTTCTAATCATTCTTCTGAGCGGCATTAGAATTCTCAGAGAATGGGAGAGAGCTCCACTGCTCACCCTGGGCCGATACAAAGGACTCAAGGGGCCAGGAGTAATTTACATTCCGCCAATCATCAGCCGCGTGCCTTTTGTAATATCAACCAGGCTGCAGGTAGTCTCATTCAAGACGGAGCAGACTCTCACCAAGGACAACGTGCCCGTAGTAGTCGACGCCGTAATGTACTTTCAACCCGTAGACCTGCAGAAAGTCGTATTGGGCGCAGAGAACTTCCGAGACGCCACCGATTTTGCGGCACAAACCACCCTGAGAGAAGTTATCGGACAGGCAACCTTCGACGAAGTGCTCACCGAAAGAGAAAAAGTTGGGTCAATCGCAAGGGGCATAATCGACTCAAAAACGGAAGCCTGGGGCATAAAAGTAACTGCCGTAGAAATCCGGGACGTCGGAATTCCACAGGTGCTACAAGACGCCATGTCAAGACAGGCCCAAGCCGAAAGAGAGAGAAGAGCAAGAGTCACGCTGGCCACGGCAGAATTCGAAGCCGCACAAAAGATGATTGAAGCCGCAAACCTCTACGAAAAAAGCCACGAAGCCCTCAGGCTCCGATGGATGAACATACTATACGAGATCGGACAACAATCCAGCACAAACACGATAATGCTCGTCCCCTCGTCCATGCCAGAAGCAGGATGGCCACCGATAGGCATGTTCGGCTTCAAGGAAATAGCCAAAGAAACGACAAAGAAAGAAACTAAATAAACACTCCAACGGCCCGAGCACACAAGCCCAAACACCCTACAATTTCTGTCTTTTTATTGTACGCTAAACATGGTTTGATTGGTTCGTCTGGGATGAAGGAGAAGAAAACTCTCGTTTCTTTGAGCGTTTTTCTAAGTCTGATTATTTTTTCTGCGAGCTGTGTGAATGCTGGAAAATCGTTGACGGATTCGAAGGTCTTCGCGATTGAACTGCCTGAAATCAATCTGAATCAGACCGCGGATATGCGACTGATTTTTCTCGGTATCCCCTCAGGACAAATAGATCAAACAGCATTGTTTGATCAGGTTGCACAGAACTTCAGCCAGTTTACAGGCACTATGAGCGTCATCTGGAACCTTAATTACACATGCGATTTCTATCCGTTTCCTCAGAACATCACAGACTCATTGGTGGCCAATGCGTTCAGCTCCCAAGGAATCCTGTATTTTAACACTTCACTTCTAGATGAGCTGATGTTCAATGTTTCGGAATTTGCAATTCCAACGCATGGATACGAGCTGACGTTTATGTCGATGTCCAACGCGCCTGATCACTCATGGTTCTACGTTCCAGAAAGCCCTGACCTCCTGCTGAACTTGACAACGATAACTCCCTCAGGAAATTACACTGGCTCAACTTTTCCACCAAACTTCGGGGGAATACACAGATCAATCTACTATGACATGAGCACGTTGATGAATCAAAACCCTACCGGAACAAATGTGACGGACAAAGTCGCTGAGTTCATAAGCAACAGTCTAGCGCTCGTGTTTCCCACGTCAATGGGATCTCTGGATCCCTCATTTGCGGCTGCGGACTCCCAGACGTACAGCAACTATCAGGTGAAGATACTGTGGATTAACGGAACAGGAGAACAGCTTCCACTTGAAACCATACGAGAAGAGTTCGAGAGTCTAATGCCATGGACGAACTGGACGGTGACGCTGCAAACGAGGCCTGCAGAGGAAGACCTGAACAACCTTGTCGAAAGTCTAACAGTTGACTTCCCGACACCTTCAAACTACTCAAACATCTTTCCGAACGGAAGCAGCATCAATTTCGAGGCAAAGAGGGGCTTGACCTGGTTACCAGGTGGTGATGTCCAATTTGCAGAAAGCTACCCTTTGACCACCTACTTCAATAGCCGTCTCAACGACTATTTCGGCGTCACGGATCTGAATGATAAGTCCGTTATTCCTGTGGTGTTGCTGCAACTGGATAATGACACAGAAATCGTTGGGGACGGATTAGGCGCAGGAACATCCTTGTTTCCGGACAACCTGATACTCACCGGCTTTGACGGCAGCTATTTCACAACCATGGGAGAGCTCGGCCCCTTGACTCTAGAGGAGTTACTGTTGCATGAGATCGGCCACTGGCTAAGTTTAACGCATGAATACTCGACTGGCCCTACGCAAGATCAAATAGGAATCATCGACCCAATGAGCAACATTGGCTTTGCAGTATTCGCGCCCAGTTTCTGTGCGTTCTGCAGGGATTCACGCGCGAGGATGAGCTTCATATCGTATTATGACCAGACCGTTGAACTTCTGTCTCAGGACGAAACGATGGCTTCAGACTTGGAAGGTGAACTGAATGATTCGCTTCAGCTCTTCTACGATTGGAATTACTCTGCGGCGGTGGAGAATATCGCTTCTGTCTATTCCAGTCTTACGACTCCTCCCTCGATACTCGCCGTTTGGCAGACGCCCCTTGAAAGTAGTGTCTATCCTGAAAACGAAGTTCAGGTCTGGACAAATGTCACTGCCAACACCAGTGGATTGAAGAGTGTTATCCTGAACTACACGATCGACAACAGAACTTGGAACGAGGTCAACATGACGAACGTTGAGGGAATCACTTGGAATGGCGTTATCCCACCCTACCCGCTCGGAACAAACGTGACCTACGTTATCGTAGCCCAGAACGAGTTCAACAATGTGACAACTTCACAGACAATGGGCTTTCAATACGGGTACACAGTGACACCCGAGTTTCCATCTGTAATTCTGACGGGCATCACGCTGACAACGCTTGCAGCCATAGTAGCTAACAAAAAAACGCGGCTCAAGCTGTCCATAAAACGGCAGCATGCGCGCTTTTGTTCACGGGTCTTGCCAAGACGCGCACGGGTTACAAGGTGTGTCAGCTGAGAAACTCGGAGACTTCATCAAGGGACTTTCTGGATTTCGGCTGCGGAGTCTCTGCAGGCCAGCCGAGGGTTATTGCGGCCACTAGTTTCCACGTTTTGTGGAGATGTTTGGTGAGTGCTTGCGATGCGTAGTAGATGTCGCATATCCATAGTGAGCCCAAGCCCTTGTCGTAGGCTTTTAGCAGCATGTTTTCTGTGGCTGCTGCTACGCTCTGCAACGAAGACTCGCTCATCTGCGTCACCTCGTTAGAATCCCAGACAAAGACAAGGACTGGTGCCTCTTCCATTATGCGGCAGGAGTTGAATGATGATCCCATCCTAGCGATGCCTATCCTTGTCGATAATTTTTCGAGTTCGTTACGGAAGAGTGTGGTCAACTCTTTCTTGGATGAGCCGGTGAGCACTGTGAATCGCCATTGTTGACCGTTCTTGGCTGATGGTGCCCATGTTCCTGCTTCCAGTACTTCGCGGATAGCCTGCATGGGAACAGGTTTTTCAGTATACTTGCGCACGCTCCGCCTTCCCTTTATAGCCTCGTCGACATCCATGGAGACCAACCTCAGGTTACTTGAGTTTTAGGCTTCTTAAGAATTCTGGTCTGCCAGTGAGGACGTTGGTCGGCGTTTCTGTTTGGTTTTTTTGTTTGTGATGTTGAACCCGCGTTTTTCAAGCTGGTTCAGCAGTTCTTTCGGGTTGGGGTACCATTGTCCCCATTTTCGGCATATGTGTTCTGTCCAGCTGTAGTTGTCATAGGTGAAAGCTTCTTTTCTCTTGCCTTCCAAGGGTATCTTTGCTTTTGCTTTGCAGTAATAGTCCTGGGCCAGGTAGCCGTCGTCCATTTGTTTCATCGCTTTCGTGACCATCTTTGTGTTCAGCTCTGGGTATTTGTCTTCGAAGAGTGTGAATTCCATTGGGTATCTGGGTCGGGCAGGCGGGTCTTCTGCGGGGTAGCCGATGGTCAACTGTACGAGTGGAAAAACTCTTTCGGGCAATTGATATTCTTCTGCGATTTTGTCCGCTCGGAACATTGCGGAGCCGAGGAAGCAGCTTCCAAGGCCTAGGCTTCGTGCAGCGGTGACCATGTTCTCGGCCATGTAGGCGGCGTCTTGAATTCCGAAAAACAGCAGGGTCAGGTCGTTCGTGACGAGCTCCCAACCTCTTCTTGCCATTATCTGCTCAAACTTGTGAGAGTCAACGCAAATCGTGAACAACAGCGGGGCCTTGAAGGGGTTTCGCTTTCTGTTTCTCGAAAGCAGGACACTGTAGAACTGCGATGCGAAGGGAGCTTGCTGACCTGCTCTCACGATAGTCTCAACCGTCTTGTCCGTGGGAGTCTGCTCAGTGTATTTTCTAATCGATTTGTGATCAAGCATTGTTTGAATGACTGGATTATTTTTCATTGAAAGATCTCTCCCTGATTCCAAATGTCTCATTGACACGTCAATAAGTATGGTTTAGCTGCCGTTAAGTAATTTATCGTCGGCGAGAAAAGACAAATCGCATGCTGGCTGAGCGTCTTTTCATGTTTCGGTCAGGCTTAGGTTGAACTTTCGGGACAGATTGTCCAGATCGTTGAGCACGTAGATGAACACGTAGCCTCTCCATTTTCCCCATCGTTCCTCCGCTATCTTCTTGAGCTTCGGAATCAGGTCGCGTGGAGATTCTGCCTTTTCTCCTAGAAGAAGCGTGTTGAAGATTTTTGCGCTCCAGACGTCCAGGGCGAACCCAGAATGGGGCAACACGATGTCTGCCGAGTACTCTCCTATCCCGTGCAGTTGCATGAGCTTAGCTTTGGCCTCTTGAGGCGACATTTCTTCAAGCTCTTGAAACGAGGGAAACCCTACTCGCAGTGTTTCCGCTATATCCTTGAGAAATTTCGCCCTGTAACCAAGCTTACACTTCTTTTCAAGTTCTCCAACGGCAACATCCGCTATCTTCTCGGCAGAGGGCCAGTACGTGATATGTTTTCCGTCGAAGCTGACTGAGTCGCCATACTCCTTTATCAGCGAATTCATCATCTGATCGCTTCTCGTTATCGGAGCCATCTGCAGGGTAACTGCTAATATGAGGCGTGAGAAAAGGTCGGGCTGCCTTGTATTTCTCATTCCGTGCAAGTCTTTTGTCAAAGTCTTGACGAGTGGGTCTCGTCTAGCAAGCGAGTAGAAAGCTCTGATGTCTTCTCTGAGATTCAGTATCCACGTCAAGGTTTCCAGCATCGCTTTTTTCTCGCTCGTCCCGAGCTTTTGGCGAGAATATATTTGACAGGATATTCTTGGTGTCTCAATCGTTCCCATGGATTTCAGCTTGAGTCCGAAAAGTTCACCAGAAAATGCTCTCATGACAGTCCACAGAGTGCCGTTTTCGAACACTTCAAAGGGTGTCGACATTGGCCATCCAGCGGGTTTGTGGACGGATAAGTCAAAATCGTATGGCGAAGTTGCCTCAAGTCTTAAGGTCGAGGAACAAGTCAGATTGGTGAGACCCATTCATCCCATCGCTTTTCTTGGTCAGTCCTAGCAGGGCGGCTTCCAAGCTGAAAATCAGTGTATCCTTTTTTGAACGGCTCTCCATGAATTTGTGATGAGGAAGCTTTCGTTCATGTTGTCGACCATCTTCACAAACTTTGTCATGGGCACTGAAAATGTGAGAGTCTCTGCGGGAACGAAGGGGCGGGCTGAAACGTCGAACATGCCGATTACGGCTCTTGGGCGGTTGGAGTTTTTCTCGAGGTATGGGTACTGTACAATTGAGGAACAGCCCGACCCGAATGGGGTAAAGATAGGATCCGGTTCAGCCTCGTCGTAGCTTGCTAAGGTGAAAAGGCCTGAGAGGACGTCGGGCGGGGCGAAGAAGATGACCACGTCTGGTTCGTCGGACGCTTCTAGCAGATCCCACCTTTTGAACACGATGAACTTGGCTGGAGCCCTGAAGGAGGGCGCGAGCTTAATCGATTGCGTAACGAGCTGAGGCGTTTTCTTGTAACGTTCGCCTTCGATTTTTCCGGGAATTCCACAGGAGAGGAAATACTCGAAGTCAGGTCTGACTTTTTCGCGAAATCCTAGGTATCTCTTCCCGCCGAAGCAGCCAACAGATTCGACGTTGAAGCAGAGGGCTCTTCCTTTTCTCACTAGCGATAGCGCTTCGATGACGCATCTTGGAACTGAGCCAGGTTTCGCGAGTTCTGCATGCCCTTCCTCGTCCGTGTAATAGAAGACGATTGGGAGTTCTGCATCGTTAAAATATTTTTTCCAGAGACCGATGAAACCTTCCTTGAGCTTGATGTCCATAAGCTTATCGCCGCTTGCTGTTATTTATGTCGTCTGCCGACTTGGTTGGGCTTTTTCAGATTTTTGCGCAGGATTTTTCTCACATTGTCTACGTGAAAGCCCAGACTGCGAAGCAGAGTTTGTGAGGGAATGTTCAGTTCTGATGTTCCAAGCCTGACCGAGTCCATTCCTTTTTCGAACAGGAGGTTCATGCCCTGCGCCGTGAGTGCTCTGGCTAGATGCCTGCTCCGAAACTCTGGGAGCGTTGCCGCAGGGCCGAGAGCGCCGCGTCTGAGATGGAGATACTTGTTGGATTCTGTGTCGGGTCTCGCCACGACGGCGGACACGATCCTTCCCCCGATCTCTGCGACTTGAACCCAATCTTCGGTGAACGGTGGATCCTCAGTTCTCCAATTTTCAAGAGCTCCGAGTTCGAGTCTTCTCCAGCCGAAGCCGGTGTTCATCACTTCGACCAATTTTTCTTCTTCTGAAAGCTTCAAACTTCGAAGCTTGGTGTCTTCGGCCACTCTCGGTATTTCTTTCAGATGGTCGAGTTTGGCGGACATCCTTAGCCAGCCAGGATTCAATGAATAGCCTCTTTCAATCCAATCATTTATTCTCGGGCTTCCCTCCTCAACCCCCGCTGACACGGATTCGCCCCTGGCTTTTTTCTCAACTGTGTCTACGAGCAGGTCTTCAATGCTTCGTTGATCGGATCCTTCTCGAGCGGCGAGCCAAGAGATGTCCACTTCATCGTGCTCCTCAAGATGAGTCCCGATGAGTCCTGCCGCGTCGCCCTTTTCTTCTGCCACAAGAACGCTCATGTTTCGTCTTCGAATTTGATATCTGATTCTCTCCTCGTCGAACGGGATGAACTCGAATGAATCCCGGTATTCTTTGTTCAGCAAGTCGGCAAAGGCTTTGAAGTGCCTGTCGGCTAATTCCGAAATCTGAATGGTCATTTCGCCAACTGCAAAAGCCCAAATCAGTTATAAAGTTTTAGCTTGGCAAACAAAGCGATATCGGCAAATGGCAACGCATAGAACAAACACAAATTTGTTCTATAACTAAATACTAGAACTAAATAACACGCACGGGCCAAAGAAAGCGCCAGGTATACTGTTTCAGACTATGAATAGAATTGCAACTCCGATAACAGCTACAACGGCGCCTATTATGCCGCGCCAGTTAGTTTTTTCTCTGTAGACTATCCATATAACGGGAATGATGAAGATAGGCATGAGGGACATTAGTGTTTGAGCGATTCCTGCGTTTTGGGTGTCAGCGAGGGCGACCATGGAGAGCGTCATGCCCAGGAACGGCCCGACCACTGCACCGGCCGCGGTATATTTGATTCCTTCCTTGTCTTTTGCGGCTTGCCGTACCGCCGGTAGTTTTCTTGCGAAGATAGCGACCACCCATATGAAAGCGCCGGCGAACAGCATCCGTATCAAAGCAGTGGAAACTGGGTTTACCGCCACGGTCGTGTTGAAGTACATTCCCTTTTTTGAAAGAACCGCTCCAATTCCTTGGCCCGTTGCCGAAATCAGACCGAACAGCACTCCCCAGGCCTTTCGATTCTTGGCAACGGACTTCATTTCTGATTCTTCTTCCTCCTCCGCTATCACCACGATGATGCCCAGCAACGTGAGCGCTATTCCGAGGGAGGCCAACGGCGAGATGGTCTCTCCCAGCATGAAATAGGCGCCAAACAGCGTGAATATTGGGGCCGAAGCTTGAATCAGGACGGTGCGTCGCGGGCCGATTGTGACGTACGCCGCAAACAAGCCGGAATCGCCGATGCCGAGCCCGACTATTCCGCTCAGACCGATCCAGAACCATTGCCCGCCGCTTGCGAGAGGCAACAAGGTGCCCAGTAAGACGACTTGCGCAACGAATAGAAGCCCGATGGCCATCATCGTCCGGTACACGTTGACGCTGAAAGAGCCGAACCTTTTGCCGGCCGACGTGAAAAATAAGCAACTGGCAGTCCAGAGACACGAAGTGAGAATTGCAGCAGAGTCTCCCATCAGATCCGAGTTCAAATTCCTCACTGTTAGACTAAACCAACACGTTTCTTATGACCTTAAACCTTTCTTGCCCTTGATAGAGTTCAGAATGGCGCAGGCACAACACTATCCGTTCAGTATATGGTGCGTTTAACAAGCGGTGCCGGTGATATGTAAAAGAAAGCGGGTGTTTTGTAGACTACTAGTTCTTCAAAGTAGAAGCTGCTACGGGTCTGGCCATGTCTAGTTGGCAGCGTGTGTGTACTTGTTGACGAGGTCTTTTTTGTTGACGGCGTTGAGTTGTTTGAAGAGGAATTCGAATTTGTTTTCGACTTCTGCTGCTATGGCGTCGCGGGTTTTTTGCGGTAGGTTCATTATGTCTTTCTTGAATGGGCCTAGCGCTTTTTTTCTGGTTTTATATAGGAATTGTTCTTCTGTTTCGCCCTGTTTGGCTTCGTTTACGGCGTTGATTTTTAGCCATTCGTAGATTCTCTTTTTCAGGTCTGCGGGTAGGTGTTTTGATTCGTAAATCATGTTCTGAAACTCTGTTGCCAGGTGCACTTCTGCGGTTTCGCATTCGACGAATTTGTGGAATGCTTGAGGAGGCAGTGTTGATGCGCCGTGTTGCACGGCTCCGGCCAGTCTGTATTTTTGGCGGGCGAGGTCTGAGAGGGTTTTTAGGGTGTTGAAGTCGAGGTTTACCTGTGCTACTGAGCCGTCTGGAAGGACGACGCCTCCGTGAGTGGTTCCGGTCTGGACTGAGATTTTGCTTATTCCGGCCGATGGTTTGGGCAGCTTGTTTTCGAGGCCGGACATGAACGCGTTCAGGTCTTCGGGCGTTGAGTTTTGGTGTCCGATTTCACCTATTTCTCCGCCGACTGAAACGGTGATGCCTTTGGGTTGGATGTGGCGGATGTACTGTGTGAGTCTTGCGCAGACTTCGTAGTTCAGTTGCTGTTGTGTTTTCAGGTCGGGTTTGGAGAGGTCGACGAGTGTGGAGGAGTCGATGTCGATGTTGTAGAAGCTTGAGCCGATTGCGTCTGCAATGAGCGCCTGTAGGCTTTCCATTTCTTTGTTAGGGTTTTCTTTGAATTTGGCGGCGTTGGCTTGGAAGTGATCGCCCTGGATGAACAAAGGGCCTGAATAATTCTCTCTTATGGCCGCAGCCAGGACGGCGCTCGAGTATTCTATCGGTTGTTGACCTGTGTAGCCTATCTCTGACCTGGCAATTTCGAAGATGAACGCGCCTGAGTTGTTCTTCTCGGCCACTCTGAATATGGCACGAGCCAGGTCGTAGGTCATGCTTCGAAGGTTTATCGCGGGAACCGTGAAACCTTTGAATTCGCCCCTGCCGCGGGCCATGTAGAAATCAAAGATGCTCGCCGAGTAGATTCCCCGGCTGTGGGCAACGTCAAGAATGGCCTCGGCCAACTGTTTCTTCTTCGTCGGATCGTCGGTCATGACCAATTCCGTTATTGCTTTATCGATATCAAACGATTTTTTTCCCATAGTGTTCGCGCTTCCTCAAATCAGTATTCGATCTTCTAGGCTCGAATTCTTCTCTTTGAATATTAAATTAGTGGTTGTTTAGGGTACAGCGCACGGACTTCGCAAGCAAGGACTCAGTTCACATGTTTCCAGTGGGGCTTCCCTCGTGGGCTACTGGTGTCCTTGAAATTTTTCTGGGCGAGGTGACTTGACACTCTGCCTGGATAAATTCGGGAGATTCTTCCATGAGCTCATTAATCGAGTTTAACCTCTCGGTGTGGAAGTTTGGGCGATATCAAAATGGCCTGTCTATCAACTAAATTAACATTTAGTACGCCGCCCAATTTCATATTCGTAGCGCGGCTCGAAATATGGAGTGGAAGTTGTTAGTCATCTTACAAAATAAAGATTGATACGTGATTTATTCGGCGCGTCCGTGGAGAGTGTCAAAAGTGTAGCCAGCCTCTGCCTCCCTTCTTCAGCTGCCTCGAATTATCCACTTCAGGCTTGGGCAGGCTGTTCAGTCGCTTGTAGGCGTTCGCCCTAGCGAACCTTCTCCATCCGCCTGTGTGTGGATTCGCTTGAACGAAGCGGTCCACATTCAGGATTCTATGCTGCTCCAAGATTTCCTTCAGCGTTAAGAATTTGAAACTTCGAGTGGCCAAAACAACCGTGCCACGCTCAATGAACAACTTTTCATAATTCTGCCCAGCTATGCCTTCTGCTCTAAATCGATCATCAATTCGTTCCCTCCACATGCGCCGCCACTGGCCACATATCTCCTCTGTGAGACTGTCCGAACTGGAGGTGGAACTCTTCGCGTCCGCCAAAACTCATCTCTCCCCAACAAATGTGGAAACGAAACAATAGTAGGTTGTCACGACCGACCCGCTCTCCTCTGTCCATCCTATGGGAAAGTTAGAGCGAAACCATTGTATTTAAACAGTAGCATATCGTGAATCTAGAATATTGTTCTATGCGAATGGTTTGTTCTGTTCGCTGGAAAATCGTGCGTTAGTCATGATTCTTCGTGTGTTTGTGGGTTGTAAGTGTCGTGTGTAACGGGTGCGATGCCGTATCTGAAAATGATCGTGAACATTTTGAAGCCGTCAAACAGTATGCGTAACCTGGATTTGCCTTCTTCTCTCCTTAAGCAGAGTATTGGGATTTCTTCGAGTTTGAAGCCGTTTCTGAGTCCTTTAACCGTGATTTCGGTTTCGATTTCGAAGCCGTCTGACTTGAGGGTGATGTGGTTGAGAAAGGTTTTTTTGAAGGCTCTGAAGCCTGTTTGACTGTCGGTGATGTACTTTCCTGTCATCATCGTGATGGAGAGGTTTAGGAGTTTGTTGCCTATTTGGTTAAGTTTTGTTGTAAAGTTTTCTCCGTCGCCGAGGAATCTTGATCCGGATACGATGTCGGTTCCGTTGTACAGTGGATAGATGAGTTTGGGAATTTCTTCGGGTTTGTGTTCTCCGTCAGCGTCTATGGTTACGATTATTTCTCCGCGTGCCTGGCGGAAGGCTTTTCTCATTGCGTGGCCTTTTCCGTGGTTGCTTCCGTCTCCTATCACTATGGCGTTGGAGGCTAAGGCTACTTTTTTTGTGTTGTCTGTTGATCCGTCGTCGACGACCAATATTTCATGTCGCACCTTGAGCTTTTCCATGACGGCGGTAATTCTTGAGATGATATCTCCGATGGTTTTGCCTTCGTTGTAGGCCGGAATGACTATTGAAACCGATGGCCGCCACTGTTGCATTTGGTTCCTTTCTCCGTATCTTTCGCAGAGTACAATGTTGTAATTCATCGCTGCTTTACAAACAGCTATGGAAAAGCCCAAAACATAGTCTAGAAGAACATCATGGAAAAGTGGTGCCTATACTCTGTATGAAAGAACTAGAGGATTCATCCACACGCGCGTTTGGTAAAGGATTGTTGACTAAATGCTAAAGGGTGCTTCACAAGAACCCTTAAGAAAAAAGAGCGCGCGCTAAAGGATATGCGGCAGGATCTGGGAGAGAGGATTCTAGCATTAGCCTTAGCAGTGCTCATCATTTTGGCTTTCATGTATTGGTTTGAAGGATATAGCGTTCCAAGGGTCTCGGGCGTGGTAACTATCGGAGTGGGAGTCTATTGGGGAATGAACTGCTCTCAGCCTGTGGCTTCTATAAACTGGGGGATCCTCAGTCCAGGCTCGACGAAGAATACGATTGTTTATGTCCGTAACGAAGCCCAACAGCTCATATCTCTCAACATGTCGACGGAGAATTGGAGCCCTTCAAGTGCGTCAAACTATATTCAACTCAAGTGGGACTACTCGGGGCAGGTTATGAATCCTAACAGTGTTCTCAAAGTAACATTGGTGCTTTCTGTGTCTTCTTCCCTGCCGAAAATATCCAGTGTCGGCTTTAACCTTGTGATAGCTGGTGTTGCTGTTGCTTCGTCGAGCGTGATTTTTGCTGACGGCTTTGAATCTGGGAACTTTAAGGCATGGACCGGAACTTACGTCACCACAGGCGAGACTGCCACCGTCGTTAGCACCGTTCACCAGAGCGGGTCCTACAGCGCCCTGTTCACGACCCACGGCGGGTCAACAGTTGCGAGAGCCTACTGCTACAAGAACCTTTCCAACCAGTCCCAACTCTACACGCTGGCTTATGTGTACTTCAACAGCAGCGTGTCTCTTCCCAACTGGGACAGCCTGTGGCTAATCCAGTTCCGTGACTCCGGCGGTTCTGCCATAGCGTCGTTTGGAGTAAGCAAGGACAGCACCTCCGTGAAGTGGACGACCCAGTATGGTCTTTCAACGAGGGTCTACGCAACATCTGGTCCAGCTGCTCATGTCTGGTACGCCGTGGAGGCTTACTTCAACAAGACTGCATCAGGCAAAGCACTGGTGATATACATAAACGGGACTCAATTAGCTTCTTTAAGCGTAAACACGAGCGGATCCAACAGCGTAGCACAGGTTCGCGTTGGAATAACATACAATGCTGCGGGCTACAAGAATTGCTTGTACGCTGACACCGTCACCATCGATAACAAGTACATAACGCCGTCATCCTGAAACTCTGGAAGCGGAAATGCACGCGCTTATTTTGGCCGTTTAGGGCGATCTGTAAGCGCGTGTTCTTGTATCATTTTATGCGTTTCTATTGGAGATATTCGAAAGGTGTGCAGGGTTCGATTGGCGTGTGCCCGTGGAGCGGGCGGTTGGATGTGTAGTTTTTGATTCAAGACTGATTAATTTTTTGTGGGAGTGCGTTTATCGGTGGTTTGTTTGTGTGGAAAAGTTAAAATATCTGGCAGTATGCTGTATTGTTCCTCTTTTGCAGGTGAGAAGGAATGGAGAATTTGAGGGGGGCTCTTTTCTATGTGGAAAGGGCGCCGATGAGAAGCCGTGTTGATATTATGGCTAACATTTTGAATGAGGCGAGCTTGTCGTCTGAAGGGTTGAGGAGGACGCGGATTATGTACAGGTGTAATCTCAGTTCGAGGCAGCTCAAGGTGTACGTCAAGCTCTTGAGTGAAAAAGGGTTTCTGGATGTGCGCTCGATTGACTCTTCGAATGGGACGAATAGAAAAGTTGAGTTCTATCAGATTACGAAGGACGGCTTGTCTTTTCTGAAGGCCTATGGTGATTTGAAGCGTCGGATGCGTGAGGGTATCCTATCTCGCTGAAAGTTTCTCCTCGGTTTGGATTCGCGTCAGAAAAAGGCTTACGGTCCTCTCGATTTTCGCCCTCTTGCCCTGATCATTCAGTGATATGAACTTGTGTGCTGCGAGGAACTCTGTGATCTCTTCAGCATCTTTCATTCGAAGGTCTGTCTTTTCAGCAAGCTCGCTTATGCTGTGCCAGTCTCGGTCTGTTGCGAGTAGTTCCAGGATGCGATCGATCTCTAGCAAACTCGTAGCCTCTTGAAAGCGTGCGCTTCTCTACTTTCGTGTTTTAGCAATAAACGATTTGTGAAGACTCATTCCCTAGGATGGTTGGAGTTTTTTTAGAAATTCAGCAGCGTTAGATCAGAAATGCCGTTTGGTTTCCACAGAAATTGGGCGTGAATGTTATAGAAAGATAGCCTAGAATCTAGTTATAGAAGAAGAGTATAGAGTTTCAGCCTAGACTTAGCTTCCGTAGGTATTAAAATGATTGTTTTCGGCTAATAGATGTTCATTGTGACATGGTTTAACTGCTGTTAATAGCGCGCGAGCTTTCCAATCCGCTTCCGTCAGGGAGGGATTTGAGAGCTTTGGCGCTCGATGGGGTGAGATTTTTGGGTCAGCATAGAACTTCTTTGGAGATTTTGGCGGAAATTCTTAGGATAGTCAGGGGTGGTGCCAGAAAGACCAGAATCATGTACCAGGCTAATCTGAGCTTTAGCATGTTGAAGAAGTACTTGGATTACGCGCAGGAGACTGAATTGGTGGTCTGTCCGGAAAACGGCAGTTGCTATTTTGCCACGCCGAAGGGTCATGAATTTCTGGAGAAGTATGAGAAGTATCTGTTGCGCAGTAGGCAAGTGGAGGATCAGCTGGAGACCATGGCCAAGGAAAGAGCGATGCTTGAAGAGGGCTACACGAGAAGGCAGAGACGTAAGGATCCATCAGCAGTTCAGTCTGCATCAGGGCAATAATGCGTTCACAAAGCGAGGTTTTTGAAAACAATTGAAGCGTACGCTGGAGGTTGGGGACGGTTGAAGAAACTCTTTGTTCTTTTAGTTCTCTTTGTTCTCTTGTTGTCCTGTTTGTGTGTTCAGTGTAGAGCTGCGAGTGAGACGGATGCGCAATCGGCTGTTAGTGAGGCTTCGCAGAGGATTGTTACCTGTTACGGGGAGGTTGCAAACGCGAGCAGTGCAGGGGCGAACGTGTCTGCCCTGCTGCAGGTTTTGAACACTGCTGGTGACCTGTTGTCTAGGGCTCAGTTGGCTCTTGCCGATGGAGATTTCAATTCGTCATCAGCCCTCGCATTGCAGAGTCAGCAGGCGCTGGTGGGGTTTGATGCTCAGTCTGAGTCGTTGAGGAGTGCGGCTCTGCACAGTGGTTTCGTGGATTTTTGGGTTGACGTTGTGGGTTCTTCGGTGGGCGCGGTGGCTGTTTTAGTTTTAGGCTTTTTCGTTTGGCGATTCCTGAGCAAGAAGTATCCGGGGGTCACATGATGAGCATAGGAAAATACGGGGTCACCTTTCTTATTGTCGTCGTTATCCTGGCTCTGCTGGTGGCTTCGCCGGCCCTGAGCAAGGCTCTTGTTTATCCTCGGACGGATTTTTTCAGTGAGATGTGGCTTTTGGGTTCGAATCATACGGCTGAGGATTATCCGTTCAACTTGAGTAGTGGCCAGAGCTATGATATCTATTTGGGTCTTGGGGACCAGTTGGGTTATTGTGCGTATTATCAGGTTGAGGTTAAGTTTCGGAATGAGAGTCAGTCGATGCCGAGCAGTCTTGGGCCGGTTGAGGATAGGGTTCCGAGTGACTTGCCATCGTTGTATAATGTGAGCGCGTTTGTAGCGGATCAGGGCAGTTGGGAGTTGCCGGTTTCGTTTGGTTTCAACTACGTCTATGATGCGAATGCGAGTGCAGTTAGGTTTGAGAGTTTGACGTTTAATGGTAACCTGTTGAGTTTAGCTGGGGAAAGCACGGTTTGGAATAGCACGATGAGCAGGTTTTATGG
Organism: Bathyarchaeia archaeon; assembly: GCA_050010755.1. GTDB lineage: Archaea > Thermoproteota > Bathyarchaeia > Bathyarchaeales > Bathycorpusculaceae > JBEKCD01. The sequence goes on from JBEKKK010000001.1 coordinate 157,260, forward strand.
TGATTTAGTTTTTGAATTATGGTTGTACAATAGTTCGTCGAGCAGCTTCGTTTATCATGACAGGTTTGTGGATTTGAAGCTGAATATGACTGTGACGTAGGGTTCTCGGATGGGTCAATATTACGTGAGGCCGTATAGAGACGGTGATGAAGAGGAGGCTGCAAGGCTCTTCAACCAAAGATATCTTGCCTACGGTGGGTTTGTTCCAAGAACTGGTGAGTATTGGTTGTGGTCCTGTCTGCATAGGCCTGATGTGAGTAGGGAGGGGGTTTTCTTTGTGTCTGAGGAGGGGGCTCAGAATGTTTGTGGGTATGCTGTTGTTGGAACGACTGGGGAGATTTGGGAGTTTTGTGCGGGTTGTGATGAAGAGGTTGTTTCCTCGGTGCTTTTGAAGGAAATCGCGAGATACGTTGACGGTTTGGGAATCTCTTCTATGAACATAAACGTTCCCGATGATGAGGTTCTGTGCAGGGTTCTTGTTCGAGAAGGGTTTTCGAGAGTTCCGGCTGAGAGAATGTTTGTGAGTACGATGAGCGTCGTCAATTTGCTTTCAAAATTGGTTGTGGATAGAAAACTTGACAGTGAAGAGGTTAATTTCGTGTTTGACCACGTTCCGTTTGGCGTTGAAAGAATTGTTTCAGTGAAAGTTCATGATGGCGCTGTGTCGGTTGCTGAGGGTTTGTCAAAGTCTGCGGATGTCACGGTCAGAGTTGAATTCGCTTCTTTCTTGTCAATTCTGTTCGGAACTGCTGGCATGCGTCGAGAGTTGATTAGAAGAAGGATGCGGGTTAAGCCCTTCTGGAAGATTTCGGAAGCGACGGGTTTTCTTCGCAAGGTGCGTCTTCAGAACGTTTGGTATTGGCCCTTGAGCGATTTTGGTTGAGGATGCAGGAGAATGAGTGAACCGTATTCTTGCCGTCCCTTTCGTAATGGCGACGAAGAGCAAGTTCAGGAACTTATGAAGACTATCTTCAGTAGGTTCATGGGTGGGGATTATTGGAGTTGGAAGTATCCGCTTAATCCTGGGTTCGATCCGTCTTTGGTGGTGGTTGCGGAAAAAGATGGCAGAATAATTGGGTGCAATCACTGGTTGCGGAGGAGGCTCAAGATCGATAGTGCTCGTGAAGTTGGTGCTGGTTTGGGTGCGGACGTTGCGGTGGCTCCTGACTTTAGGAGTATGGGGGTTGGTAAGGCGTTGTTGAAGTTTGTCAGGACGGCGAATCCTTCTAAGAGGTTTGAGGTGATGTACATTTTTGCTGACCCGGAGTTGGCAAAGCGTTTTCATTCACCAGTAGCGGGTTATGTTCCTGCGCCCGATCGGACGGTTGCCTTTACGAAGATTTTGAGCTGGGTGAAGGTCAGAGAGAGCGTTTCTTCTTTCAACAAGAAGATTTCCGAAGGTTCTGGGAAAGAATCTCTCGGGGGCGGTGTTAGTGTTCTTTTCAGGGTTGCTTCTGCTCCTCCGCTCTTTCTGGGTATTAGAAAGGGAGGCGTGGACGTTTATGAGAAGGAAGCGGCGCTGGAGCGGCGAGCGGACGTTACGATTATCGGCGACGCGACGACTTTGAGCAGTCTTAAGGAAGGGGGAAGTGGCATGTGGCCGATGGTGAAGGCTTTGTTGGCGGGGAGGCTCAAGTTGAGGGGTAAGCCTTGGAAGTTGTGGTCTGTTTATAGGAATTTTTGGGTTTTTAGAGAGGTTTTCGGTGGGAAAATTACGTAGATGAGGGGTTGTGGGTATGCGTCGGCTGTTTTGGAATAGGAAGATTCAGAAGGCTTCGGAATCTGAGCTTAGGCGGTTGCAGCTTAGGCTTCTCAGGGCACAGGTGCGTTTTGTTTATAAGAACAGTAGGTTTTACAGGAGGAAGTTCAGGGAGAGCGGAGTGGGCAATCCGCAGATTAGAAGTTTGGAGGATGTTCAGAAGTTGCCGTTCGTTAGTCGGGAGGAGCTTGAGAGGGGGTTTTGGGATGTGGTTTCGGTTCCGTTTTCTGATGTTTCGACGATTCGGATGTCGAGTGGGAGCGTTGGGTTGCCGTTGGCGATTGCTCATACTCAGGGGGATGTTGAGGGTTTCGCTGAGGCGAGTGCTAGGAAGCTGAGTTATCATGGGGTCACGGGGAAGGATGTTGTGCAGGTCACGTCTGCTTATGGCTTGTGGCAGGGGGCCTGGTCGGTTCATTGGGGTGCTGAGAAGATTGGCGCCTGCACCATTCCCGTTGGGGCTGGGGATACGGAGAGGCAGATTCGCATCATTAGACAGTTCAAGCCGACCGTTCTGTACGGTGTGACGAATTATCATTTGAGAATAGCCGAAGTTGCTAAGTCGATGGGCCAGTCTCTGAGGGATAGCAATCTGTGGTTGGGTGTTTGCGTGGCTGAGAGGCCGACTAAGCAGCAGGTTGAGGTTTTGAAGAGAGAGTTCGGTTATGAGAAGGTGGCGCTGGATTATGGGGCTACGGAGTTTCCGGGGTTTTCTGTTAATTGTGATTGCAGTGATTTTCATCATGTTTGGGCGGATTATTATTTGGTTGAGGTTGTGGATCCGCGGACGCATGAGCTTTGTGGGGAAGGCGAGAAGGGCGAGCTAGTCCTTACGAGCCTTCAGAGGAAAGGGTTTCCGTTGGTTAGGTATCTTTCTCGGGATGTTACGACTTTCATGGGGTTCGGAGAGTGTGAGTGTGGGATGTCGCATCCTAGGGTTGGGACGGAGATTGACCGCGAGGATTTCATGATTAAGATTCGGGGAGTGCCGGTTTTTCCGAGTCAGATAGAGATTATTCTGGAGAGGTTTCTGGAATTGGTGGGTAATTGTCAGATAATGGTTGATAAGCGTACGCCGCAGCAGGAGGCCAGTTTGAAGGTTGAGATGCGGGAATCTCTAGGGCAGGATGATAAGAGGTCTTTGGCGTTCCAGATTGTTGAAGAAGTGAAGAACAGGGTGGGTGTGAGCTTTAATGATGTGGTTTTTGTTCCTGCGGGAACTTTTGATGTGAAGTATAAGAAATCCCTCGTAATCAGTTGACGGTGCTTGCGTTTCTGGGGTTTCGGAGCGGGGAAGAGTTAGGAATATGTTGTTCTGTGTTTCGGTTTCTCACAAGCAGACGAGTCTTTCTATGTTGGAGTCTCTCAGTTTTCCGAGTGGGGAGGAGGCTGCGAGAGCGTTTTGTGAGCAGGGAACGTTGGCTGAGTGTGTGCTTCTTCAGACTTGTCACAGGATTGAGATTTACGGGGTGACTGCTGATTTTGCGAGGGGCGATGCTGTGGATGTGATTCTCAGGTCTTGGAGTTCTAGGGCGGGTGTGAGTTTTGATGTTTTGAGGAGGGTTTTTGAGTTGTATGATGGGCGGGAGGCGTTGGCGCATCTTTTTTCTCTTGCCGCTGGGTTGGAGTCTATGGTTGTGGGTGAGGATCAGATTCTGGGGCAGGTGCGTTCGGCTTATGTTGAGGCGAAGAGGGCGGGGAGTGCTGGTCGGATTCTTGATAAGGTTTTTATGAAGGCGGTGAACACGGGCAGGAGAGTGAGGACTGAGACGGGGATTAATGAGGGTTCGGTTTCGGTGAGTTCTGCGGCGGTTGATTTGGCTGTGAAGGAGCTTGGGGGTCTCGAGTCGGCGACGGCGCTGGTCATCGGTGCCGGAGAGGCGGGTTCTATCGCGGCGGAGACGCTTCAGAGGAGGGGTGCTAAACGGATTGTGGTTGCGAATCGAACGCGGGAGAGGGGTGAGGCTTTGGCCCTGAAGGTTTCTGGGAGGTCGATAGGTCTGGACGGTGTGTATGATGAGATTCCGAGCGTGGATCTAGTGATTTCTGCGGTGTCGGTGAAGAAGCCGATTTTGGAAGCGAGCCGTCTTAGAAGCGCGTTGGGGAAGAGTAGTAGTGGTAAGCGTTTGCTTGTTGTGGATATTTCTCAGCCGCGGGCTGTGGATGCTAAGGCTGGTTCGATTCGTGGTCTTGTGTTGAGGAATATTGAGGATCTGAAAGGGGTTGTGGAGGATAGCATTCGGAGGAGGCGGGGTGAGGCGGAGAGGGCGAGGTTGTTGGTTGGTGAGGAGCTTGCTCGGTTTGAGCAGGAGTTGTCGTGGATTCTTGTGTTGCCTTTGGCTTCGGAGATTTATCGGAGTTTGGAGGTTGTTAGGAGGAGTGAGTTTGAGAGGGCTGTCAGGAAGATGGGTGAGTCTGATGGGCGGAAGATTTCGGTGATGGAGAGGTTTTCGAAGGAGTTGGTGGAGAGGATTATGCAGGTTCCGATGGAGCGGTTGAAGAGGGCGGCTCTTAACAATGAGGGTGAGTTGCTTTCGGCTGCGGAGAAGCTGTTCAAGAATAACCGGGGAGGCGTTGCAGATTGACCAGGTCTGAGAGGCTTTTTGCCAGGGCGAAGAAGTTGATTCCAGGCGGTGTGAACAGTCCGGTTCGGGCTTTTTCGCCTTATCCGTTTTTCACGAAGTCTGCGAAGGGTTCGAAGCTTACGGATGTGGATGGTGTGGAGTTTGTTGATTATTGTTTGGGTTATGGGCCTTTGATTTTGGGGCATGCTGATGAGCGGGTTATGGGTGCTGTTCGGGAGCAGTTGGGTCGTGGGTCGTTGTTTGGTACGCCTTCCGAGGGGGAGGTGGAGCTTGCTGAGTTGATCTGTAAGCTTGTGCCTTCGGCTGAGATGGTTCGGCTTGTGAGCACGGGTGGGGAGGCGACGATGAGTGCGATTAGGCTTGCGAGGGGTTTTACGGGGAGGAAGAAGGTTTTGAAGTTTGAGGGTTGTTATCATGGGGCTCATGATTGTGTGTTGGTGAAGGCGGGTTCTGGCTTGTTGACGTTCGGGATGCCTGATTCTCTTGGGGTTCCTGAGGAGACGGCTGGGAACACGGTTGTGGTGCCGTTTAATGATGTTGCTGCTTTCGAGGCGATGGTGAAGAGGGAGCGCCGTGAGCTTGCGGCGGTGATTGTTGAGCCTGTTATCGGCAACATAGGCGTTGTCCTGCCTAAGGAGGGTTTTCTTGAGGCGTTGCGGGAGATTACGGAGCAGTATGGGGTTGTTCTGGTGTTTGATGAGGTGATTACAGGCTTCAGATTAGCCCTGGGTGGGGCTCAGGAGTTTTATGGTGTTAAGCCGGATTTGACGACTCTGGGTAAGATTCTTGGGGGTGGTTTTCCCTTGGCGGCTTTCGCCGGGCGGGAGGATATCATGCGGATGATTGCGCCTTCTGGAAAAGTGTACCAAGCCGGCACTTTCAGCGGCAATCCGGTCAGCGTTGCGGCAGGCTTGGCGGTGTTGAGAACCTTGCGGGCTCGGAGGAGCTTCTATTCTATGATGGAGAAGAAATGCGAGGGGCTTGTCAAGCAGCTGAGGCAGGTTGCGAATGATGCGAGAGTGCAGGTTCAGGTTAACAGTGTCGGTTCGATGTTTCAGATGTTCCTGTCCGAGGAGCCCGTGTTCGACTATGCCAGCGCAAAGAAGAGTGACAGCAAGAGGTTCATGCAGTTTCATCATGCGCTCCTACAGCATGGAGTTTTCATTCCGCCCTCACAGTTTGAAACCTGCTTCCTATCTGCGGCTCACAGCGATGGAGACTTGAAGATGACGATTGAGGCTTACAAGCAGGCTCTCGAGTCAATTTGATTATAGCCCTGCAACGCACGCGTTGATTATTGTGGTTCCTGTTTGAATTAGCGTTTGGTTCAGGCGTTATGGAGTTGCGATTATGGGTAATCCCGAAGTTTCCGTGGTTGTTGCAACTTACAAGGGTGCAAATACGCTGAGGTATGTGTTGGAGGGTTTGAGTCAGCAGACTTTTAGGGATTTTGAGGTTGTGGCGGTTGTGAAGCCGAGTGCGGATCAAACTCTGGAGCTTCTGAGGAAGTATGCGGATCAGCTTGAAATCGAGGTTGTGACTCAGAAGAATGGGAACGTTGTGGACGCCGAACAACTTGGTTTAGAACGTGCTAAGGGAAGGATAATCGTTTTCTTTGATGATGACGCAGTTCCGAGACCGGATTGCATTGAAGAGCACGTCAAAACTTATGCAGACCAAAGGATAGGCGGTGTGGCGGGCGACCTGATTCCTTCCACTATAGCTGATGGTGTCGTGAAGGAGCTTGAGGAGGTTGAGGTGCCGCCTTCGCAGTCGGCTAGGACACGTCTTTCGGCGAGGGTCTGGGATCATCCGGTGGAGGGGCTTGAGCAATATCGCTGCTGCGTGACTAGGTGTGGTTTCATTTGGCATGGGTTTTTGTTGGCGGACAACCCAGTGGGAAACCTTGTTTATTGGAGAAAAAGGGGAATGGTAAAGTCTTTTCTGGGGCCAGGTGCCAACATGTCTGTTTTGGCCTCAGCAGGAAAAGGCACAGTGTTTGAGAAGACAGATTACTGGAGAAGAGGCTATGCGTGGGAGCAATTCTTGGCGTGGCAAGTATGGAAAAAGGGGTACTCAATGGTTCTTAATACTAAGGCGCGGGTGGAGCACATTCTTCTTGACGGGCATCTCACTGGAGGCCTTTATGCAACTAGCGTTAAGAACGCGGCGCCGGGCGAACTGGAGAAAACAGACAGCGTTGAAAAAGCGCGCGCTATTGGGTATGATCACATCAGGGAGGAGCATCTTCTCTTTTTTCGACTTTATCGCCGAGGAAGTGGGCTTTCGCTGTTTGCCAAATTCTGTTCCGTAGCAAATGATGCTTTGTATTTCTTTAAGACGGTGAGAAGTCTGCAAGAATCCAAGAATCTCAGGGTTCTGTTCGTTTCAAACTTGATTGGTCTGAGATGGTTGTTGTCCGACGCACATGGTGCACGTCTTTCTTGAAATATTGTTAGGCTGGGAATAACCTTCTAATAACGTCTTCAGGTTTTGTTGAGGTTGAAAGCACTAGCGCTCAATGCAAAATAGGTGGGTGTGACACTGTGAGAATTGCGTTCGTAGATGTGGACATGTCCCTGAGAACTGGGTCGAGGCGTTTTACTTGTGAGGTGGCATGTCAACTTCAGAGCATGGGGCATGAGGTCGGAATTTTCACGTCTAGGCTGGATACTCAGAGATGTTTCAGAAAGGTCCTATCTCTTCCTGTTTACGTTGCTTCGCGAAGTTCTTCTCAAGATGGGGGCGCAAGTGGTCTGGGGAGGGTTATCAGGAAGCTCGGAAAGAATGTGATAATCAATCTCGCGAGTGAGTATAGATATGATATGGTAGAGACCGATTTCGCTTTGAAGACGAGCGAAAAGATCATGAGCATGGGATATGAAGCAGTTCTTTTTCAATACCATGGGGAGCATTGGCTTTTTCCAGTCTTCTATCACCTGAATGGAGCGAAAGGTGCCGTGTATCTTAACATGGTTCCTCCGAGGGCTGGCCGGGAGGCTTTGCCTTTTCAGAAATTGACTATGGAGCGAAGGATATTGGACAGATTGGTCAGTCTGCCTTTTGTCCATAGGTTTGAGAACGCAAGCCTCAGAAACATCGGTCTGTTCATTGCCCCGAGCGAGTACCAGCTTCAACAGGCGACGGTGCAAGGTGTGATTGGGCAAAAGAGGGCTGCGGTTGTTCCATTAGGAGTTGATCATTCTGAGTTTTGTCCAACGGATGAAGAGGAGCCTTTTGCGCTCTATGTGGGACGGATCCATCCTCACAAGTCGCTGGAACTGGCGATGATTTCCATGAAGAACAGGGGTTCAGACTATCCATTGGTGATTGCTGGAGATGTTGACCAAAGCAACGTCCAATATGTGGAGAGACTTCTGAGTCTGGCAGATGAATTGAAAATTTCTGACAGGTTTGAACTGATTCTGCGTCCGTCAGAAAAGCGGATTGTCAGGTTGATGCAGAGTTGTTCAGTTTTCTTGTTTCCAAGCACAATAGATACTTTTGGACTTGTGGTTCTTGAATCCATGGCTTGTGGAAAACCGGTTGTGGCCTGCAACAGAGGGGGTGTTCCAGAAATAGTCGGAGATGCGGGATTATTGGTCGAGCCGGACGTGGCGCAGTGGAAGAGGGCCATGACAAGATTGCAGTCAGATTCTGAGTTTCGGCATGCTTTGGGACGAAAGGCATTGAAAAGATCCGAAGCGTATTCATGGAAACATACGACTTGCCAGTTGCTTGAAGCTTTCGGCACTAACTGCGCCTAGCTGATGTGTGCACACGTACATCATTGGTATGATCATTGGGGTTTGAGCCAAAAGTTTCGCTTGTGGAAGGCTTAGTAACCCTGGCAAAATCTTGGAGCCGCACAGATTAGATCGTTAGCAAGGGTGTCAAAATTGCTTTCTGTTGTGATTCCTGCGTTGAACAGTGCGGTAACAATTTCGGACACTCTTTCATCGATTTTCTCGAATGAAACCAGTGGCGGAAGGTTCGAGGTTCTTCTGGTTGATAATGGAAGTTGTGATGAAACGGTTGAGATAGCAAGAAGGTTTCCTGTGAAGATATTCCACTGCTCAAGAAGAGGCATAGGGCCTCCGAGAAATTTGGGGATTCAGAAGGCCCGAGGGGACATCGTAATCTTCACGGACTCTGATTGCATAGTCGAAAAAGATTGGATAACAAAGATATCCGCTTTCTTCAACCGACACTCAGAAGCTGACGGAGTCGGTGGGCCGGTATTTCCCTACCCTTATTGTCAAAATAGGATTCAGGAATTGACTGGAAAACTTTTTGTGGAAGACCAAGGTTATCCCAGAAGAATCAGGAAAATTCAACCTGGTTCCACGCAGGGGCTTATTTTCGGCTCAAACAGCGCTTACAGGAGAAGCGTGCTTGTGAAATCTGGTGGCTTCAATGAGCCGGGAGGGTCAAACCTAGAACTCGCGTTGAGGCTTGTTGCTAATGGAAAGAACCTGTTTTTCTATCCTGGCATAATAGTGTACCACGTTTTTCCAAGCAACCTTAAGTCTATTTTCAGACAACAATTTAGGTGGGGAGCACAATCGACTCACATGAAGCGGATGCATCACCTTGATAAGGGAGCAAGGGAAATCGTTTACATTTCTTACTTTCCTGTTCGGCGTTTGCTTTCTTTACTTTTTCCTGTGGATTTGGAAAAGAAGTTGTTACACTTTACTCAGGTGGCGAGTTACGGTTTAGGTCGCGTCTATGGATTTCAGTTAGAATCTTGAAGCGATGAATCTGAACCGTGAGATAGAGCCCGTATGATCGGGTTATGTGAAGCACTTGGAGTATCCGTTTGACATGTTGAGGAGAGAAGATGAAAAGGAGTTTGAATCGTGCTTCAAATGCGGTACGATACGGTGTTCTGTACTTGGGAAATTACTCTTTTCTGAAACTTATCTCTCCGAACCCAGATTATGCTGAGGTGAGGGTTACCGAGGGATGTAATAGCAGATGCGTAACGTGTAGGGCTTGGAAAAATTCGAGAGAAGGTGAATTATCTACTCAGGAAATGATCAGTGCCTTCGAGCAATTGAGAAGAATCGGGGTCGAGTCCATTCGCATCTCTGGAGGAGAGCCGTTGATTCGATCTGATATTATAGAGTTGATAAAAGAGTGCAAAAGGCTGAAATTTCGACAGATATACCTCGCAACAAACGGCCTTCTGCTTCATCAGAAGGCTGAAGATCTTGTTGAGGCCGGAGTTACCCATTTTGGCGTTTCGTTAGATGGAATTGAAGAGACTAATGATATGATTCGAGGAGTCCCTGGAAGTTACGAGAGAGTCTCAGAAGGCATTCGTGCTGTAAAAGGTTCTATGAAGAAAGTGGGGGTTAGCTTTCCTGTAACGGTCTTTACGACCTTGCTGAGGCAGAATATTCGTGAGGTGCCGCGGCTCTTGAAACTCTGTGAAGATATTGGTGCAAACTGGTGTTTCAGTTTGCTGGATGGGAATCTTGATTTTTTTGAGGGCGTTGATATTTCAGAATTGGTGGTTAACGATTGGAAAGTCATTGATGAAACCATAGATTATCTGCAGAAGCTATGGAGGGAGAAACCTTGGCTTGTTTATTCTGGACCGAACATTCTTGAATATGCCAGAAACTACCTTAAGGGGGTAAACAGGGATGATGATGTTCCGTGCACTCTCGGATACAAGCTGATCTCACTAGGATCCAGGGGAGAAGTCTATCCCGGATGCTATGTTTTCAAGTCTATCGGAAACATAAGGCATAAGGCACTAGGTGAAATAGTGAAGTCTAAGGAATACGCAGCCCTTGCTGAGAAAATGTATCGTGGAGAATGCGCGGGCTGCACCTTCTTCTATGAAGACAACGTTCTAATCAGGAACATGTTTCCAAGAGTGGAAAGAATAAGAAGTTTAATGAGAAGCAAATGAACATGGCTCTTCCACGCACTCTTTTTTTGACGTTTGATGTAGAAGATTTCATCAATGATAGATCAATCAAGGCTTTGAATTGCATTCTGGAGATGTTGAAAAAGAATAAACTTGGGGCTTTATTCTTTATCACGGGACACATGGCGGAAAAACTTGCCGGGCAGGAAGAGACTCTCGGACTTCTTCGCGAACATCAAATAGGCTATCATTCATCATGCCATTCGGTGAGACCTACAATTCTTGAATACACGGATGTGGAGAACTATGATGAAGCTCTCTTGGAGTCCGAAAAAAGGGAGACTTCACACATAAATCCGCTGACAGGAGAAATTGAAGGAAAGGGCGGAATTCACATCTTGCGAGAGTTATTTGGGAACAGCAGGATTGAAGCTTTTAGGGCTCCAGATTACTGTTGGGCTCCCCCGCATCTGGAAGCACTGAACAAGTTGGGTTTCCATTATGATTTCTCTACAAAAATGGTCCACGAGCCTGCTTCCTACAAGGGTATAACCTTTTACCCGTACCCTATGTGTCATTATTGGAAAGGAAGGTCTAGCTACCTTAGGCTAGCACGCTGTGTTGCTGTTAAAAAGACGACTGTTTTGAATTTTCATGATTGGGATTTTGTAAACAGTAAAGCTTGGAATTACTTTTACAGAAACGGTAATCCTGAAAAGTTGTTCAAGGTTCCTCCCCGAAGCCATGAATCGATGGAAAACATGTTTACCAGCTTTGAGTCCTTTCTGAAAAGGGTCAAGGCTCTTGAAAAGACAGGAATAGTCAGAGTCACGCCAAAGCTTGAAAACCCTGGAAAACGCCTTGAGATTAACAGAGTTCCTGTGGAACAGGTGTGCAGAGAAATTACGCGTTGGTTTAAAGGCGATTATTTCTACCAAATAAGATATCTTAATCAGCACTTCAAAACGTTTTTTGAAGCAGATCACGATTGAAATGTCTGCAATTAGGCATTTGGCAGGTTTAGGGCAATGAAGCCTTAAAAGCGACACCCAAGTGAAACTTGACTGATTAGAGAATGTAATGCTCAAAATATCAGGAGTGATTTTGATGCGTTTAACATCTAGAATCAAAAAGTCGAAGGCGATGATCCGTCTTGTGAGACCTTTTGAATTGGCTCCTAGTGACCTGATTTATGCAATTTTTGTTAGGGAGGATGGGAAGAGTTATGAGATACCTTCCATGAAAGGCCAGCGCTATCTTTCTCTGGATGGTGCCGCTGAGACCTGTCGGAAGACCGTTGAATTGGGCATCCCCGGGATGATGGTGTATGGCGTTTTGAAGGAGAAGGATGCGGACGGTTCCATAGCTCTCGGGAAGAATGCTTTTCACAGGAAAATCTTTCGAAGACTCAGGAAGGAGGTTGGTGACGATCTGGTCCTCATATCCAACCTCTGTCTGTGCGATTACACGGCAGAGGAGTTTTGCGTTTACTCAGATAAGGGAAAGGTGCTTAATGAGAAGACTGCGGAGATGCTGGGAAAGATGGCTGTAGTTCACGCTGAGGGTGGCGCGGATGTGATTGCTCCTGCGGGAATGTGTGACGGGCAGGTTGGATGCATAAGGGCGGCTTTGGATAGAGAGGGCTTTGAAGACGTTGCCGTGATGAGTTACATCAAGACTGACAGCTGTCTGTTTGAGCCTTATTTTGAAGCTATGACATTGTCGAATACTCCTAGACGCGGTGTGGATTCCAGCAAGTTCCGAACGGACGTAATCAACGAGAAGATGTTCATGCAAAAGGTCGACTTGGACATCAACGAAGGAGCGGACATGGTTATCGTGAAACCCGCGCTGACGAATCTGGATCTTGTGCTCGCAGTCAAACAGAGGTATCCTACGATTCCAATCGCTGCCTATCAGGTAAGCGGCGAATATGCCATGATCAAGCTGCTGGCGGAGCATACTCGTGTTGATGAGAAGACTCTGTTCTTGGAGACACTAAGTTCCATTAAGAGGGCAGGAGCAGACATGATACTGACGTATTACGCTCAGGAAGCAGCGAAACTCTTGACTGAGCGAATGTAGAAAATTCAGGTCAGCATGAGAATCGACGGTTAATAAATTCTCAGAGTGCGCTATTAGTGATCAGAAATTCTGAAATCTAGTATTAATCTGCAGTGTGCAAAGAATAATTACACCGCCAAACAATCCCTAGAATGCGCGCCTTACAGTAGAATACTCTCCACATGAAACCCGGGATGGTTACATAATTGCCAAAGAAACGTGTTTTGAGGAAAAGAATGGTTGTGTTTTCTCCGCATCCTGACGATGGAGCTCTGGGCTGTGGAGGTACCATCGCGAAGAGGGTGAGTGAAGGGTTTGACGTTTATGTGGTCATGTTGACGGATGGCAGGCATGCGTTTTCCAAGAGGCTAGGGATAAGCTCGGAGCCAAGTCCGGAAGAAGTGAAGCAGATTAGGAGACTAGAATTCACAAAGGCTATGAAGATGCTGGGCGTGCCCGAGAAAAATCTTCTTTTCTTTGATTTCGAAGATGGAACATTAGAGATGCATAGGGACGAAGCTGAGGAAAAAACAATAGCTATAATTGAAAAGTATTGGCCTGCTGACATGTATTACCCGTTTAGAAGAGATTGTCATCCGGATCATCAGGCAACGAACTCGATTGTGCGTCACGCACTGCAGCAGCTGAGGTATGCCGGATCGTATGAATACACTATTACACACACGTACGCGCATCTGGGTCCGTTAATGGAGAGGTTCCTAAGTCTTCTCAAGAGAGACGAGGTTGAAGAAGACATTTCAGCGTTCCTCAATCTCAAAGAGAGGGTACTTGACGAGTACAAAAGCGTAACGACAATAATCTCAAGTAAGCAAAAAAAACCTCTTCACACAAGCGTGAAAAGATTCTTGAAGAAGAAAGAGATATTCCGCGAATCAAAGTAGCGCACAAAAGAACTGGCGTACATTATTTTTGACGTTACGGAAATAGAAAGAAGCCGGCTTTCGGTTGTTCTTGACACGCGGTTGAGTTTGGGTTGGAGTTGCAAGGAAATAAGGTGGTGGATGTGAAGAAAAAATGATAGAGTTCTTGTTGTTGCTTTTTGTCTTGCTGTTCGCGCTTTTTGTCGGGATTTATGGGATTTACTTTGTGTGTGTCAGTGTCTGGGCGAAAAGACCTTGGGGAATAACGATTGACAACCACTTTCAATCCAAGGTGTCAATTCTCATTCCTGTTCACAATGAAGAAAAAACCATAACGGACAAGCTGGAAAACATCAAGAGCGTCGATTATCCCAAAGAAAACATCGAGATAATAGTGACTGACGATGCTTCTGATGATGATACTCTGCAAACAGTGAAAAGTTTCACAGAGCTTAACCCAGTTCTCAACATCAGGGTCGTCGAAAATAATGTGCGAATGGGGAAATCGGTTGCTTTGAACGGGGCTCTGCCTTTTTCTTCAAACGATGTGGTCATAGTTTCTGATGCAGACACCCAGTGGCCTGAGGATATGCTTAGGAAAACGTTGCCTTATCTTGCGGATTCGAAAGTCGGGGCAGTGACTTGCAGAGGGGTGAACAGAAACAGAGGTGAGACTTGGGTGACAAAGGGTGAAGATACTTACCTTCATTTTACTAATTTGATAAGGCTCGGCGAATCGAAACTCCATTCGACAATAAGGTTTGAAGGGGGGTTCTGTGCTTTTAAGAAGAACGCTTTTGACAGGTTTGACGCAGAAACTGGCTCGGATGATTCTGGGACGGCGTTAAAGGTGGTTCAGCGGGGATACAGAGCAATAATGGTGCCTGACGCGGTTTTCTACACGGCTTTCCCAACTCTTTTTGCCGACAAGTTGAAAACGAAGGCACGCCGCGCGACTCAACTCGTCAGTCTGTGGACAAAATGCTCGAATCTTCTGTTTCAGAGGCGACTTCTTCTGCCCAAAAAAATCGTCATCCCCGAACTGCTGCTGTTCACTCTTAGTCCATTGATTCTCGCAGGCTTAATCGTAACAACGGCTTCAGCGATTCTGCTATCCCCGTTCTCACTTTTTACCTTGAGCGTTCTTCTTTTCGTTGGTTGTTTGTTGATTCTTGCTCGAAGAACATTCATTGAGGTTCTGGTTGACAATTTCGTTCTGTTCTATTCACTATTGTCAAACGTGCGTGGCAGACGCTATACCGTTTGGGAAAAATCTTAAACTACCTAAAATGAAAATCTGGCGATCTTAAAATGATTAAAGTCGGAATTATCTGTCGGGGCAGTTCCTGAAATTATTGGAGTGATAGACAATGGAGAATCGTAGGCTTAGGGTCGGCGTAGTGGGGTTGGGGAAGATGGGTCTCGTTCATTCCAGTATTTTGAGTGTTTTACCCAACGCTGAAGTTACAATTTTGTGCGAGAAGAGTGGTATGCTCCGACGATTCTTTAGCAAGATCTTCAGGAGAGTGCCCGTCGTAGATGATGTTTCCATGTTTTCTGACCAGAATTTGGACGCGGTTTTCGTAACTACTCCCATCAACTCTCACTTTCCAGTCGCGCACGCGGTTTATTCCGACAAGTTAGCCTCAAACCTTTTCGTTGAGAAGACTTTGGCCAGCAGTTTTGGCGATTCTCAGGAGCTCTGTGCCAGGGCTCGGGAGGCGGGTGGCATCAACATGGTGGGCTATCTTAGAAGGTTCTACGTGACTTTCAAGAAGGCAAAGAGTCTTTTGGATGAGAGCACGATCGGTGAGTTGTCTACTTTCAAGGCATATGCGTTTTCTTCTGACTTCGTTGGAAACGAGAAAGATGGCGAATTTGGGGGGGTTCTGAGCGATTTGGGCTGTTACGCGATGGATTTGGCGCTGTGGTTCTTCGGTGATGTCAATGTGAAGCCGGAGAGTGTAGCTCGGATTTCAGAGGGTGATGTTCAAAATGTTGTGCGGTTTGAGCTGAACCGGGCAGATGGTTTCAGTGGTACATGTGATGTTTCTTGGCGAATGAAGAACTATAGAATGCCTGAAGTTGGTTTTTTGGTAGAGGGTTCGAAGGGAAAAGTCCAAGTTGATGATGACAGAGTTGAGTTGAAATTAAATGATGGAAATTCACGCAGATGGTTCCGACATGATCTTTCGGACAACGTGCCTTTCTGGCTGTCAGCTCCTGAATACTACAGAGAGGACGAGTATTTTGTACGGTGTGCACTTGATGGCTTTCGGACGGAGCCTTCTTTTGAATCGGCATGCAAGGTGGACAAGATGATTGACGACGTGAAGAGCAGATTGAAGCTGAGAGGTTGAGTGTTATGGACAAAAAATTTTTCCTCGTGGGGGATAACCCTTTTCACAGTATAAGTCATCTTTCGCAGGAACGGAGCAGGGCGAGGAGTGATTTCGCTACTCAGCCTGAGAGCGCTGCACGTCTTGTGTCTTTAGCAGTTGAGAATGGTGCAAATGGATTCATGTTTTCTGTCAGCGACACTACTCTCGGAATTCTGAGAAAGTTGCGGATAGAAGGGGTAACGTCAGGGTTAGATATTTTTGCAATCGTGCCCTATGCCTACGAATATGTGAGGCTGGCTGCACAGTCTGGCGGTCTGGTCGGGCTGGGGCAGCGATTCGGCAAGCAGCTCTTGCTTTCCGGCAATCTCGGGGCCGTTGGGGGCGGCTTGAAGGGCGTTCTGCGGATGAATCCTGAGTCGCTTCTGAGGACGTATCTGAGTTTTGAGCTCTCGAGAATCCGCTCGGCAGCTGGAAAGCACGCGAATGTGGAGTCAGTTTTGCTGCATGAGGTTATAACTGACATGGCTTTGGCGCTGGATATGGACTGGCTGTTCAAGGCCTACGTGAAGTTTCTGCGCGGTAAGGACATTGTACCCGGTTTCAACACTTGCAATTTTGCTTGTTTGGCTGATAAGTTCGAAAGATGGGGATTTGAGCTGGGTGAGGTTGTTATTGCCGCGCCTTTCAACAAGGTTGGTTTTCAAATGAACCCGTCAAGGGAAGAGTGCGAAAAGGCTCTTTCGAAGTTGAAGGTTTCTGTCACGATTGCGATAAGTGTCTTGGCCGCTGGGTATCTGAAAGTTCCTGAAGCAGTGGATTATGTCGCTGGGTTGCCAAACGTGAAAGGTTTGGCTGTCGGCGTCTCAAAAGAAGCTCACGCTAGAGATACTTTCAGGTTCATTAGAGAAAGGTTTGATAGTGCACGCGCTCTAGGTTAGAGCTCTTCGAATGAGATATCGTGATGAGCTCAAAATGAGCTTGGGTTTTGCGTGAAGATCCAAGAATGAGAGTTCAGGAAGTGTATTTGAATCCAATGTTATATGCCTCTTTCCATTTCAGCGAACCCCAGCCTAAGGTCAAACCAAAAATCTCGATTGGTGTTTGCGTGAGAAACTGTGAGGGTTCAATAGAGGAAGCCTTCAGAAGCTTGCTGGGTCAACAGTTTCCGCATGCACTTATGGAATTAATATTCGTGGACGATGGCAGTGAGGATAACACTCTTTCGATAGTTCGCGACCTAGCTTCAAAAACTAGCATACCAACGCGAGTTTATCATACTACATGGCTAGGAATTGGTCACGCAAGAAACATCGTTATCGACTACGCACTAGGCCAGTATATCGTCTGGGTTGATGGCGATATGGTTCTTTCAAACGATTATATCCAGAAGTTGGTGGAGTTGATGGATTCAAATCCTGACTTAGGAATTGCGAAAGGCAAACAATCCTTAGAGCCTGTGGGAAATAGGCTTGCGATTCTGGAAACCTATGCTCGTGCCGCTTCCAGGATGGTTGATTACAGATCAAACCCTGACCCCTCAAAGGCACTTGGAACCGGGGGAGCAATCTACAGAGCCGACACAATAAAGCAGGTTGGCCACTTCGATGAGACGTTAAGAGGGTATGGCGAAGACTGGGATTTTGAACTAAGAGCCAGAGCTGCAGGCTGGTCCCTCTGCGCCGTAGATGTCAACTTCACTGATTATGAAAGAAAAGGAGTAACCTGGGGTTCACTGTGGCGCAGATATTGGCTGCGGGGATATCATACCCGCTACTTTTTGCACAAACATAGGGGACTCATTAAACACACAAGAATGAATCCACCAGTATCTTTCTTTGCGGGGCTTCTACAATCCCGCCCCTTATTCAGAAAAACAAGGCAAAAAATCGTATTTTTGTTACCTTTTGAATATCTTTTCAAGACAACAGCATGGTATGTAGGCTTTCTGAATAGTCATTCGGGTTCCCACGTATAATAGCGTGCACTTTACAGTTTCATCTGGTTTTTGGAGTTAATGTAATATGGAAATGAACGATAGACCACGCAATACAGCTAAAGTAGCGCGCGCGCCAACGAGCACAGACTCAAGGGTTAGTATACTCTCTCCTTCGCGCGCACCTGTAGTTACGATCGGAGTTTGCGTGAAGAATTGCGAAGGTCTCGTAGGGGATGCTATTGAAAGCATTGCTGAACAAGACTTCCCGAATGAGCTTTTGGAAATTATCTTCGTAGACGATGGTAGCACAGACAAAACACTAGACGTAATAGAGAGCCAAATTCGAAAACTGAAAATGGCGGCTAGAGCATTTCACCAAGAGTGGAAAGGACTTGGAACCACAAGAAATGTCGTACTCTACAACTCAAAGGGAAAGTATATCGTTTGGGTAGACGGCGACATGAAGCTGTCAAGAGACTTCGTGAGAATACAGACCAAGTTTATGGAAAAAAATCCCAAGGTCGGAGTTGCAAAAGGGTGCTATGGAATGTACGCCGCCAATGTTGTGAGTACCTTAGAGAACATGGAATTCATAACGACTAACTCTAAACGTATGAGAAGAATTGATCCAAACCCCCTGGGGACTGGAGGATCAATCTATAGAGTCGAAGCCCTCAGAGAAGTTGGAGGCTTCAATGAAGATATTAAGGGCGCAGGAGAGGATGCTGACGCCGAGTACAGAATTAAAGCGGCTGGCTGGTTGCTGGACAATACGTCCGCAATTTTTTTTGAAAGGCGCAGAAGCACTTGGCGATCTCTGTGGGATGAATACTTCTGGCATGGAAAGGGCGGTTCAGGAGTTTTGAAAGGGAGCACCTTTACCAGTCAATACAAACTCTTGCCTCCAATTGCGTTTTTCATCGAATCTGTAAGGATTATCGTGGCATACAAGCTGACTCGAAGAAAACTCGCACTTCTGCTTCCTTTGCACTATGGTTTCAAGAAGACAGCATGGTTCGCTGGTTTGCTTCAGACTATGCTGTTTTTCCAGAAAAATCTAAAATCGCAAGAAAACAAATAACTGTCTAGTAACAATTCCGCGGTTCTTTTATGGTGAGAATAACGGTTATTATTTAATCTTTGACATGTTAGCTGGGGTTCTGATGAGAGTAGGTATCATAGGTTGCGGCGGAATTGCTCCGTTGCATATACGAGTATACAAGAACATCAAAGACGCTGAAATCGTAAGTCTCTGTGATTTGAATTTGGAAAGAGCCAAAAATCTTGCTGCCAGATTTGGCGTCCAGAAGATTTACAGTGACTATTGGAACATGTTTGATAAAGAAAAATTGGATTTGGTTGACATATGCACACCTGTCTCAACGCACACTCGAATTGTCGCCGACGCAGCAGAAAAAGTTCCAGCGATTCTTGTTGAAAAACCCATGGCACTTAATGTTTCTGAGTGTGACAAAATAATACACGCTGTTAAGAAAAACGGAACAAAGCTTTGCATAGGGCACAACCAAATCTTCTCTCCCGTCATCAAAAAGGCAAAACAGATGGTGGATTCTGGAGACTTCAAGTTGTATAGCTTCAGGACTTCCCTTAAAGCCAATTTTGAAGACTTGAAGGCGCGTGATTTGGCGCCTGCTTGGAATGTTTTGCCAGAGCAGAGAGGAATAATATGGGAGGTGTGTTGTCATCATTCCTATCTTCAATTGCACTTCTTGAGTGACATCGAGGAAGTCTATGCCGTAGGTCACAAAGTAAGATACCCGGTTTACGATGACTTCGCAGTCGTCTTGAGGACTAAGAGTGACCGTTTCGGAATTATTGAACTTTCTTGGATCCAACACGAAATGGAGGTTGTCTACGAACTCAGAGATTCAACAGGAAGAAGACTTCAGATTTTCTATGACTTCTTCCATTATATGCAAGAGAATTCTCAGAAGCCTCCATTCACGACCGGTCTTGCAACGAAGAACATGTTATCTGATGAAAAGCGACTCTTACAGAAGTGGGCGAAATTTGGATCATGTTATTTACAAAAAAGAAACCTTTTGCCGACGACTAACTTGATTACTAGCTATCTTGAGGCTCTCAAAAAAGACCTGCCTGCACCCGTAACGGCGGAAGATGGAAGAAGAACCGTAAACCTTCTGGAGTGCATCGAAAAGTCATTAGATTCGAAGCAACCAGTGAGGATGGACTATTAATTCAGCCATTACAGTACTTGGTGAAGAAATTGATTATCAGCAAAACGATGATGCGCTTTTTCGGAATGTATGCGCCATCACAAAGCATGCGCATAGCGATGTATAGAAAAGCTGGGATCAAAATTGGGAAGGTGCACACATTCGGCAGCAATATCTACCTTGATATTTTCAGCCCATATAATACCGTAATCGGCGACAACATTAATTTGGCGGGATACGCTCACATAATTACGCATTCTAATATTCTCTGGGGTATAGAAGACGAGGGCGGCCCGGTCGTTATAAAGAATGGGGCACGAATTGGAATTAATGTTACAATACTTCCGGGAGTGACAATAGGTGAAAACGCCGTAATAGGCGCTTGTTCATTGGTAAACAAAGACATACCTGATAATTGTATTGCCGTTGGTGTTCCTGCAAAACCGGTTAAATTGCACCACTTCTATAATAACGAACTATACAGAAAGCTCACTCCATCAGACATGGTCAGGAATGTTGAGAAAATAAAAGGAGAATAAGCGCGTTTGCAGAGCGCGCTAAATATTTTACTGAGTAAGGGGATGTGGATAAACATAAGGTGTATAACCAGACGGTGGCGGTGCAGGAGCTGTCGGAGTCACTGTTCCGCCGCAGCTATCGCAGAAATAGTTTACTCCCGTGGTTATGCCATCATTTGAAGTCACACTTAATGCAGTGCCAACATTATTGAAAACATTGTTCCATATCCAACAATCATTGATGTACTCTGGGTCTACTGGATCTCCGTTGTTGTAGTTTCTGTTTTGCAGATATATGCCGATGGCAACGTTTTTGATTGTGTTATTATAGATTAAACCTGAGCCGCCAGTATCATCTATTCCATACATTCCTGTTCCAGGAGCAGTACCATAAAGAGTATTATTGTAAACTTCTTCGCCACGAGAAGCGTATGCTACTGCTGAAAGACTCCATTCTCCTCCACCATGTTCATCCACGAATGGAAATCCCACCGTACCATTATAGCATGTGTTGAAACGGAAAACAAAATAGCCAAACCCTGAACTCGTCGCGCAGTGTCTTATCCAGTTGAATGTCGAACTTTCGATGTAAACTGGCCCTGCCGTGAACGAAATATCAGAAGTTGTGTATACAGGCCAAGGCATCGTACCTGTATTAACATTTGCGGGAATAGTGGTATATTTGAGAGTGATTCCCTGCCAATCATATAGTCCCCACACTTGGCTTATGTTTTGTATCCACGTTGGCGTACCATACTCAGAACTTATGTAATATTGGAAGTTGCCGCTGACTTGAACGCCATAGTTCCAAATGCCTCCGTGTATTACTTTGTACAAGGCCGAGAAGTCGCAGTTGCTAATCACGCCCTTAGAAGCACTTGAACTAATAGACGAGCCTGTGTTGCTATCGATAGCGCAGTGGTCTATCAAGAATCCGTCAACCCACGATAAAACGATGCCATCATTATCGTACATTTGTGGATTCTCGCCAAGAGTAGGCTCTTGTATAACATCTCCTAGTATTGTAAAGCCTGAAATGCGAATATGCCTGTTCTCTGACTTGTAATTGTTAAGGTTACCACTTTCTTCTGGTGAACCTATAACGGAGAACGTGCATATCGGACCGGTCAGATTGTTGTCATTGCAAGCGTAGGATCGGAGGATGCATGAAGGAACGTTGTAAAGTGCTAGACCATTTTGTTGAATAACCGTGGTATTCGTGTACGACCCTGTAATGTTAAGCCATGCTCCCGCAGGTAAATTTTCCAAATCGATGGAAATTGCTCCGCCGTTTCCGTAGCCATCAACAGGCTGCTGGTCTACTCGCCAGTCACCAGCAGGAACATAGACTGTTCCGCCACCGTGTGAAATGACGTTGTTTATGGCGCTTTGAATGGCTGCTGCCGAACCACTTGTAGCGGTAACTTCATAAATTGGCGATATCGAGAGCGTGCTCGGTATTACATCTGAGCTTGGGGGCAAAGAATATACATATGATAGAATTGCCGCAAACACCACTATTGCCAAGAATACAGCATAAGTTTTTCTGGGCCTCAAATTCCTCATCCACTCTGCTTCTCTTCAATCAATTAATATGTTTCTGTTCAAGAGTGCTTCACATATACACAAATTCATTACCTCATAATAAATCTTGTGTCTCACGACAACAGTTGCACGCGCTTTTTGCATCAGTTTGCACCCGTTTTTGAATTCAATTTGACGAGTATCTTGCTCGCCAATGTTCTTAAAGTCTCTTGATTAGTTCGCTTCACCATTTAGTTAGCTCTAATTTGCATGACCGTGAAACATCTGCCTAGCACACGCGACTGTGAACGAGAGCACACGCAGGAGTAATAAAAGGTGAAAACGCCGTCATACGAGCTACTCACTGGTAAACAAGGATGTGTCTGACGATATATCGCCGTTAAATTGCATCATTTCTATAAGCAAGATCAATGTGGAACACCAGAGTACGCATTGTTGGGAATATTGGAGAAATCGAAGGTAACACGTCCGTAACACGAGATATGAGGCCACGCCATGAATGAGTCAGACTTAACGGGCTTAAGACCAGCTCAACTTTCAGTCACCGTACTCGTTGCGACTGTTGCGCTTTGGTTTTCCGTGATATTTAATCTAGTGGTTGTTCGGGAAGTACTTGGATTCGTCTACCTCACTTTTTTGCCGGGTTTTGCACTTCTACGCTTGCTAAGGTTGAAGCTTGAAGTAGTCGAATCAATAGTTTTTGCGGTTGGTCTGAGCATCGCTTTCCTGATGGTTGTAGGCCTTCTCTTAAATCTCCTAGGACCTTTGATTGGTATCTCAGGGCCTCTTGCACTGACCCCTTTAATGGTAGTTGTTACTGCAATTGTGCTATTGCTCTGGTTCGTTCGGCGAGACTATTATGATATTCGCGTATTTTCTTTTGGGTTCAAAAAGCTAATTGCCATTGGAGCCGTCGCGTCTGGGATAATTATCTGTAGCGTGATTGGGGCAATTTTAGTTAACGCTCCTCCGCATAGCAATAACCTGATCTTGCTTTTCACGCTCGCTTTAATATCGATCCTCGTTGGAATTTCAGTTTTCTCCAAAAGACTAGTGCCTCCTGAATCATATCCTCTAATCCTATTTGCTATCGCAACTGCGCTTCTGCTTCCCGTTTCCCTATTTTCTGAATACATACATGGTGGAGATATTTTCAGTGAATATGTTGCCTTCAAGCTCACGCTAAGCAGCTCTTTTTGGAACCCGGCAATATCAGGCAGAGTATATGCAATGCTGAGTGTGACGATTCTTCCGACGATATATTCTAACATTTTGGGTTTAGAACCAACTTGGATACTGAAAATTGTTTATCCTTTGATTTTTGCGATAGTCCCTCTAGGAGTATTTCAGCTCTTCAAATCCAAATTCGGAAAGGAAACTGCCTTTTTCTCCGTCGTTTTCTTTGTTTCAAACCTCGTTTTCTTCTCAGAAATCGTAACGCTCGCAAGACAGATGATTGGTGAACTGTTCTTCATCTTGCTGTTTCTGACGATCTTCAGTAAGAATATTAAGGGTTACGCAAAATGGTCGTGCTTTTGCATTTTCAGCTTTGGATTAGCCGTATCACATTATGCGTTGTCCTACATCTTTTTGATTTTCATCATTGCTTTTTGGCTTTTTAGTTTTTTCAGCAAACGCAAGATGTCAGTAAGTGTTGGCATGGTTTTCACATTTGCCGCCATCACTTTTGCTTGGTACATCTACAGTTCTGCATCATCAACATTTAACGACCTGCTGAACATGATCAACAATATAACATCCAATTTTACCTCCGATTTTCTTAATCTTCAGTCCCGAGGAAGTTCGGTCTTGCAGGGCACCGGCCTTGAGAGCGGAGTGGGAACGTTCTGGCATATATGGGGCACATACCTTTACTATGCTACTGAAATACTCATCGTGGTCGGTTTTCTCGGCCTACTACTAAGGCAACGAAGATCGTTTTTCAAGGACGAATATTATATTATGACTTTTCTTAACATGGCGCTTCTTGTGGCGTGCATCGTTGTGCCTAATTTGGCGACCAGTTTTAACATGACCAGATTCTACCAACTGTCACTTTTCTTCTTAGCACCATTCTGCGTAATCGGAGGGAGGGATATCGTGCGCTTTTTGTCACGGAAAAGAATCAAAGAAAAATACCTTTTGGCAATCGTTGTCTTAGCGGTAATCATACC
The DNA here is from genome assembly GCA_050010755.1 of Bathyarchaeia archaeon. GTDB lineage: Archaea > Thermoproteota > Bathyarchaeia > Bathyarchaeales > Bathycorpusculaceae > JBEKCD01. Next base: position 181,146 of record JBEKKK010000001.1, read on the forward strand.
TTTCTTTCTCTTTCAGACTGACTTTGTTTATGAAGTCGCCAAGGAACAAAGCATTTCGTTGCCGCTCAGTTCATACAGGTTAAGTTCTTATCAGCTAACTTATGATGGCGTTCTCAAACCAACTGAGGTCTCGGGGGCAAGATGGTTATTGCAATTCAACAGCCTGAACGAAACCATCTATTCAGATTGGCAGTTCGGAATAATGTTTGACTACGTGGGGATTCCAGAAATTATCGCGGGCGGCACTATCGCACCATCTTCGGAAGTGCCGATGGGGAAAGGTTCTCTCCTTTATTTAGGGGAATATAATATAATCGACGGAGTCGTCTCCATCAGTTACGGGTCTGCTCCGCTAAATATCACTCAGATTGACCCTAATCTCAATGGCACAAATCTAGTCTATTCCAGCGGATCTTCTGAAATATACCAAATCCCTTAGCGCGTATGGACAAAGAAACGAGCCTGGAAACGAAACTTACGGTCGTTGCTGGAATGGTTAATATGAAAAATATCTGGCGTAGCGTATTTGACAGCTGCGAGAGATACATTTCCGAAAAGCTTGCCTTTGGCGCCCATTTTCTAGTCTTTTGAGTTATCTGATGAAAAATCTGGACATACAGCTTCATTACATCTATTGGCTGTACAATCTCACTAAAGCATGATAACTTGTTTGTTCCCCCAAGGCTGAAGGAAGGACATAATTCAACATGCGAATAATTGAAGTCAACAAGTACGACGATTTCTTAGCACTTGAGGAAGCATGGAACGATATCCTCAAAAGATGCGGTCGTCACACTGTTTTTTCAACATGGGAGTGGCTAACAACTTGGTGGAAGCACTTTGGAAAAGACAAGAAGCTTCTGCTTCTTTTAGCGAAGGAAAACGACACGATTCTCGGAATAGCTCCGCTTATGTACTCGGTTCATAAAATGTTTGGTCTTCGAATGGGGAAGATTGAGTTCATAGGAACGGGGACTTCAGATTACAACGATTTCATATTGACGAAAAGAACCGAAGAGTGCCTAAGACTGTTTATCGATTACCTTTATGATCTTCCAGAGAATTGGAAATGTGTTGACCTGATCGACATACAGGAGAATTCCAATAGCTTGCTCTTTCTAAGAAGAATTTCGAGTTTGAAGCCAGTTCACGAATGTTCGTATTTTATCCTGCCAAACTCCTACGAAGCATTTCTGATGAATAATTTGAAAAGAAAACAAAGGAAACATGTCTATAGAAACGCGCGAAATCTTGAAAGGGCTTTCAAAGTAGAAGTTCTCGATTGTTCTAATGTTCAATCGTTTACAGAGGGAATGCAGTGTCTATTTGAACTGCACCAGAAAAGATGGGAATCGAGAGGATTTGAGGGAATCTTCGCTGATGGAAAATCTCGTGATTTCCATCTCGATATCGCTAGAGCGTTCTCGCAAAAAGAATGGTTGGGATTGGATTTACTCACAGTTTCCGGGAAAAAAATTTCAGCAAACTACGGTTTTAAGTATCACTCCAAATATTACGCATATATCACCGGTTTTGACCCGGAATACACCAGATACAGCGTCGGAAACGTGCTAGTTGCATATTCCATACGGAGATCTATTGATGAAGGACTGACGGAGTACGATTTCTTGAGAGGCGCAGAAGAATACAAAATTCGTTGGAACACAATCTCCAGATGGAATAGCAGAGCAATTCTGATCAGAAAAGGCATCGCTGCAAACATCGAGCTTAGGCTATATTATGAATACTGGAATCAAGGAAATAGACTGAAGTCCCTCTTGAAAATACCTTACGAGCATGTGCCAGCTTTTTAGCGTGCGCCAGTCAGACATTAACTAGGTTTGGGAGAACGCACTAAGGAACCAAAAAAATGAAGCCAGTTGAAATAGGGGAACTCCCATTCGTTTCGATTGTTGTTTGCACTTATAATAGAAAGAAGCTTTTGAAGGATTGTCTCAATTCGATCTTTTCGGCTGACTATCCTTCATCCCTCTATGAAGTCATAATCGTCGACGGAGGATCGACGGACGGTACGAAAGAACTTTGCAAGGCCTTTCCTAAAATCCGATTTATTATCGAAAGCAAATTTGGACTAGCACATGCCAGAAACAAAGGGGCAAGCTTGGCTCGTGGCTCAGTAGTCGCATACGTAGATGACGATTGCGTGGTTGACAAATTCTGGCTAAAAAACCTTCTAAAGGGATTTCAATATTCGAAAAGTGTGGTTGGTGTCGGAGGACCTGTCTTTCCATTGCATCCTGAACTTATCCCTCCGAAGATCTTCGTACTGGCACCTTTGGGTTTCTATGATGAAGGGAGGGCAATTAAGTTGGTTTCGGGTATAGTCATGCCGAATTCGGCGTTCAGAAGACAGATATTTGAGACTATTCAATTTGACGAAACCCTTGGAGTGACAAAAAGAGGAAAACTCATACTGCTCGGAGAAGACACTGAATTCTGCAGAAACATCATAAACTCTGGATATCAACTGTTGTACACACCTTATGCGAAGGTTTATCACCAGATGATTATGGAACGGCTTACTGTAAGATACATAATAGAGCATTCTTTCGGCAATGGAATAGTAACCGCAAAATCCATCCTGAAACAAAAGAACTCGAGAATCTGGGCAGTGAGAATAGCTTCGGGCGGAGTGGCTCAAGCTTTCTTCGCATCTTTCTCTAGAAGATCCTTCACTTCATGTTATATGTTAGTAGCCGCGGTATCAACACTTTTAATGAGCATTACGTCCCTTGATGAAGTATTGGTTCCATCACCCAAGCATTGAACGCGGGGACAAACTGACGGCTTAGCTCAGGCAAATGTCGATAAAGACACACGCTTAGTAAAGGAGCGCGCTCAGATGAAGACTACTATTATGATTCAATCCAGTGAAGAGCGCGCGCAGGTCGTTTTTCGAGAGAGAACCCTATCATTTTCCGCAGATTGAATGCTTCTTATCACGCGTGTTTGACCATCGATGAACAGTTTTGAATAGGGCTGTTTGAAATATGCGAGCTTAAGACGGAGAAATGGAATGGTGCCCTTAAATTGAAAGTGCTCATGCTTACGCCCACCTACTATCCTATCGTAGGTGGGGCTGAAACGATGGTTCAACGACTTGCTATCGAGCTTAATCTGCGTCAGATCAGAACAGACATACTGACTTTTAACATGGACAAAGTATGGAGTCCTAAGTGGAGAGAAAAAACAGAGATTTCGAATCAAGGCTTTCGCATTTTCAAGATTCCAGCGTTGAACTGGACACCTATGATCAGTGCCTCAAGATACAAAATGGGCGTGAATCTTGTTCCTGGAAGGTTCTGGAACATGCTGAAATTTTATGACATTCTGCATTATCACGTAGGAGATCTCAGTTTTCCCCTTTTCTCGCTTCCTTCCCAACAGCCGAAAGTATGTCAATTGCATGGCTTTGATTACGATGCTGCCAGAAGAAGTTTTCCCATTCGATACATCCTGAAGCATGCAGGAGATGTCTGGCTTACACCGACAGAACAGATGAAAAACGACTTAGCTAGGCTGGGTATGGCAGAACAGAAAATCATGTGTCTTCCCAACAGCCTTGACATCCGAGTTTTCCGTCCAGCAGGGAAGAAGGAAGACAACCTCCTTCTTTTCGTTGGAAGAATACACCCTGGCAAAGGACTACATGTTCTTTTGAATTCATTACGTTATCTTGAACAGCCTGTTAGACTGGTCATTATCGGCCCTCCAGCCTGGAATTCAGAATACTTCAACCGAGTGCTCAAAACAATAGAAAAAATAAACCTCGAAGGCCAACATAGAGTCGAGTACATCGGCGAGAAAAGTCAAGAAGACATCATAGGATGGTATCAACGAGCATCAATCCTTGTTTTGCCGCCCTTGGCGTACGAGGCCCTTGGCCTAGTGAACTTAGAAGCATTGGCTTGCGAAACTCCAGTAGTGGCAACGGATGTGGGCGGAATCAGTGAAGCGGTTCATAGCGGAGAAAACGGAATACTCGTCAAACCGAATGATCCCGTCAGTTTGGCTAGCGCTATTCAGTACCTGTTGGACAACGAGAACATCAGAAGAAGGTTCGGCGAAGAAGGCAGAAGACTCGTCATGAAAAAGTTTTCAACAGACGCTGTTGTGCAAAAACTCATCACGATTTACGAGCGACTGCTTGCTTCCCGCTCTAGGACATGAATGCTCGCCGCGTCAAAAACAAGTTACACAGAGAGGTCAAGTAGCAGATGCGTAAACTTTTTCTGACGTTCGACACTGAAGATTTCATCAGCAACAACTCTATCCCAGTTTTGAAATGGATTCTCGAACAACTCAGAAAGCATGATTTGATAGCGCTCTTCTTCATAACTGGCAACATGGCTGAAAAGCTTCAAAACTCCCCAGCTGTCGTGGACCTCCTCAGCGAACATCAAATAGGCTACCACGCATCCAGCCATTCAGTCCGCCCTGCAATCTTCGAATTCACCGACGTCGAAAACTACCAGCAAGCCCGCAAAATCTCCCTCGAAAGAGAAACGGCAAGCATCAACCCCTTAACAGGAGAAATCGAAGGCAAAGGAGGAATTCTCCTTCTAAGAGAACTATTTCCTCACAGACAAATAGCGTCCTTTAGAGCTCCAGGACATTGCTGGACGCCACCTCACTTGGAGGCACTTAGAACTCTAGGCATAACCTTCGATTTTTCCACCAACCTTTCATCGACAACTATCAACTTTGAAGGCACAACTTTCTACTCTTATCCTACCCTCGGTCATTGGGAAGGGAAAAGATGGGAATATCGTCGCCTACTTACATCTGTACTCAAGAAGAAACTGATTGTTTTGACATGCCATCCAAGCCTGCTGGTCAACAAAACCGCATGGGATTCAATTTATTTCTACTCCAACCCGAAGACGCTTACTTCACCCTCCCCAAGGACCCCTGCAGAAGCAAGACACTTGCTTCACAACTTCGATTCGTTGCTCAGCAACATCTCAACACTGCGTAAAATGCAGATCATCAACACAACACCAAAACTGGAATCAACGAACAATACCTTGAAACTCACCGACTCAGGCATTAGAGAATGCTACAACTGGAGTATGAGGTGGGCAATAAGTCTCCACCATCATCCAAAATTCATCTTTAACCATTTCTTGGAATACTTCAAACAAACACGTTCCAGCGACCCGAGAGCGGAGTGAACGAAACATCCTAAGCAAGAGTTAAGAACTACGTTCGCAACTATTGGAAACAAATTATCCTTAATAGATTTCGCAAAGAAAGCAAGAAGGACCCTACAATGAGTCTCGTCGGTTTTACCAAAGTATCAAACAACACAGTAGACTCGATCAGACAAGCCATTCTCGATTGCCTAGCTACCATCAACTACTCATTTGTTAAAGAAGCCAAAAACGTCGTCATCAAACCCAACCTCTGCTATTACTGGGACTACACTACTGGTCAAACAACAGATCCAAAATTCACAGGCGCCTTAATCGAAGCAATCCGCAAGAAAACGATAGTTAGAGAAATATCCCTGGTGGAATCCGACGCCTCAGCCATGAAATGCAAGCACATTTTCAAAATGATGGGTTACGACAAACTCGCAGAAGAATACAACGTCAAACTCGTCGACCTTTCAGAAGACCCCTGCGAAACTGTCAAAGTCACTGTCGACAACCACCCATTCACTATCAAAGTGCCCAAAACGATAAGAGACGCAGACTTGAAAATCAACGTGCCAAAAATAAAATACACCATGGAAGAAATCAAAATCACCTGCGCATTGAAAAACATCTTCGGCTGCAACCCCTACCCTAAAAAATTCCAGTATCATCCCAGACTGGGAGAAATAATAGTTGCAGTAAACAAAGCCATGAAATTCGATCTCTGCATCATAGACGCCAACACAGTCTCAGGCATCCAACCCCGCAGACTTGGACTTGTCATGGCCAGCAAAGACCCAGTGGCAATCGACTCGGCAGCCGCAAAAATAGCCGGAGTCAGACCCAGCAGCATGAAATACCTTCAACTGGCACAAAAAGAAGGCTTGGGAACAACTTCGTACACTGCAAGGGGCATTACCCCAACCTATTTCCATCAAAGGTATCCAAGGAAAAAAGCAATGAACAAAGTCATGGCCAAAGCATATCTTCTCATAACTCGTCTGAAATTGGGCAAGAGGATCGGGCTAGAATAAACGTGGGGTCGAGACACTGAAGAAAGTTGGTCTAGGCATAATCGGCCTCGGATACATCGGAAGCACTCACCTGAGACACAGCCTCAAACTCCCAAACGTGAACGTCGTCGGAGTCTCAGACGTATCAAAAAAAGCTCTCAACAAGGCCAGGAATGCCGGCGTCAAGAAAGCATACACAGACTACAAAGATCTTCTAAAACAACCAGAAATCGACGCAGTAATAATCGCTTTGCCAACCCACTTTCACCTTCAATGCGCAACAGAAGCCGCCGAAGCGAAGAAACAAATCTTTCTCGAAAAACCGATTGCAAGAAACCTTGAAGAAGCAAACGCGATAATCTCAGCCTCCAAGAGAAACTCTGTGAAACTCATGATCGGTTACCCACTAAGATTCAAAACAGATTTTATCGAGCTAAGAAAAAAAATCCTCAGCGGCATTTTTGGTGAAATAGAAATCGCACATGCAACCTACGTCGGATGTGGGCCATTTTTCCACAGAGCCGAGGGATACGCTCCCGTCCCCGTACCCGAATGGTGGTTCAACAAAGAACTAACAGGAGGCGGTGCACTCATCGACGTGGGCATCCACCTAATCAACATCCTCCGATGGTACTTCGGCGAAATAACGGACATAAAAGGCCAACTGGGGCACAGACTCAACATGGACATGGAAGACAGCGCCCTCTGCATAGGCAAATTCGATTCGGGCGTCAGGGCAGTCATAACTGCAGGGTGGTTTAGCCAGAAGAATCGAGTGGAACTCAAACTCTTCGGAACCGTTGACCACGCCGACACGCAGCAACGCCTCCAAAACCCCTTGAACACTGCGCTCCAAGTGTTTGCAACAGGGACCTCAAAATATTTCCAACCGCATTTCGCTGAACTGGGATATTTCGCACACTGCGTAAGCAGAGACCTAAATCCGTCACCTTCAGGCGAAGATGGACTGAAAGACTTACAAGCAATTTTACTAGCATACAAGAACCAAATAAGCCTCCAATAAACCGTGCCATATCACTACCCGCGCTAGTTTCCATCGCCCATTAGGAAAAGACGGATTCAAAGACCTAGAAAAACATTATCATGGCTTACGAGCACGCGCCAGAAGCCAGAGAATGAGACGAACTACGCGCCCCAGGATTGGGGCTCTGTCAACATCATATTCAAAGGTGATTTTGTGTGAGAAGCAGGCAAGCGCGCTGCGTCGCATGTTGACAATTGGCAATGTCAAGGATAAATGCAGATGAGAATAAGCGAGGTTGACAATTTCAACGATTTTGCAACGTTGAAAGACACTTGGAACAATCTCCTACAGCGAAGCAGTCACACTGTATTCTCAACGTGGGAGTGGCTTTCCACATGGTGGAGGCATTTCGGAAATGGCAGACGCCTCCTGATACTGTTAGCAGAGGAAGATAACAGGCTCATTGGAATAGCCCCCCTCATGTTTTCTGTCCATTCAATGTTCGGCCTTCGCAAAGGAACGATAGAATTTCTGGGATCCGGTCCTGTAATCGCGGGCGCGCGCTTTGTAAACTACTCTGATTTCATAATAGAGAACAAACACGAAAAATGCCTACCCCTCTTTTTTGATTACCTGGACAATCTACAGGAAAAATGGAGTGATGTTGAACTAACGAATATTCCGGGAAAACAAGACTCCCTGTCACGCCTAAATCAAGTGACAAATAACATAAAGCCTGTGTACCCGTCCCTTCATATTCCGCTCCCAGCAACAAGTGATGCGCTTCTAAAGAGTCTCAAACACAAGGACAAAAAAGAACTAGGACGATACTCAAGACGGCTTAAAAAAAGCGGCCTTAAAAATGAACTAGTTGATTGTTCCAAAATACAATTAACATCGAATGGAATGAAGATGCTTTTTGCTCTCAACCAAAAAAGATGGAACGCAAAAGGGTTGCCAGGTGCCTTCACCGATCCAAATCTCTGCAGTTTTTATTTGGATATAGCAGAATGTTTCTCACAAAAAGGATGGTTGGGGCTGTACTGCCTCAACCTCTCTGGAAAAACGGTAGGCGTGTTGTATGGTTTCAGATACATGGGTAAATATTATGCTTACAAAACGGGTATGGACCCGGCATACCGTCACTTCAATGTTGGCAATCTCCTATTCTTAAATGTCATGGAGGAATGCATTAGAGATGGATTGACCGAATTCGATTTCATGTGGGGAACAGAAGCCTATAAGATGCAATGGAAAACCTCCAAAAGATGGAACTATGAAGCAATTGTCCCCAAAAAGAGACCCTTTGGCGGTTTCAAGTATTTACTTTACAACTGGTACTGGTACCAAGGAAAACGACTTGAATATTTTCAAAGAAGGTTGCTGAAAAGGAGTCAATAGCGTGTGCGCATAAAACATAGGGTTTCGATTCAGGTAATTTCTAATATTGAGGGCTTACTTAAGATTGAGTACCAATGGAACACTTTAGTCAACAAGTCCTCAAACAACCCATTTTTACTAAGCGAATTTGCCAGGCAATTCATACAGCAAGGCTCGAGAGTTTGGGCTCCAATGATCCTCACAATTTCAGATAACCAAACAATCATAGGTATAGCTCCATTGAAAACGAGGAAGAACTTTACAGGTCGTCATGTCGATTTCTTGCATCCATTATGGTTTTCGGATTTCATTTTTGACGAGCAGCACAGAAACGCATGTATTAAGTACACCTTTGACTTTTTGTTCAATACACTGAAGTGCGGCTATGCCAGCTTAATTCTTCCCGGCGACTCTCCAAATCTCGAACTTCTAGAACAACAATGCAAAGTCAAAAAGATACATCTGAAAGCCACGCCTGAAATGGGGCGCAGAATTATCCCCGTAACATCTACCATTTGGGCCGAGTTTGAAGCATTACGAAAAGGGAAATTTAGAAAAGAGCTCAAGAGGAGAGAGCGAAATCTTAACAAAGCGGGTTCATGGACAACGATGTGCGTCGAGGGAAACGAAAAATCGGACATTTTTGAGAAAATCCTCAATGTTGAAAGGAAAAGCTGGAAACAAAAATGGCGGGTTCAAAGCGGAACCGGACCCGATTCGCTTTTGCTAGTAGTCCTGAAAGCAGCACAACGATTAGCCAAAATCGAACCAAGTTTCAAATGGAACACTTGGTTCATGGAACTCAACGGCAAAACAATAGCCTATACAATAGTAATAGAGTACAAAGGAATCGCCTACATAGTGAAAACGTCGTATGACGAAAACTACAAGAGGCTCTGCCCCGGAATAGTCATCCAAAACTCAGTCATCCAAGGACTGCTCACCAAAGGACAAAGGAGTTACATAGATTTCATTTCAGATCTTCCTTACCAGAAAACATGGACCAGCAAATGCCTCCCTCGTGTCAAAGTCCAGCTCACCAAGGGTGCAATGCCTATCATTATACAAAGCTTTAAAGACGCAATCGCCGAAAAAGTCTTTTCTCGTTTTGTCCCATTCTTGAACCGCCAATCTTCTCGCAGCTCAATAGACGCGGATCAGAATCTTATCGCTTAACTCCGTCAAGAAATCGAGCGCACGCGGCCCTATATTGCTGGAGCTAGAAAGCACATGGAAAAAGCGTTTGAGATTGGAAAGACTTCCGCTACTGGAAGCTTTCAACTGCTCATAGGCGTGGCCACGTCCACCATAATCATGGCCGCAGGAGCTCTAATCCTAGGCAAACTCCTCACGAGCGATGAACTTGGGCTGTACGGGATCGTGTTGGTCCCGTCTACCCTGATAAACTTGGTCAGAGACTGGGGAATAAACTCCGCCATGACCAAGTACATCGCCACTTTCAGAGCTTCAGGCAAAGATGAAGAAATCCACGACATCATCATCGCAGGGCTAACCTTCGAAGTTGCGTCCGGCCTTGCCCTGTCATTCCTCTCCTTGCTCTTAGCCAGCTTCATCGCCACATTTGCCTTTCACAGGCCAGAATCCGCATCCTACATAGCCATAGTTTCGGCCTCGATAATCTCAGGAGCGCTGCTCGCAGCCTCCCAATCCGTCTTCGTAGGGTTCGAAAGGATGAAACTCTACAGCTTCACCCAAATCTGCCAATCAATAGTAAAAACCTTGGTGAGCCTAACCCTTGTCATCCTAGGATACGCCGTCCTAGGAGCAGTGATCGGCTACACACTGGGCTTCGTAGCCGCAGCAGTCATCGGATTAGCTATCTTCTATTTCTTCCTGTTCAGGCCTCTCAGAAAAAGGGCCACAGGAAACTCTAACATAACCAAAACGCTCAGAACAATGCTAAACTACGGGGTGCCCCTCTCAATAGCCTCCATCCTCGGCGGCGTCCTCGCACAAATCTACTCTTTCATGATAATCCCCCTGACGACTAACGCCATGTACGGCAATTATACGATAGCACTCTACTTCACCGTCCTCCTAACCTTTGTCACCGCTCCGATAGCAACGGTGCTGTTCCCAGCGTTCGCAAAGCTGGACCGACAGAGCGAGCACGAACTTCTAAAAAACGTCTTTGCATCTTCAGTCAAGTACGCGTCTATATTGCTAGTTCCGTTCACGATGGTCATAATGGTACTATCGGGCCCGATTATCGGCACCCTTTACGGGGGCAAATACCCCTCTGCGCCCCTCTTCCTAACCCTGTACGTCATAAGCAACTTGTTCGTCATCTTCGGCAGCCTAAGCTCAAGCAGCTTTCTATCTGGCTTGGGAGAGACGAATATCCTCATGATTCAGAGCATAGCAACACTGGTCATCGGCATTCCCCTGGGCATCGTCCTTATCTCAATGCTGGGGATAACCGGCCTCATAATCGCAACCGTGGTTTCAGGAGTGCCAAGCATGATTTGGGGCCTCTACTGGATATGGAAACACTACCAAGCCAAAGCGGACTTCAAATCCTCAGCAAAAATCCTCACAGCCTCAGCCATAGCCGCCATCCTTGCATATTTACCCACCGTCTTCCTCAACACTGCCTACTGGACAAAACTCGTAATCGGCCTACTCATCTTCTTAGCCGCCTACATCTTCGGCGCACCCATCATCGGCGCAGTTAGCCTGACCGACATAACCAACCTCAGAACAATGTTCTCCGGCATGACCACAATATCAAAAATCATGAACATCCCATTAAAAGCCGCAGAAAAAGCCGCTGGGATCAAACCGTCAAACAAAAAAACAGACGAAAAGCCTTAGCCACGCTTACCATCCTTTTTCGGAGCACCACCCACGCAACATGAAAACTTACAAAGCAACATTACATCTGATGTAAAGAAAAAAAGGGGAGGGGGCCAGCGCCTGTGCTGCGAGAAGTCTTAATACCGCCGCTTCTGCATAGTTTAAACCTGCATCAAACGACAAGATGATTGCCGTGAGTTTAGAAAAAAGATTTCGTTCCTTGGGCGCGCTGATTCGCCGTTCAAAGAAAACAATTCTGCTCATAATCGTCGTAGTAGCCATAACGCTTCTGGTGAGCGGCATCATCTCGATAATACTGGACAGCGGCAGCCTCGTAAGCCTCCCCAGCGTCGGCAACATCCACACTATAGGCGTCAAAGCCTACTGGGACCAGACCCTCCAGAACCAGACAACATCAATCAACTGGGGCACAGTCTACACGGGCGAATCCTACAACACGACACTGTACCTGCAGAGCGTCAGCAACGTCCCCACACTCCTCCAACTGACAACCACAAACTGGACCTTCATAACCACGAACAACACAATAGCCGCAGGACCGACAGAAAACACGCCCAACCTCAACCTAACCTGGAACTACAACAACCAAACACTAAACCGCAACCAAACCATCCAAACAACCCTAACACTAACCGTAAACAGCAGCTACGACTTCGTCGCATTCCTAATAAACAACAACATAAAACAAGTCACCATGGACATAATCATCCAAGCAAACGAAACTTAGCACACACAGGCAAAGCATGCCTGAAAGAACAAGCCATCACAAAAAAGAAAAACCGTTCTAATGCCAAAAAGAACCAAACCTTTTACATGCAGAACAATAGTGATAAGTCAGACATTAGTTCAAACCAAAAGACGGAAAAGTCTCAGCTCTCGGAGAAACTCCATCTTGAAAATCACGGTGTCATTATCGCCTCCCCCGCGCGAGATGCAAATCGGCGTCATCTTCGCAGTGACGGGAATCTTGTCCCTGCTCGTAGCTGTCTATAAGCAATCAGAAGTGTTAGCCTTCATAGGCCTCGGCCTGACCCTGTGGGGCGTACTTTTCTTCCTCGTAAGACCCGTAATGTACGTTCGCGGAAGCCTCCTCAACCCAGCCTCGGAACCGCTCTATTCCACGATAGATAGAATACTCAACGACTCCAAGTATGAAGGCAGAGCCCTCTACGTTCCGCCCTACCCCAAACGGGCATACCTGCCCGAGCATCTTAAGGGGCTTAAAGAAACCGTCGTTTTCATCCCAGCAGGATCCGACACCGTTCCACCGCCCATAGAAGAAATGGCAACCGGCAAGTTCATGACCCAAAACCCCAAAGGAATACTCATCACACCCCCAGGCTCGGATCTAATGGATCAACTGGAAAAAACCGCTAGAATAGACTTCACCAAGACCAGCCTAGAAGATCTATGCGATATTCTCCCCCAGCAAATACTGGAAAACTTTCAACTCGCAAAAGAAATAGAAATGAAAGCCGAAAACAATCAAATCCAACTCAAAATTTCCGACTCCATCTACACAGATCTATACCGGGACGAGACGCTCAAAAGCCTCAAACTGCTAGGATGCCCCCTAGTAAGCGCCGTCGCCTGCGCAATAGCAAAGGCAACAGGTAAAACGGTTTCGCTCCAGAAAATAACCACTTCTCCAGATGCAAAGACCGTTGAAGTTTCCTACAGCCTAGTTGAGGCTCAGAAATGAATTTTCCAATGTCATTCTCTGACATTAGCCTGTGGCTGGCAGTCATGGCTATCATGCTTCTAGTAACTTCTGAACTGCTCACATCCTCAACCGGCCCCTTGAGAAACCTCGCAATAGAGAAAAACCGCCTCAGACTACTCGCACTGGCACTGGGACTAGGCTTCATCATCACAGTGATAATGCGCGCCTTCAACTACACATAAACAGCACACAAACTCCCCCGTGCGCTCATTGGGCGAGGGGCGAGAAAAAATGGTTGGCGGCGTGTGTGTTTATTGTGTTCCTGTGATGGTTATGTCGAATGTGACGCTTGCGATGCCGACTGCGCTTGAGGAAACGTTGAGTGTTATAATTGCTGGGACGACTCCGGTGACTGGTAAGACCGTGTTCTGCTGGTTCCAGGTTACGGTGAAGTTTCCCTGAGCCGCCGATGGGTTCCAGTTGGCCGTTGCCATCGTTAACGTTACGGATACAGTGCCATTGTTCCTGACGTATACTGTTTGGGTCGGAGTGTCGCCCGGGTTCTGCATTCCCCAGTTTATGCTGGTAACTGGAATCGTGCAACTATTGTCCGAGAATACGCCAACTCCAACAGCGTTCACTCCCATCGTATTGTGGAAGGTGCTCACAGAAGTCAACGCCGCGTACGTGGCTATTAGCGTGGCGAAAACCGCTACTAGTGCTATTACACCTATCGTGGAAGCTTTCATCGCCATCGTTTCATCACTTGCCAAATAGCTTGTATCAAGTCTTAATAAACCATACTGTCCTCCTGAACAACAAAAATACACAAAACCAAAAACAACACAAACCCACCACAACAAAAAACAAAAACAAACAAAGAACCCAAAAAACCAAACAGCAAAATCCCAACCCGCCCAGACGACCATACTGCCGCACGAACCGCGACGGCCGCCAGGCCCAGCGCAAGCCTCAGAACGAGAACAGGAAATGGAAAACACGGTTACCGGAGATTCTGTGCGAGTAACATGCAAATTTACGCTTACACATTACAAAGCAACATTACAACAGACGTAAAGAAAAAAAAGGGGAGGGGGAGTCGTTCACAGCGAAACGCAACATGGACACACACGTGGATCCATTACATCCCAACATTACATCTGATGTAAAGAAAAAAAAAGGGAGGGAGCAGCGCGCGCGAGGAAACGAAAACGAGGAGGTGAAAACAGGTTGAGCAAAGATCAAACAATCGGCGCAGCAATAGCCTTAGTGTGCGCAGTTGTAGGCGTACTCTACACTCTAGGACTCTTCTACTGGGGATACTGGACAGCCGGCCGCTCATGGGCCCTATCGTTCACACTCGTAGCGCTTCCAATGTTCGTAGCATTCATCGCAATAATGGGCATAGGCGCATGGATAGGCTGGACAATGGCCACAACCCCACCCCCAAAACCAATAGAAGAAATAACAAGCGCAGACGAGACAAAACCCGCAGAAAACAAAGAGCCATAACCAAACCGTGCCGCCCGCTAGAGTCAAAGCCACCCTGGCAACCCGCAACACTCATTCCATTCTCTCTTCAGACGCCCAGACGACCCTTCCGCCGCACAAACCGCGGCAGTCGCCATCGGCCCAGCGCAAGCTCAGAACACCCGTAAAAACACTGATTCGGAAACACGCACTATCAACATGGAAATTTACGCTGCAACATTACAAAGCAACATTACAACAGACGTAAAGAAAAAAAGGGGAGGGACCGTTCGCAGTTGAAACCTTCCACCATGGCACGACGTCAAACATCACAATGCAACATTATAATTAACCTCACAAACAAACGAAAAAAAGCCCGCCGTAAGCCACGGTCAAGCCTGTTTTCAACATCGTCTGTCACAAAACAACATTACAACTAACCTCACAAACGCGGAGACGGGAGTCAAAACGCAACATGGAAAACTTACAAAGCAACATTACATTACAACATAACCGACTCTTTTTGTCGGTTTATGAAGGTGCATTAAAATCGAAAAGTTAATCAGTTGATTAAAAAAGTCGAAAGTGCATAACAGAAAAACGTTTTAGCGACTCTGATGCTATATTTTAGGGAAAGGTGTGAGACATTATGGCAAATTCTGAAGAATACACAAAGATTGAAACTGTAGATTACGATTTTTATTTGAATAATGAACGAACAGTTTTCATTAAAAATTTTAAGGCTCGATATGTGCCTATTCCCCTAGGGCTTGTAGGAGCCCTTGCAAGCGAAGCAATTCTTCACGCTGGAAAAAGTAAAGCTAAAGAGAAGAATCAGGAAATGAAGGATATGACTAAGGATATGACTTTAGATGAAAAATTGCAAAAAATCAAGGGCAGTTTTGCAGTAGCTCATAACGATGTAGAGTGGATTTGCCTTAGTAAAGGGCAATTGAATTTTAAAGCTAATAAAGTCTGGAAGTTTCTGAAGTTAAATAAGGAACAGTTTAGTCAATTCTCAAGTTTGCTTCCAAATATTCAGCTACTTAAGGATAAAACGAAAATAACCTATTGACAGTCCAACAGAAGACAAACTAGAGGTTAAAAATGAGCAATCAAATAGTCGGTAACATAGGTCTTTACTATATATGCTATGAATTATCGAAACGAGGTTGGAATGTTTTACCAACCTCAAGAAACGCAAAGGGTGTGGACTTGGTTATCTATAGTCAGGATGTCACCCGTAAGCATACTTTACAAGTTAAGACTCTGAGAAAGAGAAACCCCGTTCCTTTTGGAAATAGACCAAGTTTAATGGCGGATTATTTGGTAATTTGCAGAGTATCGGGTGAGAAGCCAGAGGTTTTTGTTACAGAAATTAATGATGATATAAAAAATAGAATCGAGAAAAAAACAAAGAATGAAAAAATAAGCTATTGGCTTCAAATAAAAAATTATGAAGAGTTTAAAGACAATTGGGGTATAATTGGTAACGGTTCACTAGAGGTTCAAAAATGAGTGAAAAGCTACCACTACCAGAACCACCACTACCGCCGCCGCCACCACCCAATGACATGAGTGAAAAGGAAAGACGTAGGCTTGATGACCTATTCAATATTGCACTTGTGATTATTACCGTATTAGGAGCGGCTGAATTCGCATTCGTTGCCGCTGTTCTTTCTTTCTCCAAAGACATTAGCACGGATACCTATCTTAGCACGATAAGGTATGCCTTCTGGATTTCCACGTATCCAATAATTTCACTTGTCATATGTTGGGTTTTGAAAGAATCTATTTCTTTTCTGGGAGTGCCTCAAGATGCTTCAAAAGTGCATATTGCAAACTGCATCAAAAACCTAGTCGTGTTCGTTACAGAATTCTGCTGGTATTTTTGGGCGATTATACTCTATTTCTTCTTGAATTATTTTCTAACTTTCGTAACGGGGAATACTAGTTTTCTCTTCACAATCTTTCATTGGGTCGTTACGGCAATCCCTTGGCTGTCTTTAGATGTTGCAATTGGATATGCTTACAGAAGAGCACTTGGAGATTTTTATTCTCCATGCAAATCAGTGGCATATTCTATGGGCGCATTTTGGTGTTCATTTATCACAATGATTTTTTACGCGCTAGCGCTTAGTATCCATTAACTCGGCAACAGATAAAAAAAATACAGAAAGGCTCTAGTCAAGCTGAAAGAGGAAGAGCGGAATAAAGTTACCATGTACCTGAACCCGTGTCGTTATGTATCTTATCGCTAAATTGACAGCACATACGACACAAACCATCAAGAATGCTTTCTAGCTCTTCCTCTTGCTTCTTTTTCTTCTTTTCCGACATTTTATCTTTAAGGTTGCTTCTTGCCATTCCGTAAGCACAAATCATAAAGTCCAAGATGTGCTCGAAATCTCGAATCATTCTCGGTTTAAACGGTGCAACACCATAAACGGGTTTAACGGGTTTAACAACGGGTTTAACGGTTTTCTGATTAGCTCTTCTCTCTCGCATGTAATTCTTAAAGTAGGAATTTCGCTTTTTCTTGTTCTTGAACGGCACAAATACCACCAAAAAAAGAAGGGTTTACTTTCTCCGTCCTTGTTTACTTGTGTGAGGTGTCGGTTTTTCTAAATAAGAAATTTCCGCTCTAAGATGTTTCGCTTTCTCTTCATTACCGCTTTCCTCAGCTAGTTTTAACTGTCTCTTCTTAGTTTCGATTCTCCGCTCTAGCGGTGTTAAACTGTTGAATCGTTCTCTCTCTTCTTTCTCCTTTTCCCGTGCGCTTTTGCTGTCTTGTGCTTTCTGTTGTTTCTTTTGCCGAGACTCTAAAGCGGTTAATTCATAGCGTTTATGAAGGGTTTCATAGACTTCCTTCGGCAATTTGTCTTTGTAAAACTCGGTCAAAACCCACAAAACCCGTGTTGCACTCAGTTGATTATTGTCGGCACAGTCTTTTTGAAGCAACATAGCCAACTCTAACGGCAAATAAAGAACTATACCGCGCGGTGTTGACATGGGTTAAGCCTCATTGAGTGGGGTTTTGTGTAATGGTTACTACACACTTAGACGAACCGCAATAACAACACCTAAAACGGTAAATCATACCGTTCTTGGTTGCTTTCTTGCCGTTCTTACTCATAAGAGTCTTGCACTTGTCGCACCGTGGACGCTCGATATTTTCCGACATTTCACATCTACTTAGATAGACTATTACACACCAACTATTAAACTTTGCGGAGAATTACCCATGCACAAAACACCTTGAGCACAAACCCACCGCTAACCCTAGACTCGAACCTTATCAACACAATTTGTTAAAATCCGAGCGTAGAAAAGAAAGAGACAAATACACACTTTCATCTGGTTAGTGTGTAATAGTCTAGGTAGGTAGACAAGTGGTAGTAGTTAGTAGTAGGGAAAGCCTAGAGGACACCCGACACCCACCCAGAACAGCTAAGTTATCACCCCAAAAACCCTCAAACCACTACTGAAAAACTACTTAATAGTGCTGAAAAAGGACGGGTGTGTTCATTTAAACGCGCCTATGTGGTGGATGTTGGCTTATGAATCTGGGTTGAACTATTCGTTTAATCGTACTAAAGTAATGATGTTTTCCATTCATTTAATCCATAATTGTAATGGTTCTCCATGCACTCGAACGACTTTGAACGTGGCGCAACGGTTGAAATAGCCCAGAATCGGATTTAAGTCCCCCACTAGTGCCACATTCTAGCCCGTTTCAATCCGTAGCGTCCGTCCTTACACTTTTTGATAAGGGTTTGGTGGGTGTGGGGTTAGTCAGTAGCTACTGAAAAACTACTTACTAACTACTGAAAAGTGCTAACTCGGGACAGGGACGGGTTTAACTGTCACTAACTCTTTTTGTATAACTGTAGAATAACCTTTAAATACCTCAGAGTAATACATGTAATGTAAGTAATGGTGATAACCGTGGAAGTAACTACGATTTCAATTGACAGAAAGACGCTCGAAAAACTCAGTGTCATAGCGGTTAAAGCTAGCATGACGAAAACGGAGCTAGTGACCGCATACGTTGACGCACTCTTTAAACTCATTGAAGAGGCACGACCACCGAGCCAAAAAATCAGCTTAACAACTTTTGACATTGACCTTTTACACGGCACACTCAAACAGTCGTTCGCCAATTTGTACGACATAACCGAGCTACCCGACTTTATTCAAAACTTCTATTCGTGCCAAAAATTCATTGAAGACGGAGAAGCTAAAACCCGATTCTACACGAAAGAGGAACTACTGAAAGAGGGTTTCAACGGTGCAGACATTGACATTTTGCTAGATGAACAGAAAAGGAGATTTAAGAAATGAGCGAAGAAAACCAAGATAAGAAAGTAAAGGTTCAGATAGACGTAAACAACAAAGGAACAGAGGAATTAGTTAAGCTACTGAAAGAGAAAGAAGCTAAGGAAAATGAAGGGTTCGACTTAGCTGGAAAAATCGCAGAGGCAAACGAAAAGTTTCACACTCAAATGTTTTCACAAGCACAAAACAGACAAATGTTAGCTTCAATGATAACGTCTTTCGTTAACGACATAGCTTCACGCACAAACCCGACACCACCGAGCACAGGAACAGCACCGCTAAATGATGCTCAGTACGGAGCTAGACCTCAAGACCTCTATACTAAACCCTATACTGATTTTCAGAGTTTAGTTAAGGATTTGAGGGAAAAGGCGCGGAGCGGTTCAAAAGAAGCGGAAAGTTATCTTAACTCACTTTTTGAGAAGCACCGAGAGCTTAAAATGCAAGACCCACACAGACCCGAGCCTAGTTATAACCCCAATTCACCAGAAGCCTTAGAAGAACTTAACCTAGTGAAAAAGGACGGATTTCTAACACCCTCTAAGGTTGAGGACGGAGATTTAGGTCAATTGCAAAAGAAATGGCGTGAGGAAAGAAAAAGACAGAAAGAAGAGGGAGAAGTGAAGGCATAATGAGCACCAACCAAGACGATATAAAAACTTACGTAAATATGGGTAGGGTTTTCGAAGATGAAAAAGGAGAACTCTATTTCATAAAAACAACTGAAAAACGAAAGTTCATAATGCGAAGTTCTGATAACGGAGAACCAATTTTTGAAAAGACACCGTGCGCAACAAAAGAAGAGCACGTTACACCGAGCGAACTAGGATTCACAAAAAAAGATACACGGGATATTTACGTTTATAAAACCGAAAACTCGGAGCTAGAAGAACAAACCGTTTATTATTCTATGACTCTCACGTTTGAAATTCCACAAGAAAAGAAATACAAAACCGCTTATCTCCGAAAAGCCAAAAGCGGAAGGGTGTTTCTTGTTTGGTTCGATAGTGGGTGTTCGAGTGAAGTTTCCGTTAATGATTCAGAGTTTTGTAAACGCTCGAAAGGTAAACGACTAGAACCCGACACTATCATAAACCGTAACGCTCCAATTTTCACGCTTTCGGCAAGTGGAGAACTAGAACTTAGACTAGATTCAAGTAAGGTTTGGTAGGTAGGTGAAAAAGAAAATGGAAAACTTAGCGGAAGAGCAAAAGAAACGGATAGAGGAAGAAAAAAAGAAACGTCTTCAAACGATAGAAATTCAAGGACAAACCGAAGCACGAAAAAACGCAACGGATGACGGCAATAAGAAAGAACAAGATATACATGATGAAGTCGTAGAAGGCGAAGATTATCCGTTCACAGAAGGACGTTAGAAAACATCACATCGTTCGTCCCACAACGAACGCACGGTTAAGGGTTTTCTTTTGTGGTTTAGAAGGTTTTCCTTTAACCGTGCGCTCAAAATTATGAGGTTGAAAATATGAACAAAGAAGAACGAAAAGAATATCATAAGCTGAAAATGCGTGAATTACGCAAAACCCCAGAATACAGACTTTATAATAGGCTTTATATGCGTGAATATAGGCGAAAACACCTTAAAAACCGAAAGCACCTTAAAACTTACTCAATTAAGGTTAATGCGCTCGGAATTGTGAAGGAAGAACAATTCGAAATTCCTACCGAACCCTTGAACGTGCCTAAAGAGGTTGTTGTTTAATGTCGGACATTGACGAATACAACCAACTTAGCGCGGTTGACCAAGCATATATCAGCACTTATGGATGGGATATGTACCGCAAGAAGAAAGCACTCGAAGAGAACGGCAAGTTTCCAAGACAGCAACAGAGCACACCACAACCGCAAGAGGAAAGCATAGAAGAGACAGAACAAGAGGAAGAACCCGAGACAGCAACAGACGAAGAAAAAGAAGAGTGGGAAAAAGAACTTGAAGAATCCGACTTTAAAGAGCGAAAAGAAAAGATTCTTGAAACTATCGAAGCCCAGCTTAAAGCGGAACAAGACACAGACGAATTAACATTATGGATTAAGTCAAACAAAGACCTTGAAACCCTTGTGAGAACTTTTCTAGGTTGCATAAAGACTCTTGGTAAATACAAAGACCCACAAAAAGCCACGATAATTATTAAGAAAAAGAACGAACGACTTTTCTTCAACTTTAAGTTGGTTGACGAAAACGGCGAAGATGTGATGTTCGACCCGAAAACAGGTAATGTGGCGAAGATAAATTGAAGTGCGCTTTTTGCGGTCAATCTCTCTATGGCTCATTAAGAGTTTATGATAGTAATAGTCGTGCGTTTTGCAGTCGTGGCTGTAAAGAAGATTATCAGAGACGTATGGCTCAAATTGACAAGAAAAGACGTGCTCAGAGCATAGCTGAAAGGCAACAAAAAAGGCTTATGGAGTGGACAGGAGACGATTAGAAAAAGGTGGATTGACGTGTCCGCTTATGAGTGTGACCGCAAACGGACAAAGAACCTCAAATTCGCGTCCTATGTTCGAACCAAGCATAAGGCGAAAGTTGAAAGCGAAATGTTTCAGAAGGTGGCGTTTACTTGAACCCTAACCCGATTAAACCGATTTTACCAAACCCGAATAAAAAACCGAAAAAGAGGCTCTAAAATGAATGTTGTATGCCTTATCACCCGTGCGAAAATTGACGCAATGTTTCAGAACTACACACCCGAAAACGTTGACAAAACTAAGGAAGAAATTAATCCTCACTTGTTGCGGTGTGCCGAGTGCCGAGAATATCTTAACGCTCAATTCGAAAAAAAGAGAATGGAGAATGAAAAAAATGGCAATGGTTGTTAGCTACGGGAACCCGAGCGAGATAAAAGAGAAGTTCGAGTCGGAAGAACGAGTTAAGGCTCAACTTGCCGAAATTCGGGACGGGTTATGTGAGGAAATCATAAACGAGCTAGATTCTATAATGCAAAAAGTGTTAGCTAGTGCAATTGAACTTTGTCCTAAAGATACGGGTGCATTAGCATCGAGCATTAACTTAGAAGGTGGTGCAATTTCACAAGGAAATGATTTTTATGAGGCTAACATCTATGCTGGAAGTGACGATATTATTAATTACAAAACGGGAAAAGCTACGTCTGAATATGCTCAATATGTTGAGGACGGACACGGAACTTATGAGGGTGTGCCGTTTCTTGAAGAGGCTATGATGAAATATGAGAACGAGCTAGAACTAGCGGTAAACCGCGCCTTAGCTGAATTGTGCACGGGTGATTAGATGATAATCAATTTTTCAAAAAAAGTTCGCCTATGCGGAGCGTGTTAAAAGTTGACGGTTGAACCCTCAGAGGAAATTCGAAAGAAGGAACAAAAGGCAAGATGGAACCACACGGCATATTTGAAGAGGAAAGCGAAACAAGAACCCGAAAAACTTAGCGATAATCAAGTGATAGAGCACACAAGCAACAAAGAACACTTCTTAGGAAAAAGCGAAAGCGAAGAGTTTCCAGAGCACCGCGCTTATGCGGAAGTTTTCAGCACACCCAGAGACAGACTTTTAGAAGGTTTGAATCCTAGACCAATGATTAAAAGGTCAAGTGACGACCCGTTAGCTTATGGTGAAAAAGGCACGTTTATCTGTTCTATACATGGGTGTCCCTTAACTAAAAGAGGGTGTCCCGTGTGCAACGGAGAACAAGACGCTTAGAAGTCACGGGAAAGCTGAACCAAGTTGAGAATGAAAATAGCAAAAAGCCTTGCCTCACCGCTATTAGACGAAATCGCCGCTCTAGGTTTTCGCACCTAGACAATAAGCGAAAGTTTGACTTTCCCGAGACAAATTAATAGAAAAAGGTAGGGTGTTTAAGGTACAAATTCGCTTTCTTCTTCTTCCTCATTGATTGTTGTGTCGTTTGGGGTTTCGGTTTCGTCCGTGGGTTCGTCTTGTTGGTTTTTTGGCACGGTAAGAAAAAGGCGAACGAAGACTTTCTTAAGTTTTTCTTTTGCGGTCACTCGAACACCTTCCTTCTTTTGACATCACTTAATATCACTTCTTTGCCTTTAACTAGCCAAGTCACACGGTAAACCCAATTTACTTTAGTATTTATTATTTCCGCATCTGGAAATTGCTCTCTAATGCTTTTGTAGATTAGCTTTCTCTCTTCTGGGTTTGGATATGTCTTTTCGTCCACATAGGCTGTTATGTCTGTTTTTTTGCCGTATTTTTTCTCAATAGCCTTGATTTTGCGAGCAACTTCTAAATTAGTCTCTTCAATCAGCTTTTCCACGTCTTTTTTATAGTCATTCTTCACCAAGTTTTCACCTTCTTTCTAGTCAACCTTCACTTTCTGTTTAATGTTCAATTTCTTCTCTATCAAGTCTCGGAAATCGTTAAGTTCGCCTATGCTCTTGCTCATAGTGTTTTGGTTCTTCCGCAATACCTCAATTTCGGCATCCTTAGAAGCTATTTCCTTTTCTAATCGTTGAACGGTTGCCTCTAGTGCCTCAATCTTAACGTGGTTCTTGCCGTTTCCGTTAATGATTATGCTCGGCATAGCCCTTAGATACACTTCTCTTAATTGGTCTTGGCTAACATAAGCACCCTCACTAATCGCCTTTCCGACAATTTGTTTCCATTGGCTCTCACTAGCAACCGCGCTAAGACGGTCAATAAGATATTTTCTGAGGTTGTGAAATCTAACCCGTTTTTCTCCGCTTTCAAGACGTGCCTTTTTGAAAAGGTTCTGAACACAAGCGGTTAAGTTTTCCTCATCCCAATCTAGCACTCGGTCACTATTTTTCTTATCTGGGTTTCGCTCTAGCATTGCCTTAACGACTTGAACAGCGTCACTATCAAGAAACGGGTAAGCTGGAATATGCTCCTTACCCGTTGCTTTTTCGCCTAAGAAAACGGGTGCTTCACTGTCTAAGTGAATGCTTCTAAAGTCTCCGAAAGTGTAGGTAACGAAATCACCAGCACGTAAGCCTATGCTTTTGCCGACAAGCAAAACGTAACGCTCAATAAAAGAGCCTTGTTCAACCATTCGGGCTAAGTCTTCTTTCGCAAAAAGATAGTCTTGTGTCGTTCTGTTGCTTTCTTGAAGCCTATCGCTTTCTTGCCTTGTGAAGACTAGAGGCACACGTTTAGAAGTGAAAAAGCCTCTTATCGCCGAAACACCCACGTTAGCATAGTTCTCAGATTTTTTGCACTCGTTGATTATGTACGCTTTAAAGTTCATAACTAGCTTTTCGGTTTCAGCGTCCTTATCAGCTTTCCTAAATTCCAAAAGTGCCTTTCCGTTCATATGGGAAAAGTTAATCCAATATTTCAGAATCGACCCGTAAGCGTTCTTACTGTTTGGCTTTAGGCTGTTCAAGAATGCCGTAAACTCAGAATCAAGTTTTTCTTCGCATTTTATTGCTTTCATTCTCACACTTTCCTTATGAAGTATTACGACACCGAGTCTTTTAAATGTTTGGTCTAAACCGACAATTTTTAGCGGTAAATACAACATTACATCAGATGTAAAGAAAAAAAAGGGAGGGGGGCACCGTTCAACGCTTAAAACCGTGCAACCCAACACGATGTTAAGGACAAACCAAAAACGAGAACAAGCCATCGCATGAACACCGCCCAAACACCGGAGATGGTGCGGGGGATGGGGTTTGAACCCATGCAGCCCTACGGCAACAGGTCTCTTAAAACGCAGCCTATTCCGAATGCAAATCTTTTGTTCTGGGCGGCGTTCTCCTAAGCCTGTCTCCTTTGGCCAAACTCGGACACCCCCGCCTAATGGGGAAGGTTCACTCTTGAATCAGCATCTTCTTTTATATTTGTTTAGTCTGTAACGATCCTTCACTTTTAGTCATGCTAAAGGGTTATATTTGATCATTTTGTATGATAAAGTGACCGGTAGTCTCGGGAAAGGTGAAAAAATGAAAAATGATAAGCAACGCGAGCATCAAGTGCAAAAGACTGTTTCAGAAGTTCAATCCGAGATAGCGCCCCTGAAACACACTGAAGCAGCAGTTCTCTCGGAGTTGATCGCCAATTCTAGAAGAAGCGACAGAGAATTGGCCAAGGCCGTCGGAGTTTCCCAGCCAACGGTGAGCAGGATGATCAAAAGGCTGGAAAGTGACGGAATAGTGAACGAATACACGATGATACCCAATTTCAAGAAACTGGGTTACACGCTCTGCGCAATCATTTTCCTAAAACTCAAAGATCTTCCACCTGGAGGAATCGAAACGGTAAGAGAGGCCGTGAAAGAAAGTTTAAGCCAGAGCCGCTTCGTAATTCTCCTGCTCGAAAGAGGTTTAGGGCTAGGCCGAGATGCAGTAATGGTATGCCTCTACAAGGACTACACAGCATATGCTGACCACAAGAACGTAATCAGAAAATTCCCCTACATCGACGCCTCAGAAGTCGATAGTTTCCTAATAGATCTGTGCGATGACGTTCATTATCGGTACCTCACGTTTGCGAACTTGGCCAAAGATCTAATATCCGTCGCCCAAAAAGAATGAACCATGAAGACAGAACACTGAAAAAGGCGATTGGACAGAAAACTCTAAATTTCATAGAATCCTTTTCAAACGAGAGTCTGCGCCTCGGTAGCCTAGCCTGGTGGGGCTCCGCCTTGGTAAGGCGGGGGTCGCGGGTTCAAATCCCGCCCGAGGCTCCACACTCTTGAACTAAAAGGAAGAATCAACGTTTTGAGGTTAATAGTCACTTCAGGATAAGTCAATTCTTTATACAGGCATGGCGGCACATAAAAAGCTGCGTTGCTAACCAAACGTGTGGACTCGCCCAAGTTGAGAGTATCAGTAGGGCCACTTCACCGCATCTGGGAATGGATTACTCGCAGGCGAGCGTGTGTGCTCGGGCGCAGTCACAAGCATTTATTAGGACTTTAACAAGCTTGAAACTTTCGAAGCACAGGAATGCTTGCCGCATTTCAAAGCTTGGTGTTTGATTATGTCGCCCGATGAAGGGATTGGAAAGTTTGCGAGTAACCCGTTCACGATGAAGGGCAAAGTCCTCTTGAGCAAAGTTGCGACTACGGGAGACGTGAAGACAGACATTCTTAGGGCGGTCGACAGGATTGGCGGTTTCAACAAGATCATAGACAAGGGTGACCAAGTTTTGCTTAAGCCCAACTTCAACAGTGCCGATCCTCCGCCCGCTTCGAGCGATCCTGAATTTCTCAAGGCAATTGTGGAGCTGCTTTTTGAACACGGCGCCGGAAAAGTCATCCTAGGAGAATCTTCCTGGCAAGCTCTTGCCACTCGGAAAGCGCTGGAAAAAACTGGAACACTCTCCACACTGAAAGGCACGAATGCGGAAATCGCGTTTTTTGACGAAGAAAAACACGTTAAAGTCAACGTGGGCGGAAAATATCTAAAACAGGTCAGCCTGGCAGAACGAGCCATGCAAGTTGACAAGATAGTGTATTCGTGCTGCATGAAAACGCATTTCCGCGCCGATTTCTCGCTCAGTCTGAAGCTGGCCTTCGGGTTCACAAAAAAGAGCGAAAGAATGGCATTTCACCTCAGACATTTGAGAGAAAAACTCGTCGATCTAAACTTGGTTGTGCATCCAAACCTGATAATCATGGACGGAAGAAAATGCTTCATAACCGGAGGACCCTTCAGCGGAGAAGTTCGAAACCCAAACCTCATTCTTGCCTCAGGAGACAGAATCGCCATCGACGTCGAATCCATCAAAATCATCGAAAGCTTCGAAGGCTCCAAACTCATGGACAGCCCATGGAGCTACACTCAAATCCGCCACGCAATAACCCTAGGTCTAGGAGTAAAAAACGAACAGGAATACACAGTACTATCTGAATAGCAAACAAGAAAGCCACAAGCGTCCCCTTCAAAAACCTCAAATAACCAATCATGTCTAAAACTGCTTGGTGCCAACTTGGAAAACGTTCAACGCAAGTTCACTGTTGAAGAGCTGAAACAGTACGATGGAAAAAACGGCAAACCCGCGTACATCGCCTACAAGGGCAAAGTGTACGACGTCACAGACAATTATCTATGGCAGGACGGAGATCATCAGGGCCAACACGCAGCCGGCAAGGACTTAACAGAGGACTTGGCAAACGCGCCGCACGGCGAAGAAAACCTGGAAAGGGTCAAACTCATCGGCATACTCGTTCCGTGACCCTGTCAAAGCCGTACGCCAGCGAGGACTTTTCTCCCGCAAAACCATTTTGAAAACCCTTTCTGTGATTGCAAGAAGTTCGGCAACAACTGATTCTTCAGCGAACTTGGCGTTTAGATAACTTATATATTGATTAGTTGCAATGAGGATAAAGAGGGACGCGGTTATTGCTCTTCGATGACACCTTAACTGTTGCAATAATCACGGTAGGGGTGATCATCGCCGCCTGCTTAATCGTTGTTTTTGGCATGCGCAGGCGGGGAAAAAAGGAGAAGAAAACTAAGGAAGACGATTTACAGGCTGATCTGAGGGGTTATCCCTTCAGAATCAGCAAGAGCGTCCCAGCCGAGGACGCTTCACACGCCAAAGATGAACTCAGAACATTGGATTTGGAGAGAGAGATTCTAAGCGACGCCATCAGGCGACTCTACGAAGCGAATGCGGAAGGCAAAATAACGGAAGAAGAAAGAGAGAGACTCGGGCAAACGTACAAGTCCAGAATGATGACGGTGAAAGACGCCATTTCCAAAGACGAATCCGTCGTGGCCCTGCACGAGCTGGAAGGCATGCAGCAAGACCTGATGAAACTGTTCAGCGAACGATTCGACGACCTGACCTCGAAAATTGAAGAACTTCGAACAAGAACCGAAATCAAACCGATAAAAGAAATAACAATAGCCCCGAAAGCGCTGCCCACCGAAACGCCGGCAGCTGAAGAAGAAAAAACCACAGACGAGGAGAAAGCCAAGAAGAAGAGAAAACCAGCACCAGCAAAACCCAGCCCACGAACAGAAGCAGAAAAACGAATAGAAGAAATCAGAGCCGAAGTCGAAAAAGTCCTAGACAAACTCGGGCAGATGGAAATTGAACCCTAAACAAGAATGGATTGAAAAAGCCAAGAAAAACGCCGCCCTAGAAGCCACAAAAAACGTCAAGAACGGCTTCAAAATCGGCCTAGGCAGCGGAAGCACGGCAGCCTACGCCATCGAAGAAATCGGAAAAAGAATAAAAAAAGAAAAACTGCACGTTCAAGGCGTGCCAACATCATACCAAGCCTTCATGCTCGCCGTCCAACACGGCATCCCCGCAACCACACTTGAAGAGCGGCCAACGCTTGATTTGACGATAGACGGAGCAGACCAGATAGACCCAGAACTAAACCTCATCAAAGGCATGGGCGGAGCACTCGCACGCGAAAAAATCGTCGCCTCCGCATCCAAAAAACTGATAATAATCGCAGACCAAAACAAGAAAGTCAAAACCCTAGGAGAAAACAACCACCCAGTGCCCCTGGAAGCACTCCCCTTCGCAGCCCCACTCGTGATGCGCAGAATAAAAGAAATAGGCGGAAAACCCGTTCTGAGAGAAGGAAAAATGAAAGTCGGACCCGTCATAACCGACAACGGAAACGTCATCATAGACGCAAACTTTGGACTCGTCCACGAACCCGCAGAACTAGAACACAAACTCAAATCCATCCCCGGAATCCTAGAGACCGGCCTCTTCGTCCAAATGGCACAAATAGCGTACATCGGAAAACAATCCAGCGTAGAAAAACTCACCAGAAAACAAGCCCCAAAAACTTAAAATATTCGCGCGGCCGCGCACCGATGATCTGTCAGCTCTTGAACATACTTCCCTTAGGTTTCTGGAATTGCTCAGTGAATCTGCTGTTTTTTTCCATGTCCATAAAAATGCGGATTTTTTCAGCGTTCTTCTCGTTCAAGGCTTTTCTTACTGTTTCGAGCAGCTGCTGCGGATCGAAGGGTTTCAAGACGTAACCATCGGCGCCCTCGTTTATTGCCTTAATCGCATTGTCCACAGAGGGATATCCCGTGATGATTATTCTGATCATTCTGGGCTGCTTCGCCTTAAGCTTGCAGAGGAGATCCACTCCCTTAATATCGGGCAGCTGAATGTCAATTAAAGCGACGTCGAAAACCTCCTCCTCGACGGCTTTAAGCGCTTGCTTCCCGTTCTCCCTCGTCTCCACCACGTACCCCTCAAGAGACAAAATTGAGGAGAGAGTTTTCCTCACCGCAGCATCGTCGTCTACAACGAGGACGCTTTCATTCATCAGCCACACCACCCATCAATGTGAGTCTCACGTGTTTTAATTGATACTATCGTTGAATAAATCTCCTATGAAGCATCAATATGAATCAGTGTTCCTTCATAGCAAGAGATGCTAAGGGGTTGGAAAACCTTGTTTCTCGAGATAAGAGGAAGTTTACCGTAACAGCCACCACCTTTGCGACGGCGACAAGGCTGGATCGAAAAAGAAGGTTCAGAAAAATAGAAAAAACCCATCTGGGAGACAAAATACGAAATACGGAATTTGGAACCACAGCAGGCTGGGCAAATGGAGTCTCTTAGTCCATCTGGCCAAGAGCGCGCCGTTTTAGTCTAGCGCTTTCCCCCTGTACACTTGCTCCATCTTGAAGCCCATTTTGTCGTACAGTTTTGCGGCAGCTTTGTTGTTGACTGATACCATGAGCAGGATTCTGGAATAGCCCTTTTCTCGACAAAAACTTTCAGCCTTTTCCAAAAGTGCTCTTCCAACTCCTTTGCCTCTGAATTCTTTCTCGACAAATATGTCATAGATGAACCCATGCCTCTTTCCAGTCATCATGTTGCTGCCTACCCCAACCCAAACGTACCCAAGAAAAACGTGGCTCTCGTTCTCGGCCACGAATATCCTGTGAGTCTCTCTGTCAAAGATCTTCTGGAACAGTTCCCCCATGTGCTTGGCCCATTCTTCTTTGTCCAGCTCCCCTCTCTCACTCTCAGAAAGACTTGCCCAGCCAGTCTCAACGCCGTATTTTCTCACTAGCTGAAGATCCGATTCCTTTGCCTCTCTAATAGTCACATCCATCTGAAGCTCCTTTCTTGACACATACCCAAGATTTTAGAAAGCAAACAGGTTGAAGACACTTTCGGTTCTTAGGACTTGTGGAAAGCTTGTCAATCTTGCCTCTCCTCAGATAACAACGGACGTTCGAGTCTGTATTGGGGGGGGAGCGAAAAATGTGCCGAAAGCGCAGAAAAACGCGCACAAATTTAAAGCCCATTCGCTCAGAATGCCCAAAACATCGACACAAATCTCTTAAATAATCGCTCCTTTAATGAACCTAGAAGCCGGGGTAGCCTAGCCTGGCCAGGGCGCCAGACTCATAATCTGGAGAACAACAAACGGGGCAACGAAGGCGCCCGATGTCCAGAAGTCGCGGGCTCGAATCCCGCCCCACTGACGGAGCAAGCCTCCGCCAGGGCGAACGGCACCAAGCATAGTCCGCAGCTTAAAGACACAATGGCCAGGCTAAGATTAACACGAGCATTTTCCCCTGCTGCTCCCGATTTGATCATTTCTCTTGTGCTATTTGGACCAGTGCAGGGGCTTCTAAGCCTTTATATCTCTTCGCTGGGTCAAGTCACTCAATGCCGTCCAAGATGGGAAAGAGATACGCAAGTGACTATACCGATGAGGAACTCCGAGCCGAAGCTCGTGAACTTGAGAGTGCCGTCACCATTCCCGTGAACATTCAGATCCAGGCGGACCACAGAGTATTCGACCTCGGCGAAGCGGAGAGCCTTCTGAGACGGGCTAAGAAGATTGTTCTTCAAGACTGCGGCTGCCGAACTGACAAAGGAAACTGCGACGCCCCCCGACACGTCTGCATAAACCTGGAACCGACAGAGGATTACGTGAAAAAGTTCGCCAAGCACAACCCGCATGAAGCCACGCTGGATGAAGCGCTCAAAGCCCTCAAAAAAACCCACGAAGCCGGCCTCGTCCACATGGCCTACACGATGAAGGGCGACGACCACCCCACGATAATCTGCAGCTGCTGCCCATACTGCTGCCACACTCTAGGCAGACTGCTCCGTTATGGAATAGCAACACAAGTCCTCACATCCAATTACGTGGCCGAGCAGAACCCGGAAAAATGCGTCGGCGCCGGCCGATGCGTCGACAGATGCGTTTTCGGAGCCCGCGAACTCGACAACAGCGAACTAAAACACGACAAAACGAAATGCTTCGGATGCGGATTATGCCTTTCCACATGCCCCGCACACGCAATAACACTCGTACCCAGACAACAGAACCCACCAAGAAAACCCGACTTCAAATAATTTCCAGACACGCACGCAGAAAGGCGAAAAGCAACATCGCCGTTTACGCTGCAACATTACGTCTGGCGTAAAGAAAAAAAGGCGGGGGGCCACCGTCAACCGTTCACATCTTGTAATCCGTCACAATGTCAAACCCGAACTCACACAGAGGGGCCCACTTTAACGCACGTGCCATTTTCCAGCCCTTTTTCGGAACACGCACGAACAACATGGACACACACGTGGATCCATTACGCGAATACATTACATCGGATGTGTGTGAAAAAAAGGGAGGGGGCCACAGCGCATGCTGAGATTTTGTGATCCAACCTGATGTGGGCGTCGGACAGTTTCTGTTTCGGCCCTGCACTTCAGGTTTCCTTAGCTATCGAAGTTGTGTTTCTGGTTGACAGTTCCAGCTGGTCGCCAAAGCCCTTCTTGACATAAACGTTCTTGATGACTACTCTGTCGCCGACGTTCAAGTCTTTCACCGAATCCGCATGGTTTCGCCACGCCGAAACCCAAATCCTGCCCGTCTCGTCCTTCAACTCGAAAGTAGCCAACTTCAGAACCTCCTGCTTCGAAGTTTTCACTTCCCTAACCAGGGGCCTCGTCGCAACTTCACCCAAAACGTTGATCTGACCAGCACCCTCCTTCAAACTCGCAAAGGGCGAAAACTCTGAAAAATCCTGAACACCAACAAAAGTTGCCGAGTCAACATGAACCTCCACTCCTCCAGCAGACGCCTTCTTAACCTTCCCATTCACTACCTGCAATCCGCCGCCCATCTTAACCAGATTCGCAACCTCGTCAACCTTCTCGTTCCAAACCACCACAGCCACTTCACCAGAACCATCCGACAAGAAGAACCTCATGACCTTGCCAACGCTTGAATCCGACCTCTCAAACTCCGACACCGAACCCAAACGCCTGACAGTCCCAGCCAGGTTCACCCTGGAGCTGTTAGGAACGGCCTTCGACAGCTCGCCAATCCTCGTCGTAAACTTGTCGATCGAAGGATAACCCTTCGAACCCACATCCTCCGGATTAACCTCGACAACGCTCTTCTCCCCAACGTGCACCTCCACCTTACCACCGAAATCCTCACGAGTGTAGCCGTGACGAAAACGAACCACATCACCAACCTTCACCCTGCCAGGCTCTGCTAGAACGGCCTTGTCATTCCACAACACCACCCGCAGAACCCCGCTCTCATCAGCGATGAGCAAGCCTGCAAACCTTCCTTTCTTGAGGCCGCCGAAAGCTCGCGGAGAAAAAACAGCGACAACCCGCCCCACAATGCTCACATTATTCAGGCCGGGAATCAAATCAGCCACCAACAGAACATGCACTGCAGCCTCGCCAACCGGAAAGTCGCACCCAAACCCAGCCGCAATCATCCTCAGAAGAGCCTCATCCGAAATCAGGCCGCCAGCCCTACTCCTCTCCACCTCCAACCTCTCCAGAACAGACTCCCTCGAAACCCCAGGACAACACGAAAGAATACGCTCAACCATCTCGTCAAACAACATCTCTGCTTCAACACTGCAAAAATAAAATCACAGACTCTATAAAGCTTATCAAAAACAGTGGCTGACTCTAAACATCAACAGGAGCCCAACCCAGAAAAATGACCCTCGAAACCCTCTACAGCATAGGCACAGCGCTGACCCTAGCCGGAATGCTAATAATGATAGTCGCAACCGTGCTCCTCCTTCTTTCAAAGAAGGGAAAAACAGGGAAAACCAGAGGCGGTGGAGTGATATTAATCGGGCCAATCCCCATAATCTTCGGCACAGACAAACAATCACTCAAAACAATCCTACTGCTCTCAATAGTCCTCACGACACTCCTCATAGCACTGGTCATAATCCTGTATTTCCTGAACAAATAGTTCTGGAGCGTGAAGCAAATGCCCGAAACATCCGAACCCGTCGACGAAAACGCGCCACGAAATTTCCTAGCTATCTTCATCCTCGGATTCTCAATGACCCTCGTTGGCCTGATTCTCATCACAGTCGCTGCCACAGTCTCCGGAGGCGGCTCAACTAGTTCTGGAGGAATCATATTCATCGGCCCAATCCCGATAGTATTCGGCGCCGGTCCCGGAGCATCTTGGCTGATTCTGTTCGCTACAGTTCTGGCAGTCCTAAGCGTCATAGCGTTTCTGATCTTGCACAGAAGGCCAGGCATCGCGCGGCTCTAGGCTTCTTCCTTTTCCTCTTTGGCGAAAAGCATGTACAGGAAAACCAAGCCCAAAGCGATCAAAGTTGCAATTATCATGACGTATTGAAGCAGGACGAAGTACTCGCCTATTTGCACGCGCACAGCCTCCTTTTGACACTCTATCAGAGTTTAAATATTTAAACCGTAGCCTTTTTCCACTCGTTCATGAGCGAATCGTAAAGCTCATCGTGCTCTTCAATGCCCTCATACCAGCCTAGAGCCTTAGCCAGCTTCTGCGCGATGAGATGATAACACAGATGAACCTTCCTGTCCACGACTCGAAAATAGAAATCGTCACACGTGCAGAACTCAGCCTCAGCCATGATCAAGTAGTCCCGCTCCTTCCCAACCACTATCCAAACATTCCTGCCGCTCGGCCTGAAAACGTACTTCTTCACCCGATTTTCCTTCAAAGCCTCAAACGACCTAGTGAAACGCTGCCCAAAAACATCGAAAAGCTTAGTCAAATCTCCGCCGGTAAGTTTGCCCTCTGCCTTAGCTTCCTTGCAAACGGCAAGCAGCAGTTCATTCTCAGATTCTAGATCCATAACACATGAACTATCCAAAAATCCACGCCACTCAAGCACAAAGCTACTCTATGTTTATCGGCTCGCCCTCGGGCGGCTTCCCATCCTTTGCCTTCGGCAACGTGACCTCCAGAACACCATTCTTGTACTGCGACCTCGCCTCGCGAACCCTGACTTTCACGGGCAACGAGACCTCCTTGAAGTACTTGTGCTGAGGACTGTCAACCAAAATCGTGAGAGTGTCTTCCGTTCCGCTCAGCCTAATCTCCTTCTTCTCAACCCCCGGCAGCTCGGCCACAACCTGAATTTCACCATTCGCCTCAACCACGTCCACAAGAGGCTCACGCTCCTCCTGCACGTGAGGAAGCCCATTTCTCCTAGGCTTCACGTTTCCAAACTCGCGGATTTCAGGCTTCCCATCGGGACCGACCTTCATGCTGTAACCGTAAACGAAAGGCCCAAACTCCCGCGACGTCGAACCGTCAGGCAGCTTACGTTCCCTCACGTACTCCTTCGGAACCCGCGAGGCAAAATCCTTGAACTCCTCTTCCATCATCTTCTCCATCTCTTCGAAAATTTTATCAACGTCATCAAAGCCCAAGTCTCTGAAGAACGGAGAACGTCTACTCCTGTGCCACCCCGAAGAATCATCATCCGAAGACATAACAACCGCCACCACTTTTAGCATAGAACGCGTTTATCTATAAACATTACGCGCACGACAAAGCAAATCTTCCCCCGAAACCTATGCTGGCCGTCCCGCTCACATCCTTAACTCCAACAGATGACTGGACAACCACAGGGCCACGCAAGCCACAGCCAAAAAACCAGACCGAGGACATCAAACACCGCAATCCAAAGAACTTGAGAACAAGAACGCTGGATTACAGGTATCTCCCCAACCAACATTGAAAACTTACATTGCAACATTACATTGCAACATTACATCTGATGTAAAGAAAAAAAAGGGAGGGAGGGCCGACACCGCCTAAATCTGCAGAACACACTTACACCCACTCAAAGACAGGAAGAAACCAGCGCCAACGATGAAGGTTCAACTCAAAGCTCTGAGCTGCTCAATCGTTCCCAGCAACGTTCCGTCAAGCAGGTACGCCTCAGCAGCCCTCATGTCAACGGCATCCGACCTAAGAACCGGACCAGTCACCATCTCAGCCTTGCCTCCAGACGGTCTCCTCTCATTCAACGGTCTACCACCCAAGAAATCGTTAAAAGAAGGCATTATGAAAAGCTGCGAAGCCCTGGGCTTCATTCCATAAATTTCAGCGAAAGCATCCTGCCCGCCAGCCCCAACCTTCACCCCGTGCTTCTGCAATAGAACCTTAGAAAGCCTGCCCCCATCACAACTTGCCCGAACCCAAACCTGCCTAGTCACTCTGAACCCCGCAGGGTCACGGAACCCCACAACTGGATGAACATGCCCCATCACCAACGTCCTGCATTTCAGAATATCCGGCGAAGGCCACTGGTGCCCATGAAAAAAACCCACGTCATCGAACGCCACACCGGTTGCAGGCAGCACCCTTATTCCCTCGGGCAACAACGGCTCCAAGTTTCCATCGTGGTTGCCTCGAATGATGGATACTCGTTCCACACGACTCCTCAAGACGTTAAAGAAGTCAGGGACATCATGCCACTCCATCTTCTCCGCCGTCGCAACCGTGTGCTTCACGTCGCCCAACACAAGCACTTCATCCGGCCCGTACTCAGAAACCAACCCAATAAGCTTCTTCAGAAGCTTCGACGACTGCGACGGAACATGAATGCCCTCGCCTGAAAGAGACATCTCCCACCCCAGATGCAGATCAGCCACGGCCAAAAGCCTCGTTCCACGCGATTTCAGAAGCGCAGCCGGATAAGGCGGCAGAGGCGTTATCATTCTTTTTCCTTTCCAGGCTTTACCAAATCGATTATCCTCTGATGCATTTCAGCGTTGGCAGCGGCTACGAACTCGACCTTCTGCCCCGGATCCAACTTCGCATCCAAGGGCTTCCCACCGGAAGTCGTCAACACCGCACCTGCTTCCTTCACAATCAAGCACGCAGCGGCCACATCCGTCGTGCGAAGCTTTCCACGAATGTCGATAAAGGCATCCGTTGACCCGTCCGCCACGTAGCACAGCTCCAGGGCGTTTGCTCCAAAATGGCGAATGTGCTTCGTTTTCTTAATCAAACCCGTCAGCCTTGGAGCAATCTCATCCACTTTGTAGCTATTCAGATCCAAACCCAGCACGGCCTCTTCAAGCGAGACGTTCTCAGACGGATAGATTTTTTCGTCGCCACGACAGGAGCCCCTACCCTTCTGAGCCGTGTACGTCACATCATGGAACAAATCAGCCACCAAAGCACAGTGCACATCTTCCAAGAACGGTCTCCCTGACACTGCAACAGATGTTGCATAAAAAGGAAGTCTCCTCATCAAGTTTGTCGTACCATCGATGGGGTCAACAGTCACGAAGCACTCTCCAGGCTCCTCCCCATGTTCTCGAACGCCTGATTCCTCGCTTATCAACGTGAAAGAGATCCCTCGCCCGGTCAACGCCGTGACGATCGCATTCTCAGCCGCCAAGTCTATCCTTTTGATCGGATCGCCGCCTGCACCGATACCCAAGTCAGGCTGAGGTTCGTCCAACGTCTCGAGTAAAGGTGCGATTTGCTCCCGTATCCGGTCCTTGCACTCCACCAAAATTCGCATCCAATCATACTGCCTCATCAAAGCTCTCCATTCCTGCATACAACTACTTTCGTTAAAGCCTTTGCTGAAGGCGACCCGCCGCTCAAGAACCTTTAGCGTCGAAATCCTAGCCCCCGCACAAGATAACATTGACGTGAAAGATTACTCTAGAAAAAACTTCTCGAAGATAACATCAGAAAGACTTTAAACGCATACACTCAATGAGTCACTGCTGGACCTGCAGATGGCTTTCAAGATTGCCGGAGTTCTCGAGATGCTAAGCGACGGAGAATGGCACGCTCTGCAGACGATTCGAAGGAGAATGAAGCTTAACAGAGATCAGAGCCAGCAAATTGCATTGTTTCTTGAAGAATACGAATTCGTGACATTTGATCAGACGAAAACCAAGATCAGAATCAAAGAAGACGTTCGAGAATTCCTGGTCAAAGATGCTACTTCATGAGGGCTTTCAAACCCTTATAGGCTTTCAAGAATTCTCTGCCCTTCTCTGTAATTTCGAACATCGTATTGTCGGATTTGCCTGTTTGATGGTTCAGCTGTAACATTCTGTTCCCAAGCAGAAAATGCGAGTAGCCCTTCAATTGTTTAAAGCTCAGGTTACAGCGGTACATCAAACTGGTCTTCCCAGCGCCTCCGTAAGAAGCATCAAGTATGTCGGCGATGATGTCGAAATTTCCACGATGGTTCGCGCTGATTCTTTCTTCAGGCTCAATCAATTAACTCACCAGTGCACATCTTCAAGGAGCCGTTCGAAACCCTTTTCTCCCATTAGATAATGGGACGAACCGAAATTTAAACGTTCTGAAAACTTAAAAAACACAGAAGCCAGGTCGAAAATCTCCATCCGCAAAGGAAAACTCAGATTAGACCTTCATTTTGTGAGGAGAGGGTCATCGACGGTCCAATGGATAATCTGGAACCCGCTCCCCTCTACAGCCTTGCCCTTCTCCCTCTCGCAAGACTGTATTCTCCGCAGGAACAGATTTAAGAATTATGGAATCTTGTTCTATTTTCAGTGCAAAGCCCAAACATCAAACAACTGCAGCCCCAAAAGTCAAGCCGCATGCAATATCAAGGCGAAGTCCGAAACAGCAGTCAAGGCAGACTGGACAGCTTTGTGGCCTTGAAGACTTCACAATACTTGCCTTTTCCTGTCAATGCTCCTCGGTATCTGGCCAAGCCTTCGAAGGCTTCATCGTATCGAGCATTCTTCATCTGTGACTCATGCTTCCTCAAAGCAGCGACTTTCTTGTCGATAAAACTCGAAACGTCTTCCACATATTCGAAGTCTAAAAGAGGCGTCCAGACTTCATAAGTCAACACGGTCTCGGTGGGCCAGGGAGGTCCTGTGTATTCCTGAAACAATCGTGCACTGGCTCTTATCAATGCCTCATTCACTAGCTGAAAAGTCGCTCTGTGATCCTGATGGCCATCAGATGCGTGATGAACATAAACCAAGTTGGGCTGCTTCTTTCTTATCAGCTCAACCAGCTTCTTCAGGTTGGCCTGATCATATTGCAGATAACCATCTGGGTTTTTCAGAAAGGTTAGATCCTGGAAACCGATAATCTGAGCGGCGTTCTTTGCTTCTTCTTCCCTTATTCTTGATAGTTCCTCTTTGGAGTGATCCAGGCTGCCTGCTTCTCCAGAAGTCATGTAACAAGCGGAGACCTGATTTCCCAGTTTGACGTGTTTCGCCAAACTGCCGCCGCACCCTATTATGTCGTCGTCAGGATGCGCTGCAAAAACCAGTAGGCGTTTTATCATACACCTGCGTTAGCCGCCATTTCTATTAAACATTTATGCAACGCTCTCAGATCCAGCACCTATAAGTTACATCCGAATCATAATCGCCGGCGAACTTGTGTATGTATGAGTTTGGCTTCGCCAGACTC
Source organism: Bathyarchaeia archaeon (assembly GCA_050010755.1). GTDB lineage: Archaea > Thermoproteota > Bathyarchaeia > Bathyarchaeales > Bathycorpusculaceae > JBEKCD01. The sequence goes on from JBEKKK010000001.1 coordinate 219,626, forward strand.
TGGCAGACGTAGTCTTTTTTTGAGTCTGGTTCCCCCTTCTCTGTTGGTAACAACCGTGGTAATGTTGTGTGGTAACAATTCGTGTTGAAATTCTGATGTAAGTCTTCTTCTTTGGATTCGTCTTGTGCTTTTTGGTCAGCCTAGTAACAATGCTTGGTGACAAGTTTGTAAGCTCGAAATGAACTCTGAACTGCGAAAATCGCGCTGGGAAACGGGTTCGAGCATCAGTTGCTTACTAAACAGTAGCGCAATGTTCCCTAGCGTCTATGCTTGATCTCGAGTATAGGGCAAGCGCTTTCTTCGCTGGCGCATACTGTCTGGGGTGACTTGGCGTTGTTGTTTTGGAGCTGCGCGGGCGAATTAAATAATTCGGGGAAGTGCTGAATGAGGATTCTTGTTGAAACTGAGACGTGAAGCGGCAGAGGGTGTCAACGTGATCTGCTGCATGTTTAGGGCAACCGTCTCCTCTGCTCCTGAGCGGTGTTCGATGAGTTTGAAGAAGTTTGAGCAGCCGTGAGCGCAACCTGGACAAAGCCATTGTTTCGCGTCTTCACCATCGTTAAACGGAATAATCTCTTCGGTCTGGACAGGGGCAACCTGTACAGTGTGTTTACATGTCGTTATGAGTGAGTTTCGAGTCTGAACAGAGCCTGCTGGGAGCTTCATTAGCAAAACACAATCTCCTTCCAGCTTAGTTCTGAAAAAAATTTTTTTCTCGGATCAAAATCCCGCGCCCAAACTCAACGCCACCATTCTCAGCATCCAAAGGCGCTCCCAAATTATCTACTTAGCCGGCGCGTTTGTTCTTTTCCTCTTTGAGGCACAGTGGAATTTAATGATGTATCTTGCAGTCGATGCTACGGCATGTATGTCAAGGCGGCGGCGATAGCTCCGTAAAGGCCGACATCGTCTCCTAGATGTGTGACTTTTATTTTCGGGATTCTGTTTAAAGCGTAGTTTTTCACGTGCTTTCTTATAGGATTCAGAATCATTGCAGTGTTCTTCAGCGCTACGGTTCCGCCAACCGTGATGAGCGATGGGTCATATGCGTTTATAATGTTCGCAAAGCCAATGGCGTTCAAAACCCCAATCTCCTCCACCAGTCTAGTCGAAATGTAGTCGGCCTCTCCCGCGGCAGCGAACAGATCCTTTGCGCTCAACTTTGACAAATCTCCTGCTACCATTCTGAGAAGCAAACTTTCCCGCATATTTTTCTGGGGCATGTCTTTGAGTCTCATTCTGATGAAATTTGGAATGTTGCTTCCTGAACAGTACGCTTCCCAATGGCCGCGTTTTCCGCAGCCGCATTTGAGCCTGCCTTCGTAGTCTATGACGATGTGGCCGACTTCATGGGCGTTGCCGTCCTTTCCCAAAAGGAGAGTTCCGTTGACAATCGCTCCACAGCCGATGCCCGTGCTAATGGTTACGTAAGCATAATTGTCTAGCCCCTTCGCAGCGCCGAACTTTTTTTCGCCAAGAGCAGCGCCTGAGGCATCGTTGATCAAGCAGGACGGTATGCCCAATTCCCTCGAGAGGGGCTCCGTGATGGGCACGCAGTCAAAGGGCATGGCGGTCGGATGCAAGAGGATGCCTTCTTTCTGGATCAAAGGACCGGTTGCAGCCACGCCCACACCGTTTAAAGACTTGATGCCCAAATCATGTTTGCTGCATAGGAAACGGCTGAGTCTGATCATCTGGTCACTAATTGCCTTTGCACTAGACTTGTCAACCTTTTCACTTGTTTTCGCAATAAAGTGCCCGCTCTTGTCCGAAACGGCAACCCTTACCCACGTACCCCCTAGATCTATTCCAATCCAATACTCATCTGCAGCCAATCTTTCCACCCGGGAAAGCATAAGATGTCGTGAAACAATCTCATGCACAGTTCTTATTATTTGCGTATGCCGCGCACGTTGGTTCTGATATACGCGTATGTCTAGTAATAAGTCATAAATCGTAATATAGGTTAAATCTTTTAAGGATGAAAGGTAATACAAGAAAAGAATGGGATGATGCAGAATGAAAGATGGAGAAGAGAAGAAGGCAATCAACATTCTAACGGACTCGAGGCTTTCGGCGATAAAGGCTATGCTTGAAAAGGACCATGCTATAGATTGCATTCTTTTGTTGAACATGAGCCGCGGAAAATGGAAAGATGCCAAAGACTTTATGCGCGAGCACCATCTGACGCTCAGCGACGGCACTTTTAGGGCTAGAATGATAGAAATCGAACAGTTGGGGCTGGCAAAGAGCGAGCGAATAGACCCACTCAAAAAGCTCTACAAGATAACACCACAGGGCAAGAAAACTGCGGAATTACTCATAGACCTGTTTGACAAACTGGAAGAATAAACAAGAAAAAAACACAAACAGCACAACTGTACAACACTTTCTTCTTCGACGTCCGCCACATGCTGCATTGGGGCTGTTTTATTGGAGTATGCGTATTTTTGTCATACAAATCGGAAATCTGATGTAGTGAGTCGTAAGATTTAAAAGCTAAGCCTCCTCCTACATATTCAATAACTCCACAAGGAGGGATAAAAAGAAAATGAAAATAAGGCGAAGTAGAAAAGCCCTAAGCCCCGTAATAGCCTCAATCATACTCATCGCAGTAACAGTCGCAGTCAGCATAGCCGTAGCCGCATGGATGGGAGCACTAACATTCAGCTTCATGGCAACAGAACAAGGACAAGTAACAAACCTGCAATTCAACCCTGTCGCTAACACTATCCTAGTTACGTTCAACAATACTGGAACCTCTGCCATAACGCTCAGTTCGCTGTGGGTAAATAACGTACAAATTGGAGCTGGAGTTGGGACCGTAGCCCCCGCGCTAGGATCTGTCGCAGCCAATACAGGAACTCAGCTAACAGTCACGATGCCTGCCGCAACGCCAGTTACTTCAGGCTACTCATACACAGTCATGCTAGAAAGCGCAAAGGGCAACAAATTCAGCAGCACCGGCTCAGCTCCAAGCTAATCTCCACTACTTGTGGAGGTTAGGGGCGGGGTGAAGAATCCAATAGTTTCCCATATTGTTTCCTGTTTGGAGGTGCAATGAATGGTTGTTGAAATAAAAGAGTACAGTTCAGCAGAAGATATAGCCGAAACATTGGACAAGGAGATAACCGAAACAAAAAGTACGTTAGGCGAGTACCTGCGTCGTTTAGACGACATCAGAGCCTTAGCGGAGAAGTCCAAGAAGATTCATGAAGTAGTCATGAAACTCGCCGGCAAAAAAGCGTCCTCTGAAAGTCTCGGAGAGATATCGGTTGGCAGCTTGAACATCGTGCTAGACGCAAATCCGTTCCATGAGTTGACCGCAATCGAAGAGGTTGTGCGAAGCCATCAGGAAAGACTCCTGGTTTTGCAGAAGGCTCGCGATGCGTTGAAGTGGCTAGACCAGCTCGGCGACACTGAAGGCCTCAAGTACTTAGTCATAGAGAGCGACGGCGTTCCTGAGCGAATACTCTTCAGAATAACTTAGCCTCATGAGAAGTGACAATCATGGAAAACGACGTTTACTCCCTTGTCCTAAAGAACACGCTGACCGAGATCACTAACGCGTGCCCAGACATCCAGAACATCTTCTTGTTCAAGGAAGACGGCAGCATCATAAGCAGAGAAGAAAGAACCCAGGAAGACGCCGCTGTGCATGCCGTTGACGCTCTTGACGAAGTGCTTGAAAGGGCCAAAGTGTTAGGCGGCACACAAAGCATAAGCCTCGAGGGCGCCAAGGCCACAATCAATGTCTCGCGGGTGAACGACTTTTACCTAGTGACAGTAGTGCCGGAAAAAGCGGACCTGAAATACGTAAACATCTTCACAAATGTTCTTATTCCTACAGTGTTGAATCTCCTCGACAAAATCGCGCCCGCCCTCAACCAGAACAGCCTGTCTGAAACTACAAGCGAAGAGCCCATGAACAAACTGGCCATGAAGCCCAATGAAGACCCTGCCGAAGAGACTGCGGAAAATAATGAAAATCATGAGGCAGCTGAAGCTAGCACAGAGAAAATTCTTCCAGAGCCTCAAGTGAACCAGTTCATCGTTGAAAACGTCGGAGGATTATTCGCATCAGCAGATACGGTGCGCATCGACTGCGACACGCTTTCACAATGGACAGAGCTTTATGAGGACAAAAAGATCGAGGAAGCCATGGTCGAGACGTTCGGAGGAAAATCGGTCCGGTGCAAACTCAAGCCACTGAAAAACGCAAAACTCGAAGGTAAGGGAATAATACAGATTCCAGAGAAAATCCAGCAGATGTTGGATGTTGGAAAAGGCGAACTCGTCAGAGTAAAACCAGTAATCGAATGACTGAGGCTTCAATTATGGTTAAACAAAAGAAAAACTCTGAAGAAACTGTCAGCGAACTCGAACCGATAGCTGTCGAGAAAGCAACATGCGAAGACAACCTACGACCTGTGCTAGAAGAAATCATGAAGACCGATGGCGTCATAGGCTACATCCTCAGAAACACTACGTCAGCAACAATAGATCTCAACGATCCAACTAAACTAATAGACTACGCAACTCTATCCTCTTCAACCTTTGAGGCAAGTGAACAGCTCTCAGAGCTGTTCGAACTGGGCAAAATCAGGCACATAAAAATCGAAGGAAAGGACATGACCACGCTCCACGTGAGCATCGACGAAAACGACGTGAGCATCTTCATGGAAAAAAGCGTAGACGCAAAGAACATTCTGGAAAGAATGCATTCACAGTAGGGAACGAAGGCAAATAAGCTGTCATATCTCTGGGTGTTCAACAATTCTTTCCCGAGACAAACCGATCTATAACTGCAAAACGAAGCATCCTCTTTTTCTTCCTTCAAAATTGAAGCTTCCAGTTTGCATGACGTTCACAATGTGAAGTAACTCTTATGCCGTGATTTGAGATCTAGTTTTTATTGGGCAAATGAGAAAATCACTCACAATTCGCCTTTACACATGGGTCAACTTGGGATCATAAGATTTCAGCATTCTTGTTCCATAGTTCTTTTAGGGAATATTGCGGTCAGAGAAATAAAGTATTATCTATTAAGATACGACTTATTCAATGTTGACATCAAGGTGAAGGATCATGCTGAAAAAAACGGAATTCTTTGAAGAAAACAACTCGAATCAACAGGCTGACGCTAAAAAAACGATGGAAGCTACCTTGCAAAAGCTGCAAGCTTTGAAAAGCAGAATATCAGAATTGAGAGCCCATTTGGAAGAACTCCAGCTCCAAACGCACATTGAAGACCAAAGCAGCTTGCGTTGCGATGAATGCGGTCGTGCCATAGAGCCCGGAGAGGAAGTCGAAGCTAAGAACTTCGGTGAAAACGTGCTTCATTACCATAAGGAGTGTTTTCAAAAACTCTGGCTACAATGATTCTTGCGCATGCACTGCTGACCGTTGGACACGTGCCCTTTTCTTCGACAAAGCTTAAGCGTCTCCTGAAGAGTCTTCTCAGCAGTTGCGACTGAGGAGAGCAGGTCGTCTATAGTGGCCACAAACGTTGGAAAACTTTCATTACACTCTATTTTGGTAATGACTTTTGTCTTTTCAGCTCTTGTCTCTGCTGACAGGCCTGTCGGCGTTCTATAGTTGTCTGGGTACACGGCATCAGCTATGGCTTTAGCCATGTTTGCATCCTCATACTCTATCGTTATTTCAGCTTTCACTTTTCTCGCCTTTCAGCTGCTTCCCAACTAGTTCATCAACGACTTTTATGAAGTTGTTTATGTCTTCTATGGGTACTTGTGCACCGGCGGCAACGTTGTGTCCCCCGCCTTTTCCTTGGAATTTTTCTGCTGCGGCCTGCATGATCTCTCCCAGGTTGAGGCCTCTGCTCGTGACTGTGTCCGATGCTCTTGCGCTGATTTTCGCGATGTCTTCTCCTTCGACGTTTGAGTATGCGATTAAAGGTTTCTCCGGGTTTGGGAGGCTTCCTGAGAGTATTGATGAGATTGCGCCGATTATCTTGTCGTCGATGAAGTCTTCGCCAGAGACAACGTAGATGTTTTCAAACTCTTTTACGCGTTCGGGCTTCTCCATTATCCATCCTAGATACTTGTTTATCGTTGCTCTGTAATCGTCTAGAACCTTGTTTGCTCCTTCAAGCCCTTGTCCTCGGTCGCCCATGCACACTGCTATTCCTAAACCTGACTTGTCCATTCTCCCAGTGGCATTCAACAGAACAGCAAATTCCCTAGCATCTCTGAGTGGAGTCCAAGGTTCTTCTTGGTTCAGAATGTAAACGTGTCCTATGAGGTTTGAGGCTTCGTATCGCAGACCCTTCGAGAGCAGGTGATCTGCTAAAGCCGAACAGAGTCGCTTCTTCTCTTCCTCGGAAAGGTCTCTGAGAGCCCGCCACTTGTCACCTTCCCTTGCTTTGATGTCCAGACTTGCCAGAAAAGCCAGGCTCCTATCTTCTTCTCCGCTGATGCCAGGAATGAATGGGCTGGTGGCTGAAGACAGAGTCTTGTGGATGGGACGGGTTTCTCTGCCGAAGAATATCAAGTCTTTCTTCACAGTAAGAAGGCCAGAATTTGTCGCATCCTCAAGTATTCTCATGTTGAGCCCTCCGAACATTCGCTGATCATACTTATCCTGCATGTCTCCTAATGCCCCGACAATGGCGATTGGAGCCAGATCAACGTTGACCTTGTCAACTGCTTTAGCGACGAAATATGCCACGCCTGATCCGCTAACGTCCTTTGCGCCGTCGATTCCGTACAGATGCGGATTGACGTGGACAAAGTTGACCGATTCCTTGCCGATTATCTGATGGTGATCCAGAATGGCGATTTTGAAATCAGCGAGTTTCTGACTTAACAAGTCCACGTATCCGCTTCCCAAATCGGTGAAAATCACCAGCTGCGGCTTGTCTGAGAGAATCTCGCCCACGATCTTCTGTTCAACCCATTGCGTTATGCGAATCCTGAACCTCGCGTCAAGCCTGAACAATGCCTTTCCGATAATCCCCGCCGCTGCCACTCCGTCAGCGTCCAAGTGCGAAAAAACATGGATAAACCCGTCTTCCTTAACTGTCTCTAAAATCGTTTTGGCTGCCTCCTGAGCCGAATTCAGAAAACATGTAACCTGATTCTCGTTTGAGACGGAAGCCATGGGCTATCACTTTAGGCTAGAGAATCAACTTATTTAAGGATTTAAGACTAGCAACGAGCATTGTTCTGTACTCGGGCAAAAAACTAGCCGAGGGTTCTAGGTTATTGACGCTATTTTTGCTTCGTACTTCCAGTTTTGAGGCAGGATGCCCTTGAGCTTGTAGTATCTGGAGATTTTGTGTATCTTCGCCTCAATCAATTGAAGAGATCTTTTGTTATACTGGTCAGTCCTGTTCTTTTCAAGATGAAGTGATAGGCTTTCAGCTTTTCGGAGCAGACTCGCCAAGTCTTCAGGCAGCGACGGAGCGAGGTCATTCTCTTTAAGCACCTTCATCACCCTTTTTCCGATTATCGGCTTTGCCAAAGGAATTGCATGTTGATCCCTGAGGATGGTCCCAATGCGGCTGGGAGAGTTGCCCTCTTTTCCCAATTTCACGATTAAGGCCTCCACTTCTTCTGGCTGATACTTGCACCAACTCGGAGGGCGTTTGCTGACTGGCCTGATTTGATGAGATTTTCCCTTTTCTTGTTTAGGCATCAACCATCCCTTAAACTCTATCAGCGAAGATACGCGCATATTTAAGAATACCTGTCACTCTCGGGTACGTAGGCTTTTCATCACCGTTCTCTGAGAATTGAATACATTTCAAAATCAGAGATTATCGGAGTTTCGTGAGTTTAATAATCTCTTACATCTTTAATCGTAACTGTGATTGTGTGAGAATTAAGTTAACTAGCGTGTTCGCTAATGATCACGACAAAGCACTTAAGTTTTACACTGAGACCCTTGGTTTTGTAAAAAAGGCAGATATAAGAGCCGGGAAATAGAAGTTATTTCGATGAACCCATCAAAACAAATTGACAAACAGATCGCAGAACTGGCAGATTGGCGTGGCGATGTGCTTGCCAAACTTCGTAAAATCATCCATGACACTGATCCAGAAGTGATCGAGGAATGGAAATGGATGGGAACCCCAACCTGGTCGCATGATGGGATGTTCGTGTTGGTAAATGCGCACAAAGACCACGTGAAGATGACTTTTTCTCACGGCGCAAGTCTTCCAGATCCCGAGAAGGTCTTCAACGCTATGCTAGAAGGCAACAAATGGCGCGCGATCGATTTTTATGAGGGCGACAAGATCAATGAACGCGCTTTGAAAAATCTCATCCGCTCGGCTATCGCGTTCAATACTGCTGCCTTGAAAAAGAAAACTTCCAAGACCCGCCCTAGAGCACATAAAAAAACGTAACCAAGGCAGTTAAGCAAAAAACGAGCGATTTTTTTTACGAGTCTTAAGGGCATCGGTTGGCCTCAAAGGGAATTTGTGCTCTTGGAAAAGAGGGGCGAGATCAAAGGTTCGATTCTAGATATCGGTTGCGGAACTCCTCCATCCAATTCTCTGAGCCCCTTAGACTTGCTTCTGGCAGTTTGCTGACCTTCTAAGCAGCTTCTCCGGTTCGATGCCCCTGGATTTATATTGAAAAAGTGTGTCTTCGATATTTCCAAGCGTCTGGATATGAATAAGGAATTGCCCACATGAAGGCGTAAAGGAAGGATTTTAGCAGATCAAATCCTGGACTAACTCTGTTGATAGTCCTTGTGAATACGCCTGCGTGTTTTTCGTAGGATACTCTTCCATACTCGCCCAGAATTCTTGAGAACTTGTGATCTTCTGCGACGGCTAGTTCTGGATCGTACAGATGTCCACAATCTGCGCGGATTCTGAGAGCCACTTCGCGGAGAACTGCAATGCTGAAGCCTGGCACACTGGGGCCTGAGATGGGGGTGCCCCGGATTTTCATTGTAGGCATCTTTGTTGAAAACCAGACTGTGTAGTTTTCGCCCATTGTTCCGAATCTTCGACTGATTTTCAGCGTGTCACTTGCCCTGGCAGAAGGGGCTGCTCCGACGATTTTCTTGCTTCTCAGCGCTTTATACATTACGTCAAAGTAGTTTTCATACTTGTCAAGCTTCGAGTTTACGTATTTGAGATCCAATTCCGTGCCGCTGGAAAATTGGGTATCTATGTCCTGAAAGACCACGATAGCTCCTCTTGCATAGGAAAAACCAAGGTTTCTGCCTATCGTGGGAGAATCCCATAATCCGTACTTGATTATTCCAGACTCGCAGAGGCCATGTCTGTATTTCTCGTAGGTTTCGCAATCTACCAGTTTGGAATCACTTAATTCGGGAAAACCCGCATTTTCTCCGGCATCAACAATTATGAATTCTATTTTCTTGCCAGTCTTCTTCTCGAAGAGCTGCTTGACGCTTTCCCAGTTTTCAAAAGTCTCTTTCAATAGCTTCTTGTCCTTCTCATTCTTTGCGGTGGTTACGACAGAGAAAGTTGGTTGTACCATGCTAGGAAGAGAATGCACATGATTCTTAAACTTTTCACAGCCGCTCCGACCTCTTAACGCTGCACGCTCGTTCTCAGGCAGACCTGATAGGAAAAAAGATGAGGATGACAAGATCACTTCAAATGCACGAACTTTTAAGCGCGCTGATGCAGGAATCGTTGCGAACGCCCTCCCCTCCCCTTTTTTTCTTTACGTCAGACGTAATGTTACAGCGTAATGTGTAAGCGTAAATTTGCATGTATCGTGCAGTGTTCCGGAAGCGACTTTGAGCACTTCGGTTGTGTGTTGCTTTGGCGGGTTGGTGCTTTCTTGACAAATCTGGTAACAAGTTATGTGTCTTCGTTTGGTTCGATGCGAAGTTTCAAGTTGTGTCACTTGTACCATGCAGCGAACTTTCGAAAAGCTGCTGCGCGATGCGAGCGCTTGCATTTTTCAAGGACACTCATTTGTGCAAATGTTTCGTCGCTCTTGTCCGGCTTGAATATGGGGTCGAAGCCGAAACCCATTTTGCTTGCCTTACTTTGTTTGGGGACTATTTTTCCCGAGACGGAGCCTTCGAAACAAATTGGCGATTTTAGCTGGGAGGAAAAGTATGCTATGACTGATTTGAACGTGGCTCTTCTGTCGTCTACCCTCTCCATCAGCTTGAGCAATCCCTTGTTGCCTATCGTTCGGTAAGCGTAGGCGGCGTAAGGACCTGGAAAACCATTAAGGGATTCTACGAACAACCCAGCATCTTCAACCACCATTGGCAGCCTGTATTTTTCAAAAGCCTCCATAACGCTGGCGTGTGCAATTTCCTGTATACTATCGCTCTGGATTTCCAGAGACTTGACTCTGAGCATTCCAACTGCGATGTTGCTCTCTGCCAAGACCATTCTCGCTTCGTTGAATTTGTTGATATTATTTGTTGCAAAGAAAACGAAGTGACCTTTAAGTTGAAAACTCATTTTGCTTCACGTTTTCTCTTTGTACTGTCAGCTGAAAAACAGAGACATTCTTCATTATGTTTCTGTTTGATCATTCTCTTTCCTTCCTTTCTGAGACATAGCGTCCTCTTTTTTCTATTTCTTTGATCTTTTCTAAAACGTTTTCTGATGTTCGTGGACTCAAAACTGTTGAATACCCCATTATTGCAGACTCGAAGCATTCGTCGGCAAATTTGTAATGTGTGCTTTGAAGGGCTCTCTTCATCAGATGCAGATCGACTCCTCTGGCTTCAAGTTCTTTGGTTTTGTCGCCAAGCCCGAAATCTAGGAAGAAGATCTTTCCCTCCGTGCGGAGGATAAGGTTTGATGTTGTTAGGTCGCCGTGAACTATTCCGTATTCATGAAGTCTGCCTATCAGTTCGCCAATTCTAAAGCACAGACTTTGTCTCTGACTCTTGGAAACTTCATTCAGTATTTGCTTGATCTGCTTCCCTTCGATATACTCCATTACTATGGTGGTGCTCTTGTGATCTACCAAGAAGATTATCGGTGTGGGCACACCGGCTTTTTTGGCTTCATGCATCAGCTGGGGTTCATGAATCGTTCGGTAAGAGCGGATTTGTTCATCCAACATTTTGGGACGATACTCTTTTGGCAGACGCCTCTTCAGCACGGCTTTTCTTCCGTGCCAATCTGCGAGGTAAAGGTTGGCTTCGGCTCCTTTTTTCATCAGCGCCGGCCGTTTCATTGCATCCAGGGAATTTCAACCTCCTCAAGCCGCCACCTTAGCCGAACCTGACTTTTTTCGATCGGAGTTACCGTGCCGTGCGTGTACGCCAGAACGCCTGTCCAGGCGACCATGGCTCCGTTGTCAATCGCAAAGCGAGTCGGAACAACGTCGAATCGAGCGTCGTGTTCTCTTGCTACAGACTCGATCATATTTTGCAGCCTTTTGTTAGCGGCAACCCCGCCTGTCAGTAGAACCTCCTCTCTTCCCGTGTGTGCCAAGGCCCTCTCCGTCACCTCCGTGACCATCGAAAACGCTGTCTCCTGAAGACTGTAGCAAAGATCTTCGAGCCCACACTCTCCTTTCTTAGAGAGGACAACCGCGGCAGTGAGCAAGCCGCTGAGAGACACATCCATGCCTTTAACAGTGTAGGGCAGCTTGATCAACTGTTTTCCACCGTGCGCAAGCTTTTCAACCACAGCTCCGAACGGCAGACCTGGCTTCTGATGCAGTCCAGCTTCCCTTGCAAAAACGTCCAGGCAGTTTCCCAAGGCAATGTCTAGCGTCTCGCCGAAGATTCGGTACCGTCCAGCTTCGAAGGCCGCAACGATGGTGTTACCTCCCGAAACGTAGAGGGTCATGGGATTCTTGGTTCGGGCTGCCAGTTTTCCTATCTCGATGTGCGCCACACAATGATTGATTCCCACGAGCGGGATCTTCAGATATGAAGCCAGCGCACGAGCCACTGTTGCTCCGGTCCGGAGGCATGGACCCAGTCCCGGGCCTTGTGAAAACGCGATTACACACAGATTCTGCGGTTTTACTCCAGATTCTTTAAGAGCACCACCTAAAACCTTGCTTGCCACTTCAGCATGATGTCTCGCAGCCTCTCGCGGATGTATACCACCCTCCGATGGAACATACGCGTCTATTACGTTGGCCAGTATCTTGCCGTTGAATGTTGATATTCCGACGCTGAAATCATCAGCTGAAGATTCTATTCCCAAGCAGTAACGCTCTTCTGCCCTCTTTTTCGTCATTTTTCTCGTCCTTGAACATGCAATTTTTCGAAGCGGAACATACACCTTTCTATCAAATACGGTTGTTAAAGATAAAGAGAAGATTCAAAACTCGCGAGCTAAGGAAAATGGGGTTAGGGGTAGTGTTGTCCGAAGTGTCTGGCCACGAGTGCGACGTCTCTCATGTTGACTGTGCCGTCGTCGTTGATGTCTGCATTTGCATTCCAATTGATCGAGCCGATTGTGGATCCGAAGGCTCTTACAACAAGGGCAATGTCCCTCATGTCCACTTTGAAGTCTCCGTTAATATCCCCTGTAATCGTTACAACGACATTGCCGCCTGTGCAGTTGTTGTTTGCAGTGTTGGTTTCGCTTGGAACAGGCCAGGCGCAGACGTTTATGGTGTAGTTTCCGTAGACCAAGCTTGTGGTGTTACACACGCAGACTAAGATTATTCCTGAGGCTCCTGCTGAAAGAGTGACGTTCACGAATGCAGACGCAATCAGGCTCGTGTTCGCGTAGACTGTGATGTTGAAGTTTTCCGTGTAGTCGCCTAGGTTGAATACTGGGGCGTTTACGTTCAGGTTGTACCCTTGACCGACGACAGTTTTGGAAGGCCAGACATTCGTGACTGCTATGTCATGTGGTGACCACGGATTCATCAGTGGATAGTGATCAGTGTTGTTTGCATCTATAACATATGGAGTGTCGCCAATTCCATCGCTTCCTGTCAAGTTCTGATATGGACCGCTGTAAACATCGGTTCCATTGTAATCGCTCCAATAGTTTCCGCCATAAGGATAACCGTCATCCCAACCATTGTTCATCGATGTCTCGAAAATGTAAGCTTGATGGGTGTTGTTGACAACATTGTTGTGATAAATTCGATTGCGATTGGAGCTAGACAGATACAAGCCATAACCACAGTTGTCTATATTGTTTCCACGAATGAGGCTTTCGTTACAACTGTATAAAACTAAGCCCTGGCAGGTGCGATCGAAGTTGTTGATGTCGTTATCAACAAACCAGTTTCCTTCGGAATTGGCCCATCCTACTATGTACATGTATGAAGTAGTGCAGTTTTGGATGTTGTTATTTGAGAAAACATTGTTGGATGATTGATCCATCCATATCGCTGCTGCGTTGTTGAAAAAGCTGTTGTTAGATATGTAATTTGTGCCGGACTGAAACAGATTGATGGCTTCGGCGTTGTTACCAGTAAGATTGTTTTCTTCGATGGTGTTGTTATAGGAGTTGTTCAGTACTATACCATGGCCCAGATTGTCTGCAATTTGATTGGCATTAATTGTGATGTTATTGGATGAAAGCAGTAGGATGCCATAGTTGCTCTGTTCAATGATGTTGTCTGTGACGTTGATGAAGTTCGCGCCATTGAGACAGATACTTGAGTTGGGATAGTAGAGCCCACTGTTCTTTATCGTGAACCCTGTCAGAACTACACTGTTTGCGATAATGTTTGCTACGATGCCTTCTTTTCCACCATCTATTATTGTCGTTTCCCTGCTTTCGCCGATTAAAGATAACGATTTGTCAACAGTAACATTTTCATAGTATGTTCCATTTCTGACGAAGACCGTGTCTCCATCACTTGCAGCGTTTATGGCTCCCTGTATTGTCGGATAATCGTCTGGAACTATGATGGTTGTAGGCTGTGCCTTGACTGGCTTAATGTTGAATGCCAATACTACCATGCCCATTAACAATAATGACAACAATATTCCAGAAAATATTCTTCTGGACATTTCTCCTCTCTCCTTTCAGGAACTAAGGATGGGCAATTCAAAGAATTAACACTTGTGGAACGACTATCTGTTGAACATTACAACGTATCTTGAACGCTAGCGCGCGCGAAGTACAACAGATGAATAACTCTTATTTGCGAAACAAACACAATAGGATACCACTACAGAGGATAAGCTCGCGCGCGCTAGGAGAAAAAATGGAAGGTGTACTTTATGTCACATCTACCGATATCTGCAGGTTTGCTGTGACGGCGTTAGCACCAGCGGCTGCCTGTGTCTGAACGTATAGTATCCATTGTGTGCTTGCCGGCAGTGTCATGTATGACGTTGTGGTCGGAGTGATCCAAGTGATGCCTGAAACCGTGTAGTTGAAGGAAGCCTGTGCGCCTCCAGATGTGTTCTCGACAACGAAATTGAAGAATACGAAGTTTGCCACTGTTGCTGTTCCTGTGGCAGGTGTGATTGAAACGTGGCGTAGTCTGAAAATGTGAGATGCACTGTCGATGTTGCTGATGTTTAGTGGTTGATCGTATGTTAGAGTCGTGTTAGGATATGCTTTGAGGGCTAGGCTGGCCCATGTTGAGTTGGTTCCCATGGTCGATCCGGTGGGCCAGTCAGTTCCTGAAACAAACACTACAGTCACGCCGGTTACTGCCGCGCTTGGTTGCATTAATATTGAATAGTATATCGCTGATGCGATGAGCAGTGATAATAGGCGAGCTCGGGACAATTGACCATCTCCTTACCCCAGTGAAGAATGCACATGACCTAGTATAGACATTGTTTCAAACTTGGATGTATTCCAACGCCGAAAACCGATCAATCGCGAACCCTAGGAAATCTTGACGCGCACGTGTTTTGCAAATAGCGCGCGCTACTATCAGAAAACACGCTTATGACGAGCGGAGATTTTCCGCAAACTTTAAGCCGAGTTTGGAAGTAACCGTCTATTCAGAAACTGGGAAGGACAACCATTGATTATCATTTGGCTCATAGTTTTGGTTGCGGCTCTCGCAGTTGTCTTGTCAACCGTCGCTGTCATAATTTGGCTTATGAGAAGACGACAATCGGTCAATGGATCCAAAAAGAATCGAGTGCCGCCTCCACCTCCGCCCGCGCTCTGTGATCTCCATTAACACCTAGCCTTATTGCGTCCTAGGCCTGCCTAATGTGCAAACTTGAATAGATTATTCTTCTAGAACTATCTTCCACAAGCCGTATTTGATTGGTACTGACTATCAAGATTGTACGAGAAGGGAAAGGACAGAGGGAAAGGGCAACGGGGAAAGGATGGAAAAAATATGCCCTTCCCCTCAGCCATCCGGCTTGTTCTTTGCAGTTGCTATTTAAATAGCTTCTGGACTCTTCCTTCTGCGGCGCGCGCTATTGAAGCTTCTCGGCACACATCGGACATTTAAGCGGATAATTGTCTTTCCTCATCATTCTTATTTCACAAAAAAAGCGCGCACGCTCTATCTCTTTTCAACAGTCGAGATGCCCCTGCTACCGCTGGGTATCGCTCAGCCGCCACACGTGATGCAGCAGAAAAGCTGGTGATAAGTCCCAAACGAAGAGGCCTTCTTGCGCGCCTCGGTCTTCAGATGCGCGGATATGGTTTAATGAATTAATCCAATAGTTTTCCGAGTTCTCTTAAAACTTGTTCTTTTGTCTTTTCTGTGAATTCAGTCGTGACGAACGTTCCTTTCCATGAATCCAAAAACCGTTTGTCGGAGATTTCGGTAATGATCAGTTTCAGATTCTTCTTTATCATCTCTGGATGAGCTAGTGCCTTCTTTGCTCTTTCCTCCGTATCGTCTGGGATGCCGTTTCTCCAGACTAACGTAGCTATGTCTCTAATGTCGCTTGGTCTTGCGGACATCATCTTCAAGAGCAAATAATCAGTATAATCAGGAACGAAAATCTCTACTTCCTTTTCAGCGATAGGAATCTTCACTTTCTTGGTCTTCTGCAAGAACTCCTGAGTTATGTAGAATACCTGCTCATCCGTTCTTCCTCTCACTTCTCCCTCCAGGAAATCGATTGATATCTTTGCACCTCTGCTTTCGATCTGAAGGAGCTTGACACATCGTAGAAAACCGTAATTGTCTCTTTTCTCAAAGGTTTCGATGCTTAAGTCTTTAGGCAACAACGTTTGTATCCTGTCCAAATTCCAACCTTTCGATTTCTTTAGGACGAAATCGCAGTCTCTTGTGTACCTTGAAAATGTCGCGAATGCTCTGAGAGCATAGCCGCCGATCGTTACAATCTTAGGATTTTCAAATCCGTTGGTTTGTTTAGAAAAGTGATCGATCAACTTTTCAATCTCTTCTTCTCTTACATTCATAACGTCGACATGTCTAACCAAGTTCAGCAACCTTCTCTATTGCTTCATCAATTTCTCTTCTGACGAATGTGTCTTCCATTTTTGCTTCTCTGTGCCGGAATTCTACTCCGCTTAATTCGCCTAATTGATGGAAACCATACTCTAAGGCCTGTTTGGCCCTCACGTTTGTCTTTGAGATTCTCTTCCAATATGATTCCTTGTACAATCTATCCAAATTGATTCTGTCTTTGTTTTCATACAAGGTAGCGAATGCATCTGCGAAAGCCCATTTTTGCAAGCACACTATCACATTTTCTTCCATATCCTCAACAAACAAGTTTCCCATTTTTCTGTATCTAATCTCAGATGGGTCTTTTGAATACTCTATCTCAAAGGTCCAACCTCTTTTCTTTCCGAACTCTTTCAATGCCTCTCCGTAAGACCTGTCCTTGACCTTTAATACGTAAATATCTCTATGAACAAAGTCATGGTTCCAGAAGGACGCAGCAGTCTGGGCTGAGACTACTTTAAAGTTCTTGTCTTTCTCCAAAAAGTCCCAGACATCCTTGACCTTGGTAGGAATCCAATACCAACCCCACTTGACCCTTTCAACTAAGGCCTCCTTGGATAATTTGTTCAAGTATTCCTTGGCGTTTGGCTCAACGCCTTTCACAGAGCTAACTCTAACCAAACTTCCTTTAGAGGATCTCAATCTCTTGTTAAACTCTGTCAAGTATTCGGGCATTGTTGTTCACCTTTTATTATTGTTTGGCAAACTACTTAAAGATATCCGTTCACCTTTCAGCATGTTCTGGCAAAGAAGATGTTATGTTGGAAAACTCCAAACCTATCATTATTAGCGCGCGCCTTCCCACGTTTCTTGTGGACGTTTTCCCATGTTTCTTGTGAGCGTGCGCACTTGTTACGTTCATGCTTTTTTAGAAATGCTGATTTGGTGCTCTCTCAAGACAACGGCGACAGCGAAGACTACGGTCAGCGCGACTAGGCTTAGCACTGTCGGTGTTAGGCGGATGCCCCCCGGCGTGTAGTTTAGGAGTAGGCCCATGATGGGAACGAAAGCCAGGCTCATGCCTATACTGAGGGCTGTGCGTTCGATGATGAAGTTAGTATTTTCTGTAATATTATATGAGGAAGGACAGAGAGGCATTATTTCCGTTTTTGGGCATAGCCGCAAGTTTGTCACTTTCATTTTTCCATGGTGTTTTACAATTGTTGTGGATATACCTTTTTATTTTAAAACAACACGTATTAAAGTGGATTGGAACGGATCGAGATGCCGAAACGCAATGACTTGGAACAGAAGGCTCTGCAATTCATAGTGAACACCGGTTTCAATGGGGTTCTTCAATCAGACCTGTGGCATGAACTCGGAGCAACCAGTCGAGAAGGCTCTAGAATATCGTTGAAGCTGGAGATTAAGGGACTCATCCGTCGAGAGAAAGAGCTTCGAGAAGGAAGATGGACATTCAGACTTTTCCCGAAGAGGTTGCCGGCCTCAATCGATTCCATAGCGGACTGTCCATGCCTAATGTGTCCAGATAACCCCCGATGCGACCCATCAAGCGCAACTTCACCCCAAACCTGCGAGCGCCTCACGGACTGGCTCCTCAACATATCTGGAACCGCCCAGCAAGGCACGATGGGTGACAGTTAATCTCGCCAAAAGCGTGGATCCAGGACAGGAAAAGAGACTACTACTATCAAAAGGCAAAACAGGAGAAATACCGTTCCAGAGCCTCGTACAAGTTGTTCCAAACAATCCAAAAATACCATTTTATAGAATTCGGCGATGTCGTCGTCGACTTAGGCGCGGCGCCTGGAGGATGGATTCAGGCGGCGAGAAAAACGGCGGGAAAACGAGGCTTCGTCCTGGGCGTCGATTTGAAGCACATCGAACCTTTTCCGCAGGATTATGTCAGGACAATAATCTGTGACATTACGGAACAGGATGCTGCTCAACAAATTTCACAGATGCTTCCTAGAAAAGCTGATGTGGTGATTTCGGACGCCTCTCCCAACATCTCGGGAATATGGGATGTTGACCACGCTCGACAAATAGATATGGCACAGCATGCGCTGCAAATAGCTTTAGAGACGCTCAGGCCCGGAGGCAACTTCTTCGTGAAGGTCTTCCAAGGTGACATGCTTGACGGTTACACGCATGAGGTGAAGCAGCACTTTGAAACCGTCCTGGTGATAAAGCCCAAAGCAAGCAGGGCCAAGAGCTCGGAGATGTTCATTCTAGGACGGAATTTGCAAGAGGCTGCTTAAGCAGCAAACATAAATTCTATCAGTTGATTTATGTAGATTCGGTGAAAACCTGAGAATCATCGCGGCGGACTCGTCTGCAGCCGTTTTGAACGAGAAGTTCGAGCCCTTGTCGATTGTGGCCGCAGCGTCAGTCCTAGTGGTTCCGCCCTACCGAGAAGCAAGCGCGTTCTTGGCAGAGCCGATTTTTGCAAACGCAGCCAACGGAAGCGAAGTCGTCGTTCACGAGGCGGAACTCTGCAGAGAACTTATAGGAAAAGTGAAGGCAGACGTGGTGCACTTGGACATGTCTCTGGGATCTACTCCACTGGAACAGCTTTCACCGATTCAATTCACTAACATGAGAATATCCTCCAAGGCAAAGCAGCACCTTCTCAAAATCTTGCCAAGGATAAGAAAGATTGCGAATGAGATAACGCTGAAGCACGGAGCAGACGTGTTGGCGATAGGCAAAGAAAGCATCCCTGTGAGAATTGCAGAGTTGACGGCAGGCGCGCACGCAATACTGTACGCGTCTGAAAAGGCCGTCGCAGAAGGAAAGCCGCTCCTTCTGGGCCTGCCCTCCAGATGCCAACCCCGCTTCACCGAAGGCGCAGTGAGCCTCTACTCACTCATGGCCGCAGAACACGACGTGAGAGGCTCCGCAGAAGATTCAACGAAAACCCTAGACAAGGTTAATATCGCGGAAATGTTAAACCCAGTTGCAAGAGGCTTTCGAACCTTAAGAATAACGCCTAAAAACTGAACGAGGATGATGTGCCATGGGTATGAGTTTGTGGAAAGGCGCCTCCTCAAGAGGCAGAAGGATAATGATTATCGTTGCATTTTTGCTATTCGCAGTATTGGTGACCATAATCGGCATTCTAGCTCCCCT
This sequence comes from Bathyarchaeia archaeon, assembly GCA_050010755.1. GTDB lineage: Archaea > Thermoproteota > Bathyarchaeia > Bathyarchaeales > Bathycorpusculaceae > JBEKCD01. The sequence goes on from JBEKKK010000001.1 coordinate 239,032, forward strand.
GAGCTCTCAACAGATCGCAAGCGAGAACAGCGAATTGAACAGTACACAACAACAGATCCAAGGCATGGATTTTGCGCATCGAACTGTGGCAATATTCCTGAACAACTTTGAGATATGTCTCCTGATGTTTGTGCCTTTCTTGGGAATCTTCATAGGAACATTTACACTATTCAACACAGGCAGTGTGCTCGCAGCGCAGACGATAACCATAAACGCGAGCAACGCCGCTCGCATTCCTCCCATTCCTGCCGTTCCTCCCATTCTTGTCTTTGGGTTCCTGTTTGTTTTTCCGTTCGCATGGCTGGAATTCATATCGTACTCCACAGCTCTCTCAGAGGGCTTCTGGCTCATCAGACGCGGCTTACAGGGCGAATTGAAACGAGAAATCAAAAATCTTGGAAAACTCATCCTGATTACTGCAGCATTGCTTGCGGCAGGGGCCTTAATAGAAGCAGCCCTTATCTAAACCCTCAGCTTAGCGTTGTGGGTTTGCAGACGGAAGGCCACAACCTCTGCCGCATTCGCGGGACTTGACTCAGCCTCTTGCAATTTTCAGGTTAATATCTAAAGCTCTCGGGCTCTCTGTTATTTCTCCCAAGCTTACAATGTCAACTTTCGTTGAGGCGTAAGCAAGAACGGTCTCGGCGGTGATTCCGCCGCTGGCTTCGATCAACACTTTTCCGAGAAAACCAGCTTTCTCCAGAAGTCTCATTGCCACCTGCACTTGTTTTGGAGAAAAATTGTCCAACATGATTATGTCGGCTCCCGCCTCTGCAGCTTTCACGGCGACAGCGGCGCTGGGCACTTCAACCTCTATTTTCTTGCTGAACGAAGCTCTCTCCTTAGCGGTTCTGACGGCCTCTCGCAGGCTTCCGGCCATAGCGATGTGATTGTCTTTAATCAACACCATGTCGTCAAGATGAAGCCTATGCGTGTCGCCTCCGCCCAAAAGAACCGCTTTCTTGTCAAAATAAAGAAGCCCCGGCGCCGATTTCCGTGTACACGCAATTCTCGTTTTAAGCCCTGCCTTCAGGATCATCTTCACCAGCTTCCTCGTTGCAGTTGCTATGCCGCTCATACGCGAGAGAAGGTTGAGCAGCGTCCGTTCCACCGAAAGGATTGTCCTCGCGTCACCAGATATCCTCATTACGACCTGATTAGCCTCCACTTCGTCCCCGTCCCCGAATAAAGCTTGAGTCTCGAGTCCCAAACTCTCAAGAAGAACCGTGGATTCCTCGATTCCAGCGGCGACCCCTGACTCTTTAAACCTCACCTCAGCCTCCCCAGTTGCACCGACCTGAACTATCAGCGCCGTGGTTATGTCTCCTTCTCCTACGTCTTCGGCCAACATGTTCCGAAGCCTATCTTCCAAGATTTTGTGGGGCAAGAACATGCCCGTATTTCTTAATCTTCTAGCCTAAAACACTTGTCTTCTTTGGGGCCTGTCAATCATCGTTATTAGGGCGTGCGCACCAGCTAGTACATTTCGAGATTATCGACCAAGACGGATTCTTCTTCGAGCGGCTGCGATATGTAGCTACCTTATAGGAACATAGCATATAGGACTGAGTCTGCAGTTACGGTCACAGTTGTTGTGTTTCCAAAGATTTCTTGCCCATTGAAGTTCCAAGAATAGAACATGAATGGTGGCGTAGCGTCAATGGCTGTAAAGGTCATGTTAGTTCCTACTGGCACGGTGTATGTTCCAACATCGGGGCTTATGTCTCCGTATGGGTATGTCACTGGTTTAAAGCAGAACTTTAGCACTGTCAAAGTAACATTATTGGTTGGTGGCGGTGTCACTGGCGGTGTTGTTGGGGGCTGTGGGGACTCTATTGGATTGAATATTGCGATAAGAACGTGGTCGCTGTTCATTGTTATTGTTATTGTATTTCCTTCTGTCGTGACATTGTACATACTGTCTAGTATCCATGAGTCAAAATACCATCCTGGAATTGGATGTGCAATCACGTCTACAACAGTTCCATTAGGATAAGTATTGATGCCTGGACTTGGGATTGTTGTCCCATAATCAGTTGCCCATCCAGAACAAGGTTCTGTTTTTATTGTTAGCGTACAGAAAGTTTGCGCTCGCGTGTCATGGACGACGCCCAAGGACAACACGCTGATAACCAGAAGAATCAATAGTGCTGAGGATGCTGCTCTCTTCAACATTCTCCCTTCTACTGGATATAGAAGTAGAAAATTGGAACTAATTAACACCTATGGAACACTCTTCTATTGCAAATCAGAATTTCCACAAGGATGAGGTATCAAATGCAAAGCCCGCGCTGTCTCGGTTTCTACTGAGCACGAACGCGCTGGATTTTAGATAACGACGGCGCGCGCGCTAAGAAACGTTCACAAAATCAGCTTTCTTTCATGAAGCTTTTTGCCAAGGGGTCACCTTTCTTGGTCAACACGTACCTTCGATACGTGTCTCGGCTGGTGAATCTTAATTCACCCTTGACGAGGTTAGCTCTTTCCGGCATGTTCAGATCCATCTCGCTTGGTTGATTTCCGTTGGGATACTCCCTTGAGCCAATATTACTAGATCATATCTCTTTGCTTTTTTGATGGCAAGCATGAGAGCCTTGAATCTTCGGGGTCCCTCTTCATTTATCTGTTCTTTTTCCCTCTCGAAGTCTTCCTCCACCACCTTTTCAAGATATGCTCCCAACAACAATGACATTTTGACCCCCGAATCAGCTATGTCACTGAGGAGATACGAAATTTATGGAAAGCAAGAAGAAGAACTGAGGGCTGTCTTCACATGCGAAACGAAACCTCCTGTCGCGCGAGTCTTTTGGAGGCGAAAGAAGCGAAGCGCACGCTAGTGAGTTGCAAAGGCCATTGTCAACAACTGTTGACCTATTGTTTAGGTTTGGTCAAGAACACAGGAATTATCTGTGCGTCTTTGGTTACAGCCTGTTGTCGTTGGCTGCTATGCATGGCCGACTTGAGAAAGATGACATGGTGACGGTTCAGGCTCGGAGGGTTGAAGCGTTTGGGAAGTTGAGGCTAGGATTTACGCTGTCAATAGTCTCAGTTGTTATGTTCGCGTTAAGCACTCTCGGGGCGTTGAGCCTTCTTGGAACGAATTTTCTGTTTGTTCTGGTTCCAGCAACCTATTTTCTGGGCATCTATGAACGAGCAAGCGGTTGGAAACTCTTAGGCTTTGGGAAAACAGAAACGGTTATGTGGCTTAGTGCGATTCTCCTGGCTCTTTCTCCGTTGAGTTGGGTCTTTGCTGCAGGTTCGGGTTTGTTCTACTCGTACATCACAATTGACGCACTCTCTCTGGTCCCTCCAGCACTGTGGGCATTCTACACGATTGTTGAGAGTCACAACGTCGGGGAACTGGAGAAAAAACTGGGCTTGAACCTTAGACGAGGAAGAATCTTCGCTTTGTGTGGAATCCTGACCCTTATCGTCGCATATGGGGTTGCACTTTTTTCAGGGATTGGTTCTGCAACCTTCTACCTTCTGCCATTCAATTTGATCGTTTTCGCAGCTCCATTTCTGATCCTTTCCTGCGTCACGTTCATCAGAAAACTCAAACTCAAGTAGCACGCGCTTTATTTCTGCGCATCCTTCGGAGAAATGACTTCGACAGGACCGTTAGGGCTAGTTTCTTCTGCTATGACACACTGAAACTTGTATACTTTCGTCCCCTGTCGAAGCCAATAGTCCGAGAGCAAACCAGCTTTGTTACAACATTGACACAAGAATTCCTGTGCATCCCAACCCCACTCAACCGGCACTTGAGGCAGCAACAGTCCCTTGTACATGCCACTCTCAACGATGAGCCCGTCCTCACCCACCTTGACTTCGGTGCAGTATTCTTTTGGATTCTTTGCTTTTATCAGACTTGGAGGAGTGAGAACGCTCACTTCGAAGACCACATGTTCAAGTTCGCCTAGAGACATGGGGGAAAAACGTGGGTCTTGAGTCGCAGCGTTGATTGCCGAGTCAATTACAGCCCGCGCCAAAGGCAAAGTGGGATACGGGAAGCCAATGCATCCTCTCAGTTCCTTTTCTCCGTTTGATATGCTGTTTATCGTGACGAAAACGCCGCTTGGCTGCAGGAGCTTTTCAGACACGTCCTTTGGAACATCTATGCATTTTCTTGTTCTTAGGTAGTGCTCGACGGCTTTGCGGGCGAGTTGGACGAGGAAAGTTCCTTCCTCCGAGTTTAGTTTAGATTGCAATCCCGTTTCCCCCGTTGATGGCTTATGCTGATGCGCACGTTTAAGTGTTTAAGGGTTTGAGAATTGGAGCTAAAACTTTGTTGATTCTTCTTGTATCCCGTCTCTGGTTATTATCAGAAAATCTGTTCCGTCGCCGCTCATGATGTCCCTGCTTATGGCGCTTTTCATGGCTTTGACCACGAGCTCTTTTGCCTCTTGGGCACTCATGTTGTCTTTGTATCCTTCTTCTATAACTCCCATAGCGAGCTCCGTTCCAGAGCCCACAACAGTATACTTGTCAGGCAGCACTGACCCTAGCGGATCAAGCGAATAGAGTGATGGGCCTTCATCGTCTATTCCGCCCACTATCGTCTGAGTGATTAGCGGCCCCAGGCGACGGTTGAAGAGCAGGTTTGACATCAGCTTCGCCGTTGATCTCACGGTGATAGGTCTTCCAGCGTCGAGAACAAACAGGTTCACGTAGGCTTCCACCTCCCTAACCAGAACCTGCATGTCTGAAACCAATCCAGCGCAGGCTGCACCGATCAGGTCAGTTATCTTGAAAACTTTCTTGCCGGTCTTGCTGACGATGAGGTAACCGTACGAGACACGTTTCTCGGATGCCAGGATGACGCCATCTTTGAACGTTACTCCAATGGTCGTTGCTCCTGGAATGAACATGTAACCGTCCTGTTGCGATTGTTTCTCCACGTCGGACACCTTTCTCGCTTTTATACACGGACAACCTATTAAACTTGATGTCCCAGGATATCTGGGTGGAGTGGAATCGAATGGTGGGTGTTTATGCGCGAAAAGTTGGAGACGCGTGGTTCGGTGTCGCGTTCGAGGGTAAGCGGATCTATGCCACAGGATTTGGCTCAAACAAAGAAGGTGTTCTTCAAAGCCTGCGGGCGAGTGTTCCATCGAATGTTCCATTTCAGTTTTCGAACGAACCCTCAGCGTTTGTCGACCGCATCATTGCCGTTTTGAAGGACGTCTACGATGGAAAGGACGTTTCACAGAATTTTGTATTCGAAACGAAGCATTTATCTAACTACGCCAAAGACGTAATCGAAACCGCCTGTCTTATCCCTCCGGGCTACGTTGCTTCTTATGGGGGAGTAGCTGATGCAGCAGGTGGAAGCCCCAGGGCCATTGGACGCGTAATGGCAACAAACCCTTTTGCGCCACTCTGTCCGTGTCACAGAGTTGTCGCCTCGGATTTCAGCCTATGCGGCTACGGCGGAGGCTTAGATGTGAAACTGGCCTTCTTAAAGCGGGAAAAAAGAGGCCATCTTTCAAAGAAATTAGTGGACGCAAGGAGCGGAAAGCTCGAATTGTTTCCCGTCGAGCTTGTGTTGGATAGGGCAGAGAAGAGTAAATGCTGATTGGTCTTGAACTCGTAACGCAGATGGCGGCCTTTGATGGCTAAACGCGGATTGTACGTTGGAAGGTTTCAGCCGTTTCATTTAGGTCACCTGAGCGCGGTGAAGAGCGTTCTGAAGGACGTGGAAGAACTCGTCATAGTCATCGGCAGCGCACAGTACAGTCACACCACGGCCAATCCATTCACTGCAGGCGAAAGGTTAATCATGATCCGAAAGGCGCTGGACGAGGCGGGTTTAGATTACAGTCGAATCTGGATCGTACCTGTGCCCGACGTGCACCTACACATGCTCTGGGTTGCCGCATTAGAAGGATACACTCCCAAGTTTGAAATCGTGTACACCAATGAACCTCTAACGCGAAGGCTTTTTACGGAGGCCGGATACAAAGTTAAGCAAATTCGCTTCTTCGAAAGAAAAGTCTATTCTTCGACAGACATCAGGGCAAAGATGATTAAAAACGAAGAGTGGAAGAAGCTCGTTCCCAAGAGCGTCGCGGCCTTCATAACAGAGATAGACGGAGTGAACAGACTCACCGACCTGACAAAGAGCGATAAAGTTTAACCCAACTAGCCAAACCGCCACTACGGTCACGCGCGCGATCGATCGGATGGACAAGGGCTCCAACGGAATACCTCTGAGATGAGAGCAATGCATTATACGTGAAAAAGCGGGCGTGTGTGGCAGGAGAACACTAAATGTTGGTTTCCATCCCTTAAGTCACGAGTGGTTTCGGTTCTTTACCGACCTCAATCACCCTGCCGCTGTAATTTAGTACAAACTGTTCTGGGAACGCCTTCCACAATTCTGCTTCTGATTTGAAACCGGTGCAATGGCATGGTGAAATGAGCTTCAACCCAGTTAATCCAAGGATAGTCTTCTCTACGTAGTTGTCGGTTCTCTCCACCAAATGTGTTCCTCCTGCGAATCCATAGATGGTATCGACTCCGGCCAGTCTTTTCACGTGGTTCAGAGTGTTTATCAAGCCTGAGTGACAGCATCCTGTAACAACAAAGCATCCTATGCCCTCCACGACTGTGAACAGCGACTGATCATCCAGTATGTGGTCTGCCACTTCCCTGCCGTCTACGTTGACTACTAACCGTTCATCCTTGCCAAGAGGTACAGGGTCTTCAAACGAATTCCGCGGTATTTCTCCGGTCGTCCACAAGCCCGGAACAACTTCAACCGGTTCTCTGCTAAGCACTATCTTACCGCCGGCTGCCTCGACCTTTTCGAGATTCTGTTTCTTGGGGACGCCGATCTCCATCCGTTTGCCATGAGCATCAATGAATACATGCGGCAGAAACGCATACGGATGAGCATACACTCTTGTTTCTTTAGCGGATCTCACTGATTCAACGATCGCCCCCGTGTGATCGTGATGGCTATGACTCAGCACGAGACAATCCAGGCCAGTTAAGTCCACCTTCAAAACTCGAATGTTGAACAACAATGCCTCGGGAGCCAGCCCTGTGTCAAAAAGGATGCTTCTGCTTTTTCCATTTGCATCAGCAAGGTTCAAGAGGCAACTGAATCCCCACTCACCGAGACACCCAGGCCCTGCGAGATTATCCGCTAGAGTGGTAATCTTCAAACTTTTCACAGAATTGACTTTCATAAGTAACCATAGCTTACAAACCCGTTATAAGAGTTTGACAAACACAACGTTGCTGGCAATTGCACCGCCGCACGCTACGTATAGTCTGATCGCGCTTTTGAAGATAGTCACAAAAGACCTTCAAAGAAGACTGTGGACGAGTCATATCTACTGACGCTTGCCTTCTCGGCCTAGCTAATCACAACTTTGTCATCGATCTGAGTTTTGAAAGTCTTCGCGGCGTTGCCTTGATTTACAGAGATTTCGAGGAAATTGTGGCTCCCGATGATTGCCAATGGTCGCCCCTTTCCGACATCACCATAGGCGATGCAAAACGTCGACCTTAGCTTGGTGCCGCCAACCTTGACATTCAGTTTGTCCTTGATTTTCGTTGTCTTGAGTTCTTTTTCTGTGAAATTTGTGATTATATTTCCGAAATCATCTATGTAAATGACCTGACCTTCCAACCCGTTTTTTCTCTTAGCAATCTTCGCAAACTTCGGCAATACCATTTGTTGAATCTCCGGACCAAATTCAGCCGGACATGCGCCCTTCGCTAAATAAGCAGCTGCTGGCGCGAATATGTCTCTTCCATGAAAGGTGCTGGAGACCCTTGACAACATTAATGCGCTATTGGTTATGCCGTAGATACGAATCTTTTCGCCAATGTTTTTCACGGCTAGGCCTAACACACCGTTATCGGGCCCGACAAAGAAGCATTTGTTCGTCTGCACGATTATGGGTCGTCTTTTTGTTCCGACGCCAGGATCCACGATTGCTACGTGAACCGTGCCGTTTGGGAATTGAGGAGCTGCACAGGCCAATACATATGCGCCCATTCTGACATTAAACTTCTCGATTTGGTGAGTTATGTCAACAACCGTTGCGTTTGGGATTATGCTCAGAATCACTGCTTTCATTTCTGCTGCATAGGAGTCTCTCAATCCAAAATCCGTAGTCAGAGTGACTAATGGATAATCCATGCTACTCTTTTTGTAAACAGGGCATTAATTAGATTTGCAGGAATAGGGAGCCGCCTGTTTCTGGATGCTGTTTCTCAATCAGGAGTTCGCTACGACACTTCGTGTGAGAAGACTTTGACCGTTTCATAAACCGATGTTGCTGCCGCGACGCTAATAACCACTAATGAGAATATGTAATCCCTTGTCAATATGGGCGGTCTGAGAAAAACTGCGAGCATAATGAGGGAGGTTATTAGGAATATCATGTAGAAGAAATTCCTCGGTATCAGTATTCTCCTGAAACGAATCAGGTTTTCGAGGATTACTCTATCAGCAATGTATCCGTTCGCTTCTTTCTTGATGAGTCCAGCTTCTTCAAGCTTGTTCATGTGGTAAAGCGCAAGCGTAGGACTGCTCAGGTTCAGTGCTCTCTGAACCTCACGAATTCCAACTGGTCTTTCGCTCCTAAGAACGAACTTGTAAACTTTTAATGTGAGTCCTCTGAGAACTTCTTTCTGTTCACCCACGACTTTCCAGTCTCCGTATAAAAAGAGCTGCTTCTTTTTATTTGGCTATTGCTGTTCAAATCCCTTGTACACCTGTGCAAAAACGTAGAGTTAAATCATTCACTGATTACTCAATATTTGGTGGCGTGAGTGGACGTAAAGAAAGAACTATTACTGACGTCACTACTTGCCATAACTCTTGCCGTAGGTCTCGGAGCGTTGAGTTTCGGCCTTTTTTCTGAGACCACTCCTAACGTTCAAATCGACGTTTCTGCCACGAAGAACGGGGTTGCCGGCCTCTCCTTTCTCCCTGAAGACCAAGTCTTTATCGAGGCGCACGTATCGAGCAATAACGCCTCGGTAGTTGGCACCCCAGTTAATTTCGAGGTTAAATCGCCGAACGGCACTGACTTTCCCGTGCAACAAACCCAACCAGTCCGTACTAATAGCCTTGGAATAGCGAACATCACCTTCCAGATACCCTGGCCTTCAGACTGGGCTTCAGTCCTCTCCCCAGAAAGCATGTGGGTACTAGGCACGTGGCAAACAAAGGCGACAGCTAAAGCCTATGGACAAACACTCGACGCCACGACAAACTTCACCTGCGAAACCCTGACGCCCACGATAGATCTATACACTGAGAAAGGCGGGCGCGGACCAAACGCGCCAAGCGGAAACTTCACAACCGACGAAACAGTGACAGCCTATGTCGAAGCCCGAGATGAGTTGAATCAAACCGTCCCCAGCCTACCTGTAGGTTTTGAGAGTCTAAAATATCAAGCAGTTGATAACATTCCCACAATTAGTTCCAACGCGACGGACGCCCTCGGAATTGCATCCTTCAACGTGCGCTACCCGGGCAACCTGAATGCCCCAACCGCATATGAAGACATCGCGACTGCTCCTTATTCGTCCGCCCTTAACATGAACATGACACTGACGGACAGCATGATAATCATCGTGCAACCCAGCGGCTGAGTTAATAGAGCAAGACCACTCTATGTTAAGATTTCAGACTTTGAACGTATTCATGAAGATGCAATCTTTTAGGGGCATCATCATTTCTTCTGAAACATGAACGTCATCGTCGAAATCCACTGGAGCATCTTTGATGAGAACAACAGGAGTCTTCTCTGCAGCTTCGCCCATCAACAAATGAGCCGCTGAAGCCAAATCATCCGCCACAGCATGCCTTGTAATGAGTATAGTCCTTCCGTACAAGTCTTTTCTGCCTCTCCACTCCCTTATCGGGTTGAAGCCCGCAACCCCTAAAGCCAATCCTACCGTGCCTATCCGAAGCGGAACCAAACCACTATCAACGACAATCACAGCGACCCGCTTCCCGGTTCTGCGGTTGATTCCGCCTCTGAAAGCCGTCAACCATTCAGCAAGGTTCTCAGGCCACAAGACGGCTGAACCGATAGGGGCGTTCTTGTTGTCTATTCCTGCATTCGGTGTGATAACACTGTCTTTTAGAGTTAGGACGGCCTTTTCGACACCGCCGTAAACCTTTCCGGCTTCACGAAGAATAAGCTCTGCAAATTCTGGCTCCAGCGAGTATTTCTTTGCCATTTGCCTAGCCTTTTTCGAGGGCCTCACATCGCTCAGTTTGACGACACGACCTTGAGAATAGGCCACTATTTTCGACGCCAATGCTAAGACGTCATCATTCTCAACTTCAAGGTGTTGTTTTTCCAAAGCTTCATGAACTAGTTCAGCCAAATCATCGCCAGGTCTTACAATGCGCGTTCTGACGGGGAACAGGCGCATGCACTCTCATCCTCCGTGCACGATTGGAACAAAAACCATTTCGTCTCCATCTTTGATTGCCGTTTCGAAATGGTCCAATACGCTCATCTCTCGTCCGTTCACGAGTATAAGCAGGTTTGTTTTCGGGTTTCCAGATTCTGGATCGATCAAAGCTAGCTGAAGTTTGGGCAGTTCTTCGGTGATCATCTTGATGACGTTTCTCATCCGACATGGTCTTTCAAGTCTGAGTTCAAGCGTGTCTTTGCCAGAGAGACTGCGGAAAGAACCAATGAACTTAACGCTTACAGCCATTCTTTGTCCCTTCCCAATCACAAAACCACTATTGCAGACACATCGTTGACGTTCGTGCCCGTGGGTCCTGTGAAGATGAGGTCGCCGAGTTTTGAAAAGAAGTGATACGAATCATTTTCCGCCAGAAACTTTTCAGGAACCAAACCCATCTTTAGAGCCCTTGTTATCGTCTTCCCATCGATAACCGCTCCAGCCGCATCCGTCGGTCCGTCTACACCGTCTGTACTAAGAGAAGCCAGCACTATTCCCTCGGATCCTTTGAGTCGTGCGGCAGCAGCTAATGCCAATTCTTGGTTTCTTCCACCCAGCCCCTTTCCGGTTACGGTCACTGTCGTTTCTCCGCCCGCAACTATGCCTGCTGGCTTTGGAGCAGGATGAGCAGAAACTGAAACTTCCGAGCCGATTGACGCTAGCATGGTGCCTATATGTCGAGCTTCCCCCTCCAATGTTGCCGTCAACATAAGCGCGTGGAGCCCATCAGTTTTCAGCTGTTCATAGGCGGCTGAGGTTGAAGATCTGTTGTTTCCTATCACGACGTTGTGAACCTTTCTGAATGCTTTGTCTCTGGCCTTGGGAGTTTCCGGGATGAGCCCTTTCTTTCCTTCTGACAACACTTTTCTTATTGACTCTGGAGCCGCAGCCCATAGATTGTACTTCTTGAGTATGGCTATGGCTTCGTTGAACGTTGTTGAGTCTGGGACTGTTGGGCCAGAAGCAATGAAATCTAGAGGATCGCCCACAACATCGGAGAGGATGAGATTGAGAATCGTCGCGGGATAAGCCTTTTTCGCCAGCCAACCACCTTTGAAATCTGAAATGTGTTTCCGAACTGTGTTCACCTCGTTTATGGTTGCCCCTGACTTCAACAGAGCCTGAGTCATCTCCTTTTTATCTGCAAGGGAAATCTTCCCACGGGGGAGAGGCATCAAGCTTGAGCCACCCCCGGAAATCAAACATATGATTAAATCGTTGCCTTCTGCTTGTTCCACTATCTCAAGCATCTGGCGAGTTCCTTCAACTCCCGCCTCGTCTGGAACCGGATGGTTAGCTTCGTGGAGCTTGATTCTGCTTGTCCTGTTTGTGCTGCCGTGAAGAACATTGACGACCCCGCCTGTCAATCGGTCGCCCAGTATCTGTTCAACAGCTTCAGCCATTGATCCGCTTGCTTTGCCACCGCCCACAACGTATACTTTCTTCAGTTTCTCCAGATTGAAAGAGAGACTATCAACATTCAGTATCGAGTCGTGAAAAAGAAGCTTTGATTTCAACAACCGCTTTGGGTCGGCCGCGTTCAAGGCAGTTTCAAGACTCGTCAAAGCCAACCTCCTTGCTTCTCGGTTGAGCCTAGTCTCCCCGTTCTCGACCAGCTGCGCCTTGTTCTTAATCGCGATCATCCATATAGCCCGATACGCTTTTTCAATAGTTAGTGCGTAAGTGTAATAAGTCAACGCTAATAAAATATTCCGCAAATCAATGTCTGGTGAACTGCATGCCAAAACTGAGGATTTATGTCACGAGGCAAATGCCGGAGAGAGGTTTGATGATAATAAGGAAGTACTTCGAGACTGAAGTGTGGCCGGAGTATGCCCCGCCCCCGAAGAAGACGATTATAGAAAAAGCCAAGAATGTGGACGCCCTTGCCACACTTTTGTCTGACAAGATAGACGCCGAAGTTTTTGACGCCGCGCCGAAATTGAAGATTGTCTCACAGATGGCTGTGGGCTTCGACAACATCGACCTGAAAGAAGCCACTAAGAGAGGAATCTATGTCACGAACACGCCTGAGGTGCTGACCGATACCACCGCAGACTTTGCATGGGCTTTGCTCATAGCTGTGGCGAGAAGAGTCGTTGAGGCAGACAAGTATGTTCGCACGGGTCAATGGAAGGTCGGTTGGCATCCTGACATGATGACGGGCCGGGATGTTCACAACGCAACTATAGGCATCGTGGGCGCTGGCAGAATAGGCTATGCGATGGCGAAGAGAGCAAAAGGATTCGACATGAAGATTCTCTTCTACGATGTCATCCCACGACCCGAGATGGAGAAAGATTTTGGTGCAAAACGCATGGATCTTGATGAACTATTGCAGCAAGCAGACTTCGTCAGCATACACGTTCCGCTCATGAAAGAAACGCAACACTTAATGAACGAACAAAGATTTAGAATGATGAAGAAAACGGCCTACTTGATAAACAATTCACGTGGCCCAGTTGTCGACGAGAAGGCCCTGTACAAGGCATTGAAAGAAGGCTGGATCGCAGGCGCAGGAATCGACGTTTTCGAACAAGAACCAGCAACATTGGACAACCCTCTGCTCAAGCTTGACAACGTTGTCCTCGCTCCACACATTTCAAGCGCAAGCCTCGAGACCCGCGCGAAAATGGCCGAAATGGTAGCAGACAACCTCGTTTCGTTCTTTGAAGGAAAGAAACCGCCAAACCTTGTCAACCAAGACGTTATGAAAGTGCGTCCACTATCGAAGCAAATTTAAACGTGAAATCATAGACTTTGCCGCAAATAGTTAAATACCACTTTTCTTCTTACCTTCAATTTCCTTTCAAAAACAAGGTGACCAATGTGGATACTATCTTTGCAGATAGAATGAAAACTCTTGGTACCGAAACAGCTTTCGAAGTGCTGGCAAAGGCAAAGGCGCTCGAGAGGCAAGGAAAAGACATTGTGCATTTGGAGATAGGCGAACCTGACTTTGACACGCCTAAGAACATAAAAGATGCCGCAATTAAAGCGTTGAATTCAGGTTACACACATTACACTCCATCCGCAGGCATGCCGGAACTGAGACAGGCTATAGCAGACTACATTTCGAAAACCAGAAAACTGGACGTAAAACCGGAAGAAGTAGTCGTCACGCCTGGCGGAAAGCCGGTGATGTTCTTCAGCATTTTAGCGTTGGTAAATCCTGGGGACGAAGTCATGTATCCAAACCCGGGATTTCCTATTTACGAGTCAATGATAAACTTTGTCGGCGCTAAGCCCGTCCCGATACAGCTCAAAGAGGAGAACGAGTTTGGCCTCGACACCGAATACGTCAAGAAGATGATAACGAAGAAGACCAAGATGATAATTCTCAACTCTCCAGAAAACCCGACGGGTGGAATTGTAACACGAGAACAGCTCAAAGTAGTGGCTGACAGCATATCCGGCAGGAACGACGTGTTTGTGCTATCTGACGAAATCTACAGCAGAATAATCTATGAAGGCAAGCATGAAAGCATAACGCAATTTCCTGGAATGAAGGACAAGACAATTCTGTTGGACGGCTTTTCAAAAACGTATGCAATGACTGGCTGGAGACTCGGTTATGGAGTTATGAGAAAGGACTTGGCAGAAAAAGTTGCGCAACTAATGACAAACTCGAACTCCTGCACTTGCGCTTTTACCCAATTGGCTGGGGTTGAAGCCCTAACGGGACCACAAAAAGAGTCAGAAAGAATGGATGAGGAATTCCGAAAGAGAAGAGAAGTCATAGTTCCCGGCTTGAACAACATCGAAGGCATAACATGCAAAAAGCCACACGGAGCTTTCTACGTGTTTCCGAACATCACGGGAACAGGCATGGACTCTCGCACGCTGCAGGATTATCTGCTCAACAACGCTGGTGTGGCCGCTCTGGCGGGCACATCCTTCGGAAAATACGGTGAAGGCTACCTGCGCCTATCGTTCGCAAACTCAATCGAAAACATAAAGAAGGCACTAGAGCGAATAGCAAAGGCCGTTAAAAAGAAATAAGTCTGGTCTACTCTTCCACTTTTTCTTCCGTCATAGCCTCAACGATGTCTGAGGCTAAACGCACTATATCGTTGGCCTGTTTCATAGCTTTCTCGCCATCGACTTCTTCAATCTGAGCCAGCTGTTGAAACATCGCCTCAATTTCAACTAGAAACCTCAGAATGGGATCCGTAATCGGTCCCTGCGTCTTCTCAGCGGTTTCTCTCACAACTATCTCAACGAAGGCTGGCTCTCCAAGGCTATAATAGATGGCGTTCCTAGCTTTTCTGATGGCCTCCAAAACCAAACTTGGAGCCATATAGGGCATCTTTCTCGCAGCCTGAAGCTCCGCTTTTGCTTCGCGCAAGTATCGCAACGCCCAACTTCTTCTATAATCATCCATCATTACAGTTCGACCCTCATTCTGTTGAAAGAGCCGACTTCAACCGAGGTTACGCGCCAACTGGCGCTCCTTCAGCCGATTCCTCGCCTTCCAGTTCCACTTCCTCGGAGGTCTCCTCTTGCAGTTGCCTTTGTTCTGTCGCCACAAAACGAGTTATGTAGCCCGCTATCTGGTTCAGAACCTTGGGAGTTCCTCCCTGCACTAGAGCCCTAACTAAATGTTTGTTATTCTCAAAATCATTGGTGAACTTTTCAGGAAATCGTTTGATAAGCTCCTTAGCTGTCCGTTTGATTTGCTCAGTCCGCACATTACCCAAACTTCACGATCCTCCGAATGCCCTTGACTTTCTGCCCGCTCCGAAGCATGTTAATTCCAGTTTGGACTGTCATAAACCCAACATACTAATTTAAACTTACCCCACAGTACTCGCCAAAAACCTATTCAAGACTCATCGAACCATCCATGCCAATCGCTCACATGCAGAGCCTTACCTTTTACCGAAAAGTCGACAATTCTTAATCAAGCAAGTTCATCGTTATTGAATGCGCTCAACATCGAAGAAATTTTTGAAGTTTTCAAGTATCTGTTCTGCAACTTCTTCTACGCTTATTTTCTTGACCTCTGCGAAGGCCGCAATAACGGTCGGAATAAAAGAGGGCGTAGTTCTCTTTCCTTCAAAAGGTCTCTTGAAAAAACGAACTGGGCCGTCGGTCTCTGTTAAGAGATTGGTCAAGGGCACTTTTTTGACCACCTCACGTATTCCATTTGAATATAGTATCGCAGGCCCCTCAGTGATGTAATAACCTCTTTCGATGGCTTTGCCAAGCGCGCTGATTGGATTACTGAACCAGTGCAGCAGCACCTTCTTGAGCGTGTAAGAGGAAAGCATGTCAATCACCTGCACAGTCGTCCCCCGCGAATGAATAATGGCCGGCAAACCAAGCTTTTCAGCCAAACGCAGCATCAAATCAAAAACCTTCACCTGCTTATCCCATATGTCCATGTACTTGGAGTCTAGCCCTATCTCGCCCAAAGCGACGAACGCCTTGTTCCTCCTCTGCGCTGAGATCAGCTGTGAAACTTGATCGAGTTCGCTATCCTGAAGTTCCTTCACAGTCCAAGGATGAATACCTAACGCAGCATACACGATCCCAGGATGACGCTCCGTTAATTCTAAGGTTCCATGGCAGGTTTTCAGATCCATGGAGTTTGAAACCAGAGCTACTACGCCTGAGTTTTTTGCTTCAGCCAGAACTTCATCCACAACTCCAGCATACTCCTCGTCTGAGAGATGAATGTGCGCGTCAACAAACTTCATCGCTATCACTTTGGGCAACACTCATGCAACGTCTGCTTTAATAAATTCCCCTAGGAGGGTTCTGTTAACTCTTCGGCGCTTTTCAATGTTGATGAACAAGACTAGTTTCTGGAACGTACTGAACCAAGGCTCAGACAGACATATATTTTCCAATTGTCAATGTTAGATTGGAGGAGTTTAAGCATGAGTGGAACAAAAGAAAGAAAAATCACTCGAAAAGGGGTCCTTGTTACGCTTGGAATAATCTGCATCATTTTAGTAGCCTCCTTAGGCGGTGTGGTTGCAGCATATACATTAATGATAAACGACAAAAACAACACAATCTCATCCTTAACCAATCAGATTTCTCAATTAAACTCTAGTATAGCAAATCTTCAGAGCCAAGTTGCCTCCGAAAACTCCACGATTAATTCCCTGACCTCTCAGGTCGCAAATCTGCAAAAAGAATTAAATCCGAATACAACTTACACGGCGGCAGGAGTTCTCGACGGGTTGGAACTCACTATGAGGCTCGAAAATATCGTTTACATTCTCGGCGAACCAGTAAACATTACGCTCACAGTCACCAACATAAGCAATCAGACGATGAACTATAACTTCGAACACCCAAACTTTGACTTTCGAGTTTACAACGACACGAATGACAACCTGTACCAATGGTCGAACACCCAGGTTTCTCTTAATTATGGCTCCATAATACCTCTCAACCCTGGCGAGAGTCTTGCTTCAGGTAATTTGGTTTGGCCTCAGACTTGCAACGTTATGGATGGTTCGCAAAGCTTTCCCGTTTCGCCAGGAACATATTACATTGTTGGATACGACCTAGGTAATGGTACGCAGACGGGCCCGATACAAATAACCATATCCCAGCCAATCTGATGCCCTTAGGAACCTGTCTCAAACCTCTGATGCTGACTTGTCTTCTTGATCAGAGAAATCCATTTGCTTCATCAGACTCGATATTCGCCTTTTGTGAAGGAGTTTTTCCGTTTAGTGCTGTAGACGCGCGCGAGCAAGTTTTTAGAAAGTCTTTTTCATCCACCTGTGCTTCCAGTTCCTTCCCAAGATAGGCCCCCCAGTCAAATCCAATACTAAGTTATTCGTTTAGAGTCTTACGTATTCTGAACCCTGACCCACCGTCTCAGTGGCGTAAAATCAGTACCGATAAGCGTAAATATGCCTTGAAATAGTAAAAGAGGCTACTGAGGACTCTTTATGGTAGAATTAGAGTTGGCCGTAGCTCCAATGCATAGACTGTGCAAAAAGGCTGGAGCTGACAGAGTTAGCGAGGCTGCAGCGAAAGAACTGGCAAAAGCCCTAGAGGAAATTGGGGTAAAAATCGCCAAAGAAGCTCTGGACTTCGCAATGCATGCTGGAAGGAAGACCATAAAATCTGAAGATATTGAAATCGCAGCCAGAAAAGTCATGGGCAAATAGACTTTTTTTCCCAGTTTCTCCTTTCTTTTTATTGAAATGATGCAGACTAGTACAATCGAATACCTGCATTAACGCGAAAACGCTTAAGAACTGCGAACAGACTTCAATATTCGAAGTTGGTAAACATGGGTGGAAAGAAAAAGCTCAACCTGAAACAAATGGAACGGATGCAAGACAAGAAGGATGAAGAAGACAAAGAAAAGAAGAAGAAAGAGAAAGGTGGAGCTCCCAAAGAAAAGAGAGCTTCGGCAGTGGTTCCGCCTGACGCTAAAAACGACAAAATAATTGGAGAGCTCAAGAAGATGCACGTTCTAACACCTTACGCCGTGGCAACCCGATACAACATAAGAATTAGCGCAGCCAAAAGTTTCCTTGAAGAACTGAAAGAAAACGGCACGATCCAAGTCGTTTCAGGAAGCCACAACCTCAAAATATACAAGGCAGACTGAATTTTCCCATTTCAGAAATTCATTCGTCCACGCAAGTGGTAGATTATCAGAGGTTAGAACCTGTTTGGATTTTCCCAGGAGAATCTATACAGATGAAGAAGTCATCAGGGCAAGAGGACTGGTTGAGAATGGATACAAACACATTTTGACATCCGAAGGCAGTCCAGCCTTCAAGCAGAAGGTGGGCAGAGCAATCGATCTCGTCAAAGTTGCGGGTTACTACGATTTCTTGAGAACTTACATTCGTGAAATCAAGGAGATTGACGGCTTGACCCAGCTTCGACAAGCTGAGGCTGCAATATGGGCGAACATGTACGCCGTGGAGAATCCCGTCGACGCGGCCAGTCTTTTTGTGCAAAAGGCTAACAGCATGAAGGAATACCTGGAGGGCAAGCTTTACTACGGCGGACTAGCGGAGAGACGTTCCGACGAAAAACGGATTGAATTTCTCAAAGTGTTAGAGTCCAAGAGTCAGGAAAAGCAGGTTAGAGAAGAGTGTGAGAGAATCCTGAAGCTGTGGCGAGAGGCTTATTGGGTGTATTAGACGCTTTCAACCCTAATTTTTGTTCCGCTCTTCACCCTTTTAAATAGTTCAAGGTTCGAAGTGACTTTGCCCACGATGCTCACGGGGCTGTAAGGTTGTGAGCTACCATAGAAGATGCATATGGCGCTTCCCATCGGCCAAAACGCGATTGTGCCGGTTTCGACCGTGCCCTTGGCTTTTTCTTCTCCCATCTTAATGGGTGTTTCGAAGTACACCTCTTCTTTCCACATCGCCGCTCTACCCTCTATCGGCAGTTTCCTAACTATCAAATCCACTGTCCTGGGCGCGAGAAACCGAACCAGTTCTCCTTCTGCCTCGCCCAGCCCTTCGACTATAAACTTCACTTTTACGCGAGATATCTCTGCTTGTTCTTCACTCATTTTTCTTTCCGGCTTCTTTGAATGACCTCGTCCAGAATCTGCTCAAGAGAAACTGGCCCCAAAACTTCGAGCTCATACTTTACTCTTACGGTGGGCTTGCTAATAGATATGACCCTTCTGAGGTCGATGGGCGTCCCGATGACTACAACATCGCAGGGCGTCCGATCGATTGTCTCCTTCAGCTCCTGCACCTGTTTTTCACCATAACCCAACGCAGGAAGAACCGCCCCCAGATGCGCATACTTTCTGAACGCATCCCTTATCGACCCCACTGCGTATGGTCTCGGATCAACCAACTCAGCCGCTCCAAATCTCTTCGCGAAGACCACGCCGGCCCCGAAGGACATGCCACCATGCGTCACGGTTGGTCCATCCTCAATCACCAGAACCTTCTTTCCGCGGACAGCTTCCGGATTGTCGGCGGTTATGGGTGAAGCTGCCTCCAGCACTTTAGCGTTCGGATTGACTGATTTGATGTTTTCCCTTACTTCGTGGACCTTTTGTGGATCTGCTGTGTCAACCTTGTTTATTATGATGACATCCGCCATTCGCAGGTTGGTTTCGCCAGGGTAGTATGTCAACTCGTTTCCTGCCCTGTGCGGGTCGGCCACGACGATGTTTAGATCAGGCCTGTAGAAGGACATGTCGTTGTTGCCCCCATCCCACACTATCACGTCAGCTTCGTCCTCAGCTTCTCTCAAAATCTTTTCATAGTCTACTCCTGCGTAAACGATTATTCCGTTGTCAATGTGAGGCTCATACTCTTCTCTCTCTTCAATTGTGCACTCATACTTGTCCAAATCCGCCAAAGAAGCGAAGCGTTCGCACACCTGTCTTCTCAAATTTCCGTAGGGCATCGGATGCCTGACGACTGCAACGTTCAGACCTTTATTCTTCAAGATCTTTGCAACCTGCCTGGAGGTTTGGCTCTTGCCTGATCCTGTTCTGACAGCGCACACGGAGACAATGGGGACCTCTGCCTTCAGCATTGTTGTCTTGGGGCCCATCAGACGAAAATCTGGACCGTTCGCCAACACCTGAGAAGCCTTGTGCATCAGGTACTCATGGGAAACGTCGCTGTAAGCGAAAACGACCTGGTCAACATCATGTTCTCTTATCAGCTTGGGAAGCTCTTCTTCTGAGCATATTGGTATTCCGTTCGGATACTTTGAGCCGGCAAGCTCAGCAGGATAGCAGCGCCCTTCAATTCCAGGTATCTGGGTGGCTGTGAAGGCCACTACGTCATAAGCGTCGTTGTCTCGGAAGAACACGTTGAAGTTATGGAAGTCCCTTCCAGCCGCGCCCATTATTACAACTTTGATTTGCTTCATTGCAAAATCCTCCAGCAAAACCCCAAATCTGGGGGTTGAATACTAGCGCGCGCATTCCATATAAACCTTGACGTCGGAGCACTATTCTGTCAATTGGAGCACATTGTCGCTTATGTAGTCTATTTGTTTCGCCGTGACCCCAGGATGGACGGGCAGTGAAAACACACGTTCTGCCGCCTTTTCTGTCTCTGGAAGCCTATATATGCCGAACTTGCGATAGTACGGCATGAGATGTATCGGGTTCACGTAGCAGATGAACGCATCTATTCCCTTCTGCTTCAGCTTCTCAACGATGCTGTCCCTCTCTTTCTCCTTTGCTCTCTTCAATTGGACAGTGTACAGGTACCAAGAGCACTTGAAACCCTCCGGTTCGCTTGGCAGTTTAAGATTCTTTGCCTTCGCTAGGTTTTCTGTCAGTCTCTTCGCGTTCTGGCGCCTTCTGGCCACAAACTTTGGCAGTTTTTTGAGCTGTTCGACGCCTATGGCGGCAGCTATTTCCGGCATGTGGTAATTGTGTCCAAGCATCAGGGATTGATACTTCTTCTTCTCTCCGTGACTTCGAATGTACCGCGGCGTTTCCGCAATCTCGTCACTGTTCGTTGTTATCATGCCGCCTTCGCCCGTTGTCATGTTCTTGCTTCCGTAAAAGCTCCAGCAGGCAGCGTCGGCAAAGGTTCCTGGAGGTTTTCCCTTGTACGTTGCTCCATGCGCTTGAGCCGCGTCTTCTATGATTTTGAGCTCATGCTTGTCAGCTACTTCTCTTATGGGCTGCACGTCAGCAGGCATGCCATAGAGGTCAACCGGCATTATCGCTTTGGTCTTCCCCGTCACAGCCTTCCGAGCTGCTTCTGGAGAAATGGTGTACGTGTCAGGATTTATGTCAACAAAAACTGGTCTCGCTCTGTTGAACAATATGACCTCGGCTGTTGCAACAAACGTGAAGCTGGGTAGAATCACCTCGTCGCCGGCCTTCACACCAGCTGCTGTTAGAGCCGAGTGAAGAGCGGCGGTCCCGGAGTTCGTGGCTATTCCATGCTTCGCCTTAACAAACTTGGCAAAGGCTTTCTCGAATTCCGTGACCTTCGGGCCTGCACCCAAGCCTGATGTTAAAATACCGCTTTTCAAGACTTTGACGACGGCTTCGATCTCTTCCTCGCCAATCTGAGGAGCATTGATCGATATCATCACAACGCCTTCCCAACTAGTGTAGAGATCTATGTTAATAACCTCTACGTTAGCATTTCGGATACGTTTCTGCACGCCGACAGAGGAATTAGAATTTGTTGGCTAAGCCTTTCACCCTATTGAGGAACTCTTCCCTTTCTTTTTCAACCTCTTCCTTTCTTCTCAACAGAAACTCCAGCTCTTCGGATATTTCCTCCAGCCACTGTTCCAAAGCCGCATTGCTCTCTTTGGTGGTCAGTTTTGCGATGTATCTTGACACGTCTTGAGCTGCGTTCTTCTTCAGCGAGCGCAAGGGGAAGTTGATTTCCTGAAACTTCGAGAAAGGAAAGAAATGCCTAGTTGAACGCGGTTCCATCAGACGGCCACTGACGCCTGCTGCTATGACTTTCTCGACGGTTATTTCGTTGTCGACCCCGTCCGTGTATCGATGTATTCTTCTTTTTCCGACATGTATCTTGCCCTTGAATACATCTGTGAGAATGACAGGTATGAGTTCATAGCCGAGGCTTTTCAATGCGAGCCAGCGGTGCATGCCATCCAAGATGACATGGGTTTTCTCGTCGACCACGATTGGATACTTCAGCACTCCGTCGTTGATAATTTCTTTTCGCAGGAGCTCAAGGTAAAAGGGGGAGCCCTTTTCATGGGGCTTGAGCTGATCAACCCGTAATAAGGTCACTTTGGCAGCGACGCTGTCGACTCTTTGCACAGTAGTCGTCACATTATTCGCCTGTCAGCTGCTGAAAATGGGAACTTCGATTTTTTGAGGCTCGTATTCCACGAGTTTACCTGCGAGATACTGCTCGTACGCTGAGAGATCGAGAAGCCCATGTCCGCTGTAATTCATTGCAATGACTTTCTTTTCCCCTGTTTTCCTGCAATTCAGAGCCTCATCCATCACGAACTTCAGGCTATGGGCGGTTTCGGGAGCCGCTATCATGCCCTCCGTTTGAGCCAGAAGCCTAGCCGCCTCGAAAACCTCGGTTTGATCGTAGGCAACTGAACGGGCATATCCTTTGTGGATGAGGTATGAGATGAGCGGTGACATGCCGTGATACCTTAGGCCTCCAGCGTGGACTGGCGGACATGCGTAGTCGTGTCCTATCGTCAGCATTTTGATTAGCGGAGTCATCTTGGCGGTGTCTCCATAGTCGTACGTGTAGACTCCCCTAGTCGTGTGCGGAACGGCTTTCGATTCGCAAGCAACGAATTCTGTCTCGGTCCTCCCTTTGAGCTTGTCCATCATGAAAGGAAAGCAGAAGCCGCCGTAGTTAGAGCCTCCTCCTATGCAGCCGCAAACGAGATTCGGGTTCACGTCTATGCTTTCGAATTGTTTCTTCGCTTCCAATCCTATTATAGTCTGATGCATCAGAACATGGTTTAGGACAGAGCCGAGAGAATACCGCGTGTCTTCGTGTGCAAGCGTGTCTTCGATGGCTTCGCTTATAGCAATGCCGAGCGTTCCGGGATGATTGGGATTTTCTTTCAGCAGTTTCCGGCCAAATTCTGTTCGGTCGCTTGGTGAAGGGCACATTTCAGCTCCGTACAGCTGAGCCATCGTCCTTCTGCCGGGCTTGTTTTGATAACTCACGCGAACCATGTATATTTGGCATTTGAGTCCGAAGAGCACGGTGGCCAAAGCTAAGGCTGTTCCCCATTGTCCAGCCCCAGTTTCAGTGGCTAATCTTTGGATTCCCTGCTTCCTGTTGTAGTACGCCTGTGCAATAGCTGTGTTGGTCTTGTGACTGCCTGCTGGGCTGAAGTTTTCACATTTGAAGTAGATTTCGGCGGGCGTCTTGAGGAACCTCTCGAATCTTTTGGCGCGGTACAGAGGTGTCGGGCGGGGGAGTCTCAAATAAGCATCAAGCACTTCATCTGGTATCTTTACGAACCGTTCCGTTGATACTTCTTGTGCGACGAGTTCTTTTGCGAATATTCTTTCAAGAACTTTTGGGTTTATCGGTTTCAACGTTGTTGGATCCAGTGGGGGCGACAGGGGCTCAGGAAGATCTGCTTGTATGTTGTACCAGGATGATGGCATTTCTTCGGGTTCCAGTTGAATCACATACTCTTTGTTCTTGCTTGTTTGCGTCATTCTACCTTCTCCTATGTACATTTATGTTCGTTCATGTACTTTATTGCTCAGACTGTTACGCAGGAACATATTTATACTTTCTTGCACAGAAATGTGCATTAAGGAAACCGTAACATGTGGAACAGCGCAAAGAAATACTTTGAGGGGCAGCCAGAAAGGCTCAAGGTGGCACGAGTGCTGATAGAAAATGGTCTGGCCGTAAGAAACGGAAAAATCTACCTTAACGAGATTGAAGTTCCCCCTGTTAGAATTGCGCGGGCGGCCGGAGTGGACAGACGGACAGTCGTAGAAACGTTGAAAGCAATTGGATCCGACCGAGGACTTCGACTAATATTCCAAGACATTAAATCTGCAGGTCTTTCGCTGAGAGAAATTGCCAAGGATCTAAACCTTGGCGTGGTTGAAATAACGCCCGTGGATGCGAAGATCCCGGGCATATTAGCAGGATCAGCCATGATTCTTGCAAAGAATGGCCTAAGCATAAGACAGGCAATCGTAGATGACCCAGAGCTTTCACCAGAACCCAAACTCACGTTGATTGTGGAGAGAAAAATCCCCGGAGAAATCATCCCGGAGCTGCTCAACGTAAAAGGAGTAGCAAAGGTTTCAATCTACTAGATGATGAAGGGTATAATTTTTAAACCAATAATTGAAGTACATCCGCCAAGTTTTCAGGAGTTTTGATACATCAAAAAAGCACATTCATGACAGAAAGAATAATAGCGAACTTCTACCGCAATTTGTTCATTCTAACCATGGACGTCTACCTGATGACCAAGATTGGCGTGTACGTTTGTCACTGCGGCATCAACATCGCTGGAGTGGTTGATGTGCAAAAGGTTGCCGAATACGCCAAAACTTTGCCCGACGTCGTGGTATCCAAGCATTACATGTACATGTGCAGTGAACCAGGACAACGCATGATTCAAGAAGACATAAGGAACAAAGAGCTCGATAGAGTCGTCATCGCAACGTGCTCTCCTCGAATGCACGAAGAAACCTTCCGAAGAGCAGTTGCTGAAGCTGGGCTCAATCCATACCTGACGGAAATAGTCAATCTACGGGAGCAGGTTTCTTGGGCGCACACTCACGAGCCTGAAAAGGCGACTGAAAAAGCTAAGGCGCTCGTCAGGATGGGAATCGCGCGGTCCCGGCTCCTAGAACCTCTTGAAAAACACAGAGTGAGCGTTGAAAAAAGCATTTTGGTTGTGGGCGGAGGAATCGCGGGCATACAGACCTCGTTAGATCTTGCTAACGCAGGTTTTCCAGTCTATCTCGTGGAGAAAACTCCAAGCATCGGCGGGCGCATGGCACAACTGGACAAAACCTTCCCAACTCTCGACTGCAGCGCATGCATATTGACGCCTAAAATGGTTGACGTAGTCAAACATCCTAACATCACAACGCTCACAAATGCCGAGGTCACCGATGTCAAGGGCTTCGTTGGGAACTACGAAGTTACAATCCTCAAAAAACCGCGATACGTTGACGAAAAAAAATGCGTCGGTTGTGGAATATGCGCGCAAGTATGCCCGGTCAAGGTTCCAGACGAGTTTAACGAAAATCTGACGCAAAAACGCGCCATATCCATCTACTCAACACACGCGGTTCCTAACGTCGCCATAATCAACTCGAACTACTGCCTCAGACTGAAGCATGGCAAGGGCGTTTGCGGCAAGTGCCAAGAAGCATGCGAAGCCAAGGCTGTAGAATTCGAGGAGCGCCCTGAAACAATTCATGCTAAAGTGGGCGGCATCGTACTGGCCGTGGGTTCCGAGGTTTTCAACGCGTCGCAGATGGGAGAACTCGGATACGGACGCTTCAAGAACGTGATTTCAAACATCGAGTTCGAAAGGATATCAGATGCGTCTGGACCGACAGGAGGCAAAATACTCTCGCCGAAGAACGGAGAAACGCCTAAGACAATTGCTTTCATCCAGTGTGTGGGCTCTCGAGACAAGCGTTTCCATGAGTACTGTTGCCGAGTGGGCTGCATGGTAACCCTGAAACAGGCGATTCTGGCCAGAGAGAAAATTCGGGAAAACGTGAAGATATACATCTGCTACATCGACATGCGGGCCTTCGGCAAGGGCTACGACGAGTTCTACACACGTGCAAGGGACATGGACATAGATTTTGTAGCAGGCCTGCCCTCTGAGATTCACGAGTCGTCAGACGGTTCACTCTACTTCGACGTCTACGACAAAGGAACGAACAAACTCTTGCAGATACGCGCAGACCTAGTCGTGCTCGGGACAGGACTCGTTCCAAACAAAGATCTAGCAGACATCAGCGCACTAATCCATGCTTCAAGGAGCGCGGACGGTTTTCTGTTAGAAGCGCACCCGAAACTCAGACCGCTCGAAACTGCCGCGGCCGGTATCTTTCTCGCAGGCGCATGTCAGGGACCTAAAGATATACCGGACACCGTGGCGCAGGCAAGCGGAGCCGCGGCGAAGGCCTTGGACCTGCTCTCCCGTGGTGAGATCGAGCTTGAACCCTTGAAAGCCACGGTTGAAGAAGATTTGTGCAGCGGATGCAAAATCTGCGCGTCCATCTGTCCGTTCCTAGCGATAGAGATGACAACTGATGTCATTGACGGAAAAGAGAGGACCAAAGCAGGGGTCATCGAGGCCATGTGCCAAGGGTGCGGTCTTTGCGGTTCGGCATGCCCGACTGGCGCTATCAAAATACAACAATACACTAGCACTCAGGTCATAACTCAAGTCGACGCAGCCTTTGCTGAACGCTGCGTCAAAGGGGGAAAATGATTTGGGCCTCTGTGATTTGATGTCGATGGCCAAGCCCAACATCGAAGTCCGAGACAAGATTCTAGCCAGAATCGGCGGAAAAGAGTTGGCGAACTGCTTTCAGTGTGGAAAATGCACGAGCGGATGCACCGCCTTGAAGCTTCTGGAGCTGAAGCCACACGAAATAATAAAACTCGTGAACTTAGGCTTCGTAGACGAACTGCCCTCTTCGGACATAATCTGGACGTGTGTAACCTGCTTGAAATGTGTGCAAAGATGCCCCCAGAAAGCCTCGCCCTACCACGTAATAATAGCCCTGAGAAATCTTGCCGTTGAAAGAGAAGCAAAAGTGCCAGAGAGCTACATGAAGGCAGTTTCCCAGATACTAGAAACCGGACAGATAGACACTTACCAGAAAATCGTCACCAGAAATATGGAGACAGTTGACCGTGAACGCTTGAAACTTCCTAAGATATGCCAGCCGAAAGAAAGCTTTCAAATCGTTTTCATGAAGACGATGGAGGAAAAGACAGTTTGAAGATGGCGGTTTTCTGGGGTTGCTGCATACTCACGAGCCAGTATGCCTATGAAATGTCCATCCGTCAGGTTCTGCCGCATTTCGACATCGAGCTAGTTGACCTGTCCGAGGCTATTTGCTGCGGCGACCCTATCAAGAGCGTAAATAACTTCTCGGCCGGCTATCTGGCGGCAAGGGCTCTCAGCTTGGCAAGCTCGACTGGGTTGGGAGATCTACTGGTTCCATGCAACCGCTGCCACTTCACACTCTCAGAAACGAAGAAAACAATACAGGACAACACTACGACTGGTCAAAAGATGTTGGGTTTGCTGGGAGAGGAAGGCTTGAAGTATGACGCGAACATCAAGATGTGGCACATCATCGATCTCTTGCACGATTATGTTGGACTCAAAAGAATCGAACAAGCCGTGACAAAACCCCTCAAAGGTTTGAAGGTGGCGACTCATGCCGGCTGCCAAATCATCCGGTACACTGACGTCGGAAGGGTTGACGATGCCGAAAACCCGACGAAACTGGACGAGCTGATAAAGGCCTTGGGCGCTGAGGTCGTCGAATACCCCGAGAAACTGGATTGTTGTGGAGCAGCTCTGCTCCGCAGCCATGCTGACACCGCACTTTCGCTTGCGGGCTCAAAGCTGAAAGCCGTGCAGAATCTCCAAGCGGACGGAATGGTCGTCTCCTGCCCAGAATGCCAGTTGATGTTTGACGCAAAACAGAAGGACGCTGGAACAACCGTCGGAGCAAAGCTGCACGTTCCAGTGGTCTATTACACCCAACTGCTCGGTTTGGCCATGGGCATCGACGAGAAGAAGCTCGGCCTCGATTTGAACCAGAGTCCAGTAGACCAACTTCAAGCGAAGATTTGCGCTTAGACCGCCCGAACAACTTTTATGCATGTTACTCCAAACTCGTTTCCAAAAGGTGAACACATATTGGATTTCAGTTTCACAGAGGAACAGGAGCTTTTCCGCAAAGCAGTTCGAGAATGGTGCGAGAAGAATCTGCCGATGGAAAAAATAAGGGAAATGGACACTCGGGGCTCGATCCCGCAGGAACTGCTTCGGAGCATGGGCGAAATGGGTTTGCTCATAATGACCGCTCCGCAAGAACACGGCGGAACCGGCGCCGACTGGGTCACAGCATGCATCGCCGCCGAGGAACTGGGCTATGCAGACGTGAGCATCGCTTTACCCGTGCTTTGGCTCGTGGAATCATCGTGGGGCTACGTCGTCGACAGGTACGCCAGTGAACAAGTGCGCGAAGCAGTAATTCGGAAAGCGATAAAAGGAGATGCATTCATCGGAATAGGCTCGACAGAAGCTGGAGGAGGCTCAGACGTCGCCGCCTTCAAGACGACGGCGAAAAAACAGGGCAACGACTGGATTCTCAACGGCGAAAAAGCTTACATAAGCGGTACCGAAGAAGCGAGGAAGATGGGCGGAGGCTACTTTGTAATTGCCAGAAGCTCACCCGCACCCCCAGAGGCTTCACATCGCGGAATGACAGGCTTCTACGTCCCGATGAATGCGCCAGGAGTTGAAATCAACAAACGCTACGAAGACATGGGAAGAATGGCAATCTCGACCGGCGGCTTCCTGATGAAAAATGTCAAGGTGCCAGACTCGAATCGGCTCGGAGAGGTGGACAGGGGCTTCTACCTTACAATGGAAGGGTTCGACACAGCCCGCATACTCATATCAGCCGTCTGCACAGGGGCAGCCAGACGCGCTCTGGACACTGGAATTGAATATGTAAAAGAACGAAAAGCCTTCGGAAGACCAATCGGCAAATTCCAAAGCATACAGTTTGAGATAGCAGACGACTGGGCCCATCTGGAGGCCTTGCGGTCGCTAACATTCCGCACGGCATGGATGATGGACATGCGCTACAAAGAGAACAAGTTCGCGCCGCTCGAAGTTACCAAGATTATCGCCGCCTGCAAACTCCTCGCGCCTCACCTAGCATTTGACATCTACAAACACGCGATGATATGGCTCGGCGCTTACGGATACACGAAAGAATGCCCGTTAGAGATGGGACTGCGAGGCATCATGTCTTACTGCGTCGGCGCTGAGGGCGCAACCAACATTCAAAGAACTGTCATAGCCAGAGAACTCTTGGGCAGGGATTTCGTAGCCTACAAATAGCTACTTCCCGCTTTTTTGTCCCATTTACAACGGGATAGGATTTTACTGGAGTTGTTTTTTCAAGGCGTCTTTCAGCGCCGGCAGAACCTGGTACAGATCGCCTACCACTCCGTAGTCCGCGATTTCGAATATCGGTGCCTCGGGGTCTTTGTTGATGGCCACAATTATCTTGGCATCGCGTATTCCAGCCACGTGCTGGATGACTCCTGAAACTCCAGACGCTATGTACAGTTTGGGTTTGACCTTGTGCCCTGAGAGGCCAATCCACTCTGAGAACCACTTTCGGTCTTCCACGAGCGGTCTGGAGCAGCCCACTTGGCCGCCGATAACGTCTGCGACCTGCTTCAGCAATGCGACATCATCTTTCTTTTCTAAACCCCTTCCGCAGCTGACAATCACTTCAGCTTCTTCAACCCTTTCACTAGAGGTTTCAAGAGGTTTTCTCTCGACAACCTCAACCCTCGACGGTTCGACCTTGACATCCAGCCGGGCAACTTCTCCCTTGCGCTCCTGTGGAACACGCTTTTCAAATGCCCTGGCCGGCACGGTCACTATCTGCGGCTTCGACCTAAAAGCCACCCTTGCCAAGGCGTTTCCACCATAGGTTATTCTCTCGCCGATCAGCCTCCCGCTCCCATCTACCTCAACCGCAATGCAGTCGGGGACACATCCCGCGTCAAGACGCGTCGCGAGTTTGGCTGCGAGAGGCTTCCCGTTCCTCGTAGATCCAATCATCATGATTTCTGGGCGATCCTTTGCAGCGATGTCGTGGAGGACCCTTAGGTAGGCTTCGTCCTGAAAAATCGTTAATGCGGGGTTATCGACCGCGTAGACCTTGTCCGCCCCGTATCTTACCAGCTCGTTCGCTTTTTCCTGCGCGTTTTTTCCAAACTGTACAGCCGCAAGCCTGATGTGCAAATTGTCTGCTAGCTCCCTTGCTTTTCCGAGCAGTTCTAAAGTGAGGTCGTTAGCCTCTGAGAAAACGCAGATTCCGCCCTGCTCGTTCATACCGCTCACTTCCCGATGACTCCTTCTTGAATTAACGCTTTAGCCAGTTTTTCAGCTATTTCCTGCACTGTGTCGCCCTTGATGATTATTTTTTTTCTCTCCATTTTAGGTGCTAAAGCCTCCAAGACTTCCACCTTAGAAACGATTTTCTCCTTTTGTGTGTCAATGTCTGCAAGCGTCCACTTGACTATTTCTTTCTTAGAGGCTTTCATTATCATCATAAGGGATGGGATTCTCGGCTGATTTATCTCTCTCGTCACTGTTACCACGGCAGGAATCTTCGTCTTCACCACCTCGCTTGAGTCTTCAAGTGCTCTTTCTGCAACTATCGTGTCACCGTCCACAGTGAGTTTCCTGACCGAGCTTACCTGGGGCAAACCCAGAAGTTCTGAGAGCCTAGAGCCTACCAGTCCAGAAAAACTGTCCAGAGAAGATTCACCGCCCAGAATCAGGTCAAATTCTCCGATTTTCCTCACCATTTGAGCAAGAATGTAAGCAGTGCCCAGAGTGTCTACCGCCTGAACCGCAGGATCATTCACAAAGTATGCCTTGTCGGCTCCCATCGCCAGCGCTTCCCGCAGAATCGCCTTGGCATCTTCTGAGTCGATGGTCAAAGTGAATATTTCGATTCCGCCAAGTTTCTCCTTGATTCTTAGGGCCTCTTCCAGGGCGTTCTTGTCGAAATCGCTGATTTTTCTAGGCGCTCCAGCGGTTATCAACTGTCTCGTCGCAGGATCGATCTTCAACTGTGAGACATCAACCGCCTGTTTTAGACAGACGATTATGCGTTTCATACAGTTTTACCTCTTGCAGTCAGTTTAAATCGGGAAACTAGGAACTTGACATTTGTAATAAAAGAGTTTCGCCTCGCCTGTTATAATTCAACAAGGCTCGCTCGCAAGGATGAAGAACGCTAGTCCCTAGTACACGCGGGTGAATTCCAATCTGACCTCGGGCACGCTTACTCTCTAGGCGAAGTTTTCAAAGGTCGTTTAAAGCGCTGCAAGTTTCTTCTGAGCTGCTGCCAATCCAACGCCAAGTCCGCACATGCAACCCAGACGCGTCAAAGTAGTCTCTACGGCTCCTATGGTTGAAAGAATATCATTTTCGCCAACATTCCCCATGTGGCCCACTCTGAAGCCTTTGCCCTTTATCGGTCCGATGGTCGAAGCGACGATTATTCCAAGCTTTCGCATTTCACTCCTGAATGATCCGTCTTCGATTTTCTCAGGGTAATAGGCTGCTGTGAGAGTGTCTGCCCTACATTTTTCTTGTGCCACGATTTCGATTTTCAGGGCGTCCATTGCGGCTCGGAAAGCTTCAGCTATTATGTGATGCCTCTTGAACCTGGTTTCCAAACCTTCTGCGAGAATTGATCTCAAGGATTCGGAAAGAGCATATATCATGTTAACAGGCGGAGTGGCAAAATACTTCGAAGGATCCATCATTATGGGCAACCAATTCCTTATGTCACCATACCACATTCCAACAGGAGTCTTTCTGTCTTCCAGAAGACTCAGGACTCGGTCATTCATCGAAAACAGAG
This sequence comes from Bathyarchaeia archaeon, assembly GCA_050010755.1. Taxonomy (GTDB): domain Archaea; phylum Thermoproteota; class Bathyarchaeia; order Bathyarchaeales; family Bathycorpusculaceae; genus JBEKCD01. The sequence goes on from JBEKKK010000001.1 coordinate 270,599, forward strand.
CCAAGCCCGGCGGAAGCCCTATGCACTTTTGAGATCCGCTCACACAGGCGTCTATTTCCCAGTCGTCGACCCGAACCTCTATTCCCCCTAGAGAACACACGGTATCAACAATGTAGAATGCATCGCTGTTGTCTTTCACAGCCCGACCAATTTCTTTTATTGGGTTGACAACACCTGTTGAAGTATCCACGTGAGTAACAGTGACCGCTTTGTAGTCGTCTTCCTTCAAAGCTTTTTTGACCTGATGCGATTCCACACATTTGCCCCATGGTATCTCCAAGGTTTTTTGCACGGCTCCGTGAGCCTTCGAGATTTTTGCGAAATAATCGCCGAAATATCCGTTGACAACGTTAAGAACTTTGTCGCCCGGCTCTATTATGTTCGCGATTCCAATTTCTAAGGCCAATGTTCCGGATCCGGCGAGAGCAAAAACCTGATGTTTGGTCATGAATACGCGTCTCAGGTTCTCGAGCGCTTCTTTGAAGGTTTCGACAAACTGCGGATCCGTATGTGCAAGAGTTGGTTTACACAATGCACGCAGAACTGCTGGATCCACATTCGTCGGACCAGGAATCATCAGAAGCTTTCTTTCGCTCATAAGGACTCACAAACCAGTTGATGTTTGGACAGAATATTCTTTCACCTTCTTTATAATGATTATGTGCGGGTTAGACGGACAAGTTCTACCGTGAGCTGAGTGTTTCGACTATCAAACGCTGCATGATTGAAAGAAAGTCAGAAACCATTAGATATTGAAATGATCCTGCAGTGACATTCGATACAGCATCATGGACGTGTAGGCTAAATGATCAGCCGCTCTGTTGACATGTTGCTGAGCATTTTGCTGTTCCTTCGGGTGACAGTTACGTTGTCCTCAATTCTGACCCCAAACTTCCCGAAGAAGTATATTCCAGGCTCAATCGTGAACGCCATGCCCGGTGCCAATTCCATTCTGTTGCCTTGAACGATGTACGGTTCCTCGTGCACGTCTAACCCCAGCCCATGACCAGTCCGATGAGTGAAGTACTCGCTATATCCTGCCTTTTCTATAACGTTCCTTGCTGCAGAGTCAACTTCTTCAGCGGTGATACCTGATTTCACGCTTTTTACAGCTTCGTCGTGGGCGTTGGAGACGATATCATAAATGTTTTTTTCCTTTTCAGTAGATCCTCCGACGAAAACGGTTCGTGTGAGGTCGCCACAGTATCCTTCGCACACGGCCCCCACATCCATTAGCACGATATCTTTTTCGCCAACTTTTCGGTTTGATGTTTCGCCGTGGGGAAGAGCAGAATTCGCCCCGGAAAGGACGATGCAGAAGGGAACGCTTTCGCCGCCGCTCTCTTTAATGGTGCGCTCTATTTGACAGGAAATTGCCAGTTCGGTGACGCCTGGTTTTATGAAATCTATTCCCGCCTTTATCCCGTCTCCCACAAAACCTGCAGCTTTCTCTATCAATTTAAGTTCGTTTTCCGACTTTATCCGTCTGAGCTGACTGAAAAAGGGTGAAGCGTCAATGGCCTTTGTTTTTAATGACTTAGCAGTCAGCATATTGCAGAATTTAAATGGCAGGGTGCCCTCAACTCCGAAAGTAGCCTTCTCCAGCTTAAGCTCTTTTATCACCTTGTTGAGCAAAGACGCAGGAGACTCTGAATCGGAATAGCTTCTTATTTCGTTAAAAGCGGATTTCTCCTCCGCCTTCGTCTTCTCCAGCCTCGGAACTATAACTACAGGAGTGCCAGTCGCGACTGGGATAACTATTCCAGCGAACCTTTCCATGGACAAGGTTGAAAAGCCAGCTAAATATCGCATGTTCTTTTCGGAGACGACCAAGAAAGCATTTATTCCTGCCTTCTTGCCAAGAGTTTTTAACCCCTGTATTCTGGTTTCAAATGCCGACATGCTTTTCATCTTCGTGATGCTTGAGATTATCCTTGGCCTGGATATATTAACTCGCTGCAAAAGAAGGGGGAACGTCAACCATAAATAAGTCGGAACCCGAGGTGAGTTTTGGAGACCGCAGGTTGAAGACGATTAGAAACGAGAACTTGTGGATACGGCTGGGCAGCATGTGGACGGTTGGCTTCGCGATTCTTTTCTTGACCTGGGCCTTGAGCTTTAGATCTCTCCCAGAAGGTGTCATACGGGGAAGTTCGGGCGCTTATTATGTGCCGGTGAAGGCACAAGACACCACTATGACTTTCGTACGATTTTTTTTGTGGAACATTTTCGTGGGCTGCATCCCAGTGGCGATTGGCAGCTTGGTCCGGGTGAAAGGCATTCCACTGGGCTATCTTTTGACATTTTATCACTGGGGCATTTACGGAGTTCTCCTCGGGACCAACTCCTTTGTGATTCCAGGAGCAGGCAAATTTATCCCATCCCTCACAACGCTGTTCTATGGAAGCGGAATCTATGAGATTACAGCCTACACTCTTATTTCCTCAGCCACCTTCGCTCTGTATAACCGAATTGGAAATCCCAGTGGCAATTTAGATTCAGCCAGAAAGCAGAAGACGTTCGCTCTGAGGCTTTCAAAAACTGAGTTGACCACCATTGCGTTTGCTATTCTGATCCTGGCCGTAGCTAACTACTATGAGGCATGGTCCATCTTTCACATCTGAAGGAAAGGACAAAACGATCTATTTTTCCAGACGCTTCAATCATGTCTTCAATCGACCTGAACCCGATGTCAAAACCAAAGCGTCCTAATGACAACAGTCCGAGCAGGGTGCACACAAGTAGAGTCTTGGACGCTCTAGAGCTTGAGCTCCAGCGTCTAAAAGTGGTTTATTCTAACAATTTTGCATGTCTCCCAAAAGCAATAAATAACTTGAAATTTAATGGTTGAATAAACGTGATGGTAAGTGTCGAAAACTGAGAAACGCGTGGCTATAATAATTTGTGATCGTTACCACACATGCGCAGGCGGCAAGTGCTTGAGAGCCTTGAAGAACAGGGAGGGAGCCTTCAGCTTATACAAGGACCAAGACGTTGAGCTAGTAGGTTATACCACTTGCGGAGGGTGCCCTGGCGGAAACATCGAGTACTGCGTCGAAGAAATGAAGAAAAACGGAGCTGACGTCGTTCATTTCGCGACAGGAATGGTTGTAGGCTATCCACCATGTGCCTACATCGACGACCTTCGAAAGTTTGTCAAGCAAAAGTACGAAATAGAGGTAGTTGTGGGCACGCATCCGATTCCACAGAAGTATTACTTGACCCATCAGGCTTTAGGAACTTGGAACTCGCCCAGCTGGAAAGAAAAAATCAAGTACGTAGTCACAGACGAGCAAACACGATTAAAATACAATTGATTCTAATTTCCTCCGTTTTTTACTGAGATGCACCACATTTCCAGTTAGCTTTAGGACAAAATTTTTATTCATTTTGATACACTGTCGAAGAGGTGAAAAATTTGTCTTGGTACATGGAACTGGGAAAAGCCGCAGACACTTTGGTGAACTATGTCCTAAGAGTGAAAAAGAACGAGGACGTCCTGATATATGGAGACGACATCGTTGACTTCGAAGTGATGAAGGCCACTGCCGCCGCCGTGAAAACGGCTGGAGCAACACCGACCATAGTTGTTCATGAAACGCGAGAGATATCATTCACTGAACCCCCGAAGCCGCTCGCCGCTGCAATGATGGATTCAGATGTCACAGTGGAATTCTCGGCAAGAGCAATTCTCTACACCACAGGTCAAACAAACGCTTTGAAGAGAAACCGGGCTTACATCTGCCTAACTTCTCTTGACCGCGAGGCAATGGTCAGAACTTTGGGCTGGGTGAACTACCCGAAAATGGTTGAGCTGGGAGACAAACTTGCCGAAATGACGACGAAGGCCAAAGAGATCAAAGTAACGAGCCCTTCTGGGACAAACTTCTCAGCCCAGATAGGCGGACGAAAGTTTGAGAACTTCGGTGGCACAGCTGACAAAAGAAAAGTCATAATGTTAGGCGGCCAGACCGGTGGCGCTCCGATAGAGGAAACAGAAAATGGTATCCTTGCTTTTGACGGAAACGTTTGGCCTCCAGATGAAATCAAGGCGAACATAAAAACTCCCATAAAATGCAAGGTTGAAAAAGGAGTCATAACAGAAATCTCTGGAGGTATCGAGGCTGACGTACTACGAAGGTACATGGCAAGCCTCAACGACAAGAACCTGTATCGCATAGCCCACGTCTGCTACGGATACCATCCAAAGGCGAGAGTCACAGGCGACATATCTGAAGTCGAAAGAGTCTGGGGCTGCTTCCAAGTCGGATGGGGGTCTCAAGGACCACTCCTCAGACCAGACCTAAAGGGCCAATTTGGATGGAGAGCTGCATCACATGACGACGGCATTATACTGAAAGCGTCAATATACCTCGACGGCGAAGCCATCCAAAAAGATGGGAAATTCGTCCATCCAGACTTGATCCCGCTAGTAAAGGCAATGGGCGTAGTGCAATAGATCACTGGAAAACTCTACCGCCCACCACTTTCCTTTTTTCTGGAAACCTCGTCAAAGGGTTCTCAGGCTTCTTAGCCTTTAAAATTATCTTCTTCAGATGAACTTGGCAGGTCGCGGCAGTTCACTCACGATAAGAAGAATCTTCGTCCTTTGGAGATTCTTATTTTACAATAAACACGAAAAAAAGACATGAAAAAAGAGGTCTTTCTATGCGAGCAGTTTTCCGTCTTTCATTACGGTTTTTCCGTCGAGCATCCACGTCGGTTTTGGAACGACGAAGTCTTGATGCAGGTCGGTCGACACTTTCCCGCCCATGTGTGAGTTGTCGCCTATAGCCAAGTGCACTGTTCCTCTTATCTTCTCGCATTCGAGAAGGTTATCTGGCCGCTTTGCGTTTGGGTTTGTCCCTATCCCAAGTTCGGCTAGGTTTCTTCGCGAAAGATACGGTTCCTCTTTTTTGCTGAAGTCAAGCAATTTCCGGAATTCGTCGCCAACCTTTCCTCCGCCAATTATTCCAGTGACTTTTCCATCCTTAAAGACCAAGGTCATTTTCTCTTTGAGGTCTGCGCACCAGTTTGGCTCCACCACGAGGTTGCCGCCAGCCGTGCCTTCTACTGGTGTGGTGTATGCTTCTCCTGCCGGCAGGTTGCCCCAAGAGCCTTTCTCGTTGAATATTCCCGTGTCGACCTTACCGTTTCTGTCTTTCACGCTGAAAACGATGTTTGTGCCTCCTGGCGAGGTTACCTTAGCTTCGCTGGCTTTTGTAATCCAATCTGCAATTCTTTTAGTTTCTTTTTCTATGAGTTGATAGTCAGCAGCCATGGGTCCGCCCTTGGAAAACATTTCTGCCACGAAGGTTGGCATGCTCGCGACTCTTCCTCCAGCTTTGCACGCGTTGACGCGTGCATCGGTGTGAGTGAGCGAATAGGTTGTTATTGCAATAGTCACGTCTGCGTTCTTCATTTTCTCTTCGACTTCCTTTCCCGGATGAGTTCCATGTTGACCAACCGAAGGATAAGTGTAGAACTCGACAGGGTTTTTGGGGAATTTTTCTGCCGCGATTTCGCTGACCATCTTTGCCAAGATAGACCGTTCGGCTGCTTCTGCCAATTTTTCGCTAGTCTTGGTTTTCCATTCTGCGGCTGTTGGAACATCGTTGACAACCAGCACTTTCTCGCCATCTTTCAGTGCCATGTTCACTTTCAACATGTTCACGACGCCGTTCACAATTTTGTCCTTCTCGATCATAAACATCACAACAGTGTCGATTTTTCGAGCAAATCGTAAACTAGCTGTGCTCAAAAGACTTATAAGATTTCTGTTTTGTGATTCTAGCAGAAACTTGGAAGGATCGATTATGGAAGACCGAATAATTGAAGTTATCAAGAAGCGGAGAAGTGTGCGCCGATACAAGAAAGAATCCTTTCCGATGGAAAAACTTGTCCATATTATCGAGGCGGCCCGTTGGGCACCTTCAGCCGGCAATTCGCAACCTTGGATGTTTTTGCTGATAAACGACGAAAACATGGTGAAGGCACTGAAGTCAGTGTCCCCAGGATGGTTGAGAGATGCTCCTGCAGCGATAGTAATGTGTCTCAACAGAGAAAGTGAAACGAATTGGAGTTACATGGATATCGGTGCCGCGATGCAGAACATGCTGTTGTATGCCCATTCGATGGGGTACGGATGCTGCCCGATTGGCAGTTTCGTCGTTGACGCCATTAAGGGACTCTTAGAATTGCCAACAAAGCTCGAACCGGTTTTGTTGCTGACGGTGGGCTACCCTGATGAGAAGCCGCCAGCCACAACTCGTTTGTCAACGGGCGAACTTATTTTCAAGAAGGTTGGAAACTAATGACGAAAAAGGCGGATGACTACCTTTTTGAGATAACCTGCTTCGTGACATCAAGTGCCGAGAGAGCTCTCGGACCCGAACGACAATACGGAGCGTGCCGCCTCCTCCAAACGCTCTACATGCTCTCTTTCCTTCCAGACTACGTCGACGTGAAGGGAAACGAGTTGCTGGCGAAAGTCAGAGCATATGTGGACGCAGATCCTCAGAACTTCTGGCGTGAACCTCAACTGAAACAGTTTTTCAGTGAGCTCAGTCGACAACTCGCGACAGAGATAAAGAGTCGACAAAACTTGAAGTGATAGTACAAGTCAAGTTTTAAATACATCATTCTCTCAGAGACGCGTGGGGATAGTTTTGCTCAAAATACTATTCATAAACCCGATGGGCACCGACATTTACGATAGACACATGTTGGACACGATAAACGCAGTCAAGAGAAGTGACGTGAAAGCTAAGGTAGTCCATCTGCACAAAGGTCCAGTCCACTTGGAGTATCACTACTATGAACACTTGAATCTTGACGAAACTCTAAATTGGGTGAGGCGAGCGGAAAAAGATGGTTATGACGCAGTGGTCATAGGCTGTTTCTACGACCCCGGAGTAAGGGAAGCCAGGGAACTAGTTTCCATTCCAGTTATCGTTCCTGCAGAAGCAACATTACACGTCGCCGCGACGCTCGGACACAAGTTCTCGATAATCGTGGGTAGACGAAAGTGGATTCCGAAGATGGAAAGCAACCTGTACGTTTACGGACTAGAGAGGAAGCTTGCCTCATTCCGAGCTTTAGACTTCACCGTCCCTAAGATGTTTTCTGACCCTGAGAAGCTTGAAAAGGCTATTTTGACCGAGGCCAAGAAGGCACTGAAAGAGGACGGCGCAGAAGTCATAGTCCTTGGATGCACGATGGAGTCAGGATTTGCGAAAGATTTGACAGAAAAGCTGAAAGTGCCTGTTCTGGACGCTGTTGTGACCTCGTGGAAATATGCTGAAATGATGGCTGACTTATACCGCAAAGTGGGCTTAACGCACTCCAAACTTTACGGATACGAAGCTCCTCCCGATGCGTAGCTCTTCACAGTGTGACTTGCCATAGCGTTGGAAAGGCATGTAAAAAGACAACTGAATCTGACTGAAGGAATGTTAAGAAAGTCGAAAAACCGCGAGTATGGTTGCCTGCTTTTCCAGGAATGTCAAAATAGGTGTTTGAGTGTCCCGTTTAAAAAAGAAGAGGGTTAAGGCGTTCTCTTTTTCTTATAAGGATCCATGAACGCTTTTTTGCTGTTCGAGAGGTTTAATTTCACCAAGTCCTCAGCAATCTTCAGCGCAGCTAAGCCGGGATCGACAACGGGCACTTTGAGTTTTTTCTGCATTATTTCTGCTATGTTGAGTAGACTTCCGCATCCCATGACTAAGACTTCAGCTCCGTCTTCTTCTATGGCTTTTTTGCCTGCGGCAAGCAGTTCCTTGCAGAGTTCATCAAAGTCTTTCTTGATGTCAAGAACTTTCGTTTCGATTATCCTGGCTGATGCCAGCTTGTGCTTCAATCCGTAAACCGTTATCTTGTCCTCGAACAGTGATGCAGCACCGCAACCGCCAACACCTATGACTGAGAATTTCCTCCCCAAAATGGACGCTAGATGAATTGCTGGTTCGTTTATCCCAACTACGGGTATGTTTAACGCTTCTTTCATTGCTTCAAGCGCCGGATCGCCGAAACAATAGTCTATGACAGCGTCGTAACCTTCCTTCTCAGCTTTTTCGGCTTCAAGTAACGCTGGCAGAGCGGCCCAAGCTTCGTCGTAGAGTTGCTCGATGGAGTCAGGACCTCTCTTCAAGTTTACCACGGTCAGCTTAGTGTCAGGATCTTTGTATTTTTCGAACGCTTCTCTTATCATGTCAGTCCAAAGATCTGTCGTGACTGGTACGATGACTTTTATTCGCATGTTGAAACCCTGAATTAGTGTAGATATATGAGGCGATTTAAGTCTTTCTAGCAGAGACCAAACAAGGGACAATTAACGAGCTAAAACCGATGCTAATTGATGCGTTTGATTCGGGCAATGAGCTCCAACAAGGTTACGAGAGGAAAATTCTTTTAAACTATGCAACATTATGGTATTCACAGGCGGTATCCCTTGACGGAGTATTACGAATATGAGTTAGGCAAGGCTGCCAAGATTCTGATTAATGAACTTGTAAAAGTCAAGCCAGGAGAAATAATTGCAATCACAGCTGACACAGGATCGGACAGAAGAGTGGTGAACGCAACGGCTGCTGCCGCCTTCGCCGCTGGCGGACTGCCCTTAGTTATGACGATTGCATCGCCGTTAGGAGTTGGCAAGGATTCTGACGCATTGACCCCTGTAAAAGCACTAGGAGCGGCTCTGAAAGAAGCTGACGTTTGGATAGAATACAACCAGCAATGGCTGCAGTACTCAACAACATATGAGATTGCTACCAAGGGAAATAGCAGACTGAGATACCTGTGCTATGTTACAATGGATGCAGATATGATGACGAGAGTGATAGGCCGAATTGATTACGTTGCACAGAAGGCCTTTCAGATAAAGTTACACGACATGACAGAAAAGTCTAGGCATATGCGAATTACAACCCCAGCTGGCACACACGTAGAGTTTGACAACCCGCGAAAGGTGTGCATGACAAATTCGTACGGTTATGCGGACGTCCCTGGTCAGCATTTGTTGGCAGGGCAGATAGGCTGGAGGCCGGTTGTTGAATCTATCAACGGGACAATAGTCTTTGACGGATCTATAGTTCCCCCCATCGGCTTGGTTAAAACCCCTGTGAAGCTTTCCGTTAAGGGGGGAAAGGTCGTGAAGTTCGAGGGCGGCGATGAAGCCTTGAAGTATGAGTCTTGGTTGAAAAGCTTCAAAGATCCGCTTATGTTGACCTTGGCTCACGCATGCTATGGAGTAAACCCGGGGGCGAACCTAACCGGAAACATTCTTGAGGACGAAAGAGTTTGGGCCTGTACAGAATGGGGATTAGGATACGTAGGTCCATTTTTTGCCCCACCGGACGGCATACCAGCGTCAACCCACACGGACGGAATATGCCTCAACTCTTCAGTGTGGCTCGATGAAGAACAAATTCTCGACAAAGGAAAATTCATACATCCTGAGTTAGCGAAGTTAGCCAAAAGACTCGGAAAGACGTAGCCATTATTTGCAAACAGCTAGTTTCCTGCCAGACTGGAACAGTAGTGCTATTTAGCCGCTAGGTGACAGGCTACCTGATGGTCTGGTTCCACGGTGACGAACGATGGTTGTTTGGTCTTGCATATTCCGGTTGCGAAGGGGCATCTGGTGTGGAAGCGGCAACCCGGTGGCGGGTTTATGGCGCTCGGAACTTCGCCTCTTGATGTTACCTCTTTGGGTTTAAGCTTCTCCTCGTCGTCCGTCAACACGGGTATTGATGAGAGTAGCATCTGCGTGTATGGATGCACAGGATTTCGGAAGAAAATCGGTGTGGGAGCAAACTCCACGATTTGTGCCAGATACATTATCGCCACCCTTGAAGACACGTTTCTCATGAGGCTCAGATCATGGGTTATGAACAAGTATGACAAGTTGAGTTCTTGTTGCAGCTTCATGAGCACTTTCATTATTTTTGCCTGGATAGAAACGTCTAGAGCTGATGTGGGCTCATCTAGTACTATGAAAGAGGGGTTTGTTGCGATGGCCCTTGCGATAGCGACAGCCTGTCTTTCACCTCCACCCAAGTCTTTTGGTCGTCTCTCTTTGAAATCCTGAGAGGGCAACTCGACGGCATCAAGCAGTTCAGATACTCTTTTGTCTCGTTCTTCACGAGTTTTAGCCAGCCCCTGAATTCTCAACGGTTGCCCTATTACGTCTTTGACCGTTTTTGTCGGATTCAGAGAAGAAGCAGGATCTTGGAAGACGATTGCAAGATTCTTCTTCAAACCTTTTGGACGTTTCTTGGCGTGCATGGACAAGTCGTTGCCTTTGAAGAGTATTCTTCCCGAGGTGGGCGTGTAGATGCCCATAACTACATAGCCGGTTGTGCTCTTGCCAGAACCTGATTCGCCTACTAAGCCGAAGGTTTCACCTGATTTGACTGTAAAGTTTATGTCGTCTATTGCTCTGACTACTCCGAAACTGGTTTTGAAATGTTTTGTAAGATTTTCCACTACTAGTAAATCCTCATTCTTTTCCATTAGTGCTCATCTCTTGTTATACAACCAACAAGCAACTTTGTGGTTTTCCCCATTCACTTCCAGAAGACTGGGCCTTTCCTTTCTGCATATCTCCATTGCATGCTGACAACGTGGATTGAACCTGCAACCGGGTGGAGGGTTAATGTAGTCTGGAATTCTTCCTGGAATACCTTCAGAAAATCCTTCCCCACTCAACTTGGGAACAGACTTAAGCAGTCCTTGCGTATAAGGATGCAGAGGGTTCGAGAACAATTTCTGTGTTTCTGAAGACTCAATCATGTTTCCCGCGTACATGACATACACTGTGTCTACTGTGTTTTTTACGGTTCCCAGTGCATGAGATATCAGGATGATTGACAGGTTTCTCTTGTCTACTAGGTCCTTCATAAGACGCAAAACTTGGTCTTGAATTGTGACGTCAAGACTGGTGGTGGGCTCGTCAGCAATCAGAAGATCCTTCGCTGTGGCCAGCGACATTGCTATGCAAACTCTTTGACGCATGCCACCGCTTAACTGAAAGGGGTAGCTGTCAAGCACTCTTTCAGGATCTGGAAGCGAAACTTCCTTGAGAGCTGCTATGGATTTTCCCCGAAGGATTTTTTTCGTGGCTTTTTCGTGGTCAAAGTCGCCTGAGTATTTTATTACATCTCCAAGCAGTTCTTCGATCTTGAATACCGGATTGAGGGCGGCAGTTGGATCCTGAAATATCATGGTAAGGTTTTTTCTTCTTATCTGGTTCAATTGCTTCTTGCGGATTTTCAGCATGTCCTGTCCTCGAAAACTTACTTCTCCACCCTCGATTACGGCGTTTGACGCTAGGATCCCAAGTATTGCCTTCATCGTACTGGTCTTACCGCAACCAGATTCGCCGATGATTCCGACTTTCTCGCTCTCACGCAGAGTGAAGTCTACCCCGTTTAAGACATTCAGCTTGCCCAAGTACGTTTTGAAGCCTACAAAAAGGTTTCTCACTTCCAAGAAAGGCTCCATTTATCTCGTCTCCTCAACGAAAATGTCTCGAATTCCATCTCCTAAGAGATTGAAGCCCAGAATCACAACGACGATTGCCATAGCCGGGAACATGCTTATCCACCACTGGCCGGGCAGAAAAATAGAACCACCAGCGACCATTGTACCGAGATCCGGTGTTGGAGGCTGAGCACCTAATCCCACAAAGCTCAGTGCTGAGCCTAACAGTATCACCCAGCCCACATCTAACGTGATCTTTGTCAGAATTGAGCCTAGACAGTTTGGAAGGATTTCGCTGAACATTATTCGGAAGGAGTTTTCGCCCATTACTTCGGAGGCTTGAACAAAGTATTCATTTCTCACGCTTGATGTAGCGTTGTATGTTAGCCTCGTGTACCAAGGCCACCACATCAGCGAGACTGCCATCATCGCGTTGAATGCGCTTGGAGTGAGCACGGACGCTATCGACAAAGCCAGTACGAGCGGGGGGACAGCTATGAACACGTCTGATATTCTCATTACCGCCATATCGACCCATCCGCCTCTGTAATACCCAGCGATCAAACCCAGAACCACCCCAGGTGGAACTACGAGCAACAACACTACCCCCGCCATCATAAGCGAGTATTGAAACCCAAAGATAGTTCTGGTAAACACGTCCCTTCCCAGCTGATCTGTTCCAAACAGGTTTTTCGAACTAGGAGGCAGGAACCTGTCCCGAAGGTTCGTTTGCAAGCCAGCCTGGCGCGGATAAGGAGTTATAAAAGGAGCTGCTAAGGCCAGAAAAATGACCACTGCAACTACAATGAGGCCCACTACAGACAGAGGGCTTCTGGAGAATCTGAACCATTTTCTCTTAATATCGTACCTCTTGGCGATTGTCCTGATTTTTTCCATTACTTGCACTATTGACCTCTCTCCATGAGTCTTATTCTCGGATCAAGATATGCGACCATAACATCGACAATTATGTTTGCAAGTGCATACATAATCCCTATAATCAAAACTAGCGCGACTATACCGTTCAGATCTTTGTTTATCATAAAATTGAGACCAAGGTTGGCAAAGCCTGGCCAGTTAAAAATATCTTCTACAAGAAAAGCGTTGGCCATCAACGCGGCTATGTCCAATCCCATAACTGTTACTGCAGGAATCATGGATGGTTTGAGCAGATATTTAAGTGTCACAGTTCTATCAGGCAAGCCTTGAGACTTTGCCATCGATATGTAATCCTTATCTTTGTTTTCAACCATGCCGGATCTTATTATTCTTGCATCCTGACACATTGCTCCCGTACACAATGCCGCAGCTGGCAGAACCATGTGCCACAAAGCGTTTCCGAACACGTTAAACTTGCCAGCTATGAGAGAGTCAATCGTGACGAATCCAGTCACCGTATGTGGACCTGCGATTCCTGATGAAAGCTCTCCAGTAGTCGGAAAAATTTTGAAATAGTAAGAAAACACGAGTTGCAGGATTATGGCCAGGACGAAGGCTGGAATTGATATTCCAATATAGGAGACCAATCTGACGAGGTTGTCAGGTGCTTTATAGGAATATCTGCCCGCTATGATGCCAAGTATAAAGGCTCCGGCTATTTGAAACAGGGCTGCCAACACTATCAGTTCGATGCTCGCAGGAAGATACTTTACGACAAGACTCGATATGTCAACTCTTGTTGTTGTTGAATAGCCCAAGTTGAGGTGAAAGACGTCGTTAAGCCACACGAAATACTGTATGTATAGGGGCTTGTCCAATCCCAGTTGCTTTCTGAGTTGCTCCACGGCCCATGCTGGTGCATTGTTTCCTGCTGCCAATCGCGCCGGGTCACCGGGCAGCACTCTGGCCAGAACGAAAACAAGTATCGATAGCCCAAACAAAGAAAAGACTATGTAGAAAGTTCTCCTAAGTATGAATGTCGACATCCTCATTGCGCATCGACACCTTTAATATCTATAAATGCTAGAGCGACTCTAAAAAGTCTTTTCGTATCAGACGAAACTTTGGCTCAAGTGAATTGTCGAGGAGAACCTTCCATTATTGCATAGGTTGCAAAATGGTTGCTTGTTACTACGTGTCAAACATTCCTTTTCATCTCGACACGGCGCACAGTGCACTATGAGATGAACATAAACCTTTAATAGTACATAGGAAAAACAGTACAAAAGAAAATAAAATCTGGAGGAAGAACTTTGAAACGTTTTCTAAATAGTTCTGCAATTTCAAAGATGTACGCTGCAGTCATAGCCATTATCATAATCGTAGCCGCAATTATTGGTGCTGTCTACTACGTGACCCTTCCGGGCCCGAGCCCATCTCCTTCCGCATCTCCTACAGCATCGCCTTCAGCATCTCCTTCCCCGTCGTCTTCTGCCAACATCACTGCTACGAGACTTGTTAGAAGAGGAGAATCATTTCCCTGCACCATTGATCCCGCTGTTGGATCAGACTTCTGTAGCCAAGACGGACAAACCAATCTTTACGATCCTCTTGTCTGGCCACAGCCTGGAGGAGGCGTAATTCCGTGGATTGCCACAAACTGGACAATCAGCAGTGACAGTTTGAACTACACATTCACGATCAGGCAGGGTGTGAAGTTCCATGACGGCGGAAGTTTGACGGCGAATGATGTTGCCTTTACGATGCAAAGACTGCTAACGATAGGTCAAGGGTATTCGTGGATTTACTCGAATTATATAAACCCCACCACAGGCATCATCGTGCTCGATGACTACACGATAATGTTCCACATCAACGCCCCAGAAGGAGCTTTTCTTGATTCGCTCGTCAGGTTGTACATAGTTGAAAAGTCATTGGTGATGGCCAACCTAGCCTCTTCTGGACCGTATGGCAATTTCGCAGACTACGGCACAACATGGTTAGCAACACACGATGCAGGCTCTGGTCCTTACTACCTCACGGCAATAAGCGTGGACTCCTATGTCTACATGAAGCAGTTCTCTGGTTACTGGAACCCGACAAGCTTTGACCCACTTGCTCCAACCGAGGTAGATTTAGTGGCCACAGCCGCCAGCTCGGCAACGGAAAAGACTTTGATGCTGAACAAGCAGTTGGAAGTTTCCGACGAGTGGCAAGGTGACTCGTTCCTTGACCCACTAAACGCAACGAGCTACATCACTATAGAGTCTCACTCAGATGCGGGGGAATACTACTACATGATGAACACTCAGAAAGCACCAACAGACGATGTGTATGTTAGGCAAGCCCTCGCGTACGCCTTCGACTATCCGACGACGTCGACCCAGATATACTCAAGGTTCGAATCGTCAATATCATGCATACCCGCGGTCCTACCTGGAGCCATAAACTGCACGCCATATTACTTCAATCTCACCATGGCTGCCGCCCTGCTCAAGCAATCTAAGTATTACCCAAACATACCAGCGATTACATTCCAAGTGATGAATGAGGTCCCAGAGAGAATGAGTGACGCTTTGCACTTCGCCGAAACGTGTGGAGAGATCAATTTGACCGTAACAGTGACCAGCGTTCCATGGGGCACCATGGCTTCGGAGATGGCTAACAATGCCACAAGTCCAAACATTGTGCCAATAGTCGTAGACCCTCTATTCCTTGACGCAGGTTCAATGCTCGCCGAGAGATTTTCGATAGCATCTGAAGGCTCGTTCGACAATGGTGTTTGGCTACACAATGCTACGCTCGATGCGGAGATAAATGCCGCTGAAAGCACTATGGACACGACTTCTAGAATGTCACAGTATGCACACATTCAACAAGAAATAATGAGCATATGCCCTGACATCTATGTCTATGACTTCAAAGTTGTAGAGACAGTCCAAAACTACGTTTACATACCACAAATGCACAACGCATCAACAGTCATCGGCATCCAAGGTTACAACTGCGTTTTCAGAACTTGGCAAGTCAGCCCATCATCCTGACAAAAACGAAACACTTCCCCCCTTCTTTTTTTGCAAGATGCATATTCCCCACTTGAAAGTTAACAACGGCAGCTTTCAGGTTCGCAACCGCATGGAAGTTCAAAACACTTTTATTTCGAACAAACCTGTTTAAGATTTGAGGGAGAAATCATAGGTTTTTCTTTCCCCAGAAGCGACGTTGGTGTCGTGCTTTACGTTCTGCTTGGTTCACTAGTCGCAAGAATCCTCCTGTTTCCTGTACAGGGGTGTTCAGGCGACTTAGCAGCATTCGCATTGTGGTTTAACGCCGCTGCAGCTCATGGACCAGTCGTCTTTTATCACGTTGTGAACTGTGATTATCCCCCGCTCAACGTCTACATTTTTTGGGTCTTCGGATCTCTTGCAAAACTGCTTTCGGTTTCTGTCTCGCAGCCCCTAGGAGCGCATGCGCTCTACTTGTTGAAGCTGCCTTCAACCCTTTTTGACACGGCGACAGCAGGTCTGATATTCGTTTTTCTCAGAAAAAGACTCAGTCTTAATCTCTCCCTCTTGGCAACTTCTTTCTACGCGTTTAATCCTGCAACAATTTTCAACGGGTCCATCTGGGGGCAGTTTGACGCGATATACACTTTTTTTCTTGTGGCCTCACTGATACTAATTATCAACTCAAAACCAACGTTGTCAGTAGCAGCCTTCACAGTCGCAGTCCTGGCCAAGCCGCAAAGCATCGCCTTGGCACCCCTGATAGTCTTTATGCTAATAAAAGAGAAAAGCTGGCAGACTGTGGTGACTTCTGTTGCTACGTCAATAGCTCTGATTTTCGTGGTCTCGGTTCCTGTGAGCCTTAACAACCTAGCGAATTTCCTAGTGAACATTTATCTCAAGGGATACACGAGTTACAGCGTTACTTCTGCCAACGCTTTCAACCTCTGGGCAGTAGTTGGCCTTTGGAAACCAGACTCCCAAGCGTTTCTGTCGTTGAATTTTTTCGATATCGGCTGGATCATGTTCGGTGCGCTGACGGCTCTCTCACTGTTTTGCTTGTATAAGGCATCCCACCGCTCGGACAGGAATAGTCACACTTTTGAAGTCTCAGTGCTTTTCACTGCTTTTGTACTCTTGTTCGGTTTCTTCATGCTTCCAACCAGGATTCATGAAAGATATTTATTCCCAGTCTTCAGCGTCTTAGCAATGATGCTCCCCCTCGCAAAAGAAGCGAAACCACTCTACGGGATTCTGACCTTCACCTATCTTGCCAATTTGGCATATGTTCTTCCCTTCCTCAACGCCGGCGAAAGCAACATACCCAACGGGAATCCTTTCATCTATGCCGTAACCACGATTAATCTGGCCGCTTTTGCATACGCGCTGGCGGTAATCATCAGGAAGCCAAAATTGACGAGTTCGATCTCCAGCCAAGTATTCGAGAACTCCAGACAATCAGTTAAAGGAGACTGTGAACCTCGATGCTGATTACCAAGCGCGACACAGTCACGATTGTCATACTGACTCTTGTCTTTCTTGCGATAGGGACGTGGGCATTAGGCATGTACAGTGTCCCCACCACCACTTGGCAATCTTACGGCATAGAAACCTTCTATGTTGATTTGGGAAGCGTGAGGAATGTAAGTTCTGCATACGTCTTAGTAGCGCAGGGAAGCGTGAGCTTTTCGGTCTACACTGGCCAGCCTGGAAACTGGACACTCGTTACGCAGACTTCGATGGAAAACTACTACTATCAGTGGGGTCAAGTTCGCATAGATGAGGAAACCCGTTTCATACGGTTCGCTTTCGCGCCTTCGGACGGCGAGGTTGCAGAATTATCAGCCCTTGATGGAAATAACAACCAAAAAATCGTTATCAAAGCAATACAGGGTGAGAACACTGACGACAAAGGATTGGCAAATCTCACAGATGAGCAGAACAAGGTCGAATGCCCCCCGACGTACATGTCTGAAACCTACTTCGACGAGATATATTACGTTCCAACCGCTAAGGACTACCTAAACCTCAAAGAACCTGCTGTTATAGCTGACATCAAAACGCTACAGTACGAGTGGACCCAACCGCCTCTCGGAAAGTTGATAATCGCCGCCAGCATATCCCTCTTCGGCGACAACCCCTTTGGCTGGCGAATGTTGGGAGTCCTTTTCGCTGCCTTAATGATACCAATAATTTATTTGCTCGGAAAGAAAATGTTCGGAACATGGATCGGCGCTTTCTTACCAGCTTTTCTTCTCACGTTTGATTTCATGCACTTCACGATGGCAAGAATCGCCACCGTTGACACTTACCTTGTTTTCTTTTCATTGTTGTCGCAACTTTTCTTCTTCATTTACCTAAAGAACGTTCTTAGCCAAGGTTGGAAAACGCCGATTTGGCCCCTCCTCCTGTCAACAATCTTCTTTGCACTCGCACTCTCAACGAAATGGTACGCATTACCAGGCTTTGTGGGTGATATTACTATACTCCTCTTTCTTGGCCTTCACGGACTGCCTAAATCTAAAGGATTTGTCCAAGGAGTTGGAACCTTTCTCAAACCCCTTCTCTTCCTAGTAATCTTCCTGCTCATGGCAGTTGGAATATACGTACTGACTTACGTTCCCAACATGCTGGCTGGGAGCACATTACTGGACATTTATCATTTACAGTGGTCTATGCTTCATTATCACGAGTTTCTCACGGCCCCGCATCCATTTTCTTCTCCATGGTGGAGTTGGCCATTGATGACGAGACCTGTCTGGCTCTACGTCTCAAACCTGCCGAACGGCATCGTTTCAACGATAGCAGATATGGGAAACCCCGCAATCTGGTGGATAGGTTTCGCTTCCGTCATCATAGCCGCTTGGGAAGGTTTTCGAACAAAAAGCTATCTTTGCCTTTTCATCGTGACCATATTCCTCTTTCAGTGGGTACCATACGTCTTAATTTCAAGAGTCCTTTTCCTCTACGCCTTCTACTCTAACGTTCCAATCATGATTTTAGCGACCACCTATTTCATCAACAAGTCTTGGAAAACGCGTCAAGGAAAAATTCTCGTGCTAACATACCTGATTGTCGTAGCGCTTTTGTTTGCGGTCTTCTACCCTGTCATTTCAGGAGTGCCAGCGCCAGATTATTGGAGAGAAGGGCTTAAGTGGCTGAGAAGCTGGGTGTTCTAAGGATGAAAACAAAGCTTGAAGACAAGAAGAAGGTTGAGGTCTCATTAGTTTTCCCAGCTTGCAACGAAAGAGAAAACCTGGAGAATGCAGTCAGAAAAACAACCCAAGCTCTAGGAAAGATTACTAATTCTTATGAAATAATAATTGCCGAGGATGGAAGCACCGACGGGACGGACAGAATTGCAGCCACACTTTCAACTGAGTATCCGTCCGTGCAGCACATACACAGAGACAAGCGCCAAGGAAGAGGGCTCGCGTTGAAAAACGCTTTTGCAGAGTCCAAAGGAAGAATTCTGGTTTACATGGACGTGGACCTCGCTACAGACATTGGACACTTGAGAGCGCTTATAGAAGCGGTGCAAGGCGATTGTGACTTTGCAACGGGTTCAAGGATGCTGCCAGAGAGCAGAGTCAGCAGAAGCATATCGAGACAAGTTGCCTCAAAGAGTTACAACTTCATGGTAAGATCATTCCTGGGCTCAAAGATATCAGATCACCAGTGCGGTTTCAAGGCGGCAAGAAGAGAGGCGCTTTTGGAAACCCTCGACGAAGTGAAGGCAACACACTGGTTCTGGGATACTGAGCTGCTCGTCAGAGCCTCACGTAAAGGATACAAAATAAAAGAGATCCCCGTAGAATGGACTCACAGGGGCCAGACGAAAGTGAGATTTATAAAAGACACTATCGAGATGGGCAGTCAAGTTGTCAACCTTTGGCGGCAACTAAGGATCGGCCAAGCTAGAAAAACTTGAGATAATACATCGCCAAGCGAGCAAGTTGGACTTTTTCTGTTCTTCATGCTTCTTCCAGTTGTTGGGAGCGGCTCAGCCCAGAAGGTTTCAATTGCAGCCCGTGAAAGCTTGAATGTTTGGGCTATTGCCGCGAACAAGTTTCTTTTACCAGTAGACCGCAGATGGCTTCGACGACTGTGAAGGCGGTGCACATAACGATGGCTGGCATAAAGGATCCTGTTGCTGTGGAGAAATAGCCGGCCAACCAGGGAGCAATCATAGCTCCTACGTATCCTCCAACGAGTGTCAAACCGCCCGCCGTTGCCGAGTATGACGGTCCCATAAGTTCAACAGGCATCGCAAGTATTATGGGAGCCATGCTTCCGATGAGAAAACCGTAGAAAAGGGCAGATGTCCATAAAGGTACCCCGAGAGTTGTTCCCGTAAAGTAGAGAGCTACTGCCGCAGCGATGGACGTAGCCCAAATGAAGGGCTTCCTCTTGCCGACGCGATCAGATATCATAGGTGTGATGAAGCTGCCTGGAATCATGAACAGTATTATCGTAGATGTCAAGAGACCAGCAGTAGTCGAATCCATTCCCTTCTGGGTCAATATAGTTTGAAGAAATCCGAACAAACCAATTTGAGGTGCGAGAAGAAACAGACAGGTAATCATAACCATCCACATCTGCTTTTTTCTGAGCACAACAGAAAGAGATTTTCTGAACGGTACCCCCCGCGTTTCAGCAGGGGAACGGCTTTCACCGTTCTTGAGATTTGCGGGTCTTTCCTTTGCCAACAATATCCAAATCAAGGTCATTGCTAAGGCAAGAATGCCAACAGTTATGAAAACCCCTCGTGGAGACCCCGTTAGAGGAAGCAGGACTATCGGAGTCAAAATGAAGGAAGAGGCCATGCCGACTTCCATTCCTGTAAACATTATGCCGCTTGCCAACGCGTATTGTTTAGAAGGAAACCACACGCCCGTCACTTTGGGCATGTTCGGGTAGGCAATGGCGTAGCCTGCTCCGCACAGAAACATCGTTGTCGCTAGTAGGGTGAAATTCGGCGCGAATCCTCTGAGAAGCCCGAAAATGCCCATGAGCAGACCACCAATCAAAACAGTCTGCTTGACGCCGAATCGGTCTGCAAGCAAGCCTCCGGGAATGCAGAGGATCACAAGTGCTAGTGGAACTAGCGCCACTAGGAACCCAAATTGGGCGTAGGTCACCCCCAACTTTGTCTCCATTGGCGTTACGGAGAACCATGATAAGCCCATCGAGAACATCATTAACCATGTTACGGCAACCATAACCCAACGGTAGGGCGAAGCTTCTTCACTCAACCTGCAGCCTTCCTGCATGCATCATCATGGTCGTCGCATAATAGTTTTTGCTTTGAAACATTATTTCAACTCATGCCGAACGTTAGAGCGGGTACTGCACTGAGCCGTTTTCTTGAAACAAGTTACAACTTGGCAAACTCGAAATTGTCGATAAAGGTTGACTTGGAAGCCGAGATTTGATGACCAATCGCAGGCAGCCGATTCCCAATCTTTTATACCTAGGAACCCCAAATGTGGTTTAGAATCCTTGGAGTTCTCGCACATGGTCAAGTTTGGGATACATTTGCCCCAGATTGGTGTTGATTATCGCACGGTTAAGGACGTGGCCTTGACGTGTGAACGCGTCGGGTTTCACACTGTTTGGGCGACGGATCATCTCCTGCCGATTGAAGGCTCCGGGCAAGAATCCTATCTGGAGTGTTGGACAACCCTCTCCGCGTTGGCAGAAGCAACAAGTACTGTGAGAATAGGGACTATGGTGCTTTGCAACCTGTACAGGCACCCACCTATTCTGGCCAAGATGGCGGCAACCCTCGATGTCGTCAGCGGGGGCAGGCTTGATTTCGGTCTCGGAGCGGGATGGTTCAAACCAGAAGCCGAAGCTTTCGGCGTGCCGTTTCCAAAAGCTCCTGTCAGGATAGAAATGCTCAATGAAGCCCTGGAAGTGCTTGAGAAGATGTGGTCAGAAGAAAAACCTGTTTTCAACGGCAAGTATTACAGGATAAACGAGTCATCATGCAACCCGAAGCCCCTCCAGAAACCACATCCCCCAGTGTGGATAGGCACTCAGACGGGAGGCAAACTGATGTATAAAACGGTTGCCAAGCATGCCGACGGATGGGCGGTCGGAGCTTGGTATTTGCCGTCAGTCGATGAATACAAGCAGATGACGGACCAAGTTAAGCTCTTCTGCTCAGAGGCTGGAAGAGATTTCGAAAGACTGGAGAAAGGGCTAGGAGTTGTGTGTGTTCTGGCTGAGAACAAGACAATTCTTGAAGAAAAAACCAGGAGGTACAGACCCTCGAGAAGCCCACTTGACGAGTACGGGGCAACGAAAATGCAGATATATGGAACCCCAGAAGCGTGCGTGGACATTCTGAAAACATACGCCAAAGCAGGCGTGGATCATTTCATGATGGTATTTCCAGACGGAACGGATCTCAAAACGATTCGCCTCTTCGGCGAGCAGGTTATACCATTCGTTAAGTGAACCCAGAACTTATTCGCGCGCGACCTTGCACGACACAAACTTGGAAAGGCAAATCGGAATTTCGCGAAAAGTTAAGAAACCTGTTTCGAGATATGATTGTTCTAGATTGATGCGCTTTGAGCACTCGAAGCGGCAAGAATGAGTGGCACAAGTCGAGAAAAAGAAAAAAGATGGGAAGGCTCTGTAGCTTCGGAGCTTCCGTTTCGAGCCTTGATTGTTCTAAGATTTGCCGAGTTTCTTTGCAAGCTTTGCAAGTTCAGGAATGGTTGCCTGACCCTTGTCCCACACTTGTTTTCCGTCCAGCCACACGGATGTGTTCATGCAGATTCCATCGCTGTGGGAGGGTGCCGGTATCGGCTTGCCGCCTGTCAGTATCTGACCAACATACCCAATTCCCCATTCGCTAGCGCCCCAAACTCTCTCGTCCTCCAGGACGTTTCCAGTCAGTTTGGCGCCTGGGTTGCATCCGTAGCAAACATGTGCCATGCTTCGCATTAGAGGGTGGTTGAAACTCTTGAGCCAAGCATCGAAAACCTCGGCATCTTGGCCGCCTTCAATTTTCTGTATTTTTCCTGCCTTGACGTGAAGTTTGACAGGTGACTTGCATAAGCCCAGCGGCGGGTTTATTGAACCATCGAAAACAATCGTGCCGTGGATCGACTCGAAAACTGGGGACCAGCCTATCTGTCCTCCAAGCATATGGGAGCCGGGTGTGTCTGCATAGCCGGTTTCTATAGTTATTGGTCGTTTGCGTTCGTTGTCGAATTCAATATCTGTTCCTGCGGGCGTGGTCATCTTTACGTGCTTAGCTGCTTTAGTCATTTCCGCCAGTTTTTCTTCGTAGGCGGCCAGTGTCTTTACGTCGACTCTGGCGATAGTTCTGACCATCATGTCCACGTTCATTCCGACATAGCATGCATGCCTGAGTTTTTTGTTTGCTTCCATAGCATTTGCGTACGGTGTCGAATAGAAAATCCACTCATTGTTGAACTCGCACCAAGCATCTGCACACTTCAGGAGTGCCTCTATCGCCTCTGCCGGCAAATCGGCATCTGCCGCTTTACCTACTCCACGGGGTGAGGCGTTCCATATCACAAGAGGTTTCGCTCCAATCGTAAAGGCAGCTGCTGCCGTGGCTTCGACCACGCGAGGATCGGATTCGGTGTCTCCAGAAACGACGAAGGTTTCTCCGGGCTTCAGCTTGAACCATTCTGAAACAAGTCTGTGCGCTGCTTTAGCTAGCTCGTACTCGTAGTATTGAGGCATTTTTGTCACTTCCTGAAAAAAGCTATCTTGGCCGTTCAGCTTATAAAACTTCTCAAAAACCCTTTTAGGCTCGCTGGCGAATCATCTAACAGCTGTCTCTAAAAAGTGAGTGACATGGACGTTTTTGAGGCAATAAAGGGACGCAGGAGCGTCAGAAAATTCAAGCCGAAACAGGTTGAGCGGGAATTAACTGAGAAACTGTTGACCGCCGCTTGCTGGGCACCTACGGGTGGAAATATTCAACCCTGGCAATTCATAGTGGTAGAGGATCCTACTTTATTGGACATGGTTCGCAAGATTTCCCCGGGATATTTCGGTGAGACCCCGCTGGCGATCCTTGTCTGTTCAGACAAAACGAAAGCGCACAAAGTCGGAGGCACGATGGGACGCGATTACCTTTCAGTCGCAGATTGCGCAATGGCCACCGAGAATCTTGCCTTGGCCGCGTATGCGGCGGGATTAGGATCTTGTATCGTGAAATCCTTCTCGCATGCTGCTATAAAAGAGATACTGGAAATCCCGCAAGGCATCGAACCCGAGCTTCTCATCGTAGTCGGATATCCAGACGTGACCCCTGCCCCCCCGAAGAGAATCCCGCTCAAAGAAAATACATACCTGAACAAGTTCGGCCAGAGTTTTCCCCACATGGAGGCATAGATTTTGAATCAACCACGAAACACGGGTAACGAATATCTTTTCGAACTCGCAATTTTTCTGGTTACGAGTGCACGGAACTGCATCGACGAGCCGCCGCTTTATGGGCCCTTCCGGCTGCTGGACGCACTGAGCAGACTCGCAGACTTTCCAGAACACGACGAGAGTTTGGATAAGGATCCGTTTCTTAAAGAAGTCAAAGCCTTCGTGGACGAGAAAAAATTCCTCGTAACGACAGACGTGGAGGGATTCACGCGGGCTGCAGATGAACTTGTTGAGAGGTTTGCGAAGGAACTTAAAAGAAGGTCTGCAGAGAACAGAAACAAGGAATAGAAAGGTTCATCGCAAGCGAAAATGGTTGAGAGCTGAGTTTCTTTGAGTTGTATCTTGGAAGAATTCGCGCGGGTCTGAACGTTGATTCTGGAGGTCGGTTTTGATGAAACTATCCACTTTTCTTACGGTTGCAGATCTTCACACCGCAGGGGAACCATTCAGAATAGTGACTAGCGGGTTTCCGACCATTCAAGGCGGGACGATTCGAGAAAAGAATGTGTTCGTAGAAAGGAACCTTGAACACCTGAGAAGAGTGATCCTCTATGAACCCAGAGGCCGCAGCACGATGTGCGGAGCGTTTCTCGTGGAACCCACCGTTCCGGAGGCTGATGCCGGGGTCGTATTCATGGAGCCAATAGGTCTCGTTCCCATGTGCGGCCACGGATCAATTGCGATAGCCAAATACTTGGTTGAAACTGGAAGAGTAAAGGTAACCGAGCCCGTAACCAAAGTCAAGCTAGACACTCATGCGGGACTGGTGAGCCTATCAGTTAGCGTCAAAGACGGAAAAGTCGGAGAGATAACACTGAGAAATGTCGAATCTTTTTCTTACCTCCGCGACGCCGTAGTCCGCACTGAAAGATTCGGAAAAACCAAAGTTGACATTGCCTACGGTGGCAGCCTCTACGCGATAGTCTCTGCCAAAGACGTAGGACTCAAGATTGAACCTGATGAAGCTGCAAAAATGCTAGAGTACAGCGAAATCCTCAGGAAATCTATACAAGAACAAATAGAGATGAAACACCCCAAAGACGCCAGCTTGGTGAAAGTCCTGTACATCCAATTCACAGGGCCTCCAACGCATCCGAAAGCAGACATGAAGAACGCCGTAGTCGTGGCCCCAACGGGCTTAGATCGCTCCCCCTGCGGCACTGGAACGTCTGCGAGAATGGCAGACCTCTTCGCCAAGGGAAAAATGAAAGTTGGAGATGAGTTCGTCCACGAAAGTATTATCGGCACCTTGTTCCGGGGCAAAATTGTTGCTAAAACCAGCGTCGGGGACTACCCAGCGATAATCCCAGAAGTCACGGGCGACGCCTACATAACAGGCTTTCAGCAACTCGTAGTCGAGCCAGACGATCCCCTGAAAAAAGGCTTCTTGCTATCAGAAACTACGTAGTTTGGAACATTCTAACAAGAAAGATTGAAACCGACCAAGGTTAAGTAGTGCCTTTGGTAAGATCAATTGTGAGTTCGAGGTTGAGGTAACACGTTCCTTACGCGCGAGGAAGAGGCGATGCTTGATGGCGAGTTTGGAGAAGCATGCGAAATCGCTATGTCCGTTTTAGTCAAGCTTGGAGAAATTTATGGCGCCGACAGGATGCAGAACGTGGAAAACGTTCACATTGACGGCTCCGCCTACGGCTGGATTAACGACGCAGGTTTGGAAGTGATTCGGAAGTTGGCCAGCTCAGGGGGACGTTTTCGGGTTCCTGCGACGCTTAACCCGTCTTCCATAGACTTTGACATGTGGCAAGAGCTGAAGATAGCTCCTGAGGTCTCAAAGAAACAGTTGAGGCTTGCAAAGGCCTTGCTGAGTATGGGAGGAACACCAACATGGACTTGTGCCCCGTATCAATACGGCGCCTATCTTAGGTTTGGCCAGAAAGTAGCGTGGGGAGAATCAAACGCCGTCAGTTTTGCAAACACAGTTATCGGGGCAAGAACTGAAAGATTGGGAGATCTTGCAGATGTCTGTGCTGCAATTGCTGGAAAATACCCAAGATTCGGACTGTATCTAGACGAGAACAGGCGGGGACAAATCCTTTTCGAAGCTAACAGACTCGACTCGGATGCCTTCGACTCTTCAGATTATGGCGTCCTAGGTTTCCTGATCGGATCCATGGCCAAGGCAAGAGTGCCGGTGGTTTCAGGAATGCCAGAAAAAGCGACATTTGACCAGCTGAAATCGTTCTGTGCGGCTGCCGCAGTTGGCGGTTCAGTAGCCCTTTGCCACCTATGCGGAATCACGCCCGAGGCAAAGACAGTGCCAGAGGCTTTTCACGGTTCGAAACCTGAAGAAGAAATAGACATTGAAGCCGGTGACCTTGAAAAAACAAGACAGAAGCTGAGCACTGTCAACGACGTGCCGCCTGAAGTCATCTGCATCGGATGTCCGCACTGCTCCGTTCAGGAGCTTGTAAAGATCGCGCGTCTTATTAAGAACAAAAAAGTGGAAGAGAGCGCAAGGTTCCTAGTTTTTTCGAGCAGAGCCGCAAAAACGTTGGCAGAGGAAATGGGAGCAATTGAGACAATCGAGTCGGCGGGTGGCAGAGTGATTGCTGACACGTGCTGGAACTTCATCCCCTCCAAAGCTAGAACCGTGATGACTGATTCTGTGAAAATGGCCTGGACATCTCTGGGCAAGTTCACAAACGTCACATTGGGCAATATGGAAACGTGCGTCGACGTTGCGGTTGGAGCAAAGCCCAGAGGAGGACCTCCGTGAAAAAAACAGTGATAAGATGCGTCCCTGTGTCGGGAGGTGCGTCGAAAGGAGAAGCTCTAGTTACTAACCAGCCGATATGTCTGTACGACTCGTTGGATCCCAAGACTGGTCGTATCGTGAATAGAAGACATGAACTTTATGGGCAATGTGTTTCTGGCAGGGTTTTCTTCTTTCCATACGGAATTGGTTCAAGCACGAGCGCCGCCACGCTTCTTGAGACTTCAAGATGCAAAAAGGCTCCTGCCGCGATAATTAATCTGGAAACTGAGCCGATAATAGCTGTTGGCGCATTGTTGGCAGAGAGATTTTATGGTATGAAAATTCCGATTGTTCACAGGCCCGAGCTAGACCCGGCAGAAGCGATTAGACACCATTCGGTAAGGGTTGACGGCGATCTGGGCCTGATTGAAGTACTAAGACACAGTTGATGCACACCACATATTAAAGCAAGCAACGAATGAAACGCAAAAATTAGCGCACAATGTTTTTAGGTCTCGGGCTAGTCTTAACTAATAAGCGTTCTGGAAAAGGTGGAGAATACCATCCAAAAAGGTCTTATTTTCGATATCAAAAGGTATGCCACGGACGATGGACCAGGCATACGTACGACCGTATTCTTCAAGGGATGCCCCCTACGCTGCTTGTGGTGCCACAACCCCGAGAGTCAAAATCCGAAACCCGAGTTAATGTACAAACGGAACAGATGCAAAGGCTCCGGCGAATGTGTCGAAAGCTGTCCGAAGAGTGCAATCTCGAAAGGCGCTCAGTACGTGTCTATAAACAGGAAACTCTGCAATTCATGCGGAAAATGCGCCTATGCCTGTCCAAGTGATGCTCTCGTGCAGGTCGGCAGAGCAGTAGGAGTCGACGAGCTGCTGAAGGAAATAGAGAAGGACGTTATCTTTTACGATGAGTCAGGCGGAGGCGTCACCTTCTCGGGTGGAGAGCCACTCATGCAACCCGATTTCCTAGAAGCTCTGCTCGAAGGTTGCAAGGAGAGAAACATTCGCACGACGTTGGACACGTGTGGATACGCATCATGGGAAACGATGGAGAGAATAAAGGACAAGGTTGATCTTTTTCTTTATGACCTCAAGAGCATGGACGACCGGACGCATAGAAAGTACACAGGAGTGTCAAACATACTCATCGTTCAGAATTTCAAGAGGTTGGCGGAGAATGGAAGCATCATTTCAGTTCGCTTCCCCGTCATCCCTGGCGTCAATGACAACGCCGAAAACGTCGCAAGAACAGGCGAGTTTGCACTGTCAAGTGGAGTGAGGCAGATCTGTCTACTTCCTTATCACAGAGCGGGGATTGAAAAGTACAGAAGCCTAGACAAGACTTGCAGACTCGAGGATCTACAATCTCCTTCAGATGAAGAAATGCAAATGATAAAAGAAAAACTTATCACACTTGGGTCAGACGTGAGAATAGGAGGAGGGTAACATGAAAGAAAGAGTTAGAAAACTCCGAGAACGTAGCGTCAGCACTAAACCATACATCACACCGGAAAGAGCCGTCCTAATAACGGAATTCTACGCGGGCGGAGAGGCCAGCCAGTCAGCATCCACACCCGTGAAAAGAGCCCTCGCCCTGAAATACTTGCTTGAAAACAAGCAGATATCCATTGATGAAGGTGAACTAATCGTCGGCGAGAGAGGACCCGCTCCGAAAGCCGTTCCCACCTACCCAGAGATATGCTGCCACAGCCTCCAAGACCTCGAAATTCTGAATTCGCGGAAGAAAACACCGTTTGCGGTGGATAGAGAAACGAGGAGAGCATACGAAAACAAGATCATACCTTTCTGGAAGGACAAATCAATACGGGAAATGATTTTTGATCAAATGTCCAAAGAATGGAAAGCCGCCTACGAGGCCGGCGTGTTCACAGAGTTTCTGGAACAGAGAGCCCCAGGCCACACGGTTCTCGACGACAAAATCTACTCGAAAGGCATGCTTGACTTCATTGAGAATATCAAGAAGAGCATACAAAGTCTCGATTTTCTAAATGATCCCGAAGCTCTCAAAAAGATGGAAGAACTCAAAGCCATGCAAATCGCTGCCGGCGCGTTGATATGCTACGCAGAGCGACATGCTGAAAAAGCCAGAGAGATGGCAAAGAAAGAAAAAAACTCGACAAGAAGAAAAGAGCTCGAAAAGATAGCAGATGTCTGCTCTCACGTTCCCGCTAACGCACCTCGCGACTTTTGGGAGGCTCTGCAGTGCTACTGGTTTGTCCATTTAGGAGTAATCTCGGAACTCAACCCATGGGATTCATTCAACCCCGGCAGGCTTGATCAGCACCTGTATCCGTTCTATAAAAGAGGTTTGGAGCAGAACACTTTAACGAAGGAAAAAGCCAAAGAACTACTGGAACTGTTCTGGATAAAATTCAACAATCAACCCGCGCCACCTAAGGTCGGCGTTACAGCAGAAGAGAGCAGTACCTACAACGATTTTGCCCTCATAAACGCTGGCGGCGTGAAAGCCGACGGCTCAGACGGCGTCAACGAGCTCTCGTACCTGATACTGGATGTTGTTGAGGAAATGAGGTTGATCCAGCCTAGCTCCATGGTCCAAATTAGCAAGAAAACTCCGGATAGTTTTGTGAAGAAGACCGTTGAGGTCATAAAAGAAGGGTTCGGACAACCCTCCGTCTTCAACACAGACGCAATAATTCAAGAACTCCTGCGACAGGGAAAATCGATAGAGGACGCGAGAAACGGAGGAGCGAGCGGATGCGTTGAAACAGGGGCGTTCGGAAAAGAAAGCTACATTCTCACGGGATACTTCAACCTCAGCAAGATATTGGAAATCACTTTGAACAACGGCATAGACCCGAGGACAAAGAAAAAAATAGGCCTTGAAACCGGAGATCCTTCAGAATTCAGTTCCTTCAATGACCTCATCACCGCATTTGAGAAGCAGTTAAACTATTTTGTGGACGTCAAAATCAGGGGTAACAACATAATTGAAAGACTCTACGCCGAACATCTACCCACCCCCTTCTTGTCACTACTAATAAGCGATTGCATAAAGAAAGGAAAAGACTACAGCGACGGCGGCGCCAAGTACAACACGAATTACATCCAAGGCGTAGGTCTCGGAACGATAACTGATTCTCTCACGGCAATTAAACACCAAGTCTTTGACGAGAAAAACGTCAAGATGAAAGAACTGCTCAAGGCTCTACACGCCAACTTTGAAGAGCATGAGAACCTTCGCCAACAGCTCCTGAACAAGACCCCCAAGTACGGCAACGACGACGATTACGCAGACGACATCATGAGAACCGTGTTTGAGATTTACTATTGCGCAGTGGAAGGAAGACCCAACACCAAGGGAGGCTACCACAGAATAAATCTCCTGCCGACGACGGTTCACATCTACTTCGGAAAAGTTCTAGGCGCAACACCTGACGGAAGAAAATCAGGAGAACCCGTCTCCGAGGGCGTTTCACCCGTCCAAGGAGCCGACAGAAAAGGCCCGACAGCAGTGATAAAATCCGTTTCAAAGATAGATCACATCAGAACAGGCGGAACCCTTCTCAACCAGAAATTCGCGCCCGAACTGCTCGAAGACGAGCAGGGAAGAGACAAGCTCGGCCATCTCATACGCACGTACTTCAAGCTTGACGGACACCATATCCAGTTTAACGTCATAAACGCAGAGACCCTGCGAGATGCACAGAAACACCCCGAAAAATACACAGACCTCCTAGTGAGGGTTGCAGGTTACAGCGACTACTTCGTCGACTTGAGCACCGAACTCCAGAACGAAATCATCAAGAGAACAGAACACAAATCGTTCTAGGCGAGAAGCAAAAACAGCTAGGACCCATTTTGTGGAACGTTCAAATCTCCATTTGTTTTCCGATTCCCTCTTCTTTTGCCTTGTCATACACCATCTTTGCCACGGCAGCATCCTCAAGGGCTAAGCCCACGGCTTTCCAGCACGTCGTTTCGGTTTGAGACGTTCGTCCAGGCTTTTCTCCGCCCACTATCTCATGAAGTTCCGCGTATATGCCATCCTTTGAGATTATTCCGTTCTTCATCGGGATGGCGAGGTCCCCAGTCTCGGCAAGTGCGCCCTCTAATGTGTCGACGACGATTTTTGCCCTCTTGATTGTTTTGTCATCCAGTTCTCTTCCTTCAGGGCCGACCACTCCTATGGAGTTTATATGGGTCCCGGCTGATATCCAGTCTCCGTCCAACACTGGAACCCTCGACGTAGTGGCCAGAACTATTAAGTCAGAGTTTTCCACGCATTGCCTGCTGGTTTCCACAGGTTCCACAGTTAAACTCAGTTCTCGCGAGATACCGTCTGCGAATTCACCAGCCCTCTTGGGCAGAATGTCATACACCTTTATTCTTGTCAGGTTTTTGAGAACCTCCCGCAATCCCCGAACCTGAGCTCTAGCCTGGCCACCCGTGCCCAAGACGCCAACAACATGAGAACTCTTTCGAGCAAGATATTCCGTCGCAACGGCGCTTGCGGCTCCTGTTCTCGTGGCGGTCAGGTACGTGGCATCCATGAGGGCGAGAGGTCTGCCCGTTTCTGGATCGTTTAGGAGAATTGAAGCTAATATCGTGGGCAAACCTTGCTTCAAGTTTCTCTCGAATTGAGTGACTATCTTGATTGCTAACGACCCCGTCTTGCTGAGGTAGGCGGGCATATAATAAGCGAAGCCTTCGTGTTCGTCAACGCTTATGATCGATCGCTTGGGACATGCCACATTTCCTTCATGTTGCTCGAGAAAGGCCGCTTCTACGACTTGGATAGCTTCCCTCATCGTAACCAATGACTCGACATCGGCTCTACTGAGGAACAAGACCATTGGGGAAACCTCAAATCTAAGGCGTGGCAATTCGCACTTAACTTTTTCTTGTTTCTCAAAACGACACGCATCTGTCGCTGAAATATCGGTTTCTTGCTCATCAGAACAGGACCTGGCTACAAAGCCGAGTCACAATTAGAATCGACCTTCACACAAAACATTTATACGACTTTCAATCGGCGTTGAGGTTGACGCTGTGAAGACTAATGGCCGATTACGACGTAGTTATTGTGGGGGGCGGAATTCTTGGTTTATCGACCGCGTACCATGTCAAAACCGTGCATCCTGACGCAGCCATTTTGGTCATAGACAAATTAGGCTCAGCAGGTCAGGGGAACACAGCTCGGAGCGCGGCCGCCTTTCGCTGCATATTCTCGTCCCAGACGAATTACGCTCTTGCCGATTCTTCCCTTGAATTCTATAGGCATTTGGAGCAAGATTTGGGCGTGGATATTAAGCTGCAATGGCTCGGCTACCTCTGGCTCCTGACCGAAAAGGACTACGACGAAACTTCTACCGTTTTCAAGGATTTAGCACTCAAGAGCGATTTGAAATACACCGAGTACGACTGCAAAGAACTGACCAGGAGATTGTGCGTACGAACAAACTTGGAGAAAGACGAAGAAGCACAATCTATGGGTTTGGAGGATATTTTCGGAGGCATCCTGATTCCCAAAGCAGGCGTCATAAACGATGTCAGCTCTTTGATCAACTTCTACGAAACCGAGTTCCTGAGACTCGGCGGAAAAATCCAATACAATGTAGAGGCCAAGAGTTTGATTGCTGAACCTCTCCAACCTTGGGGCATTTCGGGCGAACCCTATTTTTGGCAGACCGCAAGAGCCGCAGGGGTGAGCACTAATAAAGGCGTCATCAGGGCGAAAAAGACAGTCTTGGCGGCTGGTGCTTGGATTTCACGATTATTAGATCCGGTGGGCGTTGAGTGCTACATCAAACCGAAGAAAAGACAGTTCTTCGCCATTGAGGCCAAGAGCAGTGACTTGCAGAAGCTGCTGTTCACCAAAGGGTTCAATTCACTTGGCTGTTTACCTTTCACCATTCTACCAAGTTTCAGAGTGTACATTCGTCCATTTTCCAAAGAAGGAACCTATTGGGTTGGCTACGCTGACGATTTCCCAAGGGCCTTTAAACTTGAGGAAGACCCGCAAGCGGAGAAAAATTTCTATGAATATGGCATCTATCAAGTTTTGACGAAGTATTTTCCACAGTTTAGGGATGTTCGCGCGTCTTCAGCTTTTGCAGGATTGTACGAGATCAACACCCTTGATGGACACCCTGTGATTTTTGAACAAAATGATTTGATGGTGGTGGGTGGTGCCAGTGGAAGCGGAATCACAAAAGCAGACGCGATTGGAAGAATCGCTGAGGCTTTGTACAGTGAAAAAGAGTATGCGAGTTTTTACGGTCACAAGAAGTTCAAAGTCAGTGACCTGGGCCTCGAAAAAAGATATGTGGAACCCGAGAAACTAGTACTCTAGCGCATGCATGCGCTTAGTGGAAAATGAACAGGGAGAAAAGTGAAAAGATGAAAACGAAAAAAACGACAACTTACTTTTGGTCAGGAAACGAAGCTTGCGTTGAAGCGGCGATAATTGCGGGTTGCCGATTCTTCGCGGGTTACCCGATATCGCCTTCGAACGAGATACCTGAAGGTCTTTCAGAACGCCTGCCAAAGGTTGATGGAATATTTATGCAGATGGAAGACGAGCTGGCTTCTATAGGCGCGGTTATGGGTGCGAGCTGGGCGGGAAAGAAGGCCATGACGGCCACTTCGGGACCCGGTTTCAGCCTAATGCAGGAAACCATAGGCTGGGGATTCATGACTGAAACACCCTGCGTAATAGTTGACGTTCAAAGAGTGGGGCCTGGCACGGGACAAGCAACCAAATGCGCACAGGGAGACGTTATGCAGACTCGCTGGGGAACGCACGGTGACTACGCGGCCATTGCGTTATCTCCAAACTCGGTTCAGGAAATGTTTGACCTCACAATTAGAGCATTCAACCTCGCCGAAAAATATCGTACGCCAGTCGTTCTTCTGGCAGACGAGACTATAGCCCATGTCAGAGAGCAAATAGCGGTTCCGCCACCTGAGAGCATAGAGATAGTTAACCGCAAGAAACCAAAGACGGGAGAAACCGAGTTTTTTGGCATGAAAGAAGTTGCGCCAATGCCGGCCGTCGGCGAAGGCTTCAACGTTGCTGTGACGGCTTCAACACACGATGAACGTGGAGTCCGATTCACGCAGGACGCAGCGGTGCACAGAAGAATGCTTGAAAGCCTCAATGCCAAGATAGATGGTCACGCGGACGACATCGCCGAGGTGGAGAGCCACAACATTGACGACTGTAGGGTAGGTGTAGTATCTTTCGGCTGCACGTCCCGTGCGGTCTACGAGGCGGTTGAAATGGCAGAAGCGTTGGGAACCAAGACGGGTTACGTTCGCCTGAAGACGGTATGGCCTTTCCCAGAGAAAGCCGTCCGAAGGCTAGCCAAATCTGCTGAGAGAATTATCGTTCCTGAGATGAATCTGGGACAGGTTGCCAGAGAAGTTCAGAGAGTCGCATGCAAAACAGAAATTGTGAAGTTGAATAAGATAGGAGGGGGCGAGCTCATCACGCCTGAGGAAGTGTTCAACAAAATCGTTGAAGGGGGAAAATGAAGTGTCCGGGGAGTATTCGTCTCGAAAGTACATGAGGGATTTGAAGTTACCGTTCTGTCCAGGCTGTGGGTTGTTTTCATTAGGCGCCACCTTCCTAAAGGCTGTGCACGAGCTCGGCCATGAAAACTTGAACGGATTCTGTTTCGCCAGCGGAATAGGCTGTTCTTCGTGGATTCCTTCACCGTATTTTTTCGCCGATTCAGTTCACACTCTTCACGGCCGAAGTATACCGGTTGCGACCAGCATTAAACTCGTGCGCCCAGACCTGAGCGTGGTCGTGTTCGGCGGGGACGGAGAC
This sequence comes from Bathyarchaeia archaeon, assembly GCA_050010755.1. Lineage (GTDB taxonomy): Archaea > Thermoproteota > Bathyarchaeia > Bathyarchaeales > Bathycorpusculaceae > JBEKCD01. Next base: position 304,955 of record JBEKKK010000001.1, read on the forward strand.
ATCGTTGGGATCGGTCTTAGCCACTTCGTACACGCTGCAAGACGCAACACAGACATACTGGTCGTTATGGGCAACAACATGGTTTACGGAATGACAGGGGGGCAAGTAGCACCCACAACACCCTTCAAGACCCAGACAACAACCACTCCATATGGAAGCTTTGAACATCCACTGGACGCCGCAAGACTCGCCGTCGCCGCTGGAGCAGCATATTCTGCACGTTGGACTACCGCACATCTGAAAGAACTGAAGGAATCGATGAAAACCGCGCTACAGATGCCCGGCTTCAAGTTCATAGAAGTTGTAACCCAATGTTTTACAGCGTACGGCAGAAGAGCCGGCTTCAAGGACGTAGGAGGGATGCTGAAGTATTTCAGAGAAAACGCTGTTGGGGTACAGCAAGCTGAGAAAATGAGCGAAGAAGAACTTGAATCGAAAATCGTTGTGGGAGAATTTGTTAAGAGAAAGCGTCCGACACTCGTGGAGACAGTTTACGCAATAATCAAGGAGGCAAAGACAAGTGGTGAACAAGACTGAAATAAGATTCGGCGGAAGCGGTGGACAGGGCGTGGTCCTAGCTGCACAGATACTTGGAAAAGCGGCAGTTCTGGAAGGAAGAAACGCTCTGCAGACACAAGCATACGGAGCCGAGGCCAGAGGAAGCATGGCCAAGAGCGAAGTCATCATATCAGACAGCAAAATAGGCTTCCCCGCCGTCAGGAAGTGCGACATACTCGTGGCGATGAATCAAGAATCACTCAACACATTAATCAGGGATATGAAAGAAGACGGAATGCTCATAGTTGATAGCACCAACGTAACAGAATTTCCTGAAACAAAAGCTCAAGTCTACAAGATTCCAATCACGGAAACTGCAAAAAAAGAATTCGGAGAAGCATTCTACGCAAACATGATCATGTTAGGTGCCTTCACAAAACTAACTCACCTAGTGAGCAGAGAAGCGATGGAAAAAACAATAAGAGAAAACGTCTCGAAAGAAACCATCGAAAACAACATCAAGGCTTTCCAGAAAGGCTTAGAACTAGACCATTAGAGAACGAAAATTCTCGAAGAAGGACTCGCAAAGAAGACAACGACATTGCGACATCTGAAAGCATTCTTGCGAGTGCGTTCCCTAGATTTTTGAAAAAGCAGCTTTCCATGTTGCTGATGAACGAGAATAGGGGTTCAGATACAAGGTTCTGAAGAATTCGTTTAGTTTGCCTTTTCGTTCAGCTTTCTTGAAAGTGGGTAGCACGTAGTCTCTTCTTCCGAAGTAATATGTGTAGACGTAGGGTTTGAACAGGTTAGGTTTCCCGTTGGGATTGACTGGTCTGCTGAAATTGAGAGACTGTTTAGCGTCCTCGATTGGAATGAAACCTTCCGAGGAGACGTATTCTGCAGCCTTCTCAATATCGATGCTCTCCACGTTTAGCATGTAGGCAACGTTCAATCCTATCATGCTTTGTAGGGTGCCGAGCGACTCCAACAATTCGCCGCATTCAGTTGGCATTAGATTCAGGAATTCTCTCGCGCAGTCGGCTGTCCCTTCATTGATGATGCTGCGTTTCGTGTGCAGTAGTGCAACGCACATGTCGAGCGCCTTGGTCTCGCGGTAGTAGTGTTCGGTAAAAACGTTGGCGATGTGATGCTCGTATTCGTGGCAGAGCATGCCGATAAATCTATATTTGTTGAAAGTTCGGTCCAAGTTTACCGCGTTAACGCTCGTGTAGTCTCCTTGATAGTAATTGTACGCGCCCCACGGTTCGCCGCTGACGGCTCTGTAAACAACTCCTTTGTTCTTAACTCTTAAAGAAATATTGGTGAACACTTTTTTCTCAAACAACTCTTCGATTTCTTTAGTGCGACGAACAACTTCTGTCACCATCATTTTTTTCAGTGCCTTCCCTGAGACTTTGCTCTCTTCCCTCCATCTAGAAATTTTTTCGGAAACATCTGAGCCCGGGAGACCCGTGCTAGCAGCTTCAACTCGCTCTTGCGCCTTTCGAATCTCATTTTGGCTGAATTTCGAAGGAGTTATTCCGAAAATCCCTTTCACTAGCTGCGGGTACGGAATGGTGTCTCCCGAAAGCCATCTTACGACGATTTTCATGGATTGGAGGTCAGTTAGTATGACGATTCTCCTTAGTTTGTCGTCTATCTCTTTGTCTCGATCAATCAGCGTCTCTAAGTTCAATATTAGCTTCTCAGAAGAGAGAACCTGTTCCGTTTTTCTGGGCAAGAATTTTTTTGGTCCAAAATACGCATCGACGATGCTGATTCCAGTTGCTTCCTTTGTGAAGGTGCCAATATGTAAGAGCAGTTTCAGGTAGTCTTCGTCCAGAGCCATGGCGGTTCCTCGACCATGTTAAATTATCGATTAATATAAATTAGTTTAGCGGATTCGAATAATGCCTTGTTCTGCTTACACTCACCATTCTTTCCATCCTCCGCCATCTTTTTGTATTGCACGGGCTACTTGTACAAGCATCAGTCAAATGCGAAGAGGGTTAAGTGCGTCTCTATGAAGTATGAAATCAGATGTTCAGTTTGTAATAAGTCTCCATCCAGCTTGCTTGCGTTCAAGTGTCCGTCATGCAGCGAGCCATTAGACGTAAAACTGGATTTTAATTTTGAACCTGATAAGATACGCACAGGTAATTACAGTCTGTGGAGATACGAGCAGTTCTTCCCATATGCTCAAGAGAGGGAGAAAATCACCCTTTCTGAAGGCTGGACTCCGCTGGTAAGGTTCTCGGACAATGTTTATGTCAAACTTGAGAGTGCGAATCCCACAGGCTCTTTCAAGGACAGAGGCTCAACAGTTCTGTTTTCAGCTTTGCACGAACTGATAAGGGAGGCCGGGGGTTACATTTCTGAAGATTCTTCGGGCAACGCTGGAGCTTCGATGGCGGCCTATGCTGCACGCGCAGGGCTGAACGCCAGGATCTACGTTCCAGAAAGCGTTGCAGGCCCGAAGTTTAATCAAATTCAGTTTTACGGGGCACAAGTAACCAAAGTTTCAGGCGGCCGCGCTCGAGTTACTGAGGAAGCACAAAAAATGGAGAAGCGAAAATTCTATGTAGGCCATATACTTCACCCGCTGTTCAGAGACGGAATGAGAAGTCTTGCCTACGAATTGCTTGAACAGTTCGGATGGAGTGTTCCAGAACGCATTTACCTTCCAGTCTCCGCAGGAACATTGCTTCTGGGCCTGATAAGCGGCTTCAAACATTTGTCAGATTCTGGGGGTATAGACTCCCTTCCAAATATCGTAGCATGCCAGACACAGCAGGTCTCACCACTTTATCATCTATTCAAGGGCTTAAAGTACAATCCGCCAGAAACTGTTACGTCCATTGCTGATGCTCTCGTGAGCGTCAAACCTCCTCTGTTAGATATGATGGTCAATAGGTTGAAAGAGGTTAAGGGCGATGCAGTAATGGTTGGAGAGGATGAAATAATTGAAGCATTCCTAGAACTTGCGAGGAGCGGCTTCTTTGTTGAACCTAGCTCGGCCGTTGCCTTCGCAGGTTACAAAAAACAACTCAGGACTAACGTGATATCAAAAGAGAACAAAGTTGTGATAGTTTTGACTGGCAACGGTTTGAAAACGACGGTTAAGCCAGTTTGATTTCGAGTCTCAAGGGCTGATGGTCAAAAGTCTTGCTTTCGGCCGAATATTTTAGAAAAACTTATATGGTGAAGCTGTTTCTGTTTGTGACGCATTAAGGAGGTTATGATTTGTCATCGCAACAATCAGCTGGCGGTGTTCCAGTTTTAGTGCTGAAGGAAGGTTCAAGCCGTTCAAGAGGTAAAGAGGCGCAAAACACAAACATCGAAGCAGCAAAGATAGTAGCTGAGGCGGTCAAGAGTTCCCTCGGCCCTAAGGGCATGGATAAGATGCTCGTTGACAGTTTCGGCGACGTCACGATTACGAGTGACGGCCGCACAATCTTGGATGAGATGGACATTCAGCATCCAGCAGCGAAGATGATGGTGGAAGTTGCCAAAACACAGGACAACGAAGCTGGAGACGGAACGACAACAGCCGTGATAATATCTGGTGAGCTTCTCAACAAGGCTCAGGAACTGATTGAGAAGAACGTTCATCCAACGATTATAATCGACGGATACAGAAAAGCCGCAGAAAAGGCACTGGAAATCTTGGAAAAAATCGCGATACCTGTAGACCTGAACTCTCAGGATTACTTGAAGAAAGCCGCAATGACATCGATGGCCAGCAAACTGGTCGCCGAACACAAGGAATACCTTGCGGACTTGGCTGTAAAATCGATTCTTGCGGTTGCAGAGAAGGAAGGCGAGAAGTACAAGGCAGACGTGGACGATGTGAAGGTTGAGAAGAAACCCGGCGAATCCGTGAAGGACACGAAGCTGATCCAGGGCATAGTGTTGGACAAGGACGTCGCGCATTCTGGAATGCCTAAACGCGTGGAGAAAGCAAAAATTCTCTTGCTGGACGCGGTGCTTGAGATTGAAAAGACCGAGTTCGACGCTAAAATCAACATCGAAAGCCCTGAGCAGATGGAGGCGTTCATAAAACAGGAAGAAGATATGCTGCGCGATATGGTTGACAAGGTTGTCAAGACAGGCGCAAACGTCGTTCTCACGGAGAAAGGTATCGACGACATGGCCCAGCACTTCATGGCGAGAAAAGGAATACTTGCAGTTAGACGAAACAAGAAGTCGGACATGGAGAAACTTGCAAAGGCCACTGGAGGAAAAATAGTTTCTAACTTGGATTCCATGACTTCGGAAGATTTGGGTTATGCGGCTCTGGTGGAAGAACGCAAGATAGGCGACGACAAGATGACTTTCATAGAAGGCTGCAAGCACCCGAAGGCCGTCACGATTCTTATCAGAGGTGGAACACAACGCATAGTAGACGAAGCTGAAAGATCATTGCACGACGCTCTATGCGTTGTCAGAGACATAGTTCAGGAACCCAAAGTACTTGCCGGTGGCGGCTCGCCTGAACTGGAAGTTTCTCGCGGACTGAAGAAGTATGCTGAGACGCTTCCCGGAAGGGAGCAGCTTGCAGTAGTCGCTTTTGCAGAGGCCCTTGAAGCGATCCCGACGACGCTGACAGAAAACGCTGGCCTCGACCCGATTGACATACTCTCGGATCTGAGGTCAAGACACGAGAAAGGCGAAGTGTGGGCAGGAATAGAAGTTAACACTGGAAAAACACAGGACATGAGCAAGGCCGGAGTTATAGAACCGATTTCCGTCAAGAAACAGATAATCAAATCGGCAACTGAAGCCTCGACGATGCTTCTAAAAATCGACGATGTGATAGCTTCTGGAAAGATGAGAACTCCTCCAGGACCCCCAGGGGGCGGAGGCCCAGGCGGGATGGGCGGCGGTTACCCTGGCATGGGGGAGTACTAGAACTACGTCAGAGAAACAGAAAATCACGATTGGACCGCCAAAAATCACCCGGTTCGAAAAGGCAAGGATAGTAGGGGCTAGAGCCCTTCAGATATCCATGGGAGCCCCCATACTTGTCGAAGTGTCGGAAGGCTTTACAGGACCTATACAAATAGCGTTGAAAGAGTTCGCAGCCGACATACTGCCCATGACCGTTAGAAGGACATTGCCAGACGGCAGCTTTCAAGACATTCCATTGAAATGGCTTCTTGCGGGGAGCTAAACGCTCTCCTTTTTTAGTTTCTGCAGATTCGATGAAATCTCCAGGGTTTCTCTGATTTTCGTCCAGTGCGCGCCTTGCCAGTAAACTTGACCGCAATTGGGACATTCCCAGAAATTGGTGTTATGTTCAAGAGTGTTTTTCTCAACTCGGTCTGCGACTTTTTCTATTGGAACGGGATTGACCGGGGTGTTGCACTTAGGGCATCTGGACGTTGCCATGTCTATTTTAAGGTTGATGCCGAACCTGGCGGCGAGCTCGGCCAGTTTCTCCTGTTCGGTTTGTCCTTCAACGTAGAATGCTTCGATTTCTCTGGCAACGGCATGTTGGTAGAGTGCGAAATCTCTTGTGAGCAGAATTCTATGCTCTTTCTTGGCGATTGTCAACAGCATAGAATCATCCATGCTGTTCGAGTATTCTACGTCGTGTCCCATCATTCGAAGCCAGCGAGCCAGTTTGCCTAGCATCCCGTCGATGACAAACTTCAAGAGGTCACTCTCTCCGGATTACTCTTCCGCTTCCAGGTTTCGCCACGATCTCGCCGTCTTCCATGATCAGTCGACCAGCAACGATGGTCTTGACCGGTTGCCCCTGAACCTCGCGGCCTTCGAAGGGTGAGAACCTTGCTTTTGAATGGAACTTTGACGCTTCAATCTTGTATTTCCTGTTGAGATCGACAACTGTGAGGTCAGCATCGTTTCCTTCTTTCAACCGGCCCTTGCCTTTCAGTTCGAAGATATCCGCTGGTTTTTCGGACATGAGTCTAACCACGTCGCCGATTGACATTCGACCACGCTTAACCTCGGTGAGAAGAAGCGGAAGCGTCGTCTCTAAGCCTGGTATTCCAACTTTGACGTCCCAAACAGACTCTGCTTCCTTTTCCTTCAGAGTGTGCGGTGCATGATCAGATCCTATCACGTCAACCCAGCCGTCTTTGACAGCCTCCCACAAACCGTCAACGTCACGCCTATCACGTAAAGGCGGCATAGTCACGCCCAAATTTCCAACCCGTTTCAACTCCTTAACGGCCAGTAGGAGATGATGAGGCGTTACTTCACAGGTTACCTTCAGCCCGGACTTCTTGGCCTCGATTATTTTCATCATTCCTGCTTCTGTGCTAACGTGACAAAAATGCAAATGCGTCCCAGTTTGCCTTATGAGGTTTAACAAACGTTCGATAGCCTTCACTTCGACATCTTCAGAATGCGCCATCAAGAAAGCGTTCATGTCGTTTCGACCGATTATCTTGAACTTGGATTCGTTTCTTTTCAAAATCTGCTCGTCTTCAGCGTGACTTGCTGTTACGATCCCTGAGTTGCCCGCAACTTTGAACGCTTCCGTAATAGCCTGGTCGTTGTGAATGTCCAGCCCACCGACTTGTTCAGCCATGTAAAGTTTGAAGCCGACTGCACCCATTCTTGACAGCGTTAGGATTTCCGAAACGTCTCTCGGAAATTCAGAATAAAATCCGACGTTCACCAAAATTTTCCTCTCAGCAAGTCCAATTCTGTTTCTCAGAGTTTCAACACTCATGGTCACTGGATTGTTGTTGGGCATGTCGAGAACGGTTGTCATTCCACCGGCGGATGCCGCCGCTGTGCCGGTGTGAAAATCCTCTTTATAGGCCTTGCCTTCATCTCGAAGATGCACGTGAGCATCTATCAAACCAGGTAACAAGAGGAAACTCTTCAAATCTAATCTGGCGTCTGAATTTGGCATGTTAGTTTCCCTGCCTATTTTGAGAATCTTGCCATCTTCAATTGCCAGGCTACAATCTACTATCGCCTTGTTCATGTAGGCCTTTGCATTGACCAAAACCATGTCAACGATCAAATTGACACCGCCTTTCTTGCTTTATCAACATCATTACAATACGTTAAAAGTTTGCCTTATCAGCACACGAAGAAGCAACGGATCCTAGGAACGCCGGTGGCTGTGAGAGCGCACAGTCTCTTTCTAAAGTGGTTGCTTGAACGAGGCAGAATCAAATTGAATGCTCGACGCACGAGTTTGCTGTTTTGCTTTCACACATCCGCGACATCGTAGCTAGGTGAAATTGAGAGAGAGGTTGAAAGAATGGGACAAATGCACGTTTTCTTCGAAATCATATTTGGATCATATCGTCGACCGAGGGGGGAGGCCGTTGGCGCACACTAGAGCCCGCATCCTCCTATGAGCAAACTCAAAAAAACCCATCGCGCTGTATCGGTCAGAAATCTAGTTTAGGAACATTATGCACGCGATTCTGGGATGTTTTATTCAATTATTTTGAAGAAGTCTCTTTCCGTTATCATGCCGACAAGCTTCTCATTCTTCACGACAGGCATGGCGCCGATGTTCTTCTCCTGCATGATCTTAGCCGCCTGTCCCACATCCACGTCCGGCTCGATCGTCGTCACGGTTTTCGAAGCTATCTCCAAAGCAGGATTATTCAAAACTTGGATTATCGTTCCGGACCGTAAATACGAAAACGCCTCCCCACACCCGAAGAACCGGATGATATCCATAGCCGTAATTATGCCTACAACCCTCCCGTCCGACACGATTGGCAGCCTCCTGAAACCCTCCGTAGCCATCGTCTTCTCAGCCTCGAAAATCGTCGTCTTCGGCAAAGCTGTTATCACCTTCTCCGACATAAGCTGGGAGACTTTCACTCCGCTGGTTCTGTCAGCGAAAAGGTTTGCAATGTCCCTTTCAGTGATTATCGCTTTCACGCTGTCTTTTTCGTCGACAACCGGCAGACCCCCGAGGTTTGACTCCTTCATTTTTCCTATAGCTTCACTTATTTTCGCAGACGTTTTCACAGATACGACGTTCTGCGTCATCACCAGTTTTATCGGCTCGTTAATCGCCTTGAAAAAGTTCCCATCAAACCTTTGCCGGACAATTTCAAACTTCTCGCCTCCGCCCAAATAGTCAACCACGTCCGTTGCCGTCACTATCCCTTCCAGATGCTTGGTTCCAGCGTTGACGATGGGAAGTCGGCGAAAACCCTTGTCAGCCATCAAGTGAATGGCATCGTAAATCGGCGTGGTAGGAGCCACCATGACAACCGGACTCTTCGCCACGGTCAAGATTTCACCGTCGCGCTTCTTCGCGCCATGAACCTTAAAGTCAACGGGACCCCTTCCCCTGATTCTCCTCCTGAAACCTTCTTTGCTCAACTGCTTTCCCTCACTTCACTATCAGTCTGACGATGTCTTCGCGGTCAACTATGCCAATGAGCCTGCCATCTTTGTCCTTAACCGGAACCCTGCCAATGTCCTTTGAAACCATGACCTTGGCTACTCTGATGGCCTTTACCGAAGGCTCCACGGCCACGATCTCCGTTTTCATCACAGAAGAGATCTTGGGCGAACCTCGAATCTTTTGAGACTCAAAAGTCGGCAGAAAGGCGCCGCTCTGCAGCAGATCCTTATGCGTAACGATGCCCACAAGTTTACCATTCTTAACCACTGGAAGGCCTGCAAAACGCCTCTCCTGCATCAAACGCCAAATGTGTTCAACCTCATCATCCGGCGAACACGTAACGACATTCTCAGTCATTATCTCCGAGACATCTTTAGCGAATTTTTCAGGGTTGGTTTCAATTTGCTGCTCTATAAACGCTTCCAGACCTAAAACCCCGTGGTAGGTTCTATCTTGAGATGACATGACAACCGGCGCGCACCACACGTCCACTTTGAGCATGGTTCTAACGGTTGACGTCAAATCATCGTCGACCGCTGCAACATGCTTTGCGGGGGTCATTATGCCCTTGACAAGAATCGAAGACTTCGACGACGATATAGCCATAATGTCGCGTCTGGATACTTTTCCCAGAAGTTTTTTGTTCCCATCCGTTACGGGCAGAATTCTAAGGTTGAAGTCCCGTATCATTGCACGAGCTTTTGTAGCAAGCTCATCCAAGTAGATGGACGGATGCTTTCCATCCATGATTTCTTTGACACGCAAGCAAGCCCCTCTCACTCTTCGGTTTCTTCCAGCTCAACCCTGCAGTCTTCACAGTGATATTCGCCGTTGACTTCTGTCAGAGTGTCAGACCAAACACCACAATGGTCGCAGTAGCCTGCCAGCGGAGCCCGGTCTTCCTGCTCCTCCTCAGCCATGTTTTCGCCTTCAATCATGGCTTTTTCCTGTATTATTTCGAGCAGTTCAGGCATGACACCGAGAACGTCTTTGCTCGAGATTATGCCGACGAGTCGCCCCTTATAGACAACACCGAGTCTTCTTATGTTCAACCTGCTCATCCGTCTAGCAGTATCCGTGATCGTCGCATCTGGCTCTATGGTGATAAGCGGTGATGTCATAACTTCTTCGGCCTTAAGCGTATCTGGCTTGATGTTCTTGGCCAACACTCTCAGGACAAGGTCTCTTTCGGTTATAACGCCGATTGGTTTTTCCTCTTTAGTCGTAACTATAACGCAACCCACGCCGTGCTTGTCCATGAGCTCCGCAACACAATTCGCGGGCGCGCTTTCCTCCACAGTAATGGCTGGGCTACTCATGACATCCTTGACCAGCATTTTAGGCCTTAACCCAAGATCAGACATATTGTTCAGCCACACACGCAATTGCTTCGAAACGTTTTAACTTTACTCAAGTGAAAAGATACAGTGTCATTTAAGACTTGCTAACGCAGAATTAGGAACCCCCGAAACCCTTTTTCATGCCTGTGCCAACTTTTATATTCCCGCATTGATAGAAACAGTTCCTTAAGGGAATGTTCATGCTGAGGACCAATGTTGACAAGTTAGTTCGGCTTTCTGTGGTCGGGGAGGCCGTTAGCCCAGTTTTCGGAAGGGGCGTTTACAGGATTTCAGCACAAGGCAACCCTATGGTTTTGCCCGGCGTGGGCGGCGTCACTTACAATGTCAGAGTTGGCGATCTGGCTTGCGGGTGGGAGGCTGATCACGTGGAGCCAGGCGTGAGTGTTGAGAACAAGGAGAATGACGTTCGGTTTGGGCAGGGCGCCAATGCCGCGTTCAACGTACTCTCATGCGTCGGAAACGAGGCCATTGTTGTTACTGGCGAGGCAAAGGGTGCGAAGGGCGTTGTCACTGGCAAACACGGCGGAATAGAACATGTTCTGGTGGACGTCCAGCCAGAGATCATGGAGAAGCTCATGCTCGGCGACAAGTTCCTCGTGAAAGCCTTCGGCGTTGGCTTGAAACTCCTAGATTTTCCAGAGATAATCGTAATGAACATGGACCCAAGATTTCTTGGAGCGCTCAACCCAAGGATAAAGGGCGAAAAGCTCGAAATACCCGTGACGCACGTGATTCCGGCTGGCATAATGGGTTCAGGACTAGGTTCAGACAACACGTACTCCGGAGATTATGACATCCAGCTCTTCGACGAGAGAGCAAGAAAGCAATACAAACTTGACAACCTGAAGCTCGGCGATCTCGTCGCCATAACCGATGCGGATCACTCCTTTGGAAGGATATACAGACAGGGCGCGATTTCGGTCGGCATCGTCGTGCACACGAACTGTGTGTCAGCTGGCCACGGACCGGGAGTAACAACTCTTTTCACATCTCGCACTGGAAAAATCAACCCGAAGATAGATACGAAAGCAAACATTGCAACCATCCTGAAGTTGAGGACTGCCAAACCAAAAAGTTGAACACGCAGCCCAAGATTCGAACCCCTGCGCGCGAGCAGATAATTTCGGCCCGCTCTTTATTGTGGCGAAAAATCGTCTATGCCATTCACAAATGTGCGGCAAATCAGAGTTGGTGACAGAAGAATCAGACTACAGCGGCCTCAATTCTCTTTTCTCCATTATCCGATTTCGACGAAAAACAAGCAAACAGCACTGGCGTTAGAATAGATATATAAACCCACATGTTCATTTCTTTGTTGAAGAATAATTCAGGAGTAATTAGGTTGCCGTTTAAGCGTAAGAGCCGTGGTAGATCCAAAGGCGGCAAGGGCAGCAGCGGTTCTGTTCAATGCGCCAGCTGCGGAGCCATGGTGCCGAGGGACAAGGCCAAAAAGGTTACAAAGAGACTTTCTTTCGTCGATTACGCCTTGGCAAAAGAGCTTCGACAAAAGGGCACGTACATTGCCGTACCGTCAGACACGAAGTACTACTGCGTTTCGTGCGCGGTCCATCGCGGGGTCGTAAAGGTAAGAGCGGAAAATGAGCGTCACACACGCACGCGACCGGGAAGAAGATACTAGGTTCAGACAGTTTCCTTTTTCTTTGATTTTCCATAGACGTACAGGCTTCTCTGCAGCACTGTTAGGTTTGAGATTATCGCCAAAAAGATGACTGCGACGTTCATCACCGTCGTCGGCTGCCAAAAAACCGCTATCAGCGTTGTCCCGAGCAGTACGATCATCCGTTCAGCTCTCTCTGCCAGGCCGACGGATTCCATCTTGATTCCTGCCGCTTCGGCCCTTGCCCGACTGTAACTCACGAGTAGGGAGCCAGCCATGGCAATTAAGCCCCACAGAACATTGCACAGACCGCCCACGATTATGCCGATGTAAACGGCAGCGTCAGCGTACCTGTCTAGCACTGAATCTAGGAACCCGCCGAAAACTGTTGTCTGCCCGTGAAGGCGCGCGACTATTCCATCCAACGCGTCGCAAAAACCCGAAAGCAAGAGCAGAACAAAGGCGAGCAAAAGAAAAAATGCGCGCCATGCCAAATTCTGTCCCCATTCACCATAAGCGAATGCACACAGAAAGGCCAACAGCCCGCCTATCCCAGTTATCATGTTGGGCGTCAAGCCGATTCTGTGAGCCGCTTTGGCCTCAGCCGTAAGCATCTGCTGGATTTTCTGCTTCAGTCTCGTAAGCACTTGCTGTTGTCTCTCCAACGATTTTTATTTAAGCTTGGATATGTAAAGAGCTTTGATTAAAAGGTGTTTGGAAATGATTAACGTCACCGCTGTTAAGGTTGACGACAAAACTTTCACAGGCCTTAGAGTTGATTTGCCCGAAAGCCCGCCCCTGCTTCTTATTGTAGCGGACAAAGGCTTCGTAATGTGCGGTTTCCTCAACATTGACGCAGCTGAAAAACTATGCGTGAATGCAGCCATGGTCAGCGGAGTGAAAACTTTCGAGGATGTACTTAACGCACAGGTCAAGGCGACTACGACGAAAGCCAGAAACTCGGGCGTGGAACCTGGAATGAAAGGCTCTGAAGCGTTGAAGCGCATGTCCTAGGATTTGGCCTCAACAGCGTTCCACGCACGAAAGGGCAACTCCATATTTCTGGTTCTTGCATGCATTCCAAACTTCCAGCTCGTGCGTCATGTTCTTATAGCTGCACGCGCGGGTGAATTAAATAATTGGGAAAGTGTTGCATGAACTTTTTTGAAATTGGGACGTGGAGTAGCATGGAGTGTTTGAGGCGGTCTGCTGGTGTTTACCGCAATCATCTTCTCGGCTCCTGTGCGCAGGTTGATAAGTCTGGAGGGTTTTAGCAGTTCTGAGCCCAGGCTGGACTGAAGCCGTTACTGCGTCTTCGCATCGTTATGCCGGTTAATCCTGAATTCTTCCTGGGGCAACGGTACAGTGAGTTTACATGATACTATGAGTGAGTTTTGAGTCTGAACAGAGCCCGCTGGGAGCTTCATTCACAAAACACAGTCTCCGTCAAGCTTAATTCTGAAAAACTTTTTTTCTCACATTAAAGACCCGCGTCCAAACTCAACGCTTCTCTTCTCTAATCTTCTCAGCATCCTAAACCACGCGCTCCCAAATTATTTAACTAGTCTGCACACTTTAGCCTCATGGTGTTAGAAGTTGGCGGGGCTTCGTGATACTCTCGAAGTGAAAGGCCTGATCCTCAGAAACCGCATTGTTATGCCTCCGATGCAAACGGGAAGGGCCACGGTTGAAGGCGACGTCACTAACAGGCTGCTAAGCTTCTACGTGCGGCGCGCAGCAGCCTTAGGCTTGTTGATCGTTGAGCATGCTTATGTTTCTCCGGTTGGAAAGTTGAGTCCAAAACAGTTGGGAATCTATCACGACAAATCGATCAGCGGGTTGGAAAAGCTTGCGAGCAAGGTTCACGCCTTAAGTACTCCTGTCGTCGTGCAGATTACGCATGCAGGAGGCGTTGCGAACAGCAAATTAATAGGGGGTAACCCTGTTGGTCCTTCCGCGACTGGAAAAACTCATGCACTGTCAGAAAGCGAGATTGAAGCCCTGGTAGAAGAGTTCGCAATGGCTGCCGACCGTGCAGTTAAAGCAGGCTTTGACGGAGTTGAACTTCACGGCGCGCATGGCTTCCTGCTTAACCAATTCTTTTCTCCACTGCTAAACAAACGCGCAGACGAATATGGCGGATCCTTGGATAACAGGATGCGTTTCCCCCTCATGGTGGTCAAAAAAGTTCGGGAAATTGTAGGCGGAAGACTTTTGCTCTACAGGCTGGGCGCGGATGATTTAGCCGCAAACGGCACTCACATAGAGGACTCGACCGTTTTTGCTGCGAGGCTTGAGCATGCCGGTGTCGACGTCATCGACGTATCGGGCGGCTTGTGCGGAAGCGAGCCTAAGCAGCTTAGAGACGTCAAAGGTTACTTTATCCCCCAAGCTTATGAGATAAAGAAGGCTGTCGAAGTTCCCGTTATCGGTGTTGGAGGAGTCACTGAGGCCGAGTATGCTGATAAACTGATTCGAGAAGGAAAGGTTGACCTGGTAGCCGTGGGCAGAGCGCTCTGGAAGGATTCCCAATGGGCTGAAAAAGCCGTTGAAACATTGAAAGCCTAACGACCCTGCAGAATACTCATCGAGATTCTAATGATACAGTGCACTGTCGAAAGAGGGCCAATGTATAAGAACAGCGCACGCGCTGCACGACCGTCCAAGTTCTATCCTGAAAGCACTTTGGCGACTTCTTGCGCCCAATTCTTGGTTTTCTCCAGCTCTCCCGCTTTCAGTTGCATTGCATTCATCTTGCCCTCCACATAGGCGACGAGCGGAGGCGCGATCACCTCAAAACCCAGTTTCTTTAGTTTCTTTTCTATGCCTTCGGCCCCGTTACCACTCATCCTACCTTGAAGTTGCGTGTCAAAAGCAGCTCCCCGCTTTCCCGAAAACTCCTTATCGGAGAAACTGTTGAGGAACTGCATCATTCCACGCGACGCCCTAAAATACATCGTGGGAGAACCAACAATCAGACAATCGAAGTTCTTGACGGTTGCCCTGTCAACATCATTGACAAACAAGGAGTCAACCTCAATTCCTTTTTCCTTCAGGACTGCACCAATGGTTTCGGCGACGTTCGCCGTCACTTTCAAAGGGGAAACAGTGTCATAAACGATCAGAACTTTCATTCATTGATGCTCCATGCAATCTAGCGAGTTTAGCTTGTTTGTTACAGGTCTTTAAAGCTTTGCGTAAACGGGTGCAGCTGTTGACGCACGTTGATAAGAGAATAGACTTCGGGTTTTGATGAAAAAATGGAGTTTGCAGGACTCTTGAATTTAGCAAAAGAGTTCTCGCGTCTCCATGGCTGTGAGGTTTATAAGAACCGAAATTGAGAGGAACCTATGTCAAGAGAGATTTGCCTTGTCCAAGAAAGAACTGAACGTTGTGGCGTCAGAGGTCAGAATTTGCACGAAGTGTCCGCTCTGGGGGTCTCGCAAGAATGCGGTTCCTGGCGTTGGAAACCCTGAAGCTCGAACAATGCTCATCGGAGAAGCCCCAGGCAGATCAGAAGACGTCAAGGGTGAACCCTTCGTGGGGACGGCGGGCAAACTCCTCGACACACTCCTGTCACAAATCGGCCTTTCAAGAGAGCAAGTATTCATAACAAACGTCGTGAAGTGCAGGCCGCCAAGAAACCGTCAGCCCAAACCACTGGAAGTCGAAACCTGCACGCCGTACTTGAACAGACAAATACTAGTCGTTCAGCCAGAGATCATCGTAACCCTCGGCAGCCACTCCACAGCCTACATTTTCTCAAAAACAACGCTGCCCTTCAGCAGCATAACACAAGTCCGCGGAAAACCGCGCAAGACAACCATTCTTGGCGTGCCGCGGACAATCTTTCCAACATACCATCCAGCATCAGCCCTCTACAACCAAGAAAACAAGAAAATACTGGAACAAGATTTTCAACTGTTAAAAACTGAGCTGCGAAAGACCCACTCAGACTTCAGCGATCGTTAACCTCCAAAATGCGACGTACGACAGACTTCCGTAAAGTCTGCGCGCGCGCAAATTTTCTACAAAGCCGAATCTGACTCATGATACCCAAATGTCAGGGCGTTGCCCAGCTGAGCTCCCAGTCTCACGCGAAGCGCCAGCAGTAGTGGAAGATTTACCCAACGCACGCCATTATGCGCTCACTTGTGGCGGCGGTCGAACGGGTCTGCCCAGTTTCTTGCGGAGCGCAATGCGATACAGTTTTCGCAAGGATTTCACAAGCCGCTCGACGCTGGGTAACCCAGAGTATATTATGGGAATGCGATCATACTCGGCCAATCGTATTGAGTACTCGTCTGGCTGTGCACCGTGAAAGACGACCACGCGCGGTTTCAAGTTGCTTATGCGAACGATAAGCATAGGAGATATGCCGTCTTCTATGTTCGTGAATATCAACGCTCGCTCGGTGGTCGCCCCGAAAACCTGCGAAAACTCTGAGCCCGAAAGTGTTTCCACGGCTCTCTTGCTGTCGACGACCGTGTAACCGTTAACCTCCTTAACATAAGAGTCCGCGCACCCTACAGTTTTGCCTTCTATGGCCTTGCAGAGGTACTCCACCCTGACTGGAATTGGGAACTCGCGGAGGTCCACGATAGCGTTGCTCGGCGAGCTCGTGAGCTTGGCGAACTCATGGATGAAACGCCCGCCCCTTTCCTCGTCTATTTTGAGCAGAGCCCACACGAACCTGCGCACGAATTTTGTGCCTGGACTCGGCCGTCTGCCGCTCTCATAATCGCTGATGACCGACGACGAAACCACCATCTTATCCGAAAGCCTCATCTGAGAAACTGCAAAGAGTTCACGCCACTTTCTCATGGTTGCCCCGGGCTTCGCCGATAGAATTATCTCTCCAGCAATTCTTCTCGCCAGAATAGAATCGCGCAGGCTCGGAGACGCGGCCATCTGAGCTCGACCCTTCCAATTCAGCACGTCCCGTAACTACGACGTGCCCTATAAAAACCTATGCACGCTAGCTGATGTAAGGGTTAGATTAGGAATATCATGAAAATTCCTGCAACAATCATCACGGAACCTAGGGCGATTTTGGCGTTGACCTTTTCATGCAACAGCAAAACTCCTGCAAGAGTAGAGAAGAGAGGCGTTGCTGACGATATGGGAACAGCGCGCGACTGCGGAGTGTTTATGAAGCTGTAGTTTAGGAGAAACCAGCCTAATCCAAGCGCCACAATTCCGCCGACAAGCAACGTTACCACAGTTCGTTTGCTCATCTTCAAGAAACCCAGACTCTTGTCAACAAGCGAAGCAGCAAATGCCAAAGAAATAGCAATCGCAAAAACTCTGACAGCGTTGATAGCGAACGCATCGTCAAGATTCGGCGTTTCCTTCACGGCCAAGCCCATCATCGCTATGCTCACAGACCACAGCAAGGCCGTTACGAGAGCCAAGGCCAAACCCTTACGCAACACCTTCCTTTGCAGATCCAACGCTTCTCCCTTCTCTTCTAAGCTTAGCATCCACACTCCTAAAACAATAACAACTGCTCCAAGGGCCACCGACCACGCGACGGATTCGCCCACGAAAAGCGCAGCCCACAAGAGATTGAAAAGTGGGTATGTACAAGTCACCGGCACCGCTCTTGCAACTCCAATCATTTTCAGGCTGACCATGTACAGAGTGTCCCCCAATCCTAGCCCGATTATTCCGCTGACACTGGCAAGAACGACCACGCTCATAGGAAGTCTAGTCAAAACTCCAATCAGCCCGACGGCAACCATGAAAACAAGTATCGCGACGCTGGTCAGAGTCAGGCGAACGATGTTGGCAGAAATAGGCTTCGCGTCAGATAATGCTTTTTTGTATAGCAGAGCCGAAATCGTCCAACTGACAGCAGCCCCCAGAGCAGCAAACTCGCCTATCATCTTTCATAGCCCCTAGTCAAAACTCTGGTTGAAGTTGTTAAATAGCTAACGCCCAGAATAGGCTTGAACGGTGCTTAAACCGATGCAAATAGATGTCATTTGGAGCACAGAAGTGCTTTCGAAGTTTCCAGAACTTGCCATATGCATGGGAACAGTCAGCGGAGTCCACAATGAGAAAGAGAATGACCAGCTGCGCCAGCTTAAGAAAGTCGTGCACGAAGAGGTCAAGGCCAAATGCAACGTTGAAGCGTTGAAGAACAACCCGACTGTCAGAGCTTACCGAGACTTCTACTGGAAACTGGACATAGACCCTACTAAAACTAGACCCTCAGGAGAGGCTCTGCTCCGCAGGGTTCTCAACGGAAATGAGTTGCCAAAAATATCCACGGTGGTCGACGCGTATAATTTGGCTTCGATGCAGACGATAGTTCCCATCAGCGGGTTCGACAGAGACCAACTGAACCCGCCGTTCCAAGTACGCTTTGCAAAGAACGAGATCTTCACCGGAATCGGAATGGACAAACCGATAGTCCTCACCGAGAAAACGCTGGTCCTGACCGATGAAAAACAGGTCCTCTGCGTCTACCCGTACCGCGACTCTGATCACACAAAGATCACCCTGCGAACGCAGAAAACAGTAATAATCGGATACGGAGCCCCAGCGATAGGCCAAGAACAACTCAAGGCAGCCGTCGAAAAAACAATGGGGTACATCAAACACGTTTCTGGCGGGGAAATCGAAACGATTAGTGTTTTTGGAGGATTCATTTAGACTGCATACATTCAGCAGGCCGCGCGCGCTAACACTTCCTAAGATCATCAAGCTAGGTTGCTGCTGGAGTAGTACAAGAAGGGCAAAGCCAGCAGAATGGTGTTTCGCCCCCGCGCAGTGAGAGAGTACTTCACCCTTAAAGGTGGGCCTTGGTCCACTGTTCGCTTGATGTAACCGTAGCGGTCTAGACCCTTCAGTTTGTCGGATAATGTGCGAGAATTCACGCCCAGGATCTTCTTCATCTCGCCGAAACCCGTCGTCTCCCTCAGGAACAATATGAAGAGGATTTGAAGACTCCACTTCTGCGACAGCAAACTGAAGCTTTCCTCGAGACTCTTGATAGTCTCTCTCATATCCTCCAAGCCCAGCTTCTGGTTGCGAAATATCTCGTTGAGCGTTTCTTCTATGCCTTTGAGGTTGACTCTCATACGAGACTCAACTAGTCTTCGAAGTTCTTCACTCAGCACGGTTCGGGAGTTCACGCTCGTACACCCAATGTGCGAATAGTTACTTCACGGTTTATAAAGTTTAACTTTTAAATCTAGTGTGCAAGACACACCAAACCAAGCTTGTACCACCGTTCCCGTTAGCTGGAAGAAGTCCCTAGCAAAATTATCACATGATGTTTGATATTGATTTGGTAACGGTTTTGGTCCTCACAGCGTTACCAGAGAGGGAAGAAAATCGGAAGATTAACAACTTCTTTCAGATTCTGAGAGTGAACTTGTTATCAAAAGAGTTTTTAGCCCTGCCTGCGAGTAGAAAGAGGTGTTTAAACTTGTCCTTCGACACTAGAATGGCTGAGACAGAAAGGAAAAGAAAATCCAACATTGTGCTGGCCCTAGACTTCCCGTTTGAAAAACCCGAAAACCGCAAAAACTTATTCTCCAAAGCAGAACAGCTCCTCGAAGAAGTGCATCCTTACCTCTGCGCGGTAAAATTTAACCATCACCTCGTCCTTCCACTGGGGACGTTTGACGGCGTTCACAAACTCGTGAAAAAGGCCCACGACGAAGGATTGATGACGATAATGGACTGCAAGGTTAACGACATCGGCTCGACAAACCAAGTCATTGCAGAATACTATTACGCTGCAGGATTCGACGCATTAATAGCGAACCCTTTCGTGGGGTGGGAAGAAGGATTGAAACCAATCTTCGACGTCGCTTCCGGACTGCATCGCGGCGTAATTCTGCTCATCTATATGAGTCACAAAGCAGCTGGCGAGGGATACGGACAAACGATAATCGACCCTGAAACCGGAAAAAAACTTCCACAATACGTTTCATTCGCGAAAAAAGCCCTGAAATACGGTGCAGACGGAGCAATTGTAGGCGCCACGTTCCCTGAAAAAATAAGAGAAATACATGAGATACTCGACGAAAAAGTCCCAATATTTTCGCCCGGAATTGGAGCTCAAGGAGGAACAGCTCAAGCCGCCCTGATGGCAGGTGCAACCTACCTGATCGTGGGAAGAGAGATAACGCTGGCCCAAAGTCCTGCTGAGACAGCAAAGAAAACTAGGGACTCCGCAAACCTTGTCAAACGGAATCCATCCACGCGTCTTTGATAATCATCTTAACTTGGGAGGTTAGGGTTCAGCCTGTTCTTTTCCGTGCCAAAATTATGTACCCTCTTACCCAGTTTTTATGATAGTAGCTCGTGAACATGTCTTCTTGAAAATGGATTATGCGGAATCCTTTCAGCAGGTTGAGGATCTCTCCCCGGGTGAAGTGATGACCGAAATGGAGAACCGTTCCAGCTTCATCCTTTACTGTGAATGTTCCCTGCTCGCCCGTTTCTTTGATATCGTTTCTGTATCTCTGTGCATACACTGGGTTTTCCCAAGTTCTACCAAATTCTTCGACTAAAAAATGGCCATGCATCTTGAGAACCCTGCCAACTTCACTGACTATTCGTGACCTCTGAGGCTTCGAAGCTAGGGTGAGAACGCCTAGCATGGTGACCGCGTCACAGGAGGAATCTGGGAAGCACAGGTTTTCAGCGTCATTCAGTAGGAAACATGGTTCTTTCATTCTTCGCGATTTTTTCTCTTCCTGAGCCAATCTGACCTGGGTTCGATCGACATCGACGCCGATAACCTTGAAGCCGTTTTCATGCAAGAAAAAACAGGCTCTCCCGTAGCCACAGCCAACATCCAAAACACTTTTTCTCGATTTATCTCTAAACGCGTCGATTAGCCTTGTTGGTAAAGGAATCGTGTAGGGTTTACTTACTCCGCAAAATTTCATCTTCCACGTCTTTCCCAAAGCTCTTTCTTCAGCAAATCCCTCACTGAAGACCTGATTGCAGAACTCCTGCTCGGATACATGTTCGCTCTGACAAGCTCATCCAAACCCTCCAAATAAGCTTCCGGTAATAAGACGGTAACGAGTTTCAACCTACACCCTCCCTCAGCATGTCATGCATATAACATGAACGGAATATAAGATTTGACCCAAGACCCAGACAATTCTTCGGCAAGATTGAGCGTCGAAACCAAACCGTTGACCACCGAATCCACAATCATAAAAAATCAATCCCGGGCACGCGCCCGCAAAAATTGAAATAGAACAGTCGTCGCCAGAAAGGTATAAAACAGTTGGGAGATTCTAGTGTGATGAAAAGACATGTTTCGCGTAAGAGTGAACAAGATCGAATCCATACGAGACATTGATGGTAACCTTGGAAAACGCATAGAGCTGATTGAAGATCGGCAGATACCGAACTTTGTGGTCAGACCGCAGACCGAAGAAGCCAAGATGGTTCAGGACGTGATGCAGGCTTTGCAGCAGCAGATGCCGATGTTTCCGATGAGAACGGATGTGGCAATTCCAAAAATAATCTTGTTCTTAACCGAACAGGAGTACGAGAGATTGGGCATCGAGTTCGACGTGAACCAAGTCTACGAAATAACGCTCGAAAACCAGACGCTGAAGTTCATGAAAACTGCATGATCTCTTTTCTAACCCGCCTCAAGGCCTGGTGTTTTGGGTGGAAAGACAGCACGAACATCATGTTCCTTAACGCCTCGTAAACTTCATCCATGCGAGACTGGCCGTCGTTGCTGCAATAGATCGGAATCGGTTCTTCGTCGCCTGTTTTGTAGTAGACGTAGATCGGGGTGAAATTCTTTTTGAACGTCTTTATTTCAAAGTTCAACTTCAGGAGGTTGGCCATTTTTTGCGCAGCCATGCTAACCGGCTTCATTCTTTTCTGACTAAAACAAGAAGCGTAGACAAACAACTCTCCTACGGAACAATCCAACATGGCTCACACCAAGAAAACAACGCCTTGCCGACAGCATTTAAAACAGGCCCTACAACAACATGTTTGCGCGGCGGAGAGAGATGAGTGAAAGTGAACGCTTGAGCAGGGAAAAACGATGAAGGCCAAAGCACATGTATTCATAAGCGGTAGAGTTCAGGGAGTGTTTTTCAGATCTGAGACAAGACACGAGGCAGCAAAGCATGGCGTGAGCGGTTGGGTCCGTAACTTGCCAGACGACAGAGTTGAGGCTGTTTTTGAGGGTGAACAAGAAGACGTAAAGAAGCTTCTGGAATTCTGCAAGAATGGACCACCAGGGGCTGAAGTAACAGGAATAAACGTGACATGGAGAACTTATTCTGGAGAGTTCAGAGGGTTCGAAATCAGATACTAGAAAGCCCAGTGGTGGGAATCTGCGCGCTCAGGTTCTTTTTTTGGGCACCCTGAAGTGCGAAGCTTTTCCAGCGCTCACGTAGTCTCCGCCAGCACTGCGCACGACCGAAGCGATTTTTGAAAAGTTGTCTGAACCTAGGAATTGCCGCGGCTTTATCATTATGTAATCGTCCTTCTCCTCGAAGCTCAGCAGGTTCTCCAGATCCTCCGGAAACATCATTTTAACGTCTTCCATCACTTTCGATTTTTCTTGAGGCTGAGGTGCTCCAGGCACGGACTGAGACAATGCTGGTGCCGGATGGGCCGTTATTGGCTGAGTTATCTGTGAAACAGCGAGAGACTTCAGGGATGCTGAAACCTGACGCAAATCATCCATGATACCGTTCATAATCAAAACAAGCTCGTCTACTCTCTTGGTGAGGGCTTCAATTTTCTCTTTATCCGCGCTCATATGCCTTCTTCCTAATGAACCCTTAATACTCAACGCATTTATTAATGGTTTTTGACTCTTCCAACAATCCCAAACCTGGAGCGAACCTCAACCTTGATAGAGATTGACGGGAGCGAAAAAAGCGGAAGCGGCACGATCCTGAGAATGGCTGTCGCCCTGTGCGCAGTGATTGGTCAACCGTTGCACATTTACAACATCAGACAGAACCGTCCTCAACCAGGTTTGAAGCCTCAACACCTTGAAGCCGTCCTCACAGCCGCCAAATTGTGCAATGCTGAATTGGAAGGAGCGAAAGCCGATTCACGTGAGCTATGGTTTAGACCCAAGGAAATAAGAGGAGGCAAGATTGAAGCAGAAATCGGCACTGCTGGAAGCATCCCAATGCTCCTGATGACTGTATTGCCCATGTGTGCCTACGCCGAAAACACGGTGCACCTACACATTTCAAAGGGCGGCACCGACGTTTCCCATTCACCATCCATAAACTACATGAAATTCGTTCTCTTGCCGACACTGCAACGCATGGGACTGAAAGCTGTTCTCACAGTTCACAAGTACGGCTATTATCCCAAAGGAAACGGCGAGGTAACAATAACCGTACAGCCCTGCAAACCTCTGACAGCTTTGACAATAGAGGCTTTCGGCAACGTCAAATCCATAAAAGGAATTTCAGTCTGCACGTTCCTTGCCGACCGAAAGGTTGCTGAACGTCAAGCGAAAGCCGCGAATGAGTACCTTGGCAAAAGAGGCTACAACGCTGATATTCAAGTAGTAAATGATTGCTCGAACTCACTGCAGAAGGGCAGCTCGATCGCCTTGTGGGCTGAATCTGACACTGGAGCCATTCTAGGAGCAGACGCGATCGGCGAGCTAAGAAAAACAAGCGAAACAGTCGGTGCTGAAGCAGCCGAAAAGCTCTACACCGAAATCATCGCAAAGCCAACTGTTGACATACACCTGGCAGACATGCTTCTTCCATACATTGCTATGGCCCAAGGCAAGTCAACCTATCTAACACGCACTTTAACCGAACATCTGAGTACGAACATTGCGCTCGCAGAAAGGATATTGAAAGTGAAATTTGTGCTCGAAAATAAGCATGAACTATACAGACTGGAGAAAGTTGGTTGAACTAGGGCAAGGACGCAGGTTCAGGGTGAGATTTCGGTTTAGGCTTGCTGGCGAAAAGATAATGTACCGCAAAAAAGGTTAGCGTTCCAAAGCCGAGAATAGGCAAAATGGCAACCAGTGGCTCGCCTACTAACGCATATAGTTTACCGCCAGTCCAGACCATAAGAATACAATTTGCAGCGATGACTGCGAATGCGGCCGTTGATCGAATCAACAAACTCAGAATATCGCGCAAACGCTGTTTCTTAAATCGCACTTTTCTTCATAATTCTTGACATTCACAGATATTTCTCCTTTTCCTTTCAATAATCTGGATTACTGAAGCTCAAGTATCGTTTGGACTATGCTCTATAATATTATTCGTTGGATTTTGTGAAGACTTGAGGAAGTGTCCAATCATTCTTAGATCACAATTGATATGTACTTGAGTGATTGATGGTGAGGAATAGAGCACGTAAATGTTTATTTTCTGGTAAACGATAGCCGTTTGCAAGCCAAAGGAAAAAATTGAATGAGCAACATTGCGCGCAAGAAAATCGTCAGAGAATATTACACAAAAAGGTCTAATGAGTACGATCTGCAGAAAAGCCGAACCTGGAAAACAAGGGAAGGCTTTGGAAATGAAGTTTTTGACGAACTGATAAAAGCTTCGGAAAGGTTTAGAAACGGACTTTTTTTAGAAGTGGGAGTCGGAACAGGCAGAAACGCGTTACCCCTGCTTGAGAGAGTGAAACCCCAACTTGTAGGATTGGACTTGTCATGGGAAATGTTGAAGCAGGCAAAAACAAAAATGCTTTCTTTCAAACGCGGGTTTGACTTGATGCAGGCTGACGGGGAACACTTGCCTTTTGCAAACCAAGCTTTTGATGCGGTCATTTGTATGAGCACGTTGCATTATTTCATGTTTCAAGGGAGAATCCTGAAGGGATTCAGACAAATACTCAAAGAGAACGGAACACTAGTATGCGGGGATTTGACAGTTCACGAATGTGATAGCCGAGGATTCTTTGAGGGGTTAGAAAGAACCATTTCTAAAGCTCATGCAAGATACTACAAACCATCACGAATGAAGAAGCTCATAGAGAAACAAGGATTCCGCATCTTAAGGATGAGAACAATTGCTTATCGAAAGACTTACGAGGCTCTAGTGGAAGATAAAGGACGATACTTCGGATTGTCACTAGAAACCCTTAACCGGCACTTGGAAGAAGCCAATGCGGAGACAAGGCAGCAATACGGACTGACCGACACTGAGATGACACTTTTCTACACAATTATTACCGCGAAGATTATCGAAATCCCGTGATGCCATGAAAAAAGCAGACTGCATCAAGACTCCTAGACAGGAAGGCGAGAAAACCCTGACCCTGACCAGCAAGCTTGGGTTGATAAACAAAGACTTAGAAATTCAAAGAAACGAAGAATTCATCTTCATTCCGCTGACCAAGCGACCATCAAAAGAAGAATTGGAAACTATCAAGAAACAGGTAGCAGACTGCAAAGTCTCAGTTCACTCTTTTCTGGAGAGAAAGAAACCAGGAATGTCGGTTGCTCAAGTTCTTGAAGACAAGCTTTCACCACAATTGTTGGCATGTTTGCCCCGCGCTATAGACTTCGTAGGCGACATAGCCATAGTGGAACTCCCTCCAGAGTTGGGGGCGTACAGAACTGCGATCGGTGAGGCTATCTTGAAAACGCACCAAAAGGTGCGCACCGTGCTTGCTAAGGCGGGCGCAGTAAGCGGGAAGTATCGGTTGAGGGAGTTCACTATCGTGGCAGGCGAACCTAAGACGGACACGATTCATAAAGAATATGGATGCCAATACTATGTGGATTTGGCTAAGGCATTTTTTTCTCCACGACTCTCCTTTGAACACCGGAGAGTCGCATCTCAAGTCGAGGAAGGCGAAGTCGTTGTTGACCTGTTCGCAGGGATCGGACCTTTCGCGATACAGATCGCCAAAAGCCATCAGAGTGTGATCGTCTACGCTGTGGATGTGAACCCTGACGCGGTCGAGTACCTGAAAAAGAACGTTAGGCTCAACAGGGCTGTGAGGAAGGTTCATCCCATTTTAGGAGACGCGAGACAAGTTGTCAAGGACAAGCTTTCTGGTGTTGCAGACCGCGTAATCATGAATTTGCCAGAAAACGCCATCGATTTTGTCGATGTAGCTTGCGAAGCCGTCAAACCTTCAGGAGGATTAGTGCACTTTTACAGTTTCGTTAACAAGTCTGATTCGTTAGAGAATCTCAGGGCTCGCTTCGCTGATGCTGTTGAAAAGTCGGGAAGAAGAGTAGAAGAGATCTTGCTTCTGAGACTTGTCCGTGAGACAGCCCCGTACGAGTGGCAAGCAGTGCTAGACGTTAGAATCTGTTAGGCTTAGACCATCAGTGTGATTTTCACTTTCTGAGCAGGGTTCTTTAGTTTCTTGATGAGATCTCTGGACAAGTCAGCTGAAGCTTTGTCTGCTTTCACCGCCAACGTTCTACTACAAATGTAGTTGCTCTTCCTCACGACTATTTCGTTCGGATGAGCCAAGGTAAGATGCGCGTTTCCGTTCGCCGTGACTCTTTCGGCTATGCCCCCTGCTTCTATTAGAATAGTCAGTCTGGCGTTTTCTTTGGCCAGTCTTTTTTTGAATTCGGCACTAAAACTCGGCAGAGCCCTGTCTGCTGATACAGCGACTATGCAGT
The DNA here is from genome assembly GCA_050010755.1 of Bathyarchaeia archaeon. Classification (GTDB taxonomy): domain Archaea; phylum Thermoproteota; class Bathyarchaeia; order Bathyarchaeales; family Bathycorpusculaceae; genus JBEKCD01. Next base: position 331,390 of record JBEKKK010000001.1, read on the forward strand.
CGCCGGTTCTTGATACTTCGTCTTCTCTTGTGAACTCTAGGGTTGTGGGATGAATGGCAAGAATGTTCTTGTGTCCCTTGGCAAGTATGATTTCTTTCAATTCTGCAGACGGCAAGTTATTCCAGAACCTCTATTGAGTCAACTTTTCCGTCGCCGTTCAAGTCAAAGCCTTGAATCACCCTTGCATAGGTCTCCTCGCCTCTGTAGCCTTTCAGGGTTTTCTGCCAGTAATCGGTAAGTGCCAGTACGCAGGCCTTCGTGCCGACGGCTTTGTTTCCAGCCAAAACAATGATCCGTTTGCTCTTGTCCCATTGATTCACAACTTTCGCGACAATTCCAACCGCGTCTGCCGTGTAGACGTGGCCAGTCTTCTTGGAAACCAGACCGCCGAAAAGAAAGCCTTCTTCTGAGGGTCGCATGTTGAATTTGATGGGTAGACAATCGTTTACTTCTTCTGCAAGCAGGTTCGTTCCAGGACCTCCCACGAGTATCAAGTTGTTCTTTTCCTCCTTCTCAGCTTTAACGTCAACGTCGAGCTTTATCGCAAAGTCTTCGGGAGGTTTGATGAACTGTCCCAGAAAGAAGGTCAGATGGGAGGCGTAATGCCCATCCCTTGCGCTTGTCTTAAAGGGCCCGTGCGGCGTCGGGCTGCCAACGACAATTTTTCCGTCAAAAGTGCCGTCCTTTCTCACGAATTCTCTGAAAAATCCCCGGAGTTGTTCTTCCATTCCCAGCAGGGATAGCTTCTTGATAGTTCTGTACTCTTGCGGAAGTTCGATTCCAAATGCAGGCGCGGCCACTTTGTAGTACTTTGCCGTTGCCCCTTTCTTCTCCTCTTCTCTCGCGACCGTTACGGCGCCTGCCCTACAGAGTTTTCTAATGTGATAATAGACCTTCTGCTCATGGATACCCAATCTTCTGGCTATTTCCAGAGGATACATTTCCTTCTCAGAAAGCATGACCAGCATTTTCCAGCTCAACGAGTTCAAGATTAGTTTGAGTTTTTGCGGGTCGCTGAATAACTCGATGTCTTTGACCTTCTGTGTCTTGTTTTCTTCGCGAAGCAGCAGTCTTTTTTCCATGGTTGTTCCCAATGATAAACGCCATCCATTATTAAAAATCTTGTTATGGTAAGTTGGCTCAGATGACCGTGGAAAAACTGGCTGGAATGCTGAAGACCATTAAAAAATATCTTTTAATGCCATCTAAGAATTCATCATAGTTACTGAATGGTTTGATGGAAAAATCTTGGAAACCGTTTTTAGAACTAAAAACCTTCTCCTAAAAATGCTTATTAGAACAGCAATGCTTGAATTGCGGTCACTGACAAGCCCTGAGGTCTGGAAATGTGTGGCATATTCGGTTGCGTCTCGAAGGAAGGAAACGTTGCACCACTGATACACGCTGCTCTGAAGAGACTTGAATATCGTGGCTACGACTCGGTCGGCGTTGTAACCTTGCACGACGGCAAGCTTTATTTGAAAAAAGATCAGGGAAAAATAGATGACGTCCACAAGATCCAAAACTTGGACGATTTACCCGGCAGCGTCGGCATCGGGCACACAAGATGGGCAACTCATGGCGCCCCACTGCAAGTAAACGCTCACCCCCACGTTGACTGCAACGGAAGAATAGCCGTCGTCCACAACGGCATTATAGAAAATTTTGCCGACCTGAAAACGGAGCTTGAAAATCGCGGCCACGTCTTCAAATCCAGAACCGACACGGAAGTTATACCCCATCTCATCGAAGAAAATCTCAAAAACAACCCCAATCTGAGCCTCGAGAAAGCAGTGTTGGAAGCAATAAGAAGGCTCGAAGGATCATACGCGATTGCAGTAGTCTCCACGATAGAGCCAGACAAGATAATCTGCGCAAGAAACGAAAGCCCACTCGTGATCGGAGTCAATCATGACGCGGTGTACTTTGGCTCTGACATCCCAGCGTTCCTACCTTTGACGAACAAGGCAATCATAGTGGATGACGGCGAACTGGTTACCCTTTCGACAGAAGGTGTGGAAATCAAAAAGATCACTGACTCAAAAATCGTAAAGCGAGAGCCAAAAATCATAGACTGGACCCCTGAAATGGCCGTCAAGCAGGGCTATCCACACTTCATGATTAAGGAGATTCATGAACAGGCTGAGTGCCTCAGAAACACGCTCAGGGTGCAGGAACACTACGCGGATCTGATGGCCACATTTCTGGACCGAGCGCGAGAAGTGTACCTCGTCGCGTGTGGAACATCCTACCATGCTTGCTGGGCAGCCTCGTACATGCTTTCAAAACTCGCTTTCCTGCCAACATACCCAGTCATCGCCTCCGAGTTCATAGAGCAACACGGCAAATCCGTAAACATTGAGAGCACGATCCTGGCAGTGAGTCAATCGGGTGAAACTGCGGATACCCTGGCCGCGGTGAACGCGGCAAGACAGAGGGCAGCAACCATTCTGGGCTTGACTAACACGATAGGGTCAACTTTAACGCGGGTTTCGCGAGTGTACATCGGCCAACAGTCAGGCCCGGAAATCGGAGTGGCGGCTACCAAAACGTTCACTTCGCAACTGTCGGTCATGGCCCAGCTGGCCTTGAGACTGGCAAAAAAGAGAGGTAAAGTCTCTCAGGACGAAATGGACTATTTGGCCGAGAGACTGTGCAAGCTGCCAGACACTGTTCAAACGATAATCGACACACAGGAGGAAAAGGCGAAACAGATAGCGAAGAAGTACAAAGACAAGAAAGACTTTTTCTTCCTCGGACGAGGAATCAGCACGGCAACAGCTTTCGAAGGCAGGCTGAAACTCATGGAGATAGCCTATGCCCCAGCAATTGCCTTTCCAGCAGGAGAGAGCAAGCACGGCCCCATAAGTCTCATAGAGCCAGGTTTCCCAGTCATATTCGTGTGTCCAAAGGATGAGACCCACAAGACGTTGATAGGCAACATAATGGAAATGAAAGCCCGAGGAGCCTCAATAATAGCGGTCATAGAAGAAGGAGATGACGAAGTCAAAAGTCTAGTTGATGATTACATGGAAGTGCCGAGCGGCGTTCCCGAAGTTCTGTCACCGATAGCATTCGTCATCCCGCTGCAACTATTCGCATATTACATGGCCGTTGAAAGAGGGTACAACCCTGATATGCCAAGAAACCTGGCAAAATCAGTCACAGTGAAGTAGACAAATTCAGGATCGACACCACTTGCCAATGGCCCCGCAGGAGGGCCTCGAAAAGAAAAACCAATTTGGAACCCGTATTGTTGCATCACGCGTTGAGTTCTTTTTTAAACAAGGGAGTTTGAGGCTCACGAACGCATTCGTTGCCTACGATCGCTCGAAGTTGCCTGCAACTTGCCGTCGAAGCATGTTGGTTATATTGTTTTTCAGATCGTTATAGCAAGCGCCCAGCCTTTTTGCGTCTTCCTTTGACATTCCCTGTGAGACTAGCTGTTTCTCAAAAGCCGTTCTTGCTTTTCGGACTCTCCATCCGAGGGTCAAGTACATCCAGAAGAGACTCGTGCCCAGAATAGCCAAGTGGGGAGTCGCCTTGAACACGGTTTTGACCATTGGTAATGTGCTCATTTTTAATCAGTTCCTCAAAAGTTAGGGAGAGAAAGAGATTATTCTTTTTGCTCTTCCTCGCCTTCTCTTTCTTTGTCAGTATCTCGATTGAGTCTCTCGTCAAGCCTCTCGCGAACCCTTTTCTCAATTTCTCCGCCAATGTCTTCGCCATGTCTCTCGCCGTGTCGTCCCATACCGCCGCTTCTTAGCATATCGCCGATACTAGTGAAGGTTCGCATGTAATCTTCGGTCATTTTCACCGCTACCTGTTCAGGCATCCCGCCGTTCTTCAGCTCTTTGTAGTAAGCCGCCGCAGCTTTGCCCATGCTTCTTCCCGCTTCTTCTGAAAAGACCGATGCCAAGATGCTCTTTATCAGCGCCGGAACCTCAGAGGAGACAACACTGAGTATCTCTTTGATGTTTTCTGGTTCCATTCTTTTGTCTTTTCTTTCATCATCAACCATTTTTTTCACCTCCCAAATCTCTTCACCCTAGATTCAGACGAAGTCTGTTTGAAACAGCCCCTGCCGAAACCGTTTCATTACGGATCAGTTCAGTCAACCGGCAAGTAGTTTCCTCGATTATTCTGGGTGAATTTGAATTCTTCTCCGCCACAAAGATAGGCACGCTATTCTTCTCCAGTGCGCCTTGCAAACATCCAAACTTCATTCATTTCCACCTTAAACCATTAAAGGAGTGGTCACGAGAGTTAGATGTTCTGTACAAATGTGACCAGTCTAGTGGTCAGCCCTCTCAGTCAACTCGTAAGTAGGAACACGCCCGCCAGCCTTCAGTAAAACACCCTGCTTCATCAAATTTTTCACTCTGTCCCGCACTATACGTCTGCTTGCCTTTCCTCGCATTGTAGCCACCTGTCGCGTGATGGCCGAAATGTTCAGTGCCCCCTTTACAGCCAATGCTTGCACAATGCATCTTGAAATGTCGTCCTGAGCAATGGGCCTCTGGCGCAGGTATTTCTCGGCGCTTCTCAAACGGGAGGCAATCTTCAACGGTTCACCGTACATTCCTATTCCCATCTTCGTCAACCTTAACGTGGCAGCCAGTCCCTCGTACTCTGGCTTCTCAAGAATCAAGTCTTCTAAAAGATCGAGTCTGCGAATTATCTGGTCGAGTTTCTTACTCAATTCCTCCGCATTGGAAACTGTGTCCTCTTTTCCGGTCAAGTTCTCCCTGCTGTTCAAACGCGATTGAGTCAATTAGTAAATCCATCGTTTAAATGGTTGACTAAAAGAAAACTCAAAGGCCTGTAACTTATTCGGCAATATCGTCAATTTACATATGCAAGATTCTCTAAATTCTGTCCGTTCGACGTAGCGTCGTTTCTTATTCTGCATCTTATTTTCAAATGCAAATGCGTTAATAACTTACTTCGTGGATGTCTATTATGGTGCTTCGAGTGGAAGATAGTGAGTGGGAGAAGCTCATCCAGAGCTTGATTAAGGGTGACATCCTCCGCTCTCCAAAGGTAGTTCAGGCAATGCGCTCCGTTCCGAGGGAGAAGTTCCTCCCCGAAAACATGCGTTCCTACAGCGCTACAGACACGCCGCTTCCGATTGGGTTCGGGCAGACTGCTTCGGCGCCACATAGCCTCGGCTCAGCTCCGAGACTAGGCGAAACATGGTTTCAATCATGAATGAAGCGCTGCAGTTGGAAGTGGGCAACAAAGTTCTCGAAGTCGGAGCGGGTTCAGGTTGGCACGCCGCCACCATAGCGGAGCTGGTTGCGCCGAGTGGTGCTCCCAGAAGCGAATATGGGCATGTCTACACTGTGGAAATCGTTCAGGAATTGGCTGATTTTGCGAGAAAGAACATAATGAAAGCCGGCTATGGCGACCGCGTTACGATAGTCAGTGGTGACGGCTCGCTCGGTTTTCCAGAAAAGGCCCCTTACGATAGGATCTTAGTCACTGCAGCCGCACCCGACATCCCGAAACCGCTAATCGACCAGCTAAAGTCGGGCGGCATTATGCTAATCCCCGTTGGAAGCCCATCTCTGTTCCAAAACCTGATTAAGATGACAAAAACAAACGGCAAAACCAAGGAAGAAAACCTCGGGGGAGTGGCGTTCGTTCCGCTCACGGGAAAACACGGCCACAGATTTTGATGAATCTTTACAATTCTTTTTTCCCAGATAGGACTTTTGATTATTGGATTCCGAGTTTATCCCTATAAGCGTCTAAATCTAGCCAGCCGTGTCCGCTGATGTTCATGCATATCGTTTTTTCCGCGCCCGCTTTCTCAGCCTTAAGCGATTCGTCTATCCCTGCTCGGATAGCGTAGCTCGATTCTGGTGCGGGCAGCCATCCTTCAGTCTGCAGGAAAATTCTTGCAGCTTCGAAAATCGATTTCTCATCGATCGGGTATGAAACCGCCTTAACGATATTGTGTTTTCTCAATAGACTTATGATTGGCCCTGCGGCATGATAGCGCAAACCGTCAGCCCTAACTGGCATCATGTCGGACTTGTGGCCTAGAGTGTACATTTTCAATAAGGGAGTATGCTCAGCCACGTCGGCGAAGTCATATTTGTACTCTCCCTTAATGAGGTTCGGAGCAGCCGCGGTCTGTGCAGCCAAGAATTCGCATTCCCGCTTGCCTTTCAAGACTTCGCCGATGAAGGGAAGTGCGATCCCGCCGAAGTTGGAGCCGCCGCCAAGGCATCCAACGATCAAGTCAGGCTTCTCATCAATCATATCAAACTGTTTGATCGTTTCTAATCCTATCACCGACTGCTGCATCATAACATGGTTCAAGACTGAGCCCAGACAGTACACGCTGTTCTCATGCGTCTCCGTGTACTCCAACCCTTCGGAAATCGCGATGCCTAAAGAACCAGGGCTCTTCGGATTCTTTGAAAGTATCTCTTTGCCCATCTTGGTTTCCTTGCTGGGCGAAGCAAAAACTTTCGCACCTAGAAGCTTTATCAACGTTTTCCTGTCAGTCTTCCAATCATACACAGATCTAACCCAGAACACGACGCAATCGAGGTTCAAGAGCTTCGCAGCATACGCGAGAGCCGTCCCCCACTGCCCTGCACCAGTCTCCGTGCTCAACGTTGTCTTCCCCTCCTTCATCGCATAGTAAGCCTGCGCAATCGCCGTGTTGGTCTTGTGCGAACCAGTAGGAGACAAATCCTCACGCTTGTAAAACAGCTTAACCTTCTTCAACCCCAAGCTTTTCTCCAAGCGTTTCGCGCGATAGAGCGGCCTCGGCCGTCCCATGTGAATGTACAACTCACGAATTTCTTCAGGAATGGAAATCCATCTCTGCACTGACATTTCCTGCGCAAGGGACTCTTTGATCATGGTTCTGCCCAAGTACTCCATCCGCGAAGGACCCGTCTCAGGCTCCTTCGGAGGGGGAAGCGGCTCAGGCAAGTCGGGTACGATGTTATACCACTTAGTTGGAAACTCTTCTATCGACAATGCAATCTGATCATGTTTCATAACCGTTCACCGATATTGAGGAAGCCTATAGTATAATTGGGTGCGCATTAAAGATTTCCGCTGCCGCTACGACTATCCGAACCACTTCTCAAGCGTCGTTTTTCCCTTTTGACCGGTTATACCCTTCTGCATTTTTTCCAACGATTTGCGAACCCGCTCTTCAGAAAAATCCCTTCCCCGGCAGATGAAATCCACAACTCCTTCAACATCTGGCGCGCGCCACTCCAGCCTGTAACTGTCTGTCACTTTCGGATGGAGAAAAATCTGCCTGATTCTTTCAGGTTCAACCTGAAACTCCGCGTTTTCAACATGAACAACGGCTTGCTCCAAGCTTCCATATTGCTTAATCAATTTTAAGGCAGTTTTAGGCCCTAAGCCCTTGATCCCGTCAGGGTTGAAGTCCGTTCCAATCAGTATGCCCACATCGACCAGCTGCTCATACGTTATTCCGCACTGATTTAGCACCTGCTGCAACTCCACCAATTCCGGGACAACGTCGACGTAAATATTCTTGCTGGGAAGCTTTCTTCTACCGGAAATTGTGATGTTCCTGATAAACTTCGGGGCGCCGAAGAGGAGGCTGTCATAGTCCTGACTTGCACAGTAATCAGCGTCTCCACGCTTGGCTAAGTACGCGGCCTGAGCTTCTCCCTCACTGGGCGCTTGGATCCACGGAACACCCATAAAACCCAAGAGTTTCTTGCTGTCTTCCGCCATGTAATCCTTCAAGTGTGATGTGGCCTGAGCGTACACTCTTGCCTCCTCGGGCTTACCTTCCCTCAAAGCCCTCTCATATCTAACCGTAGCCTCCTCCTTCACCCTCATTCGTCGCTTAATCTCCACCTCTTTAAGAGCAGGCGGTGCACCGTCAAAAACGTAAACAGGTTTTATCCCCAACTCTACCAAGTTGCTCGTTCGATAAAACAACCCGCTCAGGTGGCTCGTTACTCTTCCACTGCTGTCCTTCAGCGGCGTACCGTCGGGCTGGCGGATGATGGCCAGAAACTGATACAGAGCGTTGTAAGCGTCGATGGCAATGGATTTGCCGCCCAAATCTTCAAGTTTGACTACCGTCTTGGGAACGAGGTCGCGGAGGTTTACGCCCAAAGGTACCCCCGCAGAACATAGCGTCGAATCAAAATAATAAACTTGCGCGCTCTAAGTGATTCTAGGTGTTTCGACATAGGCTCTTATCTGTGGCGTTTTGGATGGATACTACGAAATCTACCTAGTTCGATGGTGAGGCGAGTGCAAGTGTTTCCATGCGAATCGTGACTCAAACGATTTATAAGGAAGAGTCGCAATTACAGAACGTCACCGAGGACGTTCACCATGAGTGAAAGAGCAGCAACATTAACGCTGATCACTTGTACGAGCTGCAACAAGCCCATTCCACCAGGAGGGGAGGCAACGAAGTTCATGTGCCCGAGCTGCGGAGAAATACAGATAAAACGTTGCGGAAAATGCCGAAAGTTTGGACGCCCCTACAAGTGTCCAAAGTGCGGTTTCATCGGCCCGTAGAATGAAAGGGAGGAGATGTTGAAGGTGGGTTCTGTAATTGTCACGTACAAGATTTTTCCAACAGACATAATAAACGATTTTGGTCCGATGAAGAAGAATCTGGAAGCGATACTGCCATCTTCGGCGTCTGTCGATGGCTATGGTGAAGAACTGGTGGCTTACGGCTTGAAGGCCCTGCTGGTTCAAGTGAAGTTCCCAGAGGAAGAGACTGGTCTCGTTGATGAGTTCGAGAAGAAGCTCGAAACCGTGGAAAGCGTGAGCCAGGTGCAGACGCTCATGGTTCGCAGAACCAGCAGATAGCGCGCGCAACCTTTGGTCAAGACATTTATATTGGAACGCTCTCTTGTTTCGAACGTAGAATCGTTATGGAGGGATTCTAGTTGAGCGAAGTGCAATTACGTGTCGGAGACGCGAGGCAGAGGGACGTTGGGAGAGGGATAGCCCGCGTAGATCAGAAGACGATGCAGAAACTTGGAATCTCAGCAGGCGATGTCATTGAGATATGTGGAAAAAGAACGACTTCAGCCATAGCGTGGCCTGCCTACAGTGAAGATCAGAACCGAGACCTGCTCCGCATAGACGGTTTTTCACGCAAGAACGCCGGCGTAGCCATAAACGAGTACGTTGTCGTGAGAGGCGCCAAGGTAAAGACGGCCCTAAGCTTAACCCTAGCCCCGGTTGACATGAGACTGAACGTGGACGAGGACTTCACCAATTTTGTCAGAAACCGCCTCATGGAAAGAACGCTTGTAGAGGGTGACACAACCCTGGTCATGATGCTCGGCCACGCCATACCCTTCACCGTCACGAAGACGCGGCCCCATGGGATAATCAAAATCACGGCCGAAACAAAACTCACGATATTGAACGAACCCGCACCTGAAGGAAAAGGCTTGCCGAGAACAACTTACGAAGACGTGGGCGGGCTTCACGAAGAGATCCAAAGAGTAAGGGAGATGGTGGAACTCCCACTTAGACATCCGGAACTGTTCCAGCGGTTAGGAATAGAACCCCCCAAGGGAGTGCTGCTGCACGGCCCGCCCGGATGCGGCAAAACCCTCTTGGCTAGAGCCGTGGCAAATGAGTCTGAAGCCAACTTCTTCTCGATAAATGGCCCTGAAATAATGAGTAAGTTCTACGGTGAATCAGAAGCCAGGCTCCGAGAAATCTTTCAGCAAGCCCAACAGAACGCTCCGAGCATAATATTCATAGACGAGCTAGATGCCATAGCCCCGAAAAGAGAAGAAGTCACGGGCGAGGTGGAAAGACGCGTCGTTGCACAATTGTTGGCGCTGATGGATGGATTGTCAGGCAGGGGAAACGTGATAGTCATAGGAGCCACGAACCGACCCGGTGCCCTGGACCCGGCTCTCCGCAGACCCGGCAGGTTTGACCGTGAAATCGAGATAGGCGTACCGGACAAGCAGGGAAGGTACGAAATTATCCAGATTCACACGCGAGGCATGCCTCTGGCAGAAGGCGTTGACCTCAAGAAACTGGCAGATATGACACATGGCTATACAGGCGCTGACGTCTCTTCGCTCGGAAGAGAAACGGCGATGAAAAGTCTTCGCCGATACCTGCCGCAGATAAACCTTGAGGAAGAACGCATACCTCCTAGCGTGCTGGAAAAAATGGAAGTGACCATGGAAGATTTCATCAACGCCTACAAGGAAATAACGCCCACCGCCATGCGCGAAGTGTACATAGAAATACCCACGATACACTGGGATGAAATAGGCGGACTGGAAGAAGTCAAACAGGACCTGCAAGAAGCGGTGGAGTGGCCCCTTAAGAGCCCTGAAATTTTCGACCGCCTAGGCATAAAACCGCCCAAAGGCATACTACTCTATGGACCTCCTGGCTGCGGAAAGACTCTTCTGGGAAAAGCAGTTGCGACAGAAAGCGCAGCCAACTTCATCACCATCAAGGGCCCAGAAATCTTCTCGAAATGGGTGGGCGAATCTGAAAAAGCAGTAAGAGAAGTGTTCAGAAAAGCCAGAATGGCCGCGCCAGCAGTCATATTCTTCGACGAAATAGACTCACTACTGCCCCGCAGAGGCCTAGGATTCTCAGACAGCGGCGTCAGCGAAAGGGTCATCAGCCAACTACTGACCGAGATGGACGGCATAGTCACACTTGAGGATGTTGTCGTCATAGCCGCCACAAACAGGCCCGACATGGTGGACCCGGCCGTGCTCAGACCTGGAAGGTTCGACAGACTAATCTACGTACCGGAGCCAAGCGAACAGAGCAGAACCCAAATATTCAAAATTTACACGAAGGACATGCCAATTGCAAAAGACGTAGGCATGGCACAGCTGGCAGTATTAGCCAAGAACTACTCTGGCGCCGATATATCAGCCCTTTGTCGAGAAGCAGCCATGTTCGCTTTGAGAAAAGACGTTAACACCAAGGAAGTCAAGTTCGCAGACTTCGAGGAAGCCAAGAAGAGAATCGGACCGTCAATCACGCCTGACATGGAAAAATGGTACAAAAGTTTCATGCAGCAGGCCAGACAGGCGCAAAAACCCGCCACGCCAGTGGCCTAGGTGAAACCAGCATGCCCATGCCGACAAAAACTTGGAAAACTTTACCCGCCTACTTCACTCTCATGGAACTCCTGAAAAAGAAGGGCGCTCTTCCAGACACCGAACTCTACGAAGCCATAACAGACGAGTTCGAGGACTTAGGCTACAAGGATTTCAGCGATATATTGATGCGACTGGAAATCAGCGGGAAAATACGCGTTACCTCCATGTCTCGGGGGAAGAGACGTGTTGAACTTCTAACATAAGAAACTATAGGCCCCATAAACTTCCGCGTGCAGCATATGAACGAAGCTTCAGACGTCATAGTTGTCGGAGGAGGCCCATGCGGCTCCTTCACCGCCCTAAAACTTGCAAAACTGGGCAAACCGGTAACGGTTTTCGAGGAACACGGTCAGATAGGCGTTCCATCACACTGCGCTGGGCACCTCAGCCTGAAGGGTTTGAAGCAGTTGGGACTGAACTCGCTTCCGCCAGAAATGGTTGAAAACACTTTCTACGGTGCGAACTTCTATTCGCCCAAAGGAAACGAGTTCTCAGTAAACTTATCTCAACCAGTAACATGTGCCGTCGACCGCGCAATGTTCGACAAGTATATCTCCGAAAAAGCCAAAGACGCAGGCGCGAGCTACCACCTAAACTCCAAGGTTGAAGCATTAATCATGGAAAACGCGTTTGTAAGAGGAGCAATCGTCAACCGAGAAGGGATAAGCGAGAAAAAACAGGCAAAAGTCATCGTGGACGCTGAAGGAATATCCTCGAGGATAACAAGGGAAGCAGGCCTGCCTCAGCCCAACAAAATTCTAAATGGAGTGGAAGCAGAGGTTGAAAATGTCAAAGAAGCCGACCCTGACACAGTTGACGTTTATCTCGGAAACAGCTATGCCCCTGGCTTCTACGCGTGGCTGATACCTAAGAAAGATGGAAAAGCAAAAGTCGGCCTAGCCACGAGAAAGGGAAACCCAAAAGATCTTCTGCAAAAACTCATGTTCAAACATCCTGCAGCGTCAAGAAAGTTGAGATCAGCACGCATCGTGAAAACCATGTTTCACCCAATAACGCTTGGAGGCCCAACCAGACAAGCGCATTCAAACGGGTTACTAGTGGTGGGCGATGCCGCCTCACAAGTTAAACCCACCACAGGAGGCGGCGTGATCTTCGGCATGACCTGCGGGCAAATAGCGGCTGATGTGGCCTGCGAAGCCCTCGACAGAAACGACTTTTCCAAACAGTTTCTTGCCAAGTACCAGAACAGATGTAGAGAACTCATCGGTTTCGACATCAGAGTCATGCTAAGAATAAGGAAAACTCTTGACGCGTTGTCTGATCAGAGAATTGACGAGGCGGTTGCCCTTTGTGCAAAACTCGGCCTGAACAAAACCCTCGAGAACGTTGAAGACATAGATTTTCAAGGACAAACTCTGCTGCGCGTCCTTCGCAGCCCTCGAATGCTCACAGCCCTTGCCTACTTCTTTTTTGCTTATCTGGCTGCGAACCCTTAAAATCCCACAGAACAAACAAAGTACGGAGGTCAGACAACCCATGTCCCAGTTTCGTTACAAACAGGTCATTGTCTTCCGATCAAACCTGAGGCTGAGCAAAGGAAAGACGGCAGCGCAAGCTGGACACGCCGCTGTAACAGCGGCAGAAGAAGCTCGAAAGCATCATAGAGAATGGTTTGAAGGCTGGTCCATGGAGGGCCAGTGCAAAATAGCCGTCAAAGTGAAAAACGAAGAAGAATTATCCGATCTGGAGGAAAGAGCTAGGGAAATGGGTTTGCCACACGCTCTCATCATCGATAGGGGGCTTACAGAAATCCCAGCCGGAACCGTAACATGCCTAGGAATCGGCCCTGCCCCAGCAGAAAAAGTGGACAAGATTACCCGGAGCCTCCCGCTTCTCTAGATGGGCGACAATCTTGCAACCTCCAAAACTTGAAAGACAGTTGGGCATCGAAGTTTACGCTAGCTGTTCGAAGGGCATCGGCGGAACCATCCGCGAGAACAGTGAAGACTTTGTCGTCGAGGAACTGTTGGTCGACGGTTCAAAGGCTCAGGCAGAAACCACTGGAAGCTACACCGAGGACCAAGTGCTGGGCTGTTCAACGGCTAAGAACCGTTACCTGTTATGCACTATGGTGAAACGGAACTGGGACACATTTGTGGCTATCAAACGCATCGCCAACTATCTTGGCGTAGGCTCAGAACAAATTCAAATTGCAGGAATAAAGGACGCAAAAGCTTTAACTGCCCAACACATCACAATCGAAGGCGCTTCACTCGAACAAGCGCAAAAAATCTACGTCAAAGATATAAAAATCCGGCCTCTAGGTTATTTGCGCAACAAGCTTTCGGCGTACTACCTCTTAGGTAACAGCTTCAGCATTCGCATCAGAGCCCTGAACCACTCGAAACCTGTAATCAAGAGGAGAATTGCAGAAACAGTTGAAGAACTCAAAACAGTCGGCGGCATTCCAAACTTTTTTGGACACCAACGCTTCGGAACAATCCGCCCAATAACGCATCTGGTCGGAAAAGAATTCATTAAGAAAGACGCAAAAACAGCCGCGATGCTGTTCCTGGCCAAACCAAGCCCATACGAACACGCCTCATCACGACGTGCTCGCCAAGAATTGCAAGCAACGCACGATTTCGAAAAAGCTGCAAAGGAGTTCCCCAGTCAACTTCGCTACGAAGTGTTAATGCTTAAACACTTGGTCAAACGCCCGGACGATTTTGCCGGATCTTTCAGAACACTGCCCTTCAAACTGCAAGAGCTGTTCATCCAAGCCTACGAATCCTACTTGTTCAACAAGTTCCTCAGCAGAAGAATCGCACAAGGGCTGCCGCTTAACATGGCTGAAGACGGAGATTATGTCGTCGCTATAGAACGCTCTGGACTGCCAAGCCTCAACATATTCAAAACAGTCAACATGGAAAATCGGTCGGAGATTAACAACTCGATACGATCCGGGAAACTGAGACTTGCGATTCCGCTCATCGGGTTCAAACAGCATCCTTCACAAGGAGTCCAAGGAGAAATCGAGAAACACGTTCTGGAAGAGGAAGAAGTTTCTCCAAGCGAATTTCGTATATCCTCGATGCCTGAAGTTAACACTAAAGGAAGACTCCGAGCCGCTGTGATTCCGATCAACAATTTTTCAACAGGCGAGATCTCGTCTGACGCAAATGGAACGGTTGGACAAGAGATCGGAGTGACATTCATGCTGTATCGTGGCTCATACGCAACGATATTGTTGAGGGAAATCATGAAACCGAGAAACCCAATAAAAGAAGGATTCTGAAAGCATTGACCGTCTCTCGCTTGTAGCTAAGAAGTTGCAAGTTTTCGTTGTTTTCTCATATTACGCCACCAAGATTGAACTGGTCCACAAAAAAGCACCCAGAGGGTGAGTTCCTTTCTCTAAGTAATTCCATCGCTTGCATGCAATGTTGGCCTGCATTTTCTACCCACGAAAAGAATATTGTTATATTCTAAAGCTTTATCACTTATCAGGTCGTGAATAGTGAAAGATGACTTGCAATGGAAGCAGCTGAAGCCGCAAGAAATGCCCTTGAGTGCGTTCTAGAAGCAAAGAAGGGCGAAGCCATAACGATATTTTGCGACGATGAAAAGATGGATGTCTGCGAGCCGTTTTCTATAGGCGCTCTGAGGCTCGGCCTGAAAACACGCTTAATAAAGCTGAAGACCGAACCGACTTTCCGAAAAGAAATTCCTCCAAATATCCGAGAGATATTCGCAAAACAAAGAACAGATATTTTCGTTAACTTGCTGCGGGGAAACCGAGAAGAGACACCTTTCAGGATAAATCTCACCGAATTGGAAACAGAGGATTGCAAAACTCGTCTTGCTCATTGTCCAGGCATCACGTTGGACATGCTCACCGATGGCGCCTTAGCTCTCACCATCAGAGATCACAGAAAAATGCAGGACTTTGCGAGCAGTCTGATCCAGCGGCTTGGGCAAGCAATCCGTGTGGAAGTAACGAATTCGGTAGGTACAAACATCTCGATGAGTGTTGAAAGGAGACCTTTCTTCACGGACACCATGTTAGATTGGAAAAGCTTGAATTGGATGAACATGCCAACTGGAGAGGTCACAGTTGCGCCTGTTGAAGACTCGCTGGATGGCGAACTGATCTGCGACATGGCAATAGGCGGAATAGGCCCAATAAAGACTGCCGTAGGGATCACAGCAAAGGACGGGAAGGTAATGAAAACCGAGTCCCAAGACGATCGAGTGTTGAAAAAAGTTGAAGAATCATTAAGGACCGATAGCCGAGCAAAAATCGTGGGAGAATTTGCTTTCGGAATAAACCCAAAGGCAAGATTTGTCGATGAGTTTCTTGAGGCTGAGAAAATTCTGGGTACGATTCACGTAGCCTTTGGCAACAATTCGGACATGCCTGGCGGAAACAACCCGTCAGGCAACCATATGGATTTCCTGATATCAAAACCCACAGTCAAAATAATTAATGCGGACAATACCTCCTTCGATGTACTCGTGAACGGAACATTCAAAAGCCCATAGTGTGCAAACCAGATGAAACCTCTAATTGAAATAATAAACCTATGATTGGAAGGCTGGAGCATATGTCTGACAAAACGGATGAGAAGCTGCCAATATCCGAATTCTACAAAGTCGTAGATTCTGTAACGATTTTCAAGAATAAGAACTGGTGGGAAGCCATCGTTATCTGTGAATCATACGGAAAACGGTCCATCGGCATGTATCTTTGGCAAAAAAGGCTAGACGTTTGGAAAAGAAAACACAAATTCAACGTCAGAAATCTGGAAGAGTGGAACAAGCTCAAGAACGCTATAGACCAGCTCGCACCAAAACTTGAGTCGAAATAATCCTTTTTTTGTAATTCAGCGTTTCAATCCTTATTCTGTATCAATATCTGAAATTGAATAATCTTATTACTAAACAAAGGAAAACAAAACAAGCGAGAAGCATGAACGAAACAGAGCAAACTCAGCAGATTACTGGAGATTGGGAAGTGGCTGAAGACAGCCAACCCCAAGAACAGGAAATCAGTCATCAGACTGAGAATGAAAAGAAAGAAGCGCCAGCCGAGAACGTTCGAACAAAACGAAAAAAGAATGAACGAAAACATGAACCGATCCCAAACCAAGAGAGAAGCAATTTTGTCCATGGGCTTTCAGCTGGTCTCGGAATCGGATGCATCGCAGCATTCATCATGTTATGGCTGACAGTGTTTTTCACTCCTCAGTTACCAGTTGGAATCACATATCAAGACATGCTATCAACGTTCATTTATCCGCTAATCTATCTTTTTGCGCTCGGTTTGATATCCCTGACAGTAGGAATCGTTGGGGAAAGATACGCCGCGAAAAGCCGTTTGAAGACGAGACAGGGCGCGCAGTAAGGCTGAAAATCATTCGCTGACGCCGGAGAATATCAGATAACAAGAGAGAAAATTGAGACGCCCAATTCTTAGAAGGTGTATTTGTCTCCCTGGGATAAGATGCGCTCCAAGCCTGCATTGAAGTTTATGATACCCTCGCTCGTCCTTGCTGAAAGTGGAATCAACGGAAATTTCATGCCCAGCTTGTAAATCGCCTGCATAACGTTTCGGCTAAGCAAGCGTTTCGTCCCATCAAGTTTTTCGTCAATTGCAGAAGATAAGGCGTTAGGGTTAGAGGACCAATCCACAACTCTGTCAACCTCCTCTTTGGGAAGTAAATCACACTTCGACAAGAGATGCATTTGAGGCAGGAGAAAGCGGTTGTAAACCGCTGCTGAGAGAAAAAGGTTAGAAACAAAGTTGAGCGGGTTGACCGAAAAAACGGCGTCAAACAGGTAAACTATGGCTTTCGGCTCGGCGGTGAGCTCGGCGACGATGTATGGTCCGCTGGCCCGAAATGCGAACAACTCCATCTGCCCCGAGGTATCCACCAAAACTATATCACATTGTAGCTCCTCGATCTCTTTTGAAATCTTCTCGACTTGATCAGCGATCAAGTCTGCAGCCATTACCAAAGCCCCGTTGGGACCTAGACCATACTCTTCCATTAAATTGTCAACGTTAACGTAGTCACGAACATCCACTTCGGGCGAATAAGGAAGCGTCGACACTCCAGGATCCAGATTGACCGTCGCAACGTCCTGTTTGGACATTTTCAACCAATCGCTAAAAGCCGCAGTGAGCTGAGACTTGCCTGATCCTGCAGTTCCTATTATGAAAGCAACAAACATGTTCTACCAACAACCTTTGTTTAAACATGAAACGCAAGTATATCGAGACTTTGCTCTGAAGTTAAAGCTTTTCTCGTCAAGAAGGATTTTCGGGTGGCCGGCACTGGGGCTTTTGGGCCCTTGCGCCTTGACAGTAAAATGTACATATGCCGCTTATCCCAATGTTACTTTAACGGCCAGAAGGGCAGTGAAGATAGGGAAGAATGGGGACCGTCCTTGTGGAACTGTCTGTATCAGCCATAATCTTCGTTACCAGACCAACTTGTCCGAAGAATGCATGTGTCCGAAGCCAGGCGTGGAACGCATACGCAAAATGGCTGTTGGAGGCTGTCGGGATGACACAAATTGTGACCAAGTAAACACTTGCTTTGATGTGTGTCGGATCAGCGTCAGATTTCTTATATTCGTACGGAAACTCTCTCTCGACGATCGAAAATACATGTGTGCGTGTAGCCCACTCTCTTTGCAAGTTTGGTCGCTTTCTTGAAACTTCGTCCGACATCTTCGGGTGCGTGGGCATCCGAACCGAACGTTATTGGAACGCCGTGCTTTTGCAGTATTCTCAAGAATTGTTCGCTCGGATAGATTTCTTTGCAGGGTCTTCTTAAACCCCTTGTGTTAATTTCTACACATACGTTTGATTCTGCTATGGTTTCCGCGGTTTCTTCCAGAATATGTGAAAAATCGGTCTTCGGTTTTGCCCCGAAGATTTTGATGATGTCTGGATGTCCCAAAACATCGAAGAGGCGAGAACTGGCTGCGCTTTTCAGAAGGCTGAAATACTGAATGTAGAGCTGCCACGGGTCCCTCTTTAAATATTCATGCATTTCGGAAGGATCATCAAAAATCCAGTTACCGAGTACATGAACGGATCCTATCACGTAATCAAAAGGGTACTTCTGGATGGATTCTCTTATTTTGCAAATGTCATCAGGAAAATAGTCTATTTCGGTGCCCAGCTTGACAGGGACACTCGATCTTTCCTTGAATTCTACAAATTCGTGCAGGTAGGCCGGCATTTGTTGGATAAATCTGTCCGAACGTCCCTTGAGAGGACGCAGCAGAACATGCTCTGAAAAACCTATCTCTTCAATTCTTCTCTTCATTGCTGCTTGGACACAGTCTGCCATGCTTCCCTCAGCATCTGGAGAAGCTCGCGTGTGGATGTGATAATCTGCAACCATTCCATTGCACCTGTCTCTAGCTTCCGAAGAGAACGTTGTGAATTTCAGGTTCTGATTTTTCCGCCGTTCTTACGCACAAGCTCTGATAACTCAGATACTGACTTGTCCAAACGGTTTTTAGCAGTTTCAGGATCGTCGGCTGTTGTTGAAAAGTGAAGTTCAATGTGCGATCTCTTTCCTTCAACCTGAGCCACAGATTTGGTGTAGACATGCGATTTCACGTAAACGTGGGGGTTATGATGCATAACCCTGTCAATCAATGGTGCCAGATTTGATTCCATTATTTCTTCTACATAAATGCTCGTCTCAAAAAAGGCAGATTTTCCAGCCCTTTGTTTAATAATTCCAGCTATAGACCCGTCAAAAATGGCCTCCATTTCGGGGGGAACACCAGGCAACGCTATTATGAATGTTCCTTCCACTTCAGCCATCACACCAGGGGCAGTGCCAACAGGGTTGGGTAATGGCCGCGTGCCTTTCGGCAAAGTTGCCATCTTGACCCTTGGCGGCGTCAGTTCGATTTTCTCAGTCTTTCCGGTTTTCTCGAGGTAAGCAACATACTTTTGTCTCACCATTTTTAAAGCTTCTTCATTGACTTCGAGCTGACGATTAAGACCCAAGGCGATTCCTTCAAGTGTTTTATCGTCAAACGTCGGCCCCAGCCCCCCTGTTGTTATTATGAAATCAGGTTTTCGACGTAGCGTTTCTTGCAGAGTTTCTGCGATTTCATCCAGTTCATCGCCTATAACTACAATCTTCTTGACCGTCAACCCGAGAGATGTGACGCGCCTGGCTAGCCAAGTTGCGTTCGTATTTAGAGTTTTTCCAATTAGTAATTCATTGCCCACGCAGATTATTTCCAAAGGGTTCACCCTTGTTTCTAGTTTAACAGCTTGTGAATATAACTGTCGCCAAGAGCAAGTTAGCTTTTTTTAAACGCAGTCATGCCCAAAATCTTGTCCACCCCAGAAATCGTTTCGGATTGAGATGTAATAGACCTAAAATCTGGCAGAACTGTCTTGCTAATTGACATTGAGTGTTGAGCTGAACGATATTTATAAACCTCAAGAGGGAATTAGAATTGACGATTTGGCAGAATCATACTGTTTGCTGATTTTTGGTTTCGAGTGCGGCGTCAGAGTTTATTCTTTCTTGCTTAGATACCATTTAAGGTATTCTTTTTTCTTTCTTTGCCGTTCTTCTTCCTTCGATTCCAAGTTGGGTTTCAGCTTATCTCTCAGTTCCATCAGTTCCTGTTGTGTCACCGACAGTCCGCAGCTCTTGCACACGTAATGTTTAGTGGCTATCATGTACTGCATTTCGCCACCACATTCCGGACAGTAGGGCATTCTTGTTCACTTTTCTGCCTGAAGAAGTAGATTGGTTTGAGAAATACGTTTCGCCGTATCTGACAGGTTTACTTAACAAGATTTGACAAATTCGCTTCTTTAGCCAAACGAGTCGCCTTGTGCATTTCGTTGGATGTCAGCTTTCTTCCTAATTCCGGAACGTCAAATGCCTTCCACTCAGGTCTGTACTGAAACATGAGGTTCACCCTTGTTTCGGAACCCAGGTTTTGTGCAATCCAGTCAACGATTGGTTTTGTACAGCACTCCAGATGGTTCGGCAGAACAAGGATCCTTATTATGAGTTCTCCATATTTCTTGGCTTCCAAGTGGTTACGCATGCATGTTTCCCAGTAGTTTCGAACATCGGAGATTTCGGTTGCACACCGCCCAGGTCCATACTTGAAATCTAATAAGTAAACGTCTGCAAAGCCTGCCAAAAGTGCCGCACTCTCTGAGCTGTAGTAGCTGTTGGAGTTCCAGACTACAGGGACGCTCGTTTGAACGTGTTTGAACGTTTTTAACCACTGCGGAAGCCACGGAGTAGGCTCTCCTCCCACTAGGTTAACATTCCTGCAATCTTCAAGACGCAACCGTTGAATCTCACCAGCCAGATCTACCGCGTCATACACTTGGCCCTTTTCCATCCACTGAGACATCGTCCAGTTTTGACAATGCTTGCACCGCATCGTACAGCCTAGAGTGAAAACTGTTCCCGAAGGCACGAGCTCTGGCTCTTCGCCCATGTGCTCAAAAATGCTCGAGACAGCTATTTCCAAACCGCATCCGCAATAGCCAGTCTTTCCCTTTTGCCTGTTGACATTACACCCGCGCACGCAAAGATGACAAGAGGATAGAATCCTGTTAGCAATTTCGATTTTCAGGTCCAAGTAGGATTTCTCTGGAGTTGGCATTGCGTGAAAGTCCCTTCCTCCTTCATCAATTTCTCTCTGAATTCCGTTGAATTCCTCCGTGAGTGCAGCATGTATATGCCAAAGCTGCTCAGTGGAAGCGCTGATGCGGAATTCTGCTGGAGTTTTCTTGGCTATCAGAAATTTCGCCGGCAATTGGTTCTGCATGACGGCGAAATATCTAGCTAGACTCTTCTTGGCTAATTTATCGTTTAGAACAGCAAGCGCGTCTCGGCGTTGAAACATTCATATCTTTGCTCGATTTCGCTCGATATTATCGAGTTACTAGAACAGAGCGAACGGAAAGGATTGCCCGCTTGCGTGCAGTTTGCCCTTGATCGGGATTTCGTGTCCACACACCGGACAACGCATGTCCTTCGTCAGATTCCATCGCGTTATCATGAAATTGTAACGCTTAATCAAGGTTTCATTGCACTCCGGACAGTAAGTGTTCTCGGCCGGGTGACCGGGCACATTCCCGACGTAGACATAGTTCAAACCCGCCTCCTTTGCGGCAACATAGGCTTTCTCGAGAGTTTCAATAGGAGTTGCCGGGATTGTAGTCAGTTGGTAGTCTGGGTGGAAACGCAGCAAGTGGAACGGCGTGTCCTTCCCGATGCCCTCACTGATCCAAACTGCTAGCTCCTTTATTCTTTCAATCGAATCTCCGGATTTGGGCACGATGAGGTTCGTAATTTCTATGTGAATGTTATTCCGTCTCATTTCTTTCAAAGCCTCAAAAATTGGCGCGACCGAAGGAACAGCGGAAAAGGTCTTGTAGAATTCTGGATCCGCACCGCCCTTAAAATCCACAGTCGCGGCGTCCAAGTATGGAGAAATAGTTTTCACTGCTTCTGGTGTCATGTAACCGTTTGTTACGAAAGTGTTGAAAAACCCAACTTGGCGAGCGAGTTTGGCAGTGTCGTAGGCGTATTCGAAGAAAATGGTTGGTTCCGTGTACGTGTAGCTTACTCCTTCGCAGCCATTGTCTCCTGCGGCTTTAATTACCTCTTCTGGAGGAAAGTGTTTGCCATTCACCTTTTTTTCTTGACTTATCATCCAATTGTCACAGAACTGACAACGGAAGTTGCAGCCAATCGTAGCAATGGACAAAACTGAGGCCCCTGGGTTGAAATGAGCAAGCGGTTTTTTCTCAACTGGATCTATGGCCGCCGATATTGCCTTCGCATAGTTCAGCGAAAAAAGACTCCCTCCTTCATTCTTCCTGACTAGGCAAAAGCCTGTGCCGCCATCGTTTATGAGGCATTTTCTGGCGCACAGGCAACAGTTGACTTTTTTATCCTGTAGTTTTTCGTAAAGCATTGCTTCGTGGAGTGACATTCAATCAGCCTCTTGGCTCTCTAGATAAATCAATCTACGCAACATTATATCTGTTCACTCGCCTCTGAATGCGGGCTCTCCCTTACCTCGAAAACCAATGGTGGAGACGCAGTTTTGGCGTCCAATTCTATGTCGAGCAAGCCTTCGAGAAAACCAGCCCAGATTTCAGACTCGTTGATGAAAGGTGTTTTTATCAGGAGATATCTGTCCTTCAGATAGAAGTCACCGAACCCTTGCACTCTTAAGCGCTTGAAAACTTCTGGCCATTTCTCACGCTTTGTGGTTTGTATTCCAATCGCGGTTTCTATCGAAACTCTTGCGGCCTCGCCCATTTTCTTTCCGATACCCCGCCATTTCTCCGTCGGAACGTTGTTTATCAGAATGCTAACCAACTCCGCATTTACGAAGGCTATCCTGCTTATTCCGCAGTAATACTCGCCTGGAAAACGCCAGTCGTAAATCATCATGCTTCGGTAGACATCAAGCATTTTTGAAATTAGAGGCTTTATGCCAGGCTCCTTTCCTTCCCTAATTAAGGAGTCAACAAATGCTCTGTCATCTTTCTCCAAAATTATCGTTGTTCTCTTTGCGGAGGTCTCGCTTTTCTTAATTAGTTCTTGAAGTTTCTTCTCTTTGTCCTCTTGCATAACAATTATATTTTCCAGCATATTTTATATAATTTGCGTTGAAGCCTAAGCATATCAGAACATATAGGCATCGGGGTAACGTGGACTCTTGACGGTCTTCTCGTCACAAAACAGCTTCCGAACGTGAACGAGAATCAGGAAAACAATAAGACCAAAAGTTTCGACCGAACGATTTTTAATAAGCCCAAGCGTCTTCTAGAACTGCCGATGAAGAGTTATTTTGCCTGAAGGGATGATGTGCTCTAGGGTATCTGAGGCAGAAGTTTCCTGAAGGTCATGTTATGACTTTGTTCTTGATAAGATACCATACGAGCAAGAATCCTATTATCAGCGAAAGAAGTCCGCCTGTGAAAGAGAAGAAAATGCCTCTTTTGAGAACTTTGGTTGCCAAATAAGCTACGTAGGGAGCACCGAAAATGAAAAGACCCGCAAGTAGGACCAACAGGAGTTTCCAATATTTTGAGCTCATCAGTCCGGTTTGGGTTTCTTTGTTTTCCTGGCTCATACGTATCGCGTTCCGATGGATAATTAGATTTCACGCTTTCTCTTATAACCCTTCCTTCACTTCGTTGCCCAGGGCCTTCATTAAGAACTTGAAGACGGAAAAACCAGCCCCGCGATCCGCTTTAAAACCCGTCGTAGCACCAAGCAGACAGATGCCTTCCAAGCCGCGTTCCTTCGCAAGAGCCAATGTTAAGCCTGTTGCCCCAACTATCCTGCCCTTGCTGTAGATTACTCCGCCTTTTTCCATGAACTCTAAAGCAAGCCGAGGTGAAGTGGCTGCCACATACACCTGCGACTTTTCCTCGGTTAATGGCACACCGCCAACAGTCACAAGGAAACTGCAACCCTGTTTCTCCACAAAATCCAACGTTTCACCACAGAGCTTGTAGTGAGCCGCAACATCGTCAAAAGAGGGCTGCGTGTCTCCAGTCATTATGATGAAATCATTCTTTTCCATGGGTGCCGCATAAAACTCGTAGCGGGGCAAGCGGCAAATTCCCTTTGAACTAATCGAAACATAATCAGGGAAATAGGGCGAATACAACTCGGCAAAGGGTTTTGCACTGCAGAATTTCAGCAAGAGATAAGCCGCAATTTTCCCGACGTTTCCAAACCCTGGCAAACCTTGAACAAAAATCGGATCCTCAAGAACTGGATTTGAAAACTGACGAAAGTAAGGTTTCTCCATGTTAGCCACGCCAACATCAATAGCAAAGACTGTATAAAGCGTTTCCTAGTCGCAGTGGCTTACATCAGATTGAAAATTGAAAACATGTCAACAGTACCGTATCGAACAAACGCTAGGATGTTTAGCACATCCTACTCTAGCGCGCATGTGTGTTCCTAGATTGAGTTTCTAACTGTTGCACGACTTTGATTTGTGTGCTTCTAATTTTGTTAGTGAAGAGGACGAGAGTTCTAGTGTGCGCCAACGGCCTCCCCCCTCGGTCTACGATATGATCCAAATATGATTTCGGACAAACATGCGCGTCGCTCATAGGTTCGTTCAACCTCTCGCTCAGCTTCGTTGGCCTAGGTCGTAGCCGTAAAAACAAAACAGCACATTTTCTTTAAGGCAAACACTCGATTCATTCATGCTCGCGGCTCAAGCAACGCAATTTCGGAACAGACATGTGCATAAATGACTTTCTTTTTTCGCATCGCATTATGAAAAGTTTAAGAACGTGACGCGCATATCTGAGAGAAGGTTAACGTAGGTCTTGCAACTCACTTTAATTTAGTCGTCTGAGGTCAAGCCTATTGGTTGACAATCAGGCTTTGAATCAAAGTGGGTTGTTGGCTTCCTGAGACGAATCCTGGATCGTTAGTCCGACGCAGCGGGGTGGGGTAGCCAGGATTAACCCGCTGGGCTCATAAAAGCTCTGTTGCTTTGAGAAACCCAGAGATCAGTAGTTCAAATCTACTCCCCGCTACCAATGCCAACTTGAGATTTTTTCCCAATACTTATCCTCTTCTCGTAATTGAGCTTCAAAACGCTTCCTTCCTGAAGAGACGATGGTCCCAAGTTCCCTAACGTGTCTTGCTTTGATGGGCAACACAAAAAGATCAAGTATTAATATCCGCAAGATCACAAACTCTATTGCGGATTACTTTGCAGATTGATGCCATAGAAACTTCTTTGCTTCAAGTCGCGGTCAATCCGTTTCTCAAGCGGATCGTCAGGCTCATTGACAAGGACTGCCCGAAGGACGGAAATCTTCTCTTGAACTCCCTAAGGTCCTTTCTGGGTGAACCGATTTCTCTGTGTCCAACCTGTAAGAACGTGAGCACGAAACTTGCGAGACACTTTTACGAACTGGGAAGCGGCTTCCTTCGAATGAATAAGAACTTTATGCGAAATCAGTTTCTGAAGGACAAGTTCGGAGAATCCTGGTTCAGAGGATTCGGCCTTATGATGAAGGGGGTGGAAAAATATGGTGCGCGCATACCTTTTACGCCGGCAGGACCCTTCGAAATCGTTTGGAACGTTACTTATCAATGCAATCTCAGATGCAAACACTGCTACGAGAACGCTGGCCAGAAACGTCCAGAGCTATCCACAGAAGAAGTCAAACAAGTGTTAGACAAGATTGCAAGGCTATCAGGCATCGGCCTGCCAGCGCTGTCCTTCAGTGGTGGTGAACCACTTGTGAGAAAGGATTTTTTTGAGATCGCAGCCTACGCGAAGAAACGTGTGGGCTACTTGAGCATCGCCTCAAATGGCACGTTGATTACGCGCGATAATGCAAAGAGAATCAAAGACGTTGGAGTCGACTACGTAGAGATAAGCGTCGACGGAGCAACGCCAGGAGTTCATGACTCATTCAGGGGCATCTCAGGCGCGTTTGAAAGGACGATGGACGGAGTGAAAAACTCTCTTGATGCGGGATTGGACACTTGCATCGCAACCGTGTTGCAGAGGGACAACGTAAATGAGTTGAACAAACTCATCGGGCTCTCGAAACAGTTGGACACAAGGTTCATGCATTTCAACTACATTCCAACTGGAAGGGCAAAAGCTCACTTTGAACTGGACTTGACTCCCAACCAAAGATACGAAGTGCTAGAAACTATGGGCAAAGAAATTGTGGGACTTTACACGCAAAAGAAAGAAGAGGAAATCAAAGACGGAAAATCCGATTTAAAGGTTGACAAATTCTTTAGCACATGTCCACAGTACGCGAGCGTCACAAAAGAACTTTCACGGAGGCATGGTGAAAAGTTTATGGTGGAAGCCCATTATGCGGCAAAGCAGGGTGTGGAGAACGTCGCTAACTTCCTAGGCGGATGCGGCGCTGGACGGTTGTACTGCTGCCTCGAACCAAACGGAGACATAAAACCGTGCGTCTTTTTCCAAACTTCCAAGGAAACGGTCCTAGGAAACATGCTGAAGGACAGCTTCGAAGAAATATGGGATACAAGTCCCCTGCTGTGGAAACTCCGCACAAGAGAAGACCTTGAGGACTGTTCAATAGACGGAAAGAGAGTGGGTTGCGGACAATGTGCGGACAGGTATATATGTGGAGGTTGCAGAGCCAGAGCCTACAGCTACTTTGATGGCAACGTGAAAATGCCGGACGTCGGCTGCATTCAAAACAAGCCGCTGTGGGAAAGGATATCTAACTCAAAGAGATAATATGAGAAAACCAATGCTATGCCAGCAGTCGGCGGAATCAGGCCTTTCCGTTCTCTTCCTTTCCGAAGTAAGTTGTCCACTTAAGTTTGCGCGCATCTCTCCTCAAGAACAGGGAACTCTTTCTGCACTTGCTGGAGCAGAACCAAAATATCGATCCGTCATTCTTGATGAACATCATGCCAGTGCCCGCTGGGAATTCGCTGCCACAAAATGAACATTTTCTGGGCCTCGGCATCTGCCATCTCTCCAA
Source organism: Bathyarchaeia archaeon (assembly GCA_050010755.1). GTDB lineage: Archaea > Thermoproteota > Bathyarchaeia > Bathyarchaeales > Bathycorpusculaceae > JBEKCD01. The sequence goes on from JBEKKK010000001.1 coordinate 358,045, forward strand.
ATAACCTGATTGCTAGCTTATCTGTTAATTTTCTTTGCTTCCCTTTCGGTTTCCCTGAGCATTAAAAGGTCTTGGATTCGCACTGGCCCTTTCACGTTGCGGGTGATTATACGGCCCTTGTCTTTTCCTTCAAGGATACGTATTCTGACCTGCGATATTTCCCCCGTGACGCCGGTGCGTGCAATTACCTGAAGCACCTCTGCCGGCGTAAGCTCTGCCTGCTCAGCTTCTTTCTCCTCTTTGCTCATCAGGTCGTTCCTCTTCTTAACTGTTCAATTCTCGTGACAATCTCTTTTACCAGTCCAGCAGCATCTCCTTCCTTGACGATGCACGCCGCTCCTGCAGGAACGTCAATACCTATAGCAGTGCCAATCTTTTCCTTGCTCGGAACAAATACGTATGGAATTTTCCTTTCTTCACACAGCAGAGGCAAATGGGCAACGACTTCCGGCGGTTGCACATCTTCAGCTATCACCACCAGTTTAGCTTGAGCCCTTTCAATGGCCTTCGTCGTCTCATTCGTGCCTTTCCTGACCGCGCCTGTCTTGGCGACTATTTGCAGGGCTTCATAGGCGGCATCTGCCAGCTCCTTTGAAACTTCAAACTTCACATAGAATGGCTTGGACATAAGCCTCACCCTTTTCAAATGCACAGTCTAATCAACACTACCTGTTTATGAATGTTTCGACCTTGTAAACCAAGGTTCGAACAGGTTCTTTTCGAAAATATTTCGGCTCTTCCTCATCTCGCACGGCCATTGCCCGTCGGCTCTTGTTCAATCCTTATGCCAATTTCATTTGCTCTGTTGACTTACGTGCGAAATATGCTGGGCTTCAAATATCAAATCAAATGAGAACCGGGCTCAAAATGTGAAACTAAGCCGCTTTGGACGTTGAATCTAAGGTGGGGGAACATGTGAACGTAGAAAGGTTTAAATAGGCTGCGTGGCTGAAGAATTTTGCTTTTCATGAGGGGATATAAAAAGTTTGCAGAGATTAGGCCTAATCCTTCATGTAACCCCATCCCGTAACCTAATAGCAAAGATTGAAAACGTACCCAGAATCGGTGAAGTAGTCGTGGATGAGAATCTGAAGCCTATTGGAAAGGTTTTTGACATACTTGGCCCAGTGTCTTCGCCTTACGCGACAATAGCTACCACGATTCGGGACCCTGAGAGGCTCGCTAACAGGACGGTGTACACACTCCCCTCAAAGAGGAGAAAGGAGAAAAAGAGGTATGGACGATAGTGAAGAAGTGAGCGCTGATTCAGCTTCTGGAACCCCAACGCAAAGCGCCGAACGCGTGAAGCTGCAAAGTTGTCCAGAGTGCGGCAGTACTAGGATTATGCGTGATTATGAAAATGCCGAACTCGTCTGCATGAACTGTGGTTTCGTGTTAGCTGCAAAGATAACCGACAGAGGACCGGAATGGAGAGCTTTCGACGACGAGCAGAGGACTAAAAGGACTAGGGTTGGCGCGCCGATAACGTACACGATTCATGATAAAGGTTTATCAACGATGATTGACTGGCACGACAGAGACATTTACGGCAAGAGCCTGTCACCTGGACAAAAGGCGCAGGTATACCGTCTTCGAAAATGGCAGCGGCGAATAAGAGTCTCTGACGCGACGGAAAGGAACCTCGCTTTTGCATTGTCCGAAATCACAAAAATCGCTAACAACTTGAATCTTCCGAAAAGCATTCTCGAGACAGCGTCGGTGATTTACAGAAAAGCCGTTAAAGAGCGACTGATACGAGGGAGATCAATCCAAGGCGTAACGGCGGCAGCTATCTATCTGGCCTGCAGGCAATGCGGGCTGGCAAGAACGCTGGAAGAGATAGCACAAGCGTCAACCGTTAATAAGAAGGAAGTTGGCCGAAGTTACCGTTTCCTGATAAAAGAACTCAACTACATTATTCCTCCGCTCAGACCGAGCCAGTACATAACGAAGTTCTCAAACCAGTTGACGATGCAGGGAAAGGTTGAAGAAATCGCCCACAAGATCTTAGCAGCTGCAAAAGAATTGAAGCTGACTTCGGGTCGAGGCCCAACCGGCATCGCGGCCGCAGCCAGTTATATTGCTTCAGTTTTAACCGGAGAAAGAAAGACACAGAGAGAGATAGCCGAGATAGCGCAGGTAACTGAGGTCACCATCAGAAACCGTTACAAAGAGCTTGTTGAACGATTGTCATTTCAAATGACGCTCTAAACCCTCTTTTCCCATTTTTTTAGTTTCTGGCATCATCATTTCAAACCCGATTTTTGGATGATTTCTAAGAGCCAAGTCACAGTGGGTATGCAGACAAACATTTTGGCGGCTTGCATGTTCGGTTTGGTTTTCATTGCAAAATGCATTTTAGGATCAAACGTGAGTTGTTTATTGGAGGATGGAGGGGAGCAATTTGGTCAATTGCCCGAAGTGTGGGTGTTGCGTGAAGACGCCGGTCAAGATTTGGGCTATTCCTTCAAGAGAACCCTTGAAAGAGGGTGAGCAACCCCGACATGTTGGGATTTATGAATGTCCGAACTGCAGGGTCAGGTTCAGATCTGCTGTAGAGAGTGAAACTGGACCCGGAGAAAGAGCAAACATTGAGAACGTGGTTGAAAGAATTAAAGGCATAAAAGGAGAACTCGTGCAGACGCTCGTGAATCTTCGCGGAAAGATAAGCACCCTAGAAACTGAACGCGCAAGTCTGATGGTTGAAATCGAGAACTTGAGAAAGGTTGCGGAATCAAGAGTCGATACTCTTGAGACTGAGGTAAGCATGCTGCGAAGCGAAGCAAAATCATTGAAGGACCTCTTGGGTTATGAAGAAGAAAATCATTAGATACTCTTTCTAAGATTCTTGCCACAATTGCTGGTTTTTTGCTCTGCCGCGAATTAGGATTGCAAAGTTCGCTTGTAGTATTCCTGAGCCTTGGCCACGGCTTTGTCCGGATTAATCAAGATTAGATATTTCTTGCCGGAAACTCTCTCCGCCCCGCCGTAGTACTCCACCACTTTCTTCGTGTCGCCCTCGTAAATTGCTAGTCCGCCAGCAACTTCATACCACATTTGGGCGCTTGGGAAGTCTTTTTCTTTCTCGGCTTTCTTGGCTTTGTCAGCAGCCTGCTTCGTTGAAACGTCGATTTTTCTAGGATCAAGGAACATGTAGGCCAGGGCGTGATACGTCTCCAGGTCGCTTCCACAAATCTGCGCGAGTGTTGTCGTGGTTGTCGCTGTTATCGTGCTCGCTTGGTTTTTCTCTTTTCTTTCAGAGGTTTTTTCCAATCAAACCATCTCCTTCTCGTAAGCATTCTTGATTTGACCGTAATATAATAATAGGTAATTTTAAAGGTTTGTTCTACCAATATAGGAGGCTGTGCCATATAGGTTTACGTTCGACCTTTCAAGGATATCACGGTTCTTCTTCATAGAGGTCACCACGGCTGCCTACCAAAAGGACGTGCACAGAAAGGTAGGCAAAACCGCCCAAGAAATGATAAAAAAGTTCAAGATTCAAGAGGCAACGGGGCTCAACTTGTCCGACGCCGTTACTCTTCTCGAGGATCTTATAGATGTGCAGGCAAAGAATCTCATTGAGAGGGAAAGATTCATTCAAACGAAGAGAAGAGCGTTGCTTCTGCCTCACTGCTCCAGGAAATACATGGACAACCGATGCAAAGCAGCGTTCGACGCCGCTCTGCCATCATATATCTGCGCTCACTGTTCTCCGGACTGTCAAGTTGGAAGAGCTGAACTTCTAGCAAAGAAGAGAGGCTATGACGTTTACATCTTGCCCGGGGGTTCTTGCATTCCAAAGATATTGAACGCGAACCACTACGAAGGCGTCATCGGAGTGGCCTGCGGCGAAGAGGTAAGAACCGGAGGGGAAACACTGAAAGCGATGAACATAAGCGGCCAAAGCGTTCCACTGATAAAAAACGGCTGCGCAAACACTGCTTTCAACATCGAAAACCTTTCAAAAATCCTCTGAGGGAAGAGATAGATTAGAAGCTACTTCACTAGTTCCCGTTTCTTCCATCTTAGGTTCTTGCTGTGACATTTTCTGCATTTTACCGCGGTCGCCGCATTTCTTGCGCCGCACTGTCGGCATATCTTCATGTAGAGTCGGTGTCTCTGAGCTAGGGTTTTCTTGAGGGGATCAAGTATCGGCATTGTTCATTCTCTCTTGTGTGGGTAAGAGTGAGACATTCCAGTGTCAAATATACTTTTTGCCGGTTCGCCCTGTCCACTCGAGGATCTTTCAGGCTTTAATCATCTTGGTCAGGAGTTCTGCCACGTCGCTTGGTTTTTCTGCAACCTTCACTCCTACCTTTCTGAAAGTATCGATTTTGTTTTCAGCCGTCCCGGCTTTGCCCATCACGATTGCTCCTGCGTGTCCCATGCGTTTTCCAGGTGGAGCCGACCGCCCGGCTATGAAGGCCACGACGGGTTTTGGATATGCTTCCTCTGAAATGTATTTTGCTGCCAACTCTTCAAGGTTGCCTCCAATCTCCCCTATCAGTACCGCTGCTTTCGTCTGTGAGTCGTTCTTGAACATTTCCAGGGCGTCTACGAAGTTCAGTCCTGTTATTGGGTCTCCTCCCAGACCTAAGCATGTGGACTGCCCCAGCTGCTTTCTGGAAAGCCCTGCGGCTATTTCGTACGTTAAGGTTCCGCTGCGTGAAACCATGCCTACGCTGCCGGGTTTGAAGATGTGTGAGGGCATTATGCCTAGTTTGGATGCCTCGGGAGATATTATGCCCGGAGTGTTAGGCCCGATTACGGTTGCGTTGACCTGTTTCGCGTATGCCATGACGTTGATGGCGTCTTTGATGGGAATGTGTTCGGTTATTATGACGAGGGTTTTTATTTCGTTTTTCATGGCTTCAAGAGCCGCATCTGCGGCGAAGGGAGCCGGCACGAAAATTATTGCGGCGTTGGCGTGATGTTTTTCCTGTGCTTCTTCGCCTGAGTCATAGACCGGCACATCTTCAACGCGAGTTCCTCCTTTTCCCGGCGTCACGCCCGCAACTATTTTTGTGCCGTATTCTAGCATGAGCCTTGTGTGGAAGGTTCCCTGAGTCCCGGTTATTCCCCAGACTATTGCACGCGTGTCTTTGCCGATTATTATTCCCATGTTCATGAGCCTCCTTTCTTGGAGATTTCGACAGCTCGTTGCGCGGCCTCTTCCATGCTTTCCAGCACGTCGATTCCGGCCTCCGTGAGTATTCGTTTTCCCTCCTGTTCGTTCGTGCCCATCAGCCTGATCACCATTGGCTTCGTCACTCCGACTCTCTCCTTGGCCTCTAGGATTCCTTTTGCAACTTCGTCGCAACGGGTGATTCCTCCGAGAATGTTTATGAAGAGCACTTTGACGTTCGCGTCTGAGAGCACTATCTTGAGGGCGAGCGCCGTTTTTTCTGATGGAGCTCCTCCTCCGACGTCGAGAAAGTTTGCTGGTTTCCCACCATAGTACTGTATCGTGTCCAACGTGGCCATTACCAAGCCTGCCCCGTTGCCTATGACTCCGATGTTTCCATCGAGCTTTACGTATGCTAAATCGTTCTTGAGGGCGTCTATCTCTTGTGGGCCGAGTTCGCTCTCCCCTTCGAGTAGCTTCTTGCGGTATTCTTGGTGACGAAAGAGGGCGTTGTCGTCGATTATCATGCGTGCGTCTGCTGCGAAGAATTTTCCGTCCGAGGCTTCAACCAGCGGGTTCATCTCGATGAGTTCAATGTCGTATTCCATGCCGACTAGGTAGAGTTTTTCGAGTATTCTGCCGAGGTCTGAGATTTGTGTTCCTGCGTAGCCCATTTTTTTCGCGATCTGTCGTGCTTGGAATGGGTGGAAACCGAAGTTGGGGTTTATCGGAGTTGTAATCACTTTCTCGGGGGTTTTGGAGGCCACTTCCTCTATGTCCATGCCTCCGACGGCTGAGGCAATGGTGACGTATTGTTGTTTAAACCTGTCCGTGGTTATGCCGAAGTACAGTTCTCTTTTTACCTGGATTTTTTCTTCGATCCACACGCTCTTGACTGGGATGCCTTTTATCTGCATGTTCAACAGTTTTTCCGCGGTTTTCTCAACTTCTTCGGCAGAGTTGGCGAACTGAATGCCGCCTGCTTTCCCTCTTCCCGCAACCAAGACTTGCGCTTTGACCGCAACGGGCATTTTCAGTCTCGCCGCAACTTCGCGTGATTGCCGAGGGTTTGAGGCCAAGCCGCCTTGGGGCACGGGAACGCCGTACTTTGCAAGTATGTTTTTTGCTTCGTACTCGAACAGTTTCATTCTGACGCTCTCCTCATCTTATCGTTTCTATCGCAATGTAGGATTTTGTGTCCTGTATACCGTCGATGGAGGATAGCCTTTTTAGAATTTCGTCGAGTTTTTCTCTCTCCGTCATCACGAGAGCATCCACGTCGCCAGCTATTCTGAACGCCTTCTGAACGGCAAGCTCTTTGATTTTCTCGTAGACGTGACTTCTCTTTAGAGGTGAAACCTTGATGAATATGAAGGCGGGAGTCGTGGAAATGCCGAGCGCATTGAGGCCTTCTTCGGTCACGTCGATGAAGCCTCTTCCGGTTCTTATGTAGTTCAGGTCTCGTAGTTTTCGCAAGTGAACGTTCAAGGCTTGTCTGCTTATGTCCAGCTGTCTCGCCAGTTCATCCTGCTTTAGGCGCAGAGTGTAGGCATTTGTCGATTTGCCCTTGTCGCAGAGCAACTGCAGGAGTTGTCTTGAACGTCTTGTGAGATTCTCCAAATTGTCTCCTCGATCTTTGAGTTTTTGTGAAGATTGGTGTTTACGATAGTGTCGTTTATTTAAATGTTTAGCAAGAAACAGGAACAAAACAGATTCTTTTCAAAATCACGCTCTTGATAGACTGTGGATTTAAACCGTAATGTATTTATTAGCGGAGAAAGAAGGTTATGAAGCCTACAAAAAAAATGGAAACTAGGAGCGAGGCGGTAAGGAATGTCCGAAAGCAATGCAGTGTTGATCGGAAACAAGCCAGTAATGAACTATGTACTGGCATGCATAACCCTCTTTCACGGCGGAGCTAAAGAAGTTAATGTTAAGGCGCGGGGAAGATCGATAAGTCGAGCGGTTGATGTCGTCGAGGTTGTCAGACGCCGATTCTTGCCAGACGTGAAGATCAAGAGAATTGGCATTGGAACTCAGCAGATGGCACCCAGAGAAGAGGGTGGCTCGCCTTCAAACGTCAGCACAGTCGAGATTTCACTTGAACGATAGAATACCATTAGTTCGGAAAGCAATGTGCTCCGCCGCCCCTCCTTTGTTCATGGAGGGCCATTCTATAGTTGAAGATGGGTCTTTGCAGTTTCTGCCTAAAGAGCGGTATACTGTGTCAAAAGTGTTCGGCTAAAGTGAAGTCTGGGGAAGTCAGCGAGACAGACTTGAGAGTGGCCCGTTTGCTCCTGTCCCTAGAGGAAAAGTTTCCTTCGCTTCAGAACGTGTATTTTCATAAGACGGTTGAGACGGACGGGACGTTGGCGATTGTGGTCGGTCCTGGGGATGTTCCCCGTCTTCTGGGATATGGAGGAAAAATCATTAAGACGTTGGGTGAAGAGACGGGAAGGAACATTCGTGTTTTGGAGAACGGGGTTGACAATCGCAAATTTTTGGAAGACTTGTTTGCTCCGTTGAATATCTTGACGATTAACACGATTTGGCTTCCTGATGGGAGTACGGAGACGAGGGTTATTCTGGGGAGAAAGCGTGGTCGTTCTTCGCTTGATGTAAAGGCTTTAAAGGAGATTGCCAGTAAGATTCGCAACATAACTTTGCGGGTTGAGTTCGCGGACTAGGCTTAGGCGAGGCGATTCTGATGAATTTGGATTCGGTCGGTGACTGGCGCAGAACACACTATTCTGCGGATGTTAAGCCCGAGATGGACGGTCAGGAGGTGACGCTTTTTGGCTGGGTTCAGGAAATCAGGGACCTGGGCGGGATTCGGTTTGTGATACTGCAGGACAGAGAGGGCACGATTCAAGTGACGGTGTTGCGGAAGAAGGCAAGCGGCGAAGTGTTGTCGAAGTCGGATGCGCTACAGAAGCGGTTCAGCATAGGTGTGAAGGGAACGGTGAAGAAGACGCAGATGACGCCGAGAGGCGTCGAAGTGCTGCCGAAGGACATCAGAATCTTTAACACGGCCGGGGAGTTGCCCATAGACATAGGTGGAAAGACGCCTGCTAACCTGGAAGTCTGCTTGGATGCGAGGGCGTTGGATCTCTGTCAAGAGAAAAACATTGCGGTGTTCAAGATTCAACACGTGGCGACGGAGGCGATTCGAAGTTTTCTGTTCGAGAGAGGCTTTTTGGAGGTGCACACGCCGCGCATAATCGCGTCGGCTACGGAGGGCGGTGCGGCGCTTTTTTCAATTGACTTTTTCGATAGGAAGGCGTTTCTTGCTCAGAGTCCGCAGTTGTACAAGGAGGAGCTGGTGATGAGCTTGGAGAAGGTGTTCGAGATTGGTCCGTTTTTTAGGGCTGAGATGTCGCACACGCGTCGTCATCTGAGCGAGTTTACGTCGATTGATGTTGAAGAGGCGTTTGCGGACGCTGAAGACGTGATGGAGTTGCTTGAGCAGGTGATTCAGCACACGTGCAGGAGCGTTGTTGAAAAGTGTGGGAGGGAGTTGGCGACGCTGAATTATGGTTTGAAGGTGCCTGAGGTTCCGTTCAAGCGGTTCACGTATTCGGAGATTATTGAGGAGTTGAAGGGGGAGGGAGTGAGTGTTGAGTGGGGTGAGGATATTCCGACGCCGGCTTTCAGGACAGTGGGGAGGCTTCATCCGGATTTCTATTTCATTGTTGAGTGGCCGACTGAGGCGAAGGCGTTTTACATTAAGCCGCGGGATGACAGGCCTGAGGTTTCGGAGGGTTTTGATTTGATGTGGAAGTGGATTGAGCTAGTTTCAGGCGGGACGAGGATAGCTTCGAAGGAGCTTTTGACGAGGCGTTTGAGGGAGAAGGGTTTGAACCCTGAGTCGTTTAAGCATCATCTGCAGGCGTTTGATTATGGGATGCCGCCGCACGCGGGTTGGGCGATAGGGCTGGAAAGATTGACGATGGCGTTGACGGGTAAGAAGAACATCAGAGAAACTACCCTGTATCCGAGGGACAAGTTCAGGCTCACGCCATAAAGTTGACAAGCAGCCTATTCGCAAGATTCTTGAGTTTTCATATTTTGCGGCGGCTCTAGCCCAGTTTCGCATCTGTTTCGCGCAGGGACGATATGAAAAAAGTCTTCAAGCGGGCGGTCGCCCCCTCCCTTTTTTTCCTTTACATCAGATGTAATGTTGCTTTGTAATGTTGTATTGTAAGTTTTCCATGTTGAATTTTGACCCCCAGCTCTGCGGTTGTGACGTCAGTTGTAATTTTGTTTTGTGACAAGCCATTGTAAATTTCCATGTTGTCCGTGCACCCTTTCCGAAAATGCCTCGAATTTGGTCTTGGAGCGGCCGTCAAGGTCGACCCGCTTTGCGTGGGCCGTAAAAGAAAAATATGAGTTTAACCTATAGAATAATGGGGGTTGAAGATGGTTAAGTTTTTTGAGCGAGCCGAATGCAGAAATTGTGTTTCCAAGGGCGGCAGCCACTGTTGGAACCAGTGTTCATACAATGCCTGGTTCGTCTCATTAATCCTGCTTTGCCTCAACACTTTTCCTTTCTTCACCTTTTTTGAGCGTCCGCTCCGTCGAGTCTCTTCATATCCATTATCTGTTTGACCGCGTGGAACGCGCGAACTGGCTTACAGTAAAACGTAGGAATTTAAGAGCAGACATTCGCGAAGTCGAAGTTCTGCACGGTGGCAATCTTTGCCCTGAACCCAGTGTTTGGCACTGTTTCTGTAAAAGTTTACATGGGTTTTAGTTAAAAATGTCCTAAAAACTGATAAACCCCCCTTCTCTCTACTGCGCAGCATGCAAGATGATCTCAAGATCGCGTGCGGAGTGTTCGGTGCAAAGAGTCTTGAGAACAAGCCAGTTTTTCCTTACATTTATTGGGGTATGAGGGCGCAGAATCATAGGGGTCATCAGTCGCACGGTTTTTTGACGTTTCAGGATGACAAGTTTCATGTTCACAGGAACTTGGATCTTGTGCCGAAGATAAGGACGAGTGCGATTCAGGAGTGGTTTGGGCGGCTGCCTGGGAGCGTGGGTATCGGTAACGTGAGGTACACGACTTCTGGAAAGTGTGATGACATGTCGCTGATTAAGGGGACTCAGCCGGTTACTGCGACGAAGAACGGCAATAAAGTGGCTGTTTCGTTCAACGGCAACGTTGTTAACACGTTTCAGCTTAGGAAGGAGATTGACAGTAAGTTTCGGGGTTTCGAGTATGAGTGTGACTCTGACCTGATTTGTCATAAGCTTTTGATTGAGCTTGTGGAGCGTAAGGATTTGGATTCTGCGGTCAAAGTGTGCATGCAGGAGATTGAGGGAGCCTTCAGCGTTGCAGGCCTTACGGAGAAGGGTGATTTGTTTGCTTTCAAGGATCCGCACGGCATAAGGCCGCTGTGCGCTGGTCACAGTCCGGACGGTTCGACCCTCGTGTTTTCATCCGAAACCGTTAGTTTGGACATTAACGGTTTTGAACGGGATTTTGAGCTGGAACCCGGAGAGCTTGTGACGATTTCTGACAAGGGTTTTGAGAGACGAAGACTCGTGAGTGGTGATCGGAAGGCTTTCTGCGCGTTCGAGTTTGCGTATTTTGCGAGGCCGGATTCGCGGTTTGATGACAGGTACGTGTACGAGGTTCGGGAGGAGTTCGGCAGAAACCTCGTCAAAGAAAATCCCGGCGCGGTGAAGGATGCGGACATTATTCTTTCTGTGCCCGAAACGGGTGACGATTCGGCGATGGGTGTTCACGAGGCTTCGGGGATAAGGTGGGAGAGGGCCACGCGGAGACACAGGTACGTTACTGAGAGGGCTTTTCTGTTACTGGGCAAGGATCGCAATTCGACGATAGACAGGAAGGTCAACATTCTGGCCCCGAAGGTTGAGGGAAAACGGATCATAGTCACAGAGGACAGCATCGTCAGAAGCGACACGACACGGATAATAGTCGAGAAACTGCGAAGAATGGGCGCCAAAAAAGTGTACGTGTTCGTGACTTTTCCACGCATAATCGGTCCCTGCCTGTACGGCATAGACATGGCAACGTACGGGCAGCTGATAGGTTCACGCCACAGTCCAGAGGAGATTGCCAAGATAATCGGAGCGGACGCGGTTTGCTATCAGTCTCTGGAAGGACTCGTGAGGGCGACGGGCTTCAAGAAGGACCAGCTGTGCACGGCATGCGTAACGGGCAAGTATCCAACGCCTATGGCTCAACAGATAGCCGATAAGATGAAGAAGCAGTTCTTGGAAGGCCGCGAAGAAGATAGAAGAGGGTACGAGATAGATCCCGCCGAGATGGCGTAGCGGCGGACAGGATTAGGCGTTTCAAAGTCACTTTGTGAACTTGGAGAATTTGCTCGTGGAGAAGGTGGGCGTACTCGTCGTTTCATACGGTTCAAGAGAGGCCGCGATGGTTGACGCCTTTGCGAGAAGCCGAAAATACAGGGTGGAGCTTTATGTTGCGGACAAGCAGCGGAACCCGTTCAACATCGAAAGGGCCGCCAAGCACGTTGTCATACCTGACCTGAACATTGGTGAAATCTGCAAGTTCGCAGAGGCCAACAGGGAAAGCATCGACTTCGGCATAATCGGTCCAGAGAAGCCTATTATCGAGGGCGTGCGCGACCTGGTGGAAAAGGAGACGAGCATACCGTTGATCTGTCCCACGAAAGAGTACGCCATAGAGGAAAGCAAGGTCCAGCAGAGGCTTCTTTTTCAAGAAATCGTTCCCGAAGTGAACCCGCGCTTCAAAGTTTTCGACCCGAGAGATTACCGGGACAAGGCTCAGGTGAAGCAGGCCGTCGAAAACTGGGTTGACGAATTGCAAGATCAAGCGGTCGTCAAGCCTGACAAGCCCACAGCGGGAAAGGGAGTGGGCGTCTGGGGAGACCATTTCACGACGCGAAAGGGACTGTTTGAACACTTCCTATCCAACTTTCAGTACGGCACCGTTATCATTGAGGAAAAGGTTAACGGGGAAGAATCGAGTTTTCAAGCCTTCTGCGACGGCAAACGGCTCGTGCCCCTTCCAGACACCAGAGACCACAAACGCGCGTTCGACGATGACAGGGGACCGAACACGGGAGGAATGGGCAGTTACAAAGACAGGGGCGACGTGTTGCCGTTCCTGTCCAAAGCGGATCGGGAGAGAGAATTGGAGGTGGTGGAGAAGATTTTTGGAAGGTGGCAGTCGAGCTCAAAGGATGCGTCAGGTTTGAGGGGTGTGCCGTTGTATGTGGCTTTCATGCACACGGGCAAGGGGTTGAAGATTCTTGAGAATAACAGCCGCCCAGGAGACCCCGAAATAATTAACGTTCTGCCAGTCTTAAAGGACGACTTTGTCGACGTGTGTTTCAGAATTCTGGAGGGAAATTTGAACCAAATTAGCTTGGAAAAGTCGGCGACCGTTGTGACGTATAAGGTTCCGCCCAACTACGGTGGATACGCTGAAGCTTTTCCCAACCTTGTGAGAGTAGGCGAGGTTGGCAAGCCTGTTGACCTTTCGGGAGCCTACGAACTGAGCAAAAAGTATGGTGATCGTATTCGTGTTTATCCTGGTTCGATGGATTTGCGAGACGGTGAAACCTTTGCTCTTAAGTCGCGGACTGTGTGCGTTGTCGGCGTGGGTGAGGATTTGGAGAATGCTAGAAATGTTTCTCTGGAGGGCATAGCCGCCGTAAAAGGCGGCGCATTGTGGAGCAGAACTGACATCGCTTCCAAAGCGCACATTGAGAAGAGCGTGAAGCACATGGAAGAGTTGAGGCGCAAATGATGAAGAGAGTCTTTGTCTCGGACTGTGAAGGGCCGATTTCGAAGAATGACAACGCGTTCGAGTTAACTTCTCATTTCGTTCCTAACGGGGACAAGCTGTTCACGGTTGTGAGCAGGTATGACGACGTGTTGGCAGAGGTTGTTAGGAAACCAGGATATGAAGCCGGTGGCACGATTAAGCTGATTCTGCCTTTTCTCAAGGCCTACGGCGTCACCGACCAGAAAATGAGGGAATTCTCGGCCGAACACTTGGTTTGCATCGCGGGCATTGGGAACACGCTTCAGCATGTTAGGGGTTTGGCCCCTGCGTTCATAGTCAGCGCAAGTTATGAGCACTATCTGAGAAGCCTATGCGAAGTTTTGGAATTTCCCTTCGAGAACGCCTATTGTACACGGGTATGCTTGGACAAGTACGGCATTGGCGCGAATGAGAAACAGAGGTTGAAGCAGATTGTGAGGGAGATCGCGAAGATGCCCGTGTTCGACATCCCTTCAGAATACGAGTCGCTGGATGACCTGGCAGAAAAGGAACAGGAAACGGTGAGGCGGCTTGACGAGATTTTCTGGAAAGAAATTGCTGTTGAAATGGAAATTGGCACGGTCTATTGTGAAGTTAAACCAGTGGGGGGAGGCCAGAAAGCTGAAGCGATCGAAAACATAGCGGGGAGGCTGAACGTTGCAGTGACGGATGTCATGTACGTAGGTGACAGCATAACGGATGACGAGGCTTTCAAGCTGGTGGAGAGAAAGGGCGGCTTGACGGTGTCTTTCAATGGCAACCAGTACGCAGTTAGAAACGCGGAGATTGCAGTTCTTTCTGAAAACAGCGTCGTGACAGCTGTGATTGCTGACGCGTTTCTTAGGCTTGGAAAAACTGAAGCCTTACGCTTGGTGAAGAACTGGAACAAGAAAGCGCTGGAGAAAAGCGGGATAAGTCAGTCTTTGATTAAGCGGCTTTTCAAGTTGTATCCGAGGAAGCTACCTGAAGCCGTCATAGTTACCGAAGAAAATGTTGGGACTCTGGCAAAAAAGAGCAGCAGGTTCAGAAACAAAGTCAGGGGAGAGGCCGTAGGAAGGTTGGGCTGAAACTCGCCCCTCATCTCGACGCGTACGCTAGTGCACGCGCAATGTTTCATTAAAATGAATTGCGGTTTTATCCACTGGCAAAATCCCGTGTTCTAGGAGGTAGTCTGCGATTCTTTCTTTTCCGGTTGGTTTTGTGGTGTCGCGATTTCGTGGGTTTCTCCTGGAGGGATGACCATGATTTGCGGTTCCGAGGGCTTGAGCTCTGGCTTTGTGGGTTCTTCGGGTTGTTTTTCGGTTTCTGTTTTCTGAGGTTCGAGTTGTTGTTCGTTTTCGGGTTTAGGAGTGACTGGCGTCGATGGTTCTGGGAGGTGTTCAATAATCGTGATGCCTCTTACCGTTAGAAGTGAGCCTATCCAGACCATGATCCCTAAGAACATTGAGTGGATGCATGCTCCAATTATGGAGGGAAGAGATTGACCGAGCGTCCGCAATAAATCTCCCGAACCGATAATGGAGAGACTTTGGGTCAGGAAGCCGTAGGCGCTTACGAAAGTGAATATCAACAAAGAGACTCCTATTACCAGAATCGTGACTCCCGAAAGGGCGATTTTGTCTCTGAGTTTTTTGAACATGTTCAATTCCTATCTGTATTGAAAAGAATCAGGAATATTAAATATTATGACATTTGAAACTGAATCCTAGCTAAATATCGAAAGAATAAAACAGAAACATCCAGCACATAGAAACTAGCGCGCGCCGCTTCTTGAGTCATTGACGGCTTAATCCGTTTCCATTCAGTTCGCGCCCGTCAACAATCATCGAGAATGCTCAAGAGTTCAGTTAGACTCTTGACAATCTTGTCTGGTTTGACCTCAGGGTGATTCTGCCCGGCTCTTCTTTCTATCAGGATGGTTTTCATGCCAACTTTTTTGGGGCCTATGATGTCTAGATCCAGCATGTCTCCGATGAAGACTGCTCTTGAAGCGCGCAGGCTCAAAGCATTTAAGGCCCTCTCAAAGATTTTGGGGCTGGGCTTTCTCACGTTAATCTCGCCGCTGATCAATATGATATCGAAGAACTTGCTCAGGCCGAAACGGTCTAAGAGTTGCCTGCCGCATTCGGGGATGCCGAAATTTGATATTAGGCCAAGCTTGTATTTTCCGTATAGTTTCTGCAGAACGTTATACGCATCGGGGTCTATGCTAACGTGATGCATGAATTCTTCGGCAAATGCCTCAGTTGCCTCTGACACGATGGGGCTGGATGCGGCAAGATTGAAACCGAGTTCCTGCAGCGTCTGGACAATCCGAACGTTGAAGTGGGGTTCCTCCAGACTCTGGCGAGACTCCGAATAATATTTGTCTCGAACCTCGAAGTAAGCGCGGCTGAAATCTTTGAATGTTACGTTGATTCCGTTATTGATCAAGGATTCGTCAAGTTTCATCAAGCAACTTTCATAGTACACTTCTCCAGGTTCGAGCAGCAGCAAGGTGTCGAAAAGATCAAAAAACACAGCCTCGACCTGCATGTCCACCACCCTGAATCTCGTCTTGGAATGAAAAGATAAAAGGGTTTTTGCCCCGAAACAGCACGCGAGTATCAAAGATTCGAGATTTTAAACCGCGATTATGCAAGCGGGGCGAACCAATCTACAAATTTCCTACCAAAGAGGACACGCGCTAGATGTAATCCATGAACATTATCATGAGTGTCTGCCTCTGCATACTCCCATTTTTCTCCTATTCTCAGACGTCCTCGGTTTTGCCCTGTTCCTTCCTGATATAATCAAGAACGGCGTTCCTAAATTCTTGCGTTAGTTTAGCTACTCCTGGTCTTGAATACTTAAAGAGGTCAACACTTCTACTTGCCTCTATTTCGCTTAGAACTTTGGATGCTCCAAACACATACATACTAACACGAGAAGGAGAGTTTCTCAGATACTGCATTATGTTCGATCTTTCAAAGAAGAGTTTCTTGAGGTTGTCAGTTTCCAAGGAAACGATGATTAGGGTGTACCGTTTTTTCCCTAGAATGTTCTGCGCCGATCCGACGTTTGTATCTCCCTTCTCACTTATCTTTTTTTGGTTGAAGAAAATAGAATCCTTTGAGAACACAAGCAAATCGATTTTTCCAACAAGCTCTTGGACAGACGTTCTTAGTCCAGTAATCTGTTCAAATGCAGGTGCTTCGGGATCATCTGTTATCATTAGAACTTTCAAATGACCACATCCTGAACGTGTTTCTCTAACATGCTGGTTCTCTTGGTATGCAGACTATCCCGCGATATTTGATTAAAAGGTTTCTGGCAGTGTCATCTCGAAAATAGCATAGCGCGCGCCGGTAGCAAATGATTTATACACTTAGTGCCTAATGGTTTTGTGGGTGTTTCGAATGGTTGAAGCTCTGATTCTTGTACGTGTAGGCTCAGGTGAAACGGCAAATTTCATGAAAACCGTCAAAGAACACTTGTGCAAGATTAAAGGCGTCAACGAGGTCTTCGGTGTTTTCGGCCGTTACGACTTTGTTGCAAGGGTTCAGACGAAGACGCTCTCAGACTTGGGCAACATTGTCACTGACTGCATAAGGGGAACTATCGGAGTAGTAGCGACAGAAACGCTCGTAATCGGCTTCTGAAATCAACAACAGCACTTCCACTAACCATCTTCTTTGGTTTCGTTTCGCTTGGTTCCGTTTGATGGATTTTTGCTTCACACTCATTAACCCTTAGTTTGTCGTCTATTGCTGTGCAGATAAATACGTGCGCCGTCGTCTCGTCGTTTCTGTTTTTTTGGCGGTTGATATCTATCACTGCATCTATTCGGCGTATCTCTATATCTAAGGAGACAAGAGAGAACAAGCTTGCGCTTGATTTGGACCAGCACTGGACGCACGAACGAGTTCATTTCCTAGGAGGTTCTGGGCAACTATTTCGGCGGCGCATAAGAGAGACCCTGTTGCAGGCGCCGTAAACGCAGCGATTGAGAACCACACATTGAAAGCCTACGAAAGCGATTGATAGTTTGAACCACATAGATGCAAAACGGGTCAAAAGCGTCGCAACCGCGCTTAACTGGAACGGGACGCCTAACTCGGTGTAGAGCTGTATCATTACTACCTCCGTGAAGCCGACAACTGCTACTCCCGATGTCTGTAGACTTACAGTCAACGCATACACTATCAGCGCCTTGTCCACGGGCACAGGAAAACGTATAGCCGAAAAGACAAGGATAACCAGAAGGACATCAAAGACAGATGCTAAAGAGGAGAAAAAAGCAGCTTTTATCAAAACCCTAGGATTTCCACGTATGCTCTGAATACCTTCGTGAAACGGGCCTAACGTCTTTTGCGCGCTTTCCCTAAAACGTGTCCGGTCCCAGTTTTTTCTTCGAACCAACGATATTAGCCGCGCTATCCAGCCTACCACCCTTTCAGTAGCTTTCGGCTTAATACTGAAATATACAAACGCTACAAACAGGGCAACCAAAAGAGAGATGCTGACGACAGATAGAATTAGAAACTCTGGTTGAAGACCATAGTTTAAGGTCAGCAGAGTGAGCCCTGCAACCAAGGTCACCAGGACGATGGCTACGCCAAATAGTTTCTGAACGACGACCGACGCCACAGTCTTGCCGGTATCCAATCCAGAATCTTTGGAGATCAGGTAGGCTTTGAAAAAGTCGCCTGAAACGCCGCCCGGTATCACCTCGTCAACAAACAAGCCAACCCATGAAAACAGAAAGGTTCTCCACCTGCTGATTCTCAATTGAAGACCAGAAAGCAGGTTATTCCAACTCAATGAAAGGCAGAAGACACTTGCCAATACCGCAACGAAACCCAACATGTAGTAAAATAGGTTTATGCTCTCGAATGTCATTATCAAATTACCGACGCCGACGAAGGAATAGAGATAGAAGGCCAACACTGCCAAACCAGCAACCATCGAAAGCACAACCCATTTCCTGTTGGTTTGGTTTGGTGCCGAACTCATCAGTCAGCCAGCCTTTGCTAAATCATTCACAACGACAAAACTATTTAAACAGAAACGCCAGGGCATCTTGAAGCGTGACGTCCGAACTAGTCGATTTCAGATTCGTTCTCGCTAATGCGCGGCTGTCATCAATTCACCTAGGACATTCTCTAATTGGTGGACAGTTAGGACGAAACGCACATTTATTTTATAGCAGAACCTTGCCGTTCTTTCTATTTTGACTTCATGCTTAATGATTAGATTCCTCTGTTGCCATGATTTGAACTGCCTGTTCAAAAAATAGGCTGCAAAGAAGGGTATGAGTGGCTCCAAAACAAAAACGACTTTCAAAAGAACACGTACCAACTGGCCGGTGAATGATCCGGTCTTTTCCCCTCTTCTGTGTGTGAAATACTGAAACCATCTTTCAACCAATCTGTAGGCCTCAGGTCGAGCTAGACGCCTTCATCATCCGCGCATGGATAGAAAATCAAGAAGAAATGAGGACGCCTTTTTTGAGAATCCTAGTTTTCAGTTTCGCCTTCACTAGTTCTTTCCAGAGATGATCCGTTGCTTCATTTGTTGGAGCTATTTCTTGGCTTTTGGCTTTATGAGTACCTTCACTGAGACGTCAACGGTAATCCCTTCTTCGTGGCTTTCCACTGCAAATCGCCAATCTTTCACTTCCGCGTGTAAGTCTTTCAACTGACCAACCACTGAGTCTTTGAACCCGGTTATCGCATCCCTAATCCTCTCCATTCTCTCAGGTGTAACCTCGACTTTTTCTGCCGTTTTCAATCACCTCCCGATAAGAAACTGCATTTCACGATAACAAGTGACAATAAGCTTTTTTATGTTTTGCTGCTGCAGGTCAACAGTCACACCTCGGATTCCCTTGGTACACAACGCAACGGTCAGCGCAAGTTCATTTCCAGCAGGCTCAATGCACGCGCTGTTAATCTTTATTGGCTGGTCCCAAGGGATTAGACCCCAAATGGGGACAATTCCAACTCTCAAGTTCCCCAGTGCTCCCGCGACCGCACGACACTAACGAATCGCCTAGCAAATCCTATTTAACTATCGTTGATCGGTAGAGCTCACCCGAGCGCTACACGTGCGTTCGGCGGCAAAGTCTGTCCCCACACGCGATGCTAATAAACGAAATATGAATTGTAAGAAAATAGGGATGCTTGTTTTTGCTCATGGCTCTTAGCCCGCGCCCCTCAAACTGACTGCTGAGGTTCAAGTAGAATATCCTTCCCTTCAACTTTCACCACGTATGCAGCTTCATCTTTGATCTTTGGGTGCATGAAAAGAATCTTTGGACCAGAAACAACTTTGCCGGTTGTGATGTCAAATTTTGCCCTATGCTTTGGACAGGTCACCGTATTTCCCTCCAACACTCCTTTAGAAAGGTCGCCGCTCATGTGTGTGCAAATGTTTCCGATGGCGTGATAGACGCCGTTTACGTTGGCTATCAAAACTTCTTTTTCAGCAAGCTTTACGACCTTCATTTGTCCCAGCGGGATCTCAGAAGTTTCAGCAACTTTCACAAGAGTCAATTTTTCCACCTCCGTTATTCATATTTTTTTTCTCCAATTCTAATCACGATTAATTGCTGATCGCGGGTGCTTGTCGCAAATACTTCGTGTCTTGTACTTGTTTTAGCAGGAACTCGGCCAAGTCTGCACGCGAAATCCATGTGCCCACTTCGCCCTTTCCGACATAGCCAGCCTTGACTTTTCCGGATTTGGGATTATTGTTTAGCATCGTTAGGCGCAGATAGTCCAATCGAGGTCGGAGTTGCGCACGGTTTCAGCGGTGCTAACTATGTCTTTGTATGCATCGTGCATCGTGACCTTGACAATGTTGACCATAGCCCTGGTTCTGAAGTTCAATGGGTCGTTGGGATCCTTACCGCTCAAGGTTGACGTGATGACCAGTCTGTGTACGTTTTGTTTCTTCATCGCCGCAATTATGTTTTGCATGCCTTGAGTGATTGGTTTATTCTTTGAACCGCCCCTTGGACCCAGAGTGCTGATTACTGCGTCTGCACCGGTCACCGCACTCTCAATCAATGGTTCATTGGCCAATTCGCCTTGAATGACCTTCAAACGTTCGCTGCTGATGCCAAGTTTGACTGGATTACGAACATATGTCACTACTTCGTGTCCTGCTGCAAGAGCTTGTTCGACAAGTTGCCTGCCTGTTTCGCCAGTTGCTCCAAAAATAGCGATTTTCATTTCATCACCAAAACGCTAAACTCTTGCCAAGACCTGGCTACCCTCTACTCTCACCGTATACGTGAGTTGATCATAGGTTCTGATAACTTTTTGCAATTCTCTCTGACGCTGTAACACCTGTGATATGGTCCTCTGGACTTCTTCGGGGCACTTTTCAAACATGTTTGCGCCGCCTGCCATTTCCACTGGTCTGGAAACCATTTTCCCCGTAATGACATCAAATCTTGAGAAGTGTTGAGGACAAGTCACGATGTTTTTGTCCAAAGTGCCCATAGAAAGCCTCGCGTTCATGTGACCGCATCGGTCACTTATTGCGTAGATTTTCCCATTTACGTTTACGAGCATTATCTCTTTTCCATTCACTTCAACGTGCTTCATTTTGCCCAAAGGAATATCCGAAGTTTCAGCGACTTTAACAAAACTCAAATTTCACGCCAGCTTATTTTCAATTGATGACATTAAGATTAAGGGAAACATAAAAGTTACTCATCGCGAGTGCAGCGTCAGCCTTCTGTGAATGAAACGCCGCCGATGGGACTTGGACTTATGAACACGCGCACTTCGCTACTTTCGCGAGAGGATTTGAGAATGATGTTATTTGAGCTTAAAGCGTGAGATTACAGTCCTTAAATCTCGGAAGCCTGATAAATTGCAAAGATAGAACAAAGGATACAGGGTATTGAGCACGGAACAGAGCAATGAGCTCAAAGTCGGCGATAGCGCCCCAGATTTTACACTTCCGGATCAGTCCGGTGCGATGGTGAGCCTAAGACAGTTCGTCGGCAACAATATCATAATGCTTTACTTCTATCCGAAAGACTTCAGTCGAGGGTGCTCTGCAGAAGCCTGCGCGTTTAGGGACAGCTACGAAGTGTTTGAGCAAGCGGGCGCACAGGTTCTGGGTATAAGTTCTCAGTCGGTTGATTCGCACAACAGGTTTGCTATGATGAATAAGCTTCCGTTCATCCTATTGAGCGATTAGGATGGAAGAGTGAGAAAGCTCTACGGTGTGCCTTCGACTTTAGGATTCCTACCTGGAAGAGTCACATACGTTATCGACAAGAAGGGCATGGTCAGACACATATTCTCTTCTCAGTCGCAACCTACAAAACACATAGAAGAAGCCCTCAAAATCGTGAAGGATCTCAGCCAAGAATGGAATTCGAATGGCAACGTGGAAGAGGCTCTACACTTCATGTTACCCCGACTTGGTCCCGCCAACCTTAAGAGAAATAAGAGATAATACGAGAAAATGTGTTTATCTTTTTCGTGCGCTATAATTTGTTTTGGTTTATGGCGGGCCTATGAGCGAAGAGAAGAAAACATCTCAAGACGCTTTGTTCAAAGAGGCTACTCTCGACGCATTATCATAGTGTAAAGAAAGAGAAAGAGGTCGGTAATTGAATAACCTGGCTCGCAGGTACTATTCAAATTCTTGATTAGAGGGTGTACCGTGCACGAGAATTACTTTGCAAATTAAGGGGGAAAGGAACCCTTTGTGCACGATACACCCTAAAAGTATTAAATGATACAACCAATTTAAGCCTTGTCAACACAAAATCTTTATGAAGCTCTCAAATATCGGCGGGATAGCGAAAACTTGTTTCCTTTTACCATGGAAATAGAGTACAGCGTGTTGAGTGTCGGGTTTGTTACGTTTGTCCATTGAGTCCCTTCTGGGAACCGCTGATCTTAAATATTTTGCTCATTCCCAAGGTTTCAGTGCACGATGCGCGTGCCAGTCTCCCCTTGCAGGGCGCGTTCGAGATTTTCTGGGTTGGTTATGAGGGCTTCTTTTCCGCCGTGTTCCAGATAGCTTGTTATCGCTTCGATTTTTGGGCCCATGCTGCCTGGGGGGAAATGCCCCTGTTCATGGTATTTCTTCGCTTCCGCCAGTGTCATTTTGTCCAGTGATTTCTGATTCGGCTTTCCGAAGTTGAGAGCCACTTTTTCCACGGCAGTAGATATCAGAAAGAGGTCGGCCTTGATGCCTATGGCGAGGAGCGCCGAAGCATAGTCTTTGTCGATTACTGCTTCCGCCCCTTTGAGCCTGCCATCCTGTTCAATGACTGGGATGCCTCCGCCTCCGACGGCGATGACTATTATTCCTTTGTTGACTAGGGATTTGATGACGTCCTGCTCGATAATCTTGACAGGCATCGGAGAGGGTACCACACGGCGCCAACCGCGGCCTGCGTCTTCCATCACATCCCACCCTCTTTCTTTTCTGTACTTTTCTGCTTTTTCTTTGTCATAGAAGGGGCCGATGGGTTTGGTGGGGTTCTGGAAGGCGGGATCATTCTTCTCGACTAATGTCTGAGTCACGACTGACGCAACGCTCTTTTTGATTCCTCTTTGTTTGAATTCGTTGTACAGGCACTGTTGTATCATGTATCCTAGGGCTCCCTGAGTGTCAGCTCCACAAGAATCAAGCGGAACCGTGTGGAGAACGTTGCTTGCCAGTTCTGAACGTAAAAGGATAAAGCCCACTTGAGGGCCGTTTCCATGAGTTATAGCCACTTTCCACCCTTGTTCTATCATGCCGGCTATATGCGTGCACGTTTCACGAGTTGCGTCAAATTGATCAGGCACAGTCTGATGGTTCTTATCCTTAATTAGAGAATTTCCACCGATGGCCACGACCGCCACATTTCCCATAAGGTTCCACCTACACATCGAGCTCTGGCTAGAGGTAAATTGTAGAAATCTGCATTGCCCTATAAATATGAGCGCGTCTGTTTCAGGCACCGACGGTTCAGTCGCGAGCCTTCAAACGAATTTGCCCGTAAAATGACAATCAGAGTGGTGAACATAAAAAAAGATAGTTATCAACCCCTTAGCTCGACGCCCGCCCTCTCTCAGCAACTTCGTTCAATGTAATTCCGTACGGTAATGCGTCATTCTCTTGCCATCGGATTAAGACGTCCCATGATAATTCATTCTCATCGTCCGCATCTTTTTCGAGTTCACTCAGAAGGTTGCGTACATTAACGCTTTGATTCTTCTCTTCTAAGCGTCTCGCTGCCTGAGCAAGCAAGTATTCTGCAGCCTCACGTTCGACATTAAGGGTCTCGGCAAACGAGTCAGCATCGTTCCTCTGTTTGAATGTGGCAATTTTTAACCATCGTGTCCCATCATCTGGTTGATATTCTGAGGAATATGCGTGAGGATTCGGAATAAAAACAGCCCAACCGCCCAGTTCGCTTACTCTAGCAGCAGAAGGAGACGCATCGCCAGGCACCATGTTGTCCGTTACGTATATGTGCCAACCATGGTTCGTGTAGCCATCAACAAAAATAGTCTCGTGATCGTCACGAAATGTAGGAGTATTCATTTGAATATCCTCACAAACACGCCTTCAGCTCCGAAACTATCCTAATAAACTTTTTAGCCCACCAAAAAATCAAACTAGACGAAAAAATTGCCCGCCAAATGCACTTAGAATAAAACACGCGGGCCGATTTCTGACGGTTGTTTTCGAGAAGACTTGAAGCGGTAGCTTCGAACTCACCTGTGATCAGGTTCTTCCTGAGCAGATGATTCTCATTTGAGCGTACAGTTTTCAGGATGCTTTTTCTAAACCATACGTACTACTCCAGCAACCAATTAAACAGAAACTTCCCGCGAACCACGGATTATGCTATCCGAATGTACTCTCAGTCCCGAAACAAATAGCGCGAATGCATTTTCCGAAATAAAAGAAGGGTTTTGAAATATCCGTGTAGATTTCGCTTTCGAACGCCCAGACGGGCACATGATATGGTTAGCATACGATTTTGACTAGAAAATAAGCGGGCGCTATTTCAGGTATAGTTTGCTTCGTCGCGCGTTTTGGGAGTTTTGCTTGAGAGCCTTCAAGCGACGGTGGGCGTAGGTTCTTGTCTCATCGTCAGTGAGAGGACAGCCATCTTAGCAAAGAAACTGTCTTCAGCCTGGTCATATACCACTGAGTTCGGTCCTTCCATGACTTCATCTGCTGCCTCTTCGCCTCTGTAGACTGGAAGCACGTGTGTAACAATCGCCCGCTTGCTCATGAGCTCATCGACATGCTTCTGCTCAAGCTTCCAGTTCTTGTATTTATCGTGTATTCTGATCTCGTTTTCTGCTCCAAACGCGGTCAGGCCTATCTTGCCGAGTTTAGAGGTTGCCCAGCTTCGTGGAAAGACTGCATCTGCATCTTTCAGTGCTTCTGTAAAACGATGTTTTTCTTCCAAGCTTCCGCCGCTTGTGTTAGCATTCTCTCTTGCTGTTTGGATGATTTTGGGGTCGATTTCAAACCCGGGCGGATGGGCTAGAGTGACGTCCATTCCGAACCTCGTTGCTATTAGCAGCTCTTCCTGTATGCTGCATCTTCCTCTGAGCCTGCTCGAGTAAGCCCATGTGATTGTGTATTTTTTTCCTTTCAAATCTCGAAGTTTTTTCCTGAGGGTCATGATGTCTCCGATGGCCTGGGTCGGATGGTACGTGCAGCAGGCCAGGTTTATGACCGGAACCTTTGCGGCTCTCGCGAACTGTTCCACGATTTTTCTTCCACTGCCGTAAATATAGTCGATGGATTCATCCAACACTCTTACTCCTATGCCGTCGCCAAAGGTGCTGTACATGCGAGCCGCATCTTTCAGAGTTTCTCCTTTTTCGATTCTCGTGGTTGCAACGTCGATGTATGAGGCGTGGCCCCCAAGCAGTTCCATTCCGGCCTCAAAGGCTGCTCTCGTTCTAGTTGATGGTGCCCAAAAAAGCATGAAAAAACTTTTTCTTTCCAGAGTCTTGGCCGGAAGCCTACCGTCTTTCCTAATTCTCCTCAGTTTCTCAGCAAGTTTCATCGTGTCCAGTAATTCATCGATGCTCCAGTCCTGAGTTGTTATCAAGTCCCTTCCAAACAGGCTCGACACGAATATCGCCACCAATTGGATAGATTCCGAAAGCATACTCCTAGTTTTGCCAGATCCGTCAAGTCACGAATATGTTTGATGACTTCACAGAGTCAGAGTATTTTAGTCTTGTTTGAGACGAGTCAGACCATCTTCTTGTTTATAGATTGAAACTCTCTGATATCGGGATTTATCGTTGGCGCTTTCACAGACTGGGTTATCGCCGCTTCTGGGTCCTTCAGTCCGCTCCCCGTTATTAGCACGACCACCGTTTCGTCTCCTTTCACGTTACCTAGATTGACGAGTTTCACGAGGCCGGCGAGGGCTGCGACGCCTGTGGGTTCTGCGAATATTCCTTCGGTTGAGGCTAGGAGGCGCTGTGCATCAAGTATTTCCTTGTCGGAGACCGCTTCAGCCGTTCCGTTCGTTTCTCTCAGCGCAACCAAAGCAGCGTCTCCGTCCCATGGAAACACATCGGAAAGGCCGCCTGCGATGGTGTTGGGGCGGCCCCACGGTTCTATATCAAACGGGCTTTTGTTCTGCTTGAAGGCCCTGACCAGAGGCGCGCAACCTTCCGGTTGCACTGCGGCAAGTTTTGCCGCGGACTCTGTAAAGCCGATGTTTCGGAAGTCGTTGAAGCCTTTCCATATTCCAGCAAGGAGACATCCTGAGCCCGTAGGAACCATCACCCAATCCGGCGTGTTCCAGTCGAGCTGCTCGACGATTTCATACGACATCGTCTTTGGGCCCTCAACCTGGTACGGGTTGAACGGGCCGAAACTGGGGCAAGGGTACCATCCGTATTTCTCGACGACTATCTGCAACATCTGCACGGTTGGGTCCTTCCCTCTTTCGACGCCTCTCAACCGAGTGACCCTCGTCCCGTAAAGACGGATCTGGGCGAGCTTGACTTCGGGCGCCGATTCCAAGACGAAGGCAAAACACTTCAATCCAGCCTTTGCGGAATGAGCGGCAAGGGCTGCAGCAGCGTTTCCGCTTGATGCTGTAACAGTTGTGCCAACGCCAAACTCGACGGCTTTCGAAACCCCAACAGTCATCGAACGATCCTTGAACGAGCCCGTGGGACTTCTAGTCTCATCTTTAAGATAGAGCCTTCGCAGGCCCAGTTCTCTAGCGAGTTTCGTTGCCTTAATAAGAGGTGTTCCTCCAGCATCGAGGCTGACGATGTTCTTCTTGTTCTTGACCGGAAGAAATTCATAGTATTTCCAAACGTTCGAGGCTCTTCTGCTCAGAGTTCGTTTGGCCACTCTTTCTGCGATGGCTGAATAGTCGTAGTACATGTCGAGACGGCCTCGGTCCTTGTTGAGGCACATGCAGATTTTTTCGTCAGCCGAGTATTCTCGTCCACAGCGGGCACATTTCATCTTCGTGACGAAGGCCAACCAAAACACCATCACTCAATGATTGACTTATTGAAGGCCGACTTTCTCGTTGAACTGACTGATTAGTTCATCTATCCTGGGCACCAGCTTCTGGTTTTCGGTCCAGTACGACTCATAATCGTACCATTGACTGTTCAGCTCAGGAAGACTGAACATCTGCTGCTCTATCCAAGTGAAGTACTTCAGGTGATGTATCCGTTTCCGATCATAATGGTTGAGCTCCATCATCGAGTCAGTCTTCACCGCCATAAGGTGTCGGTGGAAATCTTTCACCGCGTCCTTCTCGCCGTATTCGCCTTCTCGTTCCTGCGCCTCTTGCAGCCGGGAGCGGTACAGTTCCATCGAGTCCGTGAACACTGTCAGCACGACATCTTCGCGCCCAAGCTCGTAGTACTTCGCGAACTTTATCGACATCAGCACGTTCGCTATGCTGGAAATGCCCAGCAGGTCAAGCCTCGAAACTAGTTCCTCGGGAACGCCTGCCTCGTCCGTGAGGTATCTGCGTCCGGCTGACTCGTTGAACAGTCTCATCAGGCTGAGCGGATCGTTGTCGTCAATTCCAATGGCGAAATCCGTGTTTCTGACGTTGTGGATCCAGGGAACGTGCTTGTCGCCTATGCCTTCGATTCTGTGCGCACCGTATCCGTTGAGCAGCAAGGTGGGGCATTGAAGGGCTTCTCCTGCGGCGATCTTCGAAGTCGGATAAACCTGTTTCAGGTAGTCTCCGCATGCAATCGTGCCCGCCGACCCTGTTGTGAGGCAAACGCCTCGAAATTGGCCTTTTCCGAGTTCTTTCTTTATGACCTCTTCCATCGCGTGCCCCGTGACGTCATAGTGAAACAAGTAGTTGCCGAATTCGCTGAACTGGTTGAACACGAAAATGTCTTTTCGCGTCCGCTTGAGTTCCCACACCTTGTCGTAAATCTCTTTCACGTTGCTCTCGCTTCCGGGTGTGGCGATTATCTCACCCGCCACGGTCTTCAACCATTCAAAACGTTCTCTGGACATTTGCTCCGGAAGAATTGCGATGCTCTCGCATCCGAGAAGCGTCGCGTCATAGGCTCCCCCCCTGCAAAAGTTTCCGGTGCTGGGCCAAACCGCCTTGTGCCTAGTGGGATCAAACTGGCCCGTCACCAGCCTCGGAACGAGACAACCGAAAGTCGCGCCAACCTTGTGCGAGCCCGTCGGAAACCACTTCCCGACCAATGCGATTATCCGTGCCTCGACGCCGGTGAGCTCCGGCGGCAACTCCACATAATTTGGCGCGGACTGAAACAGCCCGCCCTTTGGCACCGGCTCGTTCTTCCAAGTGATTCTGAACAGGTTCTGAGGGGCAACGTCCCAAAGTCCTATGTTCTTAAGTTGTTGTTTGATTGCACTCGGCGCCATGTTGGGGTTTTTCAGCTGAGCAAACGTTGGGACAATTATGTTCCTATCCTTACACCTCTGAACCGTTCGCTCGAGCTGTTCCTCGTTAACCGTGAGATCTATCAATCAATTCGCCCTTCGTCCATTCTGAAGAGATAAAACTTATAAATCCACCTACTGCTTTTGCTAGACCCAAGGTGTAACAAATGAAGCAGTACATCGGAGTTTTCAAGGGAAGAGACTGGCTCGAGACACAATCATGGAGCCAAGAAGACCTCAAACTGCTCATATCCGCCTCTAAAGATTTGAAACAGAAGTACAAAGCAAGAAAATCAACCGCCGACATTCTTCGCGAGCGCACGCTTTTCATGATTTTCTTCAACCGATCACTGCGGACCAGAAACAGCTTCGAAGCCGGCATGACCCAACTGGGCGGGCACGCACACTTCCTCTCGCCCCAGGACATCTACGTCCCAGCATTGCCAGAGGATGAAGAAGCCTACAAGACGGAACGCATCGCCGACGTGGCC
The DNA here is from genome assembly GCA_050010755.1 of Bathyarchaeia archaeon. Classification (GTDB taxonomy): domain Archaea; phylum Thermoproteota; class Bathyarchaeia; order Bathyarchaeales; family Bathycorpusculaceae; genus JBEKCD01. The sequence continues at coordinate 386,354 of JBEKKK010000001.1, forward strand.
CGAGTGCTCAACGAGATGGGAGACGCCATCGCAATAAGAATCTACGGCGACGCTGCAAAATGGATGTACGGACGCGGACACCGCACCGTTGAAGAGTTTGCCAAATGGGCAAAGATCCCAGTCATCAACATGGAAGACGATGTCTTTCATCCCTGCCAAGAAATGGCGGACATACAGGCAGTAGACGAGCATGTTGGTAAGTTTCAGGGCAAGAAATTCGTAATGTCCTGGGCCTACAGTGAAGGCTTGAAACCGCTCGCCGTGCCCCAGAGCTGCATCCTGATAGCCTCAAAAATGGGCATGGACGTAGTGTTTGCCAGGCCTAAAGGCTTCGAGCTCGAGGACAAAATCATCAAGTGGGCAAAAGAAAACGCAGACCGCTACGGGGGCAGCTTCAGGGAGACCGACAACATGGAAGAGGCTTTTGAAGGAGCGCACGTCGTGTACCCTAAAAGCTGGACTGCAAGGGCTGCACTGCCCGGACCGTGGGGAGGCCCCGCTCAGCCCGACAAGCAATTGGCGCTGGAATACGCACGGAAGAACAAAGGGTGGATATGCGACAAGGCCAAGATGGATTTAACGGACAGGGCCATTTACATGCACTGCCTACCCGCCGACCGCGGAATGGAAGTCACAGACGAAGTCATCGATGGACCCCAAAGCGTGGCGTTCGACGAAGCAGGAAACCGGCTGCACGCCCAGAAAGCAATCATGGCCGCTATAATGTGAGAAACGCTGCGAACCGTTACTCTTCCAATATTTCATTTTTTCTTTAGCGGTTTGTTCACTTCAGCGAAACGTTCGGCCATCGCGTCGAACAGGCACCCTGCGCCGAACCTCTGAACGTCTGTCGCGGGTAGGTCTGTTTCTTTTTCTGCTTGCCTCATGGCCGCCCTGATTTCTTCGTCCGACTTCAGGCCGTCGTAGTTGTAGATGTAGCTGATTGCGATTCCAACCACCCTGGTTTGAGGGAACACTGTTTCAATCAGTCGGATCTCTTCTTTGGGGTTCGGCACTTTCATCGTTGGAAAACCGTCCCGTGTTCCTCTGAACGGATCGTGGACCATTATGACGGCATCGGGTTGAGCGCCATACAGTATTGCGAGAGTTTCCACTCCGTAGGCTGGGTGGGAGAGTGAAGCCTGTCCTTCAACGATGATAAAGTCCTTGTCCATCTTTGCAACTTCGCCGGTCATCTTGGCCACTGTTCCAGGTATAAAATCGCCGGGAATCGCATCTATGGCTGCGCCAGCGTCGCCTCTCACCAGCATCATCGTTTGGCCCGTCGCTACGGCGCCGACTTTGAAGCCTCGTTTTTCAGCCTCCTTAGCGAGTTCCATCATGACTATGTTCTTGCCGGTTGCCGCATCAGTGGATAGGATTGCGACGACGGGCACTTTGATTTTTAAGACTTGCTTGAGTACTTCAAGATTCTTGGGAGGCTTTCTCAGATCAATCAGTTTTACTCCGTACTTCTCTGCGAGGTCGCGGAATTCTGGTTGGTCGCCGAAGAAATAGTGCAGTCCGCTCACGACGTCTAATCCGTTTTTGATGGCCTCTGTGATGATGCTCCTCCACTCTTCTGGGAGGCTTCCTCCTGGCGGTGCGATCCCGATGATTATAGCACCTGGCTTGTACTTCAACGCCTCTTTGAGGCTTTTGACGACGGGAATGTTCCGCTTGCCTGTTCCGACAGCTTCTCCAGCGTCCTTTCCCGCTTTTTTCTCGTCAATCACTCCGACAATCTTGTACTTGCCCCCGTAAATTACGAGGTCGTTGGCAGTCTTCCCTTCAAGGGTTCCCAAAGCCTTGCTCGCAAGAATTATGGCTGTTTTCCGACTTTGAGACAAGTAAATCACTTCTCTTTTTCATTGCTCCACCACCTCGCTAAAATATAACTTTATCCATTGACAATTCACGTTTGCGAACGGGGCGGTTTGCGGAAATGGCTGTGGATATGGTTTTGAAGGGTGGAAAAATAGCGACTTCGACCGGCGTCGTGGAGGCAGATGTGACGGTGGACGAGGGGAAGATTGTTGAAATTTCGAAGACCATTAGTCTGCCCGAGACTGGCAAGGTGCTGAACGTCAGCGGGCTTTTCATCCTTCCGGGAATCGTTGATGCTCACGTTCATGTGTGCGATCCAGGGTTTATCCGGGAAAGTTTTCGAACGGGCACGGCGGCTGCGGCTGCTGGCGGGGTGACAACCATAATCGACATGGCTTCGTCTGGCCAGCTTCGCATTTCCTCGGTCGTGATGTTGAACAGGAAAAAGGAGGCGGCTGAAAAGGAAGCTTTCGTGGACTTCGGTCTGTACGGGGGTGAAATCGCTGATGAGAAGGACTTGGTGGAGATTGCAGAGTTGGTGAGGGCTGGTGTGGTGGGTTTCGGCGAGATAATGATGTGCGGTGACATGCCTGTCAAGAATGACGAGGTTCTGCTGGAGGCTTTGAGGCTGATTTCAAGAGCGAAGTCGGTGGCAGCCGTACATGCCGAAGACAACTCCTTGCTGATGGCTATGAAGCAGAAGATGATGTCCAGAGGAAGAGGGGACGCTTTGGCGTTTGCTGACGCGCGTCCCAACGAGGCCGAAGCGCAGGCTGTGGCCAAGGCCTTGATACTGTCCAGAAGAGTGAATGGGAAGCTTCACGTGTGCCACTTGTCAACGAGGGAAAGCTTGGAGTCGATTCGAACTGCAAAGGCTCGGGGGATGCGTGTGACGACTGAAGTCTGTCCTCATCACTTGTTCTTGACGAGAGATTCGTACGCCGAACTGGGTCCGCTCGTTATCACTACTCCACCCTTGCGGACAAAACACGACGCGTACGCGCTTTGGAACGGTCTGAACGACGGAACCATAGACCTGATCGTCTCTGATCACTGTGCTTTTAAGAAAAAGGAAAAGGACGTGGGTTTGCAAGACGTCTGGAAAACTCCGCCCGGAGTACCGGGGCTCGAAACGCTTGCTCTGCTGATGCTGGGAAAGGGGGTTAGCGAGGGCAGGGTGTCACTCGAGAAATTCGTCAGGGCTTCTTCCGAAAACCCGGCAAAAATCCTTGGGCTGTATCCGAAGAAAGGGGCTCTGCAGAAGGGCGCCGACGCAGACATGCTGATCGTTGATCTCCACAAACAGCACAAGATCACGGCGGAGGACATGAAGTGCGTGGCCGATTACACGCCTTTCGAAGGGTGGACTGTGAACGCAAAACACGTCATGACAATGGTTCGAGGACGAATCGTCGCCGAAGAAGGCCAGGTGATTGGAAAAATGGGGTATGGCAAATTCGTAAAGCCTTCGCGATAATAAAAAAGGACTCATCACGACGCGCATGCTTGTTCGCAGATTCTGGTTACTGATGTTTTGCGGTGGCTTTCGCCATGTAGCGCGCCAAAACGAAATTCATAAAGGAGGGGCCAATTTTCTTCTTAAATGCTTAGCGCGGGCTAGCTATTTAAGAGTGGAAAAGTCAAGAATAGCTCGTACGGTATGAGATAGAGTGAAGATGAAGATTTCAATCATACTGGGAACTCGGCCAGAAATCATTAAGTTCTCGCCGGTAATTCGAGAGTGTGAACGTCTAGGCCTAGACTTTTTTGTTCTTCACACGGGTCAGCATTACTCGTATGGCATGGACCGAGTCTTCTTTGAGCAGCTTGAACTGCCGGAAGCGAAATATAATCTTGACGTGGGCTCGGGAACCCATGCTGAACAGACTGGAAAGATGCTTATTGGAATAGAGAAGGTGTTGAAGCAGGAGAAGCCCTGTGTTGTTCTGGTGGAGGGAGACACTAACACTGTGTTGGCTGGCGCCTTGGCTGCGAGGAAGCTGGAAATCAAGGCTGGACACTTGGAGGCTGGGTTGAGAAGCCATGACCGCGAAATGCCTGAAGAGACCAACAGGGTTGTTGCAGATCATTGTTCAGACTTGTTGTTCGCTCCTACGGCGAAGGCGAGAGAGAACCTGCTCAGAGAAGGGTTGGATGAGTGTGCCATTTTCGTGACGGGTAACACCGTCGTCGACGCTGTACGTGAGAATCTGGAGCTGTCGAAGAGGAAAGGAGAGGTGTGGGAAGAGTTGGGCATTCAAAATGGCGGCTACGCTTTGGCCACTGTTCACAGACAAGAAAACGTTGACAATCTCACAAGGTTTCGAGGCATTATGGACGGATTGATGAGGGTCCACAAGGATTTCGGCATCCCTGTCGTCTATTCCGTTCACCCCAGAGCCAAGAAACAACTTGCCGTCTTCAGCATTCAATCAGAAGGCGTTAACATAATTGAACCCTTGGATTATCTGACTTTTCTGCAGCTTGAGAGCAACGCCAAATTCATCCTGACAGATTCGGGCGGCGTACAGGAGGAAGCTTGCATTCTTCACGTTCCCTGCATCACGTTGCGGTACAACACCGAGAGACCGGAAACCTTGGATGTCGGAGCTAACACGCTCGCAGGCGCTGATCCGGACGAAATCGTCAAGAAAGTAGACCTTATGCTCGCCAAGAATCGCGACTGGGAAAACCCGTTCGGAGATGGCAAAGCAGGCGAGAGAATAATCGACATATTGAAGGAAGAATTTGCCTAAACCAAGAGCGCGCGTGGTAAAGTTTTATCGTTTTCTCTCTCTAATTCTTATCGACTTCTTCCCATCCAAATAGGACCAATCTTTGTCCTTTGATAAGAAGTCTTTTCTTTCCTTCTCTGTCGTAAGCCTCACTGCCATTTCACAGCAATCATCCCCGTCTGGAAGTGCCTTGATATGGATTAACTTGTATCTAGAGTTGTAAGCCATGTATTTTGCGGGGTCGACATAACAGTAAAGGCGACCCAGTTTCTCTTCTCCGTATTCCTTCCAAAGTTTGTCCATTGCACAACCGTATACTCTTGTTCTCTTCTCACCATTGACTTCGCACGTTTCGCCTCGGTCATGATGGCCAAGCTTTGGAACTCGAAGATAGTTGCCCTTGCCAAAATTCTCAGGCGATGCTTCAAGTTTTTGATCAACTATTTCCTTTCTTGTTCTTTTCCCTATGCAGGCTCCATAGTCTTTGATGGCTTTCATAATCAATCTTTTTCCTTTTTCTTCGCCAAGCTCCTGAATCAATGTCTTAGCGTAAGAAAGATGTAAGAGAGCTAACCTCCGAGTGCTAATCTCAACCTCTTTTTTCGCTTCCTCTAATGGAATTGCCCCTTCGTTGGTTGCCGTCATAACGTCTCCCTCGGTATCGATCAAATTTTTTGTGCTTGAATTAGTAAGCTTATTTCAAAGTTAATCGTTTTGCGGGCGCTACCGCGCGCTAAATAACAGCGCTCCCTGTTCTATCGCAGCGTACACTCGTGCCTTGTCACAGCGCATCTTGTTTTGTCTTTTTCTTGATTCCTGAGTCTTCGAATCTTTTTTCAAGTTGTTTGGCGATGTTGTCCGGAATCTTTTTTTCGAACGGAAGCTCCTCGGCCTTCGATAGGCGTTCTAGAACCGTCTGGCTTAACTTGCCCGCTGGTGTGAAGGCTTCTGGTCCGCACCAGCGCAGGTCTTCGAGGTTCGTGTGCATTATCATGGCTGCTCCTCCTGCTCGTGATAGCATGATGGACGGAACGTCGTAAAAGGCTAGGGGCATGTGATCTGAGCCTCCCATTCCCATTTCGCTGGTGGCTTGAAGGGATATTCCAAGCTCTTTTGCTATGAAAGTCAGGAATGACTTCAGCTCTTCTGAGCCTAGGACGACGGCGTTTAGTGTTCCGAGAAGTATTCCGTGAACGTCGAAGTTGAGGCAGAGCTTGAGGTTCTTGATGTTGTGGGGGTTTTCGGCGTAATGGAAGGAACCGCGCAGTCCAAGTTCTTCGGAGCCGAACGCTGCAAATCTGAGGGTGCGAGTCGGTTTTTCACCCGCAAAGATTCTGGCCAATTCGAGCACTAGGGCTGTTCCTGCGGCGTTGTCATGCGCCCCCAAAACACTTCTTACAGTGTCGTAATGTCCACCCACGAGTATGTCCTCATCCTCAATAAGTCCGGGCACTTCACCTAGAACGTTCTGGCTCTTAGCAGTCAATCTCTGCACTTCCGTGGTTATTTTCAACCTTTTCGGGCCTTTTAACACGTTCAGCACGTCATCGTGTGCCATCGAAACAGCTGGCACGTTATCCTCTGCGACATATTCGGCACTGATAGACCGGTAAATAGTGGGAGCCAAGGGGGTTCGAGAAGGGTAGATCAGGGCCAAAGGCTTAGCCTTGAGAACCTTGAAGAAATCTTTCTGATGAAGGACCATACCCAAAACGGCTATCCTGCTTTCAATTCTCTTCAGCGCTTCCTGCGACGATGACTCCAGCATAACCAATTCGCCTTCAACGCCTTCCGGCCCAGTTGACAGAGAATTGCCCACAGCCGCACATCCCAGTTGCGTGCCGTCAGGAAGCGAAACTTCTTCTTTCAGGATTCGGCTTGTCTGAACCTCAAACTCATCTAGTCTAACGTTGGCAAGTCCCAGTTCCTCAAACCACGTCTTAATTTGCCTTGCTGCCCTCAGCTCCGACTCCGTCCCAGATTCCCGGTTTCCAATACCTAAGACAAGATTTTCCATAAAACGATACGCCGAACCCGCCTCGAAAGACTTCATTTCGCACGCCCACCCTTTTTCTAACTAGTCTACGCATACTCTAATAAACACTAGCACTGACGGGTGCAGAGACGGTTCAAACTCCTAACGAAACGCGCGCTCGTTATGTCGTATGTTTCAAGCTAGAGTACATGAACCAAAGCTTCATCCACCGATCGCAAAGCGTAGTTGAACAGAAAGAAAACAATTAGCACGACTATCAATATCTTGAAGATGCGAAAGTTCCTGTTGGTTTTGAACCAGCTCTTCACAACTTCAAGCCTAGTCATAATCCAGACGACTCCTACAGCTGCTTGAATTTGGATTGGGATAAGGTAGAGGAACCGGTAGTAGTATGGATCTGGAGAAACGGCCAATAATGCCAAGGCAGGAACTGCGATCCACAGAATCATTATTTTGTTGAACCTTTTTGCAAAGTCAAACATGGAAAACACGCCTACAATCGCCAACAATACCAGAAGCGGGTTCCCAAGCAGACCTCCAACGTATGACTGAACTATCATGGCAACGTTGCGCTGAAGGTTCAAAAGGTTTGAAACACTGATGCCTGAGCCAACTTCATATATACCCCCTCCCGCCGAACTGCTTATGCCTTTTCCAAACGGCGCCAAAGCATACACCGTATAGAAGAGGAAGTTGGACGCAAGAAGCAAAATCAACAGGAGGATCTCTCTTTCTCTTCTCGACCTCTTTCCAATAAGCGCCCATGCAAAATAGATGATTAGAATTGCCATCAAAACGTCCCACGTGTAAGGATGCGTCAGAAGCACAGAAAAGCCCATGACTGCCGATGCTGCCAGGTATTTCCAGGATTGCTTTTCGAAGCTGTTCAGCAAGAAAATCATCAGAACAAGAGATTCGATGATGGCCAGCCAGTTTGCCAAGAAATACCCGAACAAGCCAACCGTAATTTGAAAGGAAAAGGATGAAAAAAGCGAGGACATTAGGGCGGCAAGCTCATTTTTGGTTCCTACCTTAACGAACCAGTAAATTGCCAGACTGAGGCATATGGCAAGAATTGTGGGCATGATGCGGACGACGGTTTCAGGCGAAGAACCAGTTGCGATTTGGACAGCGTACATGAGTAGAATAGGGAAAGGCCTGTCCGTGTTGAAAGCGGTCTGCAGCCCCTTCTGCGCTACGCTGCTCAACCAGTTGACGTAATCCATGGAGTCTGACCCGATCAGGGCTGAGTTTGGAAGGTGAACGTAGGGGTAGTAAGCTATGAAGGCGGCAGCTGCCAATGAGAGGAGCAGGCAGAGAGTCACGCGTTTGCTGTTCAACTTCACTGTTGAACCTGCATCTTGAATGCCAGAGGGTGAGATTTTCTCGGTTATCGTTCCCATGCGCTTTGAAGATGTAACTCTTGAAAGTGCGTGCTTCACGGCTGGAATCCATATCCAACTGTAGAGGAAAAGAAGGAACAACCAGGACGTTAGAGGGTACAGCACGTTGAACATTTGAAGGTCGATTGTGGGGAATATCCAGCGTGAACTGGATCCGAAGGGGACTTCATAATCGAAAATGTTGGATATCCAGGATGAGGCCGAGGCGAGTTCAAAGAGTATCAACAGGCCTGTAACGGAAGACAACGTGAGGGCAGCTGCTTCTTTCCTTCCCGCCAACAGGTAGCCGTTTCCATAGTAGGTTGATAGACCCGCTATGGCGAGTCCTGCGGGAACGGCGAGGAAGTAGGCTATGCTGCCGTTAACTTGAAAAACTGCAAGCGAGGCTACCAGAAGGAGGAAGGGCAATATTGTCCAGCGCGGAACACTGACATCTCGCAGTGCGTTCACAAGCAGCATTTCCAAAACAGCCACCAGAAGAGAGACAACCCATATTGACAGATCCACCGTGGGCGAGAAGATGACGATGTTAACGGTCATAGGAGAATAGAGAAGATAAAACCTGATGTCCAAGAGGTTTATGAGCTTGAAGAGCCCGAACAGAAAGGTGACTGCCGTGGCCAGAGTGGCCAGAAAGAAGTTTAGCAGCAGAGCAGCATGGCGAATTGAAATTGGCATCCCCGATTCAGCAAAATTTAAGTGAGCAGTCCTTGCATATATGTCCTCGACAAAAAGGATAGGCCATGAAATCCCGATTGGTTGTTTCCATCGTAATTTCCATTCTAATCGCAAGCGGGCTCGCCGCCTCCTACACGGGCTACACAACAGTCCTTGCAAAGCCGACTCATGGCTTCACATTGATTGTTAGCGGCACTGCTTACGATCCGCAAAAACACATATACGTGAATGTTGCTCTGAATGTGACCGGTACAGCCGCGGGAAAGATGAACACTAATATAGATCTATACGTAAAAGGCGGAGACGTGAGCGTAAACCATGGCTATGGAACCTTCTCTGTTTCACATGGGTGCGGAGAACTGGTTTCGTCCTGCCATTTCATTGCATTGTATATCTGGCTGACTCCCAAGTATGGAGGACAAGTTGCATTCTGGTGCATGTCCGGCAGAACAGGAAAATTGTCCGACCAAACACTGCAGGTTTCACTGGGCACAAACCACGTTATACTCCCAATGACAGGGTGTCCCAGACTTGACGACTTAGATATGCAGGGAACAATTGCCCCAGTCTACTAAATCTATCAGACTCAAATACTGACGCGTCCGTGTGGTTTATTCTTCATGCGTCTAGGTATTAAGGCGTAATGTTCTAAATGGCGCCCGTGGTTTATCGTCAGTTTTAGTTGTGGAGCATGTCCAGCAAGTGGCCGAGCACTTTTTCGCCATCGGCGCGGAGGCCGTTGTGCTCGTATTCGCTGGTGACCCATAGCTTGATGCTGCGAATGTTTTTTGCAGTTTCCTCTGAGAGTGTTCGCTCGACGTACATGTCGTTGTAGTAAACTGCTGCTGCGCACGGAACTGTGTTGGATTGCAGGACCGATTTGTCGTAAAGCCGAGGCCAGCCGTCAAATGTCGCCAAAATTTCAGCCGTCTCTTTTAATGGTCTAAGGTACTTGTACTCTTCAAACATCCATGGATACACCATCTCGCCTGTGAAGTACACTTGTCGGTCACGTCTGATTTCAAATTCTGAACGTTCTTGTCGGAGGCGATGCGCTGACCAGTTGGAGCCAGTTTCTTCGCAGTAGATTGATTCGTGGAGAATCGCATAGATTGGGTTGGTTTCAAACGAGAGAGAGTTTTCGAAGCCGCGCAGGAAAGCATAGCTCATCTGTCGACCAGCCGCGTCTTGAAGGAATACTTTTTCGAGCAGGTAGTGGACTTGTTCAAACCCGTTGCTCATCCCGAAGGCTATGCCGAGTTGCTGAAACCGCCTCGGTGACAGTCTGTCGCCTCCTGGCAAGTTCACCTCGTGCGAATCTAGATAATCGACGATTTCTCTTACGCGATCTACGTCTTCAGGGTAACGTTCAAAGTAAAGTTTGTTCTTTTCGATGACACGCTGATATGTGGCTCGATAAACATCATCTGGCGGCCGATTTATCGGCGGCAGTCCACCCGTCATAATCGCTTCCTTCAATCCGTGCGGCGCGGCAGACAGATAATGCGTCACACAGAAGCCTCCGTAGCTCTGCCCCAGCACACTCCAGCGGCCACCCTCTCCAAGCAGTTCGCGTCGAATTGATTCAGCATCTCGCACGATAGAATCCGCCCGAAAATTCTTCAGGTAGTCAGCCTGTTCTCTAGAAGTGGCAAACCGCGCCAACGTCTGATAGTTGACGGGCGTACTGCAGCCTGTCCCGCGTTGGTCAAGCAGGAACACACGATATTCCTGCAGTGCTCTTTTCAGCCAGCCACTACTGCTTTCAGGACGCAGCGCTTCCATGCCGGGCCCGCCTTGAAAGAATACGAGCCACGGCAAATCGGTCTTTTCCTTGCTACCAGCGACAACTTCGCGTCCAAAGACGCTAATCATCTCACCGTCAGGCTGCCTATGATTCAAGGGCACGGTGAATTCATGGTCAGTTAAGACAATTCCCGGTAGACGATGGACGTACTTGCGCATGTTCAACCTTCCTTCAGATAACGAACGGCCTATTGGTTACCCACGATTGACGTAATAAAGCTTGCACAGACAGAGGTTACGCTGCCAATGCAGAAAGACGTTGGTCGTTTCAGGTCGCATACTAGTCGGTTAGAGTCAGTAGAGGCGCGCAAGCAAGTACAGTGTCTCGGTACTTGTCTAGAATCATCACGGCGTGTTTTTCTGCTTGGTGTTCCCACATTGGTTTCTTATCTATCCATTGCCTGAGGTGCATCCCTTCGTGGGCCGTGACTTTCACGAGTGCTTCCTTCCAGTCGTTCAGCATTACCGCGTATTTTTGGCAACGCTTGTGGTCTGGATAGACGGAAAGGTATGGAAAGTGCTTTGTCTTACCTATCCTTACTACGATTAGAAAGCGTCGGCTGTTGCAACCGCACGTACAATCCTCTGCGCTCGCGAAGATCCGTCCATAGAACGCATATTTGCTATTTTTCACATGCACTTCCAACTCTTCGGAATGTGGAACATTTTTCAAAGCGAATTTCACGAGGTCTTCAACCTGATCGGAAGGATATCTTGAGCTGTTCTTGACAATCACTTTAATGCCCTCTTGCCTGTTGATGTTACAAACTGGTCTCGCACCAAAGCGCGAGAACTCGTGCTCTAATGCTGGCTCATTTGATAAAGCGCTTATGAAGCCAGAATCAATACTGAGAGTCAATTGTGCAAGCCTCCTCCTTCCAGTCCAGTAGCTCAACAGGCAAGACATCGCCAGCGAACACGCGCTGGTCTCCCATAAAGATTTCCGAGGTTTCAAGACCGAATTACTTGTCAGATTATCAAAAGCAAACCGGATGGGCTCAGGACGAGCCCGGGCTTAGCGTTTAACAATCACATTTATTACTTTTTTGTTCCTAATCTCAAGACCAGCTCATGGTGATTGAAGTGAAGGAATATGATGCCATCGTCTTAGGCTCGGGATCTGCGATGGAAATCGTGAATGAGATGGAACAGGAAACCCCAGGCATTAGAGTCGCGGTTATAGACAAGGATGAACCTGGCGGAATATGCTTGACACGAGGTTGTATTCCTTCCAAAATCCTATTGTACCCAGCCGAGATGGTGAGGACCGTTGAAAGGGCCAGTGAGTTCGGAATATCTGTCGACTTGAAAAACGTGGATTTCCATGCAGTTATGGAGCGAATGAGAAAACTGATTCAATTAGAAATAGATGCCATGAAACGCGGGCTCACTCACACTAAGAACCTGGATTACTACAACAGTGTCGCTGAATTCATCGCACCCTACACTATGAAGGTTGGAAAGGAAACTATTAGATCGCAAATGATTTTTCTGTGCACCGGATCAAAACCGCTAATCCCACCGATAGAAGGTCTGGAAAAAGTCAAATATCATACGAGCGACACTGTTCTTAAAATGGACAGCCTGCCTCGGAGCGTAGCCGTCGTCGGCGGAGGGTACATCGCAGCAGAATACGGCCATTTTTTTTCGGCTATGGGATCAAAAGTTACCATTATCGGCAGAAATCGGCAGTTCATTCCCGAAGAGGAACCCGAAGTGTCGGCCCTGGCAAAGAGAGAACTGCAAAAGCACATGACGATATTTTCCAACCATGAAGTTCGCAGCGTCGAGAACACTTCAGATGGAAGGAAAAGACTGGTTGCCATCAACAGAGAGAGCGGGAAAGAAGTGGAGGTGGCCGCTGAAGAAATATTGATCGCTTCAGGAAGGGAATCGAACACGGTTATACTTCATCCCGAGAGGGCCGGAATAAGAACTGACGAAAAGGGATGGATAGTTGTCGATGAGTTTTTGGAAACGTCACAGCCGAACGTTTGGGCTTTTGGGGACGCCGATGGCAGATACCTCTTCAAGCACGTGGCGAACTACGAGGCATTGCTCGTGTACTACAATGCCGTGCAGAAGAAACGAGTCAAGGTCGACTATCACGCGGTTCCACACGCGGTCTTTACTTATCCGGAAATTGCCAGCGTCGGACTCAAAGAGGCAGAAGCGATAGAAAAGTATGGCAAGGCTAACCTTCTGATTGGAATCCAACGCTACGAAGATACTGCAAAGGGAGTGGCTATGGCCTTGAAAGACTTTTTCATCAAGGTCATAACGGAATCAACCACGACGAAAATATTGGGAGCACACATCATCGGACCGTACGCCTCCGTCCTCATCCAAGAGATTATAGACCTCATGTACACATCAACGCAGAGTGCACAACCAATACTGGAAGGAATGCACATTCACCCCTCCCTGAGCGAAGTTGTGCAAAGAGCGGTCGCATCCAGCGTGCCCGTAGATCAGTACCACCACATGCTCGAAGAACATTATGGTCTTTCCACTGAGTGAAACATGGGACGCGCGCTGTTGGCGCTCGCCGAAACTTGAATCCTTGTCAATTTTTTGGGCAGTATTTCAGCAGGTCCTCGAAAAGCTTTGTCAGTTTAGGCTCTTCTCTGGCAATATCCATGCTTGTGATTAATCCAACGAGTTTGCCGTCCTGGACAACTATCAACTTCTTGAAGCCCTTCTTGACCATGATTCTTGCTGCCTCTTCCAGACTGGCGTCTTCTCCTATGGTCACAAGGCTGGCCGACATCACGTTCCTAGCTGTCAAAGCGGCTGGAAGAAGTTCCATCTGAAGCACTCTTTCCATTATATCCTTGTGAGTTATCAGTCCGATAGGCCTGTCCTTCTGGACGACAACCACGCTGCTTATGTCAAACTTCAACATTGTTGCAATTACTTCTTGCATGGTCGTGTCTTCTCTGACAACTTTAACATCGCGCGTCATCGCATCTCTAACTGACAACATTCCTGCCATCGAAATCCCTTCACAACACTTCCGACCTATTACGCACACTGCTTATATAAAAAAGAATCCATCAGCCAAAACGCAGGTGGAGACGAACTACTTCATTGTCCGGTTGTTCCAGAACCGCAAAAATTAAGAACCGCCGCCAGAAAACAGTAATTCTTAAATCGCCTTCTCATCCAAAGTATCGAGTGATTCTATGAAGGCTTTCATCTCGGTTGATCTGGAGGGCATGCCTTACATCGTCATCCCGGGTCACTTGAACCTGAAGGGCCCGTTGTATGAAGAGGCAAGAAGAATTGCCACCAAAATAGCGTTGATTACGGCGGATGAGCTGAACAGAAACGGTTTTGACAGAGTCATCATCGCAGACAGCCACGGACCGATGGTTAACCTGCTGGTCGACGATCTGCCCGAGTGCGTCGAGATAGTGAGAGGTTTTCCTCGCCCGCTCAGCATGGTCTCAGGAATAGAAGGCTGCAAACTGGCTATGTTTCTCGGCTACCACGCCAAATTTGGCACGGCAAAGTCAACGTTTGACCACACTTACAGCAGTATGAGCATAAACCGCGTGGAAGTGAATGGGGTTGCTGCCAGCGAATTCCTCCTCAACGGCTTAGTCGCCGGAGAGCTGGGCGTTCCAGTTGTTCTCGTTGCGGGGGAAGCTCGGCTGTTGGAGGATGATGTCAGGAAAAAGGCGCCGTGGGCTGAGACCGTTGCGTTGAAAACCTCTATGAGTCGGCTTTCGGCAAGGAGCGCGAGCATGATTAGCATCGAGAAGGAACTGCGGAACGGCGTCAAGAAGGCTGTCGCCAGTCAGAAGAGAGGCAAAGCTGAGCTGTTAGTAGCCGAAAAGCCTGTGAAGATGGCGATTAACTTTTTGTCAAGTCAGTTCGCGGATGCTGCAGAACTGTTGCCCAGCATCAAGAGAGTCGATGGGCTGAGGGTCGAGTACACGGCCAAAAGCATGGCGGACGCGTACAAGACTATGGAGCTGCTGACTCTTGCGTCAAGTGGCATGCAGGCGCTTATGGAAGGCATGAGATAGAAGCACAATTTGCGAGCAGCACGTTTGAAGGCAAATGATATTATTCTGAACGAAAATCTGGTTTGAGGGGGTGGAGGCATGAAGTTCTCTTTCGTCAATGCTGGTCCGAACGCGGATCTGGACGACCGAGAGGGGAAAAAATCCATCGGCGCCTGGCCTCCTCTAGGAATACTGTACATGGCTGCAGTGCTACGGCAAAACGGTGTTGAGGTGTCAGTGCTCGATCAGGCGGCGAGAGGTCTCACCGTGAAAGAAACGGCGAAGTGGGTGAAGGCTCAGAACCCTGATGTCTTGGGTTTTTCAACGTTCGCAACCTCTGGTCGTACGGCCGCGGCTATAAGCGCCGAGGCGAAAAAGGAAAACCCGAACGTTACGGTGGTTTTCGGAAACTACTACGCCACTTTCAACTCGGAAAGAGTTCTCAGAAAGTATCCTTCAGTCGATATCATCGTGCGTGGAGAAGGAGAACGTACTGTCGTTGACTTGGTGGATTGTCTGGAAAAGAGGGGGCGGTTGAAGGATGTCCTTGGAATCAGCTTCAGGAGCGAAGGTGGGGTTGCCTCCACGCCTGACAGCCCTCTCATAAAAGATTTGGACAGCCTTCCCTTTCCAGATCGGTCGCTGGTCGATGATGATTACCATTCTGTTATGGCCGGAGCCAACGTAGCCCCGAAAAAGTTTACCAGCATCGTCTCTTCGCGTGGCTGCGTCTATAGGTGTCGATTCTGTTGCTGTACACAGTTTGCGCATAGCAGGTGGAGACCCAGATCGGTCCAGAACACCATGGAGGAACTGCGTTTTCTTGTTTCGGAGGGGTATAAGCAATTCATCTTTGTGGATGATAATTTCACGGGTAGCCCGAAGAACGTCATCCAGCTCTGCAGGGAGATGAGGAAAGAAAAGTTAGACATTGAATGGATATGTGAGGGAAGAGTTGACACAGGCTCCTACGAGATGTTCTGGGAAACTGCCCATGCGGGCTGCAAGATTCTGTATTTCGGCATTGAAAGTGCCAATCAAAGAATCTTAGATTATTACAATAAGCATATAACGCCAGAGCAAACCAGAGCGGCCGTGAAGACGGCGAGAAGAGCGGGAGCCGACGCGATAGTCGGATCTTTCATCGTCGGGGCGCCTGACGAGACCAGAGAAGAAATTCGGAACACGATAGAGTTTGCAAAGAAAATTCCTATAGACCTGCCTCAGTTCAACATTCTGGGGGTTTATCCTGGGACAGACATCTGGGACGAATGCGAAGCCAAGGGCTACCTGAAGGGCGGCGAATACTGGGAGACGGGCGTCGCCGTGTCGGAGATATGTCCCACTGCGGTGCCCTACAAGGAAATACGATGGATGATTCATGAGGGCTTCTACCGCTTTTTCCGTCGACCAACCTTCGTTTCAGAGCAGATGGCCAGACTGATCAAAAGTCCCTATCGTATCAGAACCGCGTTGAGCAATGCTGTCCGTTTTGGCAGCGTCTTGGAAAACGTCCGCAGGGTGACGTAGGCGAAGCCAGCGCAATAAATCTTCATTGCGCGCGCTCCGTGCCAAATGTTCAAGATCGCAACGACAACGCACCAGCAGCCCGCGCGGAGAGAAAAGACTCGACCTTGAGGTCGCGCTGTGAACCAGAGGACAAGAACAGGCGCGTTAAAGGGTTGATTGCGCACATCCAAACGGCCAGATTTTTCCAGGGAGTTTCTTTACTGCTAGGCCTATTGATCTGGAATAGTCCGGGCTCTAGGAACCGCATTTGAGATTTTTCGGCACAGCATTCGTAATTCGAGCCAGAAAATTGATCCGCAGTAAAAATAGGACCTGTATCATTGCTGCTAGCACTCGGCACTGGCTAAGAGGAAACCGAATTGCTTTATTAATCCCTGGACATATCTGCTTTCGGAAGTGTTTAACACGGTTCACATTGCAGTTGCCGGAACCGGCCGCGTTGGCGGAGAAGTCGCTTTCAGCTTGATATTCGAGAGATACTTGACTGAACTCTCGCTCGTCGACAAGGCTCCGAGCGTGGCCGACATGGTCAAGGAGGAGTTGTGTCACGCCATCGCTGGCCACGGTTTCGACGTCAAGATAAACGCGTATGCCGATGCCGAACGAGTGAAGGATGCGGATCTAATCGTGATAGCCGCTGGTTTCCCGAGGACGCCGGAGATGAGCAGAAGAGACTTGGCGACTAAGAACGCCGGAGCGGTGAAGTCTGTCGTCGAGAATACTCTTGAAAACAACCCTGAAGCATGGTACTTCGTCATCACCAATCCTGTGGACGCGATGACCACACTAGCAGACAGCGCCGCGAACGGCAAGCGGCAAATCATCGGGACAGGAACCTGCCTTGAAACTTCGAGGTTCAGGACGATAATCAGCAGAGAACTGAACATTCCGATAGGAACCGTGGAAGCGTACGTGGGCGGAGAGCACGGAGAAGCCGCTGTTCCACTCTGGAGCCTGGTCAAAATCAACGGCCAACCGCTCGAGACCTACCTCAGAAAAACTTCGAAGACCCTGGACAAGGCTCAATGCGAGAACTATGTGAAGGAGGTGAGCCGCGAAATAATACGCGTGCTGGGCGGAACGAGATACGGCCCGGCTGGCTCCTTCATCGAGATAATTCGTGGACTCGTGCTGAACACGGGAAAAGTGATGAGTTACTCCAGGAAGACCCAATTCAAGGGCAACCCTCCTGAACCGGTGTACGTCACGGTGCCGGCGAGAATCGCAAAATCGCTCAGCCCGGACCTCTGGGACATGTTGAGCGAACCGGAGAAAAAGGCAATCGAAGACGCCTCGGGAGCCATCTACAAAACCTACCGTGAAGCCGTCGAGGGACCACGGTGACGTGGAAACAGCCGATCAAGGACTACAGTTTCTCAGACAGAATGTCAGTGGACGAGCTTGTTCTGCAGATGGAAAAGGCCTGGGGATTCACAGCTGGAAAACTGGCCGTAGCCGTGAAAATCCTCGAAGACATGATAAGAGACAAAAAATGCGTGAAGTTTCTCTCCTTTACGGGAAACCTCGTGGCCACGGGAGCCCGGGGCGCCCTGAAAGAACTCGTGAGACGAAGACTTGTCGACGTCGTCGTGACCACGTGTGGCACGGTGGATCATGACGTTGCCCGAAGCTGGAAAGACTATTACAGGGGCTCATTCGTCATGAACGACGCCCGACTGCACCGAGAGAATGTCAACCGTTTGGGAAACGTTCTCGTTCCGAATGAGAGCTACGGTCTCATCATCGAAAAGAAGATGCAATGGCTACTGCAGAGCCTGTGGGAAGAGGGCGCCAGAGAAGTCTCATCGGCTCAGCTGTGCAGCGAGGTTGGAAAACGCGTGTGCAACGAAAGCTCAATCCTCTACTGGGCAGCCAAGAACGGCATCCCGGTGTTCGTGCCAGGTATCACCGACGGTGCAGTCGGATATCAGACATGGCTTTTCTCGCAGGACCACGACTTCAGGCTTAACCTGTTGAAAGACTCTGGACAGCTCAGCGATATAGTCTTCTCGGCAAAGAAGAGCGGAGCCTTGCTCATAGGTGGCGGAATATCTAAGCATCACACTTTGTGGTGGAACCAGTTTAAGGACGGCCTCAACTACGCCGTGTACATAAGCACGGCCGACGAGTGGGACGGCAGCCTCTCAGGAGCGAGACCGCGAGAAGCGGTTTCTTGGGGGAAGATAAACCAGAAAGCGGACAAGATAATGGTTGAGGGCGACGCTTCACTCATCCTGCCCTTAATGGTGGGTTCGCTGTTGGCAAGGATAAGAGAGGCCTAGGGAATCTGGCTGAAAAGCCAAGAGAGATCAGGCCCTTTCCTCTTCGCCTTCACCCTCTCGTTAAGTGCGTGAGTCAACAGCGGCAGGGCGATTGTCGCGTCACAGTAGCACACGGCCCGTTTTCCAGTTGTGTCGATTTTTCCCCAGCTTATTGCCTCTTCAAGCGTGCAGCCTGACAGGCCTCCCCACTGCGGCGAATCGGTCGTTATCTGAATCGCGTAACGATGCGGATAATAGTACTCTTTTATGCCCTTGCGCAGGTGGCCCTTCCTTCCGGGAACGCCTTCGTCCATCGTTCTCGGCGAGACCGATATGGCCAGCAACTGGGTGAAGTCTTTGGGCACGCCGCCGCCGACGTAGATGACGCCCACCTCCTTGGTTTTCTCGCCTATGCCGACGAACTGGTCGAACTCTTTAACCGAGTCAAGCACGATGGGGTGACCCTCGTTCTTCGCCATCAGGAAAGCCTCGCCGTAGGCGCTGTCCGCAATGGCAGGAGAGAAAACTGGCACGTTGTGCGCCGCCGCTGTGGCGACTATGCTTTTCACGCCTTTCTTGTGCAGGTACTTGCCGAAAACGTAGAGGAGCTCAGCTGAAGTGTAGGAATAACCTTTCTTGAGGGTCTTAAGCCCGTTCGTCATGAGCAGTTCCATCTCCCTGTAATCAGTCTCCTTCCCATAAACGTCGTAGTACCTGTTTACATCCGCTTTCAAGAGTTCCTCATCGTCAGCGTAGTGTGTGCCCTGCCAGTAGCCGAGCCCCATAGCGTCAACGATGTCTTCAGAGACGTTCGCTCCCGTCGAAACAAGAACGTCGATGAAACGGTTCTCTATCAGCCAGTTAACCATTTTCCACTGGCCAGCGGTGCTCATCGATCCTGAGAAACCCATGATAATGATCAGATCCTTCTCCTTAATCATCGCTTCCCAAACGTCAACGGCCTCCCCGAGCTTTCGCCCCTGATAAGCCGTCTGGCTCATTTCAGCCAAGAGCTTGGACACGCTCTTCTCTTCAACGTCGATGGCTCTTACCTTCCGCCTGAAATATGAACGGGACACACTGAAACCTCCCGTTTTAGATTAAAGATTCAGTATAAGAGATTTTTGTTTCAGAGGTTCGTCCTAGAACGAACATGCCTTCAGCCAAGCATACGCGGCCGTTGGATTTTGTGGGTGTGTTTTAGAGTTTGATGGCTTGGCCCTTCCGCTGTTTTTCTCTGCACTGGTCAAGTGTCTCTATTGCGCGTCTTATGTGCGGAATCGTTATCGAGCCGCCCACTATCAAAGCGACGTTCAATGCCTCAAAAAGCATTTCGTCCGAGGCCCCTTCCTGAACGCAGCGGATGACGTGGTATGTGATGCAGTCGTTGCAGCGCAGGACGGTGGAAGCGACCAAGCCCAGCATCTCCTTTGTTTTCACATCTAGGACGCCCTTCTCGTAGGCGCGACTGTCCAAGGCAAAAAACCGTTTGAGCCCAAGGTTTCCAGAAGAGAGAATGCGCGCGTTCATCTTTTCTCGGTAACGCCTAAACTCTTCGAGATCGTTCAAGACGTTTCACCCAGTTTTCTTTAGCTATGAGCACCACATAAAACACTTTGCACACGCCAATTTCCTGGCAATTGCGAGGGGGGGGGAAGTCTTCGATGTTGAAGAAGAGATCCTAGGCTGGAAGAAAAAGACTAGTCTTGACGATACTGGGTGTTGGTGACAAAGGAGGAATCGACGTTTTCGGTGCGCTTTCTGCGGATCATCACAGCGATTAATACTAAGAGCATCAGCATCGGTATAATGGCGAATGATGGTAACTCTGGCACGGTGGCCGTAGCGTTGCTAGCCTCGACCGTCAGGGTGCTGACCTCTGTGAACACCAATTGGTTCTTTCCGTCGTTGTTGAAGTCTCCGATGGCCACGCCTGTTGGGTCGTTTCGGCCGGGCCAGTTCGCAACGACTGTTCTGTTCTCAGCGTAAACCGTGACGTTTCCGGCTGGGTAGGTTTCTGTTATCGCTATTTCGTTCAAGCCGAGGTTTTCATAGTCGCCGATGGCCACACCCACCGGTTGGCCGAGGCCGGGCCACTGTTGGACTATTGATTTGTCACTTTTCAACACCGTGACTGTGTTGGTGCCGGCATCGGCGACAGCTAACTCGTTTTGACCGTCGTTAGTTAAGTCGCCAATAGCCACGCCTTCAGGCTGACTGAAAATTCCAGTCAAATTGTCCATGATGGTTTTATCACTTTTTAACACGAGCACCGAGGCTGAGCCATTCTCCGCGATTGCGATTACATTCTGATGGTTATTGTAAAAGTCGCCGATGGCCACACCCACTGGCTGGTTGAGGTATGAGAAAGTATCTTTGATACTTCCATTAAGGTAGCACACGGTTACTCTGGAGGCGTCAGGTTCTGCTACTGCTATTACGTTGACACCGTCATTGTAAAGGTCCCCGATGGCCACCCCAAACGGATCGTCCAATCCACTAATTGTATTCACGACAACGGGTGTAGTCTTCCCGTTACCCTTGACCACCGTGACAGTTCCTGCACTGCCCTCTGAGATTGCCGCTTCTTCTGAGCCATTGTTGTAGAGGTCTCCGATGGCAATGCCTCGAGCGTCAGTGAATCCTCCCCACTGTGTCTCGTTCGAAGTGATGTTTCCGCTGAAAATATTGACCGCATCATATTGCACAGGGCTTTGACTGTGTCCCGTTGAGGAGGCTTTTGCCACGACGAGATTGCACGCGAGTCCCATTGAGAGTATCAAGATTAGAAACAGGATTAATGGTAGTGTTCTACTCATTTCGTTTTTCCACCTGTTTCTATACAGTAGGCACCAATTTCTATATTAAACAATTCCTTTGCACGCATCGAACTGGCGGAAATGACGGGAACTTGGGGTCCCTGTAGGCGCGCGTGGGGGTTACATTTTCTCTGGGGCAAAGATTCCTACCAGGTTCAGGGCGTTTCGCAGCGTTATCCGAAGTGCGTCTGTCAGGGCGAGTCTTGCGTTGCTCAGCCCTTCGGGTTCGGCTCTTATCACTTGGAAAGCGTTGTAGAACGTGTTGAATTTGTCTGCTAGGGAATTTGCGTAGTCGGCGATGAGGTTTGGTTTAAGGTATTCTGCTGCTTCGGTGAACGTGTCTGGGAAGCTGGCGAGTGTGAGTGCTATTTCGTGTTCCAGCTTTTCGCCTAGCAGTTCGTAGGCTGGTTTTCCTGTTTTTTCAGATGCTTTTTTCAGGATGCTGCAGGCTCTGGCGTGGGTGTATTGAATGTAGGGTGCGCTGTTCTTTTCGAAGTTGAGCACTCGGTCCCAGGTGAAGAGGACGGGTTTCGAAGTGTCAACTTCGAGGAGCGCGTAGCGGACTGCGCCTAGGCCGACGAAGTCGGCGATTTCGTGTTTCTCCTTTTCAGACAGTTGGGGAGAGCGCTTCGAAACTTCTTCGTATGCTCGTCTTACGGCTTCGTCCATGACTTCGTCGAGGGTTATGTAGCGTCCTCTTCGACTGGACATCTTGTAGCCAGGAAGCGTCACCAGGTTGTAGGCGAAGTGGACAAGATTGTCCGCTATCTTGCCGTAGCCCAAGGCGTGCAGGGCTATTTTCAATTGCAGTTGAGCGAGACTCTGTTCCATGCCAATAACGTTGATGACCCTGTCGGCTCTTTCAAACTTCCACAGGGTGTAAGCCGCGTCTCGGGTGGTGTAGAGCGTGGTGCCGTCAGCACGGCCCAGCGTCAAGGATGGAACTTCGTGGCCTTCTCTTATTCCAAGCTTGGTCCAAAGCCGCTGTTGTGTGACGACTTTTTCGGCGTCGAACTCGAAGACGCCACCTTCAGCATATGTGTAGGGTGACTGTTTGAGTTTCTGGAAAACTTCGTCCACGTGCCCGCTCCACACTGAGTCGCTTTCCCAGTCCCAAGAGTCGAATGAAACGCCGAGTCTGCTTAGCGTCTCCTTGAACCCTTCGAGGCACATGTCACTGACCTGTCGGATCAGCTTCCTAGCCTTCTCCTCCTTCAACTCGTAAGCCTTGTTCAGTATCTTTATCGACTCTTCAGGGTTCTTGTCCCTTGCAATCCTATCCAGCAGCTCCTCGAAAAGAGCCGGGTACTTGGCCTTCAGTTCCGCGGCGATGGAAACCCAGTCGTCCAGTTCCCTCGTGATTTTTGCAGTTTCCTCCGCGGTTGAAACCGTTTTGGCGTTTTCAAGCTCCTTCTTCAGCCGGTTTATTTCGACAAGGCAACTCGTGATGGTGTAGATTCTGCCGATGAACTGGTCAGGCTTGCCTTCCGGCTTGGGTTTTCCCAGTTTTTCGTAGCCGTACGCGACGACCGAGGTCTGCCGGCCAACGTCGTCGATGTAGAAGTGCCGGCTCACCGTGTGGCCCCTGTTTCTGAGCAGTCGGGAGAGGGTGTCACCGAGGACGGGGTTTCTGGCGGTTCCGATGGTTAAAGGGTGAAGGGGGTTCGCACTCGTGTGTTCAACCATAATTTTCAAGGGCTTATCCGTCTTGACGAAGCCGTAATCGAAGTCCAGACTTTTAACGGATTCAAGGGTCAAGGCTGAAAACTTGGCAAAGTCTACGTGAAAATTAACGTAGCCACCTCCTGCAGGGGCAACGCTGCTTATCAGGGAAAACTTGGAAGGGTCTACGGTCTTGGCGAAGCGTTCGGCCAACGCCAACGGCTTCTCGCCGAGTTTCTTGGCGAGCTCAAAACAAAGTGAGCTGGCCAGTTGCCCAAAATCGGAGTTCGGAGGTTTCTCAATAGCCAAGCTGTCGAGTTGGATTTCTGGAAACAGTTTCTTGAATGCAACGGCTAGACTGTTCTCACATTCTGTTCGGAAAACTGCGAAGGGGTTCTCTGCGACCCGTGACGCCTTTTTCATTTTGTTGAAGATTCTCCAGCAGTCTAAGAGATGAGGTTATATTTTAATCTGAAAAATATCAACCTATCTGAAAACAGGTGCGCGGGATGAGGACGAAATTCGTGTTTTCGGAGAAGTGCCTAGGCTATGGCTCCTGGCACGTTGAAGGGCCTGAAAGAGTGAGGAAGGCACATGAAATCCTTATGGGCAAGGGCTACGAGTTCCTTAAGCCTGAACCAGCCTCGGAGGACGACCTGCTCAAGGTTCACGACAGCGACTACATGTGGCAGGTCAAAAAAGGGTTGACGGAGGACGGCGACACCCCGGCGTATGACAACATTTTCGAATATGCAAGACTATCTGCGGGAGGAGCCATCATGGCCGCAAACATAAAGGGGTTCTCGCTCATGCGCCCGCCAGGCCATCACGCTGGAATGACAGGAATAGCCTTGGGCGCGGCAACCCGAGGATTCTGCTACTTCAACAACATGGCCATAGCCGTGAAAAGCCTGGGCAAGCCCACATTGATTCTGGACATTGACGGACATCATGGAAACGGAACCCAAGAAATCTTCCAAGGCGACAAACAAGTAACCTACGTTTCGCTTCATCGTCACCCGAACTATCCAGGCACGGGCACGGTTTCTGAGGGAAACTGCCACAATTACCCTCTGCCCAGGGATTGCGGAGACACATATTATGTGAAAACATTGGAAAAGGCGTTAGCTGGCGTTGATGCTAGTAAATTTAAAATCGTAGGTGTGTCCGCAGGGTTCGACACACACGACGGCGACCTGGCCTCCCTCGGCCTCACGACGAAAGGCTACAGAGAGATTGGAAAGAGAATTGGATCTCTGAAAAAACCCACGTTCTTCGTCCTCGAAGGCGGCTACGAAGGAGGCAACGTGGGGAACGATATAGATCAACTCGTCAGCGGCTTCGAAGCCTAGCGTAGCCAATTGAAAAGGATGCAGAGAGGCGGAGAAAGATCGAGAAAGGGACTATCTGATGAGTCTTCTTTTCATCAGGTTTATGGCCAGAACGAAGAAGAAGACTGTCACGGCCGCTATCCAGATTATGCTCAGAGCAAATGATAGGTCCCCGCTACCGGAAAGCGCCCACCTTGCCAGGTTCACCGTATGCGTCAATGGCAGAACCGCCTGCGAAAAGATCTGCAGAGGCAGACTGTGAAGCAGTGTTAACGGAAAGAAAGTGTTGCTGAGCAAGAACATTGGAGTTATGAAAAGGTATTGCGGGTAGTTGAAGAAGTCTATGTTCGGCGCCAGCGCGGTGAAGCAGATTCCGATTGCAGAGAACATCAGCCCCGAGAAGAAGGCCAACGGCAAAACCAGGATGAATAGAGGACTCGCTATGAGAGGCTTTGAGACGAGCCCAAAGGCTGCTACGACGCCTAAGACTATGGAGCCGCCTATTAGGCTTCGGGTAGCACCCCAGAGTATCTCGCCTGCGATTACTTCTTCCACGCTTATCGGCGTCGCTATGATGGCGTCGAAGGTTCTCTGGTAGTACATGCGGACGAATGAGCCGTATGTGCACTCGAAGAACGAGGAGTACATAATGGTTATTGCCACCAGCGCGGGCGCTATGAATTGGATGTATGATTGGCCTTCTATCGATTGCGTTATTAGCGCCCCCAAGCCAGCGCCCATGGCGGCGAGGTAGAAGATGGGTTCGAGCAGGGGAGGGAAGAAGCTGACTTTGAAGGTTTTCATAAAGACGTCGAAGTTTCTCCGCCAGACCTTCCACACTCTGTAGGTCAGTTTTGGCAGTCCGAAACCTTCACGTTCATGTGAGGCAGTCATTCTCTCAGGTTCCTCCCCGTCAGTTTGAGGAAGACATCCTCCAGGTTGGCGCCGCGAACCGTGGCGCTCTTCGTGGGGAAACTTTCAAGAAAGCTCGCAAAAACTCCGTGGGGTTGGCTGGTGAACACATGAATTCTTTCGCCCACGACTTCGAGTCTCGCATCGGGGAACTTTTCTTTAAGCATACTCATCACCTTTTCGTCGTAGTCGAGTTCCAAAACTTCTTCTCCGGCGTGTTTCTTGATGAGATCTAAGGGTGTGCCTTCTTCGATGATTTTGCCGCCGTCCATGATTAGGGTTCGGTCGCAGAGTTCAGCGGCTTCTTCCATGTAATGTGTGGTTAAGATTATGGTGACGCCTTGTTTCTTCAGGCTTCTGACCTTGTCCCATATCAAATGTCTCGCCTGCGGATCTAGACCCGTGGTGGGCTCGTCCAAGAGGAGGACCTGCGGCTCGTTAATCAACGCCCTCGCCAGTATCAGCCGCCTTTTCATCCCCGTTGACAGTTGGTCGATGACCACGTTTCGTTTTTCTTCCAGCTGAGAAAACTTTAGCAGGTTCTCGGCGCGGTTCTTAGCCTCAGGCTCTGGAATGTCGAAGTATCTAGCGTACACGAGCAGGTTCGTCATTACGGTGAAGTCGGGGTCGAGGTTCTCTTCCTGAGGGGCGACGCCTATCATTTTCTTAATCTCCCGGGGGCTTTCGGAAACACTCATTCCAGCCACGGTCAAACGGCCTGAAGTCAGGGGCAGGACACAGTGGATCATCTTGATCGTCGTCGTTTTGCCAGCTCCGTTGGGGCCGAGGAAACCGCAACACTCGCCCTTGAAAACCTCAAAGTCTATGCCGTCCACTGCCAACAGATCATCGTACTTTTTGGTCAGGTTCTCTGCTCGGATGAGGGTTTCAGGCATCAGTCTCAGTCCAACCCATAGAGTATAGCATAGTTTCTTAAGAAAATTCCTTTTTCTGCCGCGCGTGTTTCTGAAAATCCAAAGTCATATATTTCAAGAATGAGAACAAAAGAGTGTAGACAAGTTTCGTCAAGGCTAAAGATGCTAGGGCTAGACCTAGGCAGGGGCGAGATAATGGTGGATCTGACTGAAGTTACTGTGATAGTTCTAATTTCTAACATGGCAGTTAACTGTGTGCTGGCTGTTCTGTATTATTACAGGGTTAGGATAGAGAAGAAACAGGTGGATGTAATGGTCAAGAATGCGGAGGCTAAAGCCTGTCTGGAAGTTATGAAGAGGCACATCCACACTGAAAGAAAAGACATTGAAAACATGAGCAAAGAAGAGCTGAAAGAGTTTCTAGATTATCTTGAACACGTAGGAGAATAGCGACGGCCTAGCAGCTGGAACAGACTTAGGGACGAATGCGAGCCTGTGGAGTGAGTTTTGATGCTGTTTTGAGTGAGTTTTGAGTCTGAAAGGAGTCTAACGCAGGCTTTCTCCGAAAAACGAAGTCTCCTCTGAGCTCGATTGTGAAAAACTTTTTTCTCACCGAGGCTTCGCCTTCATTTTCAAACGTCACCCTGAGTTTGGTGCGATCTAGCCCTGTTTTCGTGGTATTTGAGCTGAATCGACGCCCATGATAAGTTATATTAACAACTTGGTTTCAAATATGGTCGCAAGGTGAAAAAAATGGCAGACAAACCGACAGCAGCATTCATACTATCTCTAATCGGCGGCATCTTCATTATCATCGGAGGCTTGGTGACCATTGCGCTAGGATCCTTCATTGGAGGCTTAGGCTTTGGAACCGGAGGCGCTGTCGTCGCCGGGATCGGCGCGATTGGACTGATTTGCGGATTACTGACCATTCTTGGCGCAGTTTGGATCAACAGCGGAGAACAAGGCAAAGTGAGGAACGGCTCTATACTGGTGCTGATATTCTCGATACTCAGCCTAATCTTCGCTGCAACCGGAGGTTTCGTCATAGGGTTTTTGTTAGGCCTGATAGGTGCCATACTGGGGCTGACTTGGAAACCGTCAATGACGGAAACAACTGCAGCGCCGCCGCCACCGGTACCGCCATAACATCCCCTTTTTGTTTTTTTGATTGTTAATGGAAAACGATCACGTTGTTATGTCGGTTCCGAACCTAATAGGAACAGATGCGGTTTAGAGAAGAGGTTACGATAAGTTGTCAGGGCGGATGCTATCTGGATTTGTTCAAGTATTCATAGAGTTGACGTGTGTAGTTGTTGATTGAATCCAGTCTTTTTATCACATCAGTCATCTGAACTTCTAATCGAACTACTCTTTCTCGCAATTCCGATAAATCTTTTGCAGTTGTTTGATCTGACACGTTTTTCACGGCCTTTTGAGCTTTCACAAGAGGTTACCAGCTAGAAGACTTAAAAAGTTTTAGCATCAGGGTTGCGTGCTTGTCTGTATTTAAATTTTGGCGCGTGCGTTATCGGTCCGCTTAAGGATTACGAGCCTGTTTGTAGAGATTTGGTTTCTAATGGTGACGAATATCTTCGTGCTCGGGATGGGTTTTGCCTTCAAGTGCTCAAGTTTCTTAGCGCACGAACGAGTCCAGACGGCCCTTGATGATTATCCTCTTATCGCCTCTCATCATTGGCAGTCACAAACTTTTTTATATTCGCGTAGCGCCCAAGCAGGTAGGGGTTGTCGTTGTGAGCGTGAAAGAGCATTTGGAGTTGATGCAGACTCTGGACGATGCTTGGAACGGTCAGGATTGGGAGACTTTTAAGAAGCGCCATGCTCAGAACGTGGCGGTGTACTGGCCAGGTCAGCCTGAGCCGACACGGGGAAGAGAGGCGCACTTCAGAGAATCGGTGGAATTCTTCAAAACTTTCGACAATCGGCTGATGAATAACCCGTACAAGATCCTGTTTGGCCAGGGTGACTACACTTGTTCAGTTGCTGATTGGAGTGCGACTATGATAGGGCCTATGAAGATGGCGAACGGCTCAGTCATTCAGCCGACTCATAAGACGGCAAGGCTTGAATTCTGCACTGTCGCCACTTGGAAAGACAAGGAAATCATGGAAGAAAGACTGTTCTATGATGTTACAAGCATGATGAAACAGCTGGGCCTGTCGCCCTGACAAATCAAGCCGAGACAACAAAGTACTGAAGCATGAGTAACGATGGAGGGAATGGCACATGAGTAAAGCCGTAAGAAGCCGTATCAAAAATGCTGGAAAAGGCAATATTAACGACGAAATAGTCGAGAAGGACAAGGCCTTCGTGCTATTCTACGCGACCTGGTGTCCTTTTTCTCAGCGGTTCTTGCCAGTCTTTGAGGAGTATGCAAGGGACAATCCGGAGGAGTGTATAAGCGTCGTTGTAGACGATCGACCGGATGTTTGCGAGGAATACTCGATTGAATACTATCCCACGGTGATTCTTTTCAAGAAAGGAAAAGTGTCCGGGCGACTGGACGCAAAGCCAGGAGTTGGATTAGACAGAAATCAACTTAAGGCACTTACCCAGAAATCGTAGAGACAATTTCCCTCGCATATTTCTGAAAGTGCACCTTGTTTCGTCGCTTCAAGGATTCTTCGCTTTCGCTCGCGCCTTTTCGGCGCGCTTTCTTTCGTGAGAAAGGGTAAAATTATAAATCGGTAACAATCCATTTGCGTGTGATGGAAGGAATTGCATGGAGAATCTTGTTAGGAAATGGAACGGGACTCCTTATCCTGAGATGATACGGAGCCTTCCAGAAGTCGATATCCAGTTGAAGGGTATAAAGGGTTGGGTTTTTCAGGCGAAGGACAAACAGGTTGTGTTTTTCGACATACAACCCAGTTGCAAGGTTCCTCCTCACTCGCATTGTGAGCAGTGGGGTTTTGTTGTGGAAGGCGAAATGCGTATGGTGATAGGTGGCGAGTCGAGGGTTTACCGAAAAGGCGATTGGTACTTTATCCCGAAGGGAGTTGTGCATTCGGCCACTTTTCTGACCCGGGTGAACGCAATCGACATCTTTAACGACCCCAAACGATATAGAATAAAAAGTGCACGGTAACCCTTCAGGTTGCAAGGGAAGCGCGCGTGCCCAAGTTTCCTGAACCTCTTGTG
Source organism: Bathyarchaeia archaeon (assembly GCA_050010755.1). Lineage (GTDB taxonomy): Archaea > Thermoproteota > Bathyarchaeia > Bathyarchaeales > Bathycorpusculaceae > JBEKCD01. The sequence goes on from JBEKKK010000001.1 coordinate 415,364, forward strand.
TTTGCAATGTTCATGTTAGCGATGCTGCCAGCATTGCGATCCTCAAGAAAAAAACCCAAGGTTACACGGCTATAGCATAGTGCTTTCCTTTCTAATGAAAAGTTTTTTTAGAGTTGCACCACAATCTAATGTGGAGTAATTTGCGTGCAGTCTGTCTTTAGATCACGCGGTTTGATGAGGATAATATCGTTTGCCCAGATTGTTCTTGCGTTGGTGGGTTTGGCGTTGTTGTTTGAGACTCCGTGGGCCTATTATCGGGTTTATGGGCAAATCGGTTATTACTATGGTTATCGTTATTATAGCGTTTGGTATAATGCGCCGAATAATGCATCGATGGGATCGCTTACTGCTGGCTTCACAGTTCTGTTTATTTTCATTGCGCTTTTTGGTCTCGGATGGGGTTGGTTGTCTTCAAATCGGACTGCACCGAAATATGCCAAGTTGACGATGGTCTTTGGGATTCTTGCTATCGTGCTCTCTGCAGTTACAGCAGCTGTCATAAGTGCGCAAGAAGCATCCGTATATCCGGATGCCGCGGCCGCTGGCAATGTGTCTTGGTCGCTGAGCACGGCACTTACCGGTTTTCTGGTTGGGGGCTTCCTTTTCTTGGTGATTGGCTTTATCGGAACCCGCATGACAAAGTTCGCTGAAGTGCCTCCTCCAGTGCCTCCTCCGCTACCGCCACCCCCGCCTCCGCCCTAAACATGTATCGCGCGCGTCACCATACGGCCTCTAGAGATTGTGTTTGCGGCTAGCGCTGTATAAACCTCGGAATAGCTATTTAGTTTAAGGACAAACTGCGCGCGCTATCTGTTCCTATCCATGATTTCAGAGCGCGTCTTGATGATTGTTGAAGAAATATATTTTGTCGGAATATTGGAATATCTGGAATATGCCTTTTTAGCCTTGCCAACCTAAAGAAGATGTTGAATGTGAACCTCTTCAAAGTTACGATTTGTGCGTGTGTGTGGAAAAATGACGAACTTGAATGTAGAAAATGTTGGTAGCGAAACCAGTCAAGCGAGGAAAATTGAGGAACTTTTGGCCGAATTTGAGTACGCCAAGTTCGACTTATGGATTCAATAAGCACTCGTTATGGTCAGCACTCTCTCCAATTAAACAGCGGCAAAGAATGGCAGCCAAGCTTCTAGGAGTAAATGAAGCGCATCCTCCGCCACCATATGGCACCTCGCATCGTCTTAAAGCGTCAAGGTGGCGCGCGAGCGTGGCGCTTTCTGCGGTCCAAGAAACTGTCCGAAATGCGACAAACTCGGGTTCCCTTAAGCTACGCGAAACAGCGCGCGTGCTACGCCTCTTAACTTTTTTCTGTTACTATTTCAACAATTGCGAAATCTTCGGTTGAAATGGGTTCATGTAAATCTGTCTAGGGTGTGATCGTCAATTCTTTGAGTCTGTTCGACACTGTTTTGTGAAGACAATTGCGCAAGGTCTGTCCTTGAAGTTTTCTATTTCTTATTTTCGCTATTTCTTCGGTCAGTTTTTTGTCTTTAAGAACATCTGTTGCCCACTTTTCAAAGTCTCCACGCTCGAGATGGAAATTCAGCGACTCTACCTTGACCTGCGTGATCATCTTCACAAAGTCTTCGTATGAAGCGGCGCTTAACCCAGCATACTTACCTATGCTAACGTAGAAATGGAACGGTGCAACCTGCTTGCTTTTCTCCAAACTCATGGGAAACACTGAATGCAAACTGATCATCAGTACGGATATAGTTTATGAAAACTGGATCAAGATTCAGACTCAACCAGAGCCTCCATTGGTTGAATTTAAATCTGGCGCATGCTACCCAGAAATAAATCCTCCAGAATATATTGAGAACTGCACATTAGAGCGTGCCAACGCCTTAGACTTCCTTGCACTTGGGACATAGCCTGTTTTTGGATGTGACTTCTTGAATAAAGAGCCTTCCACAGCCTATCCCTTGCTTTGGATCCGAGCACACGAAGACGCCCGTGCTCTTTTCAGCATCGTTACTAGGATGGTGAACCCAGTAGACCTCCCTGATCACGGGTGGGCGCGGGGAAGTCAAATCCGCAAGCTCTGATGCCGCGTGCTCGTCCAGCTCCCAGCCGTATCGAGTGGCTGTGCGAAGGTCACGCTTCTTGACCGTTTTGTTCCCGAGCTCGCCCGAGAGAAAAGTGTAAAACCAATCCAAGTTCGGCTCAAGGCTATAGTACACGACTCTAGAAACGAAACCTCCTGGACAACTGTAGACTCCGACTACTCCATTTTTCTCTGTCTGGAGAATTCTAAAGTTTGCTGGCTCTGCGCAGTGCCGTCTGCACTCAACCTTGAAGACCAAGTGTCTCTTTATGAAATCGTATAGCGAGTACGCGGCATTCTTCTGTGTCTGCAGAAGATTTTGATAGAATTTGCTTTTCAAGAGACTGATCCACCGAGCCTCAGTTATTTGGACCGACTCGGAGAAGCCTGTGAAAATGTGTTCAACTTCCCCGCCGTCAAACTCCAAGAATATCTGGGGGATAATGTAGTCCTCCACGTAGTCACCGTATTCTTTTACAAGTCGATCGGCGATCCTCTCTTGCCCGGCGATATCGATGTCAAGAACTCTCAAGGGAACCCCAAGCTCGTCCGCCATTTTCTGGGCGTATTCCCTCGATAACGGGACACAGTGTGGACACCAGTTCGCTAGCACTACTGTGACGCGCTTAACCTTAGCCATCGCAACACCTAGCAGACAACGATTATTTCAGGTATTTATTAAATCAGGTGGGCACACTTGTCAGAATCGCGTTATTATTTCCTTTGCAAAGTGTTGCAGGTTTTCTAGGTTTGAAAATCTGAGTGTGATTAGGCCTATTCCTCTCTTCTTGTACTCTTCGATAGTTTCAACTGTCTTTTCTGTGGCGTTAGGTGTCGTTCCGCTCTCCATGTTCATCGCTGTGGCTTTCCTGATCTTGCTGTAGTCTGTGCCCACGGTCTTACAGTGTTTTCTTAGGACTGAGAGCTTATGCTCAAGCTCGTCTACGTTCGCTGCAAACAGGTGACTGATGTCAGCGTGCTCAGCGGCAATCTTCAGGGTTACTTTTTCTCCGCTTCCGCCGACCATGATCGGTATATGCTTCTGCACTGGTTGCGGTGAGTTGAGGACGTTATCAATGTCATACATCTTGCCGTGGTAGGTTGTACGGTCCTTGGAGAACATTGACTTGCATATCTCCACGGTTTCACGAAGCCCTTGAAGCCTCTCTTTTGGAGATGGAAATCCACCCATGAAGCCTTTGAACTCGTCCTCGTGCCACCCTGCCCCGATACCGAAGATTAGCCTGCCGCCAGAGATTATGTCGACCGTTGTAGCGATCTTGGCCAAGACCGTTGGTCTTCTATACCCGTAGCAGCTCACAAGAGGACCAAGCATTATTCTGCTCGTCACGGCGGCTAGAGCGCCCAGTGTTGTCCAACATTCCAGAGGATGGTTGCTCGCCCCATTGGGATTCCTCATGTTCATCATGTGATCCGTCATTGTGAAAAGGTCAAACCCAGTCTCTTCAGCAGCTAGGCATATGCGCTTCTCGTCCGCGAAGTTTCTTCCCTCAGGAGGAGCATGAACTCCAAACCACATGTCCTTCGGCATAAGTATCACCAACTAAAGAAGGATAACTGAACCAATTTAACCCTTAGGGTCCATCTGGTGCAAGGCCAACTTTCTGGCGCGGCCTCGGCGGGAATGAGAAACAAGAATGATTCCCAAGAATTGTACCTAAAAGTGACTTTATTCAACAGAATTAAGGATGTTTGAAGCGAAGTTAAGCTTGTCAACTTTTCTTGACTTGAGCCTCAACTGGCTGCTGACTGTTTTTGAAAATTGGGACGCTTTTAGTGTCAAGTTTTCTTGACAAAAAGGTTTTCTTTGCGTTGCTCTTATCATGCTAGTGGAGACTTCTTATGTCTGCTAACGATGAAGAACCATATTCAACCATTTTTGCATCTTTGAAACATCCTATTCGTCGTAGGATTCTTAGAATGTTGTCAGTGAAGCCTATGAGTTTCTCGGAAATGCTTGAGGTTCTGGGGGTGTCTAGCTCATTTCTGAATTATCACATTGAAAACTTGGGAGAACTTGTCGGCAAGACGGAGGATGGTAAGTACAAACTTTCTAGTTTTGGAGAAGCCGCAATGGCAACGATGATGAGGGTTGAAGACATCCCAAGAGCCGTACCCCAACAACTCTCAAGAAGCGCAGAAAGTAGTTCTCACGAACCGTCAGGACCTCGGGGTATTATTGCAAAGATATTCAAAATGGATAGGACAACATCGAGAAAAGTTGTCAGAAGAAGCGTCGCAATTTCTCTCGGGATAATCTGCATCTTATTGATTGCAAGTCTGGGTGGAGCATTGGCATACTACACTATGATAATCCACAACAAGGAAAATGAATTAGGCTCTGCAAACAACACGATTAGTCAGTTGAACACCAACGCAACGAACCTTCAAAATCAAGACAAGCAACTGCAAACATGGCTAGATGGAAACAAGACATTGCTCAACCAGACACAAACTAATAATACAAATTTGCGCAACCAGATTGACTTTTTGAACTCTAATGCCACAAATCTCCAAAATCAAGTGAATAACTTCCACATCGGAAGTACAGAAAACTCCACGATATGGGTTAATAACGAAATCGTGCATACAAACGAAATTGTGTACGACGCAGAGACTGGCGAAAATCTAACCCTCATTGGGGTTGTCAGGGCTATATACGTACCTTCTGCGGGGTACGTTTCGGTTCGAGTTTCATCAAACAATAACTCAACATTTGTTGGACTTGGGACTCCTTACGTCAGCGGCACCAACGTTTCTTTCCCGACTTATGACCAATTTAATGTGGGTTTCGGTGGAACAGTAGTTTTTCCAGTCTTGCCAACTTCCTTCACAGATATCTCCTTTGGCAGTTCCATCGGCGAAGCAACTCTTGCAGTAACAATAACATACTACTACTAGAACCCACCCTCTTTTTCTAGCCTAAGCCATACGCACAAAAGGCTCTAGTCAAGCTGAAAGAGGAAGTTGAGAAACAGATTTCGATGACACCTGAAGTTCTCTGATTTCTGTCTGTTTCTGTCTGTGTGTGTCTGTGTCTGACCCTGAGTAGTAGTAAGTAGTAGGTAGGTAGTAGTAGAGGAAGTAGAGAGAGAAAGGGTAAAGTTTTATCCCAAAAGCGCGCGAAAGAATTGTTTTCGACATTTACGCACGCGCATCTGACGGTTCTCTTTTCCTTTTCCGCTTCATCTGAGTGGTACGGAAGAAAGAAGTCGCTGAAACGACAATGATTACGGCTTTGATGAATAGGATAATATAGGCTCTCGCGGCTGAGCGTACGCTTATGGTTTGTGGTTCTTGGGCTTCACTGTGAATGCATAGTGACAGCGAAATTGCTTGTGTCGAATAACTAATGTGGTGCCCCCCTAAATGTTATTAGGGTTCAGGCAGCATATATTTGCAATTGGTGCCAGTCTTGGCGTCCAATTCGGTCTTGAACATTTCGGACGTGACAAAGTATTATGGAAAGTTCAAGGCTTTGGATTCTGTTTCCTTCTCTGTTGACAAAGGCTGGGTGTATGGCTATCTTGGACCGAACGGAGCAGGCAAGACAACTACTATCAGGATTATGCTGGGTCTCCTCGAACCGAATCGAGGAGAAGTTCAGATAGGTGGTGTTAACCCAATTAAAGATCCTGTTCAGGCTTTCAGGTCTGTTGGTTATGCTTCGGAACTTCCAACGCTTCAAACTTTCTTCACGGCGGAGCAGCTGCTTGATTTTATGGGGAAGATGTTCAGGCTGTCCACGCAAGCTAGAAAGGAAAAGACCTGGCAGCTTCTCAACCTTGTTGGTTTGAAAGAGTGGGGAAAAAGGAAGATTGGAACCTACAGCAAGGGAATGGTTCAGAGGCTGTCTTTGGCCCTTGCTCTCATCAACGATCCAATGGTTCTGATTATGGACGAGCCCACAATAGGCATGGATCCGGAGGCCGCAGTTAATTTCAGAAACCTCTTCATAAACCTCTCAAAGGAGGGCAAAACCATCTTTATATCGTCTCACTTGCTGGACGAGGTTCAAAGAATCTGCACTCACGTAGGAATGATAAACAAGGGAAAGATCCTTTTCAGCGGCCCAATTGACCAAGTGCTGGACGCCTTCACTCAAAAATGGGTCGTGGAAGTCGAACTCGAAAAAGTGAGCGAAAAAATTGTCTCAAGCCTCAAAACGCTTGACTCCGTTGGCGATGTCAAAGTGGACGGAAACAGACTGATGATAGAGCTGAAAGAGAAGAAGGACGTGAGAGGCGAGATTTCTTCAGAAATCTTCAAACAGCAAGGCGTGCTGCTGAGCCTGAACCTACGCAAGATAACGCTGGAAGATGCTTATCTCCAAGCTCTGAAAGGAGGCCAATAGCGTGGGTGCGCTTGGAAGAGTCTGTGAGGCTCTTGAAAGAGTCGGTGTCATTGCTGGATACGAGTGGAGAAGAGGCATCGCAAAAAAGAGTGTGCTTGCTCTTGTGATTCTGGCCGTGGCAATTCAGACGTTGGTAATTGTCTCCAACTATGAGTTTAATCGCTCGTCGGGGATAGTGCCCTCGGGCAACGCCTTCATGTGGATTTCAACCGTGCTGGAAGGAGGAGCCCAAGCCTTGTTTATCCCGCTGATCGCCATAATAGTTGCAGGCGGTTCGATGTCGGAAGAATATGAACACGGAACCGCTGACATACTGCTCTCCAAACCGATTAGTCGGATTGAGTACATGTTCGGGAAGTTCATGGGCGGATACTCTTTGTTGGCGTTGGTTGAAGCACTGATAACTGTTGTAAGCGTTGGCCTTTCAATCGGGTTCTTCGGTGCACAAAGCGACCTGCAATTCGCTCCGTTAATGTTTTTGGCGATCGCGTACTCTTCCCTCATTTTCTTCTGTCTATCATTCATGTTCAGCGAAGTTTTCAGAGGAACTACTCTCGCAATACTACTAGCCTTCGCAATGTACATCGCCTCATTGGTCATGACCCCCATCTTGTCCTTTCTCTACGGCAACGTCTCGCGGGTCGTTCCGACGTGGGCGGCAACAGGCTTTCCATCATTTCTCCTGAGCCGCCTGATAACCGCGTCAAACACTGTTCTTCCCTCAGCTGACACTGAAGCTCTTTACGAAGCAGCACTAATCATCGCGGTTTACACTGTAGTCTTTGTCGCCATTGCAGCACTAAGGCTTCTCAAGTCAGATGTTACGAAGAAAACAGACTAGACACCAGCGGGACATCAAAGCTTCTTGACCGGACATGCTACCTTTTGTTCAGCCAGGATACTTTCCATTCTGAGACGCGGTTGCCGCGTATTTTTGCGGTCCAGATGTTTGGGCCCTCGAGTTGTTTGAAGGAGCAGGTGGAGTGACCGACCATGACGACGGTGTTGTCTTGAATCGTTATGCTGGTGAATTTGTTTCTGTAATCGGGGTATTGTTTGAAGAACTGTCTCCAACCTTCTTTCATGGCGTTTTTGCCTTTGGTGACGTTTCCTTCGGCGTCTATGAACGTGTGGTCGCTGGTCATTAGTTCAGCTAAACCCTCTGGGTCTTGCTGGTTGATTTTTTCGTTGAACCTCAAAGCCGTTAACATTAACTTTGAAGAGTCCATGTCGACTTGAAAATAGGGATCAACCGATTTAAGTTTTTATCGGAACGCCCAAAACGTTTTCGGGTTTACTCGGAACAAAAAGTGTTGAAATGATTAAGAAGCCTTGGAAGGAATGATGGAAACGGGTTCTGCTTCACATATGGTGAGTCTTGCCAGTTTGTCTGATTCTATTTTGTTCTTTCAAGTATTGATTCGCCGTAGCTCTTGAATTCTTGTCCAGGTTTTGCCATTTCCAGGCCCGTTGCTATCTTGGTGTTCGAAATCTTTCTTATGGTGGAACGCCAGAGCATCCCAGGACCGACTTGCTTCGACATGGGTTCGGTTGTTATGTCGAATTTCAAACTTTCTTTGGTTCTTGCGCATTCCACTTCGTTGTTGACGAAACCATACGAAAAGAAAGTCTTACGTCTGAACTTCTTCTCACCGTCATCATAGAATAGTATTGAAATACTTTTGTTGAGCAAAACACCTGCACACCAGTTTTCGCCAGTGCTCATGATGAACGAATCGCTAGGCTCACACGAAAACACTGTCCTGCCCTCAATCACGCCCTTCTCACCGAACTGTCCACCCTTCGTCTTTCCCTTCCAAGTGCCGACGAGGAATTTCCACTCATCCAACGGAGAACTCGAAGCCATACAATTCACCATTTGAGAAACAATCTAGGTTTGGCGTATTAAACTGTTCCAGCAGAGCGGTAGTCTTTACTGAAAAATCCTCTCTTGCCATCTTTGCTTACGGGTTAAATCGCAATTAAAGTGTTTCAGTTTGTTGATCCTTGGAAGTGGCGGGCCCGCAGGGATTTGAACCCTGGGTCTCCGGCTCCGCAGGCCAGCGTCTTAATCCAATCTAGGGCTTCTGGAACTAGGACTCGGGCTTTAGACCCCCCCAAACCCAGACAACCTGACTAGACTACGGGCCCACACAAAGGAATACTGCACGAAGACAGAATAATAAATACTCTCCTGCAAATGAAGAACTCGAGGCTCTCAGAATGCACACTCGCAACAGCCTCACGAAAGCGCTTTAATCATATCCGAAATTTTTCCAAAACGCTATAAACAATTCAACCTCAATTCACATTATGGCTAAAGTAGTGAAAAAGACACCGAAAAGCGTCGATGATTACATTGCGATGGCACCAAAAGAATTGCAGGGCAAACTTGAGGAGCTTCGGGTAGCAATCAAAGAAACAGCTCCGACTGTGGTGGAAAGTATCAGTTATGGAATGCCATATTATGACTACAAGGGGCGACTTGCCTACTTTCGTCTGGCGAAAACACACATTGGACTCTACGTACCCCACGGGGTAGTGGAGGAACACAAAAATGAACTAGCAGATTACGAAACCGCCAATGCAACCGTCCGCTTTTCTCTGGACAAAAAACTTCCCGTCGCGCTCATAAAGAAACTAGTCAGAGCCGGAATTAAAAAGAACGAAGCCACAAAAAAATAAACCCACAACTCACGCTCGAAACGTTTAAGCACCTAAAAAGTCCTCCATTATTCAGGATGATTCTATGGCCGTCGATAAAATTACGATGATTCATTTGTTGGTCCGTGACATGGATAAGGCCAAATTGTTCTACACGGACAAGTTAGGCTTCAAGGCCGCCCAAGATTACGGATACGAGGATAACCGCTGGGTGGTCGTTGTTCCCCCTGGGGGCGGCACATAGGTTGTTCTCGGCACAAAATTTGAAGAACTCAAACTCGGGTGCATCATGAAGCTGTATCTCTCAACCTCGGACGTTGAAGAAGTCCACAAAGATCTGAAAGCAAAAGGCGTCAAACCAAACGACGAAGTCAGAAACGACTCATGGGGCAAATGGTTCAGCGTAAACGATCCAGACGGCAATTACTGGTTCATCGTACAATCCTGAGTTATCTACATAGTGTGTTTGATTTTCTCTCCTACAGAATAGAGGAAGAGGCTGGCTGAGGAAGGCCCCAACCATTTGAATCTGGCGGTTAGCTCTTTGACAACTGATGAGTAATTGTGCGATTTGTCCAGTTTATCGAGGTATTTTTGGAAAGAGCCGTACTCCTTCTTGATTTTTTCGAACTCTTTGGCGTTCTGAATGATACTTGAAATCTTTCCTTTGTTTCGGACGATGCCCTCGTCTTTCATCAAACGCGCAATATCCGAGCTAGTGAAGACTGAGACTTTCTCCGTGGAAAAATTGTCAAACGCTTTCTTCGTTGTGAGCCACTTCTTCTCCACCACGCTCCAGTTCAATCCAGCCTGAAAGATGATTCGACACATGTTCTCAAAATAGACAGAATCGCTGGAAGGTCTCTTGTCTACATGTATCCAATCTGGAGGACTCCAATGTTCCGGCGTAAGATTCACCCGCACAAGAGTTTTGTTTCAATTTGCTTTTAAGCGTACTGTTTGAGGGCAAAAGCAAAATGACGTGTAGGAATCCGCACGAGCTACGATCTTTTCGTCGCCCGTCAACGCATTCGGTGCAAACGACACATTGGCGGGGGGCTATTGAATTCTAACGTTGCGTTTCCGCCTGAAAACGAAAGTAGCCAGTAGCGTTGCCACCATAAAGAGTGGCAGAAATAGGTATATATTAAATTCTGGGGTTGCCGGCGCCCCGAGGGCATAGATATTGCCATCCGTTGATCCCACGTAAAGTACTCCGTTAAGCACAGCAGGAGAAGAATCCACTGCACCACCAGTCCTATAACTCCAAACAAATTTTCCATTAGCAGCGTTAAGACAGTAGGTATTATTGTCATTAGATCCCACGTAGACGAGACCATCAGCAACAGCAGGAGAAGAAATCACCGCGTCATGCGTCGCGTAACGCCAAACAACCGATCCATTAACAGCGTTCAGACAGTAAACGTTATCGTCCTGCGATCCGACGTAGACCAGGCCCCCAGCAACGGCAGGAGAAGACCCCACATAGCTTCCTGTTACATAACTCCAAACAAGCGATCCTGTAGCGGCGTTAAGACAGTAAACCTTCCCATCGTCGGATCCCACGTATACAAAACCACCCGAAACCGTGGGAGAAGAATCCACGAAGCTGCCGGTCGTGTAACTCCAAACAGGCGACCCCGTAGCAGCGTTCAAACAGTAAACCTTCTGATCATTTAGAGATCCCACGTAAACAAAGCCCCCTACAACGGCGGGAGAAGCATCTACTGGGCCGCCTACACCGTGCTGCCAAACCAACGTCCCCGAAACGGCGTTGAAGCAGTAAACGCTCCTACCGTCAGAGCCCACGTAAACTAGACCGTCAACGACGGCAGGTGAAGAATCGCCAATGGAGCCCGCCACCTTGTACAGCCAAATGAGCGATCCATTAGCAGCGCTCAGACAGTAGATATAATCGTCCAGTGAACCCACATACACAAAGCCGCCCACAACGGCGGGAGAAGAATACACGACGCCACCCGTTGGGTAACGCCAGATAACCGCTCCCGTGTTAGCGTTCAGACAATAAACGTGATAATCATGAGACCCCACGTAAACAAAACCACCTGCAACAGCAGGAGAAGAAAGACGAGCGTTGGCCGCATACTCCCAGAGAGTTTGGTTCGTATTCGGCCCCGTAGAGGTTGAAGCTCCCGAATGATTGGGGTCATGGTGGAACATCGGCCACGAATCGACAGTATCCGCACTTGCCAGTTGAATCTTATAAGCTATTGCTAACATGCCCAGCATGAGAAAAAACAGCATTAGAATCGAAACAGCATCCTTGGGCAATTTGACCGCTCTCTCTCCAAACGTCAAATCAGCATGCCGTGATAAAAGACTTCCTCACAGAGTCTCAAATTAGATTCCGCGCTTCTGATTTTCTTTTTCAGGCTATTATCTTCTTGCTTTCTTCAGCCTGCTTCTGGCGTTGCCTAATCCAATCACAGAAGAAGCCGCCTTCTGGCTCAGGCGCTAAACCTCTTGACAAGAAACTCCCTTAAAATTAAAACTTCAATGAGGCAGATATAAATTGCAGGCAACTTGAGTTTTTCACAGCAGATACGGCGAGAACTGTATATATCCAATGACTGTGAGAGCTGCGCTCGCTGCGAACATCAATGCCCACACAGTCTTGCTCCAGTGGAATACTTTGAGCCCGTCGAAAACGCCGTAAGGAATCAGATTAAAGGCCGCCAAATAGGCGTTAAAAAACCCACCGAAATAGAAAAACGCAACTAAGGGACTCGGCGCAACAATTGCGCCCCCAAGGAACCCTAGAGATAATAAAATGTTAGTTATTGGTCCCGCCATGGAAACTCTTCCTATGTCTCTTTTTTCAGCGGGCCCGGCGATCATCACTGCACCGGGAGAAATGAGCTTGATCGGCAAGAATGCGAAGATCAGTGTCACGACGGCGCCCCAGAGGGTCAACCTGAACTCGGCCCAGAGACCTTTTCTCTGAGCGATCACTTTGTGCGCAATCTCGTGAATGAAAAAGGACATGGTAAGAATCACGGTGAAAGCTACAGCAGACTCAAGCAAACTGACTGAAGTTAAGATGCTGCCATAAAGAACGGACAACAACCCGACGGCGACAACAAGCAGCGCAGCTATGGCCAAGTGTTTAACCTCCGTGGGACTGAAATAAACGCGTCCCTTAGCTTTTGGGGGCATTCCAAAAGTGACCTTGTACTGGTAGGAGCTCTGCTTCGACATGACTTCGGCCTCCCGCTGCCTCTGCGCTCGGGCGACATCCAACTTTGGACAATTGTGGTTCTCAGGCAAACGATGAGCAGCGCAGAACTGACCGCCACAATAAGAACACTGAAACGCCATGAATATTTCTTGACCGCATGCCTCGCATTTCATTGGGAAACCTTTTCCAGCCTATAGGAAAGATACCGTTTATACTTTCCCCTCAACGCCCAAAACTCTCGACGCATAAGCCGGCAGTCTGACAAGGACATAGAAAGGGGGCGAAAATACTAATGAGCGCTCGACCATACGGTAATTGGTCAAGACTCTCCGCTGAAGCTCAAAAAACCCAAAAACCCTTCTTGCCCTTCCTCATATACTATTACAGAAAATCCACACAGCTTCGTATCATATCAAAACGTTTACATATTCATCGACGGACTCCCGTGCCTCGGTGACTGAAATAGCAACCAAGTGGAATTCGATGTTTAACGCCCTAATAGCTGCGCTATGACGCTGATGGAGTATCTATGGCCGTTGAGTTTCTTCACTCATGGATCGGTCAAAAACCTTGTATACACCGTGAGTGCACATATGAGAGCAGGGAGGGAATAAATGGATCCGACAGAATTGTTCATACTTGCAGTGGCTGTTATCTTAATAGTCTTCATCCTTGCTTGGCTGTTAAGTGTCTCGATACGGCAGGTCAGGCCTACGCAGAGGGGACTCGTGGAACGCTTAGGCAAGTACCACAGATTCGTCGAAGGTGGCCTAACGCTCTTGATGCCATATGTAGACAGAATCATCAAGGTCAATACGACCGAACAAATGACCCCAGTACAACGCCAAGACGTCATAACGAGAGACAAAGTGTTCATGGGTGTAGACGCCGTCGTCTTCTACAGAGTCAAAAGAGATGAAACGAGCGTAAAGGCCTCAGAATACAGTGTCAACAACTACACAGTGCAAATAGATACTCTCGCCCGAACGGTTCTAAGAGACATAATCGGCGGCATGGACATGACCGTCGCTAATACGTCAAGACACATCATAAACCAAGAGCTGAAAGAGGCGCTTGACGAACAAACCGAGAGCTGGGGAATCGAAATAGTCCGCGCAGAAATAAAAGACCTCGAACCTCCGAAGGAATTAATCGCGTCTATGGAGTCGGTCCTAAAGGCAGACAACGACAGACAGGCTGCGGAAAAAACCGCGGTTGCCCAAGCAACTCTAGCCACAGGACAAAAGAACGCTGCTATACAAGTTGCCGAGGGAGAAAAACAAGCATCAATCCTTAGAGCTGAAGGTCAACGACAAGCCACGATCACTATAGCTGAAGGAGACGCGCAAGCCACGAAACTGCGCAATGAGGCTTTGACGACGTACTTCAAAGACAGTGCCATCACCTTCAAGCAGCTTGAAACGATCTCAACGTCATTGATGAACAACACTAAAATGATCATACCAGAAGGAAAAGCACTGACGCTCATACTCAATGAAATGCAGAATTTCTCAAGAGAGTCAATAATCCCAATTCCGATGCAGCCTCAAAAGAAATAGCCGATATCGTGTCTGACTGCAGAACAATCAGGGCTCTAGCAAAGAACCATCAGGTATATCAAATAGAAGATCACACTCTGTTTCTTCCCTCAATTTTCTCCATCGGTCAAGTATCAAGTCGGCCTTGAGAAGAAAGTCATTACAAAGCCATATTAACAGAAAACAAAAGATACGTAAGTTGCCAAAAAGAGCCTTCGGCTTCTGCTCTTCCTCATACTATATTACAGAAAATCAGCATGCACCATCCCTACACCAAAGCCATGCCACCTACCAATTCGTCGTCAGCTGCGACAGAGACGGCGACAAGGCGCAAGCTCTTATTCTTTTTCATTCTCGCCTCGCACAAGCCCATTTCAGAAAACCAATTCTCGAAAGAGAACGTCAGATCGCGAGCGCATATCGCCTGTTGCTCCAGCACGACAGTCACACACGTTTATGACCATTGATTGCTCATATCTCGTTAGGTGAATGAAGATGGCTAACACTCCCTGGGAGGAGGTCGACAAACTCCGGGCCTCGATACTAGCAGAGGTCATCCGAAGAGACTACCTCGAACAAATGCTCGAAAAAGCCAAATTGATGGAATCCTCCCATGGAAAAGACTACCCGCGCAACCTGTCCCAAGCATTCCAATATCTGATTGACACAGAACCCCGCAAACCAGAATAGCAGAACATGCCCTTAGACCCGGCGGATACAGAGAATCTATCATCCCATACGTCAGTCTATTGTAAGCCGCGTCTAAAGGCTTTAATCTCCAGCGCCCGAAATCAGTTTTGCTGAGAGGCTGGGAGATTGGATGAAATTCTAAGCTTGCTGGAAAAGGCCACAAAGCGGGCTCAGAAAACTCTGGACGAAAATAAACACTCATCTTCTACGCAGATTGAAGCTTACGAGAAGGTGCTAAAATCCAGAGAGTCTTCCGAAACGCAGAGAGCCAAAGCAACTCTCGGAAGAATGATTGAATACAACCGCCTAGAAGGATTATCCTCTCAACTGAGCCTCCTTTACATCCTTCAGATGTTCGCCTTCAAAGTCAAAATCCTCCAAATCTCGGTAGACAACATTAAGGAACAATTGGCAAAACCGGAGTTCCTAGACAAGACCAAGGACATCGAAAACATAAAAAAGAACATCGACACCCTAACCATCCTCCTCGAAGCCCAATACGAAGCAACAAAACAAATCGGAGAAAACCGCGAAAACCTCTCCTACGTCTCCTAGAACACCAAACGATGAAAATTCAAACGAACGCTGTGCTAACCCTTCCGTTTTCGGCGGCGCATCCGTTTCTCAAGTAATATCAAGTGCGTCTGGTGATCTTCTTCCGATCTCAGGCCAACTCCATCCAGAGCCTTCTCAAACCTAGTCTCAAACGTGCAAGCAATCGAGCCGAGCCCGCGTTTCAAGGCCAATGTCACGTTACGGGAAAACTGAGCCAGAAAACCGGACGAGTCAACCGCGTAGGCGGTGAAGCCCCAATAGGACTCATCAGGTTCTTTGCCAGAAGGACTAATCGATAAAGAATCCAATCTTCCTCTTTTCAGGGCGACGTAAAAACTGTGGTTCTTCCCCACCTCTTTAACGTTGGAAGAGGTGTTATCCAGGGCCTTCCACTCGTAGATTAGCATCCCCTGAGGAAGAATATGAGGGTTGGTTTCCAGCAGGCCATATGTTCTTTCTAGGCCGAACTTCCGTATCGGGGGATATTCTGTTGATGTTGGAATCTGTTTGAGGTTATGGTACCAAGAAACGGTCATCCTGAGGATTCTTGAGAATCCTGCCATCTTGGCAAGCTTCACGGAAGCCGCGTTTTCATCAGACGTTGTGTAGCGAAGCCGTTCAACGCCCAAGCGTTCACCCTCTCTGAGGATAGTCTCAGTGAGGTCGTTTGCGAATCCTCTGCCCCTATACTCAGGGTGTACCCGAAGTCCTTCCATCCAGCCAATCCTTCCGTCTTCCACCAACCGAATCCTGCCAACGGCAACAACGCGCCCGTCAACTTCAACTCCATAAAAGCGACTATTCGAGTCGCGCAACCACTCGTCAACCACAGACGGGAGGTAATCGTGCCCCTCCCAAATGTGACTCGATATCTCTATCACATCGTCACGATCCGAACCTTGGAGCCTTCTAACAGTCGCTACCATGAGCCTCGACCAAGTTTTTCTCACCTGCGCTTTTATCTATTGCGCCTCCCGATTTCTAGCGATCCTTTTCTGCAACCGTTCAGTCACAGCGCGCGCGGACACTCGCTAACAGCGCATCAGCAAAGGCAAACAGAACACGCTCATTCGGTCGGAAAATCGCTTAGTGGATGCAGACCACTTGGAAAAGGATGGACATCGCTCTTGGGCTGGCGGTGTTCCTTGAAACTTATGACGTGAAAGCGAGGCGTGTTGGTTAATCTTTTAAGAACTTTGCCTGCAGAGTGTATTCGGCGATGTTTCGTGTCGGAAACTCCGCGTGAATTTGATTTGGCTTTCCTAGAGTCTGAACTGAAGGGCAAGACGCTCATCGTGTACTGGTACCTGCTGGAGCGATCCACGCATTCCGTGGGGGTTAGAGAGGTTCAACGCGCCCTCAAGTTTTCAAGCCCCAGCATTGCCGTTCACCATCTTCAGAAGCTGCAAGATCTAGGCCTCGTTGAGAAGAAGGGAACAGGCGAGTACGTACTCAAGGAAGAAGTGAAAGTGGGCATTCTGCGACTTTTCACCAGAATGGGGCGATTCATGGTTCCTCGATACTTGTTCTATTCGGTCCTTTTCACCACCCTGCTGACGGCTTACTTGACGCTGACCATAATCGGCCAAACCACACCCAGCTTCTACGCAGTGACTTTCGGCCTCATTGCAACCTTCATTTTCTGGGTCGAAACCGCCAGACTATGGAGAGCGAGACCGGCATGAACCCTCAACATCCTGTTCTAAAACGTAGAACTAAAAGCCAATACTCCACCAGTTGCTATGGGGGACATACGCGTTGAAGAAGACTCTGCTTTACCTTCTTGCCGCGGCCATCCTAGGCGTACTCATCACCGTCGTCCCATTAATCGCCGTTGCCGCGACAAGAATCGGAAGCAGCCCACAGCACGCATTTGCCCCGTCGCTAGGCCAAGGTCTCAAGCAGCTCGACGGAGGTGGCTCGAGCACTTCACAGGCTAACAGATCAGACTTGACAGTTCTCGGAATCAGCCTCTTCATCGCACTCTTGGCTTACACTCTCATCGGACGCAGAGCACCACGCAGGTACGACCTCTACATGAGGCTTCCTTCCCACTAAAACCTGCTTGTTTAGATCCTGAACATAACTTGAACAGCGAAACATCAGATGACCCCCGTGTTCTGCGAAGGCCCCATTTGACTGTCATAAATGACGGTCTTATATTTCTCTCAACAATTGGGTATAGGCATGTTGAAAGTGGGACACAGAGGGGCGCGGGCCTACGAGCCTGAAAACACGTTACGCAGTTTCAAGAAGGCCCTAGAATTGGGCGTGAACGCCGTGGAACTTGATGTCCGCGTGACAAAAGACGGCGAAGTCGTGGTGATCCACGATGCGGAAGTTGAGAGAACAACAAACGGAAAAGGCCTAGTCAATGAGCTAACGCTGAAAGAGATAAAACAGCTCAACACGGAAAAGGATGAGAAGATTCCGACGCTTGAGGAAGCCCTCGATTTCCTAGACAAAAAGCTGAAAGTGCTGATAGAACTGAAGGAAACAGGCTTAGAAGCGAAAGTCTTGAACACCGTTCAGAAGAAGGGACTAGAAAAGAACGTGATAATCGTCTCCTTCCTCGAAGAAACTCTCAGAAAAGTCAGAGAACTCAACGAAAAAGTGGAAACAGGCTTGATAAACGTGAAAAACAAGAACCAAGTGAAATCAGCAACTGAACTGAAAGCAAACTATCTGCTTCCGTTCTACAGGTTCACGCACACCGCAGACGTTCAGAAAGCTCATCAAAACGGCTTAAAAGTGATAGTATGGACGATAAACAAACCCGAAGAGGTAGCCGATTACACCAAAAAAGGCGTTGACGGCATAACGAGCGACACGCCGGACATTCTCTCAAGAGCTGACTAGAACAAGAAGTTAGGCCTTCAGGTACCTGTTGTAAAAGTCTAACGTTCTCTTCCACGCGTCCTCCGCAGCTTCCGGTCTGTAGCTCTCTCGTGTGTCGTTGAAGAATGCGTGAGGCGCACCAGGGTAGATCTTAATGTCATAGACTTTCCCGTACTTGGTCAGGGCCTCTTTCAACAGGCTTATGTCAGCTTCTTTGATTGCCATATCGGCTCCAGCGTAATTGCCGAGTACTGGGCATTGAACATTCTTGACCAAGTCTATGGGCGTCGGGTTTCTGCCATAGAACACGACTGCAGCCGCAAGTTCTTTGTTACGGCAAGCCAGGAGAAGAGAAAGCCCCCCTCCCATGCAGAAGCCGATGCTTCCGATGCGCCTTGGCTGCACGTATTCCAATGACTGGAGATATTTGAACGCGCCATTCAGGTCTCCCATTATTCGGTCCTCAGACAACTCTTCCCGTAGCTTGCGGGCCTCTTCTAGGCTTGAAACGGACCGTCCGAACAAGTCGACCGCCAGAGCCACGTAACCCTCGTCTGCAAGTCTCTTGCTCACATCCTTAATGTGATCTACGACTCCCCATATTTCATGGATGACTATAACTGCAGGATGTTTTCCCACATCCTTCGGCCTTGCCAAAAACCCGGCAGTCTTCTTCGCCTCGCCTCCACCTTGAAATTCAACCATAGAAGCTTCCATGCGCAACCATCCTCTGCACGTACTTCTTTCAGTCTAGAACGTTAATATGGCTAAATAGTTTTTCTTTCTCAGCACCGAAAGAATTAGTTGTCCCACCACAAGTAACTTGCTCGACAGGAGTGCGACTATCTTGACAGAAACTGATGAACTCTGTGTTCGTATTGAAATTGCCACGAGAAACATTAAAGAAGACTATGAGAAAGCTCTTGGGACCGTTGGAATGCTCAAAGAGAAAATGAATTATCTGGAGCAAAAAATAGGAAAGGAGAAGCCTGAGGAAGCGACAGAAGATGCGGCCTCTCTAAAATCTGCAATAGACAATCTTGAACGATTTACAGACTCTGAAATCTTGAAGAGCAAAGAAGCGTGGAAGAAATACGAAGAATTGAAGCGCGAATGCGAAAACCATGCATTGACGCCCCATCAGCTGATTGAACTGCGAAGCATTTGCAAGAGAACAGAACAACTGGCTGCAGACTTGCTTTGTTATTCACTCGGGCTCATAAAACAGAGAAGCACTTAGAAAAGCTGAATAAAACAGGCGAACCGCTTCGTTGTCAAGGCGCCGAGACGGCGAAATTGCTAAACCGCAGAGAATAGTGCCAGCAGGGGCTTCACAGCGCTGCGAGAGGGATTATCTTTGAAGGTAGGCGATCCAGCCCATGTGGGGCGGTTCCACGTCGATTTGCCACAGGAGTGCAATCAGTTCGCCGAAGTGGTGAACGTTCTCAAGGGCCACGTGAATCAGAATGTCTTCCACTCGCACCTGCACAGGCGGCACTCCCATCCTTGATACTTCCACCTTTCTTTCGAGATCGGCCGGAGACATCTTCCCAACGAAATTTTTGGTTCTTGATTCGACATCTTTTGCACGTTTCTTTATAGAATCTATGTCCTTAAACTCGTCGTGGCTCCGTGAAACCCAAGCTTTCAAACGTCCCGAGATGACGTAGTTAATCATCCTATCCTCGGCGTCTAGCGTGTGCAAGAAAATGTTCCTCATGGAATCAAAACTTCCCCCGCGACTCTTCACAACCTCCTCCCAAGGAAGCGTTGAAAGTATATCCAAGTATCTGTTCCTTACTGTCTGGCTGTATTCCAAGAGACTCTTTGAATCCACAGACATCACCTAGTAAAGTAGTATTTGCTGAAAGAGTAAATAACATTTGAGGCCGATGTACACATTCATAGTCTCCAGCGTTCAGGCGAATACAGTTGGACGTTGGAACAGTTGACGCGCGCGTTAAAGACCGCTGGGCGCCGTTTGTTGATGCAGCGTTATCTTTCCGTCCGCGTACATTGGAACTGTTCGAAACACGTTCAGATTGCAGGAAAAATCTACGTCCCCTTTGAACCCCAGCTGCACCAGATGCTCAGCGTGTTTTGCTTTCATCACGCTTCCGGTCAAATCATGCTCTGCCTGTTTGAACGCCAGCAGCGCCGCCTGGACCTTATCCGAAAAGTGAAACTTGCCCGTAGCGAAACCGTTTGCAATCGCTCCTGCACACAGGAAGTCTTCCAGCGAGAACTTGCCTTTCTCTCCAGACAAGACAAACGACACTCCGATCGTTTCCCTCGCAGCAATTTCCTCGGCCTTTCGCGCCGTTGTGAGGGCATTCAGGAAACCTCCCACCAAAATCCACTTCGCCGCCTTAGACTTAACCAAAGCCGCCGTCCCGCTCGTGGTCGTTATAATCAAGGTTTTTCCTCCGACTCTCTCACGCGTGAATTCCAGAGGAGAATTTCCCAGGTCGAAACCCACGGGCTTGTGTCCACCTCTTTCGCCGGCGAGCAGGTACTCCGGATGCTTACCATGGAGTTTGTAGGCTTCCTCCAGAGTCATCACGGGAACTGCAGCTTGGGCACCATTAGTCAGAGCGTTCAGAATGCTGGTCCCAGACCTCAGAACGTCGATGACAATGATCAAGTCTCCGCGGCCTACAGCGTTCCTTGAGTCTCGCGCCCGAAATTCGAGATCAACCTGTATTATCACATGCCCACCCGCTTAGCTGCAGATTACGAACTGAAACTCATGGTTTGCGGAGTGTCTTCCCGTTTTCCTCTCAGTAGATTGCTAGTGTCGCCTCTATGAGGGCCTTGCGATTCACATTAACGGTCTTGTCTTTCCGATGATACGTTCTAGTCTTCGCTTGTGAGCCTCGCGTGTCGTGAGCGGATAGATTTCTCTTTCGGTGTAGAAGAACAGGGGATCTTCGCCTATGATGCTCGCCAGCTCCTCGTCTGAACCTGCGTTGACAATCAAAGCATCGCCCTGATAACCTATAAGATGATATGAAATTTCAAGAGTTTTCGTCTTCTCCAGCTCATCCAGATACTTGAAATGGGCTGGAAGCAGCTTGGCCCACACGTCAACTGGGGTTTGTCTCACTTTCGTTATTATCAAGAACTTCATTTCACATCGTTTTCCACTGTTGTGCCGATAATATAAATGACTTTTGGAAGACAGCGAATATGCAATGGAAGCTTGCAACGTATGCTGCTAGGGCTCAACGCTAATGTTAAGACAGAGTTCAGCAGTATCTTTGAACAATGCGTTGGGATGAGTTTTGAAGAAAACTAAGATCGTCTGTACCATTGGTCCAGCCAGTCTTTCCAAGGAGACGCTTCAGAAGATGCACCGCGCGGGAATGAACGGCGCGAGAATAAACACCGCCTACGGAACATTTGACCAGTATGAACACGTGATTAGAACCATTCGCGAGGTCGCAGACATTCCGGTGATCATCGACATCAAAGGGCCTGAAATAAGGCTGAGAATGAAAGGCAGCAGGATTGTCAAGAGGGGAGACATTTTCGAGGCGGGATTCGAGAATGAGACGATAAGCTTCAGCAAGAACTTCTATGACAAAGTGAATGTGGCTGACAGCATCCTGGTTGACAATGGAAAGTTGAGATTGAAGGTCACAGAAAAAAGGAAAGATGCCTTGAAATTAGTCGCCCTAACCTCCGGCGAGCTGAAGGACGGAAAGGGGGTCAACATCCCGTACAAGAAGCTCACGGTGCCAACCCTGTCGAGCAGAGACCGCGAGATAGCGACTCTGGCAAAGGAAAAGGACGTTGAATTCATAGCTCTATCTTTTACGAGAAATGCCAATGACGTGAAAAACCTCAGGAGAGAAACTCGAGGCTTCAAGGGCGCTGTCATGGCAAAGATAGAGAACTTTGAAGGCGTAAACAATTTCGATGAAATCCTGGAAGCTGCGGACGGAATCATGGTGGCAAGAGGCGACTTAGGCGTCGAGATTGAACCCGAAAAAGTTCCGCTCGTACAGAAATCGATAATCAAACAGTGCAACCAAAGAGGAAAAAACGTTGTAACCGCGACAGAAATGCTCGAATCAATGATGAACAGCCCGATACCGACCAGAGCCGAAGTCAGCGACGTTGCCAACGCGATTCTGGATGGAACGGAAGTCACTATGCTATCGGGAGAGACAGCGGTGGGACAGTACCCGGTTGAAGCCGTGATGATGATGTCCAGAATCGCGGTTGAAGCTGAAAAGGCAATCGAAAACCACGTAGAGGACGAGGGATTTATCAACATCTCGGACACGATAAGCAGGGCGATTCAAAGAATATGCCAGGAAATGCCCGTAAACAAAGTCGTCACTCTAACCAGATCGGGCTACACGGCAAGAATGATATCAAGATTCAAGATACCCCAACCAATAATAGCCGTGACACCTGGCCCGCGAGTCAAGAGACAACTTGAATTGGCGTTCGGCGTCTCGCCAGCATGCATAGATTACCTTGAGGAGAAAGACCGAATTCTGACGGTCGCAAAACAGCTCCATACAGCAGGTCTGGTCAACGAAGAGGACATGATACTGTTCACCGCTGCTTTCAGAACCAGCCGAAAACACGCGAGCAACCTGATTGAAATACACAGACTCGAAGAACTCACACAACCCCAAACCGAATGATCTCCAGCACAAACACGCCACAGAACGAAGCCCATTCCGTGCCAATCACAGCCTGCGTCCGCAAGTGCGCGACCCATGACATTCGAGTATCCGATTTCAAAGAATCAAGCAAAGCCGATGCTATGCTCTCTGAAAAGTCCGAGTGACGTTTTGCAGTTTTTCGCCCAGAATTTCTATATCGTCGATGTTGCCTAGGCCTTTCTCGTGGGCCCTGCGAATGTGACTTATTTCATGTGGGTCGAACCCCATGATTCGGGATGCGGTTGCGTCCGTTGCGACGGGATCTTTCCCGGCTATTATCAAGTCCATCTTTACGGGTTTTCCATCTGTTGGGCCGCGTCCTTCCATGCCGACGAAGCCGTCTATCACGGTCAATGATGATTTGAGCACGGTGTTAATGTCGACGATGACTTTGCTTATGCCTTGCACGTGATATTTTCCTTTGAACTTGTCCGGCAGAAGACCGAACATGTTTTTCATTCCCAATGTGACTTCTGTCGACATGTGGGTCTTGAGTTTCGGCGCGCTTATGATAGCGGATTCGGTGACGATGCGAGGAACGGTCACGCTGCCCAGCGTTTCACAGTGGGGGATTTCTATCTTGACTCTGTCTTTGACGTGTCTCAGGTTGAGAAATTCAACGCCGTCCCGTTGGACCATTTCTCTCATGCCCGTCGCTTCATAGGCCTTGTCGGCGTTTGTCATTGTGGCATCTGATTCTACAACGTATATCTTGACGTTCAGATTCTTGAGTCTGTCTATGATGGCTTCAACCATCATCGGATCCGTAGTGGCGCCTGTGTCCCATGTTTTGACCGTTATGAAGTTGACTTTTATGAGAACGGTGCTCCGGCCGGACAGGGCCGCTTCATAGTCCACCAAGTCCAGCGCCTTGAAAACAGGCTCGTGCCCCCTTTCGCCTTTGACGATTGCAACTTTCGAAGTCAATTTTTCCAGTTACCTGCTGCTTGCTTGTTGTGGTTAGAGGCAGAAGAAGTGCAGGTTGATAAAGGTTGAGAGGGAAAACTCGGATTTTATTTGGAGTGGGTCATGTGCACGTTCTTGATGAGGATGTACGGGGCCAGTGAAGGTGGATCTGCTTCGCCCCACCAGTGTACGTGTTGTCTCTCCTTTGAAACGGCGGAGATGTTGCCGAGCATGGTTAGAACGTTGTCGCTCAGGCGCAGATCCTTCAATGATTGTCCGATTTCGCCTTTGTCAATCATGAAGATGCCGTCTCTGGGTATGGTTGAGAAGTCGCCCTTTGCAGAATTCTGGAACCGCGTGTACCAAGTGTTGGTCAGGTACAGTCCCTTCTTCACGTCTTCGAAAAGCTCGTCCTTGCTCGTTGGTCCTGCTTCCATTTCGATGTTCCACGGGGTCGGACTGATCAAGCCCGCGTTTCCAGTCGTCTTGGTTTTGAACATTTTTGCGGTGGAAGCGTTATGAAGGTACGTTTTGAGGACGCCGTGATCGATGAACGGGTTCATCTGCGTCGGAACACCCTCATCATCGAAGACCCTGTTAGACATAGAATAAGCAGCAGGATTGTCTTTCAGCGTGACCGATTCGGCCGCCACTCTCTTGCCGAGTTTGTCTACGAAAACAGACATTTGCACGAGCACGGAATAGGCTGAAACCATCCCGCCCCACACTCCGAGCAACGAACCGTGAATCAGAGGGTCGAACACGACATCGTAGACGCCTTCGTCCCCAACTTTCGGACCTTTCGCCAATTTAGCTATCTCGCCGGCCTTTGCGCCCGCACGGGCGGGCTTGAAGTCTTTCAGGTTTGAGCAGCATTCTACTCCGTGGCCTGAGGCCTCTGTTTCTGTGAAAGCCCTGATTGAAAGCTCGATGGCTGATCTGCTGTCAACGCCGACGGGGCCTTCGGAAGAGGCTAGGTAAACGTCTTCGAATTTCGTGAAGAGTATGCCTCCGCTATCAACGTTTCCTCCGGCCTCCTTCTTAGCGGCTTCTACAGCTTCAAAGACGTATTCTGTCGGTTTTTCCAGGTCCTCAAGTTTTGCGTCTGCCTTACTCTTTGGGTAGTGGAAACTGCCCTGCGCGAAGCCTCCGAAAGTCGGGTTCTCCTGAGAAATCTTCGCAAGCTTTAGCAGCTGTTTGAGGCTGGCGTCAACGCCGATGAAATTGTGTATCGTTGTAGCTACTACGCGTTTCTTCCAAGCCAGGGCCACGTCGGTTGAGTAGTCGTTCCAGGCGACGGTGATGTCGACCTGATTGTTGCTGAAACGAACCTGCCGATACTTGCCAACAGTGGTCTTCGCGATGACCTGTTCAGCTCCGAGAGCTTTCGCTTTTTTCACGATGTCTTCAGTTTTGCTGAGCATGACTGTCATTTCACAAACACCCTCCTAAGTCGCAGGCACGGACCTCCAGTGTACACCGGAATCCCCTGGGAGGGATCTCCTTTTCCACAGGTAGCCGCGTCAAACTCGACTTTTTTCGAAACCGCGTCAACAGCAGTCCAAAACTTCAGGGTGGTCGTTTCAATCACGGGCCTGGCCACGGAATCCGTGAGTTCGCCGTTCTGTATCAGGTATGCTTCTCTGCCCACGTAGCGTTGGTTGAAACGCTTGTCATCGATGTTCCATTCTGTGAAGGATTTCATGTAGACGCCGTCTTTGACTTCTTCGATAAGCTCTTCCTCGGTCATTTCGCCTGGGAGAACGAACGTGTTCGCCATGCGAACTATCGCTTCTCGGTCGTAGTTGACGGATCTAGATGAGCCGTTGCTGTTGACGCTGAGCTTGGCTGCTGATTCCCTGTTCTGTAGAAACTCGTTTATGAGGCCTTCCTTGTACAGAAACCTGCGTCTGGCCTTTACGCCTTCGTCGTCGTACAGGTAATAGCCGTAGCTGTTCTTGACTGTGGGATCATCTACGACTGTTACGGCTTTGCTGCCGATCCTGGTGCCGAGCCAGTATGGTCCTCCCTTGTAGATGAAAGATCTGCCGGCCTGGCTCATTTCTCGTCCCAGGATTCTGTCGGCTTCCATCGGGTGGCCGCAGGATTCGTGTGCCGCTATCCCGGCGACTTCTGAGCCGCAGACCAGGTCCATGTTTCCGGGTTTGACGGTTTTCGCCTTTGTAATCACGTCTTTGAGAACTTTCGCGTCGTGGACCATTTTTTCGGGCATTTTCCATTTGCTGAAGGCTTCCCAGCCGCCGCTGTACCCGAACTGTTCGTATGCTTGTTCGGTTTTTCCCTGTTCGGCGACTGTTATGAAGATGAAGGCTCCTATCTTGGGGACGTACGAGGAGATTTTTGAGCCTTCTGAATTGGCGAAGTATTTGGTTATCAGGTTTATCGAGCAGGATGCCATCGTCGCTGGAATCTTGACTTTTGAAGCTGCGAGGGCTTTGTCGGCTTCCATGAGTGTGGATATTCTCTCTTCGGGAGGAACGTTTTCAATCTTTTTTTTCTGTTCAACGACCCATTTGGTCTTGACGCCCTTTTCCTCCTTGAAAACGAGTCTGTCCTTCCGTTTTGCGCTCTTGGCGTACTTGAATGCAACGTTCACAATCGTTCTGGCTTCTTCCTTCGTCCATTTATTCGTGGATGCAAAACCGATGCCGCCGTCGGCCATGATTCGAACGTTGAACCCGCTGTCAACGGCGGTGGCATAAGCCTCCACGACGCCGTTGCGCAGCATGAGCCCATCTTGAACCTGACTGTGCGCCCTAACTTCGGCGTACTCAACCTTCTTGCTCCGAGCATACTCGAGGGCAAAATCAGCGACTTCTTCGTCCATGCGCATTCAATCCTTGAGCGTTATGTGCTGGGGTAGCGCATAAAAACTTTTAGAGAACTGGAACAACGGCGGATTCTTTTCATATTCGCCAGTCAGTTTTGACTCTTCAGTGCCCTTTCTAATGCGTCTGTGACGTTCTGTTTTCCCATAGCGAGAATGTAGGGTCCCAGCCTCGGGCCCTGTGGAACGCCGAGCAGTATCCGGTATATCGTCTTGAAGAATTGTGCTGGTTGAAGGCCGCGGTTTTTGGCTGTGTTGAACACCGCGTTTTGGATTTTTTCCGCGTCGTCTTCGACTTTCAGCACTTCAACCAGTTCTTCCAAAGCATTTCTTTCTTCGGGTTCCAGTTTGACTGAGGCTTCCTTTATCTGCCGGAAATCTGCGGCCCAGTTGGATGCGTATTCGATGCGTTTTCTGGCGTTGCCGTCGAGTTTCTGGTCTCGCTGGAGATAGCCGTAGCTTCGAAGTTTTTCGGTCAGGTACTGTTCTTCATTGCCCTTGGGGGCAACCTTGGCCAAGTACGTCAGCAGGTTGTATGGCGCGTGAAAGCCCGGTTTCGTTGGACACTTCATGGCGTAGCAGTACTCGAACAGGCCTCGAAGCTTGGCCAGTTCCTTCTTGTCTTTGACTTCTTTTTTTCCGAAGTAGACGTCTTCCAGCTCGTCCAGTTCGTCCATGTAGGTTGGAATGTCAACCACGTCCAGAGCGCGAGCGCCGACGAACCGCTTGAGGAGCAGCAGCATTAACGATTGGGGGGAGCCGTACCTGAACCAGGTTT
Organism: Bathyarchaeia archaeon; assembly: GCA_050010755.1. Taxonomy (GTDB): domain Archaea; phylum Thermoproteota; class Bathyarchaeia; order Bathyarchaeales; family Bathycorpusculaceae; genus JBEKCD01. The sequence goes on from JBEKKK010000001.1 coordinate 442,502, forward strand.
GGGGCGTCAGCAGGAGTCCAGCGCTCTTGGAGAGTTTCTCGCCGGATTTGGCGAGGAACAATTCGTATTGTGCGTGAACGGGAGGTTCCCACTGTAGTATTTCGCGGCAAATGCGATCGTTAACGCGCACCGAGTCGGCGACGTCCTTTCCGAAGGCTTCGAACCTGATGTCCAGAGCCTTCCAACGTACGGCAAACTCGCCTTTCCAGCTGAGCTTGCCCAGGCCTTTTCGGTAATCTACTTCGCCCTTGTGTCCGCAGCCTTCAAGCCAACGTCCTTTCACTTCCATTCCTTCGCAGCTGTAGAGGATCTTGTTCTCTTCCTCGACGAACTCGAATGCTTTTGTTGTGTAGATTCGACCGCAGTTCTCGCACACCGCGAAGTAGGGCAGAGCTTCCAAGAATTTTTCTTGTCCGAGTTCTTCGTTGACTATTTCGCCGATCTTTTTAGCGTTGACAAGTAGGGTTCTGATTTCTTCGTTGAACAGGCCTGTTCTGTAGGCTTCTGCTCCTGACATGAACTTGTATTCTATGCCGCACTTGTCCAATGCTTCCATGAGGAGCATGGCCATGTGTTCGCCGTAGCTTCGGTGACACTTGTAAACGTCTGGAATGTCTGTAACGGGCCGCCCAAGATACTGTTCTAGAGATTCAGGCATGCCGGCGGGAACCTTTCTCAGTCCGTCCTTGTCGTCGGCAAATGCAACGAGTTCTGACGGAAAGTCCTGTTCTCTCAGGGCTAGGGTTACGCCGAAGGATCTGGCGGCGTCGCTCAGGTTGCCGATATGTGGAAGGCCTGAAGCGGCTATGCCCATCTCCGTTCTGATTAAACCCAGGCCTCTGCCGAGCTTCCGTTCCCTGGCAACCACTTTGGCGGCCGTCTTGTCGTACCATGTGCCGTGACCGATTATTTCCTCGCTCATACTAAGCTCAGTCTCTGCATTGAGTGGTGAGACGAAAATAAAAAGGGTTTAGAAAAAGGAGGGTTTACTTTCTTCTGAAAGCTGCAGCTATCGCGAGGCCGCCGATCACGAGCAGAATCAAGGCTAAGGCGTAGATACCGTAGCCGTACCCGTCGAGGAACCATGCACCGCCAACTGCGATTAGAAGCAGACCCCAACCGAAGTAGCTGAATGCTCCCCGCCCGTACTTTTCAGGGTTTGAGTGCTGCAACTCGGACAGGACCATTAGCCAGATGCCGAACAGTCCGATGATCGTCGGTAGAATGTAGTATCCGCCGTACAGTTTTGCAGGATAGTAGAGCAAGATAGAGATGACGATGATGACGAATATGGCGCCTATTGTCAGCAGGTTCCGGTCTGCCATTCTAGCCATGCCTTATCCTCCCTTGCAGGGCTAGATTTTTGCGCCGCACTCGGGGCAGAACTTCGAGTTGGCGGGTATAGATTTTCCGCATTTGGGGCAGCTCATCGTCTGGTTTGAAGGTGGAGTTATTGTTGTTCCGCATTCTGGGCAGAACTTGGAGGTTGCCGGGACGTGGTTGCCGCATTTTGGACATATCACTAGGGCTGCAGCCGGGGCTTGTACTGGGCCTGTGGGCGTCATGATTTGTGGGATGAGCACCATGCCGGTTCCTAAGCCTGCTCCACCTCCGCCTGATTTTCCGAGGGATTCTGCGGCGCTTCTGACTGTTTCCATTCGCAGTACTTCGCTGGAGCTGGTTCCGCCGGTTCTGAGCCAGAAGAGTCTTTCACGGTATTCGGGGGTTGTGTCTATTCCTTCGAAACGGAGGTCGGTGAGTTCTAGGCCTACTCGTTTGAAGTAGTCTTGGATGGAGTTTTTGACGATTATGGCTGTTTCGTCGAGTTTTGTGAAGACTGTGAGTAGGTCGTAGTGTGAGAGTTCGTTGATCATTTTCTCGTTTAGGAACCCTCTTAGGTAGTTGTTTACGTCTTCTGTAGAGTATGCTTTTTGTCCGCCCACGACTTCGTTTACGAAGAGTTGTGCGTCCTCGAGTTTGAAGAAGAATGTGCCGTGTACTTGTAGTGGTGCCAGCTCGGTGGTTTGGGCTTGTGTGCCGTATTTGCCGTTGAACACTCGGGTTGAGATGTAGATTACCATTGCCTTGAACGGTTTGTCCTTGTAGCCGGCGATGCGGGTTAGCAGTCCTGTCACGAGCGGAATATTCAGGGTTGTCAGGGTGTGTCTTCCTGCCTGGAAGACATCGTATGCTTTGCCGTCCCTGAAGAACACTGCGACTTCGTATTCATGGACGATGAGTTGGGCGCCCCACGTTATGTCTTCGACAGGATATTTCCACAGGATGTCGTCTGGTCCTGCGTTTGTCCATTCTATGATTTGCGGCATTTTAGCTCACTGCTCCCATCATTACTTCTTCTCTTTTGCTGAGGGTTTCGTCGAATGTTTCCAGCGTGTCGATTAGGTTTTGCACGCGGTCTTTGGCGTTGTCGAAGTTCTGTTTGGAAACCTCGGTTTTGAAAACGTCAACTTCGTTTACGATGCTGTTAACCTGGTCGATTAGCTGGTTGTCGAAGTTGGTCATCCTGTCAAGGGCCGCTTCTTGAATCTTGACGACGTCGAAAAAGCCAGTGTATCCGTAAGAAGCATGGCTTATTTTTTCTATCACTCTGTCGAATTTGGCGCTAAGCCTGTCCATGTCTGTGAGAAGGTCCAGCTGGCGATTGTCAGCCATTCTCTGAAAAATTGTTTTGAAGTTGGTTCTCGCAATTGTTAGCTTCATGGTAAGATGGTTGCGGATAAGTTTGTCTGACTCCCTGCGGATTTCTTTCTGTTTGTAACCGCGAAATCCTGGGATTTCCGCGAGAAGCCTTTCTGAGAGGCGCATCTGACCCTGTGCCGTTGCAAGAACATCATCATTTTTTTCACTCAAGATTTAATTCCTCACAAATTCGTTTCGTCTGTATACAGATTTAGGGTCGCTTTTAAAGTTTGTTCGCCATTCTCGCGATTATCAAAATTTGCCCGAGGGTATGTCGCCCCGTATTTCGGTCCCTGTTGCTCCGTCGATCAGCAGTTGATAGCCCCTACCCTTGTACCCGTACTTGATGAACCACACCGGCGAGTGCAGGTAAACCACTTGGCGCACGTCCATTTCGGTTTTGATTTCGATGATTTTGTCCACGTCCTGCTGGATGAGGAAGCGGTGGTTCTCTTCAATCTGCTGTTTTGCAAGCATGACCGCGTCGTCCTTGTCGACCTCGCTGTTCAAGAACTTCGCGAAGGCCTCGATTCTTCTGAAGTCGAACGGAATTTTCCCCGCCAGCGGCACCTCGTAGTCCCTCGTAGGAAAAGCCGTTGCTTTCCTTGCCAGAAGAAGCCAGTTGTACTCTTTCTCCAGAGTTCCCTCTTTGGTGACGGCAGGCGTGATTCGCTCGAAAATCCCTTTATAGGTGCTCGTTGCCTTTGCTGAGACCACCCAGAAGGGAAGGTATGTCAGGTTTTTTTCTTCGATTTTCGATTTTTTCGCGAGGTCTTGCGGTTTGAGAAAGCCTTCGCGCATCCATTCTTTGATGGGCTCTTCTATTTGTGTTGGATCGTACCTGTTCAGCAGCATCGAGTGTTCGAACGTGAACGCTTGGTTGGTTTCGACCACGACGGTGTAGCCGCAGTATTTGCATGTTGCTATTATTTCGCCGGGTTGAAACTGTATCGGTGCCCCACAGTGGGTGCATTTGATCTCGCTGACGACGCTCAAGCGTTTCAGGTCTTCTGCTTTTCTCTTTTCAGAATTTCTTTGGACACGATGACGCCTGAGGCTGAGGCCTGGATGAGTCCTCTGGTGACGCCTGCTCCGTCGCCGATAGTGAACAGGTTGTGTATCTTCGTTTCGAGGCAGTGGCTGAGTTGCAGTCTTGACGAGTAGAACTTGACTTCGACGCCGTAGAGCAGCGTGTCTCTTGAGTGCAGGCCTGGGACCATTTTGTCCAACGCTTGGAGCATTTCCCGTATGTCCGCCAGGTAGCGGTAGGGCAGGACGAAGCTCAGATCGCCGGGCGTGGCGTTCTTCAGGCTCGGGGTGACGACGCTTCGGGCCAGACGTTCGGGCGTTGATCTTCTTCCAGACTCCAGGTCTCCTAGACGCTGAACGATGACGCCGCCGCTGAGGAGGTTTCCGAGCCTCGCAACATATTTTCCGTAGGCTATAGGCTCCTTGAACGGCTCCGTGAACGATGTGCTGACGAGGATGGCGAAGTTCGTGTTCCTGGTCTTCCGTTCCGCGTAGCTTTGACCGTTAACAGTTAACACTCCTTCGTAGGATTCTGTTATGACCTCGCCGTAGGGGGCGACACAGAAGGTGCGGACCATATCGTCGAAGGACTTTGAGTAGTAGATGAGTTTGGGTTCGTACAAAACGCTCGTAATCTCTTCCATAACAGAGGCTAAAGTTTCAACTCTGATTCCGACGTCGACGGGGTTGTTGAACGTCTTCAGACCCAGCGCTTGGGCTTCCGTTTGAAGCCACTCGGCGCCGATTCTTCCGGGCGCGACGATGACGTATTTGCCCAAGAATTTTTGGCCGTCTTCGGTTTCGACTCCTTCTATGGACCCGTTTTTCACTATTAGCCCTTTTACGTCGCTTCTGGGCTTGAACTCGACTTTACCGTTCAGTTCTTGTCGCATCTTTCGAAGGGTCTCGGCGCATCTTTCGGTACCCATGTGGCGAATCTTCTGGCGAATGAGTTTCAAACCTGCCAAGGACGCTTTTCGCTCGAACTCCTCTACCTTTTCGTCCTCTCCTCCGTAGGTGTGTTTAGTTGCTCCGAACTTGAGGTAGACCGAGTCCGCGTAGTTTACTAGTTCTTGAAGTTCCGTGGGTGATACGTACTGGTTGAGCCAGCCTCCCACTTCGGGGGAAAGCGTCAGCTTCCCATCACTGAATGCTCCTGCTCCTCCCCAGCCGGATAAGACCGTGCATGGATCGCAGTTCACGCATTCGAATCCGCGGCTCGCCGGGCATTTTCGCTGGTTTATATCCTGTCCTCTGTCCAGCATCAGAACGCGCATGCTATTTTTCTCTGCAAGCTCCAGAGCAGAGAATATTCCTGCGGGCCCAGCTCCGACAATTATTACGTCGTATTTCAACGGGCTTATCCCCTGAAACCCAGAACTACATGTAGCCACTGGGATATATTTCTAGCGAGCGGGCTACCAAGTCGTTACCGCAAGAAAAGCGTGCGCTGTGAGAAAGTGAGACTGAGAGAGGCTGATTTGAGTACGCGTCACAGTCTGCGTGTTGGTGACTCTGTTAATTTTGCTTTGCTAATGTTCCCATTGGGTCCCAAGGTGATAGGAGGAGGGGTTTTGTATCCAGAACTTTGAGGATCTTTGGGGGGAGGTACTTTTTTCCAACTGTTATCTCGTACAGGTATTCGTCGAACCATTCATCCATCATGCACATGTAGCCTCGGTCGCCGATTTTGGCGCCCCAGCTGTTTTCAGCTCTCCATTTTATCGGCTTGCCATTGTCGTCGAGATCCACGCCGGTCAACACCATTGCGTGGGTCATTTCGCTGTTCCTGTATTCCAGTCTTCCAGCCTTGTTGAGCTTGAAGTCTGTTCCGTATACTAGTTTGTAGTCGTATACGTTCAGATCCATTGCTCCCATCTCTGTTTCTAGCATTTGGCCTACGTCACAGCCGAACCAGACCGCGTGGTTGTCCTTTATCATTTCGACGGCGGCTTTCTTCAAGGTTGGCATATCAACGTTTAAGTAGCGGACTGGTCGCCCTTCGATGACGTTGCCCAAGTACTGAACCGTGTAGAGTTTATTGTAGGGTTTGTCCTTGGTTGGAGCGTTTATCAGACAAACTAGATCGTCCAGGTTAGTGCCCACATATTTCTCGTAGAATTCTTTTGGCGTGATGTCGCCTTGTCTGTGAAATACGTTCTGCTTATCTCGCCACTCCCAACAAAAGCTGCTAGGTGGCTTCCCCAAGTGGATCGTGAGCATGCGGTAGAATTCCTCGAGTAGCTCGCATTTCAACTTTCGCAGTTCCCTGATTGAGGATCCATGAGCGTTTAGGTCTCGTAGCGTCTTTGCGTATTCTCTCAGCTTAGCGACTAAAAGGGTGTTCATAGAATCAGAGTTGTTGCTGCTGTCTGTCTCGGGCATGACGGACTTTGGCACAACGCCGTATTTGTCTACGAGATTCACGAACATGTCCCATTGTCCACCGTCGGAGAGTGGATCATATAGAAGGGCCAGAACCAGTCGGCTGTCCAGTGGTTCATTTCTGGTTTCGATGATGTTCTCGAGGAAGTAATTTGCTTTTTCCAGTTTATCCCAGAACATCTGGTAGACTTCTGAGAGTTCAAAAGTTACGAGTTTCAACTTTTTCATGGCTTCTAGGCAGAGGAAACTGAGTCCGGAAAACAACCAGCACCGTCCTGACTGCTCTTGATTAGTTGCCTCCGGTGATTGTATTAGATGACTGAACGTGTAATTGATTCGGTCAACCTCTTTTCGGCTCAGAGCGACAGCTGCAATACCGTTCTCGGTTACAGCGTTCAGCGCAAGAAGATTTCTAGGATCCCTGTCAAAAGATGCTGAAAATCGTTTAATCTCCTGTTTCGTGATGGCTTGCTCCATATTATCTCCCGACCGTTTGACATAGCTAAATAATTTGGAACCTAAGTTAAAGTTTTAGACTTACAAGCGAGCGTGCGCTCAAACGTGCTATCCGTTTCGCGTAAGCCAAATATATCCTTACTCAGGGCGCTCTCGTCTGGTGCTGTTACCAAAAAATACTTAGACTTCCGCTTACAACTGCAATGAAGTCTATCGTTCGCGAGCGGTGAACATCGTGTCCAAAGTCAAACTGCAGTCCCAACTAACGCTTTTCGATGTGACAAACCTCGTTGTCGGGGCAATCATAGGCGCGGACATTTACGTAGCGTCGGCGTTTGGAGCGCAATACCTAGGCCCCTTCTCACTCGTCGTGTGGGTCATCGCGGGAGCGATGGCAATCGTCATCGCGTTGTGTTTTGCCCAGTGTGCGTCTCTGCTGCCGAAGGTCGGCGGGCCGTATGCGTACGCGAAGGAAGCTTGGGGACAGTTTTCGGGTTTCATCGTTGGCTGGTCTCTTTGGCTTGCGGAATGGGTGTCATTGGCCGTTTTTCCGCTTGCTTTTGTCGAGTACCTGAGTGTTTACGTTAAGCTTAGCCCAATTCCTCAGATACTTGTCGAGGGAGCTTTCGTGTTGTTTCTCATTGCCTCGAACATTTTTGGGGTCAAATCCGCCGGGAGAACGAACGATGTTTTGACTTTGGTTAAACTGGCTCCGCTGATTCTTTTTATTGTAGTCAGTGTGGGTTTCGTCATTTTCCATCCGGCCGTTGCGGCTTCTCATTTCAGTCCGTTGTTGCCCAGTGGTCTCGGCGGTTTTGGACTTGCTCTGGTCTTGATTTTTTGGGCTTACGCGGGCTTCGAAATCTCGACCATTCCGGCTGAGGAGATAAAGGATGCGAAGAAGACTATTCCGAGGGCTATTGTTCTTGGTCTGGCCATCGTGACGGTGTTCTATCTCGTGACTAACGTTTTGCTTTTCGGGGTCACGCCGTCCGCCGTTTTGGCCTTAAGCAAGACGCCGCTGACGACGGCGACTGGTACGGCGTTGAGTTGGAATCGTTCTGCGCTTAACGTTGGGGTTGCAATTGTCGGTGTTGGTGCGTTGGTTTCGGTGGCGGGTTCTGACGAGTCGGGGATGATAGGAACTTCGAGGCTTGGATACGCGTTGGCTGCTGATGGCCTTTTTCCGAGCGTCTTCGCCAAGATTCATGCGAAGTTTAAGACGCCTTACCTAGGAATAATAATTCAAGGCGTCACGGCGTTCATAGCTGCGGTTTACGGAGGTCTGGTGTCTGGAGGCCTGTCCATCCTGATAGCGACCTCTGTTTTTCTGTTAGGCGCGGCTTATCTAGCCACGGCCCTCTCGGTCTTTTGGCTGCGCAAGAAGTGTCCGGGGACGCAGTCACGTTGGGAGGCAACATCTGTCATTCCTGTTTTGGGAATCGCCTTTTCCGTCATCCTGATAGTTCTGTGTGGAGTTGTTCAAATTGCGATGGGAGTCGTGTTGCTTGCTGTTGGAATTCCAATTTACATTCTGTACACTCCGAAGAAGGAGCTGACCGAGCTCAAGAACGCGCTTTTGTCCAGAGAGGCTATCCTAGAAAGGGCGTACAGACAGGAGGACAGGTTCCTCGCGCACGCGTTACGCCACCTGAAGAGAGCGTACAGGAGACTCACTGGCAAGAAAGAAACGTGGCAGACAGAAGAAAAAGACTGAAATGCCGCGCAAGGTTCGCGCTTTGAAAGCTGCGGATTGGGCTATTCCTGCTAGAGTGGGACAAGGCAGAGAAATTTCAGTGTTTTTTTGCCGTTGTTTTTGAACTGATGTTTTTCGTTTGGCGGCATGAAGACGGCGTCGCCTGCCTTGATTTTTTTCTCTTCTTTTCCGCCCACGACGAGGCCTTCACCCTCGAGCACGAAGACTTCGTGCTCCCAATCGTGATTATGGAATGGACTGTGGCCTCCGGGTTCCATTTCGAACAGTCTCATCGCAAAGGTGGGAGCGCCCGTTTCTTTCGTTATGAGCCAGCGGACTTTGAGTTTTGATGCTCCTTCGTCGGCTTCTTTCAGTTCTACTTCCTTGTGCGGGATTACCTTCATTCATTTCACCTTCAATGCTAATATCGCAAACAGGTTGCTTGGTTTACGTTTCAGTCTTTTATTGCTTCGAGCAGGCTCATTACGTTCCACAGTTTGACGCGTGTGTAGGGTGGCATGTTTGGATCCTGAAGGATTTCGTCCATGAGGGATACGGCGTTTGCTGCTCTAACGGCGGGAGTGAACTCCTTCGATTGCAAGGCGTCCATCGAGTCTTTGGCTGCCCTTCGGATGTTTCTGGGGGTAGTGTTATCCTCGGAAACTGCTCCCAGCACGGCTAAAGCCTGCTTTATCCGCTCATCGTACTCCTCCATCTTCTTCTTTCTGACCATAGTGCCACCTCATCGTGTTCGTGATGACGCTGTTATATAAGCTGGGATACCTATTTACTTTGGGGTTTTAAAGCTTGTCGAAAAAACCACCTGAAGAGCCCCCTATCAAACGCATGGCCAACCTCCTGCGCCAAGGAGCAACGCTGACGGACCTCGCGTGCCCAGCGTGTTCTTCGCCGCTGTTCAGACTGAAGAACGGTGAGCTCTGGTGCGAAAAGGACCAGAAAAAAGTCATAGTCGTGAAACAAGGAGAGGAAGAAACGAGAGCAACAGGCTCGGCCGCCATGGAAAGCCTGGAAGCCACCCTCCTTGCCAAGGTTCAGACAATACAGAACAAGATTGAGCACGAAGAGAAACCTGAAGAACTGGAGAGATTGAACACGGTACTCTCTGGGCTCTTGGACAACCTTGAAAAAATAAGAAAATCAAAGAAATCATAGGCGCCGCCCTTCGATGCTAGGATTCTACACAAACTTTCCGCAGAACATTCACAAGGCAGAAACGTTCTCCACTTCAATCCTGAACAAGAAGCTGCAGCAGACGCTGGTGGAAGCCTTGTACAGGCTGAACAGCGAAACCCCCGGTCTGGAAGAGGTTGCAGAGCCGTCTGTGCCCTGCTGCAAGGTGATTTTCGAGTTTGGAGTGGCAGAGGACAACGACTTCAACTATTTAGATGAAGAGGAAAGAAAAAGGCTGCTTGCAGCCCTGCAGAAGAAGCCTTTTCAGGTTTTGGATTTTTTCTGCGTCATCCGCTATCGCAGAATGATCGGGGAGAAGAAGGCGCGCATGAGGTTTGACTATTACATGCTGCGCTTCATGTTCGGCGAAAGCCTACTCGAAGTCCATGTTTCGCATGAAAAAGGAACAAGGCACATCTCACCGGACGATCTCGTCAACCTCCTCGTGAACAGGGTTAACGGCGCGTTCTCGAAGAAAGTGTTGAAGCCCACAGAAGCTGATTAGAAGTCTTTCTTCAGAAACCTTTGAACGACATCGGCAAGATCCGCAGCAACCTGGCTCTTGGGCTTGTTTCCGTCCACTCTGACAAGTTCGCCGTTTCTGACAAACTTCATGTAGACCTCTCGAACTTTCCTTTGTGTTTCGAGGTTCTCCATGACTGACTTCTTGGGTTTCAGTCTTTGAACGACGGTTTCGGGTTCCACGTCGATGAATATTGCCAGGTCGGGGCGAACCGCGTGTTCGTTTATCTTTTGGATCCATTCTAAATCAAGCCCGGTTGCGCCTTGATAGGCTAGGGATGAGTAGACGTAGCGGTCAGAAACAATTATCCGACCCATTTTCAGAGCTGGCAAAACAGTGTTTTCCACATGATCAGAACGGTCTGCCGCAAAGAGCAGCGCCTCAACCACGCCTGAACCACGCTTGAGGCTGTGTAGGCAGTGTTTCTTGATGAATCGGCCGATGTTGCCGCGGCTGGGTTCTGCGGTGTAAACGGCATCACTGGTTCTCCTCAGTTTTCTCACGAGCAGTTTTGCCTGCGTGGTTTTTCCACAGCCGTCCAACCCTTCGAGGCAGATGAAAGCTCCCTTGGAAACCAACGCTTCCCACCCTCAAACCTTAGGCACTATGGGAAGACGGATATTTAGTGTTATTCTCATGCATCACGATGAATTGTTAAAGGAGCCGGTCTTTGAGTTATGCTGTTAACTTGATTGTCTTGGCGGTTTTCTTCGACTTTTTTTCTGTGAATCATGGTGAGCGGTCGCTATCCTTATACGCGCGGGATTCTAAATGGACGTTGGGAAGGGACTGGCATGGCTGTGAAGGGACCAGACAAATTTGATCCGAAAACGGGGTTTTACAGTGGTCAGTTCATGGCGACTGGTATTCCAACCGTTGAAGATAGGATGAATTGGTTGGCATTGCACCAGACTGAAAATCGGAAAGGATCGCAAGGGCGTGACCAAAAGAATAGTATGGAGTTCGATTTGGCTGAGAGAAGAGTTGTCGGTTGCTCTCACGTTTGGCGGCCTGTTCACAAATTTCTGCACAAAGAGTACATGCATTGTATCAAGTGCGGGGCTGTCAAGCATCAGGATGGGACAATCTGGTTTTTCGTAGGCCACCATGCAGTCGAATTGACGATAAAAAGATGTGATTAAGAGAGCGCTTTTCTATTCTAGGGAAAGTGTGAAATATCGAACTTGGTCGGCCAGAAAACGAGAACTGTGCCTGCACGCGAGAGTTATAATCGGGTTGCTGACTCGTGTGCCCTGTACAGGAAGGCTTCTATCTGTTCTCTCGTCATAGCGCCTTCGATGATTTCGCCCAAAGAGGTCACTAAAGCTGGGAGGGTTTTTATTCTTTTGGAATGTTCTATTCTCCATCTTAAGAAGGCACTGTCTTTCGCCAGGTCAACTACCGTCAAATCGAAGCCGTATCTTGAGGCTAGCTCTTTGACGTCTTCGACCGTTCTCTGCTGGTCTTCCGGAAGCACGTAATCATATTCAACAACGGTTTTCACGTCATAGTAAGAAATGGGCTTCTCTACAGGGCCATAGCCTGGCGGAGCCCCTGTTCCCACATACTTTGTCGTGTAACCGCCAACTTGCTCTTCTCCAGTCGCGGTCTTGGTGCTTCTCACGTAGAGAATGACTTCAGAATTCATGCTTTCCCCTTCCACTATTCTTTCCAGCATACTCCGAAAAAAGGCTTCCGCATGTACACGATGTCTGTCTGTTTGTATGTGCACGGCATCGTCGTGTTTAAGGAAGAAAGCGCGCTTAGGTCAGCGGTAGCAATATGCAGTGTAACTGATTATGTAGTGGATTCCTGAGGTTATTGTTGTTTTTGCTGCCGAGCGTTTTCGGTTTTGGCAAGCAAGTAGCCGCCGAACCCTGCTCCCCACACGAGAATGGGGTAGGCGATCATGCGTTCCATTCCGCCCGGGCCGAGCCCCAAGTAATCTTTCGCGCCGAAGAGGCCTAATGCTGCCAGAGCTGTAAGTCCGAGAATGACAGCGATGACTGAGAAGGGCAGTTTGAGCAGCTTGATCGATGCTATGCAAGAGAGTGCGCCGAACAGGAAGGCGATGAGCGAAACTATGGGGTGAATTGATCCGTAGTGTTCGGTGAACACGCCCACGCCCATGGATCCCAGTGAGGTTAGAATCAACAGTATAGTCAGAGGCTTGAAGTCGAAGGCTCTTTGGAGGAAGAGGGCTCCGACGAGTATTAACAGGCCAAGGAGAAAGACTGACGAGTTGAAGATCATCGCGGAAGGTCCAACGCCCAAGTCGCTAATGTAGTTCGTGCTTATACTGTAATTCGAGACAGCGCGGGCTTCGGCAACCATCATTCCTATGATGAACTGCGAGGCCGCTATGAAAAAGAAACTTCCAGCAATTTTACCATCAGAATATTTCATGGTACTAGCTACTTCTTCTGGATTTTTAAAATTTATCTTCCGCGACGCGTTGCAGGGGCAAAGTTAGGCGTTATAAGAATGAACATGTATCTACTAGCTATCCAGAAACGTGGGAGGGTTGTGGATGCCTAGGAATTATTGGGGTGAGATTAAGGATCCTGTGCACGGGTACGTGTACATTACTGAGGAGGAGAGAGGCCTTATCGATTCTTATCCTGTTCAGAGGCTGCATAGGCTGCGGCAGCTTGCGGGGGCGGAGTATGTTTATCCTGGGGCGAACCACACGCGTTTTGAGCATTCGGTCGGCGTGATGTACTTGGCGAGCAGGGTGGTTGAGAATCCCAACATTTCGCAGTACGTTAGGGAGGATGAGGCGGAGATGGTGAGGATGGCGGGTTTGCTTCACGATGTGGGGCACGGGCCGTTCTCGCATGTTTTTGAGCCGCTGTTGGAGAGAGAGTTGAACAAGACGCATGAGGACATCACTCTGTGGCTGGTTAAGAACAGCGAACTGAAGGACAGGCTGGAAGGGGTGGGTTGCAGGGCGGAGGATGTTGCTAAGCTGGCGGTTGGCAGGCTTCACAGGCCCGGAAAGGCTTTCTTGGATCAGATAATAAGCAGCGCCGTGGATGTTGACAAGCAGGATTTCATTGTGCGCGATAGTTACCATACGGGGGCTGAGTACGGTTTCATCGACGTTTCTAGGCTGATCCACACGTTGGACGTGTTGGAGGGTGACTTGGCCGTCGATTTGGGCGCGTTGTCGGCGCTTGAGTCTCTGATAATAGCTCGAATGGAGTCGTTCAGGAGTATATACTTTCACCGTGTTGGCAGGGCGGCGCAGATCATGCTTTCAATGGCGATGGAAAAGGCAAACGATGAGCTCGGCTTGACGAGTTTCAAGACTCCGGAGGAGTACTTGGCCATGGACGATTACACGGTTTGGGCGATGTTGAAAAACTGCAAAAAATCAAGCGCCATCATAAGAAACCTTGAGAGGCGAAAGATGTTGAAGTGCGCTTACGAGAGGACGTTCTACGAGAAGGACACGGTGGTTTCTAACATTTTCAGCCGTGAAGCCAACAGAACGCAGTTGCAGGCCGAGATCGCAAGAGAAGCCAAGCTCAGGGCAGAAGCGGTTTTCATCGATGTCCCGACTGTTCCCTCCGTTCCGAATCATCACTCGGTGTTGATGGAGAGCTTTGAGATTCCCGTGTTTTACAGGACGGCGAAGGGCGAGAAGGTTCCGCAGAGGCTGAGCGAGATTTCCAAGATTTTCGAAACGCTGAAGGGTTTCATGAACATAATGCGCGTCTACACGGGAGAAGAGAACAGGGAAAGGGTGAGCGCGGCCGCGTCGAAGATTCTGGGAGAGATTCCGTCGTCAGCGACAATATCTTATTGAAGCGTGCGTGCCGAGAATGCGGTCTTTAACGTTTAAGGGCAGAGGAATCGTGGAGGGAACTCGGACGGCAGAGGCCCTGGTGAGCATTAAGCCCATCAGCTTTCTGGGCGGAGTGGACCCGGCTGACGGAAAGATAATCGAGAAGAAGCATGATCTCTGCGGCACGTGCATTAAAGACAAGATTCTGGTCTTTCCGCACGGTCACGGGTCAACGGTGGGCAGCTACGTAATGTACTCGCTGGCCAAGAAAGGCCTAGGCCCCGCGGCAATCATCAACCAAACAGCCGACCCCGTCGTCGTGGTAGGCGCAATAATAGCCAACATTCCAATGATTGATCAGGTGGACATCGGAAAATTCAGAACGGGCGACACCGTCGAAGTTGACGGAAGCAAGGGCGTCGCGAGAATCTTGAAGCGCAGGGAGAGCTGAAACGGCGTGCAGTTGACGCGAGAGGAAGAGCGCATCTACGATGGCGAGCGCGGGTGGGCGAATCAGACTTGCATGAAAATTCTGGTGCGGTTGGGCGAGCTGTTCGGCGCAGAGAAACTTATACCGATAGATTCCGCGCATGTTTCTGGAGTTTCATACAAAACCTTGGGGGACGCCCCGATCGAGTTCTTGAGAACCCTGGCAGATTCTGACGGGAGAGTGAAAGTCAGGACGACTTTGAACCCGCAGAGCCTCGACTCGCAATACCTCAGAAAGAAAGTTGAAGAGAGTCTTCAGGAACCGCAGCTTGATATTTTGAGACAGTTTGAGAGAATGGGCTTGACACAGTCTTTGACGTGTACGCCGTATTACTTGCACAGGTTGGCGCGGGGTTCGCATCATGCGTGGGCCGAGTCCTCAGCTGTCGTTTACGCTAATTCTGTTCTGGGCGCGTGGACTAACCGTGAAGGTGGACCTAGCGCGCTTGCAGCGGCGATAATTGGGAAAACGCCTGATTATGGAATTCACAGGGCGGGGAACAGGCGGCCAAACGTCACGGTGAAGGTTGAGGCCAAACTGACAGATCCAACGAAACTGGGGGCCCTAGGAATATTTTTGGGCAAAACGCTGGGAGACAAAATCCCCACGATAACAGGTCTGCCAAACACATCTAGGGACGATTTGAAGCAGCTCTGCGCCGCCATCGCCACGACGGGAATGACGAACATGTTTCACACAGGCTCTAAAACGACGACGGAAGGAGCGGAAAGGATCTGTGTGGACTCGGATCAGATTGAGCGGACAATCGAGGAGCTTTCCGGTGGAACTGGTAAGCCTGATCTTGTATTTTTGGGGTGTCCACACTGTTCGTTGGATGAGATGAGACGGATCGCAGAGCTTATTGAAGGGAAGAGGGTTAGGGCCAGCGTGGAGTTTTGGGTCTGCACTTCCTGTCACGTGAGACGAGCAGCCGCCGCATATGTGAAGAGGATTGAAGAGGCTGGAGGGCACGTGTTGGACGGCGTGTGCACGGTTGTCTCCTGGACTGAGAAGCTAGGGATAAGGACGATAATGACCAACTCGGCGAAAACAGCCTATTATGCCCCTACGTTGAACAAGGCAGAAGCCGTGTTGGCGCCGATGGAAGATTGCCTGGAATCAACACTTCGATAAGCGCGCGCTATTTACTGGAACGTTCTTGGCGATACAAGTGTATTGCCTTCTGGAGTAGCTCTTTAACGGTTTGACCTGTATCGCCAGTTGAACTGGGTTGTGTTGGATTCTTCTTTTCAAGAATGTATTGTTCCGCGCGGTCTCGCAGTTGTGGAAAATCATCAAGCATAGACTTCGAGACGTCCCAACGGATTTCAGTCGTATCCGGCGGTGTATTGTCTCGCAATATACGCTTCACCCCAATAGTAATACGGTCACCCTGAAATTTAAGCATTATGTATACTTGTAGTACAATTAAAGGAAAAAGATACAGTTCATCCGAGAGAGCCCGCAACGCAGACTTAAGAGCGTGAGCTGGAATAGAATAGCTTTGCGCGCGCGGGGGCACCGTCCACTCCTGTGTGGGCAACATAGTCACATACGTGCCTACATTATGTGGATCCATTGCATCAGATGTGTGTGAAAGAAAATGGAGGGGCGACCGGCTCGCCACGGAAAATCCCGCGCTCGCTGACGTAAACGCTTATTGGAATGATGAGCCTGAATTCTGGCGGGGTTCGGTTGCAAAATGCCTTACTGTAGAAAGTGTGGTGCAGAGTTGGCTGCCGACGCTAATTTTTGTTCGAAGTGCGGAACGCCAGTTGCACAGGCGCAGGCGGTTCCTGCGAGTCAGCATCAGACTTTTAAAGTATCGGGAAAGCCGAGACTGGTCGTGGTGAATCGTTCTCCGGGAAAGGTTGATGTCAGGCCTGGTGCCGACGGCGAAGTCACAGTTGACCTCCAGCTAAGAGAGCCAGATGATGTTGAGTGCAGTGTTTCACAGAGTGGCAGCACAGTCACGGTCAGGTGCCGAGCGTTGGTTCATCCCTTCAGATGGCCGCGTTACTTCGGTTCTGGCGGACCGAGATCCGACATCTCAGTCTTAGTTCCCAAAGAATCGGAAGTGCACGTAGAAGCCAGCCTCGATCAAGTTACTGTTGACGGAATCAAGGGCGAAGTAAACGTTGACACTTCCATCGCAAAGATCTACATCGCAAACGTTGAAGGCAAAGTTCACGCAAAAGCACGAACAGGCCAAATCGAAATATCGAACGTCAACGGCACAGTCACGGTTGAAAACAAAACGGGACCAGTAACCCTTGAAAACACAAACGGCACAGTCTCAATTCAAAACAGGATGGGCCCAATAAAGTTCTCCGGCTCCTTGTCAACAACTGAAAACTGGTTCAGAACAAGAATGGGCTCGATAGAACTCCAGCTAACCGGAAACCCTGACCTCACGGTAGAAGCCTACACGCACCTTGGATCGGTCACGCCATCCCCAGACATCGCCGATTGGCATTATGAACGAGGCCGATACGTAGGCCGCATCGGATCAGGAACAGGCAAACTCCTAATCGAAACCAGAACAGGCTCTGTAGACATTCACCGCTAAAGATTCCTGAAGAGAGCCCGAAAACATTCACGAAGCAGGCGCTAATGGAAAGATATCTGAGCAGTCGATGAATCTTGCTTACGGTGCGTCGCTGGTGACGTTTTCTGTCTTTTTCTTGCGCGGCTTATAAAGAACACCTGCAATGAACAACACAATCCCAACGATGGGTAATACGAGTGCAACTTCTTGACCTCTTGCAAAATAGAGGACAAGGCCCACAACAATTAGTATTCCCCCAATTCCAAGGAGTCGCCCTTTGTTTGTTTGATAATAATCTTTCCAGTCCACCACTTTTCCCACCTCCTCCCTCGTCGCTTCCAATCTTGCTACTTCCACTTTGTTAGTATTTCCTCTCGTTGAAAAGCTGCTGTACCTACGAAATAAAGAGCGATATCAATTGCGAAAAGGATACCTGAGATTATGAGAATCCCGCTTATGTCTAGACTTATTATGCGTATTTCGCTAGCCAAATAAATTGCTAACAATGGCAATAAAATTAGTATCCCAGAACCATTAGCGCTGCGTACGTCATTAGCTCTCGATGAGACAATAACGCTGTATAGCACGCTCATAACAACAGCGACGGGAACTAGGATCAGCAGCAAAACACCAAAAGTCCAATTTGGAAAATAATTATAGCCAAGCTTCCCGAAAGTCACTGCATCAACGCCAACCATAAAAACTGTCGCTCCAGCATACATTGCAGCTAAAGTTGGCAACACTGCAGCAATTGCTTTTCCAAGCAAAATCTCCCCGTCAGTAAGAGGAGTAGCGAGGAGCGGTTCTAAACTCTTCTCAATTTTTTCGCCGACTATGCTATAAGAAGCAATTCCTAATGGAATGTACGCCGCTCCAATGACAATAAAGAATGAAAATGAATTTAATAGGTTTGGAAGATTTGCAGTTGTGAGGAGCCCGGCGTTTCGATGTCCAGCAAACTCTAGTATGGCTGGAAAGAGAACTGAAATTATAATGGGAAAAACGATAATTGAGTACAGAATATTTTTCTGATGCCTAAATATTTTAAAATCTCTTGAGGCAACAAGCCATGCTTTTGACAATCTCATGCGGACTCCCTCACAAGCTTCAAATAGGTATCTTCCAAAGTCGAACCCACAACGTTAATGGCCCGCACGTGACCGCCAGCCAGCACGAGGGATTCTACGACTGGCGAATTCTCTTTATCAGGATCCACCACATCAAACGTTACCTTGTTGCCGTCAACAGTGAGGTTTCTAAGCGACAACTTCTTTAAAGAGTTTAAAACGGCATCGTTGACTTGCTCCAATGTGATAACTGTGCTTCTGCCATGAACAGATCGTTCAAGTTCATCAGGAGTGCCTATTGCCCGAAGCTTCGTGTTCAGAATAGCTATTTTATCACATATCCTCTGGGCCTCATCGAGGTTGTGGGTGTTTAAGAAAATGGTTTTCTTCTGCTTTTTCAACTCAAGAATGAACTCCCTGACCGTCTTGGCAGACTCAGGATCCAAATTGACTGTTGGCTCATCCAAGAACAGTACTTGTGGGTCATGGATAAGTGCGCGTGCAATGGCCAGTTTCTGCTTCATACCCTTCGAAAAGGTACCGGCCAAAACGTTCCGCTTTTCCCACAACCCTAACATTTCCAGGAAACGCTGAATGTTCCGTTTCCTCTCAGCATCTCCAAGATCGTATATTTTACCGTAAAAATCCAAGTTATCATAAGCGCTCAAGTGTTCAGATAGTCCGACGTTGTCAGGAACTAGACCGATGATTTTACGGATTTTAACCGAGTCTTCCTTATTCCCTATCTCATAACCGCCTACGGTTGCGTTCCCACTACTTTTCGATATCAAACAGCAAAGCATCCTCACGGTGGTGGTTTTCCCCGCACCATTCGGCCCGAGAAAACCGAAAACTTCACCTTCATCAACTTGCAAGGTAAGGTTGTCTACGGCTGTTAAGTCTCCAAATTTTTTGGTCAGGCCATCAGTTTCTATCAACGCAGTTACTCCTTAGGTCAGACGGTGTGATATCTTGGTAGATAGCTAATTTTCCTTAAATAACATTCCATATGAACAATTTTCGGGTCTGGAGGGCGCGCTTGCACGCTGGGGACTTCAAATGAAAGAAGTGAGACGAATGAAGGTGTGCTGTTTTGGCGCAGGGTTCCATTTGCACATGCTTTGAAGGTGGCGCGCTGTTCTTAGATGGCTCTAATGTTGTGGGTTGATATGATCGCTCATCAATAGCGCGCGCCAGCTACTTGGCGCGTCGGGTGATTGTTTCTTTTTTCTGCTGGGTGTACTTGCGTCTATTCCGATGAACATGAGCAGTAACGCGGCTGCTAAGAGGCCGAGCGCTATGGCTCCCGCCAGGTCGAAACTTGGTTTGGACAGGATCGACGTCGGGAGGGTTGATGAGACAGTTACGTAGTTTCCGGTGAGACTGCCAGGGCCTGTGACTGTCAGGGTTCCGTTCTGAAGGGTTGATAGTCCGGAGGTTGAGTTCCATGTGTACTGTTTGCTCGTGTTGACGGTTAGTGGTGAGGCGAATGAGAAGCTGTGGTTTGATTGGTTGTCCCACCAGAAGATGGAGGGCAACGCGTCAAGAGTGTAGTTGGAACCGTCCACAGTCGCAACAGTGCCCGTGAAGTCTGAGCCTACACCCTGCTGGCCAATCGTCACCTCGAATTGAGTTTTCCAGGTCCACGTTATGGTCGAGTTTGAGGCTATTGCAAAAGGTACGGATGTGCCAGTACCGGAAGCTGGGACGCTTCCTGAGCCTGTCCAACCTGTACAAACGTATTGAGTGCCCGTTCCGCCCGAGACTGGCGAGGTCACGGATTCTGTGATATCCATTCCGGAGTTGAAGAAGCCGCTAGGGGGAGAAGGTGAACCGTGGGCAGAAGCAACCGTCAGGTAGAATTGTGTGGGCGGGGGCTTCACGACTCGGGTTGTCGTGCTTTTGGAAATCTCGCTCAAGTCTGTCTGGGCTGGCGGCGGGGTCACCGTGGCCGTCAAGATGTAAGTTCCAGCGGAAACGCTTGTTGTGTTCCAAGTGAAGGTGAGCGTCGTTGTGTTGCCGACGCTGAGCGAAAGTAGAGTTTGGGGGGTTCCGATCAAAGTTCCATTTGCGGTGGCGTTCACAACGACCGACGTTTCTGTTACTGTTCCATTATTCAGAACTGCAACATCGATTGGCACCTCGACGCCTTGCGTCACGCTTGCGTTGGCGGACACGCTGACCACGATAACATCGTGGCTAGCTGTCAATGTTAGAATAATGGTGTCGTTGCTTGGAAGGTTGTTTGAGTCTCCGCTGAAGCTTGCAGTGATGTTAACGGAGCCAGAGCTGATGTCGATATAAGTAGTTGAGCAAGATCCTTTGGAAAGAGTCGAGATAGTCGGGCTGAACGAACCTGTGCTGCTGCTTGTGCTCCACGTCACTTTGCCCGTGGGGCTGGAGCCTGTAACAGTTGCAGTGCACGTGATTGGCGAGTTTACGTGTCCAGGGTTGGGCGAACAGACGATAGAAGTGGAAGAGCGTGTGAGCGTTGATGCGAATGCTATGGAAACATTCACGCCAGTTCCTCTCACGAGAACACTTCCACTTGCTGGCGAGGCTGCGAAGCCTGTGGGACCTGTGACTGAGTAGGAATAGGTGCCGTTCTGCGCCTCGAATGTAATGGTGCTCGTAGTTGAAGACGATTGAGAACCGTTAAACGTCACACTCCAAGACGTGTCCGAAGATAAACCAGTCTCAGTGAAACTCACCGAATAAGTCACAGCCGCAGTGAAGTTAACGGCAACAGTCACGTTCGCGTTACTTACAGTGACAGTTCCAGAAGACGGAGAACCCGAAAAGCCGCTAAGAGTCCCAACCGTGTACGGATAACCGCCGTTCGCCACCCCCGTAAACGTAATACTACTGGTCGTTGAAGACCCAGGCGACCCGTTGAACATCACACTCCAAGATGTACCCGAAGGCAAACCAGTCTCAGTGAAATTCACGACAAAGGTTACGCCCGTCACAAAGTTTGCGGTTATGTTGCCTGGTCCACTGATTGTGGCTGTCGTGGAGGACGCGGATGCGTTTGCGACTGTTATGGAGCCGGTAGTCGTCCACGAGGAGAACACGAAACCAGAGTTCGCCTCGGCCGATATCGGGAGCGATCCAGCAGTCTCGTTTACATTTGTTCCGGAGGGTGTGGTTGTTCCGGCTCCTGAAGGACTGACGGCGAAAGACACTCGGTACTGAGTCTCATAGGAGCCTGTCACTGTCTCGTTCGATGAAACCGTCAAGGGCGAAGAAGCGTTGACGCCTGTGTTCTGGAATTGTTCGCCTGTGGTGCTGCTTGCCACAGTGGTCTGATAGGAATAGACTAGCGTGTCTCCGGAGTTAACCAATGTGCTGTACGGTAACTGGCTCAAGGTTTCCGCAGTCCCGTTGACTGTCACAACCGTTCCTGAAGCCGAACTGTCTAACCCAGTTTGAGTGAATGTGATCTGATTTTTCGCTTGGACAACGCCGCTGCTGAACGTGTACGT
This sequence comes from Bathyarchaeia archaeon, assembly GCA_050010755.1. Lineage (GTDB taxonomy): Archaea > Thermoproteota > Bathyarchaeia > Bathyarchaeales > Bathycorpusculaceae > JBEKCD01. Next base: position 463,862 of record JBEKKK010000001.1, read on the forward strand.
GCAGTTGCCATAGTTGAATCCTCCCTCGACGACGCCATATTGATCAAAACCGGAGGAAAGGTTTGGGTCCCATTGGATGATGTTTGAGAGTGAGCCGCCCGGCGGGGGAGCCTGCGTGATGTTAAATTCTACGATGAAGAGACTGCCAACGTCGATTGTGGCTAGTTGCAAACCCAAAATTGTTTCGCCACAACCGTAAGGCTCACCTACGGTCCCATCCGTGTTGTTCCAGACTACAGGCTCTTGAACGAGGCTGGCCACGGGAATACCTAAAGTTTGCATCCACAGACTTTCTTTGCCCCCTGAGCCGCTGTATGTTGCCGTCACCACTTGGAGCTGTGTCGGGTCGAAAAACAGTGCGGCATCCCAACCAGAGCTGTTGTCGGGCGCATCGATCCAACCGGTTACATTGAATAGTGTCCCCACTGAGGCATTGCTGGTGCTGAAAGTTTCAGTGCTGGGATCAAGGTACAGTGAAGGTTGGGGGGGCTGAGCCTTAACGCCTGAGAGAACAATCAGCATTATTCCCATAATCATTGCTACTGCAAGGACAACAGCGGCAAGCTTTCTCAATTTCTTATTCATACCCATTCATCCATTCGCGCGCGTATTCTCCCTTAACTGGCATTCAACTTCAAAAGTGTCGATGGTTCCACTTGACAATTCGAGTCCCGTCTTCTCCTAGAATTTGGTTCCGAAGGACGACTCTTAAACCTTGTTGTAGAATCTTATATAACAAAACTCTGTAAGAAACTTCTAGCCTGCGCTATAGAAAGCGTTCACGGAAGCGAAATTCGACTCTCGCATACCCTTCACCCAGATGGAGACCTTATTGCTACAAACCTATTTCAACAATGAACGTGACATGTTTTGTTTGGATGCGTGAACATGGACCAGCTGAGTTCGGCTGGATAAAAGTAAACGGAGTCAAGTACGAAAAAGACATCATCATACACACCGATGGCACGATAACCAAAAGATAGAAGAAAAAATCTAAAGACCTAAAACCGAAGTACGGTCACACTCCCCTCTCCGAACGCGAACTCACATTCCTCGAGGAAGAAAAACCCGACGTAATCCACATCGGAACCGGCCACCAAGGGAGCATTACCTATCACACCCAAAGCTCAACAAATCCTAAAAAAATACGAAACCATCATTCTCCCCACCCCGAGGCAATCGAGAAAATAGACCAAGACGACCGCAAACTCACCGCACTAATACACGTCGCGCGCGCTAAGAAGAGATAAAATAAATAGAGGCGGGCTTTGAATATGTTCGCTACAGCGAAAAGACGACGTTGCCATAAACTGCAAGCGAAAGTAGGCGCTCCGTACTATGGCACGAGCAGCAGTAGTATAACTCAGGCTCCGGTAGTATAGCTCGGTTAAGTATTCCGGCCTTTCGAGCCGGAGACCCGGGTCCAAATCCCGGCCGGAGCACCTCAGATTGATAAGGGCAGTTTATCCTATGTTTTTTTCGTAGGCTACGTCTTTCTTTGCGACTTTGAAGCCGACCTTCTCGTATAGCTGCATAGCTTTGGTCACGTTCCAGTCATCTACTCCCAGCATCCCAACGGTCATGCCCTTAGCCTTCTGCAGGTTCATCCAACTCAGCGATGAATCTGCCTTCAGAATCAAAATCAGGCGACCTCTCCAATTTCCTCATCTCCTCTGCCAACGTTGGCGCATTATCCAAGCGCGCAGCGAGAACGGCATTCCGCACCTTAAGCCAGTCCTCCTCATCAATCCCCAGAACGAAGCGCCTAACCTTCAGCAACCAGCCTCCTCCAAGTCTTCCAAAACGACTCAGCGCGCACACTATACGTGGTTTCCGAACTGTCTGGCCACGAGTGCGATGTCTCTCATGTTGACTGTGCCGTCGCCGTTGATGTCTGCGTTGGGGTTCCAGTTGCTGGAGCCTGGCGTGGAACCGAAGGCTCTGGCGACTAACGCGATATCTTTCAGGTTGACTACTCCGTCGTCGTTGATATCGCCCATAAGTTTGATTGTGATGGTCTCGCCTGAGAGTGTGTTCGAGCCGGTAGGTATTGTTGCGACTGCTGTTAGCGTGTAGTTTTGGCAGGGGACGCCCTTGGTGTTCCATGTGAATGTGAACGTCAAACTTTTTCCTACGCCTAAGTACAGTGGGTACGTGTTCACGCTCTTGCCGCCTGTCACGTTATAGTACAGAGTGACTGATACGGCGGATTCGTTGAAACCTCCGACGTTCGTGACTGTGACGTTGATCGTGGGTGTCCCTCCCTGGTAAACCCATGTGGTGCTGGCTGTTATGTTCGTCACTATGACTTTGTGAGTCACGTAGTTGCCTGTTACGTTTCCGGAGGCAGTTATGGTGATTGAGGTTGATTGCAGAGTTGACAAGCCGGTTGTCGAGTTCCAGAAATACTGTTCGCCACCGCTCACGCCGACCGAGGGGGCATAAGAGAAATTGTGCACTGAGCCTGGCCCCCACCAGAAAGACAACGGAAGACTACTCCCACTATAGTTTAGGCCGTCAATTGTGACGACTGTGCCGTTAACGTCGCTCCCTAGGCCTGTTTGGTCGAAGGTGATCTGGCTGCTACCCGGCAGCATCAGGGGATAATGATCTGTGTTGTTCGTGTCGATCACATATGGCGTATCACCTATTCCGTCGCCTCCACTCAAGTTCTGAAACGGACCATGGTACGAGTCTGTTCCGCCGTAGTTACTCCAGTAGTTTCCGCCAGAAGGGTAACCATCATCCCAAACACCCGCGGAATCAAAGCTGACAACCTGCTGAGCGTTGTCTACGAAGTCATTGTGGTAAAACCTGTTGTTTGAAGAATCAAGTGCTGAGATGCCAACAGCGTTCTCTGCCACGTTGTTTCCAGAAACGTCGCTATAGTTTGAATACCAAAGCCATATGCCATAGTCTACGCTGTTCGTCACATGGTTTCCAGAAATACTGCTGTTTGAACAAGAAAAAAGCCATATGCCAAACTCGTTGTTTGTGATGTTATTTCCATAAATATTGTTTCCTGAAGAATAGGTAGGGCTGATGCCCTCTTCATTGTTTGTTACGTTGTTTCCAGAAATGCTGATGTTTGAAGAATAGAAAAGTATTAGACCATACAAGTTGTTCGTTATGTTGTTTCCAGAAATGGTGCTACTGTTTGTTTCCCATAATTCTACGCCGTAATCTGTTTTCGAGAGGCAGAGACCTTCAACCGTTATGTTCTCACAATTGACAAGGACAACCTCTCCCGCATCATTGCCTACGGTTAGGTCTGACGTGCTTTCAAGGTAGACGAGAGGCTTACCATTTACCGTATTGTTTTCGACAAAGCAAGGAATAGAGTCCATTACAAAAAGACCGCTACTAGTGAACGTGTTTCCAGAAATGCTCGTATAGTTTGAAGAGCCAACGAAGAGGCCACCCAGCTTGTTTGTTATGTTGTTTCCGGAAACGCTCGTATAGTCTGAATAGCCAAGCCAGATGCCATACCCGTCGTTTGTTATGTTGTTTCCGAAAATGCTGTTGCCTGAAGCCTTATCAAAAACGATCCCTCCGTTCGCATTGTTTGTTATGTTGTTTCCACAAATCGTGCAGTATGAAAAAATGCCGTATACAGTAGGATCACCAATAAAGACGCCATTGCTGTTGTTTGTTATGTTGTTTCCGCTAACGGTGTCGCCGATAGAGTCTTCGAGATATATGCCACAGCCGAAACCTTGTATATTTGTGTTTTTGATTGTCACATCCCACATGTCTGATACGGCTATTCCGTTGCTAATCGCAATTTCATTTCCTTGAAGCATGTAGCCTCCTCCTTGAAGCGTGTAGCCTCCTCCGTCTAGAACTATGCTGTCTCTTTCAATCACAATTCCATCGGCATCGGCGCTGATGTTGCCAGTTAAAGTGTACGTGATGTTGTCTGCGGAATAGAGAGGAGCATTTAACGGGCTTACGCTCCCGTCTGCGTTAATGCAAACGGTTCCCCCCTCGTACGGAACCCAAGGTTGCATGAGTGGGAAATAATCGGTATTGTTTGCATCGATAACGTATGGTATGTCGCCTATCCCATCATGATTTGAGTCTGATCCAGTGTAATTGTCCCAGTAATTACCCTGTTTGCCGTTGTCCCAAGTGTTAGGGGTGTTTCCTTCAACGTAGGCGTGAATTAGAGTGTTGGCTATGAAATTGTTGTGGAATATCGTGTTGTTCGAGGAAAAGTGGATGTAGATTCCCACTGGGTTGTTAACTATGTTGTTTCCAGTGAAGGTGTTGCTGTAGGAGTATGGCGCAAGGTAGATGCCGTAGGTCCAAGGGAGCCCGTTATTGTCGGTGACGTTGTTTTCGTAGAATAGATTGTCATGAGAATCGTGGTCAACGTATAAGCCCTGAATATGGTTGCCCGTTACCTGATTGAGTGATATGGTGTTGAAGGCAGAGGAGGCGACCCAGATGCCGGAATCCTCAACATCGTTTGCGGCTATGTTGCCGGAAACGAGATTTTCGTCTGAATAGTAAAGGGTTATGCCCTCCCAGTTATTTCCTGTCAAGTTGTTATCCGTGACGGAACAGTTAGAGGAGTCGTACAGCCAGATTCCATAGTCAAAATCAGTGACTCCAACGTCTGTGATTGTCACATTTGTTCTCTGGGTCGCGTCGATTCCATGCCCACTGCCTGACCCGACGATTTCAAAGCCTGATCCATCAAAAACCATATTATCCCTCAGAATCACGATGGGAGAGGATGCATTCGAGGTCAGCCAGTAGGTCACATTATCCAAACTCGAAACGGGCGATCCCGCAGGGTAAATGCTTCCATCCGGTTCAATGTAGATGGTTCCACCATCACCCTTGACTATTTGAACCCTAAAAGCCAATGTAAATGTGCTTATTACTAGCAAAAATAGCATTATTGCAGAAACAGCCTTCCTAAACAAACCAGCTCCCTCCCCAAGAATGGATCAACTTGCAGTGATAAAAGGTTTATGAAGGAAGATCCCCCTTCGATCCCCATCACATTTTCTTATCTCACATCGAGTTCTTCCAAAAGTTAATCAGGCCCTCCTTCTTCAGGATCCTACCCTACAAGATCCTAACCTATAAGCTCCCAAAAACCTGTGGGAGATCCTGCCTAGGGGAACCCCTTCTGCTGTGCGACACATATTTCTGTACATCTTTCTCTCTTTGTCTTTCAATATATCTCGTGACGTATCTCGCGCGTGTGTGTATGTAAGTGAGTAAGAAGGAAAAGAAACAGGAGTAAGGCTTGGCGGGGTAAATTTTTATCCAAACCAAACCAACGCTCGCAACAAAAAAACCGCGCTCGGAATCAGAGGGCAGCTTGCTTTGGTTTTTTTCTGGCTATTGCAATCACGAAAATCGTCATTGCCGTTATTGTCGTTGCCGCTGCGAAGAGTCCTATACTGCTATACTCAGGTATTGAGCTATTTGAAAATACCAGTGTGTTGGAGCTGCTGGCTGCGAAGATTTCGCCTTTGCCCGAGTCGTAGATCATGTCTCCGAGCCCTGCTGGAAGTTGTGCGACTATCGAGTTCGTGTTATCTGATATGACTGCGTTGCCGGCGAACACCATGCCTGTGCCCGAATCGTATGCTATTGTGGAGAAGGGGGTCGCTGTTACGCCGGTCACGTTTGCAATCACTGTGTCTGAAGTGTCGTTTATGACGGAAACTGTGTTGTCGCCCTCGTTGAATACAAACACTTCACTCTTGGCAGAATCATAAGCGATGCCGTAAGGTGAGCTTCCCACGGTTACGTTTGCAACGACAGTGTTATTTGACACGGTGTTGGAGCCCTCGTTTGCCACGAAGATTTCACCCTTGCCCGAATCGTAAGCCAGGTCTCCACCAGAATTCCCAACTCCTCCTATACTTGCAAAGATGGTGTAGGTGCTGTCATTCATGACGTAGACAGTTCCGGAGCCGTATGAACCAGGATCAATTATGAATACCTCATTCTTGCCAGAATCGTAAGCCATCCTCGTTGGTTCATAAGGAAAGTTGTAAGCGCTATTGCCGAAATCGCCAGCATTTATACCCGCGGCGACGGCGCTGTCGTTATTGTCCGATATGACCGCGAACACTGGAGGGCCAGCTTCATTGCTGCGCGCGTCGCCTGAAGCAGCGAATATCAAGCCCTTACCCGAGTCATACACCAACCCACCGTTATAACCGTACGCTTCTGTCGTGTACACACCACTCCCAACAACAGAGTTGTTGCTATCCGACACCACCGAAACTACGGACCAATCACTGCCCCACTGCACGAACACTGCGCCCAAACCAGAATCATAAGCCATCTTGCCCGCAACACCAGATATCGTATAGGTCGGCGACAACGTCGAAGTCGCCCCCACGAGCCTCACTGCTGATAAGACAAAAACCGCAAGCAGCAAGAGACTTAACATTCTACAACCCTTAAATTTCATAGATGATTTTCACCTTTCTCCTCTTCATAGCTGAAATGACCGAACCATGGAGTCAACCCACATTTATATAAAGTTTACCAAAATCCCTACGCGCACAGAATGATACTATTTGCCAAAATCTTCATGCAGGCTCACTTGGGCTGGGACTAAAGTTCGATCCCTAAACCCAAACATGAAAAAACGGCAATAACGGGCCAAGCGTTGGAGAAGGCCCTTTACGATTACTCAAATTGTCTCACAAGGGGGAACAGCGATCAACGCCCCTGCATTATTACGGTAATTGGGTGTTCGGAATTGAGTATTCTGTTGGCCTTCTTGCTAACTATCATATTTTTCATTCTGATTCTTGTGGCACACGAAAACGTTCGCGAAGCGGCCGAAAGAGCTGAAAAAGCTGAAGGTGGTGATTTTGAACTCAAGATGGGCAGGGCAAAGCTGTACGCATGTATCCAATTTTCGGTAGCAGCAGCATGCGTGTTATTCGTCTTTTTGGGCTACTATTTTGTCCCCGACCTCGGCTGGAACATCTTCCAAACCATTATTGACTTATTCTTTACGATTATGGGCCTCCGTAATGGGTTCATTTACACCTCTCGATACAAGCACTATCGCGACCAATTCCAAGGGCTCGAACCGCCACCGGACGAAGAATCCGACGAAAACTGACAAACTCACAATCCAACCCCAACCCTTCACAGTCAAAACGTCGCAATCAGCACATCGCAGGACCCACACCCAAGAAAGCAGGTCAACCTAAACGCGCGCCAAGACAACAGGCACTTTTCGAATCACGCGTCACCCAACATGAAAAACCTACAAAGCAACATTACATTGCAACATCACATTAGATGTAAACAAAAAAAGGGGAGGGGTAGACCTGGCGACTCTTCATGTTCTTATACCCTCATCGCTGTCAAGAAACTCAAACCCAGGAGAAGGCTGCAGGCTGAAAGGTTATTTTGTGAGTTCGACAAGCCTAAATGTTCAGTTTACCTACATCCTAACTTGATAGCGCATCCAACTCGGGAAAGGTAAGCATGAGAAATATTCTGAACTCTATCTCAAAAGTCAGATTTGTGCTGCTTCTTGCGCTCGGGAAAGAAACGTTTTAGTTCAGTTTGACGCCATCAAGTGTGCAGAAGGCAATTCGCTTGGGCAAATATCTGGTTGTGGATAGAATCGAATTCGTCGTAACCTATCTCTGCAACTCAAGATGTGCCCATTGTCAGCTTGCAGAAGAGAGAACAAGGAAACAACCAACCAGCATTGACAAGGAAAAATCTGTTGAGACAGTCAGGAAGGTAAGTCGGACGCGGGTTCCAAAGTCGATCATGACGTTCGGCGGGGAGCCTCTTCTCTATCCCGAAATCGTCTGCGCCATTCACAACAAAGCAGAGAAAGAGGGCATCCCCCTTCGAGAAATCATCACGAACGGACTCTGGGCAACAAAAACAGAAGAAATCGACGAAATCGCTCATAAACTCGCGAAATCCGGCGTTAACGTGGTTTCAATTTCGGTTGATTGCTTTCATCAGCAATTTGTTCCATTGAAGATTGTCAAGAGGGCTGCAGCATCGGCCGTTGAAGCAGGAATCGAACGCGTATGCTGGAATCCCTGCTGGATCGTGTCCAAAAACCATGAAAACAAATACAACCGCAGAACCAAAACAATCCTGCAAGAGCTTCGCAAACTGAACGTTGAAGAGAGCGAAGGAAACAACGTCCAGCCCAGAGGCAGAGCCCTTTCATCCCTAACAGAATTCCTTCCACCCAGAACACCCGTGCCGAAGGGAAAATGCGGCGACACACCCTACACGGAACCGCTCGATCGGGTCAGGACAATTTCGATAGAACCAGACGGAAGAGTCACCGTCTGCGAAAACTTCCTCATCGGAAACGCCTTCACCCAAGACATCACCGACATCCTAGAAAACTACGATCCCCACAAAATTCCCGAAGCCAAAACAATACTCGAAAAAGGCATGCTGGGGCTCATAGAATGGGCAAAAAGCAGAAATGTCGAACCAAAACCCGAAGGATACTGCAACATCTGCCACATGTGCACCGATCTTCGACAAAGAGCAAACACTGCATCCTAAAATTCGAACACGCCAACCTAGCACCCTTTTCCATCGCGCGCCTGCCCCTCCTGTCCACATTAACGCGCGGGCTGATTGCTATAGCAAACTCTAAAAGGGAAAGAGCTTCAAAAATGGCTCATCGAATTAGGTATGAGGGGAACCAGAAGAATGGAAGTTAGAGTTGTCTTCTTGGACGTCGTTGCGCTTCTGGTTTGGGCTTTTGGATGTCTCACATTTCTTGGGATGTATGGATTTCACATTCTCTTAAGCGGTTTCGGTGTCGTCTTCGGCCTGGTTTAATTCCGACTGACTCGTAAGTATTTAGCATTCGCCTTGCTAGCGACTATTGTCATTGTGTCACCTATTTTGTACCTTGCTCTCAGTTTTGGATTAGCAGGAGAAATGCAAAAATTCAGTTTCATGTATCCGCTTCTCCTCGCCCTCTTTGCGACTCGGATTGATCTTATTTCGAATTGGGAAAGAAAACAGAAAAAACAAATTTGGAATAGAGGATTCTGGGCAGGTACCCTCTACGCATCTCCAGGACCAGAAAGAAAATGATTCACTAACAAGCCCTTTTTTCGGAACACTGCACGATACATGGAAATTTACGCTTACACATTACAAAGCAACATTACAACAGACGTAAAGAAAAAAAGGCGGGGGGGCACCGTTCACCATCAAAATCCGGCAACCACATTTAATATAAAAACATGACACAGAAGGCAAATCGCATTCAACACGCGTGCCAACCCTCACTTCTGATAACTTTCGGATCCAACATGGACACACATGTGGATCCATTACATCACAACATTACATCTGATGTAAAGAAAAAAAGGCGGGGCCCCCGCACGAGTCCCATTCTTGCAAGATGTCCGAACTTAAAACTCAAATACAAGCTCCACCCAATCCAATAGTCTTCTCAAGATAAAGGTGAAAACTCATGCCCAGAAACCTCATTTCAGATTATAACAGGCTCATGGAGAAAGCCAAAGAACTCGCCATTCTAATGTCAGCAGAATCAATCGTCGGCTGGGACATGGAAACCATGATGCCTCCCAAGGGCATCAACCTCCGCAGCCAACAGCTCTCACTGCTCAGCGTAATCGAACACAAGATGAGCACGGATCCAGAAATCGGAAAACTGCTCCAAAACATCAAACGAAGCCCACAACACGACAAACTCGACAATATGCAGAAGAGAAACATCCACCTCATCCAGAAACGCTACGACGAACAGACAAAGCTACCGGAAGAACTCGTCGCCGCCATCGCAAAACAGCAGGCCATAGCAATCGACACGTGGAAAAAGGCAAAAGCCGCCAAAAACTACCCGATGTTCAGGCCCGAACTCGAAAAACTCGTCGAATTCCAAAAGAAAGCTGCACACATCCTAATGAAAGCCAAACAAACAGCAACACCATACGACGCCATGATAGACATCTACGAACCCAAGATGACGGCTAAACAGATAACAAAAATCTTCAACGAACTCAGAACAGGACTAGTCAAACTCCTAAACAAATGCGAAACCGCACCCAACCAGCCAGACATGACCGTCTTGAAACACAAAGTACCCATACCTGTGCAATACAAAATCGCAGTGGCTCTAGCAGAAACCGTAGGCTACGACGTCACATCAAAACACGCAGGAGGCAGAATCGACCCAACCGAGCATCCGTTCACCACGGGATACTACGACGACGTCAGAATAACAACACACTACTATGAGAGCATGTTCGCATCCTCAATCTTCAGCGTCCTCCACGAAGCAGGACATGCTATATACGAACAAAACATAAAACAACAATGGATGTACCAACCCATCGGCAACGCCGTCTCAAGCGGCTTCCACGAATCCCAATCCCGCTTCATCGAAAACATCATAGGCCGATCCAAAGCCTTCTGGACCCACTTCCTACCAAAACTCAAACAAACCGCCAACCCCACCCTCTCAGACCTGAGCCTGGAAAAGTTCGTCCACGCCATAAACCAGGTCAAACCCTCAAAAATCCGCGTCGAAGCAGACGAAGTCACCTACTGCCTACACATAATCATAAGATTCAACATCGAACGCGACCTCTTCGCCGACAAAATAACCGTCAAAGAACTACCCGAAATATGGAACCAAAAATACAAAGAATACCTAAACATAAAAATCGAAAACGACTCCGAAGGCCTAATGCAAGACACCCACTGGGCCAGCGGCCTATACGGATACTTCCCAACCTACGCACTCGGCAACATCTACGACGGACAACTACTCACAACAATGGAAAAAACCCTACCAGACTGGAAAAAACAAGTAGCCAAGGGAGACCTCAACCAAACAAGAACGTGGCTCACCAAAAACGTCCACAGCCAAGGAAACCTCTACGACCCAGCTGAGCTAATCAAAAAAATCACAGGAACAGAAATAAACGTAAAACCCTACCTAAACTATCTCAACGAAAAATACTCACAACTCTACGACTTCTGATCAGACCCACCCCTCGCCGGAGACAAAAACACCCTCAACAACACATAAGCGACGATCCCGCCGACAAACAAATAAACTCCAGCCCAACCCGCGACGCCAATATAAAAATTAGCCCCATACAAGAACAAGACAACACCTAACACAACAACAAGAAGACAAGCAGGCCCCTCCCAATCCACAAAACCAGCTCCACAAACCAGTTTTACCCCACTAACAACAACTCAAAGTATATAGCCTTAACGATACCAAACCAGCATCCGCACAAAAACAGCAACCAAACAGCACAACAACCCAGCCATCCACGTACAACGCACAGGGCACGCATCAAGCAAAACCCAACTTGCCCAGCGCACCAACAGACACTGCCGCTAACATGCCGAAAACTTTACAACACTCAGCAACACTCGACACCTAAACGCCGAATCACCTACACATCTAACATTTTCTCGCGCACACTCCGACAGTTTTAAATACCACTTACGAAAGCAAATAGCGGTGTGAATAGTCAAATGTCGGAACACAATGTTAAAAAACCTGAAACTAGAGAAGAGTTTGTCGACATGCTCCTAGAAGCCGCCAAAAAATCTGCAGAAGACCGCGGCGCCCCAAAACCCAGACCGACAAAACCGACAATCCTCGGAACAGCCGAAGCCTTAAACATACACAGAGACACCCTCTACGCCTGGCTCAAAGAGTTTAACGTCGACTTCAAAGAAGTATCAGACGCCATCCCGACAGAAACCCCGTCGACATACGGCGACGCAACTGGAAAAGTCTACCTCATCGGCGAAGCACTCGTCGGAGAAGGCAACGAAGTCGCACACATCGACCTCCTCCTAGGCGACAAGAACGGACCCGTCGGAAACGCCTTCGCCCAAGGCATGTGCACTCTCTCGGCAGGGCACACCCCGCTACTGGCCGTCATACGCCCCAACCTCCCACCCAAGCCGCACACGCTCCTCGTCCCCAAGGTCACGGCCAAAAACATGGAAGACGTAAACAAAATCTTCGGACCCGCCCAAGCCGCCGTAGCCAAGGCTGTCGCAGACGCGGTAGAAGAGGGAATAATTCCACCCGAAAAGATAGACGATTGGGTCATCGTGTGCAGTGTCTTCGTCCACCCAGCAGCAACCGACTTTCGAAAGATATACCACTACAATTACGGAGCCACCAAACTGGCCCTGAAACGAGCCCTAGCAAAATATCCGCCGCTGGAGAAAATACTCTACGACAAGGACAGAGGCAAACATCCGATAATGGGATTCAAAGTTCCGCGCTTATGGAGACCACCCTACCTGCAAATTTCACTCGACAACCCCGAACTGGAAAGCGCAAAGAGAATCATAGCTCAGCTGCCTGGAAGCGACAGAATAATCATCGAAGTAGGCACCCCGCTCATCAAGAGATACGGAACAAAAGTGATAAACGAACTCAGAGAAGGAGCCAAGAGCATGTTCTTCGTTGCCGATCTGAAGACCCTAGACGTTGGAAAAGTCGAAGTCGACCTCGCCTACGACGAAACCGCAGACGCCGTCGTAGCCTCCGGACTCGCACCAGCAGAAACAATCGACGCCTTCGTCCACGAAGCGAAGAGACTGGCAACATACGGAGTCGTGGACATGCTCAACGTCGAAGACCCCCTCAAAAAACTCAAGTCCCTCAAAGAATTCCCAGACATAATAATCCTGCACAGAGGAATAGACCAAGAAACAGGAAGAACACACGGAATGGAAATCATCCCCGAAATACGCCAAACCTTCAAAGACAAAAAATTCCTCATCGCCGTGGCAGGTGGAATAGTGCCCGAAACAGCCCGCGAAGCCCTACAGAAAGGCGCAGACATAATTATCGTCGGCCGATACATAACCCAGTCAAAAGACATCGAACGCGCAGTAAGAGACTTCCTCGAAACAACACCAGAAATGAGAGAAGACATAGACCTCTTCAGAGTACACGTCGAATAAACCCATCCACCACTCTTTTTCTTTTTCACAATTTTGTCAGAACACCAAGAAGGAGACAAAAGCCGCCAAAAAGATTACTCCAGCGACTAGGAAAACCTGAAAGAAACCGAAAGCCTGCGCGACAAATGGACCCGCAAGAGAACCAACCGCAGCGCCGATGCCCATCAAAACATTGATCAAACCAGCCCTGCCAGGCGGTATGAGCTCCATGAACAAAGATTCAATACGCACAGTAAAGACTGCAGCCAACAACCCCATCAAGATTAGAACCCCCACAGTCAAAAACACGCTGAACGATGATTTCACCAAGGCCGCAATCAACAAGAGAGTAAGCAGGCTACGAGCTAGAATGATGCCCCACACGCGCGATCCACCACCAGACGTTTCGGTCTTGCGGCCAGCGAACACGTACCCTACTACTCCCCCACCGGAATTCAAAATGAAAACTGCAAAAACAATCGCCGACGACATCGCAAGATTCTTACTGATGAAAATTGGCAGAGGCGTAAAGAGTATGTTCGTAGCCAATGAAAAAAGCGCCAGCGCACAACAGAACGCAGCCACATTCTCAGTCTTCAACCTCTCATTAAGACCCTTGCCGTCCATCATTCTGGAAGCAAGAAAAATACCGCTTGACGCGAAACTAACTCGCTTCTCCATGCTCACCAAGCTCCTCTCAAATATCATCGGAGGATCCACAACGAATATTGCAGACAGAACAAAAGCCACGAAATTAAGCCCCGCAACCAAAAAAAGCGTGTTCGCCGCCCCAAAGCTGTAAAACGAAGCAAAAAAGCCCAACACCAAACCGATCAGCGTCCCAATTTCCGTGAACCCCTCATAGAAAGCAAAATTCTTCTCCCAATCCTTATGCGAATACAACTCCGAAATCAGAACATTCTTGGGAGCCTCGTGAGCAGCATGAAAAATCGCCACCAGCGCATATATCAAAATTAGCAAAGCAATGTCCGTTGTAAAAGCAAACAAGCTCAACAGAACACTAACAGCCAAAAACGCAAGAAGAATAAAACGTTTATAATGCCGCGTCTTGTCGCACAAGTAACCCCACAGGAAAGAGGCAGGCATAGCCGCGAACAGCGCTATACCCGTGATTATGCCAACATAGTACAACCCATGGACCTTGTCGATACTAACTAGATAAAGCGGCAGAAAAATGGACAATAATCCGAAGCCCATTTCATGAAAGAAGAACCCTATCCGCCACATAGCCAGAAAACCTTCAAAGCAAGATTAAAACTTTTACCCATCCCACCAGCAACAAACGACGGTTAACCCACAACAACCCATCCGCCTCAGCGAAACCGGTCAAGGCTTCGAACATTAATGAAAATGAATTAACATTGGAACAAAAACAACTCAACAAGCCACGACCAGAGCAGCATGAAAAAGAGAAAACCAATTATGAACATTTCAGAAGTGGTGGGATGCGTCATGCTGCAGAAAAATTCTGCGTTGAAATTAACGGGGAAAGGACTCGCATGACGCACCTTGCCATTATTAAATGATGCAAGGCTATATAAAACTTACATTCATCAAAGATCTGTTTTGATATCTAACCAACATATACGGGTTCTTAGATTCTTTTATATTGAGTCAAAATCGCACGGCCAAATTGTCCGAAGAAACACGCTTTCCGAGCCTTTGATAGACCGCTCGAGCAATTCTGCGAAAAACTTCACCGCGCTCGGCTACTCGGCACCAGACATTGTTACCACGGCTGTTACCAAAAAACACAGCACCCGCCCAAAGAAAGACGCTTTCATCTAGAATTTCTTCATAAATTGTTACCACACAACATTACCACGGTTGTTACCAACAGAGAAGGGGGGCCATCCCGAAGCACGCCCCGCTCCTCCGGAACCGCCAACTATTTGACAGAACCTGAACGCACAACTCTTAAAAGAGAGACACCCAACTTTCATAGCACTGCTGGAGAGTTCAGCTACAATGGCAAAGTTCAAAGTAATCGTTTCAGACCCCGAAGCCGGAACGTCCAAAGCCGTAGAACTTGAAGAAGCTCGTGCAGCCCCGCTCATCGGAAGAAAAATTGGCGAAGTCATAGACGGTTCAATAATCGAACTGCCAGGACACAAAGCCCAAATCACGGGAGGCTCAGACAAGGACGGTTTCCCCATGAGACCCAGCGTCCACGGCGGCGTCCGCCGCAGAATCGTCCTAAGCGGAGGAGTCGGCTTCATCCCAACAAACGAAGGAGCCAGGCAACGCAAAACAATCCGCGGCAACGTCATAACCGACGAAATCGTCCAGATAAACATGAAAATCACGGAAAAATCAAAACAAGCCAAGGAAGCCAAAAAACCCAAAG
This sequence comes from Bathyarchaeia archaeon, assembly GCA_050010755.1. Lineage (GTDB taxonomy): Archaea > Thermoproteota > Bathyarchaeia > Bathyarchaeales > Bathycorpusculaceae > JBEKCD01. The sequence continues at coordinate 479,181 of JBEKKK010000001.1, forward strand.
AAAAGAAAGAAGAAAAAACAACGCCGCAGAAAGAGGAACAAAAGACAAAACCAACCACAGCCCAGCATCCTGCCGCACCAAAAACTTAACCTCCAGACTTCAACATCATCCCAAATTTTCTTTCACACGCATCGACACTAAGGCTTCATCTACGTCGCTTGGGGAGATTTTCCTACAATCTTCACAGTTGTGGCTTGTTTCACATTTTCTGGCGCAAAACTGCTCCCTAATGTTTGAAAAGACTCGCCGTCTCCCCTCTTTATGCTGTGTAACATTTATTAACTCGCACATTTATTCCTACAATAATTCGAAAAAACATTTGTGGGAAAAACAAGTTATGAGCGAAAAATCCACAGTCCTACCGCATCAACCCGAAATCAACATCGGAACCATGGGCCACGTTGACCATGGCAAAACAACGCTGGTGCAGGCACTCACAGGCGTCTGGGCTTCAAGACACAGCGAGGAACTCAAGAGAGGCATAACAATCAAGCTAGGCTACGCCGACATGCCAGTATACAAATGCCCAAATTGCCAACCGCCCAAAAACTACACGACAAAACCAGTCTGCCCCGCCTGCAGCTCAAAAGCAGTTTTCGAAAGAGCAGTCAGCTTCGTCGACGCACCAGGACACGAAGCCCTCATGGCCACCATGCTGTCGGGAGCCGCAATCATGGACGGAGCCATACTCGTCATAGCCGCAGACGAACCATGCCCCCAACCCCAAACAAGAGAACATCTAGCCGCAGCCAACGTTATCGGAATAAAAAACATCATCATCGTCCAGAACAAAATCGACATCATCGACGAAAAAAGAGCACACCAAAGCTACACTGAAATCAAAAACTTCGTAAAAGGAACAGTCGCCCAAGACGCCCCGATAATACCAATCTCTGCACAAAGAGGAGTAAACATAGACATCCTCCTCCAAGCCATGGAAGAACTCATGCCGACACCCAAAAGAGACGAAACAAAACCTCCATTCATGTACGTCGTCCGTTCATTCGACATAAACAAACCAGGCACCACCATCGACAAACTCGAAGGCGGAATCGTCGGAGGCACCATACTTGAGGGAAAACTCAAGATCGGAGACGAACTCGAAATCCGCCCCGGCATAGCGGCCGAAGGAAAAAACACGTACGTGCCCTTGACCAGCGAAATAGTCAGTCTGCAAGCCGGAGGAAAAAGAGTTGAAGAAGCCCACTGCGGAGGCCTGGTAGGCGTAGGCACGCTCCTAGACCCTTCGTACTCGAAAGCAGACGGACTGACAGGAAACATCGCTGGAAAAACAGGCATGCTCCCGCCGAACCTCACAGAGTTGACGCTAGAAACACAAATCCTCGACCGTGCAGTCGGAACAAAAGAACTCATGAAAATAGAAGAAATATCCATGAACGAAACCCTACTCCTGCACGTTGGCGCAGCCATAACCGTTGGAAAAGTGGCTTCAATAAGAAAAGACACCGTTCTCATCAAACTCACACGCCCAGTCTGCGCACAAACCGCCTCAAGAGTCGCACTGAGCAGAAAAATCGCCGGCAGATGGAGACTCATAGGCTACGGAAAGATACACTAGCATGACAACGAAACCCACACCGACAAAAAGAACCACAAGAGTAATTCTAGACTCAAACGCACTGTTCGTTCCAATTCAACTTAAGATAGATATTTTTCAAGAGTTGAAAACACTGCTTAACAGAAACTTTGAGCCTGTGCTTCTCAAACCGATTCAAAAGGAGTTAGAAAGACTCGCGAGGGAAGGCTCTCCCCAAACGAGGAAAACAGCATCATACGCTCTCAAGCTCGCTGAAAAATGCATGATAGTCGCCGTAAAAGAAGAAGCAGCTTCGCCGGACGACATAATCTTTCAAACAGCCCGCAGATGGAACTGCCCAGTTTTCACCAACGACAAAGAACTCAGAGAGAAGCTAAGAAATATAAATGTGCCAGTTATCTATGTGAGGCAAAAGTCACGTCTGGAAATTGACGGGAGGCTATAACCCCTGTTTAAACTTATAACCCTAGAAGACACAATTCGAATTCCGCCCGAAACATTCGGCAACCCACTTGAAGCAGTGGGCCTTCAACAAGTCAAAACAAAATACGAAGGAAACGTAGACGAAGAACTGGGCTACGTCATCGCCGTAGTCGACGTAAAAGTTAGCCCAATAGGGAAAATAATCCCAGGAGACGGCGCCACATTTCACAAAGTCAACTTTTCACTGCTAACATTCTACCCCAAGATTCAGGAAGTCGTAGAAGGCGAAGTTGTGGAAATAGCCGATTTTGGCGCCTTCGTCCGCATAGGACCCATCGACGCCCTGCTTCACGTTTCCCAGTTAATGGATGACTTCATCTCATACGACGAGAAACAAGGCGTCCTGCTGGGCAAAGAATCCCGGCGAAAACTCATGAGCGGCGACCAAGTTCGAGTCCGCATAACGGCAGTTTCACTCGGCAAAGCAGGAAGCTCCGGAAAAATAGGCGTAACAGCCAGACAGCCCTTCCTAGGCAAACTGGACTGGATTGAATACGATTTGCAGAAGAACAAAGAGGCCGCGGAGAAGAAGCCCGCACAGAAACAGGAAATTACAGCCCCTAAGAAAGGCGAAACTAAATGAGCGAAAAAGCATGCGCCACGTGCCACTTTCTGACGAAAGAAAACACTTGCCCCAAATGCAAAACGGCAACCCTAAGCGACGATTTCGGTGGGCTGGTCATAGTTTTCGACCCGGAGAACTCGGCGATTGCAAAAGCCATGGGGATCAAAGAGAAAGGACGTTACGCCCTAAAGGTTAGATAAATGCCCATTAAATACAACTTGACGCCGGAACTGCGCGCAAAACTCAAACAACCGTTGGGCACACTTATTCGGGGCTCATTCACTGAAACTACAAATAGGTTCATTGAGATGGTGAATGCGGAGCACCCACCCAGCATTATAGCCGTCGGAGACACTGTCTCAGAAAACCTGGCCAAAAGTCATATTCTCGTGAAATTGTCAATAATAGACAATAAATGTATGAGGAAGAATGTTCAACCGAAGCCGCTTGGGATAGAAAAAGCCTTCCACGTCAAGAATCCGCAGGGAACGATAACTGAAGAAGCGATTGCAGCAATTCAAGAAGCTTTGCAGAGTAGTCAGCCCACGAAGATAGTTGTTGAAGGTGAAGAAGACTTGCTGACGCTGATCGCTATCATGAATGCCACACAAGACTCGTTCGTCCTTTACGGTCAACCCCACGAAGGAATCGTAGTCGTCAAAGTCACACAGGACAAGAAGACAAAGATATCAGAACTCCTCAAAGCCATGGAAAAAGGTTCGAAAAACTAAATAAGAGGCATCGCATCAAGTCAACACCGCACGAGGAAAACTCATGGAAATCAAGATAACATCACAGAAAGAAAACCCGCTGCTGAAAAGGAAGGAGATACAATTTGATGTGGACCACTCCACCGGGAGCACTCCGCCCAGACTTGAAGTAAGAAGAGCAGTGGCCACCGCCTTGAAATCGAACGTCGAGTTGGTTTTCATAAAAAAGTTCGAGACCAAAACGGGCACACATACAGCAGCAGGAGCCGCAAACCTCTACGAATCCATTGAGCAAGCAAAGCTTATTGAACCTGAATACATTGTAAAAAGGAACGTACCGCCTGAAAAGCCCAAAGAAGAAGCAAAGGAGCAGAAGTAGACCATGTCCAAGAAAGCCGAGAAGAAAGAGGCACCAAAGAAAGAGGAACCGAAGAAGGGAGAAGAGCCCAAGAAAGGAGAACCGCCTAAGAAGGAGACCAAAAAGGTAGCGGTAGAAGCGCCCGTGGCAGCGCCGAAGGAAGAGCCAAAGCCAGCAAAGGTTGAAAAGGCACCGAAACCTGAGAAAAAGAAGAAAGAAGAGAAGGGTGTCTTCAAGCTGTACAAAGTTGAGAGCGACAAGGTCACCAGGCTTCGTCCCACGTGCGAACGTTGTGGACCGGGCTACTTCATGGCCGATCATGGCAACAGGTACACATGCGGACACTGTGGATTTACAAAGTACAAACCTGCTAAAGAATGAACAGCTTTAAATCAACCGAAGGCTTGAATGTTCTCCGTTGATGAGTAAGATGATCCGCGTGAACGTTTCCATATCGAACGTTTCTGCAGAACGTTTTCTGGACATAAGAAAACCCATGCCAGCCGTGCAGATAAACACCAACCTTAACTTAACAGGTATGGAGAAGAAACCAGATGATTCTCTTGAGGTCCCCTTTGTGCTTACAATTAATTACAATCCTTCGGTAGCACAGATAAACCTGAAGGGAAAGGCTTACGTGATGGGCGACAAGACTGAGATTGACAAAATATACAAGGACTTCGAAGAAAAGAAACCTCCTCCGCCAACTATCGTACAATCAGTTTCAAACGTCGCGTTCATCGAATCCGTGTTGATTTCCAGAACAATAAGCATCCCGCCGCCTATCCCACTGCCGCAGATAACTGAAACAAAAGCTGCCGAAAAACCCTCTGGCAGAGACTACAGCGCTTAATGCAATGGAAGGACAAAGTCATTAAAGTTATTTCAGGGGTACGTACATCGAAGAACGCGAGGCTCCGATGCCCGGGGTTCCATGTCTGACAGGTTTGTTCGTGACCGCAAACTCCCCGAGATAGTGTCCAATCATGTCCGGCTTTATCTCCACTTGAACGAATTCCTTTCCGTTATGCACATGTATCGCAATGCCCACCATTTCAGGGAGGATAATCATGTTTCTAACGTGTGTCTTGACGGTTGGGCTTCCTCCCTTTCTGAGTTCTTCCATCGACCTCCTCACTTTTTCAAGCAGTATCCTCTGTTCTGGCTGCAGGCCGCGATGGAGGCTTCTCCTCTGCCTTGAAGGGAGCAGATTGATGAACTCGTCCATCGACATACTCTGCAACTGATTGAGCGTCAACCCGCGATACATAAAATCTTTGGGCATTCTTCTTCACCTGATCCGTGGTTCTTAATGCTATAAATCTTCTGCTTGTCTACTCATCTTTTCTTTTTCACGTGCACTCTTTGCTTTCCTTCCTGTTCCTCTAGCCGCAATCAGCCCGACCTTCTGGCCTGGTGGAGCGCCGTGAGAGGTCGTCGTCGCTTTCCGCGAGCTTCTCTTGCTGCTCCCGTAAGGATGCACTGCAGCAACCATTTTTCTACCGCTCGTCCTCGGATATTTGCGCCCTCGTGCCCTCATTAAATGGAATTTTGCACCTGCCTTCAGAAAAGGTTTATCTGTTCTTCCGGACGCTGAAACTATGCCGATTGTCGCTCTGCAGTGGTCAGCAATGTATTTTGCTCTTCCAGACGGAAGCTTCACCATAGTTCCCTGCGGAGTATGGTTCACCACCGTTGCGTATGCTCCTGAAGATCGCGAGAGTTTGCCACCGTCTCCCGGGCGCAGTTCAATGTTGCATATCATGGTGCCCTCCGGCACTTTTCCAACCGGAAGGATGTTGCCAACGTCAACAGGGGCTCTTCCGCCAATCTGGATTTGTAAGCCTGTGTAAACCCCTTCAGGAACGACGGTGTAACATGTTTCGCCGTTCTCGAACCTTATTAGAGCAAGAGGTGCGCCCCTTCCCGGATCATGCACAAGCTCTTCAATCACGCCTTTGATTGCTGCCTCAAAGTTTTCCTTCGGCCCGATTTTTGAAGGGTACCTCGCCGGAGCAACTCTCTTGTGAGTTGAAGCGCGGAACGTGGAACCGCCGCGCCCGCGTCTTTGAACACGAATTCTTTTTCCCATCAGTCAACCCGCCATGCAAGGTTAGAGTATTCCAAGCTTAATCGCCACATCAGCCGCCTTGTAATCTGGGTGAAGCTTAACGAAGGCCTTCTTTTCTCCACTCGGAGTTACCAGAGTGTTAACGCTTTCAACCTTCACTTCGTACAATTCTTCAACGGCCCTCTTAACATCGGCTTTAGTCGCTTTCAAACTGACTGCGAAGGCCAGCTTGTTCTCTTTCTCAACCCTCAGACTCGCGGACTCAGTCATCAACGGGTAGAGAACAACTTCATAAGGATCCATTATTCCCGTTCTCCTTTACCGTAAATCTCGCCAAGTCTCTCAATCGCATTGCTCGTCCACACTGTTAACCGTCCAGGATGCGTGCCCGGAGCAAGCAGTTCAACGTTCAGATCAGCAACAGTCACAACATCCACACCAGGGACGTTCCTTGCGGCCTCAAGTATCCCCTTGTTCTCAGCCACCACCACGAGAGGTCCGACAGCCCTCTTCAGTTTCCTCCCTCTGCTCTTGCCTCTTCCGGCACGGACTCTCCTGCCCTCCCTTGCCCTGAAGATTTCGGACAAGATTCCTAAGTGTATGAAAGCTGCCTCTGCATCCTTCGTCTTGGTGAGACTCTCAAAATCGTTGGTCACTACCAACGGTATCTCTGCGACATCCTCAATATGATGACCCCGTGAAGCAACAACCTCTTTTGACGCTGTTGCAGCTATCGCCGAAAGCAGAGCCAGGCGCTTTTCCTTTTTCGAGATCTTCTTGATAATGTTCTTCTCTGACTTCGGTGGATGAGCTTGTCTACCGCTGACGGTTCCCGGAGCGAAAGCTGCCTCTCCTCCCGGGCCTTTGCGCCTTGGAATACGAGCAATCCCTCCACCCGTACCGCGCGATTCTGCCGAAGTTCTTTTCCCAGCCATAGGATCCCTGCCCTGTCGTTGGATCCTGTTCGACTGCAAAGCTAGAACCGCTCGTTTTATGACGTCAGGCCTCAACGGTGTTGCAAAAACCTTCGGAAGCTCAACCTTCCCAGTTGCTTTCCCTTCCAGGCTCAGAACCTTCGCCACTCTTTTCACCACTAGATCTCACCTTTCATCTTCCTTGTGGCGACTCGAGTGAAACGTACGTGATTTGCGGCGGTTCTCCAGCGACATTCGTCGGTGGGCGAGCCGGAAAGCGCAACCGTATTGGACGTTTCTCAGTGCCTGCTATGCTCCCCGCAAGTATGACGTACGACCCGCGGACAAGACCGTACCTCAAAAAACCGCCCTTCGGCGTCACTTCCTTGCCATCCTTGCCGATCTTGAGGATGCGCTTGTTGTACTCCGTTCTTTGGTGATAGCCCATCTGTCCAGCTCTTGCGACGCTGTACATCACATGATGTGGATTCCACGGACCAAGCGTTGCAATGCCTCTTTTGGTTTTTCTTCCCTTCGCCTGAAGTATCGTGACGCCCCAACGCTTCACTGGACCCTGCCATCCCTTCCCTGTCGACACGGAAGCTACGTCCACGTATTGGCCTTCCTTGAAGATCTCGGCACTGGTAACAGCCTTGCCCATAAGGTTCTTCGCAAACTCGAATTGTTGCTGAACTGTTCCTCCGCCCAGCTCTATCTCCGCAACGTCGGGTTTTTTCTTTGAGAGTCTAGTCTCTTGAGGTTGAGTGACTGCGACAACGCGTATCTTCGCCACTTTGGCCAGGTCTTGTTCAATCCTCTTCAGGCCTTCTTCGGCCTTGAAGTTTTCGGGCAACGTGAACACTCGTTCGAGGCTTTCTGGTGGATTTTTGACCCATGCTTCGGTGAGACTGCGCAAACCGTCCACGTTTCGGGTGTACGCCCTAGTGGCGCATATGAGGAGCGGTGGGGTTTCCAGAACCGTGGCGGCGCGGATAACTTCCTTTCCAAAGTCGGGTGATCGCTTGCTGTCCTCGATGGCGAACACGTGAGTCATTCCCGCCTTGTAAGCTATGAAGCCTAGAAGTCTCGGCGTTTCCGCCTCTGTCGGCGGCCAAAAGTTCATTCTTGCCAACAGATGCTCGGCGCGTTTCCTAGGCAAATATGCGAGCGAACCATGTCTGGGAGCGTGTGTTTTCCTGTGGCCCATCGGTTTCCCACTTTGGTGTCTGTTTGGAATGAGAACAGCAAATCAGTGATGCTACCTGAGTAGGCAGCATTTGGCTTGGTGTTTCACCCGTTTTTTAATGTGCTTTAACACAGAAGACGGGAGAGTATTTATGTCTTTTTCGGTTCGTCTGCCGTTCTGTGCCGGTTTTGTTTTTGGATGATGGTGTTTTGGGCTGTTTTTTTGTTTTCAGGCGTGGATTAGGCTTGGTCCACGACTTGTTTCGACTTGTTTCGACTTGAAATGACTCTGTTCGACTTGTTTCGACTGGATTCGTCTTGAAAAGACTTGATTCGTCGTAGGCTTGTTTGGCACAGGTGGTTTTGCAGAGACTCCCGCATTGGAGTTTGCTCCCTCGGAAAAACCTGTTTTATCGTGTTGCGTCATTGAAGTGAGCTGAAAGAGATAGTGTTACTTAGTAAGGATTCAAATAGCCAACGCGTACAACAAACTCGTGAAAAAAAGGCGATGTTCCTGGCAAGAGGATTGTTCCTTTGCCTTTCCTCATTATACATTACAGAAAATCAGTCTGTGTATCGTTTTTTTGAAATGGCGGCTTTGAGGGATAGAGTACGGTCTTCTTGTTCTTCCCGTTCGATTTCCTCAAGGGCAGCTTCCATGAGTCTTCTCATTCTGCGGTTTTCGATTCGTTTCAGAATTTCCTCGCGGGTCAGGTATCGAGATTGTGAATTTGTACCTGAGACGCCGTCGAACCATTCTCCTCCGAGGTCTAGTTTTTGCTCTGCGATCATCACTCGCGAGTCAGCGTTCTCTCGACTTGTCTTGATGTGGTAGTCATCGACACTCTTTACGCCGATCAGAATGCCTCTTGTATCATAAATTTCAATGGAATTCAGACTCTTCTTGGGGTGTATTATGTGGAAGGAAGTTTCGAAGCCGCAGTCTGGACAATAGAACCGGATATTCTCAAACTTCTTGTCGTGTCTGAGCCTAAAGTTTTTTCCGCCACAGTGTTGGCAGCCCGAATGTGCACGCTCAGCTAATGCGGGGTTATTAACACTTGCCCACCTCAAGTATTGAGCTTCAGAAGAGACATCATTCTCAAGATTCTGGAATTCGATCCAACTGTGTTTCCGACTCCTCCCACGCTTGTGTGCAGTCACCAACGCTCACCATCCTAACAGTTCAGCCGCTGAGATTCAAACCCATACTGCCTTTTGGCAAACACCAACTAACCATGAACTGATTCGGGATATAAAACTCTATTCGGGTTCACAACTACGCCAGCAAGATTCCTCTCTCGTCTAGCCAGATTTAGGCGCTTCACTATGAGCTTTCGGAAAATTGTTAAATTCCAGCATGCCTACGCTTCTGAGGGGATGACATGTCCGACGTCGCGCCTGAAATTGGGAATGCTCTTTACAGGTCGGGCTGCTTGAAGTTTGGCAGTTTTCGCATCAAGTCCGGGGCTCTTAGCCCGTACTACATTGACTTGGCATGCCTACTTGCATCTCCGGAGGATCTCTGCACCGTCGCGGATATCGCCTCGAATACCGTGAAGCGACTTGCAGCCTCAACCAGAATAGACAAGCTTGCCTCGATTGAGCTTAAAGGTGCCCTGCTCTTGGGAAGCATAGGCTGCCGAACAGGTTTACCATGCATCGTGGTGAGGAAAGAAGAGAAGACTTACGGAGCGACTGGAAGAATTGCTGGCGCAGAAGTTGTGAGAGATGATCACGTGCTGTTCTTTGATGACGTTGTCAGCGAGGGGTTGTCCAAGCTGGAGGGAATCAAACCCCTCGAACAGTTGGGGGCCAAAGTTGAAAACATCTTGGTCGTCGTCGACAGGGAGCAAGGCGGAAGAGAAAATCTTGAGAAAGCAGGCTATAGAGTCCATGCGCTCGCAAGGATATCTGAAATTGTCAACTCTCTTTTGGGAAGCAAGCGAATTTCAAAAGAACAGGCGGAAGCCGTTCTCAACTATGTCAAGCATTCGTGACTGGGCAAGCTCTGTCCGTCAGCTTCAGCTCTGTAGTATCTTCTCCAAAACTTTCCGGGCAGATTCAAGAGGCGGATATTTCGTCGTTTCTAAGGTTATCTCAGGGTCGGGCGGCGGCTCGTATGGTTGTCCCAATCCCGGCACGGTCGGCGCTTTGCCCTTTCTAGCTTGCTCATAGATTCGCCTCGGCGCGTTGTAAGTTCCAGTCCTTGCGCCTTCGCGCTGCACGCAAGTCTCTAATGGACATTCCAGATAAACCTCGACGAACGATGAAATTCTCTTTCTAGCGTGGTCGCGGTAGCGCCTTAGATTGCCAGTCGCATCGATCACCACGTTGACGCCGTTTTGCGTTAGAAGCTCGGCGATGTACGCCAGCGTGGAATAGACCGAGTCTCGCTCTTCAAGCGAATACGTCGGTTTCGGAGTCATGACCTTGCGCAGAGCGTCGGAGGATAGCAGTTGAGCGTGCAAGCCCTTCTTCTCTAGAAGTTTAAGCAACGCCCTCGAAACAGTGGATTTGCCGCTGCCGGGGAGGCCGGTAATCCAAACGCACCAGCCGGTCTTCGCCATCAGTATCATCCTGTTGAGAGGCTTTAACCCTATTTTACTCGTGAACTCATTTAAGTTATCGTGAGTTTCTATTCTGAAAAGATGGCTTTTGCACGCACAGTCTGATGAGCCGAAGCTGCTTATCGGAGTAGCCACTTCAAAAAGTCTCTTTGCAACTCTGCACTCCTCAAACTTCCCAGCTTCTTTGTAGAAGACTTCTATCACTCTTGCATGTCGGCTGCCCAGCAGATAGTCGATGTGCCAAAACTTTGGCTTTGTCTTTTTGATGTGCCGCTTTACTCTCTTCTCTAGGTTGTTCTGCGCTGAGCCAACATAGACGTAGAGGCCTTCTTGAAAGCTCCTGCTGCCAAGCGAGCCGATGCTTACGCTAGTGCTTTTGGCGATCGATATCAGGAGAACGTAGATTCCTTTCATGTCTTCTTATCGTTGTTTTTCTTGTACCATTTTAGAATTTCGTCAACCGCGGATTCAGAGTAGCCATTCTCTCTGAGCTTTTTTTGGAGATCATCGGGAGCCTCAACCTTCAAGCTGGACACATCCTACAAAAAGGGTATGCGGCAAACAATATTTAATCTTTAGTACCGCAGCCGATATATCCTGCAGGTTTTTCCATCCATACACGTAAGCTATGTCAGATAGGACTCAACGTTTTCGATGTCGATGCTTTCGGAGTCGAGTACTCTGGTTGCAAACTTTAGAATCTTTTTGCGCACTTTTGTCGGCAATTGCGGGTACCAGAGGGGCGATGCTAGAACTAGGCTGCGCCAAGCATAGAATGGTTGGACCGCCTTCAGGATTTCTCGGTCGCCCGTCTTGTTCAGGTAGTTTCTCCAGAAGAGCGTGAACAGGTTCTTGAATGGCCCGGTAATCTCCCCAAAGGACTGCAGCGAGTAGAAGAGGTAGTTTATGGTCATGGCGCTCACGTCGTCCGCGGGTTCACCCCACTCGCCCCTGCTACGGTCAAACACGGTGAAGTCTATTCCCTGGCGGAACATGATGTTCCAAGGGTGAAAGTCCCCGTGCACCTGCGACAGCCTGTGAGTCATGTGTTTGAGACGCCATCGCCATTCCACGCACGTTTTCTCAAACTTGATGAAGAATTTTTCGTCGACATAATCCAACCCGGCCGGATAGCTGTCCGTCAGACCGAAGATTTCCTCGCCGTGGCCGAGCAGATCACGCACACACCTAACGTAGAGTCCTGGCGAATTCCTCTTCTTCACCGAGTGAATCCCTACAAGATAATCGGACAGGGCCAAACAGCGCTCCTCGTCCAAGCTGCTGATAGCGTTAGTGGCCTTAATCCTATCCAAGTCGGTGTGGTACAGTGCTCCATCGATGAAATCTGTTAAGATGAAGAACTCACAACAATCGCCAAGCGACCTGAGCGTCTCACAGTCGCTGGCGAAAGAGCCCACGTCAACAGAATGCACGTGTCGGGGCAGCCTGTTAAACGTTGAATGCTGCATCAACAGAACTCCCGCACGGTCAGCAAAATTATCATGCCCAAAACCGCCGGGCTTGACTGTTTCCAAAACCACCCGCCTAGCGGACCCGCCGACGATGAACTCTATCAAGTAGGGTACGCCATAACCGAACCCCTTCAATTGCGCCGAACCCACGGTTCCGGCCATTGCAACGATTCGAGAAACCTCAACTGGCCCTTTGTAAACGTCTGAAAGATACTGCCGCACACGCTCAACCTTCAATTCAAGCAAGAAACCCACCGAACAAAGAGGAGTCGCACACAGGTTAAAAACATAGCGACAAACCGAGATATCCATGCAACACTGAGTTCTTGAAGCCAACACGACGTCGAACCAAGAAAGGCGTCGAGGCAGCAAGCCTCCCATCGCTGTGAGGGCGCAAAAGACTCCGAATGCCACGACGTCTAGTTTTATAAGGTATGCAGCAGATGGACATAGAGGAAGTGAAGACGCCGATGCAAGATTTCAAGATTAAGGACGCAGGTCTGGCGCCGCAGGGACGCTTACAAATCGAGTGGGCTTCGAAGCACATGCCCGTTCTCGCACAAATAAAGAACAGGTTCGCCAAAGAAAAACCTCTCAAGGGCCTTTCGTTGGCCGCTTGCCTACATGTAACCAAAGAAACTGGTTTCCTCATCGAAACCTTCCTTTCAGCCGGAGCAAACGTTGCACTTTGTGGATCCAACCCTCTCTCAACGCAGGACGATGTTGCAGCTGCCCTTGCCCAGGAAGGTGCCAAAGTCTTCGCATGGCGCGTCCAAACTACCGAAGAATATTACTCATGTGTTCAAAAAGTGCTGGACTCCCAACCAAACATCACGCTGGACGACGGCGCTGACCTAGTGGGCACAATGCACAGCAAGAGACCAAAACTCTTGAAAACCGTCAAGGGAGGCACCGAGGAAACCACAACGGGCGTACTAAGACTTAGGGCCATGGAAAAACATGGAGCCCTCAAATACCCTATAATCGCCGTCAACGACGCTTACACGAAATACCTGTTTGACAATCGGTACGGAACTGGCCAAAGCACCCTGGACGGCATACTCAGGGCCACCAACGTACTTTTCGCTGGAAAAAATTTGGTCGTCTGCGGTTATGGATGGTGCGGAAGAGGAATAGCGATGAGAGCGCAGGGAATGGGCGCGAACGTAATAGTCACCGAAGTCAACCCCACGAGGGCCCTCGAAGCAGCCATGAACGGCCTCCGCGTGATGCCCCTAGCAGATGCCGCGGCCGTGGGCGACATATTCATCACGGCGACAGGCGATACGAGCGTAATCAGGATTGAGCACATGAAGCGCATGAAGGACGGGGCACTGCTGGCCAACAGCGGACACTTCAACGTCGAGGTTAACCCTCAATATCTTGAAGAGCTCGCAACATCGAAGAGAAACATAAGACCCAACTTAGATGAATATACTCTCAAGAACGGAAGAAGGCTTTACCTTCTGGCGGAGGGTAGACTCGTCAACTTAGCCGCTGCGGAGGGACATCCGTCTGAGGTAATGGACATGTCATTTGCAGACCAAGCCCTCTGCGTCGAACACCTAGCCAAAACGGAAAAGATGGAACCACGAGTTTACTCGGTACCCAAAGAAATCGACGAAAAAGTGGCCAAGCTTAAGCTCGATGCCATGGGAATCAAAATAGACCAGTTGACGAAAGAACAGAAACAGTACCTGGTGGCATGGGAGACAGGAACCACTTAACAATCCCTAACCAGCACGGTAAACCTTAAAAGGTCTGAAGGCGTAAAAAGGGCTAACATGTGGTGACAATATAATGGTCAGCAAAGATCAAGGTATCGGTGGACTAATCTGCTTAGTCTGTGTGGTTGTAGGCGTACTCTATGCTCTAGGACTCTTCTATTGGGGATATTGGAACGCTGGCCGCTACTGGGCTTTGTCGTTTACGCTCGTTGCAATCCCAGTGTTCGTAGCGTTCATCGCAATACTTGCAATAGGCGCCTGGATAGGTTGGACGATGGCCACGACACCGCCTCCAAAACCAATTGAAGACATCACAAGTGAAATGGAAACAGAAAAGACCACGACTGAAGAGAAGAAAGCTCCAGAGGAAGCAAAGCCGATGACAGAGGAAAAACAAACCTCTGAAGGAACTCCCCCAGAACAGCCAGAAGAAAAGAAATCAACACGCATGCGCTCTAAATCGTAGCAACAACTGCTTCTCAACCATCCATTTTCCCCAGAATACTTTTTCACTTCATTTATCTCGAAAATTAGTTCACGCCAAGCAAAACTTGCCCACCAAAAAACACGTCCTTTTAAAGCCCAACGATAAACAGCGACGATTCTTTTCTATGGAAAAATCCTGACCGCACTGAAAATCGGAGTTCTCATCCAGCTCGATTCGAGACTTCATCAAGCTTGAAAGAAATTCCTAATTGCCTAGCTGTTTGTGCTGCTTTTTACGGCCTTCAACATGCAATTTACTATTTCCGCGCAGTTCATGCACTCTTCAGGTATTCCTTCCTTGCTTGAGCGTTCGCTCAAGTAACCGAAGTGATGGGTGCACCCCGGCCTTGCCGAACGTGGTGCTGCATTTTCTTCTTCTAGACTTTCTTTTGAGGCTTTGAGGGCTTCGGCCTCCGAGCCTAGATTAGGTTCTGCAACCAACGGTTTTTCTTGAAGCGTGACTTCTGTAAGGCAATTCGGGCATGCAAGGTATGGTTCAAGATTCTCGGTCGAGAGATTTACAGCTTTCAATGGTTTTGCGAACGGTTTGCCGCATGAAGGGTTTGAACAGGTGTAGCTTTGAACATCCGCTGCTCTTTCTTTATGCTTTGTGATGACTAATCCCTCAGTTGATATGAGGGCGAGCCGAGTTTATAGTGTTAGTGCATTCGAAATATGTAGTCTGGGTACGGAATGGAGAAGGCGGGTCATCGCTTTGACAGTTTTTTTAGGTCTTCCACCCCTTCAGCGTAGCCAGAGGCTATTAGAACATCTCCAACCTCGATTTTGGTGTCAGGCTTTGGTCTGACGGATTTGTTGCCTCGTCTTATGGCAAGTATCCACATGCCAGTTTCTTCTGGAATTCGTGCTTCTGCGAGAGTCTTGTTCGCTAATGGAGAGTCCTTGGCGACAGTGACGTAGGCAACTGTTTCTTCAGCCTCTCTTATGCTGAGCTGCAACACTGGGTGCGGTTCGATGCCTCTCAAAACGACCTCGGATATCTGGGCAGCTGCGTCTGCAATTTTTTCCGTTGCAACCCCCAGTCGTATCAGCCCCAAAAAACCCTTTGCCTCCTCCTTCTTGAACTCGCTTTGAAGAACGAGCAGTTCAAAATCTGTGTGCAACTTGTCCATGTGTTCTTCAAGCCTCTGAACTTCTTCAGCCAGCTCTCTGCTCTTCAGAAACAACGAAGAGTAGGCTAAGTCAATCATGAGTTCAGAAGTGTCCTTAAGCTCAACCAACCGTTCCACAATTTCCTCGAATCTTGCCTGGCTCCCCTGTGACATTTCAGTCTCTCCTACTTCGATTTCTGTTCCGCCATCTCTTTGAATTCTTTGATTCCGGAATGAACACCGCGGACGATCAGCACGTCTCCACTCCTTATTTGTTCATTCTTCTGCGGGTTAATAATCCAGTCCTTGTCCCTCCGAAGGGCGATTATGTCAACTCCCATCCTAGCAGCCAAATCAAGCTCACCCACTCGCTTTCTCACAAGCGAAGAGTCAACACTCACTTTTGCCTGCATCAAACGTTCCTCTACCTTCTCAAAAACCTGACTAACTATCGGATGCACACCTATGTTTTGGGTAACTATAGCGGCTATATCTGCTGCGGCGTCCGAAATCTTGTCGGCTGCAGAAGCCACTGCGGACACTCCGGCCAGTGCTTCCGCATCGTGGGCGTCTCTTGCGGCGATCATGATTGTCATCTCTAGCAGATAATCCAGTGTGTCAACACGGTTCTCAAGCTCAAGAATATCTTCGGCGAGTTCTCGATCATTGAAAAGGGCTGCCGAATAGGCCAAGTCAATCATCAACTCGGACAAGTTTTTCATTTCCAAGAAGAGATCACGAACAGGTACGGGCCTGTATTTCACTTTTTCTAACGCTGGCATGTGCTTGATGTCGCTCCGACTAGGAGACTAGAGTGTGGAGATATTTTAATTCTATCCTCCTGCGTGAGTAAGCAAGAACAGTGCGGCAAGCAAAGCCGTCGACGCTATGGTCCCGGCAAGTGCACTTTCTATGGGAATAACCAGATGGTCAGGGTCCAAACCTTTCTGGAAAGTCAATATTGCAAACGCGTAAGATATTAGGGTGATGGCGATGATTGCGAATACGTTCGTGACAAGCAACACGGAAGTCAGAAAGCCCAAAGCCAGAAGCCCAAAAGTGCGGGTCAGGAAAAGAGATGCCGCCGAAAGAGGGATAAACGCAACCGCCGATGCGGCCCAGGCGCCTAGGATCTGCCGAGCGTGGTTCTTCATGGCAAGAAACGAGGGTTCGAGCAATCCCAGCACGAGCCTCGTTGTTGCAGTGGATCCTATCACCAGTGCAGCGTCGCCAACCAGCTCTATCAGAGCGGGATAGGCAGCAAAAACCGAGGCTGGATAAACAGCGCTACTTCCTTTCCAAAGAGGCAGACCGATGTTAATTTCCTGCAAAATGGTTCCCGTGACACTGGCAATCACAGCCACGGTCATCATGGTCAATATTGAGGTTTTGATGGTTTTGGAGAAGCCTATTTCATGGACGCCTCGCGATAACGAATAAAGAATCAGGAAAACGGGGATAATCGCGACTAAGATAACTGCGGATTTTCCCGCAGAACCGAACCTGAAGTAGAGATTGATTGCCACAGCATAGCAGACCGTTATGAAAACATCTGCAATCGTAGCAATAATTGGGTATACAACACCGTCCAAGTCCAAACCCCTCCTGAAGGCCGCAAACGTGATGGATAACGTGAAAAAGTAAAGAGTCAATCCAAGACTCATCGTCGCCACAACAACCGCCAAAATAACGGGAAAGTTACTGGGCGTAATTCCCCAGAACAAGCTGACGAAAATTGTTGAAACTGCACTCATCACAACACTCGTCACTAAGGTCAAAATTAGTATGCGCTGAAACATTCGACCTACGAAGCCTATATTTCCAGAGAGTCTCGGGGAAAGAGTTCCAATGTGCAAAGCAGTGTTTAAACGTCCACTGAAGGTTCCACTCATCACGGCTTTAGCCGTCAATACAGTCGGATAAACGGCTATAACCCAGCCGCTGACACTATTAAATATGCCAAGCTGCCAAGCAACAATTAGGCCGGCAATTAGGCCTCCAACGCCAGCAAAGTGTCCAAACAGTGTCTCCTTAAACGACGTGGAGAACGTCCTCGGACTTGTCTGAGAAGCTATCAAGCGTTAGCCTCCATGAAAAAGCGTTCAGAAGCAAAATGGAAAACGCAAAACTCGCGAATAAACCTGCTGTTTGTTTCAGGATTTTTCTCTGACCGTGAAAAGCGGATGGAAGAACGATCTGCGCTGTCGATTCGCTTCATTTTGCTTACCCTCTCGGATTCTTTCTTTTCTGTCCATCCATAGGCACCGCTTCAAACGGCCAGTCTTTATTGCCGCAGCTGGGCTTTGCCCTTGTGTCTCTCCTAAACTCTAGGACGTGAGTGAATATCGCTTAAATAAGTTTCTCAGAGGGATCTTAACCCTAGATAATTATTCAGAATTCATAACAGTTTTAGTCGTCAGGCATCCAATGTTTTTGTCAAGTGGTTGAGAACTTGCACACCATATGGATAAAGATTGATGAATCGCTGCCGTGGATCGAGCTTAAAGGAACATACGAAACTCGCAAAGACGCTAACAAAGCAGCGAAGAACCGTATACGTAGAACCCAAGTCAAGATAGTTGCAATATCGCAGAGCAGAAGCAGCTGATTTCAATATTCAGCGCGCGCTATAGCAAGGCAAGAATAGTGTTGCTATTGTGTTAGAAGGGGCATTGAATCTCTCGCATCAGTGTATGCTGACGCGGATGTTTTAGGAATCCATATAAGTGTGTAGCGAAGGCTAACAATTTCTGTTGTTAAGGTCATTTCGTGGGAGAAGAAGGATATGATGGATGTCTTTGAAACTATAAGGACAAGAAGAAGCATCAGAAAGTACCTACGGGAACCAATTCCAGACGACAAACTGGAAATGATTTTCGAGGCCGCGCGTCTAGCGCCTTCAGCCGCCAATCGGCAGCCTTGGCGCTTCGTAGTGGTTCAGGATGTAAATCGTAAAAAGGCTCTGGCGACAGCGGCGAATAGTCAAACATTTCTGAGCGACGCTGCTGCCGTCGTAGCCGCAGTTGGTGATCCTGACGTGTCGGCAAGGTGGCATGAAAGAGATCCGATGATAGCAATTGAACACATGGCCTTGGCAGCTGCTGCCCTAGGCTATGGGACATGCTGGATAGGTGCGTTCGACGAAGACGCGGTGAAGCATCTGCTCAAGATTCCTGCAAGAATGCGAGTCATCGCCTTGTTACCAATCGGCATACCTGATGAAGCACCGGCTCCCAGACCGAGGAGAAAGCTCGCGGAAATCTTTTTCAAAGAAGAATGGCAAACATCTTAGGCCGTGATACTCTCCTCACCTCTAGACGTTTGAGCCGAGGAGTAAGAAAGGAAAGGTGCAACGTCCGCGCTCGCCTGTTCTTAAGTTCTGGGATGCGATATTTTGCGATTGCTTTCGAGTTTGGGCTCTGATTTGCGCAGTACTTTCAGGAAAAAGCGGGGACTTACGCGATCGGCCCCCTCCCTCTTTTTCTTTATGTCTGCCGTAATGTTGCAGCCTAAAGTTCAATGTCCGCGTGCGTGATTTCTGAATTCTGTGTTTTGCCGGTGCAAGCCTCGGTACGCGCGCGCTAAGAACTAGTCAAGCGTCCACTCCTGGTCCAAGGTTACTTGGAAAGGAGTCTCCAGGAGAGGACGATTCCGATTAAAGATAATATAACCGCGAATGCGAACAAGACTGCAAAGTCCACCCAGAGGCTGGCCAGATGCACGGTCGCGCCTATTAACAGTTGTCTCACTGCATCGTTGGCGTAACTGACTGGGTTAACCTTGACGATGTCCTGAAGCCAGGTGGGCATTATTTTTGTTGGGAACAGTGCGTTGCTTGCGAAGAGCAGTGGCAGGTTGATGAGGTTGATTAGGGCCACCTGTGTCTGCCAATCACTCGATCTCAACGCTAGCATGGTGAATAATGCTGAGAGCCCTGTGGCCATGAGGAAGATTATGACGAATGCGCCCGCGATTCCGACGACGTTGAAATGAGTCGTGTCCATTCCGAGTATTACCGCAATCACGAGAACTATGGCCGCTTGAATCAATGACCTGCCTACACTTTGGAGGACTTTGCCCATCACAACAGCTCCGCGCGCCACGGGCGTGCTCAGAGCCTTGTTCAGGAAACCGAACCTTCGGTCAAACACGACCGACATTCCGCTGAACGCGGAAGTGAACAGGACGACGAAGGCAAGCATTCCGCAGGCTAGGAAGGAAAAGTAGCTGGTTGTACCGAAAAAGCCCTGCAAGATTACGTTTTGCTGCTCAACCGAGGCTCCTGACCCGGAAATGAATGTTCCAAAGTTTAGGGCTTTGCCGAACAGGGCGAGCCAGACTACCGGTTGGATTAGTGATGTGAACAGTTGGATTGGGTTCGTGTACCACTTTCTCAGGTCTCTGTTTGTTAATGCCCACAATCCGTGCAGGGGGCTCCTGCTCAGTTTTGGGGAGGCCCTGACTACTGTGTGCTTCTCTTCGGAGACCTCTTCAGGCGTTTGTTGTTCTTCTGTTTTCTTGGTTGTTGTCGGTTTGTTTTTTTCCATTCTCAGTCCCTCATTTTAGGATCTTGCTCTTCTCACGGTTACGCGTTGTCTGAACATCTGCATCTTGTCGCCTTCTTCTTCTCTCAAGGTGCGGCCAGTGAATTCTAGGTATGCTTCGTCCAGAGTTGGTTTGGTCAGAGATATTTTCGTTACGTGAAGTCCTTTGGATCTGATTACGTCCATGATTTGCGGTGAGGCTTCTTCTCCGAGGTCGACCTTTATGCGATAGTTGTTATCCGTCTTCTGAACGTTTTTCACTAGTTTGACGCTGGCGATGTCGGATGATATGTCCGGTTCGCTCTCTCTGAGTGTGACGGCGATGACGTCTCCGCCGATGCTTTCTTTCAGTTCTTCGGGTGTGCCGATTCTTATGATGTGGCCGTGATCGATTATGGCTATTCTGTCGCAGAGTGAGTCGGCTTCTTCGAGGTAGTGGGTTGTGAGAAAGAGGGTCATGTGGTATTCGTCTTTTAGCATTTTGATGTATTTCCATACCACGGTGCGGGTTTGAACGTCGAGGCCGAGGGTTGGTTCATCCAAGAACAGCAATTTTGGATAATTGATCAAGCCGCAGGCGAGCTCCAGTCTTCTGCGCATTCCTCCTGAGTAGGTGCTCACCTTTCTCTTTGCAGCGTCTTGAAGCTCTACCAGTTTCAATAGTTCTTGTGCGTGTGGTTTCGAATCGCTTCTCGGTATGCCGTAGAGATCAGCACAGAGGAGGACGTTGTTGATTCCGCTCATGTCCTCGTCTGCGGTATACTCTTGCGGTACGACTCCGACATTTCTTCGCACCTCGTTCGGATCCTTGAATATGTCGTAGCCGCAGACCATCGCGTTTCCTGATGAAGGTTTCATCAAGGTTGTTAGAATGTTGATGGTGGTGGTTTTGCCAGCGCCGTTAGGACCGACGAACCCGAAAATCTCCCCCATTTTCACTTCAAAGCTCACGTTATCCACGGCCTTCAACTTGCCGAAGACTTTTGAAAGGTTCTTGACGGTCACAATAATCGAAGACTGTGTAGTTTCAGCTTGCGTTGTAGACACGTTTACTCACTCCTGATTTTAATGAATTACGAGTTCTTCATTCGATAGATATGCGATATAAAAACATAGCGCGCATTCGGGGGAGAAGCGACTTATTCTTGAGGATCGACCCCCTCCTTTCTCTATTGGTAACAACCGTGGTAATGTTGTTTGGTAACAAATCATGAAGAGATTTCAAGGAGACTTCTTTTCTTTGAATTTGTCCTGTTCATAGGTAACAACATTGGTAACAATGATTGGTAACAAGTCGTGAAGCACGCGCTCCAACTGGGAAACAAGTTTCAAGTGACAAGATGGCCTGGGGAAGGGATTTCAGCACCAGTTTTGTCAGTAACCGAATGCTCTAATCTCTCCCGGCTACTAAGGTTAATAGGACTCGCCTTTATCTGCCTATGAAAACGCGACTATGCAAGAGGGAGACGGATTTGTTTGCCGAGCCAAAGAAAGCGACGAGTGTCATAAGGACTGTGTGTCAGAGGGATTGTCCGGATACGTGTTTTGTTGACACCGTTGTCCAAGATGGCCGCATCTTATCCACGAGGGGGAGTACAGAAAACCCGATAACTCAGGGATTTCTATGTCCACGAGGGGTGGGAGATCCAAAGCGAGTATACAGCGAAGAACGCGTACTTTTTCCTCATATCAAGAATGGGGACAAGTTCAAAAGAGTTTCTTGGTCGGAAGCCCTAGAACTAGTTGCCTACAAATTGGCTAGTGTCTTGGAGAATTGCGGAAATGAGTCCATTTTGCTGTATGATTATCTGGGCAACCAGGGATGTCTCAGCTTGCAGTATTCTCAAAGATTGTGGCGGGCAATTGGCGCGACTGTTACGGACGGTGCTCTCTGCAGCACATCTGGGCATACCGGAATCGGACTTCACTATGGGCTTGCGTATGGTCTCGGATTTGAGGAAGTTCTTAATTGCCAAACCATCGTGTTTTGGGGAAACAACGCGAAGGTTAGTTCTCCTCATCTTTGGGCCCTTTCATTAAGGGCAAGAAAAGAGAAAGGCACCACGCTAATATCTGTGGACCCTAGGAAAAGCGAGACGTCAGAGAGTTCCGATCTCTGGGTTACCCCTCGCCCAGGCAGTGACGTAGCACTATTTTACGGGATAGCGCGATACCTAATCGAACGCAGCAAAGTCGCCGAGAAATTCATCGAGAAATGGACTACCGGCTATGACAAATTAAGAGAAGAGGTTAGGGACTGGACACCGAAGCGAGTGCAAAAGGCCACAGGTCTCACGGGGGAAAAGGTTGAGGAGTTGTGCCAAGTACTCGTTGAGAAGGGTCCTGTATGCTTTATGATAGGCTTGGGGTTAAACAAGTCGAGCCATGGGGCAGAGGCCTCGAGGGCTGTGAGTCTATTGCCAGCTTTGCTTGGACAGCATCGTGGTTTTCACTACAGCGACTCGAAGGGTCGGTTTGTTGATTGGAGTTATATCAACGGAAGCAAGATGAGCAGTAACAAGTCAAAGGTCGTTGAGCAGGTTTCTTTGGGGGAAAGGTTAGACTCGGGTGAGTTCAAGTTTGTTTTCATCAAAGGTTCCAACCCCGCTTTAACGCTTCCAAACCAAGTCGCCGTGAGGGCAGGTCTCTCAAGAGAAGACGTGTTCGTAGTTGTTAATGAAACACATTGGACCGAGACCGTGAAGCTCGCCGATGTTGTTCTGCCTGCCGCAACGTATCTGGAGAAATCGGATGTGAATTTCTCCGATCATCACCCGTACACACGTTTATCAATGAAGGCGATTGAGCCCTTAGGAGAGTGCAAGCACGAATTCTGGGTCATGCAAAAGCTTGCCGAGAGACTGAGCTGCAAGGAACCTTGGGTGTTTGAGGATCCTTGGAAAGCCCTTGAAAAAGCTGTGGCGGAAGCATTTGAAAACGGAAGCTTTGATGACCTACTCAAGGGCGCTGTTCTGAAACTGAGGCAAAGGTCCACTAATGAGTACCAGACGCCTTCTGGCAAGATCGAGTTATACTCTTCAAAAGCCCTCGAAATAGGTGCAAGCCCCCTCCCAACACAATTGCCACTCTATGAAGAGGAGCACTGGTTTACTCTACTGAACAGTGCTCTCCCAAATTGGACCCACAGCCAATTCAGAGACGTTTATGGCCCTATCCCACAAGTTGTATGGATCAATCCTGTTGACGCGGACAATCACGGAGTAAAGAACGGAGCCGATGTCACCCTTTTCAACGAGCAAGGAGCACTGATTATCGAAGCGGTACTAACCGAAAGAGTCTCCAAGGGAGTCTTGTGGTCGCCGAGACCCTTGACCGGCAAAAACGGTGTTCCGTTGAATAGTTTGGCAGAGGGAAATCCGCAGTCTCTGGGCGCAGGCCCCACGGTTTAACTCAATTAGAGTCAGAATAAAACCAGTTTGAAGAAAATAGCTTAGAAACAAACCTTAACTGGCAAAATGGCGCCGGGGAAGGGACTCGAACCCCTGCGAGCCAAAGGCCCACTGGCTTGCTTGTCCTTGAATCTAGGCCCTCTTTTTCAGATTCGATCTCGAGGCCAGCGCGATAACCACTCCGCCACCCCGGCACTGTCTTAAGGATTCTGAACAGAGGCTTTTAGCTTTATCCTGTAGAGATATTTGATGTTCCGTTTGTCCGGTACGGAAGTGTCTATTGATACTTGAGGTGTTAGGTGGACATTTATGCCCGAAGTCTTTTCGGTTTCGGTGTGTGCATTAGCGAGGGGAACAACCACTGTCTATTTCTTCTTAACTTCACGGCATCCCATTCGTGGAGTATTTTCACAGCTTCGTTCGCCGTTTTTATGGCGTTTTCTTCGCCCTCGCCTGGTTTGAACTCGTTTACGCAGCGGTTGGCGTAAACTGCGAAGACGGAGCCCGCCCTCAGCCCGTAGAGGCCGGCTATAGTGTACAGCGTGGCCGTTTCCATGTCAAAACTCAGCACTCCGGCCTTCTGTAACGTGGGCAGCAGGTTTTCCGTGTTGGATGAGCGTGTTTGGCCGATTGGCCGGTTTTGTCCAGCATAGAAGTCTGACGTTGTCGCTGTCACGCCGACGTGATATGTGCCGATGTCTAGGCTTTCAGCAGCTTCGATCAAGGCTAACAGGACCTCGTAGTTTGCTGCTGCGGGATACTCGGGCATGACGTAACAGTTGCTCGTGCAGTCCAGGCGTACGGCGGCGCTGGAAATTATGAGGTCGCCACAGGCAATGTTTTTTTGGATTGCCCCTGTGCTTCCGACGCGGATGAAAGTGTTCACTCCGATGTTTGAAGATTCGTTCACTGCGATAGCCATGCAGGCGGGACCGATGCCGCTTGACAGGGCCGAGATGGGCACGCCCTTGTACTTGCCCGTGTAGCTGCGAAATTCACGATGACTGGACACTTCTCTCGCTGAATCCCAGAACTTGGCGATTTTTGGAACACGATCAGGATCGCCAGGAACGAGCAGGGTTTCAGCCAAATCACCAGGTCCACAAGCGATGTGGTATTGCT
Organism: Bathyarchaeia archaeon; assembly: GCA_050010755.1. Classification (GTDB taxonomy): domain Archaea; phylum Thermoproteota; class Bathyarchaeia; order Bathyarchaeales; family Bathycorpusculaceae; genus JBEKCD01. Next base: position 503,468 of record JBEKKK010000001.1, read on the forward strand.
TGCGACCAGACTCTGTCGAGTGCACCTCGTCTCACCGCAACTAAGATTAAATGCAGGGCATTTAATAATAATGTAGATATTTTGTTTCATTATTTGATTAATTACCAGTCTTCAACTGGAACAAATTTTGTTTTGTCCTTGTATTTCTCTGGAATCCAATCCAGAAAACCATTTAGAGCATCAAAAAGTGCTTCTTCAACATTATCACGTTGATAAATGCTCATGTAAGGAGTTCCTTGTTTTGGGTTTTGGATTTGGTAATTTGCTATTCCCATAAATTTGCCTTGTGGCATCACATAAACAACTTCCATTTTTAGTCTAACTGGAAGGTCGGTAATCTCAAAAGCCCATTCTCCTATTATCTCCTCTATTTCACCTAGTCCTTTATCATCGTAACTCAGCAATACCTTTTCAAGATTAACCTTGCCACTCATCAAGTTCACCTTGTGATATGTTCGAAATTACACTTCTGAATAGCTATAACCCTTTCCGCAAGACCGAAACTCGCTTAGAAGAAATATGTCGAAAGTGCAGAACAGGAAAAGCAATTAATCCCTGCAAGCCAGTCATATAAAAGGAGTTGCTTCTCGCCATCTTTTGTCAAACATTTCTTCTATGGCATATCTTACTTCATCTTCCAGTTTCGTTATTGTGGTGTCTCTATTCCCTAAATCCTTCAAACTTGAACCAATCGACCAACAATTACCGTCAGATATTATGTATCTGTCGTGTAAGTTCTTACCATTGAAGACTCTAACCTCAATTTTTAGGTGTTGGAACTCTTTTGCGAAATCTTTCAGTTCCCTTTTGAAAGTTGCTTCTTGCTCGACCAGTTGCGTCAACAGAGAAATTGTACACTTCTGCTTGATTTCACTTATCAAATCGAGAATTCTGGTTCCACAATATGGGTCACAGATTTTGGCTGAAGACGCAATCTTCGACATCACTATTTCTTGGAAGAGTTTCTTTCCACTATAAACCTTTCCAGATTCAATAAGCCATGTTTTGGCACCAATGCTTTCTCCAAGCATATCTTTCACGGTTTTTAAACCCTTAATCTTTAGACTCAGTGATTTCACGTTTCGTTCTTCTTTCTCATTCACAAGTTCTTCGTCCTTAGCATTATGCAGATTCTGGGGGAAATTTACTTCTTTTCTGCCCAACGCTACAAATAGGTTTTTGACCTCGCTGGTTTTTATTTCAGGTGTCTTGTTCTTATTAGAGCACATATAGAGTGACAGCAACAGTGCAGTTTTGTCGCTTGGCTTCTCATCAAGAAGCATTTTGTCATGAAATTCGTGGATTATGTACTTGGCGTTTTCGACTTCTTCTTTAGGGAAATAATGTTCTAGTTCCACTAGGGTTTCTCCGTTTTCTTGGGGAGATTCTCCAATTCTGTCAAAAATCTTTCAATTTGGAGAGGATTTACTTGATGCATACCTCTTTTCAGAGGAATTGCAAATTTATCTTTTCTTAGTTCCATCATTCTGGCCGCAATCTGGTCTTCTGGAATATTCAGGGAGTTGCTTAATTCCTCGCTACTCATCCCAGCAGATATGTTCTTGTCAAGACGGTTGGCTAGAAACCTTGCTACCAAAGCCAATTGGACTTGTTGCAATTTTTTCGAACTCTTGTTCTCAACGATTACCATACCATCTTTTGTTACTTTGCAAAAAGGAAGAATTCTTTCAACATAGTTAGCGATCCTTTTTTCATCAAATTTCTCTTCCACTATGAACTTCTTCTTCAGTTCTTCCAAGCAATCACAGAAAAATTGTATATTGTATTTCAGCATTTAACTATTATGATAGAGATACAAACCATTCTTGAAGAACCTAAAACATAGAAGTCGTATGCCAGCACGGCAACAGAAAAGCTAATCATAATCGTTCACGCTAGGGCTACTCATGGAAATGACAGAAAAAGAAAGATTAATGCTCAACGAGAAAAGGGACCATATTTGCGAATTGACTAAGAAGATTCTGGACTTAGCACAAAAACCCGAAAATTCGTTGGAAATCAAGAAAAATATGACAAACATACTGTCAGATTTGAATGCGATAGCTTCTTACGCAGATTCTAATAAGAGTAGCCTAAACCAGTTTACAATTGCCGTGACTCAGTTATTTCTAGAGATGGACGAAGAAAGAAGTAGAGAAAGCTGGATAGCTTCTCCGATTGATATTGAGGTTGTTTGCAACTGGGCTAATTCCGTTAGATTCAATTTCACCAAGAAAAGTTTCAAGTTGATTTTGCCTAAGAATCTCAATCTTGGCATACATTTTCACAATAGATAAGCGATGCAAGAGCAAGAGGTTCAAAAATGGAACCAGAAGTTCACATCCTCGAGAAGTATTTTCAGGAAGTCTTACTTTGTTTCACCATGACAAACATTCAACTTAAAGGAAAGAAGGAGATTGACCTTCTAGCTGGACTTCGAAAATGTAGCTATTCACTGACAACATTTGAAGGTTTGGATAAATCATGTTGAACACAATGCAAAAAGAGACTACGTAACTTTTCCATAGCTTTCATGGAAATTGGAAAGTGTTCAATTAGCATTATACAAACCTTCGAAAGTTGCCAATGGATAGCTGGGTTTTCGAAATTCCCATGCTTTTTCCATGCGGAAAACATGACCATCCGCTGGGAACTTTCGAACTATTGGTGAAATCATATTGAGCACTTACAACAATACGGAAAACGTACTTAAACGTAGAAATACGTACACGAAAAATGAGAGTATGGTTCAATCAACATGTTTTCGATTGTAATACGAAAATATTATAAGCACAGACAGACTTTATAGAATAGGAAGGGCTGGTAGCTCAGAAGATAGAGCAATCCCGTGCTAAAGGATATGTCGTCGGTGCGAATCCGACCCAGCCCGTCCATTTTACACTAACAAACTAACATGTCCATCGTAATAAGCATTTACCTATAAGTAAAGCCGTACCACCGCAACAACCTAACAAACCTGTTACCGCATTAGAGCCTAATTTGCATGTGTGCATACCGTGCGGTACGCTAGAAATTTGAAGGTACAAGTTAAAAGAAGCAACATCCCATGACCATGTAGTACACATAATCAGTTGATTAAAAAGGGATTTGTGAATGTTTCCACGGGAACACTCATGAAGATAGGTGAAAGGCGTGAAGACATATCGAAGTTCGGTATATCCTTTCGATGGCGGAATTTCGCTTTTATATTGGTCTTTAGTTTATGACAATAATAGACGACAAAGAAAAAAGGGCATATCCAAGGACATCCTTCATCACAGGGTACCACCATGGATGGTTCGGGATGTCCTTGAGGCAACATTGCCAATATTCCATAGTTTAAACCAGTATTAAAGCGGTCTTTCAAAATCTGCTATATGCGATAACCTGATAACAATCTTCTGTGAAGCAAATTAGTTTAAACCATGCCGTACAGAAATCTTAAATCTGCACTGCAACAGAAGACAAACTAATAGTGGAACGCGGAGACACCGTTTTTTGTCGACCGAACAGAGAAGAACCAAGTATGACATCTATGCTGACATAGTAGAAATAGTCGCCAAGAAAGGGCTCTGCTCTTTGACAAGGGTCTCCTATGGAGCCAACATGCCCGTAGACCGAACGAAGAAGGAACTGAATTTTCTAGTTGCTCACGGCTTCATAAACGAAGTCAACTTCGAAAACTCGAAGAAATACAGAGCAACCAAGTGGGGACTAGAATACCTCGAAACATTCAAGCGCATGCGAAAGTTCTTTGCCGCACTGGAAGAATAGAAGACATCAGCGCTTTTAGCCCGCGCTATTTTCGGTTTTCCAGCTTGAAACTTATGAACTTAATTTTCACAATCTTTTTGATTGCGCATCTAGGTTTAGACTTGCTTCGGCACATGCACTTCGATCGACGGAACGCAAAATTTATGATGAACAAACAACTACATTGTACAACAAGGCGATTTCTGAATGACTGAAGAGAAGAGAACGATTATTGTTTCAGGCGCGCGGGGCACGTCGAACCAAGACTGGTGGCCGAACCAGTTGAACCTGAAGCTTCTGCATCAGCATTCCTCGTTGTCTAATCCGATGGGCAAGGAGTTCAACTATGCTGAGGAATTCAAGAAGCTAGATCTGAATGCTGTGAAGAAGGATCTTTATGCCCTGATGAGTGACTCTCAGGACTGGTGGCCAGCCGATTACGGTCACTACGGGCCGCTCTTCATCCGGATGGCGTGGCACAGCGCAGGAACCTATCGCAAGGGCGATGGTCGCGGCGGCGCCTCCAGAGGCTCGCAGCGTCTAGCGCCTCTCAACAGCTGGCCTGATAACGCTAACCTCGACAAGGCGCGTCGTTTGCTTTGGCCGATCAAGCAGAAATATGGCAGGAAAATCTCGTGGGCCGATCTGATGATCCTGGCCGGAAACTGTGCGCTAGAGTCAATGGGCTTTAAGACATTTGGCTTCGCGGGTGGACGTGAGGATGTCTGGGAGCCGGAAGAAGATGTCTACTGGGGTTCTGAGAACAAGTGGCTGGATGACAAACGCTACTCCGGCGACAGGAACCTCGACAATCCCCTCGCTGCCGTGCAGATGGGGCTGATCTACGTCAATCCAGAAGGCCCGAACGGCAACCCAGATCCGATAGCGGCGGCGAAGGATATCCGAGAGATTTTCGCTCGCATGTCCATGAACGACGAAGAGACAGTTGCCCTCATCGCGGGCGGCCATGCCTTCGGCAAAACCCATGGCGCTGGCAATCCGTCGCTGGTGGGCCCCGAGCCTGAAGCCGCCCCCATCGAGGAGCAGGGCCTTGGTTGGAAGAGCAAATTTGGCACGGGCAAAGGCGATGACACGATTACCGGCGGCCCGGAAGTCGTCTGGACCCAGACGCCAACCAAGTGGAGCAACAACTTCTTCAAAAACCTGTTCGACTACGAATGGGAACTGACCAAGAGCCCAGCCGGTGCGTACCAGTGGAAGCCGAAAGGTGGCGCAGGCGCCGGCACCGTGCCAGATCCCCACGACCCGTCAAAGCGTCGCTCGCCAGGCATGCTGACCACTGACCTCGCCCTGCGGTTCGACCCGGTTTACGAGAAGATTTCAAGGCGCTTCTACGAGAACCCAGACCAGTTTGCAGACGCGTTTGCACGCGCATGGTTCAAACTGACACACCGCGACATGGGCCCCCGCTCGCGCTATCTCGGTCCGGAGGTCCCAGCGGAGGAACTGATCTGGCAAGATCCGGTACCAGCAGTCGATCATGAACTAATCGACGAGCAGGACATCGCAGACCTCAAGGCCAAGATCCTTACCTCCGGTCTAGCCATCTCGGAACTGGTCTCAACCGCCTGGGCGTCCGCATCCACGTTCCGCGGTTCCGACAGGCGCGGAGGTGCAAACGGAGCTCGTATCCGTCTCGCGCCACAAAAAGATTGGGAAGTCAACCAGCCGCCTAAACTCAAGAAAGTGCTGCAGACCCTTGAACGTATCCAAAAAGAGTCTAACAGCGCGCAGTCAGGCGAAAAGAGGGTTTCCCTCGCCGACTTGATCGTCCTAGGCGGATGCGCAGGCATCGAGCAAGCTGCAAAGAAAGCGGGCCATAATGTAACCGTTCCCTTCACACCGGGACGCACAGACGCGTCGCAGGAGCAAACCGATGTGGAGTCATTCGCCGCACTCGAACCGTTTGCAGACGGGTTCCGTAACTACCAGAAAACCAAATACGCCGTATCGGCAGAGGAACTGCTGGTTGATCGTGCGCAACTACTGACGCTAACCGCTCCTGAGATGACGGTTCTCATCGGCGGCATGCGCGTCTTGAATACCAACTTCGGACAGTCCCAGCACGGCGTCTTCACCAAGCGGCCAGAGACGCTCACCAACGATTTCTTCTTGAATTTACTCGACATCAGCACGACTTGGAAGGCAGCCTCGGAAGACAAGGACATCTTCGAGGGGCATGATCGCGCAACGGGCGAACTCAAATGGACTGGCACACGTTTCGATCTCATCTTCGGTTCGAACTCCCAACTACGGGCCATAGCGGAAGTTTACGGATGTGAGGACTCCCAGGAAAAGTTCCTGCACGACTTCATAGCAGCTTGGAACAAGATAATGAACCTTGACCGATTCGATATCACCTGAGCGCGCGCGATATCTTCAAACCTACAACTAAGAACCATAATGCAAAAAAACTTGGCATACGAGAACCAGGATCGGTCCGATTAGCCTCGCTTTGTCTCTATTAGCGCGCGCCTCTGGCAAAGCCCATTGCAAAGCCGTCTGTTCCGCGGAATATATCAATAACTGCCGTATTTTCCTCCGTTAAGTATCGGTGTCTGCTTTTCACGCTTTTCTTTGTGCGCAGGCAGGACATGTAAGTCGCGGTCAGACAGTTTGTAACTACGAAACGTGTTTTCTTCATGTGCGTCGCCTTTTAAGGGATCCGATGGCTTACCGATTCTCAGCAAAGGAATGAGGTGGTAATAATGGCAAGACATGTCAGAACTAAAACGGGTTGGAGTGAAGGAAGCGAGCACAAATTCGCTGGAGGGAATCGACTCCTAGGTTTCATTCACAAGGTCTTAGGATCCCACCAATGCGTGCCCGAATCAGCATATTGCATCACACATGAACGTGTTGAGGATTTTCGGGAACCCATTGGCTTCGCATCGGATAAAGAAGCTGAAACGCTGTTAAGAAGAGCCCGGATGTTTCAGTGAATGGATACCAGTCACGAAATGTGAGTCCCCCTTTTAAAGTGGTGCGTCATGTTCAACGTGGAGGGTGTGAAATGAGCGGTAGAACATCGGTTCCATCGAGGAGCACAATTACACTCAGCAACGTGAACGGAGACCTAGAGGTCGGACGGCATGCGACCGTGAAGGGATCTTCGTCACCGCCCAAGGTAACGGTTTCAGGCACCGTTCACTGCGAAGGAGACGATACTTTCGAATGCAGCCTTTCTGCAGAAAGTCTTGAAGCCGAAGACAGTGTAATCGTTCACGGAGACCTCGACATAAGGGACAAGGTTGAAGTTGAAGACGGCAGCTTGGAAATCAAAGGAAACATGACCGCAACGAAAGCTGACGTTGACAACAGGCTGTGCGTAAATAAGAATCTCACTGTTAAGGAAGTTGAGGTAGGAGGAAGCTTGAGGGTTGACGGAAACGTGAAGGCTGAGGACGCAGATGTCGGGGGAACGTTTGAAGCCCAAGGCGAAACTGTTGCCGACCGCATCGAAGTAGGAGGCAGCCTCAGGATACAGTCCAAAAGTGACATCAACAGCCTAGAAGTAGGCGGCACCGCAAGAGTCGCGGGAGGAAAAATCCGCGAAATAGACGTGGGAGGAACTTTCGAGTCAATGAGCTCTCTGGAATTTCAAAAAATAGACGTAGGTGGCACGGTGAGACTTGCAGGAAAAAGCAAAGGAGGCGTTATAGAAGTCGGAGGTTCCTTCAGAGCCGAAGGCGACTTGGAATTTGAAGAAATCGAAGTAGGCGGCACGGTCGATATAGCAGGTTTGACTCAAGGTCGCCACATGGAAGTCGGCGGCAAGATTGACATCCAAGGCTCCCTAAAACTCTCGGAAAGGCTAGAGGTCGGAGGAACAGCAAATGTGAGCGACGAAATCGCAGCGAGCAACATAGAGATCGGTGGAACAGTGCGCGCACGCAAAATTGCAGCCGAAGAACGCGTGGAAGTAGGCGGTTCAATCACAACCGACGAAGGTGTAACTGCACGCATCATTGAAATAGGAAAAAGAGGCGAAGTGCACGGGCCCATGAGAGCAGACAAGATCTTTATCGATAGGGATGCCCACGTAGAAAATGTCTACGGAAAGGAAATCCTCCTCCTGCGAGCTGGCGCAAGCGCGAATAACATCTACGGCCAGAAGATTACAATCGAATCCTACTGCAATGTGTCCGGCGAAGTGCAATATACCGACGAATTGAGGATAGGAGAGAATGTGTCGCTTTCAAAGCAGCCACAAAAAGTGGACAAGCTTCCATTTTAGAGAATGAACCCTCAGGGTTCTTTGGGAACGGTTAGGTCGGCAATGTCCACGCTATGTTCGTAGATTTGTCTCAAGAATGATGCTGCCGAGAGAATTTCAGCAACGATGTCAAGTGACTGTGCCCTGGCAACCTCCTCGATTTTAGCAAACTCTTTCTCAACCTTATCTCGCATCCCCCGTACCTTCTCAGCCAAATCTATAGCGCCTGTCAAGAAAGCCGTCAGGGCGCCTTCCTGAGCTTCAAAGCAAATCGAATGAAGAGCCAAGAACTGTTTTCTCAGGGCCTCGTCCAATTTTTCACCATCTAATTCAACCGTCTTCATGGAAATGCGCACGCACTCGTCGCCAATGGCTTCCACGAGACTTGCGGCCAACCGATAATCCAAACATTCAATCGGCCCAACCCCCAGCTTTTCACTCAGACCCGGGTTCTGAATTATCGTGCGAAGAATACGAACAAGCAGGAAATAGAGCCTATTTCCTTCATCGTCCCGTGCCATCACACTCTTCGCCAACGCAACATCACCATCACCGAAGGCCTTGGCAACGTCCCGATGCATACTTGCAGCGATTGTGTAACCGCGACGCAGAATCTTTTCAGGCGGAAAACCCGATGGTTCCAACAAACACTGCAGAACAATGCTGGCATAATCCTCCTCAACTATCTCCAGCCCGACTAGATGACTAACAGTGTTTTTGACGATATCTCGCATCTCAACGCTAATGCGATCCTTTCCTTCAACGCGGATGGCATCAAAACCAAGCAGGTAAGTTCCAATGATTTCACGACCCAAGTAAGGCCCAGGTTTCAACGTGGCAACACGCGGCGAAGGCTCAACACCGTGTCTTGCGTCTATGAGCATTTTCCCCTCACTCGTTTCGCTCAGAGCGAGTATCGAACCTTTCCTTAAGCCGTACTGTTCAGCCCAAGGTTTCGGCAGGCACACAAAAAAGGTACCGCCCGGAGTGCGTTGCACCTTGCGCAGTTCACTCATCACATCACCAAGCATGTGACTATTGATAACGTCATACAACAAGAAACATCCCGTATAGATTAGCATATTGTTGTTAGAACCAATAGGTCGAAATATGATCAGCATATGTGCCGCTGAGAAACCAAGGACTAGAATCGGTCTAAGAAAACGAAGAGGCCAGCCATGCATTCAACGCTACGTACCATTGAGGCACCAAGCAAAGGTTTGTCAAGCGCTGCTGTGGACTAAACACGTTAATAGAGGAAGAAGGATACAGAACAATAGAAGGGAGTTCCGCCTCGGCTAGAGTATGCTATCTCAATTGAGAGAGACTTCGGAATAGTTGAGGGGGGATGTATTCCACGTCCGAACCAAGAAGAGGCTATCGGGAAAAGGGAGAAGCCTTCACAGTCGCCATGAAGGATGAATGGAGAACTCGTGATGAGTGATGGAGAAAAACTGCAAAAAGCCGTAGAATTGACCCTTGCGGCAGGGTATCAGCTGGATAAGGGAGCTTTCGAGTTCTTGAACATAATAATGGCGACGGAAGACCCAGCGGAAGTCATGAGCAAGGCAATCAAACGGCTAGAAGAGCTCGGGCAGAGACCGTTCTTCATTGAAAGGAACTTCTTGGAACGAACTGTAGAATTGGAGAAACCGGCAGAAGAAATTGTGAGCGAACCCCTTGAAGACCGGTCAATCCCACTGATAGAACCGCAAACGCCGCAGATTACAGAGAACAAGACGCCCTTCCACCCTTACGCAAAAGACGTTGAGGCAAGCATCGCCATAATCGACGATCCGAGCACCAAGCTCAGCTCGAGCGGAACTATCGAAGATTACCTGGAGTATTTTCAAGACCGATTCAAACAGACAGAGAGACTGCTCAGGCAAAGAATGGATGTGAAGAGCGCAGCGTCAGTTATGGACGCCTTGCGGTCCCAATCGGGGACGAGGCTCAAGATAATTGGTATGATAACCGAGAAGAGAGAGTCGAAACAGAAGACGATACTCACGGTCGAGGATTTGACAGCGAACATGACCGTGCTTGTGCCCCAGGGTGCATCGTCTGATCTTCAGAAGAAGGCGCGGTTCCTCATGCTCGATCAGGTTGTCTGTCTGGGCGTTGTGAAGACGAGAAGCAATCTGCTGATCGCAGAAGACATTGTCCTGCCAGACGTGCCTCAAAAGGCACCTCGCAAAGCTCCAGTTCCAGTCTATGCGGTACTCACCTCAGACATGCATGTCGGTAGCACCAAATTCACGCGAGAAGCCTTCGACCGCTTCATATTGTGGCTGAACGGCAAGTACGGCGATGATAAGTCACGGGAAATTGCAAGTCACGTCAAGTATGTCCTTGTGGCAGGCGACATAGTCGACGGCGTGGGAGTGTACCCTAACCAAGTGAGGGAACTAGCCATCAAAGACGTACACAAACAGTATAGACTCGCCGCAAAGTACCTCGAACAAATCCCAGATTACATAGAAGTTATAGTAACACCCGGAAACCACGATGCTCCCAGAAAAGCCCTGCCCCAGCCAGCTATAGCAGACACTTTCCTCGAAACTCTGCAGGACTCAAGAAAAGTCCGTTCGCTAGGCAGCCCATGCACTCTCAGCTTGCACGGTGTAGAGATACTGGTTTTCCATGGACGAAGCTTGGACGATGTGATTTCAACAGTGCCAGACATGAGTCACAGTCACCCCGAAAAAGCGATGAGACTCTTGATGCAGAGCCGGCATTTGGCACCTGTATATGGCGGAAAAACACCACTGTCCCCCGAGAACAGAGATCCGCTAGTCATTCAGCGAGTCCCAGACATTTTCCACGCCGGACACGTGCATGCGTTAGAATACGCTAACTACCGCGGGGTCTTAATCGTGAATTCGGGATGCTGGCAAGAACAAACGGACTACATGCGAAGAAACGGTTTCATGCCAACACCCGCCAAAGTCCCCGTTGTAAACCTTCAATCCACTGAAGTCACAGTCATTCCGTTCGCATGACAAGCCAGACTCTTTGGCTCTCGCCTTGCCTGACGCATAGCAAGAGACTGCGTACGAAGAAGAAGCCTGCGTTCTAGGCGAAAGATTTTAGTCCTCAGCCATTCCAGAAGAAACCAGAGGTGACACAATGCCAGTAGTAATCGTGGAGATGTGGCAAGGAAGAAACGAGGAACAGAAGGCAAAGCTAATCAAAGGCGTCACAAAGGCTTTTGAGGACATCGGTGTCCCAGCCGATCGGCTGCACATAATAATCCACGACGTGCCAAAATGCAACTGGGGCACATGCGGAGAGCCAGCATCCAAGACAAACCCATAAACATAGGCCAATATCCTCAGCTTTCCAGACATGAACACCCCCGTTTGCAACACGAATCGCGAAATATGTTTCCATTTCAGTTCGGTTTCGTGCTTCAGTTGGAGTGTTTCATGAGGCATCTGGGGCTATAATCGGTTAGACGACCGAGCCTGGTGTCGCCAGCGAACACGTCCTTGATGACGCTGCGTTGGATCTCCAAACGTATCTTTTTTGTGCGGCCATACCTTCCCATGCTTACAACCTTCGCATTGACCAATCCCATGGCATCAAGCTCGTTCACCAACGTACTCAAACGACGTTGAGTCAGAGGCGTTACACCCAGCTCAGCACAGAGTTCATCATATATTTCAGAAATCTCACCAGTAATCGCGCCCTTAGCGTTTATCCTAGTTAAGTGGTAAACGCTCAAAACGACCAGCTTAGAATGCAGAGTAAGATTCTGAAGACCCTCGAAAACACGGTTATGTTCAATATGTTTCTCAGCGTCACGCACATGCTCCTCAACAACGATTCCCGCCCCCTTCCGTTCCGCAACTTCGCCAGCCACACGCAGGAGATCCAAGGCGCGCCTCGCATCTCCGTGTTCAGCAGCGGCCAACGCCGCGCAGAGACCCAGAGCAGCCTCAGACAGCGCGTTGTCGCAGAAAGCAGCCTTCGAACGTTCCGAAAGGATATTCCTCAGTTCGCTCGCGTCGTAAGGCCTGAAGACAATCTCCTCTTCACTCAGCGAGCTGAGAACACGTGGGTCGAGAAACTCCTTGAACCTAAGATCGTTCGAGATGCCAATGATGGTTACCTTGCTCTTGCTCAAGGTCTCATTTATTCTCGTCAGCTCATAGAGAAGGCGATCGCCGCGTGATTTCACGAGAGCATCGGCCTCATCTAGCACGATGATGAAGATTACCCTTGAAACGTCGAGCCCAGCCCTCAGTCTGTCAAAGACTTCCCCTACAGACAACCCCGTGAAAGGAATAGACACGCCCATGCTTTGACACAGACTGGCGAAGACGCGGTACTCGGACCCAGCCATGCGACAATTGACGTAGCAGAACTTTACAGGAGCGTTGAACTCCTTAGCCCTGAACTCAAGGTGACTTAGCACATACCTCGTCACGGCTGTCTTCCCCGTGCCGGTTTTTCCGTAAATAAAGAGGTTTGAACTCCTGGCACCTTTGAGCACGGGAGCTACAGTTTCGCCAAGTCGTTTGATCTGTTCGCCCCTGTGTGGTAGCCTGTCAGGAATATAGTCGTGGCGCAGCACTTCACGATCCTTGAAAATCCGTACGTTACTTACAAACCTCTCAAAAACATCGTCTAGTGCATCAATATCACTCATTTCAACCCCCCCTCGAAATTCAAAGGCAATACCCCCCTTTCCTGTGCAGAGGGATAAGCTATGCCGTACAGAAAACTAAATGGACAACACCATAATCCTAAAAGAAGAGTAGGCTCACCATGACGTTACCCGTTTCAAACATACACAGGCCCCATGATTTCCGCTGGAACTCTGTATTAATTCACAAAATAATGCTGATTCCTTCTTCTGTAAGGAATATACTCTGAACGGTAACTACCTCTGAACTATTATAATGATCACTGTTAAAGATTTTAGATACACAACTAGAAAAGTTGCTGAAACAAGCGCATGTAAAAAGCTAATACCTCATTCCAATGGAAACAAAGGGGTGCCTGTCACCTGAAACTCAATAAGATCGACCATTACTCCCCCTGAAGAACTAGTTTCGGTTTTAAAGATACGCTAAGGTCCTTCAGCAAAGACATGATCACGGTGACAACAGACATGCCTTTCCCATTACGCGCTTCACTTTTTGTGAAGGTATTGTGAACTTGATTTGGCAATGTCTCTTTTCAAGCTTTATTGGCTAAGTTATTGATTCGTTTGTGGCCTTTTCTTGTGAATAAACCACCCCACAGTTTCTACTGCAGAACGGCATCAAAGCCAAGCCCGGCCAGTTCTAGCACTTCCACCACTCAGTGAAGTGTGTAATTCAAAAAGAACTGCAAATAATACCCTATTTCCTTTTTCCTCCCCTGCTACTGATTCTCATTATTGTGAGCTTCACCGTAACACCTATAACTTGTGAACTGTAAAGTTGTGAACACCACCTAAAGGTACAGACTGCCCATGCCGGCGAGAAAAGTACGCGTCGATTTATTCGATACCGAGGGCAACCGTTACTCGATAAGTTTCGAGGGACAAGTGACAAGAGAGAAAGCTTTGCGCCTCTTGGATATGGTGGAACTGCTAGGTGGGATGCCCGGCGGCGGCAATCCAGGGACAGGGCCTATAACACCTGTGAGCCAGCTGTCGAAGTACGACAAGGTGCGGGGTCTCGTCCAGAGTAACTTTCCAGTTGTCTGGTTCTCCTCGCGGGAGGTTCAATCCGTGTATGAACAGGAGCTCAAAGAACCAATAAGTCTCAGCACAGTGGCCACATATCTTTCAAGAATGTCAGCCAAGGGCTTCGTTCAGAAAACGGGATCATCAAACAACCTGAGATACAAAGCGGTTCAAGGCGTTCCGCAAGCAACCCTAAAACAAAAAGTCGCCTGACTCGCCGTATCCAAAGAAATTGCTTCATAACGCATTGCCAATCATGTTGGTTGGGTTTCGGTTTTCTTCAAGAGGCTCTCCATCTCTTTCTTGACGCTGTACTTGAAAGGAATCTTTCCTGTTTCTCTCTCCAAATATCCTTCTTCGTAAAGTTTTTTCATCAGTCTGGCAGTGTGTTCGCGACTGAGTTTGACTCTCTCCTTGATTTCGGGCGCAGTCTTGGCCCCCTCCGAAACTAGCAGTTCAAGCACCCCAACTTCAGTGTCGGTCAGCTGAGCCATTGCCTTATCTCTCTTCAGTGGTATTACGCCTTCAAAATGTGTTTCAGGGGCGATTTTAAGCTGATTAGCCTGTTCCTCCAAGGTTGCAATCTTGGATGTAATCGTTTCTCGCGACGCAACTAAATCAGATGTTCTTTTATCAAGCTCGACGAGGCGCGTAGAAACACTTTTTCTGTCCTCTGAATCTACAGCAACCTTACTTTCGAGGGCTCTCATCATTCCGTCAAGTCCTTCTGCCTTCCGCGTAGCCCCATCGGTCCTCGACGCCGCTGCCTCGACCCTGTATCCAAGAGCTTCGATCTTGCTGGCTTCATGTTTGAGTTGCCTGTTAAAGCTCAATACTATGTCCTCAACTGCCCCCCTCGCCTTCTCGTACTCTCTTTGCGCCTTTCGAAGCTGTCTATAGTACTCGACGGCCGCAACGACGGTGGTGCCCAGCAATACTCCTAGCAAGGCGAGCAGTGGATCTAGCAAATAGCAGGCCTCCGTGATTCCTGTGTGATTACTCGTGATGCATACATGTTGCGTCACACATCACAAGTTTGCCATTCAGAATTTAAATATTATGGTAATCAACATCAGGAGAGTCGATATGACGTCACACGTCACAGTTTAGATGGAAAGCGTCGGAGAATGTTACTCTCAGATATGGGTGGAAATAGAAGCCGATTTTGAAGTCCTTTTCGGATTTGCGAGCTTCTGTTGTTCCTGAGCTTATCTATTTTTGCTTGCTCTGCAGAACCGCGTTTGGAAGTGTGACTTGTGACGTCACAGAGGCGTTTCTGATGGACTTGAGAGCTGTTTTAGGCTTGTTTCGAGCTGTTCCCTTATCATTTCTATGACTTTTAGATGGTTGCCTAACTCGTCACCCTTGTTCGGGATGTCCTTGTAAGCGTCGAGGTACTGGTGCAGTTTGTTCGCGATTTCGAGATAGGGGTCGAGTGTTGTGCTTTCGAAGACTCCTAAGTACCCTAGTAGTAGCACCGTGTAGATGGACTTTATGACGTTTTCTTTGGCCTGTCGTAGAGTCCTGTTAAAGGCGCCGCGGCTTATTTTGGCCTTTGTTAGCCTCAAGCTGGCCTTTTCGTCGTATTTCAACGGTTTGCCCGCGAGATTTTCGGACAAGATGTCTATTAGCAGGGTTTCGAGCTGGGTTCTCGTTAAATGGCTGTTCTTGGCGATTATTTTGACAATGGGGTCGTTTATGGAACCCGTTAGCCAAGATTGTACGCTATCTTTTAGCTTCAAAGTCTTACCTCTGGAACCTTGCGCAATGGATACGCTTTTGTATACTGGGTGCGCATTTAAATGTGCCGCTTTAGGCGAGTCTAGGGGGTCTTCCGAAGATGCAAGATTTTTATGCGGGTCGGCACAATGAACATTGAGGAATGCGGATTGGTTTCACATGCGGAGCCGGCAGAGCGCTTGAAATTGATAAAACCCTCTGGAATACGGCGCTTTTTCGCTTTGGCCCAAGAAATGCCTGAATGCTTCAATTTGAGCGTAGGCGAGCCCGATTTTAGTGTCCCTCCACACGCATTGGATGGAGGCTGGCAAGCCGTCAAAGAAGGCAGAACCCACTATGCACCGACGAATGGAATTCCTGAATTGCGGGATGCCCTGGCGCAAAAAGCATTCCGAGACTACGGACTCAATTATGACCCAAACTGTGAGGTACTTGTCACAGTGGGTGGGACGCAAGCCATTTTCCTAGCTCTGATGGGATTGTTGAACCCCGGCGACGAGGTCCTGATTTCAGATCCCGGGTTTGTCACATATGAGCCAGGGGTCTTGTTGGCCGGAGGAGTTCCAGTTCACGTCCCCCTGCGTGAAGACAACGATTTCAGGCCTTCCATGAACGATGTGACGTCACTCATCACGGACAAGTCACGTGTGATGATACTGAATTACCCAAATAATCCAACAGGCTCCGTTCTTTCCTATGATGAAGTCGCTGCGCTATCAAAAGTTGCTGTCGACTGTGACATGGTTGTGATATCTGATGAAGTATACGAAAAAATGGTCTACGACGGGGCTAACCACTACTGCCTCGCAACATTTCCTGGAATGCGTGAACGCACCTTGGTTATCAACTCTTTTTCAAAGACCTACGCCATGACTGGGCTTCGAGTTGGATGCGTGTACGGTCCCAAAGACCTTGTTTCGCCCCTTTGGCTGGTGAACCAGTATACCGTCGCCTGCGTGGACACTTTTTCGCAGTACGTTGCCTTGGCCGCTTTGAAGGGTCCACAGGATTGCGTCGAAGAAATGGTGAGGGAATTCGACAGAAGACGTCACCTTATACATACGAGACTCAATGAGATTGAAGGTTTCAAATGCCAACTTCCGAAAGGTGCTTTCTACGCTTTTCCAAACATCAGAGATTCAGGCCTCTCCTCGGAGCGGCTAGCAGATCTGCTTGCGAGAGAAGCTAGTGTTCTAACGGTTCCAGGCTCCGCTTTCGGTGCTTACGGTGAAGGCTATCTTAGGTTGTCTTACGCCTCTGCCTATGAAAACTTGGAAGAAGCATTGAATAGGATGGAAATGGCCCTCAGAAAGCGCTGATAAGATTCTGCTAGAGTTCTTCTGCCTTCTTCTTCAATTGCTCAAACAGTTCTGGCCTAAGGTCTCGTAGCGTAGGGACGAAGGCTTCGACGGATCTCATGTCAGGATAGTTAACTTCACCTATGACAAAGTCATCCTCGTCGTACTTGGCTTGAACAAGAATTCTACCGCTGGGTCCTATAAGCCGGCTCCCTCCCCAGAACTGCAGTCCGTCTTGAATTCCAGCTAGGTTCACGAAAGCTAAGAAGGCCGTGTTTTCAATTGCCCTGGCAACCGTGAGCACTTCGAAGAACGATCGTCTGACCCCTGGTGAAGCAGAAATGCAGACAATCAACTCGGCCCCCTCGAGACGCGTCAGCCGAGTCACTTCTGGGAAATATATGTCATAGCAAATGATGAGGCCCAGTCGTCCAAGCTCAGTGTCAAACACTGCTGTTTGATAGCCTGGACGGAAGTATCTTTTCTCCTCAAAAATACTGTGTGTCGGAAGATACATCTTATTGTATTTTCCGATGAAACCCTCTGGCCCTATGAGCACAGCACTGTTGCGGAGCGTGGCTTCTGTCTTGTCGCTTATCTCTGGCATTCCAAAAACAATGTGAATTTGGTTCTTCTTCGCCATGTCTTCCATCATTTTTGTTGATTGTCCGGGTATTCTCTCTGCTAATTCGTAAATTTCATCTCTGACAACATAGCCCGTGAGTGAAAGCTCCGGGAAAATGACCAGTTCTGCTCCCAGCTTCTTGGCCTTTGCCACGATTTTGCTGATTTTCGTCAGGTTCTTTGCTTTGTCTGCTTGCTGGCAGCTTATCTGGGCAAGCGCTACGTTGAATACTTCCTTCATGTTATCCCCTTCATCTAAAGCGGATTCCGCTGGAGCCTAAAGTCAGCCCCAATGGTTCGATATTCAAGCTTAGCGGTTAATAACATTCGCCTCTTGTGCTCTGCGGACAGCCATCTATGTTTAACCTCGTCGATCAAATCCTTCTTCATACGAAGTTGAACTGCTATCTCCTCGGTTCTCATGAAACGTTCTAGTCCAAAGAGGATGAGGTCGAGTTGCTCGTATTTTATGCCGAGCTCACTCTCTGCGAGTTGACCTGGCCACAAGGCTGGAGTCGATGGCTTTTCAACTATCTCCTCTGGAATGCCGATGTGTTGAGCCAGTTTTCGGACTTGTGTCTTGTACAAATCCATTATCGGCGAAATGTCTGCCGCAACATCTCCCCACTTGGTGAAGTAGCCCATCATCGTTTCCGACTTGTCCGAGCTCCCACACACGATCAAATGGCACCTGTTTGCGTAGTAATATACGTAAATCATTCGCGTTCTCGCCTTTACGTTGCCTTTGCTGAGTTTATCGCTCGGTTTGAAGATTGGCGCTGAGCCGTAAAAGGACTCCAATGTAGGCGTGATGTCAACCGCTGCTGTTTTAAACGCGAACTCTTTAGCGACAAGCTCGGCATGTTTGACATCTTCGGTTCTGCGCGTCTCTTTCTCGAAAAGCATGAGCCCTAGAACGTTGTCGCCACCGAGGGCACGTGCGGAAAGGGCTGCTATGGTGCAACTGTCGACGCCGCCTGAAAGCCCTAAGACCACGCCTTTGGCTTTGGATCTTTCAACATAGTCTTTGATGAAACGGCAAATCCTCCTGTCAACTTCTGGCCAGTCTAGGTTCAGAGCCTGGGCGGTCAGCTTCAACCGTTGCACCTTCAACGTGTATGGTTGTAGGCAACTATTTAAGGACAAACGTAAATATGGGAGTGACTGCATCGGGCTGAGCAGAAGGATCTGATGATGGGAAGAAGAAGGAAAAAGGTTGTTCGCATTCCCAAGAAGCATTTGCCGAAACTCTTCTCGTGTCCCAGATGCGGGAAGGAGTCAATCAGAGTGGAGATATCGCGGGACCAGGGGCGTGCATTGGTGGCCTGTGGCAGTTGCGGCCTGAAGGATGAGTTCCCGATCAAACCCGCGCAAGGCGAGATTGACGTTTACTGCATGTTTACTGACAAGGTTTACGGTGGTTCCAGAACCTCTCCAACATCCGCGATTAAGAGTACTTGATGAGGCCTTTTGGTATGTTGTTTGGAAATGTTGAGAAATACCTCCTTGACAAAATCGAGTCCGAAGGCTCAATCCACATAACCCTCATAGATCCTGAAGAAGTGACTCCTCCACAGGCTTCCAGAATCGTGAACAAGGCGAAACTGAGCGACACCTCAGCGATAATGATCGGTGGTTCAACGTTCGTTTCCTCGGCGCATCTTGATGACGTGGTCAAGGCTGTGAAGCGGACCGTGAAGATTCCGATAATTCTCTTTCCGAACAACGTGACGGGGATAAGCCGTTACGCCGATGCCATTTGGTTCATGTCTCTCCTAAACTCTGTTGATCCATATTTTCTGATTGGGGCCCAGATTCTGGGGGCGCCTTTAGTCAAGAAGTTTGGTATAGAACCCATCCCCCTCGGCTACCTGATAGTCGGTGAAGGCGGCACAGCGGGTGTCGTGGGCAAGGCAATTCCAATCCCTTACAACAAGCCTGAACTCGCCGCGGCACATGCGCTCGCTGGGCAGTACCTCGGGATGCGCTTCATTTACTTGGAAGCAGGTTCAGGAGCGAAGAATCCGGTTCCCCCGGAAATGATTAGGGCTGTTAGGCACTACGTTGACGTTCCCATGATTGTGGGCGGCGGCATAAGATCACGAGAGCAAGCTTTGGCAGCTGCCTCGGCAGGTGCGGATATCATAGTTACAGGAAACGTCGTGGAAGAATCTGGCATGAGACGCCGAGTTTCAGAGATTATTGAGGGCATAAAGCGCGGCAGAGCGTGAAAGTGCCCCTGTTTTTGTGTAGAATCCGCACGGAATAGATCTCCTTTGACGGCTGGCTTTTGTCTTTTTTCTGTGAGAAAGCAGAAATAAGCTCTCCTCTAACAGAATGGATTGCGAGGGGGAGAATTTGAACGAGCAGATGAGCGAGGGTTACAAACAGTACGTGGAGTCATTGGAAGCCAGGCTTGAACAGCTTTATGCAATAAGCAATGAGGCTAGAGAGAAAGGACTCGATCCCTCGTTGAAGACTGAGTGCATAGTCGCCAAGGACTTGGCCGATCTAGTGGAGGGACTCGTAGGGCCAGAAGGCGTTGCCACGAGCATTCGGGATCTGAGCTCCAAGCTTCCTCGAGAGGAACTCGCCTTCAAAGTAACTGAAGAGATAATCTACGGCAAATTCGGCCATTTGGAAGCCGAAGCCGCCGCTGAACAAGCCATACGAACGGCTTTGGCAATTTTCACGGAGGGACTGACCGCTGCTCCAATTCAGGGAGTGGCAAAAGTCTGCATCAAAACGAACAGCGATCACACACGCTATCTTGCCATCTACTTTGCCGGGCCCATACGATCAGCGGGCGGGACCGATCAGGCCCTGACACTGGTTGTAGGAGACTTCATTCGAAAGCAGCTGGGGCTTGACCGCTACAAGCCGACTGAAGAGGAGATATCACGATTCATTGAAGAACTGAGAGTCTACGAGCGATCCGTGACGGGTTTCCAATACCACATTCCCGACGACGAGCTACGGAAAGCGCTACAGTGGATTCCCGTAGAAGTAACCGGCACCGAATCTGACCCTATTGAAGTTTCTTCTTACCGAAACCTCCCGCGCATAGAGACGAATCGTGTCAGAGGAGGGGCTCTCAGAGTAGTGAACGACGGCATTGTGGGAAGAGCGCAGAAGGTTCTTAACATTATTGGAAAACTCGGTTTCCAAGGATGGGATTGGCTCACAGAGCTTCACGTTAAATCTGAGAAGAAATCTGCAGGCTTCATGGACGACGTTATCGCTGGCAGGCCAGTGTTTTCGTTTCCCTCTAGACGCGGTGGTTTTCGCTTGAGGTATGGTAGGTCGCGTAACACCGGGCTAACTGCCGTTGGCATAAGCCCAACAACTATGCTTGTGCTGCAAGGTTTTCTTGCCGCAGGAACCCAGCTGAGGATGGAGCTTCCTGGAAAAGGAGGAATCGCCATCCCTGTCGACGCATTGGAGGGCCCAGTGGTTCGTGTGAACGACGGATCCGTCTATCGAGTCAGCAGTGAAAATTTTGGCGTGATAAAAGACAAGATTAAGAAGATTCTGTTCTTGGGGGACATCCTCATCAGCGTTGGAGACTTCCTATACAGTGGTAAACTGCTCGAGCCTTCGGGATACGTTGAAGAATGGTGGGCTGAAGATATCAACAAAAGTATTGTTGAGAAATACGCTGGAAACCTTGAAGATGCTGGCAAGGCCACCAAGATCCCCCCGGATAAACTGAAACTCTTCATAGAGAACCCCTTCATCAACAAGCCTAATTTCGCAGAAGCCGTGACCCTTGCACTCACTTTGAAAGTGCCTCTGCATCCCTCTTTCACCTTCTTCTGGGCGAATCTCACTTCGGTTGACGACATCACACTGTTAAGAAAATGGCTCCTCAACTCCGAGGCCCAGACTGAAAATGGCTTCGTGTGCAAGATAACTGGAGAGACAGACCCCAACGTCAAACATTCTTTAGAATTAATTTGCTTACCCCACAGAGTAACCGCCGGCAAGATAGTCATCGCTGACGAAGATGCACAAGCACTCGCATTTTGCTTGGGCTACGCGTCTTCGTGCATGCCAGATCTGTCTTCGGCCAAATCCGTTCTTCAAGCTATTCACACGCTTTCAAGCGTCGAGATAAGGGATAAAGCTCCAACTTTCGTGGGCGCCCGAATGGGGAGACCGGAGAAGGCAAAGAGAAGGGAGATGAAACCGCTCGTTCACGTTCTATTTCCCGTGGGTCTGCAGGGGGGTTCCCAGCGAGACTTGGTTGATGCTGCAAAAAAGGCGCCAGCGTTCGTGGAAGTCGTCAGGCGAAAGTGTCCCAACTGTAAGACCTTCACCTTTCGCATCAAGTGTCCCATCTGCGGGGCGGAGACGGTATTCGAGAAGAGTTGTCCAAGATGTGGAAAAATCCTGAAGGAAAAGGAATGCCCAATCTGCAGGGTGCCTGCCAAGCAGTTTCAGAGGCAGGTTGTTAACTTCAAGGAATCGCTTGAAACTACGTGTGGTTGCTTAGGCGTTTCTATGCCGAAGATCCTTAAGGGGGTCAAGGGTCTTAGCAATGAGACGAAGACGCCTGAAATGCTCGAGAAGGGGGTGCTGCGTGCAAAACACGGTCTGTCTGTCTATAAAGATGGGACAATCAGGTTCGATGCCACTAATGCACCGCTGACGCATTTCAAGCCTCGCGAAATCGGGGTTTCAATTGAGAAGCTCAGGGTGATGGGGTATAATTGTGATATTTCTGGCGCAAGTTTGACTGATGAGAATCAGATTTGCGAGTTGAAAATTCAGGACGTAGTTATTCCTGCGGCAGGTGCAGAATATTTTCTGGAGATAGCGAGCTTTACAGACGAACTTTTGGCAAAGGTCTACGGACTTTCGCCTTACTACAACGTCAAACGTGAAGAGGACCTTGTGGGGCACGTCATCGTCGGTCTAGCCCCTCACACCTGCGTCGGCATATTGGGGCGTATAGTGGGTTTCACAAGCCTGAGCATCTGCTATGCTCATCCGGTTTGGCATTCTGCCAAGCGTAGAGACTGTGACGGAGACGAAGATACTCTGATGCTCGCGATGGACACTCTGCTCAACTTTTCAAGAGAGTACTTACCCGCCCAAATCGGCGGCATAATGGATGCTCCATTGCTCCTGATTCCGGTCGTCAAAACGAAAGATGTACAGAGACAGGCACACGACTTTGATGTTGCGCGCGCTTACCCCATCGAGTTTTACGAAAAGACATGGGAAGGAGTTGAGGCCAAACAGGCTGGTTCTTACGTAGATCTTATCGGACATCGCCTCGGCAGCGAAGCCCAGTTTGAAGGTTTCAACTTCACGACTCCAGTGTCAAACATCAACATGGGAAACTCCAGAAGTGCCTACAAACAGTTTAAAACGATGGTTGAAAAGCTGGACAGCCAGCTTGAACTAGCAGATAAAATTGAGGCTGTGGACGCGAGGAAAGTGGCCTTGAAGGTCCTGACCAAACACTTCATGCGAGACATTGCCGGAAACCTGCGGGCCTTCTCAACGCAAGCCTTCAGGTGCAAAGCCTGCAACAGGCACTTCCGACGGCTGCCGCTGCGTGGCAAGTGTCCCTCCTGCGGAGGACAATTGACCCTGACCGTCTATCGCGGCGGAATCGAGAAGTACTTGGAGGCGGCTCAAAGCTTGATTGACAGATACGATCTGCCAAAGTATTACACGCAGAGAATTTCTCTTATCAAAGAAGAGATCAAGGCCCTGTTCGATAGCAAGAAGCAAAAACAGATTTGTCTAACAGACTTTGCTTAACAAGGCTTTTCTACGCAGAGTTATACAATATCTATGAGCATGCATGTTGAAGGAGACTTACCATCCGAACGCTTACTTGACAAACGTGAGGAATGTTCGCCTCGGGCTCAGGGCTCGAACCAAGATATTGAACGCCCTAGAAAGAGGCTCTGGCAACACAAGAGAAATTGCAAATGAAGCTGCGATTCACTACGGTGTTGCCATGCACCATTTGAAGCTTCTTCAATCCGAAGGCATAGTGCGGCGCGCAGGTGGAAAAAACGCTGTTTGGACGATTACGGGAACTGGACAGAAACGCCTCGCAAACGCGGCCTAGAAAGTGCACTTGCATGGTGAGTATCCACATTTTGGACATTTATGGTTGTATTTTGCGAGGGCTGCAATCTCAAGGTTCACCCCAGTGATATTTGCCAAAGAAGCCAGCCATGCAATAACATCAGCAAACTCCTTCTGTAACTCTTCCTTGTCGTTTCCGTTCAATGCTTCGCCGAGTTCCTCAACTTCATCCACGAGCCATTCGTAGGTTCCAGCCACTCCGCGCTCTGAGTCTCGGTGCAGGTACAATTGTTTCATCATTTCCTGGAATTCCCTAATGTGCAAGTTTCCATTTCCTCCTCTTTGTTTGAGAAGAGAGGGCCAAAATCAAAGATAACCGCTTCGGCCGGCAGACAGCTGAGCGATTCTGTGCTTCTTTGAAAGGTTCGTTTATGCTTACCGGATTTTGATGTACTTGTAGGCTTCTGTGGCGTTCTCGAAACAGTAGCGTACTTTCTGGTATTCTTTTCTGAATTCAGCAACGTCCGCGCGCACTTTCTCCAAGGGCTCTTTGTTGATTATCACACGTTTGACGAACTCCGCGATTTCCACCATCTCGCTCTCTTTCATTCCGAGCCTCGTAACTTCTGAAACGCCCATTCTTATGCCGCCTGGGTGCATGAAGTGTCTTCCTTCCTTGATGTCGTATGGCAGCAGGTTTCTGTTTATGATTACGTTCGCCTTTTCCAGAGTCTCTTCGATTGTGCCACCGTCACCGTGTTTAACTATGTCAATTAGAATGACGTGAGACTGCGTGAACCCCTTGTGCTCAGCGAGAACGTTGAAGCCCCTTTCGTAGAGCGCTTGTGCCAAGGCCTTGGCGTTCTTGACCACCTGGGCTGCATATTCGTTTCCGAATTCAATCATTTCTGCGCATGCAACTGTCAGCCCTGCGACTGCATGCAAATGATGATTGCTCACCATTCCTGGAAACGTTGCTTTCTTTATCTTCTCGGCATTCTTCTCCCAGGACAGTATTCCCCCGTGCTGGGGTCCGAAGAATGTCTTGTGTGTGCTTAAGCTCACAACGTCGGCGCCCTCTCTTAGAGGGTCTTGGAATTTGCCGCCCGCAATCAACCCTGCCACGTGTGCTGCGTCGTAGCCCGCCGTGGCGCCTGCTGCATGGACGGTTTCGGCCAGTTCTTTGACTGGGTGCGGAAATGGAAAGACGCTCGCGCCGAACATGACGAACTTGGGCGGCTTGCCTTTTGCCGTGAGCTCCTTAATCTTCTCCTTGGCCTTGTCAACATCTATGTTCAACTCCTTATAGTCCAATGGAAGGTATTCGACGATTAAGCCTTTAACTGCGCCTGCTGTGCCTCCAAGCTCCTTCTTGCCTGAAGTTATGTGACCGCCGCTTGGAATGGACAAGGCAAGCAGCGTGTCTCCAGGTTCGGTGAAGGCCGTGTAAACGGCCAAATTCGCTACAACACCTGAAACAGGCCTGACGTCCACAAATTCGGCGGTGAAAAGCTTTTTCATGAGTTCGATGCACTTGAACTCCACTTGGTCGATGAAGCGGCATCCTGCGTAAACTCTTTCTCCCGGCCAGCCTTCGGCGTAACGGTTTCCAAAATCCGTCATCAGAGTCTCCCGCACGGCAGGACTCGGGATATTTTCGCTTGCTATCAGTGGAATGCTCTCTTGAAACCACTTGTGATGCTGCTGAAGTAGGTCAAAAACGTGGTCGTATTCATCTCTAGGAGACGGCATCTTAACACCTTGTTGCAGTTGATTATCCGCTCCTCAGAAATAAAAAGTCTTTGAAGCGACACAACGTTAATAATGGAGAAACAACACAAATTAACCAAAGAATATTGAGGATTGATCATGAGCGGCAAGAAGAAGAAAGACAAAAAGAAGGCGCCAATGCCCGCTGCTAGCGCTGGGCTGCTCAGGTTTTTTGAAGAGGAAACTGAGGGCATAAAGGTCAGACCAGAACTCCTGATCGTGATGACAATCTCTTTGATAGTTGTCGTAGCCTTAGCGCACTCGATCTAGATGCACTTCTTATCGGTGAGAAGGTCCGTGTATTACTTCTATCCGCTGCACTGAATTGAGGTGCACGAATATCTCGCTTCTCTCTTCTCTGCTTGCGACCTGCGGTATAGGCTGAGCGATGGTTGCGCGCATGATGACTGCCTCCGCGTCTGAGAGCCATATTCCAGCAGGTTCACGGGTCACGGCGGCCAAGGTGCCCTCAAAACCGTAGGATGCATCCAATATCACCCGTATCTGTTTTCCTACGTTCTTCTCGAGCATGTGAAATATCGTTAAGGGCAAGTCTTGATCCGTCATTGTTTTCACAAAACCCTGAGATACGCTTAAACACTAAAGCTGTTCCTCTATAAATATACGCTGTTCAGGTAACACTCTCAATTACCCTAGAAATGCTCAGCTCCAAAGTTCACTTCAAATCCAGCTCATAACACTGCCAATTGTTCTTGAACGGCGCTTGAATAGTGATTTGGAACCGCGGTTTCGCTACAGTTTAATATCCTTCGGATATTCTCTTAGGAACGTCACCGCAGAGGCATTTGAGTGGAAGCTGAGGATTCGCTGAAACAGTCCATGGATGTTGCCGTTGAACGCTATTCGTCACTGTTCAAGCTACCCTCAGCGCGAAAAGTGCCACTACTACTCTTGCTTCTGTGTGTTGGAGGTGGTCTACTTTCAACAGCGATTCTCTCCTCCCTTCTCAAGGGTCTGGAAAACGGCTTGGAGGACGGTCTGTTCCTAGGCCTAAGTATTTTCTTCGCAAGTCTTTTTGCTGATTACATCATCAGCGCGCTGCTCCTGAAGAAGGACGCAGTCTTTGATCTGAGGAGAACCATGGCGCTTTCGATTTTCTGCTGGGCCGTGTGGCTTTTGTTCCTGTTTATCGGCGCTGCAATTAGTGCGGCAACGTCTGATTTGAGATGGTGGATGCGACTCAGTCTCTTAGGGTTCTCGGCGGCGCTGATTCTTCGTTTCATAGTTTTCAATGCAGTTTCTTCAGCGAGTCGCAAGAGGCAGTTCGCGGCTTCTTTTCTTCAACCTTTTCTGAGCGTGGTTCCGTTTCTTGTTTTCTGGACGAGAATAGGTCCTCCCGTCGCTGTCACCGTCAACATGGTTGCCTTCCTGTGTTCTTCTGTCGTCATCGGTTTTGCGGCGAGTTTCAGCTTTCTCTTTCTTCTGAACCAAGTAAGTAAGCAAGCCGTTGGGCTTCAATCTTTAGCGCTTTTCAGAGCGTTCATGCTTAGCTGGGTGTCGAACCTGAACCCACCGTTCGAAGAACTCCTTGAGGAGCTGGGCGAAGAACGGGAAGTTGAGGTTTCTCTGATGAAGTTTAGTTCTTCCCGACCAAAGGCAATAATGGTCGTTCCTTTAGTGCACCCGGGACCCTTCAAGAACATTGGAAGCAGCCTCATGCCGGCTATGCTCAAGACTTGCTTGGAAAAGGAACTCGGATGCGTGGCATGCGTCCCTCACGGGTTGTTTGGTCATGAATACGATTTGGCCTCGCAAGTTCAAAACATGAAGGTCATTTCCGATGTCGTAGCATCCGCGAAAAGCTTGGAAACTCAATACAAGAGTGCCTCTGCGTTTCTGACGGTCAGCAACGGTCTGGCCACTTCTTGCTGCCAAGTCTTCGGAAAATCCGCGTTCATATCTTTCACGCTTGCACCAAAAACCATCGAGGACCTGCCAGGGGAGTTGGAGAAATTTGTGCGCGAAGAAGCTGAGAAGCGCGGTCTGGGTCTCTGCGCGGTCGTAAACGCGCACAACAGCATCGATGGAACAGAGGAAGTGCAGGAATCTTTAGCTTCATTAAAGGATGTGGCAACCAGATGCTTGGACAGCGCACTGTTGCTTAAGCAATCGCCGTTCGAAGTCGGCGCGGCCTCTGTGTTGCCCAAGGAGTTCAGTCTTGAAGACGGGATGGGATCCGGCGGGATCACCGTTACCGTGCTAAAGACTGATCAGCAAAAGGCTGCGTTCGTCGTCATCGACGGTAACAACATGGTCTCTGGGCTGCGCGAACGAATTCTTTCATCGCTACGTTCGATGGGAATCGATGAGGGCGAGGTATTCACGACCGATACGCACGAGGTGAACGCTTTGGTATTGACTTCACACGGTTATCACCCTGTCGGCGAGGCCATAGAAAACGAAAAACTCATAGCTTACATCAGAGACGCGACCAGCTCCGCATTGGCCAACCTGGAGTTTGTGGGGGTCTCATTTTGCAACGTTAAGATTCCTAACGTGAAGGTCGTCGGAGCAAAACAGCTTGAGACGTTGTGCCTTTTGATAGATAAAACGCTTCGAAGAGCTAAGAGAGCAGCTGTCCCAATCTTCGGTATCAGCGGGCTGCTTCTTATGTTGCTTTTGTTGTTTGTTTGAGCCAAGGCTAATAAGGTTGAAGTTTTTCATGTTTAATTTCTCACCGGAGGGGTAAGCAGTGATTAAAGAAGTGAGAATACATGGCCGTGGTGGACAAGGAAGCGTCACTGCCGCTGAGGTTTTGGCTCATGCCGCTTTTTTCGAGGGCAAGTGTGTTCAGGCTTTTCCGTATTTTGGGGCGGAGCGGCGAGGGGCGCCTGTTAAGGCCTTCGCGCGGATAAGTGATGGACGGATGCTTGTGCACAGTCAGGTTTACACTCCGGACTATGTAATAGTGCTTGACCCTTACATCTACAAGGTCGTAGACGTTACAGAAGGCTTGAAGGAGAACGGGATTATCGTTATCAACACCAAGAAGAAGCCTGAAGAGATCGGGTTGAAGGGTTGGCGGGTTGCCACTGTCGATGCGACTGGCATCGCCTTGGAGCTAGGTCTGCTCGTCGCTGGTCTGCCCGTCGTTAACACCTCGATTCTTGGGGCTTTCGCCAAGGCTACCGACGAGGTGAAACTCGAGAGTGTTTTGAAAGCCGTAAGAGAAACGTGGTCCGGCGTTGCAGGAGAAAAGAACTCGAGGGCGACGGAACTAGCTTATGAACGGCTGACCAAATGGTGGGATGGTGAAGCCTGATGAGCAAAGTCCCGAAGAAACGCAAAGAGCTTCCAATTACTCCGCTATCTCTGCCAACAGTTGGAAGCATGGGAAAGACAGGGTCTTGGAGAACTTTTCGCCCTGAAATTAACTTTTCTAAATGTACACGGTGTACCTTGTGCTGGGTTTACTGTCCAGACGCGGCAATTACGAGAGGGGAGGATGACTCTCCGAAAATAGATTACGATTACTGCAAAGGCTGCGGGATATGTGCTAACGAGTGCCCGACCAAGGCCATTACGATGAAGAGGGAGGAAGAATAGTTGGTACAAACAGTTATTGATACGGCAAACCACATCGCCGGCTACGCGGCGAGAGCAGCCCGGGTTAAAGTCGTAGCGGCATATCCGATTACTCCTCAGACAACTATAGTTGAGAAGATCGCCGAGTTTGTTGAAAATCATGAGATGGACGCGGAGTACATCCGCGTGGAATCTGAGCACAGCGCTATGGTGGCTTGCATAGGCGCCGCCGCAACCGGGGTCAGAACGTTCACGGCAACGTCTGCGCACGGTTTGGCTCTTATGCATGAGGCTTTGCACTGGGCGTCCGGCTCACGTCTGCCGATAGTGATGCCTGTTGTCAACCGCGCGATGGGGGCGCCTTGGAGCATATGGCCGGATCTGAGCGATTCGCTTTCTCAGCGGGACACCGGTTGGATCCAGTTCTACTGTGCTGACAACCAAGAAGTGTTCGACACGATAATTCAAGCTTACAAACTCTGTGAAGATGAGCGTGTTTTTCTCCCTGCGATGGTGTGCCTCGAAGGTTTCATTCTTTCACACACTTACACCGCTGCAAATATTCCGGATCAGGAAAAAATCGATGCCTACCTGCCACCTTACAAATCCGGCTGGACCCTCGACATTGACAATCCCTGCTCTCACGCAAACCTGGTCTCGCCTGAATGGTACATGGAGTTTCGCTACATGATTCAAGAAGCGATGGACAACGCGAAGAAACTCATTCCACAAATCGACAAAGAGTATGGAAAACGCTTCGGCTTCGAGTACGGAGGTCTCGTTGAGAAATACCGTTGCGAGGATGCAGACTTGGTGATGGTGACGATGGGAACCATCGGGAGCGAGGCCAAACTCGCCGTGGACAAGTTGCGCAGAGAGGGGCTGAAGGTCGGGTCGGCAAGAGTCCGCGTTTACCGTCCATTCCCTGAAGAAGAAATGGTGAAGCTTGCAGAAAACGTGCCCATGATCGCCACGATAGACCGGCACATATCCTTCGGCATGGAAGGGTTTCTAGCCTCAGAAACCAAAGCCTCCCTGTTCAACCAGAAAGATCGTCCCATGCTCGCGGGCTTTATCGCTGGCTTGGGAGGAAGAGACGTAACGTCTGAAACAGTCGAAAAGATAGCTAAGAAATCGCTGAAGTCGCTGAAGGACGGCAAGGTGGAAAACGAAACCGAATGGATAGACTTGAGGGAGTGAACAAGATGGTGACCGTGAAAGAACTTCCGAGAGAGGAATACTTGCTCAAGGGACACGCTGCCTGCGCAGGCTGCGGCCCAGCCATTTCGCTTCGACTGCTTTTCAAGGCGTTGGGCAACAAGATAATTCTGGTCGTACCCGCGTGCTGCACTACTGTGATACAGGGGCCGTACCCGTACACTTCATCGGCTGTTCCGCTTCAGAACATCTTGTTCGAGGCCACAGGTGCCGCGGCCTCTGGGATCGCCGCTGCCCTTCGCATGAGAAAACTCGAGGACATAACAGTCGTCGGCTGGGCAGGAGACGGCGGAACCGCTGACATCGGGATCCAAGCGCTGTCAGGAGCGGCTGAAAGAGAAACCAACTTCATATACATCTGCTACGACAACGAAGCTTACGGAAACACTGGAATGCAGCGTAGCGGAGCGACACCTTACGGTGCATGGACAACCACGACGCCGTTTGGCAAAAAGGAACGCAAGAAAGACATGCCCTTTATCATGGCGGCACACAGGATACCCTACGTTGCCACAGCCTGCACATCCTATCCGGTAGACTTTGTGAGCAAGCTCAGAAAGGCCAGGGGCATCAAGGGTACGAAGTATATTCATCTTCTTGCGCCGTGCCCGACTGGCTGGCGGTACGATACGAGCAAGACCGTTGAAATGGGTCGACTTGCGGTGCAGACTGGCTTGTGGGTTCTTTACGAAATCGAAGACGGAAAGTTCATGCTTAACCCCCCGAGTGACCGCCTCGTTGACAAGTCTAGGCGTAAGCCCCTTAAGGAATATTTTGTCTCGCAGGGGCGCTTTCGTGGTCTAGGCGAGGATGATTTGGGGAAGATTCAGAAGTGGGTCGACGAAGACTGGGAGAAGTACGGTAAGCTCGCCTCAAACTGTGTGTCTGATCCAGCTTTGTACGGAAAAATATAAGGCAGGGCCCACGATATAGGCTTCCTTGCGACATGAACCGCTGAGAATCAATGGAGAAGAGTGATTGAAAATGACGGAACAAAAGCCTAACAGCACCGAGAGAAAAGAGAGGGCAAAAAGAGCCCCGCGAACTGCTTCGCCGAGTAACCCGCAGATCGACGTCGAAAGCGTCGTGTTCGTCGGAAACAAACCTGTGATGAACTACGTGCTTGCCTGCATGATGCACCTCAACTCTGGCTCAAAAAAGATCGTCGTTAAAGCCAGGGGGCGTGCAATTCCGAGGGCTGTGGACACCGTGGAAGTGCTAAGGCGCTCGTTTGCAAAAGGCGTGGAACTGGAGGGCATAAACCTGTCCACTGAAGAAGTCGACAGGGAGCAGGGTCGAAAGTCAAAGGTTTCAGCCATTGAAATATCGGTAAGCAAGCAATAGGCGGCTTCCCTTTCCTGCAGAACTAACGGGCATCTAGAAGTCAGTGTTGGCTGTTGATAAGAAACGTTTCTTTTCTCTGCGGGAGTATAGATAGCTATATAAAACCTCTTTTCTAACTTTTAGTTCCAAACTGGTGGTTTGCAATGGCCGATTATCCGAAGATAGTTGTTAGTCCTCCTGGTCCGAAGGCGAGAGAACTCGTCAAGAAAGATGAGAAGTTCATTTCGCCTTCGTACGGCAGGTTTTATCCTCTTGTCGTTGAATCCGGCAAGGGCTGTATCGTGAAGGATGTTGACGGAAACGAGTTCATAGACTTCAACTCGGGCTTGGTGTGTATGGCCGTTGGCCACAATCATCCCAAGGTCGTTGCGGCCATAAAGAACCAGTGTGACCGTTTCCTGCACTATTCGAACACGGACTTCTTTTATCGAGAGGTTGTTGACCTGGCTGAGAAGCTGGCCCAAATCACGCCTGGAGGTCCTGAGAAGAAGGTCTACTTTGGCAACAGCGGTGCCGAGGCAATTGAAGCAGCCGTTAAGCTTGCGAAGTGGCACAGCCGAAGACAATTGTTCATTGCGTTCACGAGCGCTTTTCACGGACGCACGATAGGAGCGTTGTCCTTTACGGCGAGCAAGCCGACTCAAAAGCGTTACTTCTTTCCGCTCATGCCTGGAGTAACTCACGTTCCGTACGCGTACTGTTACCGTTGTGCTTACAAACTGACGTATCCTGATTGTCACTACTGGTGCGTGGACTTTATCGATGAGCAGGTCCTGCAGAAGTACGTCCCTCCCGAAGACACTGCGGCGATTGTCTTCGAGTCCATTCAGGGTGAGGGCGGATACGTAGTTCCTCCCCCAGAGTATTTCCAGCGGATAAAGAAGCTGGCCGACAAGTATGGTCTGCTACTCATCGACGATGAAGTGCAGTCAGGCATGGGTAGGACGGGAAAATGGTTTGCAATCGAACACTGGGGGATAGAGCCTGACATAGTGTGCACTGCGAAGGCCTTAGCATCAGGCTTGCCATTGGGAGCAACGATTGCCAAGGCGAAAATCATGGACTGGGTTCCAGGCTCGCACGCGAGCACGTTCGGCGGTAACCCCTTGTCGTGTGTTGCCGCGAGCGCGGTCATCGACGTTGTGAAGGATGAGAAGCTTCTGGAGAACGCGAACAAGCAGGGTACATACATTATGAAGAGGCTTGAGGATTTGAAAGAGAACTGCGAAATCGTCGGCGACGTGAGAGGCAAGGGATTGATGATAGGCATGGAAATCGTCGAGGACAAGGAAAGCAGGAAACCAGCCCCTGAGAAAGTTACGGAGATCATGATGCGTTCATGGAAGCGCGGCATCAACGTCATCAGCTGCGGAGCCTCAACCATCAGGATTGCACCGCCGCTAATCATAACGAGAGACCTCGTTGACTCAGCGTTGGACATAATTGAAGATGTAACAAAAGAAGTCGAAAAAGAAAAGTGATGTCCGTTTACGCCGACATCTTCTGCTTCACCAAGCGCGACAGTGAAGCAATCTAGCCTTGTTTTTTGCCGACGAGAAGGAAGTGTTCAGCGCTTCCCACGACTGACGGGTGAGCGCATGTGTCAAGCAATATTTCTACCCACATGCTCCATTTTTCCCGATCCTTGTAAAGCCTGTTGGTCTCCTTCTGTAGATGAGAGGAGAGCCCTTCTAAACCCGCCATCTCCAAAACTTGTACATCTCGCCGTTCGAAAAGCTCACGTAGCTCTTCAGGCAAGAACCAGTGCGCCGCAGTGAAGCCTTCCCCCTGCAGGCCTGGCACGTAGTCTCCGACTTCCAAGTGATGCTTCGCATACCGCATCTCGTGGGGGAAATTGGCCAGAATGGTTTTCAGCAGTCCAATGCGGCTTATGACTGAGACAAAAATCGGGGCATTCTTCTTTGCGACGCGTACGAGTTCTTCTGCGGCCTTTTCTCTCTGTTTGGCCTCGAGCAGATGGTTCAGGGGCGCACCCAAACATAAAACGGCATCGAACGATCCGTTGGAAAACGCTGAGAGATCCTCTACGGAGCCCTGCACGAACTGTCTGACTTTTCGCAGGACTCCTGCTCGTCTCATTTTCTTTCTTGCTGTTTCCAGCATTTCAGGAACAAGATCCTGGAGAACGATGCTGTAGCCCTGCCTCGCCAGTTCAATGGAGTATCTGCCAGGCCCTCCGCCTGCGTCCAAGATTGTGCCGCGCTTTGGCAGGTATTTTTTGAGGAAGTGATTGGTGATGATGAACTCTATTCGGTGGTATGGATCCTTCTGGAGACGGTGCCACTCAGCGCTGGCGTGGCTTGAGTACCAGTCTTTAACGATTTTATCGTGTTTACCAGTGTCTTTCATGACGTTTTCTTCAGCCCTTTTTCAATGGTTTCCTCTTCAATGCTGTTCCGCAGATTTGACAGTCTCTTGATTTGTAGTTTGCTGGGTATTTTTTGTGGCAGGCTGGGCAGTATCTCATCCACTGCAGTCTGCGGCGAATTCCAAATGTTGTGAGGGGAGCGAATTCGAATTTCATTTCGGTTGCGACGTTCTGGATGGAGTAGTCGTCCGTGGCGATTAATGGAGAATAGCCTTCTGTCTTGAGTTCCAGAGCTAAGGCCAGTACTTGAAGGTCGGTTTCTGAAAGAAAGAATGAGTCTCCCATGCTGGAGGCGAAGGCTTTGGCCCTCTCTAAGAAGGTTTTCTGTGGGTTCTTGACTGTGACTCTTCCGTTTTCTATGGCGGTTCTGAATCTTTGGCCGGGCATGGTGTCTTCGGTTGTTTCTTCTCTGACTTTTGGGGTGGTGTACTGTTCCTCCTTGATTGTGAAAGGGTCGAAGCCGGCGACGATAGCGGACGTGTCTATGATTATTGCCCTTTTGCCTATTTTGTCCGAAGCGGTTTTCACTGCATCCCTCTGAAGAGCAGCCTGCTCCTCAATCGGTGGTAAAAGTTTTCTCCGAGTCTTATGAAGGATGTTTGGTTGTTGGAGCGCGTGATCGTTAGGCTGGGTTGTTTGCGGCTTATGAGTTGGCGGCTGCGGCCGTCGATGAGTATGTGGGTTTTCTCTGGCTTGACAACTTCGATGGTTAGTATTGAATCTGCTGGGAAGACGATGGGGCGGAAGATGCTGAGTGGGCAGATGGGTGTTAGCACGAAGGCGTCTACGTCGGGGTCGAGGACGGGTCCGCCAGCTGAGAGTGAGTAGCCTGTGGAGCCGGTTTGTGTGGCTACTATGAGGCCGTCTGATTGGCAGTTTATGATGGGTTCTTTGTTTCTGAGGATGCGTGTGTAAAGGAGTTTTGCGGGTTCGTCTGTTGTTACAACGACTTCGTTGAGGGCGTCGGGGAGCTTCGTCCCGTCTGCTGTTGTGGCGAGTTTCATGCATTTTTCGATTTTATATTCGCCGGCTAGGATTTTGTCGACGGCTGTGAGGGCGTGTTTAGGGTCGACTTCGGTGAGGAAGCCTCGGACTCCCATGTTTACTGCGAGTATTGGCGGTTCAGGTTTGGGGATGGAGAGGCATGTTC
Organism: Bathyarchaeia archaeon; assembly: GCA_050010755.1. Taxonomy (GTDB): domain Archaea; phylum Thermoproteota; class Bathyarchaeia; order Bathyarchaeales; family Bathycorpusculaceae; genus JBEKCD01. The sequence goes on from JBEKKK010000001.1 coordinate 538,268, forward strand.
TGAGGATGGTTCCGTCGCCGCCGATGGTGATTATAAAGTCGGTCTTCATTTTTTCTAGGGGAACCGTTTCTTGTCTTGTGCTGAGCCTTCCGGCCAGCGTATCTTCGACGACTATTGCTAGGCCGTTTGTTTTCAGATGGTGGGCTAGGTCGTCGGCGAGTTTCAAGGCGTTTTTCTTGTCATAACGCACTACCAAGCCTACGGTTTTGAACAGGTTGCTTCACCTTCAAGCTGCTGTCGACAATTTGCGCGGGGTCAAGAGAGACTTTTCCAGTTTAGACCTCGCTTGCATGAGTTGGACCGCGTCTAGTTAACTCAGAATCGTGTATTTGAATCTATTTCCATTGCCGCCCTGTTAGAACGTCTTGGCTAATTTATTGCTTAATGTACGCATCGTTGTGGTTACCCCTCCCCTTTTTTTCTTTACATCAGATGTAATGTTGCTTTGTAATGTTGCAATGTAAGTCTCTATGTTGGCGAGCAGACTGTGTTCCGAAAGGTCAGGAATGGTTGCGAACGTGCAATAATGGCCTATTTCTTAGCGGGTCTATGGGCGTAAAAAACAATGTTCCCAAACATGCCTTTAACACGCGATTCAGAGAGAGGGTCAGACAAGGCCAGTGCGTTGAATAGAGAAAGAAGGGGGATTGGTGGCTACCAGCTGTGTTGCCACTCGTAGTATATTGTTGCGGTGCCGTTGACGTCCACGTTTGTGATCCATGAGAGTGTGGAGCCGACTATGGTGGCCTGAGGCGTGGTTGATACTAGGTCGTAGCCGTTGGTGTCTTGTTGGATTAGGATTTGGATGCTTGTGGGTTTGTAGTTTTGGATTGTTATGTTTATTCCTTGATCCTGGTAGTTGTTCTGGTTTATCGACTTCGTCACTGTTGAGATCACTTTGATGTCGTAGGCGTAGTTGACTACTGCGATGCTTTCCGCGTTGACGGGTGTGTATCCGATGCTGTCTTCGCCCACCCATGTGGTGCCTCGGTAGAATTCTACTGTTCCGGATGCTAGGGGCTGGTCTAAGGTGTTGTTGATGTGGTACCGGTTCTGCACTTCGCCGCCGTTCCAGAAGTATTCCTGCCGAAGACTGACAGTGCCGTTAAGCAGGGGCACCTTGACCGTGGTGCCTTCTTGGAACGACAACTTGGAGTCATAAGTGTATTCGTGATATTCGTCCGTCGTGCTTGGTGTAAAGTCTACTGAGACAGAATAGGCCTGCGCGACTAGTGGGTTAACAACGGCGAAAGGCTGCAAGATTGGGCCGTTATAGACTATGTGGGGGCCTCCGCTTACGAGGACTAGTGTGAAGTTGTTCCAGCTTTCCACGTTTTGTATCGTTGCCCAGCATTGAAGTTGGGATGTGTCAAGATCGATGAAGTATGTGGGTGTCCATTGTGGGCCTCGCATCAGATAGGAGACGTTGAGCTGGTAGTCTCCTGGCGGCGAATCCGTCGTGATCTGCACGAGTATTTTGGGTCCTTGCACCTGGACTACCTGGTTTAGAACGATTCGGGTGATGCTTGTTTCTGGGATCATTATGGTTCCGTTGTCGGCATCAAGAAGCAGCATCGTGTCCCAGCTGATGAATTTGCCCGTGTAGCTGCCATCGGTCGTATAGACGGTTATCATGTCGCCGCTCTCGATTATCGGTTGGCTTTCTTCGCTTGTTGCGATTGTGGCAACGTCGATTCCTGAAACCGTGAGCGTGTCGGTTAACGCGCCAGATGGAAGATAAAACTGAACGGTGTTGGTGCCGTTCTCAAGCGTAATCGCTTCTTGATACTCTACGAAAGTGACACCGTTTCCGTAAACCATGACCTTGTCCGCCCTTGTTTCATCGCTCTGACTCAGGGAGTTGTCCGTGAGTGCATTATTCGTGAACTTCATAGCAAACGCGACGCCTACCGTGCAGACCGCTACGATTAGCAGGAGAGCCACCAATTTCTTTGATGAAAAACGCATAGAATTCCTCATTTTCGAATCCTTCCTGATTCCTCTATGCACAATGAATGAGCGTTCTATTTTATCCTAATCTCTAGTACAGCTCAGTCTAGAAACTGGAACGGTTCCAAAAGTTACGGACGCGCGATTGTTCTGCCTCGTTCGCGCCACGATTGTCAGCGAAGTTTCTTTCTCTGTTTGACAGCTGCGATGGCTATGGCGATTAAAGGTATCGCGAAGGCTATCGGTAGGATGTTAGGTTGAAACTCTGGAAGGAGCTGGGTGCCTTTGATAATTATCTGATGTTCTGAATGCGTGTAATTCAGGTAGATGAACACGTACTGGGCATTTTCTGTTATGCTGAATTCTCCCTGACTCAAAGTTCTTCCATCAAAGATGACGGTCCAATCGCTGAGTGCGCCAGCGTTGAGAAGGCTTCTAGGAACGGTCACGTTGCAGAACCCTGTGCTGCTGGTTGGCCCTCCGACGTTGAAGGCTACTTGCAGGGCGTTGGGATCGAAGGCGAAGTTGGTCACGGTTGAGTTTGTCAGTATGGGCACGTTGTACGTTCCTCCTTGATAGCTGACTTGTTGGTTGAAGGCCGTTAGAAACGTCAAGTCCTGGAGGCTGCTCAGAGACATGTTGTTCCACGTCATGGTTGTGCTGTCCAAGGATGTTTGGTCTGGAGCAGGTACGTCGGATGGTGCCGAGAGGAGAACGGTCTGGTTGCTGCTTGATTCTCCTGTGACTGTGACAGTGAATTTCTCAAAGTCAGTTGGCGGCGTAAGATCCGATGTTGTGCTCAGCCAACTCTTCAGTTTGAACGTTATCGAGTCAACATTGTCCGCTTGGGGTTTAAGAATCAACCCGCTGAAGTTCGCGTATGCCCAATCCTGGCCGAGTTCGAATTGAGCTTGGAAGTTGTCAATGTTTATATCAGTCTCGTTGAGCAATCGCAGTTCCCACGGTAACGTGGCACCCGGTGGCAAGCGTGCCGTGGCGTTGATCTCATCTATATAGATGCTCTTCTCTCGGTTGAGTTCGGCTTCGAAGTCACCTTGAATAGTCTCTGTGGAAGCGAACGTCATCCTCCCGTTGACCAAGTCGAACGTCGTTGTCGAAGAGTTGACGGTCGTATAAGTCGTGTTGAGGTAGGACTCGTAAAGGTATTGCAAATAGCTGGAATTTTGGGGCGCCAAGTCTGGCAGGATAGAAACTAGGTCGTTTTGTAGTTGACTGTCATTGCTTACGAGCCACGCGTTATAAGACGTTTCACCGTTCGCGCTAGAATAGGAAGCGTTTAATCCCGCGTCCTTCACGGCGTACGATGTCGCGTTGACGATCTTGAGCAACGCTGCCATCTGGGTTTCTGTCAAGACTGACGACCAAGAAGTAGGCGTCGTGGGCGGCACTAACGTGATGAGGTTGTCATACAGTGTCTGTGAATCGCAGGTCAGATGCAAATTCACTTGGGCAATCTGCGACTCGTAATAATAGCTGAGTACTAGAGAAGCGTTTCTTACCGAAGCATCGGCAGATTCCAGCGTGGCGTGGACGAGTTGCTGCAGATAATCGTCTGTGTATCCTGACGGAAGCATTAGCGCGGCTAGGGCTCCCGTAAAATCGCCAGTGATCGTGCCGTTGTACATGACGTCTTGACCGAGCGTTGGGTCAGACCACGGGATCTGTGTTAGGTTCAAATAGTTGCATGTTGAGTAGCCTGAGGTTTCATTATAGAGCGAGTTAGGTCCTTGTCCTGTGAAGTTGGCATTCAGGTTAGCGACGAACTGGTTGACGTTGGTCTCATTTACCTGTAGGTCATCGAAGCTTGAATACGTGACGTTCACGTTGCCGTTGAATTGGAGGCTGGTTCGGTTGCCGCTGAAGTTCACGGTCACGTCGCCAAACGGGAATCCTGCGATAGTGTGGAAGGTGATGTTTCCCTCCACCGTTGTTTCGTCGAAATTTGCGATAATCGTGGCGTCCGACATGTTGAACGGAAAAACTGTGTTTAGAGCGGTTGTCGGCAGGGTCGTTTGGCCGGTGATGTCTACGTTAAACAGTCCTCCTGAGTACGCGGCGTCAAGATTGAAGTCCGTGGTGTTGTAGGGGTAAACCGAAGCTTCTTCCTGGGGCAATGTTGTTGAGGCGCTTATTGTGTCGTCCTGGATTCCGTTCTCGTAAACCTCGCTTGCATGAATCTCGGTTGCGTTTAGGCTCGAATAGGGGCTTCCTGAGAAAACAACAGTGCCGTTAGAAGTTTCGGTCGTCGTGTTTCCTGTCGTTTCGAAACCTATACTAGCGTTCATTGGGGGCACGTACGTGTTTTCCGGGTACATGTTCGTGAAATTGAGTGCTCCGTCCACAGCGACGGTGGCGTCGGGATAGACTTTGAAGTTGACCTGTATCTTGTTCGAAGGAGCGTCGAAAAGCGTGTAGTTATATTGCATTGAGAGAGGCAGGTTGTCCAGCTCGTTTATGTTGCCACCAGGGTAAGACAGGAGTATGGAGCTCACGTTCGTGGGATTAAAGTGGTAATAAGCAATTTCAGGGCCTGAAAAATTCAAGTAAGCCCAACAAATGCCTATGCTAAAGTTTTCCTGCTCATACTCATAATCATCTACGATGTTTCCCCAGATTGTTTGTCCCTCTCCCAGCAAACCCATAGCGCTCACCCGGAACTGTCCAGCTACGGTTACATTGAATTCTATTCCGACTTCAAGATAATTGAAAAGACCGTCGTTGTCAGTGTCGACGCCTCGGTCCGAGATGCGCCCGGTCAGGAATGCGTAAACATCGAATTCGGTGTAACGGTAGACCCTTGACAGGGCGACCCAAGATTTGACGTCCAAATACATACCGTTGTCGAGAGAGTAAAGAGAGATCTCGCCGATGTGTTGGATATTTACGCCAGAGCTAAAAATGGTGGGGCCGCTGAAGGTTACGTTCAGATACTGAATGCCCGTGTCGAGAAAGCCTTGTTGGTAACCGACGGGGCTTAGCGGGATGCTTTCGTTGATATATGCGCCAAAGAGGTTGGAAGCTAAGACTTCAAAGTTTCCGGCGACTGTCACGTTGATTTGAACGTCGATTTCCAAGTAATCGTACAAACCGTTGCCGTTAGTGTCAACACCATGATCGAGAATGTTGCCCAGAGTTGCCTCAGGATACTGAGCAACAGCAGATAACCTGTATGACATCGACAACGTTGAGATTAAAAGAAGAATAACTGCCACCATAGTCAAAAACTTTCGGCCTTCCATCTTTCCCCGCCCTCTTCAATGCAACTAGCTGTTATACTAACATGTTGTCAAGGCTTAAATAGTTTTCACGCAAGAACAACCGATTGGGGAATTGCTGACGAGGCTACTCACGTTCTGTTTCAGAAATCTTCTTCGTAGGAGGATGAGAACGTTCCTTTGCATTCTGGGAGTGGCTATCGCGGCGACCTTTGTCGTTGCCATAGGCGCCACCAGCATGAGGTACACGACAGTCGTGCGACAGGTGAACGTGCTCTTCAATGGACAAGTGACCGTGGTGAGCAAGGACGCGATTGTAATCCAAGCTATTCCGGTAGGTGGCGGTATGCTGCCGGAAGGTTCGACGGTGGAAAAAATATTTGCAGTTCCAGGTGTCAGTTCAGTCACTCCTATTCTTTTTCTCCTGCCAGTGGGCCCCCAAGGCGTTGTCCAAGCTCTGCCAGTAAATTTTACGATGGGCTTGCCTGTTGAGGATTGGTGGTCTATCCTTGGACCTGTGTCCATGAGGAAAAATGGGCAGCTTCCGGCTAATGATTCAAGCAGTGAAATCTGGGCTGGCGGCTCTATAGCAGATCAGTACGGATGGACCGTCGGCACGCTGATAGAGGTGAACGGTTACACTTTACGCGTCTCGGGCGTTTTTGACACTAGCATGGCGCTGCTGGATCGTTGTCTGATTATGCCTCTTACGCTGATGCAAACTGTTTACAACTATCCTCAGTCTGTCAACATAATCGCAGTTAGACCAACGCCAGGCGTGCCGGAGCAAAACTTGACAACGGCCATAACGCAAAAGATAAGCTACGTTAATGCTTTGACAGAAACTGAGAGGAACGATATTGTTCAACCGGTCTTGGACCAGGTGCAAACTTGGACTGTAGGTATAGAAACTGTGGTTTTTGTCATAAGCCTAATCCTGGTGATGACGGTCACCGTCATGAACGTGTCGGAGAGGCGACGCGACTTCGCGACTCTGGATGCGATGGGAGCTCCGACAAGCTACATGTTTCGAGTGGTCTTGATAGAAACGTTTTTCATCGGAGTCTTGGGCGGCATAATCGGAACAGCCTGCGGCTCCTTGACGGCAATAGTCTTGGCGAGTCTATACACAAGCATTCCTCTCGCCATGTTCTTTCCAAGTATACTGAGTATCGTTCCGCCCTTTTACATGCTGGAGACGTTTTTGGCAATCGTGGCGGTCTGCTGCCTCGGCGGGATAGTGCCGGCTATAAACGCGACTAGAATGCACATAGCTGAAGCGTTGAGGGCGGAGTACTGATGAGAATCAGAACAGTGAATCTTTCAAGATCGTTCCAGGTCGGCTCATCTCAGATAGCGGCCGTGAGAGCGGTCAACCTCGAAATCAGCGACCCGAAACTCGTTGCGATAGTAGGTCCTTCGGGTTCAGGCAAATCGACACTGCTCAACCTCATCGGCCTGAATGATTATCCAACGTCAGGACAGATTTTTGTCGACGACGTTGATGCTTCCCGGTTGAGCAATCGTGAACGTAGAAGGATCCGGAATATGAACATGGGGTTTGTCTTTCAAACTTTTAACCTCTTTCCCACTCTCAGCGCCTTGGAGAACGTTGAATTACCCATGTCTCTAGCAAAGAGACCTCAAGGAGAGCAATCGGAAAGAGCGCTCAGGCTTCTTGAGACAATGGGGCTGGCGCAGAGAAGCAATCACAGGCCGAAACAGTTGAGCATGGGCGAGATGCAACGTGTGGCCATCGCGAGGGCCCTTGCAAACAGTCCGGAAATAATCATGGCCGACGAACCTACTGGAGAGCTCGATTCAAAAACGGCTAAGGAAATAATCAGCCTACTAGTAGACGTAAACAAACGAGACAAGACCACAGTCGTCGTAGCAACGCATGACGAAAAAATAGTGGAAGCAGCAGAAGTTGTGTACACCATGCAAGATGGCGAGCTCAAGACAGAGGGTTAGCGCCTAGCGTTTCTGAACTCTTTCTCTGGTCGTAATACGGCGCTAATTCGCGTTTTGATTTTTGCTAAGGGCAAGTCGGGGTTCTAGTGTGCGCTAACGGCCCCTCCACTCGGTCTACGATATGATCCAAATATGATTTTGGAGAAGAATACGAGATTTTAGATAGGCTTCTCGAAGGCTCACCTCGATTTCGCTATGTTCAAGCAGGACAAATTGAAAATAGAATTGGGCATTAGTTTTTTCTTGGCGACATTGTCCCTAACCCGTCTAGCGCAAGAGGGTTCTCTGAGGCTATTTGGGGGCAAAAAAGGTGTCCGAAGAGCCCTAAATCTATATATTAGTGAAGCTCAAGAATGGCTCTGTAGTAGTCGGGTTTAGGTTGGCTTGTACATGACTAAACCAGTTCATGTTGGTGAGTTGAGAGTCGGCGGGTACATGGTTATCGATGGCGAACCATGTCATATTGTTGATATTGACAAGTCGAAGCCTGGGAAGCATGGGTCTGCAAAGGCTAGGATAACGGCTGTAGGTGTTTGGGATGGAGTTAAGAGGAGTTTCGTGAAGCCTGTTGATCTCGGCGCGGAAGTGCCGATAATCGATAAGCGTAGTGGCCAGGTGTTTGCGGTGAACCCGAATGGCGTTCAAATCATGGACTTGGAGACTTACGAGTACTTTGATGCTCCTTTCCCGCAAGAAGAGGATTTGAAGGCAAAGATGGTGCCTGGCGTGGAAATAGAGTATTGGCGGATACTCGGAAAAATGAAGATTATGAGAGCAAAATAGACTCAACCACTGAACCTATCAAGCGGCTTTGTTGGGATTCTGGTCCTCTCATGTGCGAAAGGCTCAAATGTGCGCTTTGCTTGTTGCAAGAGATGCTAAAACATGTCAAGTGGCAAGAGAATTTTTTCAGACTTTAAAGTGTTCAGTCGAGGATACTTGAGAAACAAATTCGGATTATTCTTCGGACTAGTTTTCCCAGTAATCTTAATCTTGATTTTCGGCGCAATCTTCTCAGGAAACAGCTCTGGAACAATCAACGTCTACGCCCAAAATCAAGACACGGGCCCATTCCCATCACCACAAATGAACATTGGGCTACAGTTTTTGAATTATGTCAACACTTCGAAGACGGTGAGGATCATTATGGTAGATGCTTCCGAGAACTTTTCTCAATACCTAGCGGCGCACTCGACCTCTGATGGCATTGTTATTCCTGCAAACTTCTCAGCCAGCTACTTGGCTGGGAACCAAATAAACGTGACAGTCTATGGCAATCCTACTTCAACCTCTAGCCAGATCGTGAGCGGGACGGTTGCTGGTATCATAAACTTTTTCAATTTGAACTATTACAAGCAGAACGCCTTGCCGATTATTGGCATTGAACCTGCGACGGTGAACGCGCAGCAAACACAGTATATTGATTTCTTGATACCGGGCTTGATTGGTTTTTCGATACTTGTGAACCCAATGTTCTCGCTAGTTAACATTTCCTCAGAATACAAGAAAACAAAACTGTTCAAACAACTTTCGCTCACACCTCTGACCAAAATGGAATGGCTCGCCTCTAAGATAATGTGGTATTTCGTCCTAACCGTAGCAAGCTTTCTGCTCATGGTTGCTGTAGGAGTCTTTGCGTTTGGCGCACACGTCACCCTCACGTTTGGACTTCTGCCCTTCCTAATTGTCGGTCCAACACTTTTCGCATCGCTAGGCATGCTCGTTGGAACAGTAACGAAGGACCCTGAAACCGCCGGCGTAATAGGCAACATAGTAACTTTCCCGATGATGTTCCTCTCAGGCACCTTCTTCCCTATCAGCATCATGCCCACATATCTTCAGAACATAGCACACGTTTTGCCACTGTTCTACGTTGTCGAGGGTTTAAACAACGTCATGGTCTATGGAAACTACACGGGAGCATTAATTGACATAGCCGTCGTCGCCATAATAGCAGTCGTCATCTTCGCGTTGGCAGTTAGATTCTTCAGGTGGAGAGAAGACTAAGCTGCTTTTTCCTTTTTCAATGTGGAAATGATGTGACATTTTATAGGCCTGATTTTGGCCGAGCTTTTAAAGGAGAGATGTGAGTCCGAGTATTCCACCCGCAACTATGATGAGTGCGGCAGCCCAGAAAGCTGCTTTCTCATATTTCTTGTAATGATATCCATTCATGACGTCATGATTTGTGACAAGCTTGCCCAGAAAATACAATGAGGGTATTAGGACTAAGGGAAAGATGAACATCATGTTAAGCATCAGTTGGATGTAACCGGCTACGGTGGCTACGAGGATGAGGGCTGGAAGACTTTCGAAGGCGTATATTGTTAGAAAAGAAGCTCTTGACTTAGGTCCGGTTGCGCGTCCTGTGGCTTCAAGAACACCCCATGCTGAACCGAGGGAAACTACTACCAGGGCGAGAAAACCCGCAAAAAGGAAACCCATTCCGATCGTAGGCACAGCAAAGCTACCAAATACGGGCAGCGCCCTCGGCAAATCGCCAATGTCAATCAGACTTTTTCCGCTGAACACGTTTAACCCCACGATGACGAGTATGACCATAAGAATTTCCGAGACTATTGCCCCAATCAAAGTTTCCAGACGCTCATTTTTGAGGTCTTTAACTTGTTTCTTTCTGCGAGAATCTGCCCCCGAGTGAAAGTACAGCATCCAAGGCATTATGACCGCGCCCACGCTTGCGGCGAGGAGATAATCGAAGGACGGGGTGCCATACGGCTGCAATGGAGAAAGCCCTGTGAAAACGAACAAGTTCAGGTTGATATGAAAGACAAATGTTGAGCCTAAGATAGCTATCAACAGCAAGAAGCTCACTGGAATGAGCACTTTCTCTGCTTGGCCATACTGTCGGCCCGCCACGATCAACGTGTGTAAAATGAACACGATTATGAGGCCCAGGATGACAGGAAACCCTATCAAACTGAAACCGATAGCGATGCCGGCGTACTGGGCAACGTACTCCAGAAAATCGCTTAGACCCATCGGGATTGCAGCCGTTATGGCTGCTCTGTTTCCAAAGTTCTTCCTTATTTGTTCTCCAAGTCCGCCGCCCGAAGCGATTCCCAAACGTCCTGCCGCATCTTGGATTATGAAAAGTGGAAATATCAGTACGAGCAGTACAAAGATCATTCGGTAACCCCAAGTGGCGCCGGCTTGAAGACCCGTTATAATGGAGGCCACGTCAACGTCGGCTATCATTACAATCCAAGCGGGTCCGAAATTCTTGAGCCAATCGCTAGCCCTTTGGTTCACGGTTTACGCCTCCTTGAAGCGAATACACTTAGGCATACCTAACTCGGTTGCGGCATATAAACATTTAGGCAAGCCTAAGTAGGTTGTTCCAAGAAAGCCTATAAAGCCGTCAAGAGTTATATGAAATTCAGTAACTCACTGTTTGTGACCGATGTTAATGGGCATCTCTGAGAGCATCGAGGAATACCTGGAGACACTCTGGGTGTCAGAGGAACGCGGGGAAAAACTGGCACACGTTACTTGGGTAGCGGACCATCTGGGAATATCTGCTCCAAGCGCGGTTGAAATGCTGAGAAAGCTGGAGAAAGAAGGCCTCGTAATTTACAAGGCAAGACGAGGAATCGAACTCACCGACAAGGGAAGAAAAATAGCTAAGAGAATTATCCGCGCTCATAGGCTGATTGAGGTATTGATGAAGGAAGCTCTCAAAACAGATATTCGAGAAGAAACCGTCTGTGGCATGGAGCACCACATGGACGAAGTGTTCATGGACGCGTTATGTACGCTGTTAAACCACCCTAGAAAATGTCCCCATGGAGATAATATCCCCAAAGGCAAATGTTGCCCATAACAGTCATTCTGTAAAAGCAGAGCCAACGTCGGCTTCACAACGTTCAACACTAGACTAGACAAGAGATCCTTGGCGCAAGGCAGCGGCTTCTATTCCCACCATTTCCATTTGAGTGCGTTGAATATAGTGTAGAGAGCTAGCAGGATTATTCCCCAGCTCAGCGCGATTCCAGCGATTATCAGCAAACCGTTTGTTGTGCTGGCGTATATGATCCATCCGCTTATTCCGCACAGACCGACTAAAAGAAGAATGAAAATCCCGATGTGAATGGCTGTTTCTCCTGCCAGATTTCCCACCTGCCAGACTGTTCTAGTGCCTATCGTCTTTTGTTGTTAAAAGACTTTCGTCAATGTTTATTTCAACGGCTCACATTGCATAGTTTGAGGCCGATGATGCATGAAGAGCCGTCTGATTTGTGACGATATTTTAGGTGCTGAGGCTTCATTGTTATTTCTTGCGGCGAGTGCGCGTCAACATCTTGCGGGGCAACTTGATTTCCAGGATCCCTTTCTTGTGTTCAATTTTCATTTTGTCCATGTTGACGGCAACTGGAACGTGGATCCACGCATGGAATCTCTGGATGACGCCCTGCCTGTGAGTTATGCCCAGTTCTTTGAGGCGGATCTTCTTCTTCATTTCTGCGGATATTTCTAGGGAAGAGGTATCGACCGCTTCGACTTTGACGGTTTTCTTGTCTGCGTAGGGCAAGTCGACTGTTACTATTACCTCAGTGGGTTTTACCGTTATTTCGCGCAGGGGTTCTATCGCGCAGGTCTTCAGGTCCCAGCACGGTTTTTCGCTTAGAGTTTCTTTGATCTGGTCGGCCCATTTTTCCATTTCCTGGAAGTATTCGTCTATCATGTCAGAGACTGAGGCTCTCTTTCTGATGGACAGTTTTCATCTCCTCCTTATGAAACGTACATTGGAATGTCGTATTCTTGGCCCTTCTTCATCTTCGACATTTCCTCTTGGGTTCGTTTCATCACGTCTCGGGCCCTCAGTCGGATTTCCTCGCCTTTCTCCAACAGTTTTGCGACGTTCACTTTCAATCCGGTTATCTTCGCCAGCTCCTTCAAGACTTCTGCCGCCGCTTCAGGGTCCGGATAGTTGTAGAAGCACTGGGCAAGCAGCGTTATTGCTGGCGTTCCAGCTTGCGCGGCGCGTTGAAGCAGGACCGCTTGGGGACCAACCATGTATCCTTCTGCGAGAATTTCCAGTCCCTTTTCCTGAGCTGTCTTCAAAGCCTCGGGAGTCGATGCGGCAGCGAAAGATTTTAGCTCCGTGACGTCTTGTCTGTCTTGGATTGGCATTCCGCTGAGTGAAATCATCATCTTGACGTTCTTGTTTTTCGCCCAGTCAATCAGCGCGTCCATTATCGGATAGATCATGTCCGTGGGTATCGGCACTTCTGAAATCGCTAAGAGAATGTCCTGACCTCCGAAGATCCTAATCGAGGAGTGTGGCAATCCTTCGTGCAGAATGATGAGCGGGGGAAGTAGATTGCTGCTCAAGTGAGCTACTTCGGTCAAGCCCAGCTCGTCGACCAAGTGCGAAGCGGCAATTACTCCTACCAGCCCAACGTCTGGAAAAGCAAAGAGCAACGTAGCTCCAGTCGGTACTTTCTTTGTCTCGACAATCTCGACTTCTTCACTCAAATTTACCACCAAAACTCTCCAGAAGAAGGATGAAGTCTAAAAAGCTTTTCGGAAACAGGTTCTGTTAACTCTTCGGCGCTTGAAAAAGTTTGTTAACCCTCGGGGCTTTTCATGGTTGTCCTTGTTTTGGGGACGTTTTAGGCGATAGAACATAACGTACTAAGGCGATACTGTTACGCTATTTGTGGTAGTTTTGTAGAGCGCACTATGACAAAGGTTACAGTCAGAAACGCTAATACAGCCTGCTTGATACTTCTAACGTGAGGGACGATGAGCGTCGATATTTCCAAGTTGCACAATGTGCTAAGAGATAGCACCCGAGCAAGGATAATTGAATTGCTCAATGAAAAAGGTTCCTTAAGCTACGTAGAACTTCAGGAACTGCTCCAAATAGGTCACACGGGCAAACTGAACTACCATCTGAAGGTGCTTGGAGACCTTCTCGTGAAAGATGAACACACAGGACGGTATAGTCTCGGGGAGAAAGGTACGCTTGCGGTGGCACTGCTGTCCAAGTTTCAAACCGTGACTTCTGTCAAGAATGGCAAAAGTCGAGTGGCAAGATTAACGTCGGTTGCGCTCACAGCGGCAGTTGTCATTTTGGTTGTGGCTCTCATCGTGGTTATCGCCCCAAAACCAGTTACTCCCACACTTCAAGTGAGTCAAGTCTCTCTAAGTCCCAGCACGATAAGCCAAAACGGATCAGCGACTCTAAGCTTCACGATTAAGAATAATGACGCAACAAACCCACATCGAGTAAGCGTGTTTTTCGACAATTTGTGGAACTTGACTGTGTATCTTGGCAACACGAGTCTGACTACAGCGTCTGGAATCTCATATGGCGATGGCTGTTCAAAAATTCAATTCTATCATATACCTCAGCAGCTTCAACCATCTCAGAGTCTAACACAAGATTTCAGAGTGACAGTTACTCTTGTAACTCCAACCACCTATTCAATACCTTTCTACTTCGCTGACGAAAACTCGACAAGATTTGTCAACGAGACCGTAACTCTAACTGTGATTAATTAGAGGAACGTCTCAAACCTCTGTTGTTGACTTGCCTTCTTAATCAGAGACATCCATTCTGCCTTATCAGTTTCGACGTTGGCTTTTTGTGCAGGAGTCTTTCCTTCAAGTGCGCTGTGTGGCCTGATGAAGTTATAGTAAATTCTTAGCCCATCCAGCATCGTCTGTGCAGTCTCCATATCATCAAATCCTCGCATGACTTTGTTTCGCTGGCGAATCGTCCCATGTTGTCTTTCCATGAAAGCGCCGAAGAGTTAACAGAAACAACAAGCTTCTGGAAGGGAATAGCTATTAATGGCATGAAGCGATGTAAATCTGGAGAAAAACATGTCTCTTGAACGTCTTGGTTCCTCGCTTTACGATGCGATCAGGAAGGTTTTCAGAGCGTCTGTTGTAGATGAGGCTACGGTTAAGGAGCTTGTGCATGATGTTCAGAAGGCTCTGCTTCAGTCGGATGTTAACGTCAAGCTCGTGCTTGAAATCTCGAAGCGCATTGAAGATAGGGCTCTGAAGGAAAAAGTTCCGCCGGGGATTTCAAGACGTGAGCACGTGATAAAAGTCGTGTATGAGGAGCTGACGCGTTTCTTGGGAGAGAAACCGGCTCTGATAAAGATGGAGCCGGGTAAGAGAAAAATAATAATGCTCGTCGGCATCCAGGGCTCCGGAAAGACGACCGCGGCTGCCAAACTCTCCAGATACTTTCAGAAGAGGGGCATGAAGCCCGCCTTGATTTGTGCTGACACTTTTCGCCCTGGTGCCTACGCTCAGCTTCAGCAACTCGCTGCCAGAATCAACGTACCCCTGTTTGGAGATCCGAAGGCGAAAGATCCCGTCAAGGTTGTTGCCGAAGGGTTGAAACAGTTCGGCGACAAGGACTTGATCATCGTCGACACTTCCGGTCGGCACAAAGAGGAGCAGGAACTCATCAAAGAGATGAAGACGCTTGAGAGAAACATCAAGCCCGACGAGGTCATGCTCGTTATCGATGGAACGATCGGCCAGCAAGCGTTTGTTCAGGCTAAAGCCTTCAACGAGGCCACGCCCATTGGGTCGATACTCGTCACTAAACTCGACGGGTCGGCGAGGGGGGGCGGCGCTCTCTCCGCGGTGGCGGGCACGGGTGCGCCCATAAAGTTCATCGGCACCGGAGAAAAAACCGAGGACGTGGAGGCTTTTGTTCCCTCGCGTTTCGTAGGCCGCCTGCTGGGAATGGGCGATCTGGAAACCCTGCTGGACAAGGTGCGTGAGGCCGAGGTAACAGTTCCGGAAAAGAAGGCCAAGGCTATCATGAGCGGCAAATTCACGCTGACAGACATGTACGAACAGTTCGAAGCAATGAAGGGAATGGGCACCTTCAAGAAACTTATGAACCTGATCCCCGGAATGTCTTACAAAATTCCCGACGAGATGATGAACACGGCCGAAGGTCGCATGGAGAAGTGGCGGACGATGATTCAATCCATGACGGTTAGTGAGAAGGAGAACCCGAAAATCTTCAACTCTTCAAGGATGAAACGCGTAGCCAGGGGTTCCGGCACGAGCGAGAAAGAAGTGAAGGAGCTTCTCAAACAGTACGTGACGATGCGACGCATGCTGAAGACGATGCGTAGGCAAAAGAAATTTCCCTTCTTCGGAAAAAATCTGCCCACAGATCTCAAGTGACAGCGCTAGACTCTCGGAAGGCGTGCTGAATGACCATTTTGCAAGAAGCCCAGAGAATGCTTGGAAAATACCCCCTCTGTGACAGTTGTCTGGGTCGCCAATTCGCCCTGTTGGGCCACGGCGTTGAGAACGAGGAGAGGGGAAGGGCGATAAAACTGGCTTTGACGCTTGAGGCTCATGCTTCGGCGCTTTCAGAAAGCAAACAGGGCGTTAAAACCCTCAAAGTCTTGGCGACAAACGGCTTTTCAAAAGTTGCAAGTGAAATACTCAACAGATTGGGAGAGCACGTTAAGGGGGAAGATTACCCGGAAACCTGCTTCTTGTGCGAGGGGAAGCTTGATGCTCGCAGTGATTTGGCGAATAAGGCACTTGCGCTTTTCAGCGAGTTCGAGTACAGCAATTTCCTCGTGGGGGTGGAACTGCCGCTTGCCGTTGGCGAACGTGAAGATGAGTTTAGGGCGGAGTTCGGAGTTAGCCAAGGTGAGAGTCTTCGAAAAGAGTTCGCGAGGACTGTCGGGAAGAGAGTTGCAGAGCGAAGCGGGAAAGAGGTGGACTTCAAAAAGCCGGATATAGTCGCGGTCATCAAGCCCTTCTCTGGTCTTGTGAGACTTCAGGTCAATCCTCTCTTCATAGCAGGAAGGTACAGAAAACTCGTCCGGAGCATTCCACAATCGAAGTGGTTCTGTTCCGAGTGCTGGGGGAAAGGATGCAAGAAGTGTAACTATACTGGGAAAATGTACCCAGAGTCGGTGCAGGAAATAGTTGAGAAGCCACTCTTGGAAGCAACGGGCGGCTCGGACGGTTCGTTTCACGCCTCAGGAAGAGAGGACATCGACGCTCGTATGCTGGGTAATGGCAGGCCTTTCGTGATTGAAATCGCGGCTCCGAAGAAGCGTTTCCTGGACCTTGGAAAGATAGAAGAAGCGGTGAACGCGAATGGTGCAAACAAGGTCGAAGTTTCCGGTCTGAGGTTTGCGAACAGGGATGTCGTCAGGAAGCTGAAGGCTGGTGAGTCTAAGCAGAAAGAGTATCGTGTGTTCATCGAATTTGAAAATAAAATCACGGCCAAGGACATGCGCTTCTTGGAGGAGAACCTTACAAACATTATGATTAAACAGAATACTCCTGTTCGTGTTTTGCACAGACGCGCCGATCTGACGCGGGAAAAGTACATATACGACGTGGGCGTTAAGAAACTGTCGCCAAAAAAGGCCGAAATGAGATTACGATGCCAAGGAGGGCTTTACGTTAAAGAGCTGGTTACTGGAGATGAGGGACGAACGGTTCCCAGTGTTTCAGAACTTCTCAAGAACAAAGCGAAGCCCATGGACCTTGATGTTTTAAACATAATTATGGAAGACTAGGAGAAGTGTAAGAATGAGAAAGTCGAAGGGTTATCGTTCAAGTGCACGCCGCCTCTTGACAAAGGGAACCAGAGAGCATGGGAAACTGAGGCTGAGCAAGCTGCTTCAACAGTATCAGCCTGGAGCAAATGTTGTCGTCAAGATAGATTCCAGCGTTCACAAAGGCATGCCCCATAGGCGTTACCACGGCAAGGTTGGCATTGTTCTCAACAAGCGGGGACGCAGTTATGTGGTAAGTGTTACCCAAGGAGATGCCATCAGAGAGATCATCGTCAGACCTGAACATTTGGAACCTTGGAAGAGTGATTAGAATGTCAGAGAAGAGCACGACCGAAAAGAAGCTGAGTCTCCCCCAGGTTAAGAGTCTGATGGATTCTATAGGTGAAGCAAACCTTGATCAGCTACAGCGCCGCACGTTCGATTACGTGTCGAAGTTTTCAAAGACCGACCCAGAGTCTGCAGAAAAAATGATTGGAAAACTAGTTGCAGATTACGGACTGGACGAGGTAGAGGCAGTGCAGGTAATCAACTGCATGCCGAAAAGCGTCGAAGAGTTAAGAGTGTTCCTGGCCGGCGGGCGAAAGATCATCGAAACGGCTAAACTGGAATCAATAGTAAACATGCTGGATGAAAATAGAAAATTGAAATAGGCAGGGCGATGCCAACTATTTTAAGCAATAAGAGACTAAATAGAGGAAATTATGACGATGATGGAGAAGCGGTACGAAGAGTACGCTCGTATCCTGGACTTTCTGCAGCACGGCCGACCAGGAGTTCACGTCTCAGGACGAGCCGGCTACCGAGCGGGAGCTCTCGTTCAGCTGCTGGGTGAAGAATTCTTCACTCTCCTGGAGGCATTGGTCAAAGAAGGCGTGATACTCAAGCCTCATGATCGTGTTTTCGTCGGCAAAGAGGCCCGCGAAGAAATAACGTACATCATCGGCCGAATAAGTTACGAAGAGTTGACGGCAGCGGCCAAGACGGAGCTTCCAACGGTTATCAACGAGGTCGTGCTGAACCGTGAAAAGTGGTTCGTCCAATTCTTCAACACCGCACGGGCTATCACGCCTAGGATGCACGCTCTGGAGCTGATTCCGGGAATTGGAAAAAAATACATGTGGCAGGTAATCAATGAGCGCGAGAAGAAACCCTTCGTGAGTTTTGAAGACTTACAGAAACGCACGGAACTGCCTAATCCGGTCAAACTGATTACGAAGAGAGTCATGGAAGAGCTGGGCGGCGACAGCAAGTATCGGTTATTCACGAGGGCACAATAGCCAATCCAAAGTTCAAGCGGGTAGAATGAGCCTCCTAGAAGAAACGAAGTCTCAGCTTCGAAGCCATCGAATCGGGCCGAACAAGAGTCTGGGCCAAAACTTCATGGTTGAATCGCAAGTTTTTCAAAAAATGGCTCATTATGCGCAAGTTGGTTGTGAAGACACGGTGCTGGAGATAGGCGCCGGGCTCGGTTTCTTGACCCGTTTCCTGAGCGAAAAATGCAAGATGGTTCTTGCAGTTGAATTCGACCCGAGGCTTGTCAGCATTTTGCGTGAACAACTTAGCAGCGCAACCAACGTGAACATAATCGAAGGCAACGTCCTGAAGGTCAACGTTCCAGCATTCAACAAAATCGTTTCAATCCCTCCGTATCAAATCTCGTCCCGTCTGCTCACTTGGCTATTCAAAAAGGACTTCGACCGCGCAGTCTTGATTTTTCAAAAGGAATTTGCGGATCGTCTCACGGCAACCGTTGGAAGCGAAGACTACGGATGGCTGACGGTTTTCACGCATTACAATGCAAAGGTTGAACTCCTAGACGAGATTCCAAAATCCATGTTCTACCCACGTCCGAAAATAGACTCAAGGATAATGTGCCTGAAGCCGAAGAAGCCAAAGGTCGCCCTGACAGGCGATGCATCCTTTCAACGCCTTCTCCAAGTTCTTTTCACGCGCCGCAATAGAACAATTAGAAATGCGGCTGTGACATACCTGAAACACAAACGCGGTATAACAAAACAGGACGTAGCCAAAATTGCTGATTCACTACCTCTAGGAGACAAGCGCGTGCGAGAACTTGCGCCAGAAGATTTCGGAGCAATTGCCAATGCGATTCTCAAGTAGGGTGGTCTTCGCTGATCATGTTTTCGACATCTCGGAAAATGTCTATGAACCAGCGGAAGACTCTTTTCTCTTCGCTGAAAACCTCAACGTCAGACGTGGCTGCAAGGTCCTTGACATGGGAACTGGCTGCGGCATTTTGGCCGTGATCGCGGCGAAAAAGGCAGGCCAGGTTGTGGCGACAGATGTAAATCCCTATGCTGTCAAATGTGCAAAAAACAACGCGGAGATTAACAGTGTTGGCGACCGCATTTTTCTGGTCCAAGGAGATCTGTTTGCGCCACTTAGAATCATAAAGGAATTCGATCTTATCGTGTTCAACGCTCCCTACCTTCCCTCGCAAAAGAATGAAAAGGACTCTTGGATAGGGTGGGCTTGGGCTGGCGGCTCTTCTGGAAGAAACGTGATTGACAGGTTCATCTGTGAGGCTCCAAAACATCTTAGGTCCAACGGAGAAATCTTGTTGATGCAATCAACGCTCTCTGACGTGAAGCAGACCCTTCGCAACCTCGAGTATAGCGGGCTGGAGGCAAACGTTATTGCAAAGCAGGATCTTCCATTCTTTGAGTCAATAGCCCTCATCAGAGGAGTGACCAGATAGTAGCCTGTGTGCTCCTGAAGCCGTGGCGACGATAGTAACCGTAGCACTCGATGTTGGTATACGCCCCAAGGTCAATCCATCGTTCGACGTTGCCGCCGCTTAATCGCTTGACTTGGCGTTTGCATTACTGTTCACGTCGATAACCTTTGATTAACTGAAGACTGCAAAGTGGATAACAACCAAGAGACGCAAAAAACAGGTTAGAAAGACTTAAATTTGAAACAAGGTGAAAAGACCGTCTATCTCTGAAGATTAAAGGGTTGAAGAGAAATGAGCGAAAAACTGGCAAATCCTGCATCGCTTGGACTGATCGCTTTCGGACTGACAACAGTTCTGCTGAATATTAGTAACGCTGGTTACTTCGGCATAAACAGTATGATCGTGGCAATTGGTTTGGCATACGGTGGGCTCGCACAGATCATAGTGGGCGCAATGGAGTTCAAGAGAGGCAACACGTTTGGCTTGGTCGCATTCTCATCCTATGGTTTCTTCTGGTGGTCTTTCGTCGGTTTGTTAGTGTTGCCCCATCTGACAGGGATTGGTTCCGCTCTCATTGAACCTCAATCAGTCGCAGCGTATCTGTTCATGTGGGGAGTGTTCACCTTCCTCATGTTCTTTGGAACTCTGAAAACAAACCGGGTGTTACAATTTGTGTTCATGAGCTTGGCGATACTCTTCTTCCTCTTGACCGCATATTGGCAGAGCGGGGCTACGAATGCAGACTTCATCAAGATAACGGGCTATGAAGGAATAATCTGCGGGATGAGTGCGGCTTATCTCGGCTTGGCTGAAGTGATAAACGAAGCTAACGGGAAAACCATCCTCCCAATATGGCCAATCACAAAATAGAAGCCCTCACTCCTTTTTTGTTTTCCACCTAAAAACGTTTATATTTTTGAAAGGACGTTTGTCCACAAACTTACGGATGGATAGAAAATGTCAGAATCAAGTTTACCTTTCAATGACAGAGTGGTTCCAGCAAACGTGATTCCATCGAACAGGTTGAAAGAAGAATGGGAGAAATCGATAAAGAACCCGCAGGAGTTTTGGGCTGAAAAGGCAAAGGCAATAGATTGGTTCAAGACTTGGGACAAGGTTCTTGACGATTCCAACAGACCCTTCTACAAGTGGTTTTCGGGCGGCCTTCTGAACATATGTTATAACGCGCTTGACAGGCACCTGAACACGCCCAAAAAGAACATGCTGGCCTATATTTGGGAAGGAGAAAACGGAGAAGTCCGAACCTACACGTTCTATCAACTTTACCGCGAGGTAAACAAACTCGCAAAAATCATGAAAGACCTGGGGCTCAATAAGGGTGACAGAGTTGCCGTTTATCTTCCCATGATTCCGGAGCTTCCAATCACCCTGCTTGCGTGTTCACGAATAGGCGCAGTTCACACGGTGGTCTTCTCCGGCTTCAGCGCAGAGGCTCTCGCGGACAGGATAAACGATTCTGGAGCGAAGTTGGTCGTGACCGCCGACGGTGCCTACCGACGTGGAAAAACTGTGATGCTGAAAGACACTGCTGACCGCGCTTTGCAGAGCACACCGAACGTTGAGAAAGTAATAATAGTCAAGAGAACTGGGCAGGAAGTTTCGATGAAAGAAGGGCGCGACGTCTGGTATTCTGAAGCGATGGACAAAGTGGAACCAAATATCTACGTTGCCCCTGAACAAATGGAATCGACGGAACCCCTTTTCATACTCTACACTTCTGGAACAACAGGCAAACCAAAGGGAATCCAGCACGGTACGGGCGGCTACCTAGTCTGGGCTTACTGGACGCTCAAGTGGGGTTTCAACCCGGACGAAAGGGACATATGGTGGTGCACCGCCGACGTAGGCTGGATCACTGGTCACACCTACAACGTTTATGCTCCCTTAGCTTTGGGAGTGACATCATTGATTTTTGAGGGCACGCCCGATTATCCTGCTCAGGATCGCTGGTGGAGTATGATCGAAAGACATGGAGTGACAATACTATACACCACGCCGACGGCGATCAGAATGTTCATGAAGTTCGGCGAACAATGGATAACAAAACATGATCTGAGCTCGCTCAGGCTCTTAGGAACAGTCGGTGAACCCATAAACCCTGAGGCTTGGCGATGGTACTACCGCGTCATGGGCAAGGAGAAACTTCCAATCATAGACACCTGGTGGCAGACTGAAACTGGAGGTTTCATGATAGCTCCATTGTCAGGTCTGGAACTCGTGCCGCTGAAACCAGGATCAGCGACGAAACCCCTGCCGAGCATTGACGCAGAAGTCTACGATGAAAAAGGAAATCCCACGCCGACGGGAACCAAGGGTTTCCTAGTTGTTAAAACTCCGTGGCCTGGGATGCTGGAAACAATATGGAAAGACCCTGACAGGTATCAGCAAACATACTTCGGAAGATGGCCAAACATCTACTACACCGGAGACTATGCAGTAAAGGATCCTGACGGCTACTTCTGGCTACTCGGAAGAGCAGACGAAGTGTTGAAAGTGGCCGGACACAGAATAGGCACGGTGGAGCTTGAAAGCGCGCTAGTATCGCACCCAGCCGTTTCAGAAGCGGCGGTCATGGGTAAAGAAGATGCACTCAAAGGCGAGGTTCCTGTCGCCTTCGTCACCCTGAGAAGCGGGTTCTCACCCTCGGATGAGCTGCGCGCAGATCTCGTGAAACACATAAGAAACACAATAGGCCCAATCGCAACGCCAGACGCAATCGTAATCGTAAGCAGACTTCCCAAAACACGCAGCGGAAAAATAATGAGAAGACTCTTGAAAGCAGTGCTAGCCGGCCAAGCCCTAGGCGACGTCTCAACACTAGAAGACGAGGCTTCAATCGACGAGATCAAAGCAACCTACGACGAAATGCAAAAACAGCTCGAAAAGAAGTAGAATCAACCCCACTTCTTCTTCATTCGGCGCGATGCCCGTGCAGCTTTTCAAAATAGGGGCGAAGTCAGTCCGTCGATCGCACTTATTGTAAGGCCCTAGGGGTAGAATCTTCTGGTTGTCCTTGGGAAGGGTATGGCGTCTATGATATTGTCCAGGTCAAGCATCCATGTTAACAGTCTCTCAAGTCCCATTCCGAACCCGACGTGCGGGACGGTTCCATATCGCCGCAAATCGATGTACCAGTCATAGTCTTCTTCTTTCAACCCGAGTTCGTTCAGTCTCGCAACGAGCCTTTCTTTATCGTCTTCTCTCGCGCCGCCCGTGGAGATTTCGCCTATTCTTGGAACGAGCATGTCGGTTGACATGGCCAGGTCCGGTTTGTCCCTGTGAATCTTGCAGTAGAAGGCCTTGATCTGTTTGGGATAATCGTATATGAAGAAGGGTTTGCCGAAGTCGTCCGCGAGGGCTTTCTCTTCTTCGTACCCGAGATCGTCCCCCCATTTTGTCGCGAAATTCTTTGTGTTCAACCTGTCGATTGCTTCCGTATAGGTTATCTTCGGGAACGGTGTTTTTACCGAGGCGAGTTTTGAAAGGTCCGCGCCTAATTCTTGAAACTCTGGTTTGCAGGTCTCAACGGCTCGCTGGCAGATGTGGGCCACGAGCTCCTCTTCGAGCCGTGTCAAGTCGTTCATGTCTGCGAACGCCTGTTCGGCTTCGATGTGCCAATACTCGGTCAGGTGTCTGATGGTTCGGCTCTTCTCCGCCCTGAAGGAAGGAGCTATGCAGTACACTTTTTCCAGAGAATAGATCAAGATTTCAAGGTAGAGCTGGGCGCTTTGGGTCATGTACATGTTCTGGTCGAAATACTTCAAGCTGAACAGCGTTGAGCCTCCCTCGCAAGCACTCGTTATGAACATTGGCGGAGAGACTTCCGTGAAATTCTGACTCTCAAAGAATTCACGAGTGAACCTTTGCACTCGACTCCGAACTTTCATCACCAGGTTCATCTTGCGGCTTCGAAGCCACAGATGGCGCACGTCACGCAGAAACTCTTCGCTCTTGTCCTTCGTTATAGGAAAGAGATCGGCCAAGCCTATTATCGACATTTTCTCCGTAACGATCTCATACCCGCCTGGAGCACGCGTATCCTTCCTCACGGTTCCATCTAGCGTCAGAGAAGATTCAATCGTGATTTTCTCCGCATCTGCCCAAGCTGGGCTTTCCTTCTTCACTGGGCATTGGACAATTCCAGTCGAGTCTCGTATGAGCAGAAATATATTCTGTTTCCCCTCCCTCTTTCGGTAGATCCAACCTCGTATCGAGACTTTCTGGTCCTCAAATCCTCCAGCCAGAACCTGTTGAATCGGAACGAAGCTCATACGTGCCAACCTTCTCTTCCAATACTGCTTGCAGACCTAAAAATCTATCCTGAACTTCAAACTCCTTTAGCACGCGCAGATTCTTGATATGGCTCTTTAAGGTAATAGCACGGGTAGACTAAATTTGGAGTTGATGTGATGGCGCTTGTGGGTTCAGAGCGTGGTCTCAAAGGAATCCCGAATGAAACCATGAGACTGCTTTTTGAGAGGTCGAGTTGCCGAAGTTTCTTGGATAAGAAGATTCCAGAAAATGTTCTGAGTCTTGTTCTTGAGGCGGGGACTCACGCTCCGACAGCGGGAAACCTGCAGCCCTATTCCATCATAAGAATAGAGAACGAAGAAATGAAGCAGAAACTGGCTGAAATGTGTGAACAGAGTTCCATAGGCAAGTCTCCAGTGCTCCTGCTGTTCTGCCTCGACTTGCACCGCAACGAGAGATGGGCAAAACTGGAGACTGCTCCCTACACTGCAACCAGTTCCTTCCGCCACTTCTGGGTGTCATTCCAAGACACTATCATATGCGCGCAGAACATCTGCACGGCTGCAGACTCGATGGGGCTGGGCTCGGTATACATCGGCACGGTAATCGACAAACCTTCTGAAATTCAGGCGATGTTCAAGCTGCCGAAAGGAGTGTTTCCAGTCGTCCTCGTCTGCATGGGATACCCAACGAAGAGAATGAAACCGCGAAACAAACTAGGAGCCAAAGTTGTCGTCCATCCGGAATGCTACCGGGAAATAAAAGACCAGGAAATCATAGAAGCCTACGACCAGAAGTACAGCGACGAGAAGCATCAAAGTGCGAAACTCGGCATTTCCGAAGAAAGATTGAAGACAATAATGAAAGTGTGCCGCACAGTCAACGGAGAAAAGTTCGCTAAGAAATGCGCCGACCGAATCAAGGCCAATGGATACATAAACATAGCACAACACTATTTCGGACTCCATTACCGCGCTGATGAAATGCCCAAAGGAAATGATGACTACCTCAGACTGATGGAAAAATCCGGCTTCAAATGGTTCAAGAAATACCAAGCTCCATTCTCAGTTAAAAGAACACAAAGAGAATGAAACAACCGTCGGTTCCGTCCGATTGCAGTCTCAACCATTGCAAGAAAGAAGAGGCATTGGACCGGTTGAGATATCCAAGGAGTTGTAGATAGCTCTGTTTGTCTTTGTCATATAGCGACAGTCTCTCCAATCATTTCTAACGTTAATGCAGCAAATCCGAACTGCAGATCGTAAGGGTCATTGCTCAATCCGAAGGCTATGAAACCCAGATTTGAATACAAGACTATGATGCCTCTCCAGAGCAGGCGGTTGCGAGAATCCCAACACAGGAATACTGCTACGAGAAGATCCTCAATCTCCTCACGATTGTCAAAAACCATATAGAAGGCGTACGGTAATATTACAGAAACCATTTAGGTGCAGGAGTGCTTTGGGACTTATTTATTGAACATTTATGGTCACAGCGTACACTTCTCCGAGTCCCTGCATCTCATTGATGCCCGCGGCACGCGTGCTTGCTGGAACCTCGTCGCCTTGAAGGATTGGCAAGAAACTGATGTGGATTGTGTAAGTTCCGGCTGGGACGGTGCTTGCCGTGTTTATCGTGTATTGGAACGTGGTTTCTCCCAAAGTGGTGGGTATCAGTGGAACCGTACTGAGCGGCAAAGCAGTGGCATTATCTAATGCCACTTGATTTATTTGTGGCACGTCGTAAAGGTTGCCGTACATGTTTAGCGAAACTGACAATCCCGCTGGCAATGCAGTGGCGGACTGATTGAACCCTCCACCCGCGTAATCGTATATTAGCAATGGATCAGCTTCGGTAACATTCACTTGTATGGTTCCCTTCCCTGCTGAACCTGAAGCAACCGTCAACTCTGAAGCATTGCCCCCGCTAAACTGAAAAGATATTGGACCCACGTATGTTATGTCGTTGGGTGCAGTAGGCTTCAGCTTTGTGCCCGTGAAACCTAGGTTGTAACATAGTACACCGAGAATCAGGGCCAGAAGAACGGCTGCAACGCCGTAGGTTCGAGTTTTCCTCTTGATTTCTTTTTGCATCTTGAATTACCACTATTACGTATTGTCTTCATCGGATTTTATCCTACGCTTTGGTACATCGTGTTCCAGAAGTTAGTACGGTTTCAGGGACCATATGCGGAAGGCTTCAAACCAGAAGATTGCCGTGACGATGGCTCCGAAAGTGAGGATGAACAGGTTTTCGCGCGTGAACCCCTGCATCAACACGAATATGTAGAAAAGATAGAAGCTGGTGGAGAAGATAGCGTAGAAGAAGTACCTCGGAAACAGGAGCCTGCCCAGCTTGACAAAATGTCGAAGCACTCCAATCTTTACTTCGCTGGTTAAAGAGTAGGTGCCACCGACCTCCTCCTTCTTGACCAGTCCCAGCTGTCGAAGCTGCTCAAGATGATGCTGCGCCACGCTCGGGCTGCTGAAACGCAGAGTTTTCTGAACTTCGCGAACGCTCATAGGCCGACCATTCTTAAGAAGAAGCCAATAAACATTCCAATCCTTGCCGCGAAGTGCATACTCAAAAACCGCTTCATCTTCAGTGCTCAATTACAGCATGCCTCTCCATAGATACAAGTCAGAGTCACTTATAATTCCAGTTATTAGAACGGTAGATGTAATATGCACCGTTCTGGCCATCGCCTAGGCGTTTTAGAGTGACAATAGAACAACATTTTGAAAAGACTTTGAGCGTCAACTTTTCACTTTACAGCGCCCGCGATGAATGCCAAGAGTCCGATGACGAACCACAGGAGCACGTTCTTCTTAATTTTTCTAGCGTTTTCCCTCGAATAGTCCTTGAGGAGCAAGAAGGATGAGGCGCCAAGCCCAACATCGGTCACGAGCACGAGAGGAATGAACCAGAAGGATACGAGTCCAAGAAGCCAAGGTATCGGACTCAACAGAACCGCCGAGACATAGAATGAGGCGGCTGCTATTGCGGCGCCTCTTTCGCCGTAGCGCACAGCCAGGGTCTTAACGTTCGCAGCCATGTCTCCCTTCACATCCACAATCCCCTTAGTTACTTCTCTTCCAGTGTTCGAAAGAAAAGCCATGGAGGCAAAGAGCAGAACATTCAACCTCACGGCAGCCACTATCGCTAAGCTTCCGTAAATGAACGGTATCGCCACGCATAAGCTGACCAGAAAGTTGCCCGGTAAGCCGCTTCTCTTTCCAAAAGTGGTGTAAGTTGCCAAAGCCATCCAAGCGATTACAGCGGTGACGAGACAGTAAGGGTTTGTCAAGAGGGCAAAGACAAAGCCCAAGATTGAAAGAATCGCCGCGAATATTAGAGCATTCTTGGGTTTGATGAGACCGCTGGGGATGGGACGTTTCGGTTCGTTTATGGCGTCAATCTGCCGGTCGTAGTAATCGTTTATGACCATTGAAGCAGCGGTCAGCGTGAAACCGGTGACGAAACCGTAGACAAGGTTTGGCCAAGAACTGGTGCTTATGCTTGGGTTGGCGAGTGCTGCGCCGACGATCACGGCGATGCCCATCATCAGGCAGTTCACAGGACGGGTCAGGCGCCCGAAGCCGCCGATTTTGCTCATCATCGTTTAGACCTTGCCTCGATTCTATGGATTTTCAGCAGGAGCTAGTTATAAGATTTCTCGGATGAATTCGAAAGTTTAATACGTTTTCACGCCAAATAATCCATTAAAGCTCGTTGGTGACGAAATCTTGAGCAACAATTACTCGTTAGACAGGTTGAGGGTGATAATCCCAGTTGGGGGAAAGGCCACTCGTCTCCTGCCACTCACAGCCGAGACCAGCAAGGCGTGTCTGCGACTGCTGAACAGGCCGATGATAGATTTTTCGTTGCTGCCTCTTGCCCGTCAGGGCATCAAGAACTTCATTTTCGGTGTCAAAGGCTACACTAACTACCGGGATTTGCATGATTATTTTGAATCAGGCTACGGGTTTTCCGCCAGATATGACATAAAGCCGCGCGTTCACATCAAGTATCAGCCTAACGTGGACGATTTCGGAAGCGCAAGCTCCGCAATGATAAACATGGACTACTACGACGTCAAGGATCCGGTTTTCGCAGTGCAGGGCGACAACATTTTCGACGTCGACGTGAACAAACTCGTAAAGTTCCACGAAAAAAAAGGCGCTGTCATGACGATTGCGCTGAGAAGGGTTGAGAACGTCGAAGGCTACGGAATAGCTGACATAAACAAGGAAATGAGGATTTCAAGGTTTGTTGAAAAGCCCACGCCGAAGGAAGCGCCTTCGGATCTTGCCAACACGGGTCTGTACATGTTCTCTCCCGAGATAAGGAAGATATTCAAAGAAAAAGGAGTCGCGCAAATAATCAAAGAGCGACACCGCCTCGACTTTGGCTTCGACTTCATCCCCTACTTGATTAGCACCGGCAGACCTGTCTACGGTTTCACCTTGGAGGGAAGCTGGTACGACGTGGGAACACCTCGACGCTACTTGGAAGCAATGCACGACATGCTCGACGGACGCTTCTCATCCCTGACCGACTTCGGAGGAAGAATAGACGAGAAAAAACGGATATGGGTCCAGGGAGAAAGCACGGAGTCAATGAAGAGAAGAAAGGAAATCCTCAGAAAAATCAACCTGAAGAAAATAGAGATTGAAGGCTCCGTCCTCATCGGAAGACACTGCAAGATAGCCGACGGAGTGAAAATAGTCGACTCTTGCATAGACAACTACACACAAATCGGCGAGAACGTCGAAATAAACAACTCCGCGGTCATGGACAGGGTCATAATCGGCGAAAACGCCGAGGTCAAAGAAAGCATCGTTGGACGACATGTCACCGTCCAGTCAACCGCCAAAAAACCCACCAAAATAAACTCTACCACAGTCATCGCCGACGACGTAATAATATCCGAGGGCTGCGTACTAGAGGGAACCAAAATCTATCCACACCAATACGTCAGAGGACAGTTCACAAACCAAACACTCATGCCAGGCTAAACCCAACCCATGTGCCAGGTCAACCCCGACGCACAATCCAACGCCCACATCTGCCTTTCCCAAACAGAATAGACCTTCTTGAAATCGGAGATAGAACATGCCTCTCAACTTGAACGAAATCAGAACGAGAACCGTTTCAGCAAACGATTACATCAACAATCTGGAAGAGCCCTTCAAGGAAAAATTCCTGACAAGGAAACAAACGTACCAGCTTAACCCAGAAGCCATCAACCAACTCAAAGCGTTTGCAGGCAAATACGTCATCATCGCCTTTTCAGCAACATGGTGCAAAGACTGCGCACTAAACATTCCTGTTCTAGCCATGATAAACGAAACAGCAGCAGTGGAGGTCAGAGTCTTCGGTGGGCTAAAGAAAGATCCGCTGGATCAAGTGCACAAATGGCGAATCCCGCCTTCCCCGCAAGAAGTGGAAACACTGAACGTTGAGAAGATCCCACTCATCATAGTCGCCGATGCAGAGGGGAACGAAATAGGCAGAATAATAGAAAACCCCTCGCACCAACCCACTCTGGAACAAGAAATCAGCGAAATCATCAGGTCCAAACAATAGCCCTGTTCTGCAACTCTGCGCTTCTCTGATGCTGTCGTGTGTTCAGGCTTTGAACCATTTGAATATCAGATACTCTACCTTGCCCTTTTCACTGCCAGGCACAGCTATTATGAATCTCTTTCTGACAGTGGTTGCGAGTCTTCCGGCCTTGACAATTTCTGTGGCCGTCATCTCGGAGTCGGCCTGCTTCACTGAGACCATGTATGGCGCGTGTTCCACCCCTGGTCCATGCTTGTACACTGCGAAGTCGCACCCAAATTTTATTCCCGGTGTCACAACGAGGCCATTGTCGCGGAGGTCCTTGTAAACAGTATATTTTTCTTCGAATTCGCTGTACAGCTGCTTGGCCATTTGACGGAGTTTTTTCAGGCTTACCTTCTTTTTGGCGGTGCCTTCGTATACTGTTATGTTTCCTTTTTCTGTGAGGTACAGGCCCTCCATCAGATCTAGAATGAGAGGCACGTTGAACTCTGGGATTTTAGGTTTGGCGATTCCGAGGGGTTTTCCGTAGAAGCCTTTCTTGTAGAGTTCTGAGCCTTCTTCCGGTTTCCAAACTACTAGGAAATTTTCGATTAGCTCCACGCCGATTTTCTTGGGCACCTTTTTTCTCGTCCTTTACATCATAAAAGAGAGAATTCGAGCGGCGTCGGAAGCATCTTCTGCTTTGTCCGCTGAGTCCTCGAGTAGCTGCAGAACATCTCTCATCAGGATCAATGCTGGAAACTCCACTTTGCTGCCGAGCAGTTTAATCTCGAGGTCTCTGTACAGCAGGTCGACGTTCTGTTCGGCTAACTCCACGTCTCTGGCCTTTTCCATCGTCTTTGTCGAGCCGTAGTTGAGGGCCATAACCATCTCTCTGAGCTTGAGCACCGTCTCGAAAACAGCCTCTGAAAGCCCTAGCAAATCCTTCTTTATGTCCATCGGCACGTTCCAGTTGTGCTGCATTATCTCGACAAGTCGGAAAGCTATGCCTTCAGAAAAATCTGCGATTTCGCTGGTCAAATTCGTGAACCTTAGGAAATCCTCTCTGCTGAGCAGGATTGCGCCTATCTCGGCGAGTTCCTGCGAAACTAATCGTCTCGCCTTGTCCACTTCAGCTTCGCCGCCTGTGACTTCGTTAAAAAGCTGTGTCGCCTTCTCCTTGTCGTTCTTCATGAAGTAATCTATCATTTGAGGAACTTTTCTAGTCAGATCCAAGACCTTCCGTACGTGGTCTTGGCAAACGTTCAACGCTCTGCGCTTTACGCGTTCCTCAGTTTCTGCTGGAAGCACCAAAGATTTTCCCGCCCGCAAAAAGGGCTGTCTTTACCTGCCCTTACATATGACTAATCGTTAAAAAAGGTAACGAAAGCCGCGCGTTCAAATTGGCGTGCCTAACCCTTCAAAGTTGATTTTGAAACGGAAATATTTCCGCAGGAGTTCGGGCAACTCCGCGATTCTGCTTCGCACCTGCCTCCAACTGTCTCGATCTCGGATCGTGATGGTACCATCTTTGAGGGTTTCGTAATCAACCGTGATGCCTAGGGGAACGCCGGCCTCGTCTGCGCGGGCGTACCGTCTGCCAATAGAGCCTGCATCGTCATACTCGGCGATGAAACCCTCTTTGAGCAGCATTTTGTGCAGTTCTAAAGACTTTTCGGGCAGTCCGTCCTTGCTCATGAGAGGATATACTCCGACTTGCAAGGGGGCAATGTCTCTCGGAAAACTCAGCAGGGCTCTGTCCTCCTTGGTTTGATATGCGTATTCAAAGGCCACGTAGAAGAGTCGGTCGGAGCCGAAGGTCGGTTCAATGACGAACGGTATGAAACGTCTTCCCCGTTCAAGCGTTTTCTCACGTTTAATGTCCACGTGCTCCCGCAAAATTCTGTGTTCGCCAAGTGCAAAGTAGCCGTCCCTCTTCAAGGCCTCTTCCAACTCTTTTGCATCCGTCTTGGAAAGCATTTCAGCGACTTTTCCGGCTTCCTTCTTGAATGCGGGCCCCAGCTTGGCCATGACAGGCTTAATGACTGTCTGTTCTCTCTCGATGGGCTTTTCATACTCCTTGAAGACGTACATGTCCTGGCCGCTGAATTCAGCGTGCCGTTTCAAGTCGTAGTCTGTTCGACAGGCGCAGGCGTTCACTTCGAGCCAGCACCATCTTTCAACGAAAACCTCTTGATCGAATGTCTCGGAAGAATAGTGAGCTCTCTCCCACGGATGTTTTTCGATGAAACGCTGTTTTTCAGCAGGCACTCCTAGGGCGACCAGCAGCTTCTTCTGCAGTGCCATGAAAACCGCTTGCCACTCGGCTTTGATGTACTTCTTTTCCAGCGCTTCTTTCACGCTCACCTCTGTGATTTGTTCCGAGCCTTCTAGTCTGTCCTTCGCCAGGAGAAGCCGTAACGATTCATTTTCTACGTCTTTAAGCATGTGGCAGTCTGGCTCTTCAGGATCGTAGAAGAATTCCAGGTCGGCGATAGTGAATTCTCTCAACCGAACCAAGCCTTGACGCGGCGAAATCTCATTCCTCAGGGCTCGGCCTATCTGCATCGCGCCGAAGGGAAGCGTTTCACGTGCAATTTCAAAAAGCCGCTTGAACTCTACAAAAATGCCCTGCGCGGCTTCAGGCCTCCCGTAGCCCACAGCGTCCGAATAGGGACCTATGCTCGTCTTAAACATGGTCAGAAACAATCTGGGCTCGTTGAAGACTCCGTCACATTCTGGACAGCGAATCTTCCGCTTTTCAATAGTCTCCTTCAGCTCGGCCAGGCTCATCTTTTCAGCTTCTGACTCGCTTATCTTTGCAACGTCACGAAGCAGATGATCGGCACGAAACCACTTCTTGCACTTCGAACACTCAACCATGGGCTCCTTGAAATGGTCAATGTGACCTGAAGCCTCGAAAACCTTTTCAGGAGTGATAACGGGCGACTCGATCTCCATGATTCCGAGTTCATAAACGAAGAGCTCTCTGAGCTTTCTCTCAATGTTCTGCTTCACCCTCGCGCCCAAATAGCCGTAGGTCGCAAAGCCGCTTGCGCCGCCATAGATTTCGTAGGATTGCCAAAAAAAACCTCTCCTACGTGCCAACTCGTTTACGGCCGTGAACTTGTCAACCGTCTTCGTTTCATCCGCCATTTTGTTCAGCCTCTTCTAGACTAAACATTTCAGAGACTTTAAGCTTACTAGAACGAAGCACAGGCTCCCGAAGAGCTTCCACGTTTGAGTCTTGATCGCTTTCAATACGCGTTGGGGGCAGCGCAGCATTTTTTAAGCCACGTGCCGATTAAGAACTGCAAAACAAGGTGTCACCCTTGCCAAAGATTAAAGTTGCACTCGTCGGTGTTGGAAACTGTGCTTCAGCACTAGTCCAGGGCTTGCAGTACTATGGTTCCAGTAGCGTTGAACGGATCGGCCTGCGGAACCCCGTGCTCGGAGGTTTTAGTCCGAAGGATATAGAAATCGTCGCGGCGTTCGACATAGACGGCCGGAAGGTGGGTAAAGACCTGTCTGAAGCCATCTTTGCAGAACCCAACAACGTGTCAAAACTGGACGACGTGCCCTCATACGGCGTGCTCGTGCACAAGGGTCCTGTCCTCGACGGATTAGGCGAGTATACCAAGCATCTCGTTCATATAAGCCCTCATCCAGAGGCAAACGTTGCAAAGGTTTTGAAGGAAAGCAAAGCGGAGATCATGGTTGACCTGCTTCCCAGCGGAGCTGTGAAAGCTTCGCAATGGTACGCTCAGCAAGCCTTGACTGCGGGCTGTGCCTTCGTAAACGCGACGCCGAGTTTCATCGCCAGCGACGCTGCATGGGCCAAGAAGTTCGAGGCGGCTGGTTTGCCGGTTGTGGGGGACGATCTGGTTGATCAGGTTGGCTCGACCACGTTGCACAAGACCTTATTGCAGCTCTTGTCCATGAACGGCGTTCATATTACGGAAACTTACCAGCTTGACGTTGGTGGAGGCACAGAGTCCCTGGACACCTTGGATCGGACGAGAGACGTCAAACGCTCTGTAAAGACTCAATCCGTTGAAGCCTCGCTGCCTTATCCGGCTGCCGTAGTTGCCGGTTCCACTGACTACGTGGATTTCTTGAAGAACAGGCGTGACAGTTACTTCTGGATCAGGGGCGTGCACTTCTGCAACGTGCCGGTTCAGATAGATCTGAAGCTTTCAACCGTTGACGCGCCGAACGCCGGCTCTGTTCTGCTCGACGTTGTTCGAGCTGTTAAAATGGCCTTGGAAAGAAAGCTGAAGGGGGCTCTCATGCCCGTGTGCGCTTATTGCTTCAAACATCCGCCTCAGCAGACAACGCTTGAGATGGCTGAAAGAATGTTCACGCAATTTGTGGCTGGGAAACAGTGAAAGGGTTCGCTATTTCAGGGCAAGCCTTTGCAGTTCGCGCAAGACTTTTTCTTTCACGCCGGTCTGTTCTAGCTTTTGTTTCAGCAGCGTTATCGTCTTCACGGGCGTAGGGTCTATGCCGCGCAGGACGGCCAAGTAAACGCTCGTGAAATCTCCCGCGCAAATGACGGATGCCATCTTTGCTAGACGGCTCTCTCCTCGGCTGTGAACTTCGAACAGCTTCTTTATCTGTCTGCTCATCAATTCTTTTGTTACCTCGATTCTCTGGCGTATTTCAGGCGGTTCTTCACTGTCGCGAACAAAAATTGCGGAAAAACACTTCTTGAATTGTTCTGCTTCTTCCCACCCAACGATCTCGTTGTGGCAGAGTTCGGGAAAGAATTCCCATTTTGCAGGGTTCTTGCTGTTCTCGTTAAACTGAGTCTTCAGCCGCTGCGCAACTGTTCGATAAGACCCGAAGCCGTAAACGGCCGGAACGGTGCCATTCACGTTAACCGCCAGCTGCTTCGAGAAGTTGCGTTCCGACGGTACTCTAGGAGAATTGTCCGCGCTGACCTGCTCCAACACTCTGATGGTTTCCGACATCTCATCATTAAAGCCGGAAATCAAGCCGATTTTTTCAATCGTAGCAATCAAGGGCAGGAAAAGGTACGGAAGAGTGGCGCGAGGCGCCATTCCTGAGGGCACGAGCAAATGGGAAAAACCCAGTTTTTCAGAGAACTCGTGCAGCTTTCCACCAGAACTCAAGCAGACAATCATGCACTTTCTCTTGATGGCGTCGCGGAAGACGCTGAGGGTTTCCTCTGTTTCCCCAGAGTAACTGACGACGAGCACTAGCGTGTGCTTGCTAGCGTACGCAGGCAGTGAGTATTCCTTACACACTTCTAGGGGAACAGCGATTCGATCTCTTGTCCAGTCTTTCAGCAGCTCGCCGCCTATGCCCGAACCGCCCATGCCCGCAACGACTATAGCGTCGGGTTTCGGGTAATCGACCAAAAGGGTTTTGGCCAATTTTGCGGCCCGCGCATAATGCAGGGGAGCTTCAACACAGAAGGAAAGCATATCGCTCTTGTCGATTCTTCTGATACCCTCCGAATCACCTAAAGTTTCCAGCTTTGTCATCTATTTCGTTCTCCAACCCCTGTTTTGAAAACAATGTGACGCTTTGAGTTTTTAAACAAATTGCCCAATAATAGTCTTCACCAAGAGCATGAGGGAAACCGCGTTGGCCAAAAAAAGACTTTCGATAGCAATTCCGGCCTCCGTTGTGTCTGACACGCCGCACTTGCGTGAAAAAACTGCCAAAATAGGCCTAATAGGCAGAGCGGCTGCGATCTTCAGAGTTGACGAAATCATAATCTTTCCGGACGCTCCAGGCAGCAGTCAGAATACTGAGGCAAATTTGGTTTCGACGTTGCTGAGCTATCTGGAGACCCCGCAGTACCTTCGGAAGAGATTGTTCAAACTGAGCCCAGATCTGCAGTACGCAGGCATACTGCCGCCCCTTCGAACACCGCACCATCCACTCAACCGTCAGATTAAGGAGCTTCGGGTCGGCGAATTCCGTGAGGCCGTCACATTGCCGGGAACAGAGAAGCAGACTCTCGTGGACATCGGTGTAGAACAACCAGCTTTAATTCGAGACAAGGATCTAGCCGTCGGCAAACGAGTCACTGTCAAAGTTGTAAAATGGGATGGGAAGGTTGTCGAGGTTGAGCTGGCGGATCGGGATGAAGCACCCTTCTATTGGGGCTATGCTGTCATTGTGGAAAGCCATCCATTCAGCAACATTCTGAGGAAGAGGGGTTTCGATCTGGCAGTTGCCACTTCTAGGTACGGCTCACCTTTTGCCAATATAGCTGGAGAATTCGTTGAGCGATGGAAAGCTGCAAACAATGTTCTCGTAGCTTTCGGGGCTCCCAGCCAGGGTTTGGGCGACATAGTCAAGCGTGAGGGTCGCAGATTGAGCGAACTCGTGGACTTTGTGGTCAACACGGTTCCAATGCAGGGAACAGAGACCGTACGATCCGAAGAAGCACTTTTCGCTTCTTTGGCCATCTTCAACATTGTCCTCGAGTTAAAAAAATGAGTCCGTTTTGAGCTCTTCTGAACGGCACTGCGTTCCAGCGGAACATTAAATAGGAAAACAGAGGAAGGCCCCATGCGTTTACGAAGTTTTTGTGATAGGAAGTCTAAAAATGCCATTTTCCTGTAGGATGCGCGGAATGTGCAATGCTTTGTTCTTTTCATAAAGAGATAAATGTGCGTTGTACGTATGTGCCCGTATGTGTTTCGTATCTAATGGCGATTCTGCCGGTGCAGGTCTTCGTCTGTTGAATGAGGGCTGATCAAATGGTGAAGGATAAGAGACTTGCATTTCTTGCAATGATGTTGCTGTTGGCTGCTGTGTTCTTGGCGGTGTCAATTGTCAAGCCTGCTTTTGCATCTGGTGATAGCAGCACGTCATCAAACCAGGTACAGGTGTTTGTTCAGCCTTTGGTCATACTGAACTACTCTGCAGTTTCTGGGCAAATGTTTGAAGTGAACATCAACGTCACAGCAACGGGGACGCTTGACCTTCACGGTTTCACGATGAGGTTGAGTTACGATTCGACTCTCGTCAGCTGCACGAATGCTGAAGCGGGCGACATCTTCACAGGCAGCGCGTATCTCAACACGACCATCATCGACAACTCTGCCGGCAACGTCTATGCTTCTGCCAATCTCACGTCTCAAAGCGCTGAGGTCAACAACAATGGGACTCTTCTAACGCTCCAGTTTCAGGTGGTAGGGACCGGCGCGACGAGCCTTCATTTTTACGACGTTGCTCTTTATAGTCCTGGAGGCGCGGAAATCCAGTTTACGTCGTATGACGGGTATTTTAACAACGAGTTCAAGTTTGACTTAACGATGCCGCTGACTCTTCTCACAGTCACTTTTGCCAGCATGTTTCTTTACCCCAAGATCGAGAACAAGCTCAAAGGAGCATTTGAAGAGACCGAGTTTCGAGTTCGCGACGCTGTTTTGCTCGTTGGAGCCATGGCCGTCATGATCACGCTGATAGTTGTCGTTCGGCAGCTCAGCATCGTTTTGATTATACTGTTTCTTTTCGCCTACTCTCTGCTGCTCTACACGTTCGGTTATCTGCTGGCAAAGAAGCGCTGGTACATAGGAGTAATAGCGCCGGCGGCTTTCATTCTACTATACGCGTTCCTGAGAAACAGCTTCATCTGGACTCAATACCTGTCTAACGTCTACGGTCTTATCTTCGCCATATTGATCACTCTCTATCTGGCAGGCCTGTTCAACTGGAAAACCACGGCGGTTTTCGGCGTCCTCATAACAGCCATGGACATAATCCTCGTCTTGGTGACCAAAACAACGGTGCAGGCCGCAAATGCGGCGGTGAGTCTGAGTCTTCCGGTGCTGGTTCAACTACCTCTGTTTCCGTTGATTTCCACTGGGGCTGGATTATTGATACTGGGTCTGGGTCTAGGGGACTTTTTCTTCGCCGGCTTGCTTGCCGTTCAAACGTACAAGAAATACGGGAAAGGCTTGGCCATCGCCTCAGTCGTGGGAATGACCATATCTTTCTTCATCTTCGAAGCGTTAATTCTCACTTACAACGTTGGGGCGTTTCCAGGCACGCTTATGATTATCTGTGGATGGGCACCCTTCGTGCTAGCTCAAACATTGAGAGACCGACGAAAAACCAAGGGCCCGAAACTAGAACAAGTGGTTCCCAATTAAGAATGGTTTTTCGCCGACATTGCTCAACTGCACGTTCTTGAAGCCTATCTCATTGAACCTTTCAGCTATTCTCCCGGCATTCTTCTTGTAAGTGTTTACGAAAACTGATGGACCAGTGTCCATCGAATACCACGCCTGCAATCCTTCTTCTCTCATTCGAATAACCTCTTTTATTACGCGAACCGTGTCTGGCTCCCACAGCACCATATGAGACTTCCCGGTCATGGTGATTGCATGAAGATTCAAAGTGTCTTCCTCAGCGAGCGTGCCAATCTTGGGCGTGTCTCCAAGAGAGATGGCTTTTTTCATTCTTTTCAGCAGGTCGTTAATGTTTTCCAATCTTGCTTTGAATAGGCATGAGCTGAGCACTTCCGCGTGGGCTTCGTCAGTTTTAACGTCCGAGCGAACAGGCACTATTACCATTGAAAAATCCATGTTCTTCGAAGTTTCCAATTGCTCAGCATACGATCGGCCTCCTCTGTTGGCGTACCATATTGCGAAACCTCCGACGATGCTTCTTGTGGCAGAACCCGCCCCGAGCCTGACGATTTCTGAGAGCGTCAAGCTGTCAAGACCGAGACTGAGTGCTTCCGCAGCCGCGAGGCCCAGAGCCGCAAAACCAGAGGCTGAAAACCCTAGGCCCTTGCCAAATTCAAGGCTGTTCTGAGAGACCACTTTGAAGCTGCCGGAATACTCTGCGAGTTCTTTGAGTTTATCGAGTACGGTTTCAACTCGCTTCTTTTCGACGACGTTCGGCTGTTTTCCGTTGATTGTTATCTGGTCTTTTTTCGATTCCTTCAGCGTTTCGACGGTGGTTGTAGTGGTTAAGGCTTGTATGCACACTGATATGCTGTCATGGTAGGGGATTCTCTGCCTAGGATCCTTCAACCCGTGATACTTTATCAATCCCTGTATCGGATGAGCCTTGGCTGTAACTTTCATCGCTCATCGCCCTGAAAAAGACTGAATATCGGCTAGTAAACTGTTGCTGTTAACGTGGCTCAGAAAATAGGGTAAGAAGAAGATTCTAACCGAATAATGCGCCTAAACCTTCGAGTGCTGCTTCTTCTTTCTGTTTCTCGTCTTCCTTCTTTTCTTCCTTGGGTTTTGCTTCTGCTGCTGGGGCTGCTGGAGCTGCTGCTGGCGCGGCCATCATGGTTGGAGCTGACTTGATTGCCTCATCAATCTTGACTTCGGCCAGAGAAGCAACGAGTGCTTTTACGCGCACGGTATCAGCGCTTATGCCTGCTGCCGTCAGGACTTGTGTCACGTTTGCTTCGTTTATCTCTTTTCCTGCCTTGTGAAGGAGCATTGCAGCGTAAATGTATTCCATGCTTTTTCACCTCTCAACTCAAATATTTCAAGTTTTTTCAGTTGGCGCAACCTTTTGCTCTAAGGTGGGCAATCTACTACTTTAGAGTTTCCTATTAGTTAGGTTACTCCATGGCTTTGCTACCATGTATTTGCCCAACCTAAGTGTCCTTTGAAATATAAAATCCAAAATTTAAACCTTCTGTGAAAGATAAACCTTCAAAAGCCCTCAATCCCATTCTGTGCAGGCAATTTTAGAACCACGATGAGAAACTTCTATGGACTCCCTGAAATCTCCATTCATCTAAAAAGAGTAAACATGAACTCTAGCTGCTTCTCATATTCCTGTTTCAGCTTGACTATAGCCTGTTGAATTGCTTAGGAAAGGGTGGGTTCTAGTAGTAGTGTGTTATTGTTACAGTCCCATACAAGGGTCCACTCAGAATGCCGTATGGGAAAAATTGAATTGATGCTTCTGATGGCAGGACAGGGAAAAGGACAGTTCCGTTTTTGACAATGATAATCGAGTTTTCATAACTCATTCCGTGAGAGAAGTAGCTGACTGTCACGCTCACGTTGTCACTCCACGAGACTTGAACAGAAATATATCCAGCAAATGATGCGTTCTCTTCAATTGGTTCCCAGAGGTCTACCATTCCTTCGACCCATGTCGCAGACTTGTCAAGATTGAGGATGCTAGTAAGGTTATCAACTATGTCGGTCACGTTGTTAACTTGGTTCTGTACTTGATTAAGCATCGTTTCATTACCATCTAGCCATGCTTGAGTTTGATTTAGCAACGTTTCGTTTCCTTTCAGCCATGTTTCGGTCTGCGTAGGTGAAGACTCATTTCCAAGTAGCCATGTTTGGGTTTGATTGAGCATAGTTTCATTGCCATTTAGCCATGTTTGCAGTTGTTTGTTTTGGTCTTTGAGATTGTTATAGCTGTTAGTTGCTGAAATGCCAGTTACAGTAAAATATGCAATGGGAGCTACTAGGACGATACAGATACTTCCAAGTGCAATAGCAACATTTCTACTAACCATCTTCTTTGGCTTAGTTTCATTCATTCTTGAACCTCTTGGTTATCTTTCGGTATTTTGTCTCTCAGGTATTTATCTAATGCACCAGTTTCGAATATCACATAAAATCCAACAAGCACAAACAGTAGGCTTAAGAGGTATAGGATTGGGACGATGTAATTCAAATTCAAGTCAGAAAAATCACTGTCAAGCGTTGCCTGCAAAATGAAAGTACCAATGGCAGCTATCGCACCAACAACCACGATAACCAATCCAATCATAATCTTAAATGTGTTCTTTTTCATTCCCATTTCTCCAAAAGGTCAATGCATTTTAAGCAAGGTCTCAATTGTGTTTGCCAAGCCTCTAGTTTGCTCTGTTTGTTGCTTGCAGATTTAAGATTTCTCTCTTCTTTGTAGGGCATGGTTAGTGCGGGAATGGTACAGTTTCTTTTGACATTTCTTTGAATTTGGGCGCGGTTTTTGATGCGAGAAAAAAAAAAACTTTTTCGGAACTAAGCTGGACGGAGACTGTGTTTTGCGAATGAAGTTCCTAGCAGGCTCTGTTCAGACTCCAAAGTCACTCATAACGACATGTAAACTCACTGTACAGTTGCCCATCTGCAGGACGATTTCAGGATTAACCCTTTTAACGATGCGAAGACACAGTGACGGCTTCGGCCCAGCCTGCGCTCACAGCTGCTAAAATCCCTCCGGACTCATCAACACGCGCACAAGAGCCGAGAAGATGATTGCCGCCAACAGCCGCAGACCACTTTAAACACTCCTTGCCACTTCACGTCCCAGTTTCAAAAAAATCCATTCGACACTTTCCCAATTATTTGATTCACCCGCGCGCGATCGTTAAGGTATTATATCTTAACTACTTAGGAAGCTTACTGCTTAAACTTAACATTTCAGCGTTGGCCTTTCGGATCAGGTCCTCTATCGTCTCCTTTGTAGGTATTGCCGCGTTCAATGAGAGCGTGTAAGCTTGTCTGTGGGCTATCTGCAGCAGAATGGCAATGTTTTCCTCTGTGGGGTAAGCGGCGCTAAGAGAAAGTGCGAGAGAGTCTGCGTAGGCTCTTTCAATGTCATGCTTTGTTTCTTCTGGGTCGATTCTGAGTTGTTCTTGAGTTATTATCAGGCCGTCCTCGTAGACGTAGGTCATTGCCAGGCCGGATTCAACTGGTTTGACTCCGAGTTTTGACAGCATGCTGGCAAGCCTTTCGTTGATGGCTTCACCCTTCTTAACGACCAAAGTGTCCTTGTTTATCCAAACGCTTCCGGACTCGATTCTAGTCGGCAAGCCCACGGCGTTCAGCTGGCTGATTATCGGTCCTGGAGGTTGACCAGTGTTTCCCGCAGGGACAACAACGTCGAAGGCTGCTAGGTCGCCTGACTTGGCCGTCGTCTTGACCTTTCCCCTTTCCAAAATCAGGGCCAGCTTAAACGGATCCTCATCCGTGAAAATGTAAACATTCGACCCCTGAAGGTGTTCTTCAAGTCTCTTCAGGTCTGGCTTCTCCTTGCAGTTTTCAATCGCCAGCTTGATAAGCGTGTTCTTCATCACTCTCATGTACACCTTTTCCGCCAAGTTCTTCTTGAATTCCTGCATTTGCGCGGCTCTGACCTTCTGCAGGTTGGCAATGCCGACGACCCTGTACTTCTTTATGAGGTCGGTTATCTCTTCGACTTCTTTGACTTTCTGTTGAAGAACCTGTTCAGATGGCATTCAGTTCCACTCTTTCTAAGGTTTAATCTTCACGGGCCCGCCCATGGCCATTTTGATATAGGCAAACTTTATATTTTTCATTCCTCTCTTCAGCTTCCCTTCCAAAACCCTCAGCACAGCCATTATGTTGTCGGTTATTTCTTCGTCTTTCATGTTCTCCATTCCGATCCGAGACTGCAGAGTAGGCTGGTTGCGCAATCTTATCGTAACCGTATTTCTGTGCTTCGCTATCAGACTCGCTATGTCTGCCGACGGAGGCACTGGCACAGGCATTTTTCCTCTCGGACCAAGGACAGAGCCTAGGGTTTTTCCGATCAGAGGCATCAAAGGAGCTTCGGCAATGAAGAAATCGTATTGATTGGCTATCTTGCGCATCTCCTGTTTCTTGCCCGCCATGCCTTCAAGTTCAGATCTTTCAATAACATGATCCGCGTTTGCCCTCTTCGCTTTCATTGCGAGTTCTCCTTGGGCGATGACGCATATCTTGTTCGCCTTCTCAAGAGCGTGCGGCAGCTCGACGACTTCTTGGATTTTGGCTTCCGGTGACTTCATGTCGATGTCTTGCAGCTTCAAAATCAGCTCTATTGACTGGTTGAACTTTCTCTTTTCAGACTTTTCCCTTGCCTCTTTCACAGCTGTGAGTATTGTTTTTTGGTCTAAGGGCATTTTGGAATCCTCGTGCCAATGGAGGAATGGAACGGGGTTATAAAAATATTCGCTTGACTCTAGCTCTTACTGAACACTTCGTCGTACTTGCCGTCGTCAATTTCCCGTTGCACTTCACGGGGATCTTTACCTTCAGCCGTCACTCCCATGCTTACGCAGACTCCGAGAATCTCTTTCGTCGCCGTCTTGAGGGTTCTTGCCAGAAGTTCTGGTCGTTTCATTTTGGCTATCCGCACGACTTGATCAAACGTGAGATTGCCGACTTTCGCTGTGCTCGGAGTGCCCGAGCCTTTCTCGATTTTGAGTTCACTGACGATGAGGGCGGATGCCGTAGGGGTTCCAATCGTCACGTCAAACTCTTTGGTGTCAGGATCCACGAGCACCTTCACTGGAACCTTCATTCCAGAGTAGTCTTTTGTCAATTCATTTATCCTGTTGACGATCGCCATGACGTTTACGCCTAACGGGCCGAGCGCTGGACCCAACGGCGGTCCGGCGTTTGCTTGTCCTCCACTAACGAGGAGTTCAATGGTTTTCTTGTCAGCCATTTTGTGTTTCACTGCCTGCAGCGATTTTTGATTTCTCAACTAGTTTTACGTAATCGGAATTCACGGTAATCGGCAACGTGAAGGTTGCCTCGAGAAGCTCGAGAGTGACCTCTGCCTTGGTTTTGTCGATTCGGGTTATTTTTGCCCGCATGCCCTTGAAGGGTCCGCCCGTTACTTCGACTATGTCGTTTTCGTTTAGCTCTTCGATAACTGGTCTCTTGATGATGTATCTTTCAATTTCCGCAAAACTCACGATTCCCGGTATCCTTGACCGCACGTGTTTTACACCCGTTATTGCCTCTTCCACCAGATGCGGGCCTTGAGCCTCTATGAAAACGTATCCTCTCAACGCTTCAGGGACGAGAATGGCTTTTACAGGTATCTTGTTCATCTCGACCTTTGAGGCAACGAGCCTTGCGACGTTCCTCTCTTGGCCAGTTGTTGTTTTCACTGCGAAAATCTTCGGCTGGATTTCTTCGCGCCCTTCCATGAGCGTGTCTTCCTTTGTCCTAGGCCCCGGCGCTGCCAGGGTTCAAAACGGCTGATATAACCTTTATAACGTACCCTATCAACCCAATTGCTGAGATGCCCAAGAGGCATATCTTTATTGAGAGCCAGAGTTCGCTTCTTCCAGGTTTAATGGCAAGCCTCAAAGTCCTTCCACACTGAACTAGGAAATCTCTTAAGCCCATGGTTCATCGCTTCCTCAACATTCAAGTATGTGATATAAACGTTGCTCCAGTCTGCTAGATAACCTGCGCGTTTCTAATAACCTTTCCCTTTAGATTGTTTGAAAGATAGAAAAGAATTGGTTTTCGTCAAGGAGGGTTTAGTGTTGCCTTTTCCGTGAATCTTTTTTGAGAGGGCTCTTCTTGATGATATTACGCCAAGCACAATGGCTATTGCGATGGCGACCCAGAGCAACAGCGG
Organism: Bathyarchaeia archaeon; assembly: GCA_050010755.1. Classification (GTDB taxonomy): domain Archaea; phylum Thermoproteota; class Bathyarchaeia; order Bathyarchaeales; family Bathycorpusculaceae; genus JBEKCD01. The sequence goes on from JBEKKK010000001.1 coordinate 581,848, forward strand.
CGGTAGGATTGGTGGGCTCCATATGTTCGTGTCGGTTATGAGTACGTCGGTGTACACGGCTCCAATGTACTCCAATCCCTCGGTCAGAACACCCGTCTGTTTGTCCCAGTAAAAGTAATAATTGCTGCCTTGCAATGTGAAGTTTGTGAAGATGACTGTTCTGTCTGCACCTGCGTAGGATTGCGTCGTTTGGCCGGTGATGTTTTGTGTGCCAAATAATTCGCCTAAGTATACAGGATCGGTTATGTTCAACCCTGCAGGAATGAAGTACGCACGCACATTGAACATTGGGTACAACGTGATATCATCTTGCGCGTTCTGAGACGTCAAATCGATGGTTTTTGTTTCGTTACTTATTTGCAAGCTCGAAGTGTAAAGTGTAGCGTTTACCGTGACATTCGATCCTTCAACACTGAGAAAATCTATTCTTACAAATTCACTGCTTGGCAGGCCGCTCGCAACTTGCATCTCGTCTTGATACTCATATTCTGCCCAGTCTCCACTCTTTCCACCGAAGGAGGGGCTTCCCAGAGCCGAAACGCTGGCAATTGAAAACGCAAAAACCAATATAGCGATCAATATGCAAGCTTGGATGGTTTTCATCTGATTCTTCCGTTCAAATGGAATGAGGGTTGAAGGACAAGGTTAAACTTTTTGGATGCGGAGGCCTATTCTGTTGACCATTTCAAGAACTCTGGGTTTGTCCTCGCTCTTTATTCCTTTCCAGTCCAAAACGGCATATTCCACTTTTTCCAGCGTCCTGTCAACACACTGCTGAAGTATTTCGGAGTCTATCTGCGGTATGGAGTGCTTCGGTATTATATGGCCGAACGCGACCTCTGTCTGCAGCGCCATTTTCGTGAACTTGTTGTTATAATGGGGTCCCCCGATGCCCAGCACGGTCTCAGCTGAGACGCTTCGGAATCTTGAGACGGCCCCCATTGCAGCGTGGGCGACGACTTCTGCGGCCGTGGCATCTTTCCATTGCTCGGGCGAGCTTCCGAGTTCGGCAAACATGGTTGGAGTGTTCAATGAGGGTCCATGATGTGTGCCCTCATACGAAACCTCATACTGGATCTGCATTTTATCTCTCATCTTTGACATAACTTTCAGAGCTTCTCGCATGGCGTTGCTCGGAGAAACTGAAACTTCCCGTGGCTTGCCTCCTAAATCTGCGGATCCTAAATTGCCCGGCGTGTGAACTGAGAGTGTAGGTGTGCCGCTCATGCTGCTGTGCCTTGAGATGAAAAGTATCAGCTCGGTGTCGGTGAAGATTGTGGTCAAGTCCTGAGCGTATATCGACTCTCGGTTCAATGTTATGAGCTGAATACCCTTGCCATTGACTTGGGCAGTGTATACCGTATTTTCTTGAAATTTTGCCGTTGCCTCGATGAAACGATAATTGCTCAACAACTGTTTCTTGATGTTTAGGCTTGCAGGATCCTTTTCTGAGGCTACGATCAGAATCATCGGCCACTCTTCCGCATGTAAGATGTGGTCATCTGGAAAAAGGTTTCCGTAAAGCTTATAATTTCCAAAGCGGGATGAAGCGATGAAAGTTCAAGGAAAGGGGGTAAGGCATGCATCTGATCAACTTCAAGGAATTGAATGGGCAGCGACTTACTGAAATCATCGACAAAGGTGTCGAAATCAAGCATGACCCCCAAAAACATCGGAAATCCTTGGATGAGATGTCTCTGGCTATGATTTTTCAAAAGACCTCGACCAGAACTCGCATTTCCTTCGAAGTAGCAATGACTCAGCTCGGCGGTCACGGCTTATTTATCGACTGGAGGACGACGAACCTCGCTCTCGCAGACATCGGCGACGAAACTCAGTATATCTCCCGCAACGTTGACTGCATAATGGCGAGGCTGCTGAAAAACGCCGATCTGAAAAGCATGGCCGAAAACTCTCGCGTTCCTGTTATCAACGGCTGCGATGAGAAGTATCATCCCAGCCAGGCAATTGCCGATTTGATTACGGTCAAAGAGAAGAAGGGCAAGCTGAAGGGTGCCCGCCTGGTGTACATAGGCATTCATAATAACGTGTGCAACTCGCTCGTAGAAGGGTGCACGAAGACGGGGGTTAAAATAACGACTGTGACGCCGATATTCAATGAGCCAGCACGGGACGAGAAGCTTCTTGAAGAGGCTCGGAGAACTGGGCTTTGGGAAACCACGCTCGACGTAAAGGCAGCCGTTAAGGATGCAGACTTCGTTTACACGGACACTTGGGTAGATATGGAATTCTTCTCCGACCCGAAATTTGCCGCGGAAAAGGAGAAACGTATAAAGATGATGATGCCCTACCAGTTGAACAAAGAACTGTTGAAGAACAGCCGCGCCTACGTGATGCACGACATGCCTATCCACAGGGGCTACGAGATAACGGCAGACGTTATCGGAAGCCCAACATCCGTGATATACGAGCAGAGCGAGAACAGACTGTACTCGGCGAAGACAATTCTTCTGAAACTGCTAGGCAATTATTAGATTGATGGATTGTGGCACAATTTCATTTGAGGATCATTTGAACGAACCTTTCTGGATCGAACTCTTCTAAATCGTCGTACCTCTGTCCTGTTCCTATGAACAATATGGGCTTCTGAGTGACGTGGGTTACGCTCAGGGCGGAGCCGCCTTTGACGTCGGCGTCCACCTTGGTCAATATTGTGGCGTCTATTCCAACGCACTTGTTGAACTCTTCCGCCTGCATTACGGCATCGTTTCCGATGAGGGAATCCACAGTCAGCACGGTCAGATCTGGTTTTACGACCCGTTTGATTTTTTCCAGTTCGTTCATAAGGTTCTGATTTGTCTGCATTCGTCCCGCGGTGTCTATCAGGACGACGTTTATTCCATGTGCCTTGGCGTGGCTTATCGTGTCATACGCCACCGCAGCCGGATCGGCGCCGTAAGCGTGCTTGATCATCTTTATTCCCAATCTTTTGGCGTGTTCCTCCAGCTGTTCAATGGAACCAGCTCTGTAAGTGTCGCTGCAGGCAATGACCGCCGAGTATCCTTTCTTGTTCAAGAAACGACAGACTTTGGCTATGGTTGTGGTTTTTCCGGTGCCGTTTATTCCTACGAAGACCATGATGTACGGTTCGCCCTTCGTTCGTTTTTCCTTGATGGCCTTTAGCAGATCTATCTTAGTCTTGGTCTGCATGGTCTCCAAAAGTACTTCTCGGAGGTTTTTTTCCACGATTTTTCTGCGGTCTTCGAGTCGTTTGACCTGGACTTTGTCCAGACGTTTTTCCATCTCGTCGCAAACCAGTTCCGCAACTGGGTAGGCAACGTCGTTCTCGACGAGGTTCATCTTGAAATCGGAGAGCACTGGCCGAAGGTTTTCAGGCTTGAGTTCGGTTGTTGTGACCTTGTTTACGAGACCTTTTAACCCGGATTTCAGTTTTTCAAACATTTTAGGAAGCTTTCTCTCCTCTGACGGTGGCAGCTAGCTCCTCGAACCTCTCTCTGTCTTCGTTGATTTTCCCTGCAACTTGGACGAATTGTTGTTGGGTTGATGTTCTTGCCTTTTCTAGGTCTTCCAGACGTTTTTTGATTATGTCCTTTGCTTCTTGGCGCGTTTTCTCAACTGAGACTCCAGCGCCTATTCCGACGATTATGTTGTCCGGATTGTCCAGTTTTGCCCTGATGTAGGAGGTGCCGCCGATTGGGACGAGAAGTTCAGAGTTCTCTTTTTCTTTTTCCAAGCTCTGCAACGTCATGTTTGCGTAAGTCAGATCTTGGGTAACTGCGTTTAACATGCTTAGTCTAGACTGTAACGCCTCTGCCGTCTGCTCGAGGTATCGAAGTTCAACGCTTATTTTTCGAATCTCTTCCTGGTTCTTGCTAGCCAACCTGTGCTTCACCAGTGACTAGTTTCTTCAGCAATGGGTTCTCTATCTGGTCCGGAGGGATCTCTTCAGTGCTTGATATTCTTATGTGGCAGCGCTTGACACGATGTTTGCTTCCTATCTCAGCGTAAACTTTTTCCACGGCGTGTTCGGGTTTCTCTGCTACGATCTCTTTTTCAAAAGCAGTCTTAAGGTTTGGTTTCAGGATTTCACCTGTTACTCTGAAAACTTTCAATCTGTTCATCCTCTTTTACAACATCCAAAGCGTTCCCTATTATAAACATCTCGGGTCCCGTTGTTAGGAGACCAGCAATGGCGGCATGGCTGTTTGCGATAAGACCCGTTCCAACATAGGGAATTCCGCAGTTTATCGTGCCAACGTCGACTGGAACTTTCAACACGTCTTCCAAAGTTTTTCTTTCAGACTCCTTCAACAAAGGATGCGCCAAAACGCCTTTGTTCGTAGCTACTGCCAAGGAGCCGACATAGGGCAGGCCCGCAATTTCACTCTGAACCGTCTCAACGCACAGGGTCTCAGACACCGTCTGCACTTCCGAACTTTTCAAGCGTGGATCAGCGATGGCGCCGTGATCGTTTGCCAGAACAAGGTTTCCATAGGCGGTTTTTCTGGTTTCCATTATCGTTACGTTTCCTTCAAAGACGCTTCTTATGCTTTGAAGCTCCTCTTCTCGGACGAAGCTGGGCAGAAGGATTCCGTTTGAATTTGCATATGCGAGTGCACCGGCAAGGACTGAGCCGCCTATCGCCGTTTGTATCAGCTTGACTCTCAACCATTGGCTGAGTCTCTCAGCCTTTTTTGTCGGCACAGATTTTGGGACTATAAGCATCTTTTCTGTCGCTAGTGAATAGACACCTAAGCTTGGGCTTCCGATGAGACTCGATAGGTAAATGGCCAAGGATTAATCTCCTTCGGCCAGATAAACTGTAATATTGCCGTCCTTGTCTTTTGCAGCTCTTACCCGAATTTTCCTCGGAGGCTTCTCTACGCCTCTAGTCCAGACTCTCTCGTTTACTTCGTTACTGATGATGAGTTTTGGAAGCTCTTCTTCCTCTTCTTCTTCCTCTTTTTTGGCTCCCAGCTTCATGTGTTTTGTTATGAAGGCTCTGATCATCCGCATCGCTCTTGGCGTTCTTTTTCTGGGCGGCATAATCCAGGCCTTCCCGAGTGGAATCGTGTAGATTCTTTCTTCAACTATTTCTTCTTCCTTGGGCTTCTCCTCCCGTAAGGGCGGCTTGACTTCTTCCTCTACGGGAACCTGCACCTCTTCCTCCTTTTCTTCAACCTCTGGAGCCTGTTCTAGAGTTTCTTCTTCTGCTGTCTTCTCTTCGAGTGTCTGTTCAGAAGTTTCAGTCTTTTCTTCTTCTTGTTCAGTTTCCTCGGTTTTCTGTTCTTCCATTTTGCTCTCCTCTTCCGTCAAAGCTTTCCCTGCTAGGCCCTGATTTTCCTCTCTCGCCACTGTCTTCTCTTGGGATGGTCTCTGAATTTGCCTCCTGATCGAGCCATGACCCATGTTGGCACTGGTTTCTTCTCCTTTCCTGCTTTTGCAAGCCTGCGTTTCTTTGCGGCTGGTTTGTTACGAGTCATCTTTATCTCCTTCTGATTGTTGTTTCTCGCTTGCGCGATTGAAGCTGGGTCAGTATTTTCTTGAGCTGGTCATCCGCCAACGGGATCGGTATTTTTCCTTGTTGTGCCAACTGGATAAGCTGCAGTTCTAGTTGATTTGTGAATTCAGGCTTAACCATTTTCAGGTTCGCCAGTCTCTGCCTGGCCTCGGGCGATAATATGTTTCTCAGCAATGCCTGTTTTTGCTGTTCCAGCTGTTGCTCCATCTGGGCGCTTCTCTGCTCGTCCGACGCCTGTCTCTGAAGCGCTGAGAGTTTTCTTCTGCGGAGCTCTTCCAGTTCTTCATCTGACATTTCACTCACCTTTTTGGTATCTCTCCATTTCTGGAAGATCCTTCACCAGTTCTTTGCCCAGCTCTTGAGCGAGTTCCCGCAGAAGTTTTCTTCCCTCTCGTGTTGATCTTCTTCCGCGGGGTTTGAACGTTTCAATGTAACCGGCAGCTTCCAACTGTTGAAGTGCTTTTCTCACTATTGAGCCGCCTGCTTTGGCTGCGTGACTAGGTTTGACTCCGTAGTTCTTTCTGCCGCCGTAGTCGGCTCTGAGTTTTTCAATACCAATCGGGCCGTGGATGTAGATTTTTCTCAGCAACGAAGCGGATCTCACGTACCACCAGTCTGGATCCTGTGGCTGCTTTTCAACATGCGTCCCTGTCTTTACCATGCTTGCCCATGCCGGCGGAGTTACAGCATCCACGTTTTCTTTCAGGTATTTTGCTAGTTTTTTTATGAGCATGGACGCTGGAACATCGTTAGGGGTTATCAAGACTATTTGTCCTCTTGGCGTTTCTCAGTAAAATCATGAAGCCTCATATAAATCTTCTTTGGACGAAGACTTCAGTGCGCTAAGCACTTCAAAGGCTATGATAGGTCCGATTGCACCAGTACTAGATGGCTAGCTTCACAGTTGGCAAGAATTCGGGGGGCTTGCGAACCCTCGTTGCTTGTTCAAACGCGTAAGCCAATCTGACAAGCGTCGGCTCTTGCCATGCTTTCGCAAAGAATGAGATGCCGACTGGCAAACCGAAGATGTATCCTGCAGGCACCGTGACGTGCGGATACCCTGCCACTGCAGGAGGCCTTGTGCAATCCATGTCCCAGTTGGAAGCGTCGCCATTGACCAGATCAATCGGCCATGATGGGCCTCCGGATGGAACTGCAATGGCATCGAGTTTGTATTTTCGCATTGTCGCGTCAATGCCTTCCTTACGTGCTAGGCGATGGTTCCTTGCAAGTGCATCGCGATATTTCTTGTCTTGTAGTGAGTCTTTCTTTTGTGCTATTTCCATATGTTCTTGACCGAAGTAGGGCATCACACGTTCTCTGTTTTTTTGATTGAATTCGATGATTTCTGCCAGTGTTTTCACGCGAGCCTTCGTTTCCGCCAAATACTTGTTCAGATCCGCCTTGAACTCGAAATGCAAGACTTCCAGTTCGGTCGTGCCGAATTTCTTGAAGTTCGACATGTTGGCCGGGTCAACGATTACTGCCCCCTTTTGCTTCATCACGTCGAGGCATGACTCGAAAATCCTGATTATGCGTTTGTCGGTTCCTATCATTTTTCTCGGAACGCCGATCCGCGCGCCGTTGAGGCCATTCTTGTCAAGGAACTGAGTGTAGTCTCTGAGCGCTTGCTTCCCGCTGGGTCTGGTAGCTGGGTCTCTTGCATCGACTCCTGTAAGTGCTCCTAGAAGAATTGCCGTATCTGCAACTGTGCGTGCCATGGGGCCCGCTGTGTCCTGGCTGTGGGCGATAGGAATAATTCCGCTTCGACTCCACAAGCCAAGGGTGGGTTTGATTCCGACGATGCTGTTTGTTTGGCTCGGGCAGATAATGGAGCCGTCAGTCTCTGTGCCGATTGCCGCTGGGCACAGGTTTGCTGCCGCTGCAACGGCTGAACCTGATGACGAACCGCATGCGGAACGGTCAAGGGCGTAGGGGTTGCGGGTTAGTCCGCCGCGAGACGACCACCCGCTGATAGAGCGTTTGCCTCGAAAGTTGGCCCATTCGCTCAGGTTAGTCTTGCCAAGTATGATCGCTCCTGCCGAACGCAGTTTTCTGACTATGAACGCGTCGAGAGGCGGAATGTGGCCTTCGAGCGCGAGTGAACCGGCTGTGGTCTGCATTCGGTCATGCGTGCCAATGTTGTCTTTGATGAGAATGGGAATGCCATGGAGGGGTCCTCGAGTTTTGCCGTTGCGCCGCTCATCGTCGAGTGAAGAAGCGATGGCCAAGGCGTCAGGGTTCGTCTCGATTATAGAGTTGATCCTCGGGCCATTCTTGTCCACTGCTTCAATCCTCTCCAGATACAACTGAGCGAGGTCGCGCGACGTCATCTCGCCTGTGTTCATCATTGATTGTAATTCGGCAATCGTATATTCCTTCAATTCCATTCTCTCCACCAGTTATCTAGTGTTCCAACTGGAGCTATGTTTCATTTTTTCCTTCTTAAGCGTTGGTACGGTGTCAAATCGGTTTCGTCCAGTTGCGTTACGAATTTGCCCGAAACACAGATACAGCCTGGCGGGTAAGCGGGTTCTTAATTTTTGCTTCAGACTGGAATTGGAGAGGATGTGTGTTTCAAATTTTCCTTCATGGACGCGTAGAGGTTCTAGTGTGCGCCAACGGCCTCCCCCCTCGGTCTACGATATGATCCAAATATGATTTAGAGAGAACGCTCATTTCGTCCATGGCTCTTTGAGCTTTTGTTCGACCCAACGTCATGATAGATCATGGCCTTGAAACAGCACGATTGCTTTGTCGGTGAACTTTCAATTTTATCTTGTCCTAGTGATCAAGCAACGTAGTTTGGGAACAGACTTGGCCCCGCCTATTGCGTAGTGAAATTAGCGACCTTGTGTCGTTTCGGGTTCAGGTTGGCTATTCGTGTTCTTGCTTAGATACTTGGTAGAAAGAAGGTATAGCGGGATCGGCAGAAGCGACACTGCGCTGAGAACTGTGAAGTACGAGGTGTAATCATGGTTGGTTATGAAAATGTATGTGGGAATCAGGTTTGTAATTCTGCCTGTCATGAGGCCGACTTCCATCATGACTAGGATGCTGGCGTGGTATTCTCTTGGGAAACTGTCGCCGTAGCAAGCGAACCAAGAGAGGGCGAAGGCTGCGGCCAATCCCGACAAGACGGAAAGGAGGACTAGCTGAGAAATGGTTGTTGCGAACCGGAGGGCAAAGTACCACGCAGCGTATAGTATTGAGCTTATGATGGCGAATCTGACGCGTGATCCTCTGATGTCGGACAGCCTGTTTATTCCGATGTTCAGCAGCGTTATTATGAGGGAGCTCGCGGCGATTACGAGGCCCATGGAGACTATTGTTGAAGAGATGCTGAGCACGAAGAAGGGGTAAGCGAGCCAGTATGATTCGGTCAGGCCGAGCAAAAAGAAGGTGAGCATGAAGATTTTGAATGCGTTGTTCTTCGGTGCTAGGAACTTCTGCCTCTCTGGCTTGAAGTGTATTCGCAGGGACACGGCGAATGAGGCGAGAAAAAGGATTATCGACATGGCGAAGAGGTAGACGAAACCGTACTCTTGAATTATGAATCCTCCGATGGCAGGACTGATAACTCCTGCTATCCCAGGTATGACTACGGACAGCAGACTGATTAGAATCGCGCGCTGTTTGGTTTCGCTCAGTCTGAACATCAGCAGGTTGAAGCTTGGCCAAAAGGTTCCCAGGCTAACTCCATAGGCCAATCCGAGAAGAACCGGGTTTTTCACGTATATTAGAGCGACATAAAAGAGAAGCGTCAGGATGATGCCTATGCTGATTATTCTCTCGAAATGCTTTGTGATCCTGATCGTTAGCACGGGGATGAGCCCGACAGTGATGAAGGTAAAAAATAGAATGACCACTATGGATGGGATGCTCATTCCTAATGATTCTTTGAAGTATATCGGCAGAAACGTTCCAGACAACGAGGTGGTGAAAAAGAATAACGAGACGGTGATTGCCAGTAATCTGGTGGAACTTTCATCGGACGACATGAGGCCTTAGCCCGTAGATAACCAGTGTTATCCTTATATGCTGAACATGTTCACTTCGCGCGCTAGAATAAGGATGGCCGTTCCAATGAACGGTTGGACGCGATGGCGAGTCTCAGAATCCGCGACGCTTTCCGTCATTTCGATAGAATGCTTGACTCAGCACAATCTGTTAATTTGTTCGATTGTGCGTAGAAAAACCTTTTAAACATGCAAAACCCAACGAAGATAGGAGTGCTGATTCTTTTGGCGAGAAAATTAATCATTGTTTTCGGCATGATTCTTGTCCTTCTTGCGGCAAACCGATCGTTCTCCATCGTCAATTCAGTGGTTGTGAATGGACCCATTTTCATCCAGCAAGATGGATCGGTCGAACCTATCTCGGCCCCAATTCAACGGAACGGGGACATATACACTCTGACGGACGATGTTGCGAGTTTTTCCGACGGGATTGTCATCGAAATAGACGGCATCACTCTGGATGGTGCAGGCCACACTGTTCAGGGCATCGTCAATTCCAGCGCTCCTTCAACCAATGAAACGACTGGGATTAACCTGACTGGACAGAGTAACGTAACGATTGAGAACACCAACGTGATGGGGTTTACCGACGGGATAATGCTTTCGGCCTCAAACAACCTCGAAAACGTGTCAAACTTCAACACCATAGTTGGAAACAATTTGACGAGTGACGGAAATGGAATCATTCTGGCGCCCTCGAATGGCAGTGAAATTCTCTCAAATGACATTTCGGATAATGGGGTTGGCATCAGCGTGTCCGATTTTTCCATGAATAACAGTATCGGTACGAACACTTTGACAGGCAATCCTCTGGGCATATTTTTGAACGATTCGGAAAACAATTACGTTTACGCGAACAGCGTTTCGAGCATGTATGACAGTATATGGCTGGACGGATCCTCGAACAACAGTTTGACTCTTAACACTGTTTCGACCGCGTATTATGGAAACGGCATAATTCTCCTTGACTCCTCGAACTACAACGCGATTGTTGGAAACGATGTTACAAACTGCGACGAGGGCCTCAGCCTCAGAAGTTCTTCAAACTTTGGCATCCTCGTGGGAAACACTATTGAAGGCAATTTTCGGGGACTCGAAAACATCGGTTCGTCAAACGACACCATCGCTCGAAACGATATTTCAAACAGCGGATGGTTTAACTTCCGTCTGTCAGGATGCTCCGGCGACCTTGTCTACGAAAACAGCATAACGGGAAACGCGATTTCAATATGGCTGGCCTCTTCCTCGAACAACTCATTCTACCACAACTTCATAGGAAGTACCGATGTGACCCTCGTGCCCCCCAACAGCAACACATGGGACGATGGGTATCCTTCTGGCGGAAACTACTGGGTCGGAGCCAACTTGACAGACCGGTTCAGCGGCGCTTACCAGACCATTACTGGAAGCGATGGAATTTGTGACTCTCCAGTCGTTCTCAACGCAAACAACACTGACCGCTATCCATTAGCGGGGCCCTTCTACTCTTTCAACGCGACGTCTGAGCATTATGTTCAAATCTTGAGTAACTCTACGATTTCGAACTTCCGTTTCAACGGCACCGCGATTCTGTTTGACATGACTGGAGAAAACGGGACTGACGGTTTTTGCAGAATCTCCATTCCATTGGATATGATGAGTGGGCCCTTCAGCGTTTTCGTGAACGGGACACAAGTCACCTTTGCACTGATACCAAATTCCAACGATTCGCTAGGCTACTTGTACTTTTCTCTCCACTTCTCAACACAAGAGATTACAGTGATCCCGGAATACTCGGCCGGTGTGCTGGTCATTTCATTAATGCTCGTTGCCCTGGCGGTTCTCGTTCATAAGAAAAGACGTTAGCTTTGTCACGTTCGCGTGTGCGAGTGCGTTGCCTCCATTATTGTTACAATCGTTTGGTTACGAGAAAAAGGAGCTAACAGCAAGCTAACAGCCCACGCTTTGCGCAAGGCAGGCTTCTAATCTGGCTTCGAATTTACAACTACGGGTTCAGTTATTTTTTGCGCCTGAGAAAATTGGTCTTCGACTTTTCTGCTTCTGCTTTCTCTGCACTGGAATGTGGCTGCGGGTCTTCGCAGGAAGTTTGTCCAGGCTCAGTTTTCGGAGGATCCATTGCCTCTACTCCAAGGAGTGTCCTCAATGATTCCACCTCTTCCCTTAGCATGCCTACTTCGCTTTCCAGGGCTCTAGTCTTGGATTCAGCCAACTTCTTGAGCTCTTCGATTTCTAGAAGAAGATTATTTTTTTCAGAGTCTAAGGTTTTAATCTTCTCCGTTATAATTCTGAGACTGCTCAACTCTCTTCTCCCAGTTTTTTGAAACGACCATCGTTTTTAAACATTTCTGAACAAATCTTATAGTACTAATCTCTATTCTGAACATGTCTGTTACAAAAAAATAACGAAAGACAGTTTCGTTTCAGGTTTGCCAATTCTTCGCGTGCCCGAGAGAGAACAAGGCCTTGAATCGATTAGCATGAGAGAGCAGGGTTGAGTTCGCTTTTGGACGCGTTGAGTTTCCTTGGAGGCTTTCATTTTTTGTCGGATTTGTATAGCATGAACGTGTGGCCTCTAACCTCAACCAATGAAGCTTCTGTTTGCTCAGCAATCTTCATGGCAACCTGCTTTGCCTCTTCATTGGCAAGGGCGCTTTTCAAGATCCTAACCTTAACCATTTCTTTTCTCTTCAACTGTTTCTCGATTTCATCTATTGCGTCCTTTGAAGCGCCGTTCTTGCCAACGCACACCGTGGGCCTTCCTTGGGCAAGCCTGCTCTTAACGTGCCGTTTCCTTGCAACAGTCACTTTGCTCACTGCTCTCTCCTTCGTTCTTTTCTTGAAATGGGAATTCGCATCTGTTTCCCGCAGTTGAAACAGGTAATCACGACGTGCGGTTCTCTCAGCTGCTTTACTCGCACGCGACAGTTGACGCCTGGCAGGATGAAGCTCTTGCAGCTCCTGCAGATTTGGCGTCTGTACCGTGTCGGTAGGCGGATCTTTGCCGCCATCGCAATTCTTCTTGCTACATTCACGTATCGTTGGGCCAAGGCTGGATCTTGATTCAGAGTTTCTTCTGCCAAGTCGAAAAGCGTTCGGACTCGTTGTCTCGCAATGCTTTTGATGTTGTCGTTCATCTGCCATTCATCTCCGCCGAGTCTCTGCTCAACGCATCTGACATGGATGCCCTTCTAATGTAAACGTTTCTCAGAAAAGCTTCTTTTTGGCGCACGACCCTTGGTTAATCTTGGGGCTTTAGAGTATTAAATATCTTGTTGAACTTTGGCGTTTCGTCTGGAGGCGCGTTCGCCTTGATTTTGGGGTTTTGTTATCGGTTTATTGCTTCTTGAGGTTTAATGTTTATATGTTCTAGTGTCCAAGATTCTTTCATGCAGCGTAGACGTAAGAAGTCTCATAATCTTAGGAATGCATTAGTCGTTTTGATTGTTTTTGTCGTTATCATTAGTGTGGTTGTTGCGGAATATCAAATGCGTGGGGCGGGTTCTCCGACGTATTCCGCTTTCTCAGCCACTTCAACGACCGCGGGTTCAGCTTGCACTTTCAGTGTTCTGTGGTCGGATAGCATGAACGTTAGCGGCTACATTTTCGGAACGAACAACACAGGTGCCTTTGTTAATGACACTTGGACGCCTTTCTACGATTTCCTGAATCAGACTTTCGCTTATTCTAGGGTGACTGAAACGTTGGACAGTAATATCGGCGATGTTGTCAGCTGGGGTTTCTGGTGCAACGGGACTGGCAACCGTTGGAGTGAGTTTCCATTACAAATTTTTTACGTCATGTCGGACAAGGTCCTCCTCAATACAAACATGGGAAACATTACGATTCTGTTGTTTGACGACATGCCCATAACAACGGGAAACTTCAAAAACCTGACGAGAATAGGAAGGTATGACGGGACAAACTTTACTCGGATCGTTCCGGGTTTTGTTATTCAGGGAGGAGATTCTTCGGCTAAGCCGGGACAAGTGGACAACATTACTGACGAGCTTCCTAACAAACACAGTAACCTGCAGGGCTATGTGGCTATGGCGAAAACAAGCGCGGCCAACTCTGCAACGGACCAGTTTTTCATTAACTTGGGCGATAACTCTGCCACCTTGGATAGCAACTACTCGGTGTTTGGCCAAGTGATATCGGGAATGGATGTCGTGGACGCGATTAGCAATTTGGTGCCTTCATCGGCTAATGCTACTGGGTACGACGGCCCACCCTCGGTACCCGTTACGATCAATTCAGCGCAGTTTGTCAACTAGGGAAGTCACGAATCGGATTTGAGGTTGTTAAATGGGAAAATTGAGTATGGAAGATGTCTTTAAAGTCTTGTCAAAGCCTCTCCCTGACTTCGAGATAAAACCAGGCAAGACGGCTCTGCTTCTGATTGATTTTCAAGAGCTCGTGAGTTCAAAACCGCTGCTTCGAGAAGCAGTTGGCGCGGGGTTGCCTGAAAGAGAGGTGAGGGAAGCCTTGCGGGAATACGATAGAAGAATAAGCAAGGCGGTGAAAAATGCCCAAAGGATACTGCAGGCCTGCAGGAACAAAGGCTATGACATTATGCATGTTAAGTTGGGGGCACAGACCGGCAACCCCCTGCACACAGCTAAGGTTAACAGAAAAGCCGATTTCATCGTTCCCAATGATGCGGAAAGAGGCAGATTCCTGAACGAAGTGAAGCCCATCGAAGGAGAACTTGTTTTTCCAAAAACAAACGGCGGAGCATTCACAGGAACCAACCTGGACTTCGTCCTCAGGAACATGGACATCAACAGCGTCATCATAACCGGCTTCCTGACCGATCAATGCGTCCTCGCAACCTCAATCTACGCAGGAGACGTGGGATACGACGTTCTATTAGTCGAGGACGCCTGCACAGGAACCACCAAGGAAAACCACGACGCCGTAATTAAAATCGCAAAAGACGTATTCTTAAAGGTCAAAACGACCCGAGAACTTCTGCCAACTCTCTAAAAGGGCCAAAACTCTGTTGCCATTTTCAAGCTAGGACGGCGTTTACGGCCCCTCTCATTCTTGCTTCTGAAGGTGCGGGGGGTGGGATTCGAACCCACGGAGGCCTTCGCCAGAGGATCTTAAGTCCTCCCCCTTGTCTTAGGCTTTTTCTGGCCCTGCCTATTTAGACCTGGCTCGGGTACCCCCGCGCTAATCAACTAGGTTGATGTTGCTTCGTAGTTAAAGTTTTTCAGAGAGACGGCATTAAGTTAAAATTCAGAAGCGCTCACTGTTCTGAATGCGCAAAAGGCTTGGGCGAGTAGCTCAGTACGGATTGGCTCTTGTGCTAAAGCAGGGGTCGTGAGCGCTTTTGCAGGAGTCACGGACAGAGCACCAGCCTCCTAAGTTGGGGGTCGTGGGTTCAAATCCCACCTCGCCCGCCATATTTTCAAGAAATGAGCTATAATTGCTGACTTTTTGGTTAATGGTCTTTGGACGCGCACTAGACTTGACTTCCAATTCTTAGCTCGGAAAAACAGCGCTCCGGCCCTGCAGTACAGAAGACTCTCTGCCCCGCTAAAAGAGGAATAGAGCCAATACCAAGCTTCTTTTCATTTGATGTTATCTAGTGGCCATGATTCAATCTTTAATACTGATCCCACCAATAATGTATATCCGTGATTCTTCTTGAAAGATATCGAGTTGAAGTTGATTTCTGAGCTTGTGAAGAATAGCAGGAGGAGTGACAGGGAGCTTGCCAAGGCACTTAGAGTTTCCCAACCAACCGTCTCCAGAGTAAGAGTGAGACTTGAGAAACAAGGGCTCATAGATTACAGTGCAATTCCAAATCTTGCTAAGCTGGGTTTCGATATAATCGCTGTAACATTTGGAAATCGAGATTACCAGAAGCATCCTGAAATCAATCTTCAAAGAGCTAAAGACTTCGCAGAGAGACATCCAGGACTCATATTCGGTGCTTTTGGAAGCGGGCTAGGTCATGACAGAATAGCAATCTCGATCCACAGAAACTATTCCGACTATTCCAAGCTTCTCCAAGAGATGCGAAGTGAATGGGCAGAGATCATGGATATCAAAGACTCTTTCATCGTAAGCTTGAAAAGCAAAGAAGTCATCCAACCGCTCTCTCTAAAACACTTCGCAGACCAACTGAAGAATGAGAAAGAAAGCTAACAGACAACGCCTAATGATTCCAAGATTTCAGGGGCTCATTGGAAGTTTTTCATCGCAGTTCGAACTGTTCTGTAGACAAAGAAAAGAGGGAACTGGTGATGCACGAAATGTTAGGCCTAGGTAACAAGAAAGCTCTGTATCAGTGACGAAGAATCAAATTCCTCAATCAGCCTCAACCCTTCATCTGTGGTTTGGTATATGTAGCCCTTTTCTTCAATAAAACCATGGGCTTTCAGAAACTCGATATACCTAGTGAATTGTCCATAACTTAGAGAAACCGAACTGAGCAAGTGTATTTGCCTGGTGCCCTTCTTTGCAGCTTTCAGGATGGCTACAGAAATTATCAAAGAACTTCTCCTTTTCGACGGGAAAGTCAAGTCCACAACACTCTCCCCCACTATATAGAACCATCTTCTAGAAGATAAACATACCTTACCGCCTTGTCCGCTGTTTTCCTTGAACGTTTCGTTTATAAACAAGTCGCAGTGTTCCAAATATCAAGGTGCAATCGATGATGTGTTTGCTCTTCGCTTGCTCATTAAGGAACTTTATTGAAATGTCTCGCTTCTGCATTTTGGAGAAGTGGTATTCATGAGTGAGGAAAAGTTGAAAACGGCTTCTACAAGGGGAATGGAAGTGGCAACTCTGGCGGGAGGTTGTTTCTGGTGTACCGAGGCAGTTTTCAGTCAATTGAAAGGCGTGGAAAAGGTCGAACCCGGCTATTCCGGCGGCAAACTCGAAAACCCAACCTATGAGCAGGTTTCTACAGGAAGGACGGGGCATGCTGAAACCATTCAAATCACCTTTGATCCAGACGTCATATCCTACAAGGAAATCTTGGAAATCTTCTTTTCAACGCACAATCCGACGACGCTGAATCGTCAAGGTCCCGATGTCGGCACTCAATACCGGTCAGTAATATTCTATCATAACGAAGAACAGAAAGCAACGGCTGAACAGGTGATGAAAGAACTCACTGAAGAGAGGATCTTCGACGATCCCATAGTAACCCAGTTGGAACCCTTCAAAGTGTTCTATGAGGCTGAAGATTATCATAAAGACTACTTCAAACGTCACCCGGAACAAGCCTACTGCAGTGTGGTCATCGAGCCGAAGCTGGCAAAGCTTCGGGAACACTACATGAGCAAATTGAAACTGAACATTTGACTTCTGGAAACTCAAACCGAAATGACGGATGCTACGTTTTCACTCGTGCAAGACGCAGAGTGTTCAGGAGCAGTAGCAGGGTTACGCCGTCGTCGCCAGAGGCCACGGTGAACCATAGCGGAACGAACCCGAGCAGCCCGAGGGCGCCGAGAACGATTTTAACGGCTAGCGATGCCATTATGTTCTGTTTGGCGATATTCACGGTTTCATCGCTTAGCTTGACCATGTAGGGAATTTGGGACAACTCGTTATTGACCAGCACTATATCGGCTGACTCTAGGGCAACGTCGACTTTGCTGCCTCCCATCGCGATTCCCACGTCGGAAGCAGCGAGAGCCGGGGCATCGTTGACTCCGTCACCCACCATCGAAACAGTTCCGTACTTTGCTTTGATTTGACTCAGAATCCTCAGCTTGTCTTCGGGAAACAGCTCAGAATGCACCTCGTCTATCTCAAGTCTCTTTCCAACGTCATCCGCTATTTCCCGTTTGTCCCCCGTCAACATAACAGTGTGAATGTCCGACTTTTTCAAGTCTTTCACCGCTTCAGCCGCATCCTCTCTAACTTCATCCATCACGCAGAAAGAGGCCACAGCGGTCTTGTCCATCGAAACACAGACTGCAGTGTGTTTTTCATTCGCGTAGTTCTCGCTTATCTCTTCGCAGTTGCAATCGTGCTGTTTCATGAGCTCCATATTCCCCACCGCGACGTGAACGCCCTCGACATAGCCCGTCATGCCTTTGCCAGGAACCTCTTCCACCTCCTCGACCCTCAGGTCGCTGTAGTTCAGATCGCGATCTTTGGCCTTCTTGATGATGGTTTGAGCGAGCGGATGGTTCGAGAACTGTTCTAGTGCTGCTGCGTACCTCAGCGCCTGTTGATCCGATTTTTCGACAGAATCAACATCGTTCACGGCCGGCGTGCCTAAAGTCAGCGTGCCGGTCTTGTCGAAGACGATGGCTCTAACTTTTGCCAGTTTTTCTATGCAGATTCCACCCTTGACTAGAACTCCTTTTCTGGCGGCAATAGTCACGGCAGCAAAGATAGTCGCCGGAACCGAGATAATAAAAGCGCTGGGACAAGAAACGACTAGCAGAATCAACGCCCTGTACAGCCACGTGCTGAATGTTCCACCGGTCAACCTTGGGATTCCGAATGCCGTGAAAGCTGCAAGGGCTATGACGACTGGAACGTAGAAACGAGCGAACCTATCCACCAAGCTTTCAATGTGCGCCTTTCTCTTCTTGGATTCAACAACAAGCTTCACAATTCTGGACACCAACGTGTCTTCAGCGCCCTTGTTAACAATTACCTTGAGGATTCCGCCCGAATTCACGGTGCCCGCAAAGACGCAGTCTCCAGTTCTCTTTGGAGTTGGAATGGATTCGCCCGTGACGAGCGACTGATCTACGGAGGAAGAGCCTTCAACCACAGTGCCGTCCATCGCGATTCTTTCGCCCGGCCTCACTATCATCGTCATGCCCGGTCCGACCGCTTTTACCTCGACAGTTTTTTCAGAACCATCGACGATTACCGAAGCCTTATCAGGCATGAACCGCGAAAGCCCTTCAATAGTTCTCGTCGCTCGATCCTGAATATACTCTTCAAAATACTCTGCCAACGAATAGAGAAAAAGCACGGTCGCCGCTTCGAAGAGAAAACCCAAATAAGCTGCGCCCAGGGCCGCGACGGACATGAGGAACTCAACTGAAAACTTCTTTTCTATGATGAGTTCCTTCAAGCCCAGAACGCCGACGTACACTCCTCCTACGATGACTGAAACGTAGTAGATTGCGCTCGATACTGTTGCAGGCTCGTTCAGCAACGGTATGGCGAAACCAAGGGGGATTCCTTTCAGCAGAAGATCGAGTGAACCTGAAATGAGCATGGTTAAGCCGAAGGCCAAGGCTAGAAGAATCCAGGCTTTCTTCGTTTCGCGTTGCTCACGCTGCTCCAGTTCGGGTCTGTCCGGGCAGCTCATCGGTGACCATCAGTGAAGACGCATTTTATTATATTAAAATAGTGCTAACGTCTTTGGACAAAATATTAATACGCTAATAACAACTACAAGTTATGTTAATAGCAGAGGCGGTTTGAGTGACGGTAATAAGCATTACTCTTCCGAGTGAGCTTCTGACAAAGTTCGACGAGTTCATGAAGACACGCGGCTACTACAGCCGGTCAGAAGCCTTTCGAGACGCGATCAGAAACATAATCGTCGAATCGGACATGGCCAAGACTGAGACGGGTGAAGTGGCGGCAACAATAATGATCACCTCCGACTACGCAAGAAGAGACGTTGACTTAAGGATGAGCGAAGTCAGACACGAATTCGACGACGTAGTGGTGGAGAACGTGCACAGACACATCGACGATAAATACTGCCTAGAAATCTTCATCGCTCAAGGAAAGAACCAGCGAATTCTCGACCTTATCGGAAGAGTGAGAGGAATGCGAGGCATTCAACAGGTGAAGGCCCTCTTCATGTCACTATAAGAGTTGCACGATCCGTTCGAAATCATTGTTTATTAGCGTTGCTGAAAAATCAGAATGGCAATTGCTTCTCCCAGAAGAAAGAGGCCAAGACCCATCGAATCCAAGGTACGCAATCTCTGTTTGATTGCGCGCGCGTTCTTCACTAAAATAACGAGGTCAGGATCTCCCTAGATATTCACTCCGCCTGTGCTGCCTGTTTTCATCCTTTTCGTGCGGATGAGAGAGTTCGGCCCTGAGGCAAGGCCGATGGTCAATGGTTTTAGCTCAAATGCAGCAATGGAATTGCAGTGCAATGCCTCGGCTCAGGCGAATCTCAAAGCATTGACTGCAACAAATACCAACAGGGTTCGCTTCCAAATTTCTATGTCCAAGCGATTCGATTAGTCTTATAAAGAGAAGTAGAAATTAGTATTGAGGTTAAGAACATGCGGGAAGAGGATGATTGGAGTTCGAAGAGGCTGAAAGAGATTATGTCACTTGGATCGCTGCAAGCCACGAAGATGAGAGATGTTGCTCTGAAAACTAAAGATGTAATCAAATTGACCTCGGGTGAGCCTAATTTTGTCACACCCTCTCATATAAGAGAGGCAGCCAAAAAGGCTCTTGACGAAGGAAATACTTTTTACACGCCTACGAGCGGCATTCCAGAGTTTAGAGAGGCAATTGCAGACAAGATAGAAGAAGACTTTGGAGTACAGGTGGATCCAGAATCTGAAGTAATGGCTACACCAGGTGCAATTGAAGGCATATTTCTTGCCATCATGTGTACTGTCAATCCAGGGGAAGAAGTGTTGATTCCTGAGCCGGGTTATGTTGGCTACGCCCCCTGTGTGAAGTTCGCTGGTGGAAACCCGATATCAGTACCTCTTGACGAGGAGAGGGGATTTGAACTTAAGCCTTCTGAGATAGAGGATAGAATTACAGAGAAAACAAAGATGATTATTTTGAACTCGCCCAGTAATCCAACGGGAATGGTGATCGATCTCAAGAATCTGAAAGTCATAGCTGAAATAGCCAAAAAACACGATCTGTTAGTGCTGTCAGATGAAGCTTACGAAAAAATGGTTTATGATGATGCTAGGCACTACAGCATCTTTGCGCTCCCTGAAATGAGGAATAGAACCATTATGGTGGGTAGTTTTTCGAAAACTTATGCCATGACGGGCTGGAGAATTGGATATCTCGTTGCGGAAAAGAGCTTAGTTCAGAATATGCTTAAGATACAGGGTTCAATTGTGTTGTGTACAAATGGTGTCGTCCAGAAGGCAGCCGTAGCAGCACTTAAAGGGCCCCAAGATTCAATTGCAGCGATGGTCAAGGAATTTGACAAGCGCAGGCATTTTATAGTTGATGGGCTAAACTCAATTGATGGATTTTCTTGTCAGTTGCCGAAAGGAGCGTTTTTTGTTTTTCCGAACATTACAGAATTTGGTTTGGATTCGGCCAAAATGACTCAGTTCTTGATTGAGGAAGCAAAAGTCGCTGTTTATCCCGGGATCGCATACGGCAATCTTGGCGAGGGCCATATTAGGCTAACCTACGCGGCCTCGATAAAAGATATAGAAACTGCGCTCCAAAGAATAGAAGTTAGTGTTAAAAAGCTGAGATAGATTATTCCTGTTCGATGATTAGTTCGATGTTTTGCCCCGAAACACTTATGTCGCCCAGCTTTTTTCTGTTTAGAATACAGTCATGGAAGTAGTGTGAGAACAAGGAACTTTGCTTAATTCCGATCACTTGCCAGCCGATGATTGTGTCTGTACCCTCATTGACAATCACTCTCATCAAGTTCTTTGAAGCTAATTGGGGAAACGAAAAGAGTTCTGGTTTCTTAATTCTTGCCTTGAATGCCTTCGCGCTTATTCCGAGATTCTTGGCTTCTTCCACACTTAGGCCGATGCTTATTATCTCTGTGTCGAATATTTTGTTGTACTGTCTTCTTATGATTCCTTCATATGTTTTTTCAACTCCCACAGCATTGGCTCCTGCGATTTTTGCCGTGAGTGCTGCAATACTGCCAAGTGGCCGATAAACACTCTTTCCGCTTACGAAATCGAGGCTTTCTGAACAATCACCCGTGGCGTAAACACCATTTAGTCCAGTCTGCATTTTATTGTCGGCTCTGATGGCACAGTTTTTCGCAATTGTCAAACCGATAGATTTGGCTAGTCTTGTATCAGGTTCAACACCAGTTGCGAATATGACAACATCTGATTTGAGTGCCCTTTCGCCAATGACTACGCGCTCTACCCTTCGGTTTCCTTCAATTCTCTCGATCGTAGATCCAATCAATATTTTGACACCGCGTATCTGTGCGCGATGAACCAATGCTTGGGAAAGATCTTGTTCCAATATTCCTCTCAGGATTCTTGAACGAACTACAAGCGTCACACTTAATTTTCTGTGGGATAGGGCTTCTGCAGTGTCGAGCCCAACGAACCCCGCCCCTACCACGTACGCTGTCATTCCACTTGACAAGAACTCTGACGTAGCAAGGGCTTCTCGGAACTTTCTGACAGTGAAAACGCCACGTAGCCCCACGCCCTCAGTTTTTGGTACCAACGGTGAGGCCCCTGTTGCAATTATCAGTTTGTCATAGGTAACAGCAGAAGTCGAACCAAGTTGTTCTTGTCCTATCTTCTTCAGGTAGACTGCGTGAATGGAATGTTCGATTTCGGAGATATTGTATCCTGAAAGAACTTGGATGCCTGATTTGTTCAACGTTTCATGAGGAAAAATCCCTATCTTTTCAACATCGCTCACTGCACCAGATATTACAGCAGTGAGAGAAGGTCTTGAATACGTCATTATTTCATCAGTGACAAGTGCAACTGATTTTCTAGGTTGCAGATTTCTTGCCTCAATTGCCGCTTGAATTCCTGCAACTCCGCCCCCTATTACTAATAGATTAAAATGTGCAGTCGGCAACAAGCTCACTTCGCGAAGTATTGAAGAGCCTCGTTAAAAAGAGTTGCTTCCTGTCGAAAGAAAAATAAGTCACAGAAAAGCATTACAACATGGATATCTGGTGTAAGGATATATGAAGGAGGATTCCCAAAAATTCTTGAATGTAGATTCTGACGTATGTACAGGTTGCAGGATATGTGAACTGCGCTGTTCGCTTCATCATCGCAGAGAATCAAACCCTTCTAGAGCCTTGCTTCATGTTGTTCGACTGGAGTCACAAGGGTTGTTCATCCCCACAGTGTGCAAGCATTGCACTGAGGCTTTTTGCATCTCTGCATGTCCAACCGGTGCAATGTACAGAGACAGCTCAACTGGTGCCGTTCTGGTTGATACTGCGAAGTGTGTAGGATGCCGTTCTTGCATAGTTGCATGCCCTTGGGGACTCGTGTGGATGAATCCTGAAGGCAAAATTGATAAGTGCGACCTTTGCGGAGGAGACCCTCAGTGCGCTAAGTGGTGTCCAACTGAAGCAATCAAATATGCATGCTCGGACAAACAACACGTGAAGAAAATGAGAAGAGCCGCCATAAAGGACGCGCCTGGTGTGAAGGATAAGGAAGCATTACTTCAAAAGATCTACTATAGTGGTCGCGATCGGATTTTGTCGGACGCGAAAAAGGAGTGATACAATTGTACGGTTATGCAGGAACTATTTTGAGAATTAATCTTTCGAACGACAAAATCGTGAAAGAGCCATTGAGCATGGATTTTGCGAGAAAGTACATCGGTGGGTCGGGTTTCAACGCTAGGGTTCTGTACGATAATGTTGGACCGAATGTAGATCCCTTCAGTCCGGACAATCTCTTTATGGTCGGGATCGGCGCACTCTCTGGAACATTGGCTCCCTGTTGCTCTAGAGTTACCTTCACAGCTCGGTCACCTCAGACCGGAATTTTCGGAGATGCAAATTCTGGTGGAGATTTTGGCTCTACAGTGAAGTTCGCTGGCTATGACCAAATAGTGGTAGAAGGAAAAGCAAAGAAACCTGTGTACATTTGGATTGACGATGACAATGTTGAGATAAGAAACGGGGAGCATCTGTGGGGAAAAGATACGTGGGAGACTGACCAGATAATCAAAGATGAACACGGAGATGAAGAGATTAGAACCGCAATCACAGGACCCGCCGGAGAAAACAAGGTTCTCATGGCCAGTATAATTGTGCAAAGATACAGAGCGGCTGCAAGAACAGGTTTAGGCGCAGTTATGGGATCAAAGAACTTGAAAGCAATTGCCGTTAGAGGAACAAAAGCAGTCCAAATTGCAAAAGTGGATGAATTCGAAAGCTTGGCGAACGAATCCGTTTTGTCTATCATGGGTCATCACTCGTACAAGCGTTTCGCTACTTACGGAACCTTGGATCAAATCGCTTCGTACAACGATATGGGGCTCGCGCGTGTGAAGAATGGAACGGAGCATCATCTGGAAAATCTTGAAGACATAACGGCAGAAACTCTTGAAAAGAAGTACAAAGTCAGAAGTATGGCTTGTTTCGCGTGTCCCATACATTGCACACATTTTCATTCTATTGAGGAGGGGAAGTTCGCAGGGACGATGGGAGGCAAACCTGAGCTTACCGCGGCAGAAGCCTTCGGGACAAATGTTGGCAACAGCGATCTAGCTTCCATATGTTACCTTCAAGACTTGTCGAACAGACTGGCAATCGACATCCATGAGCTTGGAGACGTAATCGGCATGTCTATGGAGTGGTACGAAAAAGGAATTATTACAAAAGAACAAACAGGCGGAATAGAATTAACATGGGGCAATGTCGACGCCATGATTCAAATCACGGAAAAGATCGCCAATGTTGAAGGTTTCGGCAGAATTCTTGCCAAAGGGGTCAAAGGTGCTTGTGAAGCGATGAGCCTGACGTATCCTAGACCGGGGCACATAAAGGGTCTTGGAATGACGTACAAAGATCTGAGGGGCGGTAAGAGCTGGGCTTTGGCATATGCCGTGAACCCGAGAGGGGCTGACCATCTAAAAGGGTATCCTGTCTTCGAGGCAGTAGGAGATCGAGAGACAGCTAAGAAATTCTTCGGAAGCGAAAACATAGTTGTTCCATATTCGGACGATCCTGCGAAAGGACCGATGGTAAAGTGGCATGAAGACTTTATTCAAGTATTGGCGTCCACTGGATTATGTGTACTCGAGTGTCTATTCCTATTTGAAAGCGTTAGCGCAAAAATGATTGCGGGGATGATGTCTGCAGCAACTGGGTGGGACATGTCAGAACAGGAACTGCTGAGAGCTGGCGAGAGAAACTATCACTTGATGAAATGCTATAACATGAGGCTGGGATTGACAAGCAAAGATGATACAATCCCTGAGTATTTCCTGAAAGAACCTGTTTCAGATGGCCCCGCTAAAGGTCAGGTGGTACGACTGGACGTGATGAAAAGGGCTTATTACAAGGCAAGAGGATGGGACGTTAAGAAAGGTGTCCCCTCTCGAGAGAAATTAGTAGAACTGGATCTTAAGGATGTCGCAGACGACTTGGAAAAACGTGGAGTTTTGCCTAAGTCTTAATAAAAAAGAGCGATGACGTGAGAAGACATGTCGCATATATATGGGCAGTTTGGCGTTGATTGGGAAGAACGCGTGGACTTTCAAAAACTAAGGAAAGAGCGCCTCGTAAGACTGAAGGAACAGATGAAAGAACAAGAAATCGACGCTATTCTTGCGTTCCGACCCGAAAACATTCGGTATGCCACGTCATACAGACCATTGTGGTGGACAACCGGGATGGCAGTTACAAGGAATGCCACAATTGTCTCAAGAGATCAAGATCCCATTCTATACGTGGCAAGCGGTGACTGGGCGCGCGCCTCAACCACGATGCCGTGGCTCAAGAACGAAAATGTCCGGCCCATTGCAGTCTTGGAGGATTTAGAGGTTTTCAAAACAACAGTAAATGAGTTCAAAAAGGAGTTGACCAACTTAGGTGTCGCAGATGGCAGAATAGGGATAGATGCCACACGGTTCGGACTGACTCAACAACTGCAACAAGCATTGCCGAACGCAGCTTTCGTCGATGGAGACGATGTTTTCATAAAAGCGAGGGTCATAAAGACAGTAGAGGAGAGAGAGCTGATGCGAGTATCTTCTGCCATCGCATCCTTTGCTATGGAAAGCACTATAAATCTAATACAGTCTGGGAAAAGAGAATGTGAACTGCTGGGCGAAGCAATGCGGATTCTCTATTCCTTTGGAATGGAAGTCCCCCAATGCAACTTGATCATCGCCTCTGGGAATCACACCATGCCGCTCTACAGGTTTGCGTCCGACAAGCCGATAAGAAGAGGGGAATTAGTGTTATTAGATCTTGGCGGATGCTTCAATGGATACTTTTCAGACCAGACCCGCACTGTCATTCACGGAAACCCAACTGAAAAGCAAAAAGATATCTACAGAACAGTGTTCGATTCAATACAAACCATCATGAAAGTCATGAAGCCAGAGGCACTAAACACAGACGTTAACAAAGCGGTGAGAGACATTATGAAGGAGCACGGTTTCGAAAAAGAAGCATACTTCGGCGTACTTGGCCACAGTATAGGCATAGCGGGTTTAGAGGCGCCATTCATTGGTGAACGTGTACTGACCGGCGACCAGAAATTCGTGCAGTTCAAACTCAAAGCTGGAATGATATTCTCCATGGAGCCTACTGTCGCTGCGCAAGGCGTCGGAGGAGTACGTTTGGAAGACACTATCATGATAACCGAATCGGGCAACGAGGTTCTCTCCACAGCTCCATATGATGAGAAACTCTTGAGGTGATATCATGAAGGAGATTAGAATTCATGGAAGAGGAGGTCAGGGAGCGGCCACGGCAGGGGAGATACTTGCCTTAGCAGCATTCTATGAAGGAAAGTATGCGCAGTCCTTTCCTTACTTTGGACCAGAAAGGCGCGGCGCTCCAGTTGTTGCGTTTACAAGAATTGATGATGTGCCAATACGCCTTAGGACTGAGATCCATCATCCAAGCTGTGTTGTCGTTCTCGACCCCAAGCTCATTAAATCAGTCAATGTTACGGAAGGTCTAGTCGAGGGCGGCATACTAATTCTCAACTCAGTGACGAAGCCTTCTGAAATGACAATTCAAGGCAAGCCGTCCAAAATAGCTGTGGTGGACGCGACAGGGATTGCTTTGAAGACGATTGGCAATCCAATCACGAACATGGCAATGCTGGGAGCTTTCTCGGTCGGCACCGGCTGGGTCGGGATTAAAGCAGTACGCGAAGCGATAACAAATCGATTCTCTAAGGATGCCGCGGAGAAGAACATCAAGGCGGCTGATCTCGCTTTCGAAGAGACAACGGTATTGGAATTGAAGGTGCTTTAAATTGAAGAAACTTCCACTTGTTCCTATTGGAACCGAAATCGAGAGCGCAGAAACCGGTAGTTGGAGAACATTCAAGCCGGTTGTCAAGAAGGAGACTTGCAACAAATGTGGTCTCTGCGTGATGTTTTGTCCTGACGGAGTAATTCTTAAGACAAAAGATGGGATTGAAATTGACTACGTATTTTGTAAGGGCTGCGGAATATGCGCGAGAGAATGTCCAAGTAAAGCCCTCGAGATGATTCTGGAAGAAGAGTAAGTAAGAGGTTATCTCATGCCTAAAAAAGATTTGATCTCTGGAAACTTGGCTGCTGCACACGGAGCAAGACTCTCTAGACCAAGAGTAATAGCTGCCTATCCGATCAGCCCATCGACGACAATCGTAGAACATCTTGCGAGCTTTATCAACCGTGGGGAACTAGAAGCAGAGTATATCCCTGTTGAATCGGAACATAGTGCGATGGGTGCCTGCATTGGTGCGTCTTTAAGCGGCGTCAGGGTCTTCACGGCCACGGCCTCACAAGGCCTCGCCTATATGCACGAGTTTGTTTATCACGCTCATGGATATCACTTGCCAATTGTTATGGCCATCGCAAACAGGACTTTGTCAACGCCCTGGGCTACAACGTGCGACTATTCTGACACAATGGCAGAAAACACTTCTGGTTGGTTGCAACTGTTCGCAGAAAATGCCCAAGAAGTCTTGGATACAATAATTCAAGCATACAAGATTGCTGAGGACAAGAGAGTACTATTGCCAACAATGGTCTGCATGGACGGCTTCCTCGTCTCCCATACCGCTGAAAATGTGGAGATTCCGGATCAAGAAGTCGTCGACAATTTCCTGCCTGCTTATTCCCCTGAACACTTCATACTTGATCCCGACAACAGAATGGCCGCTATTGTTCCTCCTCGTCCCTGGGTCATTTCATTTGAGCATCAGACCGATGATTGCATGAACAATGCCAAGGACGTGATTAAGGAAGTCGGCAGTGAATACGGGAAAATATTCGGTAGAGAATATGGTCTGATAGACAAGTACAGATGCGACAATGCAGAACTTTTGTTGATGACAATGGGTTCCATGACCGGTACAGCCAGAGTTGCCGTAGACGAGCTCCGAAGAGAAGGCCTGCAGGCGGGTTTGGTTAGGCTTCGATCTTACAGGCCCTTTCCAGATGAAGAACTGAGAGAAGCATGCAAAGACGTGAGAGCCGTTGCCGTTGTTGATCGTGATGTAACCCACGGCATCGGGGGACGCGGCGGGGCATTCTTCACAGAACTCAAGTCTTGCTTGTACAATCTGGACAGCAAACCTCATTTGACAAACTTCATCGCGGGACTAGCCGGTCGAGAGATAACTATTGAGAACTTCAAATTCATGGCTAGTAAAACGCTTGAAAGTGTGAAGAAAGGACTGGGAGAATCTGTAGAATGGCTAGATGAGGTTCAAATACCGGTCACCAAGTCAGCACCACTTGAGAAGTATGCAGACCGTATAGTTCTCCCGGGAGTGCGAGCATGTGCAGGTTGCGGCATGCTGTTGACTGCTCGCCACGTATTTCAGACCCTAGGAAAGGATACAGTTTTCACATTCATTCCAGGCTGTGCAGGTGTCACGATGCAAAGTGCCCTAGCTCTGAAACCATTAGTGAGACTGCCTTTTGCTGAAGTCGTCTTCGCTGGCACAGCAGCAGTGGCTACAGGTCTGAGAGAAGGCCTGAAGATCCGTGGCAAATCACACGTAAACGTGGTTGGACTCGCGGGTGACGGAGGAACAGTGGACATTGGCCTGCAGGCCCTTTCAGCCGCGGCTGAACGAGGAGAGTCGATAATCTACATTTGCTACGACAACGAAGCTTACATGAACACGGGAATTCAAAAGAGTGGAAGCACTCCGTTTGGCGCCTGGACCACGACTACTCCACGTGGAGCAAGAAGGAAAAAGAAGACGTTCAAGAAAGACATGGCCGCTCTTATGGCGATGCACAGAATTCCATACGTGGCAACAGCGTCGATAGCCTACATCCCAGATCTCGAAAAGAAGGTCAGGAAGGCCGCGAGAATAGTTGCGGAGGACAAGGGTCTTGCTTACTTGCACGTACATGCCCCTTGCCCGACAGGCTGGAGGTTCCCAACGTCGGAAACGGTGAATGTGGCAAGACTGGCTGTTCGAAGCGGTATGTGGATTCTCTATGAAGTCGAAGAAGGCAAAATGAAGCTCAACCTGAAACAAGAAAAAAGAACACCCGTACGTGAATATCTAAAGGTTCAGGGGAGATTCGATGGCTTATCAGACCAAGAAATCCAAGAAATCCAGCAAGAAGTGGACCAAAACTGGAGTTCGCTCTCCTCTGATCAGAAGCCCTCTTCAACTCAGACAATTGAACCTTAAAGCAAAATATATTACATCTGACTCTGGGTTGGAGTCGCAAACCGCATTTTCTTGCGTAGGATGCTTGCGATCCACCTTCAGTTAACAGGTGTATGTTCTATATGAGCTTGAAAACCTTGATCAAGGTTTGTTAAAGTTTATTAATCTCAATGTTTAAAGGACTTTGAAATAATGGTGATGCCTTTGGAAGAAAAGTGGTGGGTTAGTCCATTTAACTCAATTGATGAAGTTAGACACGGTATGAATCTGCCCAAGAAGGTGAGCTTTTATGATGTGACTCTGAGGGATGGAGAGCAAACTCCTGGAGTTGTTTTCAAAAAGGAAGAAAAAGTGCAAATAGCTAGAGCATTGGACGAACTTGGTGTACAAAGGATCGAGGCAGGCATGCCTGTCGTCTCTCCAGAAGACAAAGCTGCCGTTAAAGCTATAGCGAACCTAGGGTTGAGTGCCGAGGTCTGGGGTTTCTGTAGATGCATCAAAACAGACGTCGATGCCTGTCTGGAGGCAGACGTCGATGCGGTAGTATGTGAAATCGCGACCAGTGAGCTGAAATTCAAGGCTTACGGCATGGACAGAGAAAAAGCTGTGACGCGTGCTGTAGAGACCCTTAAGTACGCTAAGGATCATGGGCTTCACACAGCATTCTTTTCTGTGGATTTGACAAGGGCTGATTTGGATTTCCTGAAGACAATCAACACTGCGGCTGTGAAAGAAGGAAAAGCGGATGAGCTCATAGTTGTGGATACTCTTGGAGTGGCCCTTCCAGAGGCGATGTACTACCTGACCAAGAAATTCAAAGAATGGTTCAAAGTTCCGATTCATATCCACTGCCACAACGATTTTGGGCTCAGCACAGCATGTGAACTAGCAGCAATAAGAGCAGGCGCCGAGTGGGCCCATGTAACAATAAATGGTCTAGGTGAGAAAGCAGGTAACACTGACCTCAGCGAACTTGCGTTGTCGCTATATCTTCTATACGGAATTGACGTTGGATTGAAGTATGAAAAGCTTGTCCAGACTTCGAAGCTTGTCGAAAGAATATCAGGGGTTAAAATGCCACCCTTCAAGCCCGTCGTCGGCGAGAACGTGTTCAAGAGAGAATCAGGGGTCACTGTAATGCAACTGATAAGCTATCCACCAGCTGTTGAAAGCTTCGTTCCTGAACTCGTTGGCGGCAAAAGGGAAATAGTCTTGGGAAAGAAGAGTGGAAGACACTCTATAGAGTGGAAACTGAAGAATCTCGGAATAACCGTACCTGAAGAACAAGTTGAACCAATACTAGGCAAAGTGAAAGCTTTAGGAGAGAGCAAAAAGGGACTAGTCTCCGATGAAGAATTCAAATCTATCGTCAACGAAATACGTGGGAAGTAGTTTCCAAAGACTCACTCTCTTTTTTCCCTAATGTTAGGAGAATGGAAAATGAAGATATTGTTGACTGAGCCGCTAATTGAACCAGTGGACAATGCTGGTCTTGACATCCTAAGAAAAGTTGGTACAGTGATCATAGCATCGGGTACATCTGAGGAAAGTCTCATCAAAGAGGCAAAAGACGCAGACGCGATAGTTGTTCGCTTAGCAAAGATCACAGGAAGAATCATTGAGAACACTGACAGGCTGAAGGTGATAGCAAGGACTGGAGTCGGCGTAGATAACATAGACGTTGCGGCGGCAACCAAAAAACGGGTAATGGTCGTCAATCTGCCTGTCATGAACACCGATTCAGTGGCAGAGCACGCTCTCTGCTTGATTCTGGCAATGGCGAAGAACCTAATAGAATTCGACAGAGAAGTCAGGAAAGGAAATTGGGGCATAAGAGACAGGCTTCTTCCCAAAAACATTGACTTGATAGACAAGACACTTGGCATAGTTGGCTTGGGAACGATAGGCATAGCGGTTGCTCGAAAGGCAAAAGGCCTCAACATGCGTGTCCTGTATCAGAGTAGAAGAAGAAAGGCTGATTTGGAAAAGGAGCTCGGAATTGAATACACTGATCTTCCAACTCTATTGAAGGAAGCAGATTTCATAACGGTGCACATCGCTCTTTCAAAAGAGACAGAGCGCATGTTCGGTGAAAAAGAATTTAAAACAATGAAGAAAACCGCATACTTCATCAACACGTCTCGCGGTGGCGTGGTGGATCAAAAAGCTTTGTACTCAGCATTAGAAGATGGAAGAATAGCCGGGGCAGCCTTGGACGTCTTTGAAGAAGAGCCGATTAAAGCAACCGACCCTATCCTCAAACTGCAGAATTTGATTGTGACACCGCATGTTGCAGGTCACACAAGAGACTCCAGAATCAAAATGATAGTAGTATTGGCAGAAGATGTTGTCAGAGCACTCAATGGCAAAACACCTGTCAACTTGGTCAACAAAGACGTGCTCCGCTAGAGACGAATCTCAGAATACCCTTTGTTTGCTTCTATATTTTTGATATTCAACCAAAGCCGCAATCGCTCTTGAGGCTTTCCCCGGCGTTAGGAAAACAGGTACGCCCTCAGCCTCGAGTTTTCTCAGTACCTCGAATTCACATTTGCTGGCTACCGAAACCATAACGATGGGTTTCCCGTATTCCTTCAACTTGATGAATTCTTCGACAGCCGCCAGTTCGACCGAAACCATATCTGTTCTCCAGCCAAAGCCCATCGAAATCACCGAGTCTATTATCTTATCTCGGAGTACTATTTCTGTACACTTTACTAGGCGCATTGGATCAAAGGGGGGTGTAAGATCTACGGGGTTGTTAACAGGGGCATAGGGCGGCAGGATGGCCTTCAACTGGGCGATTGTGTCTTTGGAGAATATTGGAACATTCAACTCCCGCTTTGTGCAGGCATCTACTGCGACGACTCCCATTCCACCGCCTGCCCCAGTCACTATTCCGACATTGCTTCCTTTAGGGAGAGGTTGAGTTTCAAATGTCATAGAAACATCGAAAAGTTCGTCAACATCTTCAACTTTCACTATACCAGTCTGTTTACAGACTGCATCGAAGATAACGTTCGAGCCTGAGAGAACACCAGTGTGGGATGACACGGCCCTGCTCCCAGCCTCTGTTTGTCCGCCCTTCATCAGAACAATAGGCTTCGTCATTGTTGTTCTCCTAGCTGCCTCCAGGAATAGCTTTCCTTTCTTTACTCCTTCAACGTACATCATGACGACTCTGGTATCTTTATCCAAGCTGACGTATTCAAGATAATCAGTGGAGCCGAGGTCGGCTTCATTGCCAGAACTGCAAAACACCTGGAATCCTACGCCCCGTTCAGCGCCCCAACGGAACATCGTATTGGCTCCGATAGCGCCACTTTGGGAAATGAACGAGATGCCTCCTTTTTTGGGAGATTTTGGTGCGAATGTCAGATCCAAGTTTGCTGATGCGTTGAATATCCCCTCGCAATTTGGTCCCACAAACCGTAATCCTCCTTTTTCTGCTATCTCAGCCATTTTCTCCTGCAACTCTCTTCCTTTTGCGCCGGTCTCTGCAAAACCAGATGTGATTACTACAGCCCCCTTAATTTCCTTCTCAACACACTCTTTCATGGCTTGTAAGACAGCTAGCGCTGGGACAACGATTACTGCTAGGTCAATTTTATCTGGGACCTCGGCAACTCTTGAGTAGGCGCGGAAGCTCATTATTTCCCTGATGTGGGGGTTAATTGGAAATAGCTTGCCGGGGAACTTTCTGTTTATCAAGTTACTCAATATTCTGTTTCCAAGCTTCTTTGATTCCGCGGAAGCACCAATTATTGCGATAGACTTTGGATTG
Organism: Bathyarchaeia archaeon; assembly: GCA_050010755.1. GTDB lineage: Archaea > Thermoproteota > Bathyarchaeia > Bathyarchaeales > Bathycorpusculaceae > JBEKCD01. Next base: position 614,659 of record JBEKKK010000001.1, read on the forward strand.
AATATGCAATCGAGTTCTTTTGTCAGAGAAGATTCTTGCATTTCGAACCAACTCGCACGATACTTAGCATCGCAAGAAACTCCTTTAAGGTTTTCTTTGGTATCACATGTTCTGAGCGAATGCACGGTATGTGAAGTTACGAGAAAAATAGTCTGGGCAATCGGCAATCGAAAATTTGCTTGTACCCTCAGAGATAGTTCAAGCCTTTTGCTATCGAGAATCTCTTTGCATGCACGAACCCCATATCGAACAGGAAAAATGCTGATGCATCATCAGCGCGAGTTTGGAATACAAGTAAGTTTAAGAACGGGTTTTAGTACTAGAACAAAGGGATTGAGGGTTACATATGGGGATAACCACTACTGTGCGGGACATAATGACAAGAGATATCATATCTGTAGAGACCTCAGACAGTGTAAAAAAAGCTATTGATCTAATGGTAAAGAAGGACATTGGATCTGTAATTGTTACGAAAAACGGCGAACCTGTTGGAATAGTAACTGTAAGAGACATAATGAGAAATGTTTGTCCTGAGGAATTGTGTACGAGCGGGATTGAGGCAGGAAAGATTATGAGAAGCCCCCTTATCACCGTACCTGCGGACGCTAAGCTTGGTATAGCCGCTTCGCTAATGATGGAGAAAGGCGTGAGGAGGCTAGTGGTTGAAGAAAATGGTAAAGCAATTGGGATAGTAACGCATAGAGATTTGATCAAAGGAACCATGGACACTTTCATGGCTTTGGCTATGGTATGATCGAGACTGTTATATCACAGAGGGTTTGCCGATTAACAGAGACCATTCTTAATGAATTGCGCTCTCAGAAATGAATCTGACGTGAAATCGCGAGGGCCTTAAGTGCCCTCATAATTCAGAAAGCAGAGGTTTAGTGAAATCCGTATTTCTGAGAGAATCAAATAGATCTGGCAACCATGAACCCTTCCCTAACGGCGTCGTATAGCTTGCGCGGTTTCACACAGTCTCCGATTTCAAGGACAGTTCCCACATGCCCTAGTTCGTCGATGAACTGCCTGTCGGATCGTGCTCCTGCGGCTAAAACAACTGTATCTGACTGGATTTTCTCAGTATTTTTATTCCTGCGAACTAATACATAGTCCTTGGTTATCTCTTCAGCCCGTGTCTTGATGAATATCTTCACGTTCTTTTCGGAGAGTCTCTGCAAAAGGAGCTTTTCGTTCCATCCGATGACTCTGTCAAGGAACATGCCTAAGTCGTTCAGCATCTCTACGATTGTGACATCCCTGCTTTTTTCGGTGAGGAAATCGGCTGTTTCGCACCCTACCAGCCCTCCGCCTATGATTACCACCTCTTTTCCAACTCCCACATTCTTTGCCAAAACATCAGTAGCTGTCACGACATTTTTCAAATTGACTCCAGGAATTCTTGGTACTAGCGGCACCGCACCTGTTGCAGCAACTATTACATCAGGCTGAACCTCATCGACAACATCGGCTGTAACTTCTTTTCCAAGTTCAACTTTCACACATAATTTATTCAAAGTCACTTCGTAGTATTTGATGAAGTCTATGAGTTCTTGCTTGTATGGAAGAATGGAACTCAGTCTGGCTTGACCACCTAGTTGTTCGTCTTTCTCATACAAGAAAACTTCGTGGCCTCTCCACTTTGCTACTCTGGCAGCCTCCATTCCGGCAGGGCCACCTCCAACGACAAGAACTTTCTTGGGCTTCCTTGCTGGCTCTATCCCGAATCTCCATTCTCGTCCCGCAAGTGGGTTGACAGTGCATTCAACCTTCAATCCGGTGTTCAGACGATCTTCACAATGGATGCAAGCAATACACTTTCTGATTTCGTCAATCCTCCCTTCTGCAGTCTTCTTAGGCAACTCGGGGTCAGCAAGTAGAGGTCTAGCCATCTCTATCAAATCCACTTTTCCGTCTTCCAAGATTCTCTCTGCCAAAGCGGGATTGTCAATTCTGCCTGCGACGGAAACAGGTATTCCAACACTTTTCTTTATTTCAAATGCCAACGGAACGTTGCATCCTCTTTCAACTGCCCTTGGTGGAACCAAGTATTCGCACAGGCTGCTTGTTTCGCCAGCGGAAACACTTATGGCTGCGACTCCAGCTTCTTCAAGCTTCAAAGCAATTATCTTCGATTCCTTTGTCGTTAGTCCTCCATTCAGGTAGTCGCTTCCATTGATTCTGGCCATTATTGGAAAACCATCACCCACTTCTTGCTTTATTTTGTCTACGATTTCAAGTAGGAACCTCATTCTGCCGTGTTGATCTCGACCATAAGCATCTGTCCTCCTGTTTGCCAAGGGTGATAGAAAAGTCCATACAAGATAACCATGTGCTGCCTGTATTTGAACGGCGTCGAAGCCGGCCTTTTTTGTTCTCAAGGCAGCCTCAGCGAATTTCTCCTCAAGACTTTCGATTTCCTCTATCGTTAGGGTTCGAGGAATCGCTCTGCCAAGAGAAGGGATGCTGGATGCTCCAAAGGGATACATTGAAATAGTCTTTGGCGCAATTTTCCTCCCACTATGGTTTATCTGAACTGCAATTTTGGTACCGTGAGCATGGACAGCATTGGTCAATTTTGAAAGCGAAGGGATATATCCTTCATTATATATGCCCAACTTTGGGCTGTCGTCGGAACCGATACTTGCACCGCCAACAATAATCAATGCTGTCCCGCCTTTTGCTCTTTCGACGCAAAAGGCCTTCAAACGTTCAGAGACGAAGCCTTCCCTTGTTTCGAAACCAGTTTCCATCGGCGCCATGACAATTCGATTGTGCAGTTTAATTCGCCCAATTCTGATTGATTCAAAGAGTTTCTTCAATTTTCACAGCCAGCAATGTTTTGGGATAAAATGGTGTTCAAGAATAAAGTGTTTTCGACGTGTGAAATCGGTTTTGACTGTTACTCAAATGTGTATTGCTCGCAAGTTTGCGTTCACATTTTGGTTATTTTGACGAGGTTTTCATTCGCATTGACTTCTACGTGGTCCCCCGTCTTGATTATCTCGAGTGGATTCTGTTCAAGGCTGTCCATTAATGGTATGTTTCCCATTATGGCTCCGATTGTGGTGATCGTTTCTGATTTGAGACATATCATAGCTCTGGGGCCGGTCCCAAGCTTTTCCATTTGGTAAATAACAAATGATCCGCCAGTGCTTCCCTTCCCGTAGGGGAATACCAATATCTTGGCGCTAATTATTTGCCCTTGAAGCTCATGCCCTGTTTCAACTATCGCCCCGCTAAGGGGATCTACTCCTCCATTGAAAAGAATCGGATCTTTTGTGACGATGGCTTCCCCTGAAGCTCTTCCTTTTGAAAGACTTCGGCCCTTAATTACGACTTGCTTCATTGCTCATTCCTCCCATGAACCTTTTGCAGCGGCCTTTAGGCAATCTTCCATACTGCCTAGTAACACATTATGCCACCCTCTTCCAGGGCCTAGATAGAATGCTTGCTTTGCGGAATCTGTGGCAATTGTCAGTTTGCCGTGTGAACGCCGGAGAAGGGGACCTAGCGCAGAGGCACAAGTATCAACCGTTACCAGTCCTCCAGCTTTGCTCACTACGTTAACATACCCTGCGTGCGCTGCCGCTGCGTAAACAGGTTCGCAGGTTTGGATCCACAATCTGACATCTTCATGAACTTTCTTCCCTTCAAGTAGCCTAGAAGCTCTCTCTAACTGTTGAAGTGAATAGTGCGGACAACCGAGTGCAACGATATCGATTTTTCCCGACCCAGTACACAATTTCCGACAGGTCTCTCTGAGATCACGTTCTTCTATTTCGATAGTCTCCTCGGGTTTTTCGTTTCTGAACATATGCTGTTCCGTTTTTGTCTCGGGGGTCACACCAGGAATATGATACATCCCAATCACACTAGAAACTCCCAGACCCGAGCCTAGCTCCACCAAATCTTCAGTATATATCTTTCGCGACAGTCCAGAAAAGACAGGGACCTTGTCAACTACCATTTGTCCTATATAGTATCCTAGAATTCCATATTCATGCGTTGCTTTTGGATGCTTTCTGATCTTCACCAACGTCTTTCCTAATCGGTTTTCTCTAAGATGATACCCGTAAAGTGGCGTTCTTCCAGTCAGTGCGGCCATCAACGCACTTAGACAGCCTTCACGGTTGCTTCTTGCGCCCAACACTGAATTAATGAAGGGGACTGTGGAAGACTCTGACCAAGCGACGTGTTCATTGAATCTTGGCAGGTTGCTGAAGTAGTACGGCGTGCAGGAGCATGTGTTCGCGCAACCTATTCTCTTGAGTGCTTGCAGAATCCTTGACTCTTTTGTAATGTAATCTGCACCGTAAATCTCGAATTCTTTCAAACGTCGTCTATCAATACCTGTGACGTTCGTTGTCGTGAAAACTCGGACTTTGGCTCCTTTATTCGCCAAGTCTTCAATGAATGCAATGCCTGAATCACCGATGGTCTCATAGACCAAGTCTGCTATGTGAGTCGAGCTGATTTTGACCATTCTTGCCGCGTTGTAAGCCTCACCCAGCTTCACCAGTATCTCCATCGCCTTCGCTGCGCATTCACCATATTCTCCTTCAAGCATGCCCCGTTCAGCTTTTGCAAGTCGCAAGGGCGTTCCCATCTGCAAGGATATATAACAGATTAGCTTCTATCCTTTATGACTTACTTAGAGATAAAGTCTGAGTCGGAATTTCAGAGATGAAAACAAGAAAAGATATGCGCCAAAAGAAGAATACTTCAAAAGCAGCCTGCAGGCCCGATAAAACTGAAATCGATCTTTCTCACGCATATAGGCTCCTTTATCCAATGCATACTGTTCTTGTTTCCTGCTGTGGAAAAACTGGGGGACCTAACATCATAACGCTGTCTTGGGTAATGCCTACATCAATCAAACCGCCCCTAGTTGCTATAAGTGTGGCACCAAATCGACATAGCCACGCTCTCATCAAAGAATCCAGAGAGTTTGTGGTTAACATTCCAACCTTTAGCCTGTTGAAGGATACACTTTTTTGTGGCACAGTGAGCGGCAAAGATCACGATAAATTCAAAGAAACAGGCTTGACATCGTTGGCTAGCAGGATGGTCAAGGCTCCTTTCATAATGGAATGTATCGCTCATCTAGAATGCAAACTTTGCGGTGAATTCAACACAGGCGATCATACGCTGTTCATAGGCGAGATTATTGCAGCATATGCAAACAAAGGAGCTTTTGGGACTGTTTATGATACGAGAATTGCGCCAATTCTTCTTGAACTAGGCGGAAACAAATTCGCAATACCTGATCGCAGAGTTATCAAGTTTCAATAGTGAATTGCTTTAAGCTCGTTTGAAGTTTTTAGTGTGTCTGTAAAACCCGCTAGCCAGCTCTGACACGTGATTCTAAAGGAACGACATGCTAATGTCTACAGCGTGTGGCCAAATCTCGCATTACGAAAAGTTTATTATTCGATTGCTGCACTCGGATTATTTCATTGGGTGCTGGCTTATGACATCTACGAGCATACTTGTGACGGGCGCTTCCGGTTTTGTCGGGTCGAATATTCTTCAGACTCTTGTTGAAAAGGGAAAGAGTGCTGTGGGTTATGATGTTGCATCACCTCCGCCAGATCTTTTTGGCAGAGTGACAGTAGTGAAGGGAGACATACTTGACTTGTCTAGGATTTTGCACTTAACGAACCAATACAATGTCAACGGCGTCATTCACACGATCGCAATAATGCCTTCGACTGGCTCGGAAGATATGCCAGCTCAGGCAATGAAAATAAATGTGGAAGGGACGTTGACTATATTGGAAGCTGCCAGGTTGCTGAACTTCAGGAGAGTGGTCTTCTGCAGCACAGTTTCAGCTTGCGGTGATAGAGGTCTTGTTAAGGTGAAAGAAGACGACCCATCTGTTTTTCCTTTTCACGAAATCTATGGGCTGTCAAAATTTATGGCCGAACAACTTTGCCTTTACTACAATGAGCGATTTGGGGTCGATGTGGTGATCGTTAGGTTTACCAATGTATACGGACCTGGGCAAAGACCATTTAGGAAGCCATTCATTGCAGGTGCTCAACCAATCGATTGGTTCCTTCACAGCGCCCTAAGCGATGGCATGATAGAGATGGAGAAGGGGCGTGAAACACGTAAGGATTATACATACATCAAAGATGTCGTGCAAGGCGTACTTCTTGCTTATGAAAAAGAGAAACCAAAATACAGGTTGTACAACATCTCAAGCGGTAAGCTCACAACCATAGATGAAATAATTAAGGCCATCAAGCGAGTGCTTCCAAACGTCAGCGCAAATATCGGGCCAGGGGTTGAGGAAGCCTTGCCATATTTTGACATAAGCAGAGCACAGGATGACTTGGGTTATCAGCCTTTGTATGACATAGAGAAGGCAGTTCCAGATTACTTAGACTGGCTTCGAAGCAGAATCAATAAGAGCTAAGATTTGGTTTTCATAGAAACCATATTTGCTCTTAGCTTTCGATTGCCTCAATTCCCATTTGTTCACAAAGCACTTTCAAATCGTTTCTGATATCTCCCGATGCCACGATGTAATGGTTGCCCGAAATATTTCGAATAAAGGCATCTTTGCCTCCTACAAGCCTGATCCTGATATCCAGAGTCGTTTGATTGAGGCAGGATACAACATTGCCCAAGGCAAAGTGCATTTTATCCATGTGGGAACCATACAATCTGAGTAAGGTCACTTCTTTTCCTTCCTGAAGTTTTGGTCTGCACATCGCTAACGGAATTGGTTCCCCAACATGGGATGGTGAGTGCCCTGTTTTTATGGTTACGTCGCTGCAATCTTCGCATAATGAAGCAGGGCCAGCACAATGAAGCATAGTCATCACGCTTTCCGAATCAATCGTGAAGGGGTCGCTGATTAGGGGCTGTTTGCCTGAGAGGTACAGTATCATTAGTGCTGCTGCACAAGTGACAACATCTCCCTCGCAACCAATTGTGTATGATTCATCAATGAAACCGAGACATGGGTTAACTTTGAATTCTTTGATCATCTCAGAATGGCATTCAAGGCAGAAACCCTCGAGCTCACGTTCATTCGCAATCTTTTTTAGCGCCAAATGCTGGCGCATTGATTGGACGAGAAGCGCGGGTTCGACTTCCACTTTGATGCCCTTTGGGATATTTTCAATTGCTTTGGCAGCCTCTTTTTCCGTTGTTTTAGTAACAACTTGTTTGTATTCAGATATTGGGATTCGGACAATATCAGGTCCTATCCTATGGCGAAGTATGTTTCTGTCGTAGTAGGAGGCTGTCATTAGAGAGAAAACGCCTCCGATTGCGCCTATTCTTGCTCTTTTGAGTCTGTTGATAGTATAGTTGACTCTTGCTAGTTGTTCAATTCGGCGCGTCACTTCCTTGTCTGACGCAGATCCATAAACAAGGTTCGACTTAAAGTCCCTCTCCATTAGCGCACCAATTGCGCTGGCACAAGTCGGTAACGAGTATCGAGTTGGAAGAGCCCAAATCACTGTTCTGACGACGCTGTTCTCTGCAGCCAAGACTAATAATGGGGCGCTAGCTCCATGGAGAGAAAACAATATGAGAAGATCGATTTCCGCAGACTGGAGATTTTTAACGGCGAGTATTATATCTTTTTCATCATACAAGGGCTTGGTCTTAGTGAGATCCACATTGATGGATTCCAGATTCTCTATTGCAGATTTGATATCGTTTTTGATATCTTCTGAAGTGACCTCCCCTATTGGCATCAGAAATATTCTAGGTCTCATTATGGTTCAGCCTGCTCGATTTGAATTCCACAACCAATAGCTTCTAGCATTATTTACATCTTTTGGGAGAATCTTCCTATTCTATTATTCAAGAGTCATTCATGTTGAAGACCGAACCAGGCAATATGAAATGAATAAAGAACAAAATAACTGTCAGGAAAATCATGACCGAAAAAACAAAAAGGGTGTATTAGGGCCTTTTTTTAAGGCTCTCAGCCAGACTGTGACTGTGGCATTGGGAATACGACGTTTGTTGCTTTAACATCTGGCGGATATACTGTCGCCCAGGTTCCACTAGTGGTACCGTTGAAGAACTGCGTTATGACCAAGCCAATGTTTATGTTCTGTCCGCCTGCATCAAATTTGACGCTTCCAACGCTTGGGATTTGGTCTGATGGAATCACTGTGCTGCTGAGTGCGTCTCTGATCTTCTGCGGGTCTAAAGAATTGGCCTTGTTGACCGCCGAACACCATGTTCTAAAAGCAGTGTCCCAACCTATGACATCGGTGTATGCAGATCCATTCCCATAAAGCGAATTGAATTCGTCCCTGACTTGATTTGACAGCGGCTTGTTGACGTCAGGGCTCCACGAAAGGACGTTGAACCAATAGTCTGCGAGATTCGTGCCTGCTATTGCAGCTATGAACGCCGGTTTGTTTTCTCCATCTTGAGTAAGAATTGCCTTCGGATACCAATTAAGCTGCTTAAACGCTTTGGCATACAGAAGTCCGTCGTTGACGTAGCCCGCCTGGAAAACCACGTCAGGATTGGCCGACTTCAAGGTTAAGACTTCTGAAGTCACATCAGCAGTATTCATGTTGTACGGAATATTCGCTACGACCGTGTAGTTGTAATCTGTGGAGTTGTTTGTTGCTGCCCATCCTGCCTCGCAACCAGAGCCGAATGATGAGTCTTCGTAGAGATAAGCTATCGTATGAATTGGGATATTATATGTGGCGCTTTCATTTTTCAAGAATTGGAACAAGGCGCTACCAAACATATTGTCGTTAGCAACTACCCTGAAGTAGTATTGGAATCGACCGTCAGTCAATGTGGGGCTGGAAGCGTCACCGCCCATCATAGGAATCTTGTATTGTTGACATACTTGAGCCATAGGCAAAGCCAAGGAACTGTATATGCCTCCAAAAACAGTAATGACGTGTTGCTCAGTGATTAGGTATTCTGCCGTTGAGGCTGCAGTGTTTGGATCCCATTGGTTGTCTGCCCAGACAGCCTGAACCTTCACGCTTTTTCCATCAATAGTTAGGCCGCCTGCATTATTGAAGTCGCTAATCGCCATGTCGAAAGTTTTCCGAGCTGCTTGACCTTGGTCTGCGCCGGCTCCAGTTAAGCCGTAATCAAAACCAACCAGGGCTACGGTTGGGCTATTTGGTATAAGCTGTTGAAGCGTTTGTACATAGTACAAGGTTATTCCAGACATTAAGATTGTTATAGCCACCAAAATCACAATCACTTTTTCAAGTGTCGATGCCATTTTTCTTTCTCCTTCATTTTGTGGCTCGCACGCCTTATGGCGATATTGATACATTAACTATTTATGGATTGCGTTAATTTAGCGCACGCTAAGTGTTTTGAGCAGTTTATGGGACAAATGTTATTACAAGGAGAGGCTGAATCTTCTGAGACATGTTACAATAGATTTTTATAGCAACTCAACTCTGCTTTAACAGAAATAGCATACAATAATGAATAGAGGGAAAAGTCGTCTTGTGGTTCTTGAATCTTGAGCTCGCAAAGGCTTCGGATACTCTTGTAAGAGAAGAAACCTTGCTGGGCCTGAAGCCTAATGAAAATCTCTTGATATGTGCAGATACAGAAACAGATATGGCAGTGGTGGAAGCAACCGCGAGGGCCGCTCACTTGGCTCGATCTAAAGTAGCCGTCATATGGTACGCCGCTCCCCCTGACATTGGAGAAAAGGCTACAGTTCCAGAGCCTGTGGCGGCAGCAATGTTAAAGGCCGATATTATGGTTGAGTTTTCCAGAAAATACTTGCTCTTTTCGAAGGCATGGAGAAGAGCCATGGAAAAAAGTGTAAGATATTTGGGGCTTTGGGGCATGGACGTCGGAATGATGGTGAGGTTAATAGGAAATGTTGACTGGGCGAAGATGATAGAATTGGGAAAAAGACTTGTCGAAGTAAGTAAGGAGGCAACTCACATGAAGATAACATCATCTGCCGGGACGAATGTCTATTTTAGGTTAGATTCAGATCGCCCTTTCATTCGGTCGGAAGTCGGCGGCGGTTTGGCAGGTGAAATCGCATGGGCTCCTGTGGAGGAGACGGTGAACGGTACGATTGTGCTGAACGGAGCGATTTTCCCTCCCGAAATCGGCATTCTACATAGTCCTATTAAGCTAAGGGTCATTAAAGGCAGAGTGGTAAGGATCATCGGGGGAGCTGAAGCAAAGAAGTTGGAAGGATGGCTCGCTAGTTGGCATGATCCCAGCATGTACAACATAGCACACTTCAGCTATGGCTTCAATCCTGGCGCAAAGCTTTCTGACAAGATACTAGAGGCTGATAGAGTTTTTGGAAGCGTGGTTGTTGGTTTAGGGTACCAAAGAGAATACTACAAAGGAAAAGCCGGGGTCGCGGCCGCTCATTCTGATGGCACTATGTTGAATCCGACAATATTCGTTGATGAAGATTGTCTCGAAAAGGAAGGAAGATACGTCCATCCTCGTTTGGCTTCGATAAGCAAGGCATTAGGTTTCTAGTTATGGCAAAATGTAGCTCATTTCTCGCAAGTCTGGCCACTTATCAAGAAACTGATAAGCCTTAAATATGTTGCCGACGACTGCATACATTCATACAGCTTACGTCAAACGAAGATGGAAGGAGCAATGGATCCGAGCATCATTGTCCAACTGATAGTCAACGGATTACTGATTGGAGGCATATACTCCCTTGTTAGCATGGGGTTGACTCTAATATGGGGAGTAATGAATGTCGTAAACTTTGCCCAGGGCGAGCTTCTGATGATCGGGATGTATATTGCATGGTTGCTAAACTATTTTTTTGGTTTCAGTCCCTACCTTTCTGTAATTGTTTGCTTCATCGGTCTCTTCTTGATAGGACTAATAATCGAGAAGTTCCTTGTGAGTCGTGTCATAGAGCTCTCTATGGCAGCTAGAATATATGTCACGTTTGGGCTATCCTTGTTTTTATCGAATTTAATGCTTATGCTTATGGGGGCTCAGGTAAGGGCCATACCATCGGAGACATCAACTCTGATTGTTGGATCGATTTTCATCGATGTTCCTCATTTGATATCTTTCGTTTTTTCAATCTTCACTGCTTTCGGAATGTACTTGTTTCTTATGAAAAGTAGGACTGGGAAGGCGTTGCGAGCGGTCAGCCAAAATAGAGTTGTGGCAAGTTCAATGGGCATAAATGTCCACAACATGTATCTGATCGCGTTTGGAATTGGCGCAGCTCTGACGGGGATAGCAGGTTCACTGATAATGGGATACTACAGCGTAACACCTACAGTCGGCACGGCATTCATGTTATCTGCATTCGCAGCAATTGTTCTAGGAAGCATGGGGAATTTTGAGGGAGCTTTTTTTGCAGGATTAATAATAGGCGTAGCAGAAACAGTTGGCGGGTACTTCATAGGGCCAGATCTAAAGCAGGCAGCATCCTTCGTGATTTTGGTCGTGATTCTCATGATACGTCCTACTGGTCTGTTTGGAAAGGAGCTTGGGAAGGAAAGAGTAAAACAAGAGGGTTAATAAAATGGGAGAAATGGACGAAGCTGGGTCAGGAAGCCGTGTGAAACTGCTGCGTTCTCAAAGGATATACCTCCCTTTGCTTTGTTTGATAGGCCTATTGGTAGCGCCTGTTCTTGCCGCGGGCAATCCATTTCTAATGCACGTACTGATAATGTCACTTTTCTATGCTTTCCTCGGCACTGCTTGGAACATCGTCGGAGGCTACGTGGGTCTAGTTTCATTGGGGCACGCAGCATATTTTGGCCTTGGCGCATATATTTCCACTCTGGCTTTTCTGAATTTCGGTGTCACGCCCTGGCTAGGCATTTTGCTGGCTGCAGTAGGTGCCACATTTTTCGGCTTTGCGATCGGGGTTCCTTCTATTCGATTTTGGGGAGGAGGCGCTTTTTTTTGCGTGGTTTCAATAGCTTTTGCTGAAACCTTAAGACTCGTGTTTCTAGGTTTAAAGATCGGAGGAGGATCGGCAGGGACATTGTTGCCAATCGTTCCTTCTTTTGTCAATTTTGAATTTGAATCAAAGCTGCCATATTATTTCATTATTTTGGGTTTTCTTGTTGTTGAACTTCTTGTATTGCAGAGAATTTCGGTTTCCAAAATGGGCCATTACTTAGTTGCCATCCGAGAAGACGAGGTCAAGGCTGAAGCAGTCGGAATTGACACACGAAAGTATAAACTTCTGGCGATTGGGCTAAGCGCATTTTTCACTGCAATCGGGGGAGTCTTCTACGCGCAATATGTCCTTTATTTTGACCCCTACACGGTATTCGGGCTGAACCTCTCTATTTTCATCGTGTTGGTTGCAACCGTAGGAGGCAGGGGAACTATTTTGGGGCCTGTTCTTGGATCTTTCATAATAACGCCAATTTCATTGTACAGCAACGTAATTTTGGGTGGATCCACTTTTCAAGGTCTCTCTCAAGTTGTGTATGGAGTTCTGCTCATCCTTATCGTTTTGACGGTTCCTGCTGGCCTGATGGCCTTGGTCACAAAAGCGTTAGGCTCAGTTACTCCTTCAGAAAAGGATTTCCACAAAGGTGAAAACTAGGTTTGGCCTTGGTTCGGGTGCAAGATCTGACAAAGAATTTCGGAGGGATTTGCGCAGTAGATCATTGTTCTTTTGAGATAAAAGAAAAGATGATTTACGGGCTAATCGGACCCAACGGTTCGGGAAAAACGACTGTTTTCAACCTTATTACAGGGCTTTATAAAGAAGACGGAGGCGACATCTTTTTCAAAGGAGAACGGATTAACAGATTAAAGACTCATCAACGGGTCCGAATGGGATTGGGCCGAACTTTTCAGCTCGTGAGAATATTTCAAGGCTTGAAAGTCATCAACAACCTTTTAGTTCCACCCCCAAGAAAGGGAGAAAAGGAAACAGAAACCCGCAAAAGGGCGTTGAATTTGCTGAAATTCGTCAATCTCATGAGACTGAAAGACGAATATGCTCGAAATTTGTCTTTTGGACAACAGAGGTTATTGGAGCTTGCAATTGTACTAATGCAGAATCCTGATCTCGTGTTGATGGATGAACCGACATCGGGCGTAAATCCGGCAATCATACAGGAAATAATCAATCACATCAAGCAACTACGTGATGGAGGAAAAACATTCATAATAGTGGAACACAACATACCTGCAATAATGGAAATATGCGACCGAATAATTGTTCTAGATCACGGAACAAAGATTGCGGAAGGCACCGGCAACGAAATCGCGGCAGATAAAAAAGTAATAGAGGCCTATCTTGGAGGAGGGGCACCAATCAAATGAGCATCGAAGTAAGAGGTCTAAAGTCCGGATACGGCGCCGTGAGAATCTTGCATGGAGTATCCATGCTTGCTGAGAGGTCCAAAATCACATGCATAATCGGACATAATGGTGCAGGAAAATCCACACTGCTGAAAACAATATTCGGAATAGTCAAGAAAGATGAGGGAAACATCAACTTCGACGGAGAAGACCTTTCTAGACTGAGGCCAGATCAGGTATTGAGGAAGGGCATTTCATATGTCCCCCAAGGCACAACCACCTTCCCCTTTATGACAGTTTTAGAGAATTTGGAAATGGGGGCTTACATCGAACGGAATCATGATAAAATAAAGAAGAATATAGAAGAAGTTTTTGATATCTTTCCTATTCTTCGAGAAAGAAAAGGCGAGGCTGCAGGAGCGATGAGCGGTGGAGAACAGAGAATGCTTGAATTCGGCAGGGCCTTAATGCTACGACCCAAAGCTCTCCTATTGGACGAACCGTCAATGGGACTATCGCCAAAACTCGTATCGGAAGTAGTTGAAAAAATAGGAGAACTGAACAAAACTGGGATGACCATACTTATGGTTGAACAAAACGTCCGCATGGGTTTAAGCATTGCGGATTACGGCTATGTGCTGGTGCTTGGAAAGAATGCACATGAGGGTCCTGCGAAAGATTTGCTCGATTCATATGGCGACTTGTTGAAAACGTATCTCAGTGGCTAAGGCCCTCGCAAAGCGCACCCGCAACCCAGCAGCTGCAGGACAAAAACGTGGAGAAGAATGAATCAAAGGAAACTGCATGCTCAAATAGCGCGCGCTCGTGACGTACTGGTATTTGCGTAGGCAATTTAAGAAAGGCTCCTTATCGTGCTAGAGAGATTTATAAGATTGGCTTGATTTCTCCATATCGATCAGGATGAAGAGTTACATTAAGATTTATGGTCCGCCTATATTGAAGGCTTTAGATGAATTAGAAAAAATTGCAGGCGAAATGCCTGAAATTGCTTTCTACTATCACTATATTCTAGGATTCATACCTGTAGGAAAAAGTTCTAGCGCGCCATCTATCGATGAAGAACAACTAGGTTTAGGAGAAAAGTACGAGGAGAAATCTAAACGTTCTGTGAGCAAATCGGGTTATAGTTTAGGAGACCATGATTTCTTCTTTGAATGGGCAAAAGAACCGGATGGAGAACAATTGCGCAATTTGATCGAAAAGGTTGAAAATGCATTGACGCCACTCGGATGTAGATATACTATAACTACAAAGTAAATTTGTGGAATACTAGCGCGCGCTTCTTGATCTACAATACTCAATTCCTAATCTTCTCCAGTTGGAAGTGCGCGATAAACCGACCTTCCACGCGATTCCTTTTTTCTCTATAGAGAAACGTACAGCGCGCGCTGAAGCCGAATCCCAAACACGAGTCTGCCCTGGATTTCTACAGTTCCCAGTCCTCCTCGGCGAATTTTATTCAACTAGTTCCGCATTCAATCTTCGCAACTAGTCATGTTCTGCCATCACAGCAGATGTCTTAGGTTCTGAAAGCGCCAAAAACAACATGTCTCTTACGAGTTTCGCAACTAAGCCAACGGTTCGAACTTCATTTAAGGAAATCTAAGCAATAAAGTTTTTACCTCACTTAATTGATTGAACTCGAATAAATGGAATGAAAGCGGAAATGCTTGGAAGATGAAAATAAAAGCGATTGTTGGTTTGGCCTTGGTTGCGTTGTTCTTGGTTTGGGTGCTTTACATGAGTGTTCCATCCGCAGTAGTCGATTCTCATGGAAGCTCGGAATATTCTGCAGAACAGTCTTCAGCTGACTCGTGGCCGATGTTTCACTACGACCTAACTCATACTGGCACCTCAACCTCAACGGCGCCGAACACAAACCAAACTCTGTGGAGTTATACGACTGGTGGGCCTGTGTATTCCTCTCCTGTCGTTGCTGGTGGCGTGGTGTTTGTGGGTTCACTCGACGATGTTGTTTATGCTTTCAACGCTTCGAGCGGAGCGTACGTGTGGGGTTATAGGACTGGTGGGCCGGTGTATTCGTCTCCTGCCGTTGCCGGTGGCGTGGTGTTTGTAGGCTCAGATGATGATGTCGTTTATGCTTTGAACTCTTCCAGCGGCGCGTATTTGTGGGGTTATAGGACTGGTGGGCCGGTGTTTTCCTCTCCTGCCGTTGCCGGTGGCGTGGTGTTTGTGGGTTCGGCTGACAAAGCTGTTTATGCTTTGGACGTTGTCAGCGGCGCGTATTTGTGGGGTTACACGACTGGCAACGATGTGTGGTCTTCTCCTGCCGTTGCTGGTGGCGTGGTGTTTGTGGGTTCGATTGACGGGAATGTTTATGCTTTGAACGCTTCAACAGGCGCTTACATTTGGAACTATACAACAGGCTGGAGCTACTCAACTGGCTGGAACTACACGAGTGGCGGGCCGGTATATTCCTCTCCTGCTATCGCTGGCGGCGTTGTCTTCGTAAGCTCAGACGATGGTAATGTTTATGCTTTGAACGCTTCAACAGCCACTCTCATATGGAGATACAGCACGACCGGCAGTCTGGTGGATTCATCTCCTGCTGTCGCTGGTGGCGTGGTGTTTGTAGGCTCAGATGACAAAGTTGTTTATGCTTTGGACGTTTCCAGCGGCGCGTATTTGTGGGGTTACACGACTGGCAACGATGTGTGGTCTTCTCCTGCCGTTGCTGGTGGTATTGTATATGCTGGATCACTTGACGGCAAGGTTTACGCTTTCGGAGTTTTTACTGCTGAAGGTGGGCTGCCACGAAGCGCGACATACACTATAATTGCTTTTGCAGGCATTGCAGCAGTTGTAGTCGTTGCAGTCGTGTACTCAAGTATTCACAGGAGGAAAGCGCCCAAGCCACGAGTCAGGGGAGGCATGCAGCTTCTTGACAGATGTAAGTTGGCTTTGGTATCCGAGATATAGAATGGATAAAGGAAACTGGCTGCCCAAGATGGTTAAATACAATAAGAAAGCGTTATTTTGGTTATTAAAGCCTGCGATGATCTTTGCTATGAACGCTTTTTAGCCGGGATTGACCACGGTGACGGAAAAGCTTCGTGGCTGGGTTGTTTTGGGTCTAACATCCTAAACAAAGGCTCGAGCGGCTAATGACTGGAGGTTTTGTTTTTCGCTCGCGTGAAAAATTGTAAATAAATGGAAAGCCTAGCCCACGAGTGTATTACGACTTGAAGATTGCATGCGACATAATGGAATGCCCATTGCGTTAGCGGGCGCTTTGACTCAAAGAGCAATCGGCGACTTCCGAGAATGCGACTGAGCGCTTACTCCTTGATGTTTCTGCGCAACTCTCGTTTAAACTGGTTGAGAAATATTTAAAAGGAAATTGATATTCTAGCATAGACAACATATCCATGGCGAGAGCTGGGAGCGTGTACAGCAATGGTAGGGAAGAAAATCAAAGTCGGTTGCGTGTTGCCCTTGAGTGGTTCCATGTCCGAAATCGCCGAAAGGTGCAGAAGAGGGCACGAAATTGCTGTTCAGATAGTAAATGAGAGCGGTGGAATAAAGTCTCTAGGCAATGCAAGTGTATCTTACGAGTATGTGGACTCTGGTGACAAGCCTGAAGGAGCGGTTCTTGAATGCGAGCGACTAATAAGAAAAGAAAAAATCCCGATCATCACTGGTTGCTACGCAAGCTCCCTCACGATACCAGCAGCGAAACTAGCTAATGAATACAAAATACCCTTTGTCATAAGTGATGCAACAGCAGATGAACTGACTCAAAGCGGATTT
This sequence comes from Bathyarchaeia archaeon, assembly GCA_050010755.1. Lineage (GTDB taxonomy): Archaea > Thermoproteota > Bathyarchaeia > Bathyarchaeales > Bathycorpusculaceae > JBEKCD01. Next base: position 631,702 of record JBEKKK010000001.1, read on the forward strand.
CATTATGTTTTTAGGGCCAGCGCAACCAATACGATTTACTGCAAAACGGCGTTAGACTTCGCTATTAAAGAGCTCAAGGCGAAAACACTGGGTGTAGTTTACATTGACCTTCTAATGGGTAGAATGCTTGTGACCGACATTGAAAAGCGTGCAAAGCAGCTAGGATTGAAGGTTGTCCTGAAAGCACCTTATGGCCCGGATGCAAGAGACTTCAAAACCATAATACAGCAAATGAAAGATGCAGATCCTGATATTATCGTTGCTGCATCGTACGTCGGTGACGCGGTGTTGATTGCACATCAGATACATGAAGAGAGCTATAGTTTTCGCTCGTTTGTTGGTATGGGGGCAGGGCATGCGATTCCTGAATTTCTCAAGAGTGCCCAAGATGATAGCGAGTATTTTTCTAGCGTTGCCTTTTGGTGCCATGATATGATCACACCGGGATCAAAGGAATTGACCCAAAGATACTTCCGAAAATACGGCGAGTATCCAATTGAGCATCCTGGCTCCTGTTTTCAGGCTTCCCAAGTGTTATTGAATGCTATCGAAAGGGCGGGTTCCACAAACCCAGAAGAAATACGTGAAGCCCTTTCAAAAACCGACATGATGACTATTGCTGGTAAAGTGAAGATTGATCCGGCAACTGGGCAAAACTCGATGGCTGGATGCGGAATAGTTCAGGTTCAGAAAGGCCAATTCGCAACGGTTTGGCCTGAAGGGATTGCGTCAAAGAAACCAATTTTTCCCAGACCTAAATGGGAGGGAACATGAATGAAAGCAGCGCGTTTTTATGAACCGAACAAACCTCTAAGGATAGAAGAAGTTCCTTTGCCCAAGATTAGAGAGAGATGGGTTTTAGTTGAAGTCAAAGCATGTGGTATATGCCACTCGGATCTCCACATAACTAAAGGAACGATAAAAGTCCCGAAAACTCCCTTGATTCTCGGACATGAGATTTCAGGGCGAATCGCAGATATCGGAAGTGAAATCGAAGAATTCAGAAAAGGTGACAGGGTATTAGTTTCGGGAATGATCCCTTGCGGAGAATGTTATTACTGTGCTTCAGGAAAAGACAATATCTGCCAACGCAAGGTTGAATTAGGCATACAAATCGACGGTGGATATGCACAATATGTGGCAGTGCCCTCAAAGAATCTGTACAGGATGCCCGACTCGATGTCCTATGAGGAAGCAGCGATACTAACGGATGCAGTGGCCACTCCGTTTCATGCAGTGAAGCTCGGACGAGTAACATTTGGCAGTACAGTGGCCGTCTTTGGAGTAGGGGGTTTGGGAATGAATGCTGTTCAACTCTCTACGCTAGCTGGCGCGCGAGTTATAGCCGTTGACATTCTTGATCAGAAACTGGCGTTAGCCAAAGAATTCGGAGCGGAAGAAACAATTAATTCCAAAATTGAGGATCCCATTCATCGAATATTGCAGATAACAAATGGAAATGGCGTAGATGTCGCATTTGAATTTGTTGGACTTCCAACAACCCTTGAGCAAGCAATTGCAAGCGTAAGAAGAGGCGGAAAAGTCGTTTTGGCCGGTGTCGGAACACAGAAAGCAAATCTCTCAATGAGAGACATGACTGCCAAGGAGATTGAAATAATTGGAGTACAAGGATTTGTCGCACATACAGAATATCCAGCGCTGATAGACATGGTCGTTCATGGACGATTGGACGTTAAAAAGATGATATCACAAACAGTTCCTTTGGAAGAAGTTAACCGGGGACTCGATATCTTAGAGAAGCAGATCGGGAATCCTATTCGGGTTGTGCTAAAGCCCTAGTGAATGACCAGTGAAAAGTCGATTGCTAACAGGCAAACTGGGTTCCCGTTGTAGACATCCTAATCAAGGTATGCTCCATCCTTTTGCTAGGAATCGCTGACCCGTTCCAGCCTTGAAACCCGCAGAAAAAGCAGAGGAGTCGTTAAAACGAAGGTAAGCCCTGCCAAACAGAGCCCCGCAAGTGAGTATCCGTACCGTATCACCAGGGACGAAAAGAGCAACGGGGGAAAAAAATCACCAAACATGGAGAACCCGTTCACCCAGCTAACAGTCAGCGTTTCATATTCCGGATAGATACTGTTAGTCGCTCTTGCTGCTGAGATCCCGATAGTGAACCCGGCACCAGCTGCTAAGCCAACGAGTAGGGCCGACAAGATTGACAAATATATCGTACCAAAGAATGCTATGCCGACTCCAAAAGCCATCAGGGCACCTGATGCAAGAAGAAGACGCTTCGCATCACCAGACCTATCAAATAATCTGCCTATGAAAGGCGCCGTTGCAAGCGCAGCTATTGGGGTTAGCGATGCGATTGCTCCACCTCCTCCAATACCCACGTGAATCACGTTTTCAACATAATACGCCATGAAATTGCCTACAACTGTATTACCAACTCCAAGCGCTAGCATCGCCACTGATATTCCGATCATCCATTTGTTGAACAGAATAGCCTTCACGCGAACAAGATTCACACTGAAGTTCGAGCGCAGACTATCTTTCGGTATTGAAAGAAATAGCAAGGCAGACGTAAATAATCCTAGGGCTCCGCTAACGACCAAACTGTTCCTCCATCCTAGTGCGCCCGCGAGTAAGGACCAGCCTGATAACCCGATGGCACCTCCAAGATAGAATGCTGATTGGTAGAGACCGACGCCTAATCCCTCCGACCCTTTCTGCATGCATCTAGTGATTAGAATGACACACGGAGCGAACACGAGGGCCATGCCCAAGCCGACGAAAAATCGCAGAGCCGCTATCTGAACCAGGTTGCTTGCGAAGCCAGTCAACAACGCGGCCAAGGATGCAATTGATGTCCCATAAATCGCAGTCAGTCGCGGACCTATCTTAGTTGCGAGAATTGCACTTGGCACCTGAAAAATCCCAACACCAACGTAGAACGTTGCAGTGACCAATCCCAGACCAGACACGTTCTGACGCAGTTCGGAAGCGGTGAGAAAAAACACCGCGGCAAGGTTATACCAGTTTATTGCATAGACGATTCTTCCGAAGATCAGAGACGCGAGAGCGCCACGGTTGGCCCCCCCTACACGCACATTCATTAGATTCAAACTCCCTTTGTGGACTCCGCCTTAGAACGAGGACACCCCGATTCGTCTTCCCTAAACCCAATTTGAGCGGTAGCTAAGTCTTTTAAGTATTTCTTTTGAAGGTTCTCTGAAGTCTTGCCAAATTGCTTGTTTTTTGTTCTGTGGTAAAACACATCTTTCCTCTTTGCTCAATGACAGAACCGGCGAATTCTCGACACAACCTGGAGAGCAAGGAGAATGCACTGCATTCAACAAGTGGAGGTCCTTTTCGTATCATTATGACCATAAATAGTGCGTGTACTAGAGATCACTTTGCTTATTGGAAAAATTACATCGGCAATGGCTTTTCAACTTTTTATGTGGGCTAGAGCTGTGTTCACAGCTTTGTCCTTATGTACGATCTCAACGAGTGCCTTAACCATGCCTAAGGGGTTGCGTGACTGCCAAACATTTCTTCCGAAAGCGACGCCGTTCGCTCCAGCTTCAACAGCATCTCTTGCCACTTCTAAGGCGTCCTTCTCCGTCTTCATTCTCGGGCCTCCAGCAACTACGACGGGTGTTAGGCATCCCGATACAACCTCCTTGAAAGACTCTACAGAGCCAGTGTAGAAAGTTTTTATCGTATCGGCTCCCATCGCCGATCCGACCCTCGCGGACAGTTTTACGAATTCAGCTAATCGTTCCTTTCCGCAGAATTCCCCTGTTGGAAACGTTTCAGCTATTAACGGCATACCGCACTCTTCGCATTCTGAAGCAACATAGCCGAGTGCTTTTAAACTCTCCGTTTCGTACTTTGTTCCTATGTAAGCCATCATTATGACGGCATCTGCGCCGAGACGAATAGCACCGTTAACAGTGTAAGTAAGGACAGAACGAGGTGCAGGATTGGGATGTAACGAGGTTTGCCCCCCATCTATTCTCAGAACAACCCCTAGCTTTCCAGCAATGATTTTGCATCCTTTTGACAGGGTTCCAGGGGTAACGATAACCGCGTCGGCTCCTCCCTTCACAGCTACTTCCAACACTTTCAGTGGATCTATCAATCCAGGCATCGGCCCGGCATAACCTTCATGATCCAATGCTATAATCACTGCCCTATTTTTCGAAGGATCTAAAATCCGACCCAGTCGTAATGTCTTTCCTGAAATCATTCATAACCCATTGGAAATTTCCTGGGATTTCATATAAGCTTTGCCTCATCCACCTTCACAACTTCTGCTTTTCAACGTAATGATCGTCGGATCTCCCAATGAACGGGCATGATGATTGCAGCCTGTTTGCACTGTCATAGGCCTTACCGCGCGCCTTTTGAACAGGTGAAACAAGCAGCAATGGAAGCAGAATATTACGAGTCGCCAACGTGGGGCCACAAATACCCCAAAATCCAAATACTGACTATTCCAGACTGCTTAGGGGCTCTACCCTATTCTACCACACACGCATTGAAGCCGTTATGACCACCAACGTTTCCGATTCCAGCCTTCCCTCCTTACGACAACCTGATTCCGCTACCCTGTAATTCTTGTTCAGACTGTTTGCTTCTTTCTGGACTCGCCTTTTCAAATAAAAGTGCTTTCCAGCGACCACTCGCACAGGTTTGTTGCCTTGTTTTCCAAGGACAAGCCAAGGCTTTCGAGGTTTTTGCCGAGAACTCAAACAACCTCGCGAAAGAAAAATATGGACTTCGTTGCGATGGCCAAAAAGCTTAACAGTATTTGAGTGGGTAACTTAATAGTACCTTATAGATGGAGTGAGTTAAAACTTGTGCATAAGGAACTTTGATGTTAGTGAGTGGAGTGGAAGAGACAAATGGAAAGTACGTGCTTGGGAATGGAGAAATGCTAATAGGCCTGTAATTACCAAAAGTCCTTTAACCAAATAATACTTTCCTTAACAGGAAAATTCAAAAAACTAAGCCATGACAGATAAGTTTACAATATCTAAGAGAAAAAATCGCCGTGGGCTTATTTCAAGCGGAAAAGCCCCGCGAATCAACAAACTCTTTTAAAACCCTAAAAGCTAACAGAACTTCACACTCCAACAAAATTGTCCCAGACAAAAGACAGGAATTTTGCCTTTACAACAATTTCGGCGCGGGGCAACGCGTTGCCGCATCCGTCGGATTATCGCGCATCTGTTCCTAAAGTGGCAAAAATGGTTCCTATTCTTCTCTTGACATTCGCACGCGCTTTCATGGGGATTTATTCGAAAGACTAATCTTCACCCTGTGAGGGGCAGCAAAAAGCGAATGCTTTCCACCAGGTTGAAGCCTCAAGACAAACGTTCGCGCCGAAACGACCCGCCAGATAACAAAAAGAGCAGCTAACCCTTCGTAGCCCTTTCTCGTCAGGGCGCAACATCGAAACTTACAAAGCAACATTACACGGCAACATTACATCTGATGTAAAGAAAAAAAGGGGAGGGGCTAGCCGTTCATCATCGAAGCTTTCTAACCCAAAATCGAAGCTAAACCCGAACTGAGGATACCCACTTTAACAAGCAGCGACCCTTTCTTCAGCCCCTCTCAGAAAACATCTTTCTCCAACATGGAGACACACGTGGATCCATTATGCGGATCCATTACATCTGATGTGTGTGAAAAAAAGGGAGGGGCCGACCGCACGAGTAAGAGTCTTCTCACTCATCGCCAGCTTGGACCAGAGCCTCGAACTTGGGCGAAAGCCATCAAAACATAGGGCCCCCAAGATTGTGGAACAGGATTGCGCTACAATGCTCTGATACCAACGCATCATCGTTTGCATTATAGGATTTCAGTATCAGTAAGCCGCGCGGATAGAGAGAATTGAGGAAATTCCTCGCCTTCAAAGTAGGATAGGCTGATTTCCGGTTTTGAACCTGAGATTTGGTGCGGTCGCCGGGATTTGAACCCGGGTCGTCGGCGTGGGAGGCCGATGTCCTGGCCAGGCTAGACTACGACCGCACAATGTCTTGGAGATTTACGAAGCGGGAAATGGTTTTAGCTTTTACTTGGCTTTCTCTGATGCAAGCTTATTGGCGGTAGAGTTGGCATGTTGGGTCAGAATCGGTTCTCTCTTTTCCGGAGGTTCTTTTGGCTGTGAGTACATTCGTTTTGAGAAGTAGACCGTGGCTACTATGAGAATTGCCGTGCCTGCCGCGAAGATGTACATCAGGCTGCGGACGTTCTGCACGTTTTGGTTTTCGCTGGTCAGGTGTTGTTGATAATTGTTGTTCAAGTTTTGGTACTCCTGGAGAAGCAGACTGTAGTTTCCAAGCAGGTTGACATAGGTGTCGTTCAGCTGTGCGGCATAGTTGCTGAAGAGGTTAAGTTGAGCGGTTTCGTTGCTGAGTGTGCCGAATTGTGTTGTGTAGTTACTGAGAAGTTCATAATAAGTTGCGTTGAGGTTGAGATATTGGGCTAAGAGCTGATTATTGAGATCCAGGGTTTCGGACGAGATTATTAGGATAGTCTGGCTTCTGGAAGAGTATGTGAGATACAGGTAGTTGGCTCCGGATATATTCAGCGGGGTCGGAGCGACTTCTTTGTCGCCGACTAGTACGACAACGGAGCTGCTCATTAACCCCGTTGGGATGGCTATTCGCGAAAAACCAGCGGTGCCTTCTGCACCCGTGACGTTGAACTGTATTATCTCGTTCCCTGTTTCTGTTCCAACTTGGAACGCGAAGCCGGAGATTGTGGAGTTGCTGATAATTGAGACTTGGAAGGGCTGACCCGCATAGGTTGCTGTGAAGCTTGAAAATGGTCCCATTAGTGGATGGTTGTCTCGGTTGTTGCCTGAAGCTACGATATAACTTCCAGTGCTTATTCCGTAAACGCTGTTCTGACCTACGTAGCTGCTCCAGTAGTTGCCTTGACCGCCAAAGTCCCAATGGTTGGGACCGCTGCTGACCAACCATGAATCAAGAAAATTGTTGTCGTAAAAAGTGTTGTCAACGCAAAGTGTCGCGATAGTCTCTCCCACCGCACTGTTGTTATCAAAAGTGTTGCCTGAAAACGTGTTTGAGCCGCTCGTGTCAATGTAGATCCCACCAAAGTTTTCTGAGATAACGTTTCTCGAGAACAGGTTGTAGCTCGACGCGGCGAGGTAGATTCCGTATTGCCCGTTTGCCGTTATGGTGTTGTCTGAGACTGTGTTGTATTGTGTGTAAGAGGATACGATGCCCTGTTGTTGGTTGTTTAATATCGCATTGCTTGATATTGTGTTGTAATTAGAGTTTGTTATGTTGATTCCTTGTTGAGAATTCTCTATTATGTCATTACTTATCGTGCAATTGTTGAAGAATGACACAGCTATTCCAATGCTGGGGTTCAGGCTTGATGTGACATTGAAACCTTCGATTGTGACGCCGTTAGCCGTTACGTCAACGATAAACTGGTTGTTTGATCCGTTGATGAACGTCGTGTCACTGCCCTCGCCGATCAGAGAAACGGTCTGGTTGACCACAAGGCTTTCGCTGTAGATTCCAGGGCTCACGAAGATGGTTTCTCCAGCTGTTGCGTTGTTGATGGCTGCCTGAATCAACTGATCAGGGCCCACTGTTACACTCGTCCCCTGTGCCTTTGCAGGCAATGCGAATCTGGACAGTAATGCTAGGATTAAGCAGAAGACGATGCAAAGGACTGAAAGGGTTTTTTTCAGTCTGAGCATTTTCTTTCCGTGGTGCAAACGGTTCACCTTAACTTCAGCGGGAAACGCAGGTCGAGTCTTGACAGCATCCTTCCCAGGCCCACAGAGCCTGCTATTGCGATTGAAAAAGCAGGTAAAATGATGATGGCGCTGACGGTTGGCTGCAGGACTTGCCAAACGATGGTTGCGTAGGATGCGGCGACTGCGAGTGCGAGAGCGATCGTGTAGAGCTTGTACTTGAAACTGGGGATTTTGCTTGATCCTGCTTGAAGTTGGCTCAGCGTCGTGTTGAGCAGGTTTTGTGCCTGTTTTATCTGTTCATCGGTTGCCAAAGCCGTCATGTTTTTGTCGATGTCTTGGAATTTGAAGCTTGAGAGGGCGTACTTTTGGAGTTCCCAGGGTTTCTTTTTGGGCAGGATTTTGACTATGCCGTTTTTCTCCATTTTTTTGAGGATGGTTTGGATTTTTCGTACGAGTTGAACGTCGGCTGTTTTCTCTTCTCCGTACAGTCTCTGTATGATGTTCTTAACGTCTGGAAAGGATAATTCGAGTTGAAAGGATGCTATTGCCTTGGCCAGACCGAACTGATGTTCTCCCTCGCGTAGGCGTATGCTGCTTAGTTTGTAGTCTGTTTTGAAGGCTTCTTGCAGGAACTGTGCCTCGTCTGGCGTCAGTTTGGGGTCTGACACGCTTTGTCGCCTATTCAATATTGTCAGTTGAAACAATATAATAAAGGCTTCGTGGTTTGGATACGTATTTTCAATAGTTGGGGGCTTTGCTGGGGTCGTTATCAATTCGTTCAACGGAAACAACCGCTAAAATTGTCAATGAGCCTATGTGTATAGCGGGGTGCGAGGTATGGCAAACCGGGTGAGGACCGTGGATATGCTGTTCCTGCCGCCGAGCAGAAAGTATAATGTGAGTAGTTTGCAGCCCTTGCACAAGAAGTATCGGAGCCACTTTGAAATCATCGGTTTGGTGCTTGAGGCCGTGAAGGCTGAGAGCGCCACTCCCTTCTCCATCATGAAGCATGCGGGCGTCAACTTCATGCAGCTGAAGAAGTACTTGAAGTCTCTGACTGAGATTGGGTTTCTTGAGGTTGAAATCAGGAGAAGCACTATTCTGTACAGGTCCAGCAAGGAAGGTCTTGAATTTCTGAGGCAGTATTACACTCTGGTTGATATGCTATTGACTGCGAGAGCCTAGGGCAGCAGAAGATTTTCTAGCGCTGTTGATGCGGGTTTGGGCAGGTTTTAGGGTTGCCTCTAGGTTGAAGTGTAAATGTTCTAGGGTGGGAGTTGTGTTTTGAATTCGAGGTTTGGGTTTGTGTGTGGCGTTTGCAACAAACCTTAAACGAGACTTGTGTGAATGTTAATTTGAACGCGCAGTTGAGGTTTGTTGGGGGCATATGATATGGGAAAGAGGGAGACTGAACTTAGTATTGTTCGTGAGTTGGTGAAGGGTGCGAGGAGGAGTGACCGTGAGATTGCTAAGGTAGTGGGTGTTTCTCAGCCTACGGTGAGCAGGTTCGTCAAGAAGTTGGAGGGTCAGGGTCTTATCAGGGAGTACACGATTATTCCCAAGTTGAGTAAGATGGGGTATGAGCTGTTGGTGTTTACTTTTCTTTCGTTTGCTGAGGATAGGCCGGAGCTTTTTGAGAAGGCGAGAGAGTGGACTAGTAAGCAGCCGTGTGTGATTTTTGCGGGAAATGGGGAAGGGTGTGGGAGTAACAGCATTATGGTGTCGATTCATGAGGATTATACGAGTTACACGAATCTTATTACTCAGCTTAAGCGGGATTGGCAGCCGAATCTTACGGGTGAGCAGAGTTTCGTTATAAGTCTTAACAGGTCGGATCAGATGATAAAACAGTTTTCTTTCAAGTATCTGATGGAAAACCGTGCTCCTCGTCCGATGGCGTCCGTTTCGCCCGGCACGTAAGACGTTTCATCTTTTCGAAGGTTTGGCGCGCTGGACTCTGCTAATGTTGGACCCTGCTCTCTTTGAGTTTGGATCAGAGACCCTTTCGGGTTTCAAGGCTTCGGGCTGAAGGGTGCCCCCTCCCTTTTTTTCTTTACATCCGTTGTAATGTTGCTGTGTAATGTTGCAGTGTAAGTTTCCATGTTGGTGGTGTGCATGAGCCTTTAGGGGTTAGTGCTGGTTCTTCTTGATGGTTTTTGTTGGATTTTGGTGCTTGTCTGCCTCTTCGATTCATGGAAGATTGGGTTTGTCGGAACGCGTTCGGCCCCTCCCTTTTTTTCTTTACATCTGATGTAATGTATTCGTGTAATGGATCCACATGTGTGTCCATGTTGCTCGCGGGTGTTTCTAAAAAGGGTTAAAAATGGCACGTGCGTTAGAGTCGGCCCCACTCTCTGTGAGTTTAGGTTTGGCATTGTGTTGGATTGCAAGATGTCAAGGGTTAACGGTGGCCCCCGCCTTTTTTTCTTTACGTCCGTTGTAATGTGTGTGCGTAATGTGTGTGCGTAAATTTTCATGTTGCGCCTTGACGAAGAGTTGGAGATGTGTTTTGATTTTGTGAGGGGTTGTGTTTATTGGAGGGTTTTTTCGATCCACGCTTTTATTTTGATTTCTGCGTTTGTTGGGTAGTTGTAGCTCAGCTTCAGTGCGGTTTCGTTTGCTATTCGGGTGAACAGTGTTATGGATGCGTTCAGCGATTTTTGAGTGTCTTCTTTGTCGTAGTGTGCGAATGTTTTTCTGAGTTCATCGATTACTCCGGGTTCGGCCCATTCTTCGAGGAAGCGTCCGCGGAACCATGTGTCCTGTTTTCCGTCGCTATTTGCGAGTGCGTGCCATTCTATCATCGTTTTCATCAGGTCCTGGAGTCGACAGTTCAGGCAGAATGCGGTCCACCATAGTTCGCCTCGGCGAAGATGTTTTGCCGTGAAGACTGCGTGATAGAGGAAATCGCTGACGATGTCCTGAAATTCCTGCTGAGAGGGTTTTTGGGAGCCTTTTTTCTGGTTTGACTATTTTTTTCTTTTTTGTGTTTGTAGTATGGCGTTTTTCCTAATTGTTGGAACTCGTGGGTTTAAAGCTTAAAAACTGATGGCATAATAGTTCTGGGGGGTTGGGTAGAAATGTTGAAGTCCAGTTTGAAGCAGACGAATGAAAGGTACAAACTGTTTGGTTTGAAGGAGTTGAGGACGGTTGCAAAAGTTGAAGCAACTCTGCTTAGGAGCGCGCGTGAATGGCTTGACAGGAACGGCTTCATGGAGGTTATCGTGCCGCACGTGGTTAATGCGACTGGTTCATGTGAGATTGTTGATACGCTGTTCAGGGTTCCGTATTTTGGCAAGGATGCTTATTTGACGCAGACGGGCCAGTTGTATCTGGAGGCGTTGGTTCCTTTTCTGGGCGGCAAGGTTTGGACGTTCGGCAGCAGCTTCCGCGCGGAGCCAAGGGCTGATGACAGGCATTTGACCGAGTTTTCGCTCTTGGAGTTGGAATTTGAAGGCGATTTTAACGCGTTGTTGAACACGATTGAAGACATGTTTAGCAGCATGATGGCGGCCGTGCAAGAGCTACCTGAAGTGATGAACTGGATGAACCTGAAACATCCATTCAAACGGATGCGCTATGAAGACGCGATTGCCGAGTTGGGATTGACTTTTGGCATGGACACGACTTCTGCCGACGAGAAGAAACTGTTGGAAAACAACGATGACCAGCCGATGTTCATTACACATTTTCCGAAAGACCTGAAGTATTTTAACATGCGACAGAACGATGCTGACTCACGCATTGTGAACAGTGCAGACTTTCTGTTGCCTTTTGGCGGGGAAAGCGCGGGTGCAGCTGAAAGAGAGTTTAACCCGAACAAGCTAAGGCAAAGACTTGTCGAGTCGGGAATGTGGACGCAGTTCATCGGGGACGGCGGGGACAAGCACGCTTTCGACTGGTACTTAGACGCTTATCAAAAGTATGATTACAAGCTGCATTCCGGCTTCGGTATGGGTATCAACCGCGTGACCAAGTACGTGTTGCAGTTGGATGATATTAGGGCAACGACGGTTTATCCGACCAACGCGGAAACAATTTACTAAGGCGCTAGTTCGCGGGGCGCCCGCGTCCGAGCGCTTCATCAAATTCTCTTTTTTTGGAGGGTTGCGATTGTTTCGTAGGCAAAGTATGTGGCAGCTAGTGCCAGCATCGTGGTTGAAAACAGGTATTCTCTTGTGATTTGAGTTGGTTTGAACAAGACTATTTGAAGTAGGACGGATGTGGTGAAGGCTGCGAAGTAGAAGAGATATTTGGGGAAAAGGAGCTGACGGAACCTCACGAAGTTTTCAAGCACCAGTTTTTCTACGATGTATCCCTCGGGAGTCTGTTTCAATAGTCCTGCTTGTTCCAGTTTTTCTAGGTGGAAGGCTGCAAGCGTGGGGCTGCTCAGTTTAAGTGCTCTCTGGACTTCTCTGATGCCTATGGGTTTTCTCTGTTTTATGGCGTACCTGTAGACTCTGACGGTGTTACCGGTTAATACGTCGTGTTCGTCTTTCATGTTTCAGTCAACTCATTAGTGACTAGTCTTTGAATGTTATTCTAGCTATCTATGTACAACGGACTTGTACAACTGTACAAGTGTAAAGGATTAAGACGGACTTCTCAAATATGCTGAAGTGGTGAAAGCTTTGAGTCTATCGAAGAAAAAGGTGACAATATACGCGGTTGCTGGAGTATTGGCAGTTTGTCTTTTTGTTGCAACTCTGTTCTATCTTGTTCCAAACAATTCTCAAATGGGCTCAGTCGTGTTCGCAATGGGTCCTTCCGACTCTTCGTCACCCAACGGTGTGTACTCTATGGGGTTTATTCTCGGTGTGACATTTGCCAATGGGAGTTATACGCAAAATTCTGGCGAATTAAACTCTACAGATATTCAACAGATTGAGTTCGATCCGACCAACGCGTACGGCGGACTTGTCACCATTTCGGATCCTTATTATTGCGCGTTCCAGTTTGCCAACGATTATCAGATCTTTACGGGAGTGACAGGCGAAACCCCGGTAGACCTAGGTATGGTTGATGTCGTGAACACCACACAGTCCTTCGTCACGGCGAATAAAGAATTGCCACCGCCACACTACGTGGTTCCAGGTCTCCCAGATTATGTGGTCCAGTATAATTATACAGGTTACTGGACCAGTTGGGAAACTGCTCTCCCTCCCAGCTCTATGGCCGCCTCCCGTTGGGCGATGAATATCACGCAGATCCAGAGCATCCTTGCCAACGCGACAGACCCTGTTAATATAGTGTTCAACTTAGACCTGACCAGTACATGCTTTTATCAGCTCACAACATCGGGTGGCACCCAGGCCGGCACCGCTACTGAGCAGTATTCGGGGCCAGCTGCAACTCTTCAACTCTTTCATGAAGGGGACCAACTGGTGGGATTACAATTCAACTCTTCAACTGTCAGCGTCTCGATGACAGTATCGTAGCCTTTGCGAGCGTAATCGTATTAGCCTATCAAAGTGGTCGAATGGTTGACCAAAAAGTGCGCGACATAATAGTGCTTGTTGTGTTGCTAACCTGTGTCTTGACCTCCACTCTTAATTGCGCCAAGGCTCAAGAGCAAGAATCTGTCACACTTTACATCGTTAACCCACTTACAGGGAACGGCTCATTCAACGTCAACGACTATGCGGTCAACAGCGTTTTCACAGTTGATTTCTACATAGGCACCGTTACAAACCTTGTTGCATGGCAGATACGCTTAACATACAACCGCACTCTGATTCAGTACGACGCAGCATGGTTCCCCGAAAATAACGCGTTCGAGATGGCAGCAAAAAGTGGCGCAACGCCGTTGTGGGAGGTATTGAACAACGTGAACAATGCCTCTGAAGTGGGAGATTTGGCAATAATAATGACGAGTTCATACCCTCCTGACAATTCTGCTCAATATCCAGTTAATGTCACGTCGAAAGATCCTTTGTGCGAAGTCAACTTCACGATTGTGTCACATGGTGGCGACACTCAACTCGACTTCGTCAACGCTCCGTTAAAGGGCACTGTCGTTTCTCCTGAATTCATGTTGTCTGACTACACGACGTGCGTCGAAACGACCAGCGGCACATATCCCGCAGGCGGACAACCTGCAACAATTGACGATTTTGCTGAAGTGTCTGAAGCTTCGGCGATGCTTGTCCTGATAATGATTCCGGCAACGTCGGCTTTTGCCCTCGCGCGAAGACGAATGAAGAGATACCATCCGTGATCCAAGATCCTGGCGCACGCGCTGGAGAAATCATAAACTTGCCAGCGCATTCATTTTTATAAGCTGATTTCTTAACTAAGTTAGCGAGGGTTCCTGTTGGGTCGCAAGCTGACTTACGCCGGCGCTGGCGTTGATAGAGATTTACGGGCTGAATCTAAGAAGGCTTTGAGCGTTCTGAAAAGAACTTACGGGTTTAGCAGGTATGGCAAAGTTGTCGAACTCCCTTATGGCAGGATATTTCCCTTTGGCGATTGCTATTTGGACCTGGTCATCGAGGGTGTGGGCACTAAGGTGCTAGTGGCTCAGCTTGCTGACAGGTTTGACACTATAGGCGTTGACGGTGTGGCCGTGGCGGTTAACGATGTGATTCGTTCTGGAGCGAGGCCGCTTGCGGTGGCGGATAACATTCATGCTCAGGTTTCTGATCCAAAATTGATTTCGGAGTTTATGAAGGGGATTGTGAAGGGCGCGGAGGATGCTGAGTGTGTGGTGCCTAGCGGCGAGATCGGCGATGTTGTCGAACTCATCAAAGGTTTGACAGAGGGCAAGGGTTTCGACATGGTGTTCGCCTCTGTCGGTGCGGTGGCCAAGGACAAGGTTATCTGGGGCAAGAATGTGAAGCCTGGAGATGTGATAGTGGGTTTGCGGAGTTCGGGAGTTCACAGTAACGGTATCTCTCTTGTTAGGAGGGTGTTGTTTAAGCGGTGGGGTGGAAAGTTTGAGGCTGATATGGTTCCTGAGGGTTTGGACAGGGCTGTGGTTGAGGAGGTTTTGGAGCCAACCGTGATATACGTTAAGCCTTTTCTGGCTGTTGCGGAGAAGGTTGAAGTCAAGGCCGCGGTGCATGTGACGGGTGACGCTTATCTGAAGTTTAACAGGCTCCGAGAGTTTTCAGGAGACATAGGGTTCGAGTTTGACAATTTTGAGCCTCAGCCGATATTCAGTTTAATTCAGAGGTCGGCTGCGGAGTTGGGAGGGTCGATTTCGGATGAGGAGATGTTTAAGACGTTTAACATGGGATGGGGCTTCGCCCTCATAGTCGACAAGGAAGACTGTGAGAAGACGCTGAATATTCTTAAGCGGGCAGGCACTGAGGCCGAGAAGGTAGGCTGCGTGACAAGTGGAGAAGGGGTCAAGGTTCGTTACAAGAACAGAAAGATTGCTTTGAACTAACTTTCATCTGCTCGTCTATGAGATTTCCTTCTCATATTTTCAGGGTGCGAGCTTCTGATGCTATGTCGAGGTAAAGCAATGCTTTTGCGACGGGGATTATTACAACCCAGAAGAATATGAGCAGCAAGGGGAATTGTAGGCAAGCGGCGCGAATTTGGTATGCCAAGCTCCTTTGATTACTCGGGCGCGCGGAATCAAGGCTGCTAGCGGCCATGTTCAAGCGATCACGATTTCGATTTTCTTCTCGAATAGGCATGTTTTCTTACCCAAACGATTGCGACGGCAACGACTGCAATCACGACAATTATGATTATTATGATTGGAAGAGAAATTGGTGAAGTAGTTATGAGAGAAGTAGTGGAGAACTGGGCGTTGTCAATGTAGACTTCTGCCTGTTGTAAATTCACGTTTGCTGTTGGAATACCCACCTGTAAGGCGTTGACTTCACCGATAGCACTGTTGTTCAGGTTTGTCTCTTGTATTAGCATTGCACCGTTTACCCATAAGGTTGACCATCCATGAGTTGAATCGACGAATCCTCCGGCCGTCACCGTGTACCACGTGTCCAATTTTGGCAGATGAGACGCGGTGGGAATGCAATGAAAAATTTGGTTCCCATCTCGATAATGCAAGCACCATTCGGGGACTCCGTCAACAAGAGTTATCGCTGCACAGGCAATAGCGTTCCCCTCTTGCGATCCTCGTAGTCTAAGAAATCTGGTCATTTGGGCAGATCCATTGTTTGTCCATACGGGATCTCCGAAGCTGACAAAATAAACCTCGCAACTGGCGTATGCAGTTTGCAAAGCGGTGGCAAAATCTTTCTCTACGTAAGCTGAGCCGCCATTCGAAGCAGAGCTGGCGGTGCAATGTAACGAATAATTGTCGCCAGCAGCAACGATGGAGCTTGAAATGTTGATAGATCCACTCGCGACCACTTGACGGGTCCACAAGCCACCATCAGTGACATCAATGCCTTTGCTGTTTGCCCAAGTGTCCGAAAACGTTACCGATGAGGCATGTGCTGCCAATACAAGAATTACGATTAAGATGTCAACGATCAGAATGTTTAGCAAATTTTTCATAATCAAAATCTTCCTTAATTATGAATAGCAGGACCTAATTAATAATTTTTTTCTGAAGGAGGCAATTATAAATTGAGCATGAACACGGGCAGCATATGTTTCCTTTGGATAATGTAAACCTAGATTTGAAACGCTAAAGACGAAGATGTCGGTTTTGGACTGAATAATTCGTAAGTGAAACCGCTCGTGCTCGTCAGTAGGCGCGCGCGTGTGCAGATTGCGAACCCTGTTGAAGAAGAGAAACTCAAACGTGCTATTGTTCAGATTCGGGATTTGGGTTTGGCTTCTCACATTACTGATCCCGGCGGTGGGGGCTTATCTTCTGCGGTGGGTGAGACGGCGAACAAGTACGGTTGCGGAGCGGTGGCGCGCGCGCGACAGAACCGCAGCAGGTGTTTTGGGCAAGATGGGCATGGCGGCTGAGGTGATAGGTCGCGTGACGCATGCCGAAGGGGTCAAGATTCTTTACAAGAACAAGAAGATTGCTCTGAAGTAACCTTTGCATTTAGTGTGGAAAGCGTTTTAGAACGTTGCATAAGCTATTGTGTTGTGTCTGCAGTCAGTGCCATGTACATTGAGAGGCTCATCGTTGATCCTTCTGAATTTCCTGTTTCCTGTAAGCTGAAGTCGATGACGTGGCAGGTTGTGTAGTCCATTCGGATCTGCGCTGTCATGCTGAAGGTCGCACTGTTGCCTTGGCTTGTAACTTGAAAGTTGTTTGTGGAAATTTCCAGCTTGAAAGTTTTGTAGGTGCCTGCTTGCACAGTGATGTTTTCGATGTCGGCGACTTTGGTGTTCACCGTTCCACTTATGTTCATGGTTGAGTTGCTGAAGTTGATCGGAAACTGGTAGGTTTGGCCTACTTGGATTTCTGATGTGTTGAAGAACATAGGGGTCATTGTGTTGCCCTGAAGTATTGAATAGGCGTTCTGAAGCTCGGACGGACCGTTAGATGTTCCAACCAATTTCCCAGCTTTGTTCATTATCAGTGTGACTGATGTGTCGAGTGGGATTCCTTCTGCTTCGAGATGTGTCGGCTCGTTGATGGTGTAGTTTTCACCGTCGAAACCCACAACACTCATGTTCATGTTTCCAGTTTCGGTCACTTGCTGTCCGTTTTCATTCACTGTGGCAGACAGGCTATAGCTGAGGTTTTCTCCCACGTTGAAGCTGAGGCTGTACGGAATTTTCTCCCCTAATCCTTGGGGAACCGGGGGTATGGATCCAAGTACGACGGCGATGAGCACGGCCGCAACTGCAACAGCCCCTATGAGCACGTACAACTTCTTTCTAGACTTTCCAACAGGTTCAATAGGTTCAATCGGCGGTTGCGAAATTGGTTCGGGCTCCACAGTTGGCGGAACATCTGAATCTGAAAAAATATTCCATTGCATCAAACGATTCTTCCCCCATCGAGGAAGACTCCCAGAGTCGTATTTAATGTTTGCCATTTGGCGGGTTCTGCAGCGTTCGCCTGCAAGAACTGTTTGGCGGCACTATTCCTTTTCGTCTGAAGACGAGCCAAGGCTTGAGAGAAGAATCCTATGGTAACTCGAAAGAGTCAGGGAAGAAAAATCGTGTTTTTTTTTGGTGGGATGCGTCATGCAACAACGAGAAATGCGCACGTATATTATCGGGGAAAGGACTTTGCATGACGCACCTTAATCTTATCTTACGATACGAAAAGATTTAATGTTTATGGAAGCTAGAGGCATCGTTTGGTATCAAAAACAAATTTGCTTCTTGCTGTTTGTCAAATCCCAAAAAATCAGACTTGGCTGAAGCATTAGAGGAAAATTCAGGACGAGGACCATGACAAACAAGTTTACTATCAAGCCGAAGTAGCGATTGCCTTGATAGTGTGGAAAGCGTTTAAATCTTGTTTTGCCCAGTTTAGCCTATGAAGTACCGTCTCAAAATCGAAGTCAGCTTGAAGCCGGGCCAAAGTGACCCTGAGGGCGAGACCACTGCCGGTCTGTTAAAAGAGTTGGGCTACAGGGTTGAAGCTGTCAATGTGGGAAAAGTCTACACGTTTGTTCTTGATGCCTCCAGCAAGAGGGAGGCTCAGGGTGAGGCTGTGGAGATGTGTAAGAGGCTTTTGGCGAACCCGACTAAGGATGATTATGTGATTCGTGTTGAGGAGACGAGATGACGGCGTCGGCGAGCCTGTTTGTGCGCAGGAAAGCCCGTTTTTCACTTGTTGACGTGAAGGTTCTTGGGGCGTCTGACGAGCAGCTTCTGGAAATCAGCCGAGAGCTTGGCTTGGCCCTGAGCCTGCACGAGATGAAGATGATCAAGGAGCATTTTAGCAGGCGGGGAAGAAACCCGACCGATGTGGAGCTGCAGACAATCGGTCAAACGTGGTCTGAGCACTGTTTTCACAAGACTTTCAAGGACAGGATCAGGTTTGACGGAAAAGTGGTTAACGGTCTTTTCAAAACGTACATTGCGGCTGCGACGAAGAAGATTAAGCCGGACTGGTGCTTCAGCGTTTTTGAGGATAACGCGGGCATCGTGAACTTTGAAAAGGGCTATGGCGTGGCGGTGAAGGTTGAGACGCATAATCATCCATCGGCTGTTGAGCCCTTCGGCGGTGCGGCAACGGGAACTGGCGGCGTCATAAGGGACATCTTGGGCGTGTGGGCAGATCCGATAGCGTGCACTGATGTGCTGGGTTTTGGGCCCTTGGATTTTGAATATGAAAAGCTGCCGGCCGGTGTTAAGCACCCTCGATACGTGTACATGGGTGTCGTGGCAGGGATAGGAAGCTACGGCAACAACATGGGAATCCCAACCGTGAACGGCGCGATATACTTCGATGAGAGCTACACTGGCAACGTTGTCGTCTACTGCGGCTGCGTGGGCCTGCTTCCGTTTGACAAGTTCAGGAAGGATGCACAGGCCGGTGATGCACTTGTGCTCGCGGGTGGAAAGACGGGCAGGGACGGTGTTCACGGCGTGACTTTTGCGTCTGCGGAGCTGACTGAGAAGTCTGAGACGGTTTCTCGGCCCGCAGTGCAGATTGCGAACCCTGTTGAGGAGGAGAAGTTGAAGAGGGCGATTGTTCAGGTCCGAGACTTGAGGCTAGCCTCGGGCATAACGGATCTGGGCGGCGGAGGCTTGTCATCGGCCGTTGGCGAGACAGCCAACAAGTACGGTCGCGGAGCAGTAGTTGACCTTGACAAAGTGCCCCTGAAGTATGTGGGGCTGGCTCCGTGGGAAATTTACGTTTCAGAATCCCAGGAAAGAATGCTGCTAACGGTGCCGCCTGACAACGTTGAAAAGGTTCTCAAAATTTTTGGCGGAGAGGATGTTGAGGCGACGGTTATCGGGAGACTGATTTCCGGCGGGTTGTTGAGGCTTGATTATTTGGGTGAGAGGGTTGGGGAGGTGGGCATTGCTTTCCTTTTCAAGCCGCCCAGGATCACGAGGACGGCAGAGTACCGCCCTGCAGGCGATGCAGAGCCGACGTTTCCAGAGCCTAAAGACTTGAACGACGTGTTGATGCGGGTTTTGGCATCGCCCAATGTTGCGAGCAAGGAGAGTATTGTGAGGAGTTATGATCATGAGGTGAAGGGGCACACGGTGCTTAAGCCGTTGCAGGGCGAGTTCGGCGGGCCGAACGATGCGGCCGTGTTGAAGCCGCTGGATGATTCTTGGAAGGGCATAGCCATCTCGTGTGGGATGAACCCGAGTTACGGGAGGATTGATGCTTACTGGATGGCGGCTTCGGCGATTGATGAGGCCGTGAGAAACAACGTTGCCGTCGGCGGGAGAAGAATTGCGTTGTTGGACAATTTCACGTGGGGCAATCCCGAGAGGCCTGAACGGTTGGGCAGCTTGGTGCGAGCTTGTAAGGCGTGTTACGACTTTGCCGTTGCGTTTGGGACGCCATTCATATCTGGAAAAGACAGCTTGTACAACGAGTCGCCACTGGGACCTGTGACGCCGACGCTTCTGATTACGGCTTTAGGATTTGTTCCCGACATTCGTTCAACGGTTTCGATGGACGTTAAGGCTCCTGGCGATTCTGTCTACGTTGTGGGCGAAACTCTTCTGGAGTTGGGCGGCTCAGAATATTACAAGCTGAAGGGGTGCATGGGCAAGTCTGTTCCTAACGTGCGTGGTGCTCAGGCTAGGAAGGCGTTCAGGGCGGTTACTAAGGCTATTGACGGTGGTTTGGTTAAGGCGTGTCATGACTTGTCTGAGGGCGGTTTGGCCGTGGCTACTGCGGAAATGGCCTTTGCCGGAAGTTACGGTTTGGAGTTGAATTTGCGCAAGATTCCTAGGAAAGGTTTGGAGCGTGACGATTTTGTCTTGTTTTCGGAGTCGAACAGCCGGTTTCTTGTGGAGGTTTCTGGGAAGGCTCGGGACGAGTTTGAGGCTTTGATGAAGGGCGTGGTTTGTGCTGAGGTTGGCAAGGTTACGAGGTCTCCTCGGCTGTGTGTTAAGGGACTAGGTGGCGGAGTGGTTGTTGACGTTTCGTTGGGTGATTTGTTGAAGAGTTGGAAACGTACGCTGAGTAGTGGGGTGTGAGTTGTGAAGCGTGGGGACATTAGGGTTTGTGTTTTGCGTGTGGGTGGGACTAATTGTGATGCGGAGACGAGGCTTTCGTTCGCGGCGTTGGGTGTGCAGGCTGAGGTTGTGCATGTGAATGAGGTTGTGAAGAGAAAGAGTCTAATGGAGTATGATGTGCTTGTTTTTCCAGGAGGTTTTTCTTATGGAGATTACGTTCGGGCTGGGGCTATATGGGCGAAGTGGATCCTGGCCAAGCTGGGCAAAGAGTTAAAGGCTTTCGTTGACGAGGGCCGTCTGATTCTGGGGATCTGTAACGGTTTCCAAGTGCTCGTCGAGACGGGTCTGCTGCCAGGCTTTGAAGGAATGAGCCCCTATCCCGAAGCGGGCTTGGCAACAAACTTTCCGCCAGGATACAACTGCCGCTGGATAAGCCTAAAACACGAAAACAACGGCAAATGCGCGTTCACCTCACAAATTCCAAAAGGAAAGGTCCTTCGCGTGCCGGTTGCACACAGCGAAGGCAGGTTCCTATTCCCGAAAGAGAAAGAGAAGCAGTATCTGGAGAAGCTTCGAGAAAATGATCAACTCGTCTTTCGGTACTGCAACAAAGACGGCGAGTACGCTGAAGACAGTTTCCCTACGAATCCGAACGGCTCTTTCCACGACATAGCAGGCATATGCAACCCCGAAGGAACAGTGTTCGGGCTGATGCCTCATCCTGAAAGAGCATTCCACTGGTGGCAACAAGCTGACTGGACAAGACACCAGAAGATGCCGGAACACGGCGACGGGAAACTGATCTTTGAAAACTTAATTAACTACTTAGAAAAAGTCTAGCTTGAAAATTCTTCCAACAGGGATAAAGTGTTATCCCAAACAAACTCGCGTTATATTTCGATTGGTCGACTAACTTAGAAAGAGCTCACACCCAATTGCCGAAATACAGAAGCACGATTATGGAGCGCGCGCACTAAGGTTCCAGTCAAGCTGAAAAGCACGCGCTAAATACACCTACGGCCACAACGGACACAAGCGCGCGTTCTTTGTTTCAAGTTACTTGTCCATGTATGGCTGAAGTAGTTGTGCATGGACATGCTTGAACTTACACGTCCGTAACGTGTGCATTGAACTCTAATACGGATTTCAAATTCACAAACCAGTTATTCTGGAGATGTAATCATGTTCCTAGTGACCCGAAATGAGTTTGCCCAAGGAAATTTCGGAACTAAGAGACAGGAGAGCAAATTTAGAGGCTGAAAGGCGCTCGTTAACAGACGAAAAGAAAAAGAAAAAGGAGAGATTGAAAGCGCTTGAACAAATGATGATAGTTGAACTCGCAAATTGCAACGAGAAAATGCGGCAGGACCTGTCTCAGCTTGACGCCAGTATCAATAATCTGGAGAACAGATTAGAGCAGGCCAGACAAGAAGCAGAAAACCAGAATAATGAATTGAACCAGGCAAACGAGGTACACATGCAGACCTGGGCTGCAGCACTCGAAGAATCACCGATACAAGTGGAAGAGGCCTCAACAGAGACAACTTCCGAGAGTTCTGTTCCGTCATCGGAAAACAAGAATGAAATAACGAATCAAGAAAGCCAAAAGAAGAAACGCTAATTCTCAGCGCGCACTATGAATGTACAAAACTAAATCTTCTTGCATCGTCGCAGCATCGTTCCGTCGTTTCCACAGATTCATTTACTCTCTTGAGTTTGGGGGTAAAGTTTTATCCCAACCCAACCCAAAAAAAGAGAAAAGAAGGAAGGTTGGGACCGCGCGCACTTGCCCATTCGAGATTATAGTTCGAGTTTCGAGGACGTCAAAATCAATCGGATACCGTCAGCGCGGTTAGTTGAATTGCCTGAAGTTGCTGTTCCATCCATACTATCGTGCTCTGGTCATATGTGACTTGGACTACTGACAAGTTTCCTTCCCACGAGGCCGTATTCACACCCGTCGTGTTCACTCCGTTTATTGTTGTTTCATAGTCCACCTCTGCGTGAATTACTGCGTGAAAGGTGATTGAAGCGTTTCCTGAACCCTGAAGCATGCCAGACAAATCTTTAGTTTCCATTCCCCAGTTCGCGCCAGACAAATCCTGAATTTCCATTCCCCCGTTCACCGTAGGTTGCCAGTAACCTGAATTGTTCCACGTGGGCTGGCCTACACTCGAACTTTGGCTCTGGTTACCGATTTGAGAGATAGTATACGATTCATTCGAGCAAACATATGTGCCTAAATCAACATTCTGTGTGGCTTCGAGAGTGGTATAAATCGTCGTGTCCAAAGTTACGGTCATGCTAAATGATCCGTTCAGGGCAAGATCCTCAGCTTTGCACACTATGGTCTGAGGTTGATAGCCAAAGGACGTCATCGACGTCGACGTTATGTTAAAGTCTGCTTGACCTGACAATGGAAGACCCGTAGGTATCCCAAATGTTCTCAGAAATACCTGCTCATCAATCCTACCACTGGCGTTTATAAACGTGAATTCTGGAGACAGCGTAGAGATCACGAGGGCGACAGTGCTGTTTGCGGTGTCATTGTTTCCTTCCGACCATGCGAAAGCAAAGGGCGTTGGAGAAATGCTTGGCAGTTTCAGATATGGCGTAAACAGGTTGCTTGCCAAGAACAAGGCGAATACGACTAATGCGGCAAGTGAAATAGCGGTTAGAATTTCTTTTCCGTGTTCCTTCATACAAACACCATCATGAATTGCTTCTGGCTATCACTTATTTCTACGCTTTTGAACAGGTGTACTAATTTTTTTGAACACGAATCGCTTAAGAATATAGAAAGATTCACAGCTTCCTTGATTGGCATGTCGTCAGATGAACAGAGCGATGTTCTCAAAGATTTGACTCTCAAAGTTTATCATCTTCTTCTAAAAGAAGGCAAACCGTTGAGTATTAGAGCAGTTCAGAGAAAGTTGAACCTTAGCAGCCCCTCACTTGCTTCCTACCATCTGAACAAACTTGAAGATGTTGGCTTGGTAAGGCAGACACCTAACGGGTACGTGGTTGATAGTGTCTTGTTGGGTGATTTGATTAGGATAAAGAGTATGTTTATTCCCAGATTCGTTTTTTACGCTTGCTTCTTCTTCTTTGTGTTAATGGTTGAGTTGACCATTTACAAACCACCGCAGCCGACGACAGAATATGTTTTTCATGTATTGGTCAGTTTGTTAGCGACCTTGCTCTTCATTCATGAAAGCATCAGAATATGGTCCAGAGAGAGAAAAAATCTCGGTAAAGGTTGACATTCATATAGAGCGCGCGCAAGGATGAAAAGCGCGCGCTAGTATCCATAATAGATCACTAACAAACCGTTTCTCTTTTTTCCTAAGACAAGTTTCCAACAGAAATCAACGAATCAAGTTCTTTACTGGAAACGCCTCTCTTCTGATTCTGATTGTAACTCAAACCTAACTCAAGAAATATAAGGTGAACGAATTTCTCGTATGGAATAGGCCAGTGTTTTTTAGCAAGTTTGAGAATGTCCTGAATCTTTTTTCTCCGTTGCTCTTCAAATTTCTTGCTCCAATCTTCAAAATCACTCATTGTTTTTAACCTTCCTGAAATTTCTCGATTCTTCTTCAAGAAAGTTAAAGACAAAATCCCGATTAGAAAGATACGCTGCAATTTGCTTATCCTGATTGCCGAAACGATAAACTATTTTCGGAGGCTCCTTCTTTCCCTTGAAGCCAACTCTAAGCGTATATGTGCCTTTAATATTCTGTAGAAGATACCAAGTAATCAGCTTATTGTCTTTCGTAAACAGACACAACCATGCAAGAATACTGTTTAACTCTTCATGAGAAACTTGACGGTTGAATACGGTGTGAAAGCTTTTTGTTCTGTATTCATAAGCAATTCTGTCAAGACTTTCATCTCTAACCTTGTGCAGTGTCGTGCTTGACTGCAAAATTATGAATCCATCAAGATTATACCTTTCATTCATCAATCTACTGAAAAGTTTAACTTCTGAATACGGTCTCTCATCCCAATCAACCTTAACAATATCGTTATTCCAATCGCCTAATACCACGTTTGGAAAAGGATTATAACGCGGAAAACGACTTTCGGGAGGATGAAGAACTGCAAGTT
The DNA here is from genome assembly GCA_050010755.1 of Bathyarchaeia archaeon. GTDB lineage: Archaea > Thermoproteota > Bathyarchaeia > Bathyarchaeales > Bathycorpusculaceae > JBEKCD01. The sequence continues at coordinate 656,519 of JBEKKK010000001.1, forward strand.
TTAAGGCAGGTTTAAGCTGTTTTGCTGTTCCTGAAAGCTCCCACCTTTTGCCTTTTCCGTCATGCGAACCATAGACGGACACATGCAATTCTTTATTGTGAAATGACTTGTGGGCGAGAATCCCAATCCTCTCCATGTCTTGCTTTGCTCATTTCACGTATTACCCAATCTTTCAGAACATTGCCTCTTTCCGTTTTCTCTATCTGTTTGTTTTTGCCTTTCCATCTTCCTCGAAGAATAACTCTTTTTGAAAATGTGAATTGTGCTGATGGAGGTCTAGGACGGTATCTTATTCTTGTGTATCTTTCAACGTTTGGCCTTGCAGGTTGTCCTTTAAACTCTCGGACGTAACCTAGAAGCTTCTGTCTTCTCATACCGATGTGTCTAGCTCTTAGCTTTTGTTGAATCCGATTTGCAGACCATCCTTTGCGCGCACAGCTTCTGATAACACGGATTTGTCTTTGCGATACACCTTTAGTTTTTGTCAATGTGCTTCACCCACCTCATATTGCGTTAAAATCGTAGTTGATGTAACTGAGAAGTTTTATCACCGTATCGACATGGTGTTGTTTTATCTGGGAATCTCCCTTGATGATTGCTGTCATTTTGACAAGAGAGATTAACTGATTCATTGAACGGTAAGGTAACGCTTCTGTTCTTTCTCCTAATGGTTCTGCATATCCTCTAAGCTGTAACAAAAGCTGAGAATCACACTTGATAGGTTGAGGGTTTCGGTTAATGACATATCGAAAATCCTTCAGAGAATCAGGTTTTTGTAACGCGATATTCTTCAGAATTTGGTCGATTGTTTCTTTACTGTGAACAAAACTGTAAGGAATCAGTCTTGAGAGAAAACCATCTTTCTTCCATCTCTCCGCAAATTGACTATAACTTGCAATTGTTGTTGCAGTTATGAGACCTGCTCTTACCAAAAATTTAGGGTGAAACTCTAAACCGTAATCGTCAAGGTTGCCCACTCCGTCACTTATCATCTGTCGGAATATTGAGATTGTTGTCCCGTATGTTTTTCTTCCATGACTGTGAGTTATCACTTGAAAATCAGGTATTGCAAGAAATCGCTTTTCTCCTTTCTCAACGCCTTTGAGAAATTCCACAAGAAACTTGGGCGTTATGTCGTCCGTGTATGTTACGAAGTCCAAGTATTTCTTTCTGAGGGTGTGCATGGTCATTAAAAGCCGACTTTTACCTGTTCCAGCTTTGCCTAGAATCAAAAGGCTCAATGGATGATAATCTAAAGAGTTGATGGGTATATTTTGAAAGGCTGATTGAAGAATCAGGTTTATCGTGAACGTGCCCACATGGTCAACTATGTTAAGTGTATCACTCTCAACAGTGGGTAACCCTGATGTGAGGTGTAACCTCTTTTGAGGCTGATACACCTTTTCCTTTGATTGTATCGCTTTCATAGAGTTAATACACCTTTCTGTGAATATTGCAGTAGAGGCATAGCCTTTAAAGACTGTTTTAACACATTGTTAAGTTAGTGAGAAACCTTGAGAATGAACAGGGGACACGAAAAGAAGGTTCATGATGCTCAGGGCGAAAGGTCAAAAATGAAAAAAATAGACAACCAACAGCGTGTATGGATGTTGATTGGTGAACGTGGAAACTTCACGTTTCCTCAATTGCAGAAGGCCACTGGTCTATGTAGACAGTCTCTTGCGAAAATTCTAAGAGAATTGGAAAAGAATGGCATGATTGTTAAGGATACGGTTAAGCCTTGGGAAAAATTTGAGCACTTAAAGATTTTTGATGGTTTTCTGGGCGCTTCGATGCAAGCTTTAATGCAGTCTTCAACGAATGAATTGACAGATACTAGAAGTGCAGTTGAGGCTTGGTTTTTGAGACTTGTTTCGGTCAAACCTCAGCATGTTGGTGAAGTTGTTTACAGGATTGCTAAAACGTAACAATTCTTGGATTCCATGAATCTCTTTCATTTCTCAGATACATGGCAAGCAGTAGAGCCTCTTCGTTAATCAGGGTCTCGATTTCTTGCTGTTCCCCTCTTCTAACTCTTGGAAGAACTATTTTATTCTCGAAATATTGATTCAAACTTTTAACGAAACTAAGTGTTTGAAAGTCTTTCAAATATTCTCTTTTTCCTTTTCTGTTTGCTGAGAAATCTTCTTTCTTAACGGTAAAATCTTGTTTGTGAAGGTTGCCACAGTATTCAATTATGAAATCATCCACTAAATGGCGATAGAGTTCTTGGAAGTCACAGATTAGGCTAGGCTTTCCTTTTGCTATGCTGTGCAAGAATCCCAGATAAGGTTCAAGCTTTGCTTTGATTAGTGCATACTGAACCTTCCACGATAGAATCTCATAGCCCAAATTGAAGAGGTTGTTTATTCCATCGTAAGCCTTGAATGTTTTTCTAGAATCAGGTCTGAGAGAGTAAGAGAACAAACCAAATATTTGAGCAAAATAATTTTCTGAGTAGTGGCCTTCAATGCTCATTAGTCTAGTTCTGAGTTTTGCGTTATCCTCAGCATCTAAATTCTTTATTTTTTCCACAACTGAATAATCATGTTTTCTTAATCCGTATTTGCTGAGAACTTGATTTTGTCCTTCAAGCTTAGAGAGAACGAGTTGTTTAGCTATTTGTTTTCCTTTCTGAGCGTTCAATGCTTCATACTGAGAAATCCTAGTTTTAACGTGGCTATCATCATCTAAAGTTCTGAGCATAGCAACAGGTTTTCCTTTCTGAGTTAGAAACAAACAGTCTATTCCCCAGAATCCGCAACAGGCTAATGCTCCAGAAGAAATTGTGTTTCCGCTTTTGATTTTGATTTCGTCTATGAGGTTTTCAAACAGTGGATACCTGTCTGTTTGTCCTTCTCTGTTTTTGACTGTGAAGCAGCCTTTTTCCATTCCCAAATAAGAGCCGAAGCCTTCCAGAGCTATCTTTACGGTTTTAGTCTTCATTTCTTTCTCCTTCTACGTTAATAAGGCGAGAATGTGACTAATATATACCAATAGAAGAATCCTCTAATCTAACTAAATCAGATTCTGTTCGATCTAAATAATTTCTCTACTAACAATTCTAGAACTGTGCTCCACTGTAGAAATATTCAGCGCGTGCGCTTGTGGACGAAACTACTATGTCCAGATTGTACCATTTTGGTGCAGAACTGACATTTTGTAACAAAACAATGTAATCTCCTAGAGGGATGTTGCGCAGAAATTGAGTTGAAACATTCTGATGGGTAACTCCATCCTGAGCTATGATTTCTAAGGTGTAAACTCCATGTGGATAGGAACGCGGAAGCCATGTTGAAAAATACGTAACCATGACAGTTTCGGGAGATTCTACCTTGAGTCCTCCTTCTAAAACACTGATATGAATTTGGTGCTGTGGTACCAGTGGTGCAACAAATATCAGTAACGCAATAATTGTGACGACTACTATTGGCATTGCCAAGCGAAGAACCTTTAATGCCAAAGTTGTTTCTTCCTGAACCTATGATTAGCCGTTCTCAGAAATAAACCTAAGTGCGTTACAAGGAAATAATTTATTGTGTACGGTGATTGTCTAATCATTGATTTGAGAGACTATCTAAAGTCATATGTTGAAAAGCTTCGAGATGCGCGCAACACCGAAGCTAGAAGGAATTTTGAGAAACGATTTGACTATCTTAGTTAAGTCTCTCTTTGGGGTTGGGTTGGGGGTAAAGTTTTATCCTAAAGAAGCAACGCGACACACACACCACGCCACCCACAACTACAACCAGAAACACTGACACACTAACACACACTGAGACCGATACCGATACCCACCGATACACACAGAGAGACCGGCACACACACTAACACACACTCTAACACACACTCTAACACACACTGTTTTTCCCCTATTTCCCGGAAGATCTAACCGGGAAAATAAACGGGGAAGAAAAGGGAAAAAGGTTTTAGTAAAACTAATCCCTATTTGGTCCATCCATCGGGACAGGTATGGAATTTTCTTTCACAAATCCTTTATAAGGCGATAGGCTGATTCTACAGTTGGAGGAAAGGAGTTAGGTTGTCTAGGAAGACTTCTTCGGTTGTATTACTGTTTTTGCTTCTAATAAGCGCGTTAGTGGTGGCGTATAAGAGTCGGCCAGCAAGTGCGGGTTCTGTAACCGTGAGTGTTCCCGGGACAGCTGGTCAAAATCCTCCTCCAGATTCTTGGGCTGATTCAGGCATTTCTCTTTCTTCTGGTGACACTGTCTCTATCACTGCGACAGGTCGAGTGAGCTGGGATGGGGGTTATGATTGGGCGGGTCCAGATGGGGACCCTTCTTGGCCTTCTTCAAGTGGGTTTGAAAATCCTATCTTGCCGGGGGCACCAGTTGGAGCGCTAATAGCCAAGATAGGTGACGGGCCAATCTTTCTTGTTGGAAGTGGACCTACCCCCGCCAATGGAGAAGGAGAGCTTATCTTCGCTGTAAACGATGAGAATGGCTCCAACTACAACAATGTTGGCAACTTCACTGTCACCATAGTGATGTCCGTGCCAACCTGTGTCGTCACCTTCACCGAGTCGGGCCTACGCCTACCTGATGGAGCAAACTGGGTCGTCACGCTCAACGGCCCTGATGTGGATGAACCATTGTCGTCAAGCACGAACAAAACAGTATTCAATGTACCCCCTAACGTCTATACTTTTTCTGTCACTCCAATTGCAGGTTATACCATTTCGCCAGCATCGGGCAGCATAACGGTCAACGGTGCAGGAATTGTGGAGTTTGTTACATTCAGCCCCGTCGTGAGTTTGAAAGGAATTTCAAGCACGATAACAGGTGCGACAAGTCTTGTTGCGAATACCAACTTCACGTTTCAACAGAATTTCTATTTGTACACGGGCAACAAGGATGCACAAAACCCGGAAGTGTATTGGTGTCAGAATTGTATGGAAATGAATTTGACGGCCGGCAAGGGGATTTATTCTCGTGCGAGCATGTTTATTTGGTCATGCTATTGGGAGGGGAACGATATTTATGTCGACAAGAGCAATCCGTTCGACGAATGTCCGAACTATTGGGTAAATATTCCAGGTGACAGCATGGTTTTCAAGTCTTATATTGGCACTGACAATAAGCTGCACATGGAAAATGACATAGCTTGGTTTTCGTGGGTATCCAATAAGCTGGTGTTAACCAGTAGCGCCTATATAGCCTGCGAGTTTATCAGTACCACTTGGAATATTGTCGCTCCCAATTTTGTTATTGTTGGGCCTGCTGGCGGAGGACAAGCTGATTTCAGTAGTGGGTCGGGCACTGTTACCTGCGAAACAACAACAAATATTGGGGGCACATGGCAGACGGCATTGAACCTCGCTATTGTTGGGTTCCACCAATCAACAGGAGAAAGTTCGACAGGATTAATGTTTTTCACAGCTCAAGGACAACCTGCTGGAGGTTTTGGGTATCAATCCGGGGCACAGGATCAAGGGATCTTTTTTGGAATTGACCCTGATGGCCACTCAACCCAAGCACCTATGGTCAGCAGTTTAGGTAATCCTCCAAAGACCCTTGTTGTCACTGCTCAGTGCCCAGTGTATCTTGACTTGTTTGACGAACTCGGAAATTGCGTGGGCTATAATGCGACTTCAGGAACTGTTGATATCCAGATCGACAACGGTGTTTGGATTTCGAACCAGACTTTGCTGGTTTTTGATCCTTCCGGCACTTATCATCTTGATGTGACTGGTTCGGGTAATGGCACCTATGAGCAGGAAGTATTTTGGCAGGGTACTACTGGACCAACCATTACTGTGCTAGACTTCAACAGTACCATAACAGAAAACGAAACGCAGGCCTATGTCGTTGGAGCCGAGGCGAATGTGGCCCCGATAAACATTGTGTCTTCCAAAACTGTCGTGGGCCAAGGCTTTGGTATGCAAGTGAATGCGACAGTTGCAGATTTAGGAGGACCCAACGCGACTTCCGACGTCTCATTGTATGCTAACGGAACCCTAATAGGAACCCAGAGTGTCCTTAACGTGTCTGGATGGAACTCGACAACTGCCTGCTTCACATGGAACACCACTGGCATCGCCTATGGAAACTACACTCTCTGGGCTACTACTGCAAACAACAATAATTGCACAGGCGGCATGGTGACAGTCTCAATTCCGGGCGACATCACGGGTTCGAAGGGTGTGTCCGATGGCAAGGTTGACATGCGAGACATAGCAGTAATTGCTAGGTGTTTTGGCTCTAATCCCGGCGACATCAACTGGAACCCCAACGCGGACATCAACGGCGATGGCACGGTCAACATGAGAGACATCGCATTAGTGGCCAGACAATTCGGAAACCACGTATAGCGCACAGCGCATACAAGTGAATTTGTCGCGTGGCGAGTTGAAAACAAACTCCACTTTTGGGGCAAAATAGATTAACTCTGGGGAAAATACAAGCGATCTAACTGCCGGAAAAATAATGGATCAAGATCTTCTCCATTGTTTTGTCTTCTTTCCGAAGTGTCCGCCCTCCTCAATGTGGTAGTATCCGAGTTGGTTCCTGCCACGTCTCTTCTTGGCCTTGATCTCCGGAGCGTCTGGGAACTCTAGATGGACGTTGGCTTGCGTGCCTATCAGCTCTTCAGGGGTAAAGTTTTGTCTTCTTCTCTCTCTAAAAAAACCAAATAAAAGAACACACGCGCACGCGTGAATAATTTCTTTCAATCAGTCACTATCTCTCTGTGTCTGTCTCAGCCACTTAGAGCCTGCATTTCTCTGATTTTGTGAATCATGCTAAGTATCTCTGTGCAATACTTGTTGACGAAAGGTTTCAAAACCCCGATTCTATTCATATCTTTTTCAAAAGGTGAGAAAACATGTGCACATGCGTCTCCGTGTTGTCTTATTTCTCCCAAGAATCTAAGGAAGTCTTCCTTGTCTCTGTAGAAAGATTCATTATATCTTCTAAACTCATCGAATTTTGTTCTCATGTTAGGAATTAAACGGTTCAGACTGTGATGCCTGTTATCTTTGACTGAATAATAGAGGTCTATTTCTTCTTCTCCAAATTTCTGTTGAAGCAAGTCAACTATTAGATTTTCAAATATTTTTCTTAATAATACCAATGTTGCATTTGGAAGCTTATAGTAATAAGCGCGATTCGTCTCCATTGCTAAATCAGAATAGAAACCCTCTTCAAACTTGGTCACAACTAACAAATCAGAGCTAATCAGGATTTCTCCTTTCTCATTTTTCGGTTCAACATCCATTGTCCCCCGCTCAATCTCATCAAATATGTTTTCTGTTTCTTTGCCAAAAATATCTTCCATATCTGTGTCTCTAATGGTTTTGTTTAGAAACAAGTGTATTGGCATTCCCTCAGAAATCGCATATCCGTTAACTAACTCTCTTGGAAGAATAAGAGTGCGCGTTTCACAAGTTTTTCCATTGTCTAGGTAAGATTGCTTCACATCTAGTTCAAAAGTATAATCCTTAGAGATAACACGTTTTATTTGCCCGTTCCTATCCAGTAGCTCTGCAACTGTGCCAGTTATATCTGGTCTGTTACCAACGTAAAGTTGAAAGCGTCTCCAAATATTATCATCATCAAGGTCAATCCCGAATAGAGGTCTATCTGATAAAAGCTTGATTATCTTGACAGTTTCATATGGCATTCTCTAACCCGAAAACAATCAGGGATTTTTTGCTTATTTGATTTGTCCATGCATGCCTTCTTTGGGCATTAGTCGAAAGCGCGCGCTTGTCTAGTGCGTTCTTATGACCTATGTCATGATGGTAGAAAACCCAAATTCAGATGGAAAATTTTATAGGAAAAGCACCTGTAAAATGGCCATGTAGGCGCCGCGCGCGAGATACCGAAACTCGGAAACGCGCGGCGCCAGTAAGGTTTTTTTGTTATTATTGATTTCAAAAACTCGCCAATCATTATCAGATTACACGCCAATGCGATTAAATCGAATATGCCCATTCAAAGGAAGCTGAAGCCGATTCTGATATTTAAGGTTTCCTTATAAAGCGACCCGTCTTGAGGTCTCTGTAACGGTCTTGAGAGCTACCTTTCACAGTGACAACTTCTTGTCTCCATGTTACAGCAACCCTGCTTTCACGAGGGGCTGTAGTTCTCCTTTCAACAAAAACGGGAATTCCAAGTTTTCTAGCTTCAACTCTCAACGCTTCATTCTGTCCGTACGTGTCAAGCCATTTTCGACCAGCCCATGAAGAGAAAGCCAACTTCAAGTGGGGCAAATTTCTGATTCTGTCAACATCAACGACCCGCTCGAACCGTTCAAAACACTCTGGAAACTTATCCACGGTTACCACCTCCTAAAAGTATATTGTGCCCTCTTCTTTCCAGACCGATGAAACGAGCGGAGATGTCTCTCGCTAGAGCGCATTCAAACGAAAAGCAGATATTCCAAAAAATGCAAACGGTTCAACATGAAAAGTCAAGTTGAACTTGATGGCATAGTTTATGGAAGGCTCGTTGATGACCTTAGTAAACTTGAATCTGCCCCTCTTCTTAGGATTACGTTGGTTGAGGCAGTCAAACTTGGCGAACTTATTGGCTTTATCAGAGAATTTGTCCCAGAAGCATTCTTCATGTTCGTTGTTCATCGTGTATTCAAGAAAAGCTTCAAACCAGTCCCAGAAGCCCCAATAGCGTCTTGGGAAGACAGAATGCAAAAAGGTTTTCGAGAGCAGGGTAGTGTAACTGGTGAGTATGACACAGGGTGGGAGCTTATTAATCCCGCCGTTTTTGAGGGACTACCCTTTGGAACCAATCCGAAGGACCTGCTTGCCTCCTTGAAAGAGAAGCATCAATTCCTGCTACAAACACTCAAAAAAATGCGAAAAGGAACATTCCCGCAACTTTGCTGCATAATTTTGTCGCCACATTGGGAAAAAATGGAAAAAATCGCAGTGAAAGACGCAAAATCAAAGAAGTCGTGTTGGATTCCCGCAAAGAAGTTTATTGCGGAATTTCGTACCGAATCCAATTCTCAGGGTATTGAGGTTCTGACCTTTCAAGGATTCTGCAATAAGTATCAGAAAGAAATACTAGACAAAGATTTCAGATATGAATGGTCAGAGTATCAACGGAAGTTATATTTGGATTTCATGAAACACTTTCCTATGATGGCGTATTCTCTCTGCCATGATGACTACCTCGCATACAAAGACTACCAGAATAAAGCCGAAGTTGACCTAAATGACGGAAAATATCCGGAAGCAATAGCTATGGATTGCAAAGCACTTGAACACGTTTTGCGGGTTTACTCTTTCATGAAAACCATGGAAGAAGCGCCTGAAAAAGAACTTGGCTGGTTTTATCAATCCCTCAAAGCGGATATCATGAAGGAATTCGGCGAGATATATTGCAAGGACTTAGAGCTCATTCTATCTTATAGACCTCATGCGGTTCACGCAAAAATCATAAAACAAGAACCGACAGAAATTCACGCACAGGAAGTCCATGACCGAGTTAATCTATTTTGCAAGACCTTCTTTCACAGAAAATGGAATCTAAGGATTTAGTGCGCGCGCTCCATCTGCACTTGTTTTGTCTGTTTTGTTTGCGTCGAGGTGTAGAAAGCAAGAGAGGTATTAACAGTATAAGAGAGAGAGAAAAAGGGTAAAGTTTTATCCAAACCGTGCGCTATGTCTTCCTAAACCAAAAAAAGAAATATAACGCGCAAACTGCGATGCGTTGGCCAAGTGTTGGCGGTGATGTTTTGGCTGATTCTTCCGTATACTCGGTGAAGGAGCCGGTCATCGAAACTTCGAACCTTGTCAAAGTCTACAAGGAAGGAGCAATTAGAGCTGTAGATGGAGTCAACCTGGAAATAGGGAGAGGGGAAATCTACGCCTTGATCGGCGCGAACGGTTCGGGCAAAACCACAATCATCAGCATGCTTACCGGGAGCCTCTTTCCCACATCAGGCGAGATCCGTGTCCTCGGCTTGCAGGTTCCGAAAAAACGCAGAGTCGTCGCCGCTGCGATCGGTGTGGCTCCGCAGGAATATGCCTTGTACAGCGATTTGACGGTGGAGCAGAACATTTGGTTCTTCGCCAAGCTCTACAACATGGACCGCAGTTTCTTCCTAAAGAGACTCGACGAACTTTTGCCCATTTTGAGATTGGATGAGCGAAGAAAAACCGCTGTCTACAACCTCTCTGGAGGAATGAAGCGCAGAGTCAGCATAGCCTGCGCACTCGTACATCAGCCCAGAATCGTGTTCTTCGACGAAGCAACAGTCGGCATTGACCCTGTACTCCGTGCCTTCTTCTGGGACTACTTCCGATCGCTGGCCGAAGCCGGATTGACGATTGTTTTGACATCGCACGTTATGGACGAGGCCGAGAGGGCGAACAGGATCGGGCTAATGCGAGCCGGAAAACTCATCGAGTATGGCACGCCTGAAGAAATCAAGCAGAGACACTCGGCTTCTTCAATCGAGCAGGTTTTCCTCAAACTCAGTGAAGGAGCGGTGGCAGATGAGTAAGACTCGAAATTTCTCGCCAAGCAGAGTCATTGCGGTCACGTGGCGTGTCTTGACCCAAATTCGCCGAGACAGACGCACAATAGCCCTGATGATATTCATACCTGCCTTAATCATGCTCATATTCGGCTTTGTACTGGGCGGACAAACGAAAAACCTCCCCATCATGGTTGACAACCAAGACGCCGGCTACACTGTTCATGCAGGACAAAACTCGACTAGCTTCAATTTCGGCAACGAGGTTCTGTCTTCACTTCAATCGGATGATCGAGTAAAACTAAGCCAGGGAAGCTTTGACTCAGGAAAGACCGGCGTGGACAACGGAACCTATTACGCTGCCATAGCATTTCCAGCAAACTTTTCCGAAGTATTAGCCCTAAGAAATGCTGGACAGAGCATTGACGCGCCAGTCACGGTTTACATTGATGGATCCAACCCCACGATTGAGGCTACCGTTCTGGCAGCACTGCAGAGTTCCCTGCAAAACACGTTCGGCAGCGGAGGGGTCGTTCTGAGCGAACAATTTGCTTTTGGGGGCATTCAGTTCTCAAGCTTGGACATAAGCATTCCCGCAGTGATTTCTCTGGTGCTGACTCAAACAGTGCTCCTCGTTTCTCTCATAGTCATAGTCAGAGAAACCACGTCAGGCGTCTTATCGAGACTCTACGCCACGCCCCTTTCAGCCTTTGAAAGATTGCTCGGATACTCAATCGCGCTTCTCCTCTTAGGACTGGCAATGACGGGCATCGTTCTTTTCATGGGACTAGGAATCTTCGGAGCAATCGTCCAAGGAAGCTTCGCTTTGCTGCTCCTCGGCGCGGTCCTTTATGCCTCGCTCAACATATTCTTAGCCGTCTTCCTCTCCAACTTTGCAAGAAACGAGCTTCAAGCAGTCCAAATGGTACCATTGATCACCCTGACCAGCATGGCTCTAAGCGGAATGCTCATCCCCGTTGACAGCTTCCCAAGCTGGGTCCAGACACTTGCCAGGTTCATTCCCATGTACTACGCCAACAAACTGTTCGAGGGCATAATGCTAAAAGGATACGGAATAGGCAACCTTGCCCAACAGTTCACCATCCTCAGCGGAATAGCAGCATTATTCTTCGTCCTAGCCGTAATGACCGTAAAGGACAAAATGGCCGACTAAGAAAGAAGCTTAAAGCCCGCGCTAAACATAAAAGCGGCCAGATGTTTTGAAGTCACATAATCGGGATGAGTTAAATGGCGATAAAGGTTCGAATGAGCAAATGGGAACCAGAGGCCAGAAAAGAACCAGGCGCCAGGACGGAGCCAGCGGCAAGAACCGAACCGGAAGCTAGAACGGAACCAGCGGCGAGAACGGAGCCAGCAGCAAGAACTGAACCAGCAAAAAGAACTGAACCAACAAACGATAAAAGACAGGCTATCAAGTGCCCATCCTGTGGATATCTCCTCTTCTACGTCAAAGAAACCGAAAAACGTAGCATCAAATGCACAAAATGCGGTCACGTCTTCCAAGTAGAGTAATATTCCGTTCGTTCTTGGGTTTGGGATAAAACTTTACCCTCTCTCTCTCTCTCTCTCTCTCTCTCTCTCGGACTAACTAACTGTCTCTTACCCTCTCACTCACTCTCTCTCTCTAAACACACAAAACACACACGCAAAACACAAACGCACAAACACGCAAACAGACACAAACAATCAGACAGAGAATAAAAGAATTGAAACCATTTTTGCGCGAGGTTTTTTAGTCAAAACTCGAAACGTTTTAACTATTTTCTAATAGTCACGATTTCAATTGAAGGTTCTTCCGACAATCGTATAAATTGGTTTAATCCATAGACTACGTATGGAAATGACAAAGGATGAACAGAGTTGTTCTTGTTTTGGTTGCAATTCTTTTTTTGCTTTCCGTATCGTCGATAACGGGATTGATTCAAGTTGCAAAGGCTGATGGCGCAACCATTACCATCAATGCAGACGGAAGCATAAGCCCATCAACTGCCCCTATCTATACCGCAGACAATATCACATACACATTAACTCGCAACATCACCAGTAGCTCCGATGGAATTGATGTTGAAAGAGACAGCATCATTCTGGACGGAGCTGGATTCACGGTTCAAGGAGAGGGAACTGGAAACGGAATAGACCTATCCAACACTAGTAGCGTAACAATCGAAAACACAAACGTAGCAAACTTCAACTTGTACGAGCTTGACTATGGCATCTATCTCGAAAACTCTTCAAATGCTTCAATTAATGGAAACAACATAACAAACAACTACGAGGGCATCTATCTTGACTCTTCCTCTAATGCCAGCGTGACCGGAAACAACATAACAGCAGACACGTATGGCATCGGGCTTGATTCTTCTTCAAACAACAACATCAGCGGAAACAACATAACAAACAACGGTCAAGGCATCGGTCTCTACTCTTGTTCCAACAACAGCGTAAGCGAAAACAATATAACAAACAACTATTCTCCCACCCTGCCCGCGGAAGGCGTTTATCTTTTTTCCTCTTCAGACAACACTATTTCCCAAAACAATATAACAACAAATTATTTTGGTCTTGGTGTCCAATTTGGGGCCTCTTCAAATAATACGGTTTCTGAAAACATCATAGCAAATAACATTGTTGGCATAGTTCTCCGGTCGTCGACGCCTTTATTCAACGCACCGATCTATTATTCTTCGGACAACATCATATACCATAACAGTTTCATAAACAACGCTATACAGGCCTCTGGAGGCTGGCGAAATGTTTGGGACAACGGCTATCCTTCAGGCGGCAACTACTGGAGTGATTATCTGACGAAATATCCGAACGCCACTCAACTTGACAGTTCAGGCGTCTGGGATCAACCTTACGTAATCGACACAAACAATACTGACTATTACCCGCTTCTGATTCCAATTGTAGTGGTTCCGCCCGCGCACGGTGGTGGAACCGTTACCATTAATGCTGACGGAAGCATAAGCCCGTCAACTGCCCCTATCTATACCGCAGACAATATTACATACACCTTAACTGGCAACATCATCATCACCAGCGATACCAACGGAATTGTGATTGAAAGAGACAACATTGTTTTGAATGGGGCAGGCTACGCCGTGACGGGAAGCGGAAGCGGGAACGGAACAACACTAGCGAACGTAAGCAACGTGGAAGTAAGAAACATGACGATAACAAACTTCGCCACTGGCATTTGGCTCAACTCCTCTTCTAACAACACTTTATCTGGCAACCACGTTACAAACAACGTGATTGGCATTTTTCTCTGGGAATTTTCCAACAACAACACTTTGTCTGGAAACAACGTTGTAAACGACGACTATGGCGTCTGGCTCTACTCTTCTTCTAACTGCACTTTGTCTGGCAACACCGTCACGGCAAACAACGTAGAAAGCATTTATCTCTACTCTTCTTCTGACTGCACCTTGTCCAGCAACACCGTTGCAAACAACGACTTCGGCATTTATCTCTACTCCTCTTCTAACTGCACCTTGTCTGGCAACACCGTCACGGCAAACCCATTTGTTAGCATTTATATCGACTCTTCTTTTAACTGCACTTTGTCATACAACAACGTCACAGACAACAAATATGGCATTTGGCTCGACTCTTCAGATAACAACACCTTGTCTGGCAACAACCTCACAGCAAACAGCTACTACGGAATTTCGCTCTACTCTTCTTCAAGCAACACCATTTCTGGCAACAGCGTCACAGCAAACAACTATAATGGCATTAGTTTCGAATCTTCTTCTAACAACACAATCTACCATAACGACTTCATAAACAACGCCAGCCAAGTTTCTTCTTATAACTCAACTAACTTTTGGAATAATGGGAGCGTGGGTAACTACTGGAGCGACTATCTGATGAAATATCCGAACGCTACTCAAGTTGAGAGTTCAGGCGTCTGGAACACTCCATATGTCATTGACGCAAACAACACTGACTATTATCCGCTTACAGTTCCAATCGCGATAGTTCCAGAGTTTCCATCATACCTCGTTCTTTCGTTGTTCATGGTAGCAACATTGGTGGCAGTCATAGTCTGCAAAAAGGTGCGAAAACAAGGGAAATGCTGGTAACACCTAAAGGGAAGTGTGGGCCAAATGCTCGCAGGAAACTTCAGGTTTTGGGGTAAAATGGATCAACCGGGGCACGTCAGGTTTCCTCCGGGAACCAAAAATCTGTACTAAGCAAGGCGCAGACCAATGAATGTCATGTTAATTGATTCTTCTCTAAATCTTTCAGGTCTGGAAGTCCTACTCTAGCTCCCATTCTTGTTATGCATCTCGATGCGATAAAATTCCCAATCTTTCCACATTCCTCAAGATCCTTATGTCTGATCAATCCGTAGAGGAACCCTGCACAAAAAGCGTCCCCGGCACCGGTCGTGCTAACTACATTCACTTTGAAACCTTCTACGTTATGGCTCCGTCTCCCATCAGTAACGTAGCATCCTCTGCTGCCCAACTTGACCGCAACAATCTTCACACCTCTCTTGAGCATGGTTTCGGCTCCCTTTCTATAGTCAGCCATGCCTGTCAGAAGTTCAAGTTCGCCTGCGTTCGGCATCAAAACATAACTCCTCTCAACAATCGATCTCAATGCAGCCAGTCCTTTCCTCGCGTACAATGCGCCAGGATCAAAGCTTACCAGAACGTCCCCAAGATTCTCAAGAATTCTCTTCTGTGTCTGAAACGATTTTTCTCCCACGAAGGATGTTAGATGGAGAAATTTGGTTTCAGAAACATATCTCTTGATTTTCTCATTAAATTCCACCTGGTTGTTTACGCCCGGGTCAACGTACAGCGCTCGATCGCCGTTTTCGTCCACGAAGCCCATGACTGTGCCGCTTCTGCCCCTCTTTGCACCGGCTATGCCTTTTGTGTCGACTCCCTCTCGCCGGAATTCTTCGAGCAGCATCGTTCCTTCTCTATCGTCGGCGACTTTTCCTATGAAGCCGACTTTGCATCCGAGTCTCGCTAGGCCCACGACGGTATTTGCCGCTGATCCTCCGCATGTTTCTGCGAAGTCTGTTATGAAGCTCTCTTCTTCCGCTGCGGCTATTCTGTTCACTCTATAGAGTTTGTCTACGTTGAGTGCGCCGAATCCTACAACGTCAAATTTGCTCATCGGAACAGCTCACGCAGGTAAATCTTGTGCTCGCCCAGTTTTCCCCCGTAGTTTCCAGCCGACACCATCACAACGCCATCAACGCCCAGGCTTGCTTCAATCCCGGCCTTCATGGCCTCTTTCACCGCCCGCATCGAAACGCCGTTAATCACTATTTCAGGGATATACTTGACCACGTCAGGCACTTTTGAATCTCTGCCCAGCTTCTCCTTCAGCGATGGGCAATAGGGATGGTTCGTCGTCGGTCCAATCAGCGGAAACTTGGTCTCAGTCTTCGACCCTGCTGAACAGACGTCAAAAGGCGTAATCACCCCCTCAACCCTGCCGATGGCTTCTAATGCGGCCTTTCCTGCCTCCGTGACCGACTGTTTCGTTCCGCACATAATCCAAAAATTACCTCCCGAAATCCCCCTCGCATAACCAACGTACCTTTCTATGAGAAAGTCGGGCACCATCAACGGAACAGCAATCATGCGCCGACCGTAAACACGCTCCTCCCACTCATACCCGTCACCGCAGTGCCCAACCCTTTCCACCATGTCCATCCTTCCCAAGGGCTTATCCTGCAACGCCTCAAAAACCGCCGTGAACGGCTTCACCAGAATATCCTGCCTAATCCGATAAGAAAGCTCCCGTTCAAACCGCTCGACAACGCCTTCCAAGGGCTTATCCTTCTCAAGGCCCTTCCAAAGCTGCAGAATAGCGCCTTTCCGTTTGTCCGGCGTTTCCTTTTCGCTCAGCCATTTTTCAATTCCACCCTCAAGCCTGCCTATCACCGTCGAAGGCGTGGCCGTAGCGTCCTCCGATGCCTTCTTCAACGTTTCCTCATCGTCCGCAGTGACCAAGAGTCGCACGTAGAGGCCGTCAAACGCCTCAGCATAAGTGTCCTCAACCAAACCCTTTTTAACCATCCCAGCCCAACCTGTCATACTCGTTAGCAAATTTTCAATTTGTGTTTTTTGGTCCCAGCTTCCAGTGTAGCTGCAACATCACACTACGCACTCTTATAAATTCCAGTTACCTCTTGGTGAAGAGGGATGTGTTTATGAGATCGTATGCTTGCGCTGGTTCAAAAAGCCAATCGGGGAAGATATCATGAGTTCTCAAATAGATTTGTACCGTGATATCCACAAGGGCCAGCGCCGTAGGTTTTTCAACATTGCAACTCAAGCTGGAATCCTCGACTATAGCGATCCGAAGGCTCTTGACACACTGTACGATGAACTATATGCCTTCAGGGAGCACATGCGCCTTCACGCTCATGTGGAAGAGGAATTCATTCACACTGTTCTGTCTCAAAGAGTTCCAGGCGGTGCCAGGCAACTTGAGGAGGATCACCGCGCCATACATCAAGAATTCGACGACCTAATAGCGCATTTCGACGGCATAAGAGCCAAACCTGTTGACTTCGAAAAACGTGGAGAACTCGCCCTCGAATTCTACCGAGCGTGGAGCCGCTTCATCGCATTCTACTTTATGCACATCAACAGAGAAGAAGAACAGATAATGCCCGTCCTTTGGAAACTCTGCACAGTCAAAGAGCTTTTTGAAATACACAAATTGATGATCACCAGCCAAAAACAGGAAGAACTCGTCGAAGACTTCGAGATGATACTACCGAACGCGAACCTGCAGGAACGCGTTGAAATTCTCGGGATGCTTCGCGTTTTAACGTCACCCGAGGTATACCAAGAGTTCCTCAAGCTTGCAGAACGCATACTCGAACCAAACGAATGGGCAAATCTGAAGACAGAACTCGGACCTACATAGATAGCGCACGCGCAAGATTATGGAAACGCCCGGAAGACTGGAATGCAAGGTCTGTAATGCTCGCTGCTGAACAGATGAAAGATTGCGGTTGAACCGACGAACATCAAAGAACTCGCAATTTTCGTCATCACCTGGACACCTTCCACCAGTCCTCTTAACGCCCGCTTATTAACCTGTTTGAAGTAACTTAGATGCGGATGTGAGTCTTTGTCGGGACCGCTTGACATAGTGCGCTCGTTACACAATGCGTTTAGGCGTGATGTTTCCCAGATCGATAATTCAGTCTTTACGGTAGCACGTAGTGGTGGTGATTTAGCACCCGTTTTTGATCGTCTCCATATAATGGGCGAGGTTCTGGACTATCACGCTAGGGGTGAGGAGGCGGCGGTTTTCCCCGCTGTCGACAAAGTAGCACCTCTCGTGGCAAAAGCCTACCTAATGGATCATCGTGAACTTGACACCATGGTTGGTGGGCTGGAAACGATGCGGAAGACACCTGATCCTCTCACAACGGTCAGGGCCACAGCAGTTTTAGCTTCGCATTTAAGAATCCACTTGAACAAGGAGGATGCCCATCTGTACCCGATCCTGAGAGAGCGAACAACAGAGACTGAACAGGCTTCCATCGGTGGACTCATGTCAAAAAACGTGCCGCCTGACAGGTTTCCCACTCTAGTTCAATGGCTGTTCCCTCTACTCGACCTTGAAGACCGAATCGTGGTAACAAAGGGCTGGATGACTCTGATGCCGCCACAGGTCTTTGCCGGCCTCAAACCCCTAATAAGAGAGAGCGTTGGCCAAAACTGGAGTGAACTGTCGCAGCGAATCCCAGAGCTCGAAAACAAGTGAACCTGCAAGACCTTCCCAAACGTTGGTCAGTTGATCAAGTCTAACCCAATCACCATCTCACAAAGCACACTCGTTACTTTTCGGCATGAACAATGTGTAATCCATAAAAAACAGGAGGGCTGACGGCCCTTTCAACGCGCGGTAGGCATCTTCCCACACGCTTTCAACGAGTGGCTGCCGACGCACTGCAGTCAAATTGTCCGTTGTGTACTACGCCGGTGGAGGTCGGCTTCCCAGCGTCACTGCGACGTTAATCGTCTGGTTGTTTCGCACGATCGTGGCGTTTACCGTTTGGCCCGGCAGCGTGTTCTCTTCCATGTAGCTTGACATGGCATCTCCGTTCGCGATTCTCGTACCGTTGAACGCTATTATTATGTCGCCTCCGATAACGTAGGTGTTTCCTAGAAAGTCGGTGAACTGCGTCGTACCACCTTCTAAGCCCGCTGTGGCAGCAGGTCCTCCGCTCGTCACATCAGAGATCAACCAACCGTACGTTACAGTCGTGTTCATCGCCTGCGCAAGCTCATAGCTCATGTCGACGCCGTCTGCTCCCAGATAGGGATGACTGCTGTACGAACCGTTTATGATGAGTGACGGAACCTCCCGCAGTATCGAGCTGGATGGAATCGCCAGACCGAGCCCCTGAGCCGCAACGCCTTCGTAAGTGGCAGTGTAAGAGGTTATTCCAACAACCTCGCCCGCATAATTCAACAGCGGCCCTCCTGAATTACCAGGGTTTATCGGCGCCGAAGTCTGTATGCAATCAGATATGGCGTAAGTGGTCCAGTCAACCGTAACCGACCTGTGCAAAGCGCTTACTATGCCCGAAGTCATCGAACCAGTCAACCCGAGAGGATTGCCCACCGCGAAAACTGGGTCACCAACCTGCAGCGTTGACGAGCTTACGATTGTGAGAGGATGATACTCGCTCTCGGGCGCCGTCGTTGACAGCGTGGCCAGATCCGAGTAGAGATCCGTACCCGTCACATTGGCCGAATAGGTGTCTCCGTCCGTGAAGGTGACAGTGATGTTGGCTGCGCCTTCCACAACGTGATAGTTTGTTACGATTGCAAACTGCCCCGTCATGTTAGTGACGAAGCCCGAGCCCTCTACTTCTCCGTAGACGGGTGTGCCGAAATAGTATCCTGCCAGCACTATTCCTTGAACCATGACTATCGAGCCACTGACCTGATCGTACAACTGAGAAAGCGAAACGTTCATCCCCGAAATCGAAATGTTGATGACAGATGAGTTTTGCACTGCCTGAAGTTCCTGCTCCAAATTTGATACCTGAGTCTCGAGGCTGCTGATTTGGGTCGAGTTTGATTGTAGTTCCTGTTCCAGGTTTCCTATTTGAGTTTGTAGGTCTCCTATCTGCGTCGAGTTTGACTGCAGTTCCTGCTCCAGGTTCGATATTTGACTCTTGAAGTTGTTAATTTGATCCGAAGTGGCAAAGTTGCTCATCGCGTAGCCCAGTACTCCGCCTACCAGCAAAGCTACAAGGGCTATTCCTATCAAAACTGTGGCAAGACTGCGCGTTCTTGGTTTTTCGCTTGGCTCCGGCATCATGATCGACTCCTGAGGCTTGCCAAATCTCTTGTCCGTGAGGGATTTCTCGCGAAATGTGCGGTGCCATTTTTCGTGCTTATGGTTATGTTTTTCATTTTGTTCACCGTTTTAGTGGCTACTATAGGCTATAGTAGCGAACTTTATAAACCTTACAGCCGCCGACAGCAACGCGTCGGCCAAACAGCAAAAAGCTACTGCCGAGAAAAACATCAGGGGGCGGTCGGCGCCGTGTTCATTTTAGTCTGCGGTTGAAGAAGTCAAGAATAATCTTGAATGTTCGGGTACGCATCGACATGTCCGTGTAACCGCCGTGTCCTTCTTCGCCGAACTCGACATACTCAAAGTCTTTTCCCTCTTTCTTGCCCAGCTCAACCAGTTTATCCCTGAACTGTCGACTCTCCTCCACCGGACACCTCGGATCGTGCACACCGTGAATCATCAAGATTGGACACTTGATATTCTGTGCAAAATTCAAAGCGCTTCTCTCTTCCCACAGCTTCGAATTCTTTTCAGGATCGCCCATGAACATCCTGACAAAATACTTGTAGTGCGGCAGGGAGCGTTCATAGAACGTTTTGAGATTCGAAATTCCTACCCACGCGCAAGCGGCAGCCCACAACCTGGGTTTTTTGGTCACAGCCATGAAGGTCATGTAACCTCCGTAACTTCCACCGAATATCCCCATCCTCGCCTTGTCCCCGTATGGCAGGGACCTGAGATACTCAGCGCCCGAGGCGACGTCTTCGAGATCTTTACCTCCCCAATCCATGAGGTTCATGTCCTGAAACTCTCTGCCGTACCCAGTGCTTCCTCTAACGTTGGGCAGCAACAAAACATAACCTTCGTTCGCCAACACCTGCCCAAACATGTCAAAGTCGAAGAAATACTGACCCGTCGGCCCTCCATGCGGTATGATAAGCGTCGGAAGAGCCTTCCCACTCGGAATGTCCTTAGGCTTATAGAGTATCGCAGGAATCTCAAGCCCGTCAGACGACGTGTACCAGATCCGTTCCGGAGTAACGAAAACGTTCGGATCTGCGCTTCCATACTGCGGCTCAACCAGGTATTTTATGGTTTCAAGTTCAAAATCGTAGGCAACCAGGGCGCTCGGAATCGTCGGAGTGTTCAGAGGCGCTACCAAGAGCTGATCGCCTAGCGCGTACTGAACGCTCGAGGCCAAGCCTTTCGGAAACCCCGTCTCAACACACTTTCCATTCTCAACATCGTAAACGACTGGAAGCACCGTCGCCTCATGATTTCTCAAACACACCAGTTTCTTCCCATCCTCGGAAAAACCTGCAGCAGTCTCTTCACGTTCGCCGCCCAGAAGCCTCATTTTTCCAGTCTCAAACTCGTAAATGCCGGGCTGTTTCACAGCGTAAGCGTCAGTGGTAAAGGCAAGCAATCTGCCGTCGCTGCTCCATTCAACCGCATTGTCCTCAGAGCCCTCTTTCACACAGACTATTCTCTTCTTTTCGCCTCCATCCGATTTCACGAGCCAAATGTCCATGTTCCGCAGGTTTTTAGTCTCATTCACCCCGTAGGCTATCCAATCATGCTTCGGGTTCCAGGAACAGCCCCCCATCGTCGGGTTCGCATGATCAGTAAGTTGTTTCACCTCTTTGGTCTCAAGGTTCAACCTGAAGAGGTTAACCTGCCCCTTTCTCGTCGAAAGAATTACTAGGTACTTACCGTCTGCACTCGTGTCAATGGCATAGTTTTGAACCCCAACGGTTTCGGTGAGCGGCTCAGTCTTTCCCGAGTTGATATTGATTCTAATCAGGTTGTGGTTTTCGTCGCCATCTTTGTCTTTGGCGAAAATCAGATATTCACCATCTCTCGTCCAAACGAACCCAGCCCGAATAGCCCTGGGGCACTCACCGTGACTCACTTGCCGTATCTCGTTAGTCTTCAAATCCAAAGTATACAGTTCCAACTTGCCAGTCTTATCCCAGTAAAAGGCCACTCTGTCTCTTGAATGATTAACCATCGGCGCAAGGACTTGAGGGATTTTTGCCAACGTGTCTACCGAATGTTCCTTCTCGTTCATACGCATCGGCTCACAGGAAATGTTGAAACGACTAGTTTAAGAATTGTACTGTACGCACGTTTGGGATAAAACTATCCTTTCTCTCATTCGCCTGTTCCACGTGTGCCGGTTCGAGACGCAACGGCCCTGTTCTGTGCAGAATCCAAATATTCAAGTCGGTCGAAGTTAACCTTGAAATGAAAATAACCATCGAACCCGAAACTGAAGGCGATTACGAACAGATAAATGGGCTTCACACATTAGCGTTTGACGGAGATCGCGAAGCAAGACTCGTGGCGAAATTGAGAAGGACGCCAATTTACATTCGCGAATTATCTCTTGTCGCAAGATACAGAAACGCGATTATTGGACACGTATTGTTCTACCCGATAAAAATCCGTACAAGCAGAAAGAAATGCGGCTCATTGGCCTTGGCACCCGTTTCCGTGATTCCTAAATTTCAAAACAGAAAAGTCGGCAGCAGATTAATCAAGGAAGGCTTAGAGAAGGCTCACAAACTCGGATTCAAGTCCGTAATAGTTGTTGGACACTCCAAGTATTATCCGAGATTTAGGTTTGAGAGAGCCAGCAAATACGGAATCTCAGCACCATTCAAGGTCCCTGACACAGCTCTCTTTGCCATCGAGTTAGAGAAAGACGGATTGAAAAACTGCAACGGAACAATAGAATATCCCATCGAATACGACGGAGTATAGTTTATCCTATTCCAGGGCCAGAAAGGCATGGACGACAACGAAAAAAACAATTCTTGCGTAATACTTCAGAGCGTTGAATGCCTGTTCGCGTTTGCAGAAAAGTTATAGCCGAACTTAAAACAACTATCGATTGGTGAATCGGGTTGCTTGAAGGAAAGAACGTAAATTTGAGGGTCTTGGAAAAAGAAGATGTTGATTTTGAAGCTGAATGCTTTAATGACATAGATTTCTGGGGAGAGCATAACAGCCCTGCTTTTGGGCAGATTTCAAAATCAACCTTGATGCAGCTATTCGATAATCCTTCAGACTTTCAAAAAGTGACCGAGTGGAAGCTGTTCGTCATTCAGAAGAAGGATGGAACCAGGATAGGCCTCATCTATCATCGGATTTATCAGCCATACGGAGTGACGGGAATTGGATGCTTTTTGGTTCCTGGCCAAAGGGGGAAAGGATACGGAACAGAAGCCACTCAGCTAATGGTTGATTACCTTTTTCTCACCAAAGACATCGTCCGCATTCAAGCAACAACAAACGTCAAGAACGAGATGGCCAGGAGGGCTTTAGAGAAAGCAGGCTTCAAAACAGAGGGAACAATCAGAAAACTAAAATTCGTAAGAGGAGTCTGGACCGACTTCCATCTCCTCAGCATCCTCAGGGAAGAGTGGAAAGAACCAAGAATACTGACAAAAACCACCCGATGAAGGCTCGCTTATGGTTGAGTTCATTCCGTGGACGCTTCCCAGTCTCTCGTTTTTTTGTCCCGTCGCTGGTGTTCGCTGTGCTCACGAAAGGTTTATTCATAAAGGTGCCAGACTAGCAATTGAGGTATCGTTATATCGTTTGAGTCAGGCAGAAAACTGGGTCTGACAGGAAGTTTAATAGAGGTTATCATTCCGATTGCGATCGTAGCGGCAGCGATACTTTACATCTGGTCAGTATTCTCATCTCTTGTCTCAACATCAATCCCGACGATTCCCTCATTCTATTCTACATCCTTGGTATTTCTGATAGTTTTTATTCTGCTCGGAATCATGATTTTCATTGGAATCTTCCTGTTCGTCATAGGTATGCGCCGCTTGTCGCGTTACTACGATGAGCCTCGCATTTTCAAGAATGCCCTATACGGTTTCATCTTAAACGTAGTTGGATCGGTAACTGCAACAGTCATAGAGTTCACTTTCGTGCTAGAATCAATAAGGAGCATCAATCAAACAGGCACCACGCCGTTAGCTGCCACATTGGGGCCAGCCGTCTCGACAGTGGCGAGCGTTTCAACTGAGCTTACCATTGCATATTATGCAGCGCTAGCCATAGGCTTTGCGCTAGGAATAATAAGCGCCGTACTCTACATGCGCGCATTCAACATGCTAGCGGAAAAATCAGGTAAGGGTAACTTCAAAACTGTAGCACTCCTCTACCTTCTAGGCACAGCACTAACAATCCTGCTGATAGGAAGTTTACTCGTTTGGATAGCGTGGATTTATGCAGCGACAGGATTCAACTCGCTCAAACCAAAAGAAGCCTCAGCAACAAAGCCTCAGGTCCCTCTTCCACCCTCATGGTCGTAATAATCACCCCATAGTTAGTAGAGCGCCTTCACCGAGCTGATCCAGACATAGCGACATTGCCTTTCCCTAGCTGAACAGTCAACCCGACTCACGATGAAGAGAAACTCCAGAGTCATGTTCCAGACGGGCAAGTGTCTAACAGAATCTTAAGGTTTCTGCACAACAGTTATGTTAGGGTGGAGAATTCACTACTTCGAAAGTTAACCGAGGAGATGTATGATTGTCTCTCAGCGACGGGAAAATGGTTGAATTGTATAAGGAAATGCTGAAGATAAGACGCTTCGAAGAGAGAGTCAGCGATTTATTCTCTAAAGGACTGATTCCCGGTTTCGTTCACCTTTACATAGGACAAGAAGCGGTCGCCGTTGGCATCTGCGCAAACTTGACGAAAAACGATTACATAACGAGCACACACAGAGGCCACGGACACTGCATCGCGAAGGGTGCAGATATGAAAAGAATGATGGCCGAACTCTTCGGAAAGAAGACAGGCTACTGTAAGGGCAAAGGAGGCTCAATGCACATCGCAGATTACAGCTCAGGGATACTAGGAGCAAACGCAATAGTGGGTGCCAACATACCCATCGCGGCTGGCGCCGCATTCGCAGCCAAATCGAAAGGAACCACTAACGTGTCAGTCTCTTTCTTCGGCGACGGTGCGTCAAACACAGGAGCCTTTCACGAAGGAATTAACATCGCGGCGGCATGGAAACTACCCGTAATATTTGTCTGCGAAAACAACCTGTACGCAATTTCCACACGCACGACAAGATCCATGCCGATAACCAATATAGCTGATCGCGCCGCTTCCTACGGCATTCCAGGCGTAATCGCCGACGGCATGGACGTAATGGCGGTTTACGAAGCAGCTCACGAAGCCACAGACAGAGCAAGGAAGGGGCTAGGCCCAACGTTGATTGAATGTAAGACCTACAGGTTCTACGGATCATTCGAAGGCGATCCACAGCGCTACCGAACGAAGAGCGAGAGAGAAGAATGGCAAACGAAGGACCCGCTAAACTTCGGTGAAAAGCTAGTCAAACAGGGCATCATGACCGATGCAGATCTCCAGAAAATCGATCAAGAGGTTAAGTCGGCCGTGGAAGAGGCGGTAGAATACGCACAGAACAGTCCGTATCCCGAAGCGGAAGAGGTGACAAAGGACCTGTTCGCATAGGCAGGGGTTGGAATGAACATGCGAGAAATAAATTATGTTGATGCACTTCATGAGGCCATACGCGAAGAAATGTTGCGGGACGAAACAGTGTTTGTCCTTGGCGAAGACATAGCCGTGCACGGCGGCGACTTCGGAGTCACGAAGGGGCTTCTGGAAGAATTTGGAGAAAACCGGGTTAGAGACACTCCAATCTCTGAAACAGCAATAATCGGCCTCTCACTGGGTGCGGCTTCCGCTGGAATGAGACCCATTGCGGAGATAATGTTTTCCGACTTTCTCGGCGTTTGCATGGACCAGATACTCAATCAAGTGGCAAAAATGCGCTACATGTCCGGCGGACAGGTGAAAACGCCGATAGTCATAAGAACAGCTTTCGGTGCAGGAATAAGCGCAGGTCCACAACACTCGCAGAGTCCTGAGGCATTTTTTGTGCACATTCCTGGGCTCCAAGTCGTCATACCGTCAAACCCGTACGATGCGAAAGGACTGCTTAAAACCGCAATCAGGAGCGACAATCCTGTCGTCTTTTTTGAACACAAGCTGCTCTACAGCATTAAAGGCCCAGTGCCTGAAGCCGAGTACTGCATTCCATTTGGAAAAGCGGAAACCAAAAGAGAAGGCAAGGACGTCACGATTCTGGCCACTGGACTAATGGTAAACAAGGCCTTAGCGGCATCTCAGAAGCTTGAAAGAGAAGGAATCAGCGCGGAAGTAATCGACCCTAGAACCCTGGAACCTTTTGACAAGGACGCCCTCATGAATTCAGTCAAGAAGACGGGAAGGTTCGTCGTGGTTCACGAAGCTTGGAGGAGATGCGGTGTAGGCGCCGAATTCGCAGCGATGGTGGCCGAAGAGCTCATGGACTATCTGGATGCCCCCGTCAAGAGAGTCTGCGGGATGAGCGTTCCGGCTCCATTCAGTCCAGCGTTGGAAAAATACGTGATACCGAACGAGAACGACATTGTTAAGGCAGTTCAAGAAATCGTTTAATAAATGAAAGGCTGATCATCAAAAATTGGAGGAGGAAGAAATTGGCAACCAAGGTGATTATGACTAAGCTCGGTCTAACCATGAAAGACGGGACCGTCGTTAACTGGCTCAAAGAGGAAGGAGAACCGGTGCAGAAGGGTGAACCTCTTGTTGAGGTGGAAACTGAGAAAATATCCACCGAATTGGAAGCCCCAGCATCCGGCGTCCTTCTGAAGATCACAGCCAAAAAGGGTACGATCGTCCCAGTATCGGGACTGTTGGGAATAATCGGGGAGCCTAACGAAGACGTTTCGTCGATTGAGAACACTGAAGCCGAGCCAGAAATCTCCGCTGCGGCGCCAGAAACAGAGAAAATTTTGAAACAAAGCGAGGTTGAGGTTTCTCCAGAGAAGGTGAGGATCTCGCCGTTGGCAAGAAAGATTGCTGACGAGCATAAAATTGACTTAACAAAAATCACGGGAACAGGCCCTGATGGCAGAATAGTCAAAGAAGACGTTCTGAAGGCCCTTGGAAACACAGAAACTGTTGGCCAACCAACAGCTTCACTATCAAAGGAGGGGGTTGAGGTGGCTGAAGTCATTCCGCTGGTCAGTATGAGAAAGACCATAGCGGAAAGATTGTTTCAAAGCTACAGTTCAGCTGTACACACCACGGTGATAGCCGAAATTGACATGACTGAAGCCTCAAAATTCCGCCAAGAACTCACAGCCAAAGTCAAAGAAGAAACAGGGATCTCTCTGACTTACACGAGTATTATAGTTAAGGCAGCAGCCTTGGCTCTGAGAGAACACAAGATGGTGAATTCAACGTTGGAAGATCAAGAAATCAAGATTCTCAAGAACATCAACGTGGGAGTCGCTGTCGACATTGAAGAAGGATTGATAGTCCCCGTAATTCGTGACGCGGACCGAAAGTCGCTCTCTGAAATTGCACTGCTCTTGTCGAAGTTGGGTGAAAAAGCGAGAAATCGAACTCTTTCTATGGAAGAAGTGGCCGGAGGTACCTTCACCGTCACGAACCTGGGCATGCTAGGGGTGCACACTTTTATTCCGATAATAAACCCGCCTCAAGCGGCGATTCTGGGAGTGGGGGCTATCGAAGATAGGCCAGTGATTGTCGAAGGAAACATTGTGGCGAGATCGAGACTCAACCTGAGCCTCGTGTACGATCACAGAATTATAAACGGAGCAGGGGCAGCCCGGTTCTTGCAGACGATGAAACGAATTCTAGAAGCGCCATCGACGTTGAATGGTTGAGACAGTTCCAAAGCTGCTGACTCCAATGAAGAACGTAGAGACTTGGCGACTGCTCGATCTAGAATATTCAAACCCGTACATGAACTTGGCTCTGGAAGAAGCCATTCCGTGCAATGTGGGAAAGGGCACGTCTCCGAACTCTATACGTTTCTGGAGAAACTCGAATGCCGTCGTCATAGGCAACTTCCAGTCAGCAAAGAGAGAAGTCAACCTTGACTGGTGCAATAAGCACCGAATTGCCGTTGGGAGGAGGTTTACGGGAGGAGGAGCCGTTTATCACGACCTTGGAAACCTGAACTGTTCAATCTCCGTACGCAGAGATCATCCATTGATACAGACTGATCTCGAAGGTACCTTTGTTGAGCTCTCACATGGGGTGATCGAAGGCCTAAAACTGCTCGGTGCACCGGTGAGGTTTGAGCCTCCAAGCAGTATTCAAGTGAACGGGCGGAAGATTTCGGGAGGAGCCGGGGCTTTGAAAGGAGGGTTCGTTTTTCATCATTGTTCCATCCTGATCAGCTCGGACTTGAAAATGCTTTCAGAGGTCTTGAATTCAAGCGAAAATTCAGTCGGCGAGCCCTGTGTGCGCAGCGCAAAGAAAACTGTTTCAAACCTTTCGATTGAGCTCGATAGAGAACTGACCATAACAGAGGTTAAGGATTCACTCATAATAGGCTTTGAAAAGGCCTTCGCGATTGAACTTGCAAAAGGCGAGACCACTACAGAAGAGAGGGTGCTTGCCGAGAAGTTATACAGCGAAAAATATTCAAAGGAAGAATGGAACTTCAAACGTTAGGCCTGTTTCACTCCTCAGCAAATCGTATAAGCTAAAGCTCATTCTGTCTAGCCTCTAAACAGAGTATTTGATCTGGTGAAGGTGGCCACGATGAAAAAACTTACCTCTGAAGAGACGAAGAGAGCTTCGGAGCTGCACAAAGAAGCAGTCATAGTTGATTCCCTGAACGCTTCGGTCATGTCGGACGAGTATTTCAGGAAACTTCAAAAAGGCGGCGTCACAGCCACAAACTATACCATTGCTATGATGCACAACATGTCAGAGACAGTCAAAAGGATTCTCGACATGCAAGACATGATCGCTACAGAGAACAATACCGTTGTTCTGGGAACCACAGCTGAAGACATAGTTAAGGCGAAGCGGGAAGGAAAAACTGCCATTCTTCTAGGCTTCCAGAATATTCAGCCCCTTGAGAATGACCTGAGACTGCTAAAGCTGTATCACTTTTTGGGAGTGCGAATAATCCAGTTGAGTTACCACTTCAGGAACGCAGCGGCTGACGGTGGCGGAGAACGAATAGACTCCGGACTTAGCCTTTTCGGAATCTCACTTATAGACGAGATGAACCGCTTGGGAATGGTTGTAGATCTTGCACATGTTGGGAGGCAGAGCGTCTTGGAGGCGGTGGAAACTTCGGAAGATCCTGTGATAGCTTCTCATTCTAACCCTCGGGCACTCGTGGATGCATTTCAAAACAAAACGGACGAAGAGATCAAAGCAATGGCTGAAAATGGCGGCGTCATAGGCGTGACGGCATTCCCGAGGCTCCTCGGTAAAGATCCGGACAAAATCAGTCTGGACAACTTGCTTGACTGCATTGACTATGTGGTTGAACTCGTTGGGGCTGACCACGTTGGTATAGGGTTGGACTTCGCCGAAGGATGGGCAGAGTATCCGCCATCGAGAATGAGTCTTATGAAGATAGATGGAAGAATCTATATCTATCCTCGAGAAATTGACACTGTAACCAAATTTCCGAATATCACAGTAGGCCTGATTGGAAGAGGGTACTCAGACGCGGAAACGAAGAAAATTCTGGGCGAGAATTTTTTGAGAGTGTTCGAGAAGGTTTTTGGGAAATAGAACTCGAGAATGAAGCCGCAAGTCTTGCTTGAGTCTCAACTGTTTGTGTCCAAATAGTTGGTTTATGTCTTGACCCCGATCCCTGCGGCTATTCCTTTCTTAATCCTTTCGGAGAAGAGCAGGTAAAGTACGAACAGCGGTATGGTGGAGATTATTATTCCGGCTGACATTGCTCCGTATTGACGGTTGAAACCGTTCCAGAAATTGTTGTAGAGTGTGAGCTGCAGAGTGTTCGAGCTTGCCGTGTTGATGAGCACTAGCGGGTAGAGGAAGTCGTTCCAGACGAAAATGGCTTCCAAGATCATTCCTATAAGAACTGTTGGCATGGCGAGCGGAAGTGCTACCCTCCAGTATGTTTGGAATGTTGATAGTCCGTCCACTTTTGCGGCATCTTCCAAAGACGAAGGAATGGATAAGAAACCGAGCCTTGATATGAAGACTGAGTAAGGCAGACCTGAAGAAACATAGACCAGTATCAAACCCAGTAAGGAGTTTGTCAGGCTCAAGCCTCGGAGTAGAATCAGCAAAGGAATCAGTGAAACCTGAGGCGCTATGTACATTCCAGCAATCAAAAGATACAACCACGTACTCTTGCCTCTGTACTCTGCTTGGGCCAGTGCGTATGCAGCCATCGGCGAAACGACAAACAATATAACGATTGTTAGAGTCGTAACTATTACGCTATTCATGAATGCATTTCCCACACTCGTTGACCCACCGCTGCCTCCTGTGGTCCATGCGTAGATGTAGTTCTGCCATTGGGGACTGCTTGGTAAACCCCAGATGTTTGAAGTCAAAGCTTGATTTGTCTTGAGAGACGCGAGGATGGTCCATATAAAAGGGTATACTGCAGCGATTGACCATAGAATCAAGATTGCGAAGCCGACGGTTCTCGTGAACCTGCTTCTGAGCCAATTCCATGGACTGTACTCTGAAGTCATTTCTCACTCCTCCCGCGAAAGAGTCTGAATTGAACGACAATTAGCACGATGCCTATCATGAGCATGAAAAAAGCAACGGCCGCAGGTTGTCCTCCTTCGTAGTATTTGAGATAGCGGTACAGATAAAGTGAGATAACATCATCTGAAATATGTGGTCCCTCACCAGTCAACGTATAGACCAGATCAAATATCTTGAAGGAGGAAGAGAGAACCAGAACAAGCGCTAAGGCTATTGTCTCCTTCATCATTGGCCATATTACCCGTGTGATCTTCTTCAGGTCAGAGAGTCCATCAATTTTCATCGAATCGTAGATTGATGGAGGAATTGTTCGAAGGCCTGCAGAGTAAATGATGGCGTACAGCCCTATGCCTTGCCAATTTGCCGCAAGGAGAACGGAGAGGAGCATTGTATTCGGATTTGAGGTCAATGAAACCGGTATAGTTGGTAACCCCACGAACCTGAGCGCACCGTTTATGCGGAGGTAATTTATCATAGAATCCAGCAGGCCGAAAGATGGACTGTAGATCCACGTCCACATTAACCCCACTGAAACAAACGATAGAACAATGGGAATAAGAGCCACAGACAGGAAAACATCTCCCACTTTCCCGTATTTTCGTGCAAGCCAGGCGAGACCGAATCCAATCAGAAATTGTGCCACAGAATTTGCTGCCATAATTATCAGAGTATTTTCTAGTGCGTGCTGAAACAGGGGATCTAACGCTACGAAAATGTAGTTTTGGAGACCGACGTAGGACGTGTGAGGAGTGAAGAATATGAAATAGTTCAAGGGGACCCTTATATCGTATTTGTAGAGTCCCATCGTCAACCCGTTGATTACGGGATAAACAAAAAAAAGGAGATAGAGAACCAGTGTTGGCGCCAATAACGCGTAAAGGACTAATGTTTTTCTCGTTTCCGCTTTTACCATTTTCATCTATGCCTTACGCATTTCTAGGTGACTGGTCCGATTATGTCTGTTGCTGTTGCCTCGATAGTTGTTGCAGCCGCTGAAGGTGTTGTTTGGCCTGTGAACACTAGCAGATTTTGGGTGTCAAGTTCGTAAGACAACGCGTCGGGAGCTAAGGTTCCTGGTCTAGTGAGCAACGGTTTCCCACTCGCTTCCGCAGCCGATATTGCATTCTCGATTGCTTGCAGTGTTGGCGGATAAGCCGCAGGATAGCTTGAGGACAGGACTTGAGCTACCGGGTTCTCTGTCAAATTCACGTACTCAGACAGCCATAACGGTTGCGATATAAAGCTCAGGAACTGCTCAGCTTGGGCAAAGTGTTTAGTTGCGTTTGCTATTGCAAAGCTTGTGTACTCTCCAAAGATGTATCCGTTCGCTGAGGGGTTACTTGCGTAGTAAGGCCATGGTACCGCGCCTAGCTGGAACTGTGAATCATCGGTAACCATTCCAACGCCCCATGTTCCCTGAATCCACATTGCGGCCGATCCGTTCTGGAACAGTGGGGCCGCATCTGCGTAATAATCTGCTGATTGCCAGCCTGGTTGGAAGTCGTTGCCGGCTACCCATTGCGCTATGTTAGTGTCGGTAGCGTTATATATTGTAGTGAAATTGGTCTCGCGGGCAAGAGCATTTGCAAATGCATCGGGTCCATTGGTGCGTTCAAGTATGTATTCTTCTGGAAAGGTCAAGGCCCAAGTGTTTGCACCACTCATCGCGACTGGAACAATACCGTTTGCTTTGAAAACGTTGCTGTCGGCTTGGAATTGATCCCATGTCCAGCCCGTGGTCATGTCGGGTATGGTTAAGTTGTACTTGTTGAAGAGCGCTTGGTTTATGAACAGCCAATCGCTGTCGAGCTCATATGGAATTGCGTACTGAGCACCGTTCACGGTCTCCGTGGTCTTGGCAGCAGCAGGGATTTGGTTTTGGGCCCATGTTTGGCTGTACAGATTTGATATGTCGGCTACCGAGTTGTCAACAACGTATGTGGTTGCATCGGCACCGCCGTACGTCACGAAAAAGTCGGGCGGAGCGCCGCTTCCGAGTGCCGTTGCTAATTTTGTGAAGTAATTGTCACCTGAATACTCTGAAACCTGAACAGTAATATTGTACTGGTTATAGAATGCCTGAGTCGCATTGCCCCAGAATTCGTCTTCCCCGGACTCTCCCGCAAACGGAAGCCAGAAAGTGAGTGTTACATTACTACTCTTGCTTGTGCTCGAGCCGTGATTTTCGTAGACATACCAGCCGGAAACTGCCGCAACCACTATAATGACGATGGCAACAATTGCATAGATATATTTTCTTTGCATTTTCAATACTTCTCCTTTTATCTTCCTCCTAGAGCGGGGGTAAGAGAGGTATCATGATATATTCTTTGCTATTCTCCTATCACCCTAAATGCATCTGTCAAACCGCAGGAAGGTTAATTCCCAAACTCGAAACGTTCTTTAACTTTCTCTTCTGCTTTCTCAATGACGTTCTTTTCGTTCACTGTTCGGACAGTGTCTGCTTGCACCACAATTCTGCCGTCCACGATGACTGTTTCAACATCTCCTCCGTTGGCGCAGTAAACCAAGGTGCCGACTACATTGTTCAGCGGCCTCAGATGAGTCTTCTCCAAATTCACCAAGACCACATCCGCCTTCTTACCCACCTCCAACGATCCTATCTGATCTTCAAGCCCAATTGCCCTAGCTCCTTCAATGGTCGCCATTTTTAACACGTCATTGGAAGAAATGACTGAAGCGTCCATACTCGAAACTTTATGCAGAAAAGCCGCCGCTCTCATAGCTTCAAACATGTCCAAATTATCATTGCTCGCACACCCATCAGTGCCCAATGAAACAGTGATGCCTTTTCCAAGCATTTCCGGAATTGGAGCGATTCCTGATGCCAGTTTCATGTTGCTCTCAGGATTGTGTGAGACACTGGTGCTGGTTTTTTTCAATAAGTTAATCTCTCGATTGGAAACCCAGACGCAGTGGACCGCAGAAACATCGTTTCCTAAAAAGCCCAAGCTGTAAAGATATTCCACGGGCCGTTTACCAGTTTCTTTGGTGACCAGATCACGTTCGTATTTGGTCTCTGAAACATGTATTTGAATGTGCATTCTGTTCTCGTCTGCCAGCCCTCTTATGTCCTGCAACAGTTCTTTTGAGCAGATAAAGGGTGTCGAGGGACCGTACATGCACAGTATTCGGCCATTCTCGGCCCCGTGCCATCGACTGGCAATTTGATTGAACATCTGCATCATCTGATCTTTGGGAAGCAAAACTTCCGGGGGAACCCACTGGTCCGCCAAGCTCATCGCGTATACTCCGCGAATGCCCGTCTGTTTAAATGCTTCCGGCACTTTGGGGTTACGCAAGTTCATATCAACGATGCAGGTAGTTCCAGACCGCAAGGCTTCGATGCATCCGAGCATTGCTGCATAATAACCGATTTCAAAATTTCCCTTCAATGAGCTCTGGAATTCCTCCTTGATTAAGGGCATTGTCACGTCGTACACCCAGTTTACCAGCGGAAGGTCGTCTCTCATTCCCTTGAGCAGGTTCTGGTATAGGTGGGTGTGAGTGTTTACGAAGCCAGGCATGGCAGCTCTTCCCTTGGCATCTATCACGACTTCTGGAGAATACTGCTTCGTGACTTCCCTGCTATTGCCCACCGCAACAATTTTGTCGTCTTCTATCGCCACGGCGCCATCTTTGAGAATAGTATTTTGTTCGTCCATCGTCACGATGATTGCGTTCTTGATTAGTAAGCTAGCCATGTCATTCCTTCTGCCATCTTGAAAGAGGATGTTCGTTTGACATATCTTTTATTCTTTGCGCACCAGTCAAGCTGACCGTAGATGTGTAGCATTCGCCAAATTTAATGCTATGGAACGGGGAATAAGTTTTTAAAACAAAACCACATGATTAGTCGTCTTCAATATCACGGAGATTCGAAAAATGAGTTTTATGGAAAAGATGTTGAGGCGCTGGGAGAAAATAAGCATCAACCAACGCTGTCTCGAAATTATCAAAGAAATGATGAAGGAGAGCGACCGTCTAAACATTGGCGTGGAAGAGCTTAAGAACGGCACAACAATTATCGATTGTGGCGCAAAAGTTTCTGGCGGTTATAGAGCTGGAGAACTGACCACACAAATAGCTTTCGGAGGATGCGGAGAAGCACACGTAAACGCCGTAACCTATGAGGACACGACGCTTCCAGTTTTGTTTCACTACACGGATATTCCACCGTTCATAGCAGTCTCGATGTACGTGTGGGTCGGAGTGATTCCTCCTCCCCACGTTGGCAACAAAGGATTCACAGCTTGGATATCGGGTCCAGCAAAGGCCTTGGCTCAAGAACCCGCCAAGATATTTGAAAAATGGGCCTACAAAGACCCCCACCCCGACGCCGCTGTTCTCT
Source organism: Bathyarchaeia archaeon (assembly GCA_050010755.1). GTDB lineage: Archaea > Thermoproteota > Bathyarchaeia > Bathyarchaeales > Bathycorpusculaceae > JBEKCD01. The sequence goes on from JBEKKK010000001.1 coordinate 691,281, forward strand.
TGGTTCAGACACGCTCACGGACCGACGGGCTTCCGGACGAAAAATTCGCAAAAATTATCGCAGACAAGTGCAAGATAGGCCCTGAGAAGCTGTACTTGGTCCTGATTCCGACAGATAGCATAACTGGGACGGTTCAAACCTCATCACGCGGAGTGGAAGACATATTCTGGCGGCTAACAGAATACTACAAGATTCCTTATACACGAATCGAAAATGTTATGGGAACAACACCTGTTTCTCCGGTTTCGCCTCCCGCGTTGACTCAGCCTGGCAGCTGGCCTGATGATATGATAAGATACGGAGGTACTGTTCACTGCTGGGTCCGGTCCAACGAAGGAGAGGATCTTGACAGGATGGTGAAGGAATCAGTCATCGAGAATTATCCGAAAACCTACGGCACATCATTCTACCAGATGGCAGTTAAGGAACAGAAATACATAGACCCCACACTCGATCTGCACAAACTGGCAAAAGAAGGATTAGGGTTCATAGTCGGAGAAGTCTCACTGAGCGACACGCGAACAGGAATAGTTCACAAAGCGGGAAAAGTGCACTTGGACATGATAAAGAGGATCATGCAAAACCCATGGTGAACGAAAGAACAACAAAGGCTACTAGCGAGCTTCGGGGTCCGGTTCGTAGTTCTCTGAGAATGAACCTAGGTGAAACTGAAAACAATTCGTCAAGCGCAGCAAGAATATATCAAACTCTTCGCCAAGGAGGGTTCAAGGCACAATGACGCCCTTTCAGCAAGCCTTAAGAAATGGCAGGTTTTCTTGGTCAGATAAATACAACGTGTGAAAGCATTTGGTCAAGATCACCCTGAAGAACGTCACCAAACAATTTGGAAAAGTGAAAGCAGTCGATAAGCTGAACCTTGAAATTGAAGATGAAGAATTCTTGGTCCTGCTCGGACCGTCTGGTTGCGGCAAAACAACAACTCTTCGAATGATAGCAGGACTTGAGAAGCCCACGAGTGGCGACCTTTTCTTCGACGACAAGCCGGTCACAACTCTTGAACCCAAAGAAAGAAAAGTCGCCATGGTCTTCCAAGACTACGCTTTATACCCGCACATGTCAGTCCTTGATAATATCACACTCTGTCTTCAAGTCTCAAATGTTCCGGCCCAAGAAATAAAGAAAAGGGCACAGGAAACGGCAGAGTTGTTGCAGATCAGCGAGCTTATGGGTCGCAAACCAGGTCAGCTGAGCGGTGGACAGAGACAACGTGTCGCCTTGGCCAGAGCAGCAATCAGGAAGCCTTCCATTTACCTTTTAGATGAGCCCCTTTCGAACATCGATGCAATCCTGAGAATCAAAATGAGAGGCGAATTGAAGAAACTACACGAAAGGCTGAAAACGACCACAGTTTATGTTACTCACGATCAAGCTGAAGCCATGGTGCTCGCAGATAGAATAGCCGTCATGAAAGATGGTTTACTATATCAAATCGACAAGCCCCTGGAGATTTATGATCATCCAGCGAACAAGTTCGTGGCCACTTTCGTGGGCATACCAGTCATGAATTTCGTCGATTGCCAAATTCAAGAAAAGAACGGCAAGTCATACGTAAACGCCGATGCTTTTCAAATGGAGATCACAGAAAACAGTCGGATCGCAATGAAAGGACAGCAGTTTACAGCCCACGAAGCAGTAATGGGAATCAGACCAGAACACGTTTACGTGAGCAAAGCACCCTCCAAAAACGCTGTGGAGGCTAAAGTCGATCTTTTCCAACATTTCGGAGATACTGGATACGCAACCGTAGAAGTGGGGTCATCCCTGATCACAGCAAAAGTTGATCCCCTCCTCAGATTTGAAGAAGGAGAAAAAGTCTTCGTGAAGCTTAACAGCGAGCGCATTCACATTTTTGACAAAGCAACTGAGAAAACCATTTTTTAGTTGGGTTCGCCCTATTATCTAAGACGTTGACCAACCGCCATCCATTACCAAGGCCGTTCCCGTGATGTATGAAGATCTCTTCGATGCCAAGAACAGTGCTGCTTGCGCGATTTCTTCGGGAGCAGCGACGCGTCTGAGCGGTATTTTTTCCAAGTTTCGGGCAAATGCAGCGTCATAGTCTCCAGATGTCATCATCACACGTTTGAACGTTGGAGTCAGGACGGAGCCTGGACAGATGCAGTTCACACGGACATTGTCGGAAGCGAAATCCAAGGCCATAGCTCTAGTAAGCGATATGACACCCCCTTTTGAGGCGCAATAAGCAGCTTCACCTTTAGAACCTATCAGACCCAGCACAGAGGCAATGTTAATAATTGCACCGCCTCCACTTTCAACTATTCTTGGTGTGCAGTATTTTGAGCATAGAAATGTGCCTTTCAAGTTGATATCGATGACCCTGTCCCAGTTTTCCTCCGACACGTCTACGACAGAGCCTGTGGATTCGACTCCTGCATTGTTAACGAGGATGTTAAGCTTCCCGTATTGTTCAACAGTTTTCTCGGCCATCATCTTGGCACTTGCAGACTTGGATACATCTCCTTGCATGAAAATAGCGTCTCCACCCTCTTTCTTGATGAGATCAACCGTGTTCTTTCCATCAGCTTCGCTCAAATCAGCAACAACCACTTTCGCCCCTTCACGCGCGAAAAGAAGAACGATGGCACGTCCGATTCCCGAACCTGCTCCAGTCACTAAGGCCACGGAATCACTTAATTCTCCTTGACGCATCGACATTCCTCAATCTCATCCAAAACTGACTTTTGACTATTAACATTTTTCAAAATTAAACAAAGTCTCTAGGCGTGCTCGAAACACGGTGCAAATGGAGTTATGACAATATTTATGAAGGGTTACACATGAATTCAAACGAGTCTTGAAGACGCGGGTATAGATGGAGGATTATGTTTACTTGAAACCAGAATCGTCTATGAGAAAGAAATTGGCTGAAAAAATAGCTGATGAAACCATTTGTGTGCAGAAGGCATGGGTGGGCACGGTCAAAAAGAAGCGCGGTGGACGATTCAACATAAAAGATTGGCAGCCGATGCTCCAAGCAAAAGAGCGCCTTGTCCCTAGCGGAAATCAGTCGAAGGACGTTTTTGACCTCTATTCGGTTTCGGCGAAGGCCGCGTACGATGTTCTCAGTATGCTAACGGATTATGTGCGTCCTGAAGATGAGCCTTGGCTGGAACATTATCAGACGACGACTGTTTTTGAAATCCTGTACGAGTTTGACCGAGATTTTAAGAGAGCTTCCCAAAAGATCGCAGAGGCTATTGAGAGTTCGACCGACCTAATCACCCAGGAAGTTCTGGCCCGATTTTGTGGTCGCTATGGGCCCGTTTGGATCGCAGACTATGTGGCGACTCCAGGATCGTTCTCAAACGTCCTTAGAAAAATTGTCGATGAGCTTCCGATGAAAACCGAGTATAAATGGGCTTTTATCAACGCGGTATCGGCTGCTCGCAACACTAGTTACAGTGTAATGTTCGGCTCAAAGTTCATCTGCGTACTAGCAGAAACCAACGACGTCTCCAAAGCGGTTGAGGCGGAAAAACAAATGATGAAAGAGATGTGGTTACACCCCATCGCAACCCAAGTTCAGCTTATGAAAGAAGTGAAGCAAGAATCCTTCGACTATGAAAAATGCATGACGATGTTTAAGGATCGAATTTTCGATGCAACCGTCAAGGCCGCTGAAGCAGGCGTGCACTACGCAAACATCAGTTTGATTCCATTCTGGGCTGCTGGAGACTTCCACCACGTATCTCAAACCAGTTACAACCTGTGCAAAGGTGACATCGAAATGGCTATCCTCGAGAGCCTGACAGAAGCTTATGAAAGCACAATAAAAAGAGCTAAAAGAAACAGGCAGCTCGACAACCCCTCAGAAATACCAACGTGGGAGATAACAGCGGCCGGAGCGGCCCACATAATGCATCTCGACGGGTTTACTGCGGAGATGGTGAATGACCTGCTCACCAGAAGGTATTTCAACCTGCTGCTCGAAAATCCCAGAAAATTCGAGTATGAATGCATGAACGAGGAGTTCGTCAGCTTTCTAACGCAAGGAGAACACATACTCGGAAAGCCTCCAACCGGACTGGGCGGCCAAGTCAATGGCGTCAAAATCGACCTTCAACCCATAAATGACAATGAAGTCTTGAAGAATCCGCAGAGATACTCGTGGCCAGAATGTCCAATCACCGCACGTTTCAGCGGCTTACTTCGGTTTGCAGATGATCCATTTCACCTGTACAGTGATCCCATGATATGCTTGTATGGCACCGAACTCATAGCTCTGGAACCTCGAAAGCCGTACCTTCCATTCTTTTATTGCAAACAATGCCCTTCAGCGAGGCTGATGCCGAGCAAATGCAAATACTGCTTAGCTGAAAAACCTATAAAATAAAAAGCTGACGCATAGTCCTAAGTTTGGCTTCTAAGCGCGCTTCTGTCAATTTGTGCGAGATTCTTCGTTCGCCTCCGCTTTGTTGACAGGAAGGGAAGAAGCACAGCAAGTCCTAGCACCGTTGTGATAGGCGGGAGAAAATGCTGGGCCAACACAGTTAAAGATTGACTTTCAGACCCGATGGGCGTTGCCGCAGTGTTGTTGGTGCTTGGGACATCCCAGAGAACTGTTCCAGAAGCTAACGTGTGGTCGTCCCAAGAAAAAATTATCTCGTACGGATTTTGTAGTGGGTGCTGATAGTACTGGGCGTCTGCACCAGGGTATTCTGCTCCTCCCCACATTAAACTGTAGTCGAGATAGGAATGATCGCCTTCAAGTGACCACGCCCTGTCGACCAGAGTCCAGCCCGTCTGACTGAGCATTTTGGGCTCTTTCAGATCTACTTGCCAATAATTGTCGGCTATGGCTTGGCTGCTTATGACGCCGAACTGGAAATAGTTGGCGATTCTGCTGAGCGGAAACGGGTCAATAATCACGTTTCCATGGTAGAACTCCGGTATGATGTTTTGACAGTTGAGCGTGCCAACCACGTTTACCGAAATAAGATTTTCAACTTGTCCAGAAACAGATATCGAATAGTCCACGGAGCCGTTGCTATCCCAGCTTTGAAGCAGAGTAACTGGCGTCGATCTGTCGACTCCTGTGATTTGCCAAGTGTAAGCGTAAACAAGGCTTGACATGGCGGTCTGAATTGGAACCGTGGCTTCCTCTGTTTGATGAAGTCCCAAATCAACAAACATCCTGCCTGAGGCGTCGAGTACAAGCATCATGTAGAAGCCATAATCCACGAAGTTAAACACGTGATCCTGACTCTGAACGAACATGCCCCCTCCAAGCCAGCAGCCAGAAGGTAAAAGCTCTGGTTCAGTTGACGGAAAGCTAACCGTAACTGCAGTGGCCCTAACGGTGCCGTGCGCGGTCAAATTATCGGCCATAACATCGAAGCCACCTACGTAGGGCATGTTAGAATTCAGTCCAGCAACATGATTGTCAGAAGTGAATGTCAAAATCAAATCGGAAGCTTTTACTCGAGAAACGGCCAACGCGCTCACAACCACGACAAGCATTAAGACGGTCGCAGCGTGCCCGCAACGTTTCAGTAGCTTGACCCCTTCCGCAATAAAGTTGCACTGTAGTTGATAAAATTTGCGCAAATCTTAACTTTAACAAGAAAAGACCTGTTTTCATGGCTACACAGTACACGAAGCAGCGGGAGACTGTATCCATCGACGCGGCCTACCGCGCCTACTATCCGAATACATCTGATGCGGCCGCCAAGATATCTGAAACAAACACTGCAGGTACACTGATGATCATAGCCACGATGGCTTCATTGGTTATTTTCATTCTCTCAGCATATGCTCTGCAAGATATCTACAGATGGTATCCTCCGCTCGTAGCTCAACGATGGTTCATCTACGACCAACTACTCACCGTCTTCTCATTGCTAGGACTGATATTCGGGGGCCTAGCAGCTTCATTCATACTATCAAGGAGAAGTTTCAGAATGGCAGTTACATTAGCAACGATTTGCACCCTGTCTGGCGCAAGCGCCTTTGTAATTACCCTGATCCAGCCCCTAGCAGTACTATGGGTATCATTAGTCTTCTACTTCCTACCGCTATTCGTAATACCATTTACTGGAACTGTCCTGACCTATCTACAAGGAGAGCGCGCGCGACCACAATGACACTGATTGAACCTTTCTCGCATGCGTAATGACCCTTAGCTACCAATCTTTTTCTTCTGTATGTCGTGGTTGCGTGTGCTTGGCAGTTAAGGTATATAAGTGATGTTGAGAATACTTGGATGCGCGTTCCATATCTATTATTTTGACGATGGAGTTGCGCGTTAAAAAAAACAGAGTGGAAACAAGTTAGATGGCGAAACGTGTTTGGAGAGGGAGAGGCAGGCCTCTTAAGGGCATGCATTCATACGAAGATGGAAGGGTTTTGGAGAATCTTGCCAAAATCGCAGTGTTGCATAATGTTGATGCGGGCGAATTTTTCAATCGCATAGTGGAAGCTTGGGACCACCAGCGGTCAAAATGTGAGCAGGTGATTATAGAATGTCGCGAGAGGACGAAGAATTCAGCGATTTTCCTCTTTACCGCCAATCGAATGGTTGTAGCTCAATTTCCGATATCGATTACCGTCCTGCAGGGAAAGCATCAGCTCGAAAGTTACACGAAGACTATTTTGGCCGGAATCTCCTCAGTGAAGAATCTCACACGTGCAGACTCTAAGATTGGGAACTTGAAAGTTGGAATGAAGAAGGTCAGCCTAAAAGCAGAGGTGCTTGAGATTCCAAAATCTAAAATCGTTTACACGAGATACGGAACAACCGCTTGTATATCAAACGCGCTCATCAGAGACGAAACCGGTTCAATGAAGATGAGTTTATGGAACCAGCAGATAGACACAGTTCATAAGGGCGACGTAATTGACGTCAAAAATGGCACAGTAGCTTGGTTCAGCGGCGAAATGCAGTTGCGACTGGGAAAAACTGGAAGCTTAAGCGTCATCAAATGCGCGCTCGCATCCTAGAAGGTAGTTTTTATGCCGAAGACTAAAGCAATAATAAAAATTCAAAACGTTGTTTCCGCGGCCACTCTCAACCAAAGGGTTGACCTGAACGCGGTTGTGAAGGGTTATCCAGGTGTCGAGTATCGACCGGAACAGTTTCCGGGACTAGTGTTTAGGCTTAAGAGACCGAAGACAGCCACGCTGATTTTCAGCTCTGGAAAAATGGTATGTACAGGAGCAAAATCGGAAAAGGAATCCCGCAGAGCAGTCATGACAGTTGTCAAAGAACTGAAAAAAGGTGGAATAATCATCATCGGCAAGCCGGACTTGAAGGTTGTGAACATCGTGGCTTCTGCAAGCCTAGGCGGAAAAGTAGATTTGGAAGCAGTTTCAACGCATGGAAAAACCATGTACGAGCCGGAGCAGTTTCCAGGGTTAATCTACAGAATGGACGAGCCCAAGGTGGTCATACTGGTATTCGCAAGCGGGAACCTTGTTTGCACCGGAGCGAAAAAAGAACAGGACATTCATGACGCGGTGCACAAGCTTCATGCAAACTTGGAAGAACAAAACCTCATATTCTACGAATAAACGCTTCACAGTTTAATCCCAATCGACTCCACGAGAGCTCAGCGGGCGCTAATTGTCACGACGGCTTTGAGCCCTTTGCGTTCAGCTAACACGTCTATGGCCGTTAGAACTTGGTTTAGCCTGAACTTGTGCGTTATCAACTTGTCGACGTTTACCCTTTTGATGCCTATCAGTTGAAGAGCGTTGGCAAAAGTGATGTGTGAGAACCCGAAAGTTCCGGTGATTGTGACCTCTGAATAATGGATTAAGTTCGGATCGAGTTTGAGTTCTGACTGGCTTGGAAAACCTCCGAAAAAGTTGATTATCCCGCCCTTTCTGACCATTTTCAGGCCTTCCTCCGCCGCTGCTACGCTGCCTACTGCAACGATGACCGCGTCCGCCCCTCGATTGTCTGTCTCCTCCATGACTTTCTCGACAGGTTTTTCCTCAGTTTCGTTGACCGTAACGTCGGCGCCAAGTTCCTCTGCCAACTTCAGCCGCTCATTTAACTGACCGCTGAGAATCGTTTTCGTCGCTCCCTTGACTTTTGCCAGCTGCAGATGCATTAGGCCTATCGGGCCGTCGCCGACGATAGCGATGGAATCGCCCACGCCGACGTGGCATTCTTCGATTCCGTGAAGGCAACAGGCCAGTGGCTCCGTGAGAGATGCCTCCTCATACGAAACCGTGCCAGGTATCTCAAGCGTTCCCTTCTTCACAATGTTATCAGGCACTTTTACAAATTCTGCAAACCCTCCGGGTGTAGGTGTCTGATCATAAAGTCCGCTGCACATCGTGTATCGTCCATGCAGACAATAGTAGCAAGTACCGTCTGGAACATACGGGGCGACGACGACGCGCTCGCCTATCTTGTGCTCCATCACGTCTTTTCCCATTTTGACGATTTCGCCTGCTATTTCGTGACCGAGAACCGTTGGTGGTTTGATCAGCGGATGTCCTCTCATGACTGTTTTAATGTCTGTCCCACAGACGCCGCAAGCATGAATCTTGACCAGGATCTCTTTATCAGCGATTTCTGGGACTTCGCTTTCTTCCAGTCTGACATCTCGAGGTCCATAGTACACCGCCGTCTTCAAGTTTTTCCCTCTCGCAGGTAACAGTAAACAATAACGTATATAGCTTGTCAGGAAGTTTTGCTGAATTTTGTGTTTTCTAACAAATGAAGAGTGAGGAATCGATGGTTTAGACTAGAACCCTTTCTCTCATGAATTTTTCAAGCTCCTCCCGCGTGGGCAAAGCTTCTTGAGCCCCCATCTTGGTGGTTGCTAAAGCACCGGCGCAGTTCGCATAGGCTACTGCCTCTTCCAAGTTTTTTCCCGATGAAATGGCCACTCCCAACGCGCCGCAGAAAGCGTCTCCCGCGCCCGTCGTATCCACAGGAGTTACCTCGGGGCTCCTGACGTGAAATATTTCATCTTTTGTTCCGACAAGGGCTCCTATTTTTCCCATCGTGAGAACGACGTTTGCAGCTCCTTTTCTCAAGATTTCTTCAGTCGCCCTTTTCGCAGACGTCAAGTTCGTTATGTTGGTGCCGGTCAGTATCTCCGCTTCGCTTTCATTCGGAGTCAACACGTACACTTTCTTTAGCACTTCTTCGGGCAACGTGTGAGCCGGAGAAGGGTTCAAGATCACCCTCACTCCATGCTGAAAGGCTTTCTGAACAGCGTGTTGAACAACTGGAATAGGCGTTTCCAGTTGCGCTAGGAGAATGTCAGCTGACGCTATAGTTGATTCGGCGCGGTCGATGTCTTCTTTGCTGCACTTTAGATCCGCACCGGGAAAAACGGCGATGACGTTGTTGCCCTTCTTGTCAACCATTATCAGGGCTAACCCTGTCTGCGTTTCCGTGTCTTGAATGATGAAATTCGTGTCTATCAGATGCAGCCTAGCATTTCTCACAAGGTCCGTTCCGAAAGCCTCGGAGCCCACTCTGCCGATTAACGTGACGTTTGCCCCAAGTTTCGCTGCTGCCACAGCCTGATTCGCGCCTTTTCCCCCGGGGGACATCTTGAACTCGTCGCCGAGCACCGTCTCGCCTAAACGGGGAATCGTCTTAGCCTTGATAGTCAAGTCCATGTGCAGGCTACCCACAACCACGACGTTCGGTCTCTTGGCTTGATCTGGATTCTTATGAAAGCCTTCGCGATTTCTGCTTGATTCTTCTGACACTATTTTTCATTGCTCCCTCGAGTTCGAAGATGCGTTCCAGACGAATAGTACCGTTTAAAGTACTTTTTCAAGTGTAAATAGGCATCTTTGTACATTCGGAAAGACAAGTCGTATTTTTCAAAGAGATCCTTCTGTGGGTTGATTCTGCATTCCGTGTGCACCATTTCTTGAGCGGCCTTTCTCAGGTTTGGTTGGAGCCCAACGCCTATGGATGCTAGTATAGCTGCGCCGAGCGCCGAAGCTTCGATTTCCCGCGGAATAACTACCGTCTTTCCAGTTACGTCAGCTTTTATTTGTCCAAAGAATTTGCTTTTTGCAGCGCCCCCGCAGCTTCTGATTTCGTTGACATGGGCACCTAGCTTCTCAATTGTCTCTAGGTTGTGTCTTATCCCAAATGCGCACCCTTCCAGCAGGGCCCTTGTCAGATGGTTGCGAGAGTGTTTTAATGATAGGCCTAGGAAGACCCCTCTGGCATATGCGTCCCAGATGGGGCTTCGTTCTCCCATCATGTAAGGGAGAAAGATAAGCCCGTCAGATCCTGGCGGCGCCTCTTCAGCTTCAGAGTCCAAGTCTTGGTATGATGCTTTGGGTTCGATGTTATCTCGGAACCATCGCAGAGAAGCACCTGTTGTGGACATTGTTCCCCACGTGATCCAGAAATTGGGCAGCATAGGAAACTTTTCGCAGTGCACTCTTTTCTCTGGATCATGGATTTCGTGCCTTGAAGGAACCATCAGGCACGTGGAGCTTCCTGTTATCTCGCAGGTAGAGCCTATTGTCAGTGCATTTGCGCCTATCATGGCCAGGTAAGCGTCGATCCCGCCTGCCGCAACTGGCGTGCCCTTCTTGAGGCCTGTCTCACGGGCAGCCGCGTCTGTCACGGTGCCGACAATCTCTGATGAACGCAAGACGTTGGGAAGTTTCTCGACAGGTATCTTGAGCCGGTTCAAGAGGTCGGTTGGCCATTCATGCCTGTGATAATCGAAGTGAAATGTTCCTGCGTTGAGCCAGTCGGTGACGAAGTTCCCTGTCAGCTTGAACTCGATGAAGTCCGATGTCTGAACAAATTTGTAGGCCTTCTGGAAAACCTGTGGCCTGTTTTCTTTGACCCACGCCGCTTTCGGCAAGTTCATGGAAGGGTCATCAGCCACACCAATAGTCTGAGCCATCATCTCGGACTGTTCGATGGCACGTCTGTCCATCCAGATGAGGGCATTCATCAATGCGTTGCCATGTTTGTCGACTGGAAGCAGGACAGGAGATTGACCCGAAACGCTGACGCAAGAAATTTCGCCTTGCTTCTTGGAAGTTTGTTTGACTACGTCTGCAACGCTTTTTCTAACAGCCTTCCACCAATGTTGAGGGTTCTGTTCGGCCCAAGTAGGCTGAGGAATCGTGACTGAATACTGTTGGTACGATCGCGCAACAGATTCACCGCTGAGGTTGAACACTATTGCTTTGCAGCCTTCTGTTCCAATGTCTATGCCAAGCAGGCAGGTCGACGGCGTCATAATTTTCACTGGCAACTCCCTACACATTTTGGACAGTCATTTATTAAAAATATCCTTAACAACTTGCACACAGCATTTACAGTTTACGTTGGCTAGCCGCTTTTGACAGACCTGCCATGGCCTTGATCAGGCTGCTGTCGACACTGCCAAAGTGATGCATTTCGCCAGTTGCCAAATCGTTAACGAAGATTTCTGCAGGAGCGAAGAGTTTCAAGTCTATTCCTCTCAACCCTCCGTGTTGCTTTAACATGTCCAAAAAAGATTGGCCGTAGCATTTTGAGGTTCTTGAAGGCATCTCTCGGGCTATTTGCCGCAAATTTGTACCTTTCTCGGGCATTATGTAGAGGTGGACTATGCTTCCGTAGGAGAGCATATCATCAGGCAAGATGCGTCTCGATTTTAGTGGAGGCAATGGGGCAATTCCGCATGCATTTCTCACGTTGTTTCCATCATAGCCAAGAGTGTGCAATTTTACCATTGCGTTTTCAACGCTTCTACCCGCCACCTGAATGAGCCCAGACATGCTTGAAAGCGGAGCTAAAACCACGTACAGATTTTCAGGGTTGACTTTGCACTTTTCAGCAAGCGAATCAGCAGCCTTCTCATTCGGATACTGCTCCGATTGAAGGACTACCACCGCTTCTTCAGCTGAGTCCGCAAACGGAATCATTTCAAACAGTTTCTTCGGCTCGTGAACCAACGCTCTTGCAGGTCCACTCGCGATGGCATTGTACGAGCCGACGCTGAAGTTGATCCAGCCCTCCATCGCCTCTCGGTAACCGCCTGAAGCTTGACACAGGAGAGAAAGAATCGGAAAATCAGTTGAGACATCCACGGCGGGTAGTGTTATTCCTCCCAAATCCATCAAAGTGAGGGACACGTTTCCCACGCCTCCTAAGCCTATTTTGGTCACGTACAAGCCTGCTTATACGCCTCCCGGGGCCTTGTGTCCGGTGTCAATCAAATGCGCTCCGCTTTCAAAACGGCTGCATTTGATGTTCAGCTCCTCTTCTTCATCCATCATCTTCTTGCAGATCGAAGCAGCTAACCTGTTGACGCTGAGCATTTTTTCCACCACTTTAATATTTTTGAGTCTCACTTAAGCAGTTCAGACAGGTGAAGATGAGTATGGTTGGCAAAAGAGCTTTTGGACTGAACCTCGTGGGTTTCTCTCCCGCCTTGGACACGGCGAAATTGGCCAAGATAGCTGAAGCATACGGTTTTGAGTATGTGTGGATTGCGGACGAGAATCCTTCGCCACGTTGCAGGGACGTTGTGGTGAACATGACAACTGTGGCCCTCAAAACATGCAAGATTAAGGTTGGAACGGGCATATGCAACTTCTACACGAGACACCCGGCCCTTTTGGCAGTGTTTATATCCACGCTCGAGGAAATGGCGAGTGGACGCGTTGTCGTGGGTGTGGGGCCGGGAGGAGAAATGCCCCTCAGACCCTTAGGAATAAAGATGTGGGAGAAACCTCTAGTCACAGTGCGGGAGGGCATCAACGTCATGATTCGCGCGTTGGCAGGCGAAACTGTGGATCACGATGGAGAAATGATAACGGCGCACGGCCTTCATCTTTCCTTTCATCCGAAGACCAGAATTCCTGTTTATTTGGCGGCCAGAAGCCCCAAGTTTATGCAGTTGGTCGGCGAATTGGCTGACGGTTCGCTGCTGAACACGCCTTTTCATTACATCGAAAACGCTCTGAAAACAATTCAGGAAGGGGCCTCAAGAGCGGGAAGAAAAATGGATAAGATAGATGTTGGAAATATTCTTCCATTCGCCGTCGCCGAGAATGACTCAGAGGCCCGAAAGAAAGTGAGGCATTTGGCCACTTTCATGGCGGCTTTCACTTCGATTTCGGTGCATGAGACGTTGGGAACGAAGAAAGAACGCGTAGCATCTATTCAAGAAGCTTTGTATAAAGGAAGGGAGGCTGAAGCGATGAGTTTGATGACGGATGAAATGATTGATGAGTTTTCGGTGGCTGGGAGACCGAGCAAATGCCTCGGAAGGGTTGAAGAATTCTTTAAGGCTGGAGTTACGCAAATGATCTTCGTCGTCCCTGATGGGAAGAAAGGAATAATGTCAGCTGGGAAGGACATCATTTCATTTTTCAAGGCCTAGCATCCTGAAAACTGGCGTTTTGCCTTTTTGTTTAAGCAGATTTATTTCTGGCAAAACACATTGATAAATAACAGGTTCGGGAGCATCAACTATCGTGACATCGGGTTGGACGGGAAGAGCGCTTAACGTAGACTTGGCTTCTGGCAAGATTGAACCATACAACCTTGAAAAGCCGATACTGAAGAAGTTCCTAGGCGGACGCGGCCTGACTTCTTACTACCTTTTTGAAGAGTTGAAAGAAAAAACAGACCCATTGTCGCCTGAGAACGTCCTGCTTTTTTCCGCAGGCCCCCTGGTTGGAACCATGTGGCCCACTTCTTCAAGAATAACAGTGGCGGCAAAATCACCCCTAACAAATGGTTTAGGATACGCCCACGCTGGCGGCTACTTCGGTCCAGAACTAAAATTCGCCGGGTACGACCTGATACACATCTCAGGAAAGGCAAGAAATCCAACGTACCTGCACGTTGAAAACGAAAAAGCCACTTTGAAGTCAGCCAAGCACATGTGGGGCAAGACAACGAGTGAAACGATAAAGACAGTTCAGGAGGAAACTGGCAGGTGCCGCGTCGCCTGTATTGGACCAGCAGGAGAAAACCTGGTTCTCATAGCCTCAATCATGACCGACAGGGATAGAGCCGCTGGCCGATGCGGACTGGGCGCGGTCATGGGTTCAAAAAACTTGAAAGCGGTGGCGGTGACCGGAAAGAACAAGGTTGAGGCTGCACGTCCCGAGAAATTCCGCGAGCTATGCCTAGCTGCTCTCAAACAGTGGTCTCCTCAGAATCCTCGGCTGAAAGGTCTGAGCAATTATGGAACGCCGTGGTTAATTGCCACAAAGAACGAGACAGGAGATCTTCCTGCCAAGAACCATCAGGCCGCCAGGTTTCCATGGGCTGAACAGATTTCAGGAGAAACTCTGAAGGAGAGATATTTCCTCAAACCAGAAACGTGTTACTCGTGTCCCATCCACTGTCGAGCGTACGCAAGGGTTACAGAAGGAAAATACGCGCCTCTGGAAGGCTCGAGACCAGAGTACGAAAGCATAGATTCTTTGGGGCCGATGTGCTGGATCGCAGATTTCAGCGTCATCATGAAGGCCAACCAGCTCTGCGGTGAACTGGGATTGGACACCATATCAACGGGCGTGACCGTGTCCTTCGCTATGGAACTCTACGAAAGGGGTTTGATATCCAAGAAGGAAACTGGGTTGTCCCTAGAATGGGGAAACGCTGAGAGCACGCTGGAACTCATAAGGATGATTGCCTATCGCGAGGGATTCGGCGATGTCTTGGCGGAAGGCACGGCGAGAGCATCCGAAAGAATAGGCGGGCAGGCAAGCATGTTTGCAATGCACGTCAAGAGAATGGAGATACCGAGACAGGAGCCGAGAACCCTGAAAGCCTTCGGCTTAGGACACGCCGTTTCTAACCGCGGAGCAGACCACCTCTACGCTCTACCGACGATTGATTCTGCCCGGAAAACGGATGTTGCAAAGCAGCTCTTCCCAGGAAAGCCCGTGGAAAAAGTCTTGGACACGAAGAACCCGAGGTACAAGCCTGAAATCGTGGTCTTCAGCGAAAACTATTGCGCAATCACGGACGCCCTAGGCGTCTGCAAATTTACTACGACGGAAACCTACGTTTTTATGCCTTCAGACCTGGCCCGAGCCCTCACAGCGCTGACGGGAGAGGATTTCACCGAAGAAGAGCTCCTGAACTGTGGAGAGAGGATAGTTAACTTGGAACGATGTTTCAACGTCCGAGAAGGGTTCTCTCGAAAAGACGATCAGTTGCCGCAGAGGTTCCTAAAGGAATCGCTCGAAGGAAGCACGGTTGAACTGGACCAGATGCTCTCAAAATACTATCGCTTACGCGGATGGTCCAACCAAGGAATCCCCCGAAAAGAAAAGCTCAGCGAACTGGGGCTGAAAACCTGCAGCGCCCGTTAGCCATGGGGTCTTGCCTTTTTTTCTTTCGGGAGGTTCCCCGTTTTCTCAAGATCGTCTGCAACGTTTTTCAGGCCGAGTTGCTCCAGCTTCTTCCGCGGTATTAAACCAGTTTTGACGTTCCATCCACGTGTTCTGTAATACTCATCCAGCATCGTTTCGAGCTCTACTTTTTGTCCTCTGCATGGCCCGTCTGGGCTTGGTTCTTCGGTAAACCTTGCCGGCAGTTTATCGTCTTTGCGGGACAAGCCTTCGCGAATGTTGTATGCCCTCTGGAGATTGACTATGCGTTCTCCGGCCTTTCTCAAGGATTTCTCGGTGGCTTTCATCCCTGTCGCGGCTCCGACGGCATCTGCGAGATCCTTGAAGTAAAAGATTGGTGGGTAAGCGTATCCTCCAGTGAGGCAAAGCCCTAGCGAGCTCACGACGGCTGCAAAATCCTCGCAAACCTTGACCATCACTCCCTTGTACGTTTCGTCCAGCCTGTCTGCCATTTCGGGCAGATACTGCTTGCCAAAACGTTTCCCAACAGCCTCTTCAAACCCTATCTCGTCGAGAAAAGCGGAGGCGCGCAAATGATCTGCCCCCCTCGTTGAGACTGCGTGTGCAAGCCCCATCGACTTCTGTGCTCTCCCGTCCTGGGCGGGAATGTCCATTCCTTTAACATGCATAGCGTATTTTTCCGCGCCGCGATCAAGCTGATCCGCAACTCTCTTTGTTCCTTCGGCCAAGAGATTGCCTATGCCTTCTCGGAACGTGATCTTTCTTATCAGTTCCAGAGCAAGGTCTTTGTCCCCCCACTCGAAGGCAATGCCTCCCGTGTCTGCCTTGCTGATTATCTTTTTCTCGTAGAGTTCCATCATGAACGCTATTACGCCGCCGGTTGAAATGGTGTCGATGCCGTAGAGGTTGCAGAGGACGTGCGCCTCTATTATCGAATCGAGATCGTCGTTTCCAATTCGGCTTCCGAAAGCGCATAGCGTTTCATATTCTGGATGATCGAGGATCATTCCCTTGAAGCGGCCCGTTTTGACTCTGATGACATTCTTGCACGCAAGCCTGCATCCGAAGCATGCCTTGTCAGCGATTTTGTATTCTTTAACAAGCACTTCGCCGCTGATCTTGTCAGCCGTTGGGCAGACTCCTGTCTGAAAGTTTCTGGTTGGAAACCTTCCGATCTCGTTCATCGCTCCGACTAGAATCGTTGTGCCGTACTTTCTGACTTCAGGCACGAAGGGGTCCGCTCTGATTCTCTTATCTGCCTCTTTGACGAGCGCGGTAAAACGTTTCGGATCTGCGATTTCCACACGGAGACTTCCTTTCAAGGCGAGGGCTTTCAGGTTCTTTGAGCCCATGACTGCGCCTAGTCCCGACCGTGCAGCAAGACGGAAACGGTCGGTGACTATTCCGGCGTAGCGAACAAGGTTTTCCCCGCCTTGGCCTATGCAAGCCACTTGAGTTTTCTGACCGTGGTCTTGGCATATTATCGTCATAGTTTCCTCAGTGTTTTTTCCCCAAAGGTTCCCTGCGTCTCGAATCTGTACCTCACCGTCTTCTACGTAGACGTATACAGGCTTGGAGGCACGTCCTTGGATGATGATGGCGTCATAGCCGACGCGTTTCATTTCAGGTCCGAAGCTTCCTCCAGAATTTGCTCCTCCCAGGATGTTGGTCAGCGGGCTCTTGCCACCGACCTCGTACCTTCCTGACTCTGGCCACGTCGTGCCAGATAGAGGCCCGACTGCAAATACTATGCGGTTCTCTGGTCCAAAAGGGTCTGTTTCTGGACTGGTTTCGTTGTAAAGAATATTCGTGCAGAACCCTGTGCCGCCCAGGAACTTCTCAGCATCCTCAGGGGACAAGTCTTGCCTGCTTACCTTTCCTCCTGTCAAATCTATTCGGAGGATTTTCCCCGTGTACCCCTTGTACTTCAGTGCCACGCGGGTCAGCTCCTGAACTTTATAGCTTGCCGAGGACAAACGGAGTAGCAAAGACCACAGCTGAGACATTTACGTTTGTGTGAGACTATCTTTCCATCACTCAGAGTCAATGCTTGATAGGGGCAGAGATTTACACAAAGTCCACACAAGGTGCAGGTTTCATGATTGATTTGAGGGTGCAGTCTTTTCTTGCTTTCCCTCTTTTGTTTCTGCAGATTTTTTAGTGCGACCCCGCGCAGCTCCTGAATTGTCTTATAGCCCTTAAGCTCCATGAATTCAACGAGCTCATTTTCTATGCGATCAAAGATTTTCAAGCCATGGAGGATGGGCGCACTGCACAGTTCAACACAACTGGCGCCTGCCATAATCATTTCAACGGCGTCTTGGCCGCTCGAAATTCCGCCTATGCCTATTACCGGTATCTTCACTCGCGCAGCTATTTCAGCAACGCATTTCACTGCCAATGGGTGAATAGCGGACCCGGAGAGCCATCCTTCGCCATCACGAGTGCCGAGATAGGGTTTTCCAGTTTCGACATCAATCGCCAACACGGGACTAGTAGAATCGATAGCTGACACGGCGTCGGCCCCAAATTTTTCGGTCTTGACCGCTATTCTCAGAAGATTAAGCCAATTCGCGCTCACCTTAGCTATGACGGGAATCTTCGCCGCGGACTTGGCGGCTTTAACAGTCGGCAAAATCTGATTCGCATCGTAAGTGACTGTTTCGATGAAATCTGCCCCAGCCTCTTCCACCATCGGAGCGATTTTTGCTGCTTCTTTTGCCGTGAATCCGATGCTTGCGATTATGGGCACTCCGAGGCGTTTCACCGCTGGTATTTCATGAGTAATCCATGCTCGAAGAGGAAGATCGGACCACTTTTCGGCGTTGATCAACGTGTCCACACCTATCTTTGCAATGTTAGGAGAGGGGTTTTTGGCCGCTATGAGCCTGATCGTTTTTGTGGTGACAGCGCCAAAACCCGCTCTTACTGCGCGTTCCAAGGTCTCGGCGTCGCGTCCGAACGGTCCAGCAGCGAGAACTATAGGGTTTGTCAGGTTTACTCCACACAACGAAACGGACGTTCGAACTGTTCTTGCCATTGCCGTTCGCTCTGTCAGGTTTTCCACAGCGTCTCTGCCGCTTCCATGCATCTTGTCCTCGCCTTATCTTCATCCACGGTGAGTATTTCTTTGTTTCTCACTATTTCCTTGCCGGCTATCAGGACATTGCGAACCATGCTCCCGTTGCCGAAGACGACGAGCTGCTGAATCAGGTTTTCAGCCGTTACAGGCGTTGGAAACTTTAAGTCTACCGTTATAATGTCTGCCTGCTTATTGGGAGTTATCGAGCCTACCGTGTTTTCCATGCGAAGGGCTCTTGCCGCGTCGATTGTCGCCATTCTAATGACGACGTCAGCTGGCATCACGCTTGCGTTTTGCAGATATCCCTTGTGTATAAGGAACGCGGCGCGCATCACTTCAAACATGTCCTGAATGTACCCGTCCGTTCCAAGCCCGACTGTAAGGCCCGTTTGCAGAAAGCTTGGAACAGGCGCTATGCCCCCGCCTACTTCACAGTTGCTCAGAGGCATGTGTGATACCTTCACATCGTGTTTCCGCAATAGTTTAGCTTCCCTCGGGAGCGTGTGCACGCACTGAGATGCCAGAACATCGGAACCTAAGAAACCTATTTCTTCGTAGAGCTCAACTGGAAGTTTCTGATACTTGGCGAGACAATGCTTCGACTCATAGGCGCCTTCTTCCAGATGAATGTGTATTCCCGCATGGTACTCGTCGGCCTGTTCTCTCACTTTCTTCAGGAACTGCGGGCTGCAAGTGAAAGTTGTGTGTGTGCAAAACATGCCCCTAGTCAACGAATCGTTCTTTCCGTTGTGTTTCTTGATGAAGTCGATGTTTTCTTCAACTCCTTCCTCTCCATTCTCTTGGCTGATTCTTTCAGTAGCTTCGAAGCTCAGCACGGAACGCAAGCCAACCAGTTCCGTTGCTTGAGCCTCGACATCTAAGGCCCCTGGAATAGAGTTTGGTGCCTCCAAAATGTCAGAGCAGCACGTTGTTCCAGTTTTCGCCATGTGAATTGAAGACATGGTAGCAGCGGTGCTTATTTGGTCCCTGTTCAAGGCATTTTCGATACAAGGCCACCAGAACTGCTCTAGAAAAGTGATGAAAGTTGACGTTGTTTGAGGAACGGGTAAGCCGTGCGACAGAATGCCGTACATGTGGTTGTGACTGCAAATCAGCCCTGGCATGACGACGCATTCTTTGGCGTCGATTATTTCATCAGCGTCATAAGAGTCTTCGATTTTTTTTGCGGGTCCAACGTCCAGAATCTTGTCGCCTTCCACGAAAACGGCTCCTTTGGGAATCGTTCCGTGCTTCTTGTCCAGCGTTAGAACGTATTTTCCTTTGACGATTAATGATTTCACGCTGAGCTTACTCCATTACTCCATAAAATCCAACTCGGGATTAATATTTAGTGCCCAGCTGTTGTCCTATGTTTATATAACGATTCTCGCATGTTAGTTTTGAGCTGAAAAATATGCCAAAGCTCGTTCTGGATGGTATGTTCGTTCCCTGTGTCACTCCATTTACGCGTGCTGGTCGACTTGACATCGGCGGGCTCAGGGCATGTGTGCGGTTTTGGTTGGAAGGCGGAGTCTCGGGGCTGGTGCCCTGCGGCAGTAACGGCGAAGCCCCTTACCTAACTAGGCAAGAGAGGATAAGGGTGATTGAAACCGTGTTGGATGAGGTTAAAGGGAAGGTTCCTGTAATTGCCGGCACTGGCAGCATAAGCACCCAAGAGACTATCACCTTCACCAAGGATGCTGCCAACCTCGGCGTAGATGCTGCACTCGTGGTGACACCGTTTTACTTCAAACTGTCAAACAAGGAGATGCATGAACACTTTCGAGCAGTCTCAGAAGCTGTCGACATTCCCATCATCGTCTACAATGTTCCCAAGTTCAGCGGCGTCTCTCTAGAACCCACTCAGATTCAGAACCTCGCGGTGGAAAACGAAAGGATAATCGGCATCAAAGACAGCGGTGGAAACCTCGGCACGATAACGGAAACCGTGAGGCTGATAGGCGACCGGATTTCAGTTCTGGCCGGAACGGCTGACGTGGCGCTGTCAACCCTGATGATAGGTGGGAGAGGCGCAGTGCTAGCAGTCGGAAACGTTTTTCCCACTTTGTGCAGTCGCTTATACGAGGCTTTCAAAAACAGGCGGTATGAAGAAGCAGGCAGGCTGCAGAGCCACTTATCCTTCGCAAACGAGGTACTCGTGAAGAAGTTCAATCAGGTTTCAGCAATAAAAGAGGCCATGAGACTGCATGGACTTGAAGCTGGCTACCCTCGAAAACCATCGTTGCCGTTGGACAGCGAAGGAAGGAAGGCCCTCGAAAACTTGCTCAAGGAAGTAAGTCTAGCCGCCTGAGCGCAAGACTCGAGCTTCTGAAGAACTTATTCTTCACTGAAAGTGACGGTTTTAGAAACGAATTTATGAAAACGTTAACGGCGTTTTTGGATTTTCTTGGCAGAATCCTTTTCTAGGCAGAGCGGAAATGGTGGATTGCATGGCAACCAGAGCGATTAGCCCTCTTAACGTCGTCTTGATGGTTTGTCTTATCACTTTTTGGGGCAGCTCGTTCGTGGTTGTGAAAACTACTCTTGGTGAAGGGTTGACGCCTATCGCCATAGCGACCTTCAGGTTTCTCACGGCTGGGGCACTCTTCGCTATAGCTCTCCCTCTGAATAAGAGCAGAAAAGCTGATTACAAGCTTCTTGTTGAAGGAAGAGATTTTCCGAAACTTGTGTTCCTCGCATTGACTGGTGTTACTTTCTTCTTCGTCGCACAATACACTGGAATACAGATGGCTAGCGCTTCAATCGCTGCTATTCTTGTTTGTCTTCTCTCGCCGATACTCATCAGCGTTTTTTCAACTCGGATGTTCAAAGAACAGTTGATGGGCAAAAATCTCATTGGCATTGGTGTAGCCGCTGTGGGAACGTTTGCTGTCGTCACTGGAGGAGCTTTGAGCGTTCAGGGAAGCAGCAGCTTTCTGCTCGGAAGCGCAATCTTGCTTTTCACGCCTCTCATGTGGGCCTCTTACAGCCTGATGGGAAAAAGAATCATGGAAAAGTACGATCCCTTTCTCGTCGTGGCCTACGTTAACATACTGGGAGGGCTTTTCCTTGTTCCCTTCGCTCTGGCACAAAACTCTTTCCGCGAAGTTTTCACGCTGAGCATCAATGAGTGGTCCGCGATTCTTTACTTGGCCTTCACCTGTTCTCTTTTAGGTTATTTCATCTGGTTCCGCGTTATGAGACAGGTGAAAGCCTCGTTGACCAGCTCGTTCATGTTCGGAGAACCTCTTATCACAGTGCTTCTAGCCTCAATTTTCGTCGGCGAGGGCAATGAAATCACGCCGTTCACCGTGCTCGGAGCCTTGCTGATCTTAGTGGGTGTTTACCTTGTCAGTCGGAGATAGGTAAGGGCAATTTGTTTCCAAAGAAACTGAAAATCCGCCTCGGACTGAACACTCCTATTCTTGCGTTTCTCAGGTTTTTGCCAATCCTTGGAATCAATCCGACTGCGTCGGTACCAAGCTTGCACACGATGGCATACTCGAAGCCGCCGAGCGGTTCGATGCCGACTACATCGCGGCTGAACCCTGCTTGTTGAACAGCCGACTCAATCCCACTGTGAGATGCTCCTAAAATATACAGTCTGTCCAGCAGCGACTGTGTCCATGCTATGTATTGTCTTCGCTGCTTTTCCGCAACTTCGGCCACAAATTGACTCTTGTCTTCGTCGATGCTGTCGATTTTCAGTGTGACGGGCAGATTTTCAGTGAAGCCGTATAATTCAGTAATTTCCTTCAAGCTGATTTTTCTTCCATCGACGAGCTGAGCTTGTAATCGTGCCAACGGGATTACCGCATCGTAAATGCGCGGAGAGAAGACTCCGATGTCCACTCGCAGTTCATCCTTGCTTTGGTCCAAATTTGTTATGCGCCCTTTGATGGTTGAGAACCTGTGAACGTCCTCAAAGCTAGATGGGCATAGTCCAATCATGTCGTCCAAGAAGTGAAGAGCTGCGTTTTCATCTTCCCCAGAAACTGATACTTGAATCCAGCCGCGCGCGGTTGCTCCACAGGTTTTGACTTCAGCCTTCAAGCCTTCCAGCATGGATTTTAAGGCCTTGTCGAAGCTGTCTAGTCGGCGATTGTTGTGCGTTTTTGCGAACAGCGTTACGGTAGGCATTCGCAGTCCCCGACCAGGATTAGCATTTCTTCGTGCAGTTTCCACAGTCTTTGGATGGCGGGCGCCGGCAGTTCTCGTGAAAGTTCTTCTATGGTCACCTCTATGGGCACTCGCCTGGAACCTTCGATGAGCTTGTCGGCGTACGAAACGATTTTTTCTTCAAGTGATAAAGGAACGTAAATGTCTCTAGGCCACCCGAGTTTCCGAGCTTCCGTTGCCGTTATTCCTCCGCCGACGTGCCTCTTGATTATCGACACCAGAGGCTCTGGTAGACCGAGAGATCTTGCAATCTCTGCTCCCAAGACTGCGTGGTGTACGGTGTGAGTTTTGCCGCGTCCGATATCGTGCAGAAGCGCGCCGATTTCAACAAGTTGCACGTCTACGTTGTATCCTTTCTTCCGGCAGGCTTCGGCTATTTCAACTGCAAGCGCAGAAACCGCTTCACAGTGCCTTACTACGTTTTCCCGACAGCCGCTCTCTCTGAGAAACTCCAACGCCTGGGCTCTCGTCGGGAGCTTTTCACTCACCAAGCTCCTTCCTTAGGATTTCAACTTTCTTGGCCAGTGATTCAAGAATTTTATCGTTGTCGCAATGCATCAACGGTTTTCCACATGTTGGACACTTGAAAACGAGTTCAACAGCTTCTTCGAAGGGAATTCGCTGGCAACCCGGCGTGGAACAGTAATAGAAATCATGGTTTTTTTCATAGTCCAGTCGAATGTCAAGTTTTTCAAGCACTCGACGTTTCTGACTGAGTATGAAACCCTCAAGCTGATCGGGCTGCAACCTCCAATGAAATATGAACCACCCCGTTTTCGGATCGCGCGTGCGCCTGAGGCTTACGAGAGAGTGGTCATAGAGTTTGTAGAGGATTTTTCGAACAGAGTTCAATCGTATGCCCGTCTTGGTTGCAATCTCGTCATCCGTTATTTCACCGGAGTTCTTCAGAATATCTATTAATTTGACCGCGTCTTCTTCTCCCACGGCTTCAGCAACTTTGAGCAGGGTTGCATCATCTATGTTGGATAACATGGCAGACCTTTGCTTCCAGTAATCAGCATTATTACTTATATCATATATTTTGCAGGTTTAGACTTAAATCTCTTTATTAGGAAAAGCGGGGTTTTTCACGGTCTTTTCTCTACTACAACCTTTTTTCCTCTACGTTGAGGGATGATTTTCACGTCTGCGTTCTGGAAGCTCTTGGCCAATTCCTCTCCTTTGAAGAAGCGGTCGAGGAAAACTGCCACGCTTGCGCATTCTGAGTGCGGCTGGTTCCCTATGGCGACGTTGAAATCTGAAACGGCTTTCGAGAAGAATTCGCCTGGGACTTTTTGGCTTCCAACGATGACCAGAATGTTCTTTCCAGAAGCTCTGATGCGGGTCAACACGTCTGAAGTTTCAACGTTTTCTCCGTATGCTGTCATGTGCACGACCACGCCGTTTCGGGCTTTCCAGTCGCTTACAGCCTTTCTCCAGGAGGTTCCCATTTCGAAGAAGAAGGCCCCGCCCCAGCTTCGGGTGACCTCGTCTATCGTGTCCTTGAGTTTTCGGTCCTCTGTGTCTGAGAGGATTAGTCCAGAAGCACCTAGGGCGCGCGCTGCGAGGGCGACGTGCGTGGTGAGCCTTGCGTCTCTTGTCGGCCGGTGCCCCCATCTCAGCACAACGACTTCGGGCATAGTTTCTCTCTTCATATTTTCTCGACTTGTTGATTAAATTCTATTTTCACTCGGCTTCTAACCTTCTCAGCGAACGTGGGAGCCGATTCGAAAACCACGCAGACGGAGTTTCCGTTGTAATCCGCTTTCTGAACGTCAGCATTTTCGAAAAGCCACGCCATGAACCGCATCGTCTTGTCGGTCAATGGAATGGTGAAAGTTGCCCTGACATAGTTCCTCAGCGTCTTCAGTATCTCCTGTTTCAACTGTTCCAGGTTGGTTTTGAACAATGCGGATATCGGAACAAGAGTCATCGCCTTGTCCTCCAGCGCTTTAATCTTCTGCTGAACCTCGGTTTCCGACATGAGATCAATCTTGTTCAACAAGGTAATCACCGGAACGCCTGAGGCTCCAATGCGGTCTATGGTGTCCAAGCATGTCCACAGCTTCTTTTCGATAACGTTCATCGATTCACTCGCATCCACCAACAGGAGTATCAGGTCCGAGTAGATTGTTTCTTCAAGAGTTGAGTGGAACGCCTCTATCAGAGTTAAGGGCAGCCGATCTATGAAGCCGACGGTGTCGGTCAAGAGAAACTCTTTCTTCGAGAGTTTTACGAGCCGCGTCGTCGTCGAAAGCGTCGTGAACAATGCCGCGTCCACGGGAACTGTCTCTTCCGCAAGGGCGTTGAACAGAGAGCTTTTTCCGGCCTTCGTATATCCGGCGAGCGAAATTGACGTGAACCCCAATTCTTCCCTTCTGCGCCGATGCAGGACTCTCTTTGCCCGGATTTTTCGGAGCTTTCTGCGTATCGCGTGTACTTCTCTCTTTACGCTTTCGTAGTAGACGTCCACTTCGTAGGCTCCGAGCCCCATGAAACCCGGCTGTTCTCCCTTCTTGGCAAGGCGCACTCTCTCCTTGGCCTGGGTCAAATCGTATCGTAGACTTGCCAGTTTGATCTGCATCTGCGCCTCGGCAGTGGTGGCTCTCTTCGTGAAGATTTCCAGTATCAGCTGAAAACGGTCGATGATTTCGACGCCCGTTGCTTTTGCAAGGTTGTAAGACTGAAGAGGCCTCAGTAGGTTGTCGAAAATCACTTTTTCGGCGGCTTCTTTCTTTACGAGTTCGGCGAGTTCTTCCACTTTCCCGGAGCCTATCTGGTAGCGGGCGTCTCCCTGTCTGACTTGTTCCAGCCTGCCAACGATAGTGTAGCCCGCCGATTCAGCTAGACTTTCAAGCTCATCAAGGCCGTTCGGTTCGAATTGCTGGCGACGTTGGACTATGATTGCCTTCGTCCAGCAGTATCCTCCTTCTCCTTGCCCTTCTTGTCCATCTGAATCAGATCTCCAAGGGTCATGTCCCGACCTGAAGCCCTGCCCAGTTTCGCCTGCGGGACTTTCTCTTCCTTGGCTGGAACGATTAGCTTGATTTTCAAAGCGTGCTCGAGCATCGTTGCAAGTCTGTTGTCCGGCGTCATCTTTCCAGTTTCAATTTTTCGCAGAAGCGACACTTTCTCGTTTATTTTCTTCCCCAATTCCTCGTGAGACAGCCCGAGTTTCTCTCTGGCTTGCCTTATTTTCAAATCGAAGTTCTCCACGAGTTCCAAGCTTGTGTCCACTTTCGGAGGCTGCGGCTTCTTGGTCTGAATCATCAGAGGCCTAGGCTTCGTCCCAGGCCTCAGACTTGTAACGCGCTGTTTAGGTTCCTCGTAGTATGGCTTTCCAAGCTTAGAGCACTCGATGCATACCGTTAGCTTTGCCCCTTCGATGATGACTTTTAGGGGTTTTCCGTTGATTCTGCGCCCACAGACTTCACATCGCAATTGTCCTTCCACCTGAACTGTTTTTATTATCCATTTTATTATTCTAGTGATGTTTATAGTTGTCGAAACGGAATTCGGCCTTTGCTGGTGACAGGTTTGGAAGATTCATTGAGAAGAGTTAGGAGCGTTGCTGATTATCAGTTCGGCAAGGGAGTTGGCAGGGTACTGTTCCCCGACGAGGTGAAGATCGTTTTTTCTAGGAACACGGGCCGAATCCGCTACGTCTACCTTGAGGGTAAACGGCTTGGAACGATGCGGCCGACAGACGGCTTCTTTTCGTTGAGTATTTACGGAGCGAAAAGAGTTGTTGATGGTGGACAATCTGCGAGGTGTTTTGTTACTGTTCGTAGTGACGTTGCGAAGTTCATAGCTGAGGGTGGCGACGTTTTTGCTGCGCACATCGTGTCGGCTGATGACGAGGTTCGCGCTAGAGACGAAATCATCGTGCTCGACGAAGAGGGCGAGGTCTTGGCAGTTGGGCGGGCTGCACTTTCGGGTGAAGAAATGAAAGCTTTTAAGCGCGGCATCGCCGTGAAAGTTCGGCGCGGTTGTCTAGAGGAAGGTTAAGTATATGAAGATTGAATTGCAAATGCTATGCATGTAGGGTGAGACCGTGCAAAGACGTGTGAACCCCAGAGAAGCAAAACGCATGATGCAACGTATGGGCCTGAACATGAATCCAGTGACCGACGTTGAGCAAGTCATCATCAAAACTAACAGCAAACAGATCATTATAGAAGAGCCTGAAGTTGCGATGCTTGAAATGCAGGGACAGAAAATTTTCCAGGTGACAGGTGGAAAAATCACTGAGAAAGCAGCAGAACGCAAACCGTCAGCCGTGGCTGAAGAAGACGTCAGGCTTGTAGCAGACCAGACTGGAAAAAACTTGGAAGAAGCGAGAAAAGCCCTGGAAGAATGTCAAGGAGATCTAGCCAAAGCCATCCTGTTGCTACAATCGAACGGCTAGAAAGTAGCGCTCTCGCACAAACAATCTGAACTCATCGATGACGGCTAAGCCAACGTGAAAATCGATTTTCAAGAAAAAGCAAGATTGATCAAACTCTTTCAAAAGCATGACAAAAAAACATTCACTGACCTGAACTTCGCTAAAATAATACTTTCAATGAAGTTTGGAATGACTGCTTGAAAGTTGAAAGAGACTTCGGACACTGAGACGGGAGCTGAAAACTCGCGGCGGGATGCATCCCAGAACATCTATAAGCAAATTCGTCTTTCCTTAATGCGACTATTTGAGGGGGCGCCCGTGAAGTATAGGAAATTTGGCAAGTTGGACTGGGAGGTTTCGGCTTTGGGGTTTGGAGCAATGAGACTGCCTATTATCGATGGGGATGCCTCGAAAATCAACGAACCCGAAGCTTTGAAGATGATCAGGTATGCGCTTGACAGCGGCTTGAATTATGTGGATACTGCGTATCCTTATCACAGGGGAAACAGTGAGGGACTTGTTGGAAAGGCGCTGCGAGAAGGCTACCGTGAGAAGACAAGATTGGCCACGAAGATGCCGTCTTGGCTCATCAAGTCCCAGGAGGACATGGACAAGTACTTGGATGAACAGCTCACTAGGCTCCAGCAGGACTACGTGGATTTCTATTTGTTGCACGGGCTCAGAAAGGATGGCTGGCAGAAACTCAAAGATTTGAACGTGTTCAAGTGGGCTGAAAAGAAGATGGACGAGGGAAAGTTTTTGCATTTGGGTTTCAGCTTCCATGATGACTATGGCACTTTCAAGAAAATCGTAGACGCCTACGACGGCTGGACATTCTGCCAAATCCAGTACAGCTACATGGACGAACAGTACCAAGCTGGCACGAGAGGGTTGAAGTATGCCGCCTCAAGGGGCTTGGCAGTTGTCGTGATGGAACCCATAGCCGGCGGAAGGCTGGCAACTGTACCTCCCAAAGAGATCCAGGAATCTTGGAACAAAGCAGGTATCCAGAGAACACCCGCGGAGTGGGCGCTTCAATGGGTGTGGAACCATCCGGAAGTGTCCGTTGTCCTGAGTGGCATGAGCACGTTTCAACAGGTGAAAGAAAACCTGGACAGCGCAAACAGATCAGCCGCCAACAGACTCACAGCTAAGGAACTAAGCGTCATCAGCCAAGTCAGACGCAAATACAAAAGGCTCGGCTTCATCGGTTGTACTGGCTGCAGATACTGCATGCCCTGCCCACAGGGAGTGAACGTACCTGAGATATTCTCACTTTACAATGAATACTACGTACGGAATGAGGACGACGAGATAAAAAGCAAGTATTGGGAGCACATCACGCCGGAAAGCCAAGCAAAGAGATGTGAGAGATGTGGAAAATGCGAGGAAGTTTGTCCTCAGCACCTGCAGATCAGGGAAATTCTGAGCAGGGCCGCTTTTCTCTTTGAAGAGAAGACCTGAAAAAGGATGCATGCACGAATTAGGATGGCTGCGCAGGAATAGCAGGTCTCGCGGGTGCTCATATTTTTAACGGGAGGAGACGAATGTCTGGACTGCGCGTTCGCTTTAGGTCTTTGGGTGACAACCTCTTGGTGTCGCGTGATTTACGTTCAGTTCATGTCATCTATTTTGATGTAAAGTTTACAGATGATTCACTTTTTTGAGAACGTGACCAAACTCTGATTGTTCTTTTTGCATTACTTGAGAACAAAGATTAAATAGTCTCTCCTCCATGAGTTAAGTCTTAAACTTTGGATTTAATCGAGGTGATACAATTGGTGAGCGAAGGAAAGGGACGCTTGTTCAGAAGGAAAGACGGAAAGTATCTGCTCTACCTGCCCGTGGACTTGGCTGAGGATAGTATGTTTCCGTTCAAGGAATACCAGAGAACAAAGAGAGGAGCCGATTCAATCGCTGTTAAAATAAACTTCAAACATGGGGAGGGCAAGCTGACAGTGGAAAAGTGGAAGGAACCAGCTGCACAATAATCTGGTCGAACAGTTGCAGTTAAGCATTCCCCACGTTAGAGCAAATCTGTCACTTGTTTCTGAACCACCTACACTTTTTTAGGCATTAGCCCAGATTTACCAAGGCAGGCAAGTCGGGGCAGTGATTTTGAAAGTTCCGTTTTGGTGTGAGTGTATGCATACAAGAAGGACGAGAATGAGGGCAATTTTGATCTTTGCTGCGTGCAATCAGTGATCGAGAAGATCAAATCTATTAGCCGTAGATTGAAACTCGGCAAAGACCTTTCTTTTCCAAGTCTTCTGCAATATCGGTAATCCCTAACTCTGTCAATTTCTCTTTTGTAGGTATTCCCCTGTCCAATTCCCAACCTCTTTCGTCGTAATACTCATCAAGAATCTCATGGACGTCGTTCCGGTTGAGAACCTTTTTGCCATAGTAATCTTTCATTTTGACCAACCCGTCAGGCGTCTTTCTCGGCTTAAGCCATATTTCGGGAATCACGTCGTTTTTTCTTTCAAATCCTTCTCTGACATTCAAAACTTTAAGCAAGTTATGAACAAGCTCACCTGCTTTCTTGAGTTCTCTAGCATTAGTTTGAATCCCGGTTGCTGCTGAGTAGGCTTCGGCAAGAATGTCTATGCTCAAGATTCCTAGTACTGCATAGATCGTGCATATGCCTAAGGAATTATAAACTGCGTAGGCATCCTCTGCATGTCTGGCGAGTCTGCCAGCGCTGAATCCCAGAGGATTTGACGGATTAAAAATCCTTTTCAAGGCGTCAGTATCTACACCCATCTTCTTGCAGTCTTTCCGAATCACATCTATTGATTGTAAAGGATTAATGCTCGCTGAATGAGCAGATGCACTGTGTGCCCCGCGAGGATGGACAATTTGAGTGAGGGATATTGCATCAAATGATCTGAATCGTGCATCGTATATCGAGTCTGCACCCTTGACTTCTCCGCGACCTTGCAGGTATTCAGTGCTTGAGTCTATGCCAAGTGTCTCAGAAGTCGTTTTCCATCCATCTGCCAAAATATCTCCGAATCCCTCCTTATGGCTTATCATATCCGCCAATAGAACGTAAGTGTTCAAGTTTCTCTTCAGTTCTAGGCCACCAGTTTGTTCTCTGTTAATCTTGCCTTGTTCAAAGACTCTAGTTACAAAATCTACTAAACCAGAGAATGTCATGCAGCATAGGCCGTATCTATTCAGTATATCCATTAATTCAATTGCATTTCTGTAATCAGCAATTTCCAATCTATTGCCCATCGCAGCTATCACATCGAAGTGTCCTGTTTGCGTGCCATGTCCCTTGAATTTCCCACTTTTTATTTCAAATGAAGCTGCACAAGGCAGCATGCAAGCTGTACAAGCTAATATCTTTGTTTTTACTTTTGCAAAATTTTGGAACCCATAAAATTTATCATATGTCTCTTTATCCCAATTTCCTTCATTCATGGTCTCTATGTAAGTTTCCCATCCTGCCATCGTACCTAGGTCTTTCATTTTCTCGAAGGAAGGATGATTCAGGATTTGTCTGCGTATGCGGCCCACTACATTCATGAATTTTTGCTTTTCTCGTATGTTTACACGTCCAGTGCCTCTGACAACGATTGCTTTGAGTCTTTTGGAGCCCATCACTGCTCCAAGCCCGCCTCTGCCTAAATGGTAGTTTTTGTCGACTAGGCACAGCGAAAAACTCACTAAATTCTCGCCAGCGGCACCAATTGCTATTATTCCATTCTTGCCTTCATTGGTCAACTCATCGGAAACTTCATAGCTGTCTTTTCTTCCCCACAAATGTTCGGCATCGCAAATGCTGATTCGATCATCTATAATCTCCAAATACACTGGATTCTCCGATTTTCCAGTTATTATTAACTGATCGT
Organism: Bathyarchaeia archaeon; assembly: GCA_050010755.1. Classification (GTDB taxonomy): domain Archaea; phylum Thermoproteota; class Bathyarchaeia; order Bathyarchaeales; family Bathycorpusculaceae; genus JBEKCD01. Next base: position 722,107 of record JBEKKK010000001.1, read on the forward strand.
AGCCTGCACTTTTGAGCATGAAACCAAATCTTCTGCTACCACTTACAGCTCCTGCAATCGTCCCCGTGAGAGGGAATTTTGTTGTTGCCACTACCTTTGCAGCAGATGGGAACATTGTTCCTACAAGGGGACCGGCGCTGATAATTATAGGGTTGATTGCTGATAGAGGAGTTTCTTCGGCTTTTATCAGGGAGTAAGCTACTCTCAGGTCCAGCCCCCAACCTCCAATAAATTTTTTCGCCAAAGACAAGTCGAGGGATTTCATATCGATCTGTTTGGTTGCAAGATCCACGAAAACCGTGGTGCCAGCAAATCCGTGACATACCATCCTAGATCCAACTCACTGTTCTCAGCGCTTCAAAAGGACAATACTCAACGCAGAGTTTGCTTTCTTTGATGCATAGTTCTAAAAATACGATTTTCTCTTTGCTAACCGATATTCTTGATTTTGAGACGTTGAAACTCCCATTGTGTGCAAATGAGCAGATCAATTGGCAGCTCAAACACTCCCTACACTTCTTAGGAGACATGATTATGTTTGTCTTCTCATTCATCCATAATAAAACCGCCGATCTTAATTATTAAACCTTGTCTGCCCAATCCTGTTGAGCTAGCATTTATTCTGATTAAGTCATCTGGCTTAAGAGCCTACAATAATCGTCTTTGTCGAAAACAACGTTAGAAACAATACGTACTCCAAATTCATAATGGATAAATCAAATGTCCAAGTCTTTTTGACTATCAACGGGAGTCTTCAAGCAAAACCTGAATATGCAAGTTACCCATGGTAGAGACGCAGAACATGGTATCTCCCCAAAGATGTGAAAATAGGCAGAAAATCTGATGTCACAGTTTGCCGATGTGCATGAGAGTCGTCCAAGCGCCAGACCTGAAAATCTGTCGAAAACACCTTAGAAGGGGAGTAGCTTTCACGACAACCGTTCCCATCGACCCATAGGTACAGGGGGCAAGGAAATTTGGATGAAAATAACAGAATCCTGATAGTCGACGATGACGAAAGCATAAGGAAAATCTTGTCAGCGATACTGGAAGATGAAGGATATGTTGTTGAAACGGCGGAGAACGGTAGAGAAGCCATTGACAAATCTAACGAGAAAGTCTACAACCTTGCATTGATTGATGTGCGTCTTCCAGACATTGAAGGGGTGGTGCTTCTCGCGAAGCTTAGAGAAACTATGCCCAGAATGCGAAAAATAATCATAACAGGATTTCCAACTGTCCAGAACGCCATAGAGGCCGTGAACAACAAGGCAGATGCTTACATGTTTAAGCCTTTTGAGGTTGTAAAGATTCTGGAAACGATCAAAGAGCAGCTTAAGAAACAGCTCGAAGAGAAGGAGTACAGCCAAAATAAAATTACAGAATTCATTGAAACAAGAGTTAGAGAACTGGAGATGGAAAACGCTCCAAAAACATCTCGATAAAGTGTCCCTCCAACCAACCATCCATCCGACTGTACGGCAGACAGCCAACCTCCATCTTTTGCACCATCCAAACGTTTTAATCGTTTGAATATTTGCAAGCGCCTCGTCAAAACCATGATTGCCATCCCCCTCCCGTCAGGGATAGGTGAACAAAGATTTCCTGGCTTGCAAGAAACTGCTTCCGCTCCCCTTACACCCTACAATGCGGAATTAAATACTATCGAGTATTATGTTCTGGCGATCCATTACAAGTCAAAAGATATTTATCGTCAGGAGAAAACCATCTTTCGATGCTCCGGTAGTATAGTCCGGTCAAACTTCGTTGAAGGACTAAGTATAGCGGCCTCTCGACCCCGAAAATTGGGAGACAGTCGCGGACCCGGGTCCAAATCCCGGCCGGAGCACCAATTTACCGGTAAATTTCATATGGATTCAAACGCCAATCTCCTTGGTGTGTTTTGGTTGGACAAGTACCGTTCGATTGGTCTTGGATCTTAGACCTGTCATTTTTCTGTAGGTTTATTGCATTCATGATCTGACCCAAGCATCTGAATTCTTGTATAAACCATTTTGCGGTTGTGTTTTCTTCGAAAATTCGGTGTATTCAATCTCTCGTCAGATTAGCGTGCGCTCTTGAAAAACATAGTTCCATCGCTTCTGGTAGTGTCTTTAATACTAGTTCAAGCCTCAGTGAGGATATAAGTGGAGGGGTTGGCTTGGGTAATCTTGCTGAGGAATTTGATAAAAGTTGGCAGGAGGAATCGAGAAGACATGCGGCGACCACAATCCGTAACGAAGTTGACGACTGGTGCGAATCCTACAGGTCCACAGCAGAGAAAAGGTGGCTTTATGAATTACTACAGAATGCGATAGACACTGCAACGGAAAACATGATTCCCAGCTTGGACATAAAGGTTGAATTCAAAGGTGGAAACCTTTCGGTTAAGCATAACGGAGGAGGTTTTCTTCTCAAAGAAGTCATTGCTCTTGTATCTGGTGGGACATCAAAGTACTTTGGCAGAGAAACTCTTGGAAGGTTCGGCAAAGGGTTTCTCGTAACTCATATTTTGTCCAAAGAAGTTGAAGTTGAGAGTTCGATAACTCATTTGGGAACCAAAAGGCCTTTTCAAATCAAACTAGATAGAAGAGGGGACGAAAAACTCATCGAGCAAAACATCAATGATTGCAAAGACCAGCTAGATGTTGTTGTAAATCGAGTCGAGCCTGTTAACCTCGACGAAACGACCTTTACTTACATAAACGCAGCAGTGGAGGAAGCCAACAATTGCAAGGTTCTCTGTCGTCCGTTGCCTTACGTTATGATTTTTAATCCCATAATTGAGAATATCGACGTAGATTTTGAGCTTGAAGATGGGCGCTTCAACGTTTTTTGGAAAAAAAGGAATCAGAACAATTTTGATTATAACGGGCAACAATTCGAAAAAATTGGCATATCGACCGCCACCGGCGAACTTACCTGCATTAAGATAAAAAGCACTAAATTGGAACTCGCAGTGCTATTGGCAACTTCAGGGGCTTCACCTGAAGTTATGGACACTAGATGCTTCCCTAGTTTTTACTGTAACCTTCCACTGTGTGATTCGGATTCAGCTAGCCTTTCTTTTGCGATTAACAGTTCGAGCTTCGGAATTGACACAAACCGCTCTTTCATCAATGTCTCCGCTGAAAACTCCGAAATTCTCGAGGAGCTTCCAACATTGCTAAATTCTTTATTAGATTATCTTGTTAGTGCAGGGGCACTGAACTTGCACCTGCTAGGACATGTTGACTTTTCAAGACTTTCGGAAGAAAGAAAAACCTACTTACTGAAACAGTTTTTCTATCTTACAGAGCAACTAAGTTCTAAACCGATCCTTCGTTGCAAAAATGAAAACATCGCTCCCAACTCATCACAGATACCTTCAGGTGATTATCTAGGCCAAAACCTTCCTAAATTGACACCTTTGATATATGGTCTTCTAACCCAGTGTCACGCAAATGTGCCTGAGCTGTACGAAGAATGGGAAACAATATCTAAAGAATGGGCATTTCTAGGAGTCAATCTACAGATTCGCACCCTAGAAAATCTGTTGGAAAGTCTGCAAGCGGACATTAATCTTGTTCAACCAGGATCGGTGAAAGCGTATGTGATTTCATTAATAGAGGCTCTTTATTCGGGTCAACAAATCACAAAAAGCATTCCTCAAGAAATCTCACAGAGGAAAATATTGCTAAATCAAAAACTGCAGCTTGTTGCTCCTCAAGACGCTAACATCGACTTGCAAGTAGATGAGAAATTAAAGGAAATAGCCTCTGGAGTGGGATGGGATATAAAAGGGCAGCTTCTGGATGGTGAGATTCTCAAAACTCTGTCACTGAAAGATTTTATCAGTAATACACTCTGCTCAGGCAGAGAAACCTTCACAAACGATCTTGTCTTGCGAAAACTGTGGGATTCCTATGTTTCTACCAGATGGAAAGAAAGTCAGAAACAAGTGACATACAAAGATGCTTTGATGGGTCTGATAATTTGGCTAACGAAAAACAAAAGCTCAGATGAAATAAGAAGTTTCGTGAATCCTGACCTGCTGCCCATTCTTTGCAGCGATGGCATCTTTAGATGCAACGAAGAAATGTCGCGATATCCTTTTTTGTGGTCTGTGGAACAGCTGGAAGATGAACTGCGGCAGTTTGTTAACCTGATCGGTTCAAGATGGATCATGGCAAACGAATACGTGACTTTGTTGCCGCCGGATGAGCGTACCAAGTTTTTTGAAGCGCTGTCGTCAATCAGCGTTTCTTTTGAAACTCCAATTTTTCAATGGTCCGATAAGCAACTTAATGAAAAGGAAGCAGACGCTCTAGCCAGCTCGACAACTTTTCCAACTGGAGCCAAGGTTGATGCGTGGGACCTTATAGGCTTGCAAGACATGACTTCCGCAGTCGCTGGAGGAAGGGATGCAGATCTCGCTTCAAAGGTCTTGGCATTTGTTCTTACCTACGTTATCAATCACGATGACTCATGGCTTAGTCCAACCTTAATCGGCGATAAGGCAATCTACAGCTGTTATTGGCTAGCTGTTTTGAAAACGAAGGATTGGGTTCCGTCAATAGATGGAAAACATTTGGAATCTCTTAACAGAGAGAGTTGGGAACGGGTCCTCAACATCCCTGATCTGGAGCTTAACGGTAACATTGTGAGTTTCTTAGGAAAGCATTTTGGCATTAATTTGCCAGGGATTCTCGCTCTAAAATTGAAGGTCATGAATCCGCTCGATTATCGAACTATGATTATAGACAAGTTAATCACTCTTTCATCGGATGATGCATCAAAGATCGCAGCAGAAGTAGAGAAACGCCTAAATGATATTGAAAATGTCCGAAACAATCAAAAACTTGGTCGGATTGTGGAAGAAATAAGCAAACGTATTTTTGAGAAACGAGGATTCAAAACGAAATGGACAGGAATAGGTTCTGACTTTAGATTAGTCGAGCCTGATGATATTGGTTCATTGAAATTGCAGTCCTCGGAGAATAGCCAAGATTCCGGAGTACTGATAGAAGTAAAGGCAACTGCTAGAGAAATTACCCGCATGACAATGGTGCAAGCGAAAAAAGCAATTCAAACCGGAACAAGATACATTTTGTGCGTATTGGACGTAAGCGGAATTACAATCCCAGATGTTAAGGGCGAAGAACAAGACCCCAAAACAGTAGAGTTGGTTGCGAAGTCATTGAAATTCGTCACGGACGTCGGAAGCAAGATCGACGAAGCTGTCAAGAAAGCTGACGGCTTTCAAGATCATCAGGGAGAGTTGAAAGACGTGGAAATTCCTCCAGGCATTAAGATACGTTTTGAGGAGACCGATATTAGGCTTGGCGTAATGAAAAAAATATGGGGCGAAGGATATTCATTGGAAGAGATTGTGCCCTATTGCGAAAGCATTGTCAGTACCAGATCGACAGGTACATAGCCAAGTCTGCAGCGGTCCGCGCGCGCTGAAAAGGGCGGATTGCCTCGGCTGTTTCCCAGTTCAGAGACACTTTCACCTTATCCAAAATCGAAGAGCGAGGGGAACTAGTAGCCGTGTACAACCTTTCCAGAGCCTGGGAACGCATGAAACTTGCTAATTCTTGGGCAATAGGTCTTTTAGGATTTGTATTTTTGAGTTTGCCAATCTATCAACGATCAGTTCTATGTTTTTGTCATCATCTATTGCCTTCCTCACATAGCCTAGCCATTCGTTCATGAACAAAGCAACATGACCCCGCCGCAATATGTACCATTGATCTGGCTTTAGTTCCTCAAGTTTTTTTACAGTCACACTTCTACAGAAGTCGCAATTGTGAGGCAATGCTCCAATATTTTCGTATATTTCCTTCATGACATCCCAAGGCCTATGTATTAACATGGTCGGATGAAGCCATTTGCCATAAGGCGCATACTTGCCAAAACTGTGTTCAATATCATAGTTTGTGAAAGAACTGGAAACAATGTCGAAACCAGCGAGAGGAGAGACAAAGCTTTGGCAATTATTTTCAAGAACAACACATGCTCTATTTTTGAACGTTTTCGAGAAAAATTCTAGATTCGCCATAAAATCTCGATAATTGTCTCTCTCAGTTTGAAGTTCCTTATTGGTTAGGTCTAGATATTTGAATTTGAGCACTACTAAGGATTCCTTCGCATTTTCGGCGATGTACCTAAGAGCCTTGTCGAGCAATGACCAGCTAGCTAAGGCACTGCTTTTGAACAGAAAATAGGTAGCACAATGTTTCTTTCCTCTGGCCAGTTCTTTCGCGTTATCATTCATCTTTTGGGCTATCTCCAGCATTTCCTCTGAATCTACCAGAGGAGTTGGAGGCAGAACAGCATCTGCATCATAATCTAAGTCACATTGTAGGAACGCTCGGATTATGTCAAGTCTATTTTGATTTGACTGGCTATTTTCCTCAGCAAGTCCTCGCCAAAATTCTCGATGATGTCTGTCGCGTTTGGATTCAAAGGATTTGTAAGCCTTCTTCTTCTCCCCTTTGTATCCAGACTCTTTTTGTAGTTTTTCAATTTCTTTGATGTAGTCAAGAATTACTTTTGGAGTGTATTGATTTTTCTTGAAGCCGTCCATTCTCGGTAGATAATAGAGGTATTCGAGACTAGGGTCGATAAGAAGAAGCTGTTGTTCGAAGAAGAGGCTATACTTGTCCTTGCGTACGTTCATCAATACATCCTTTGGTGTCTTCGGATGCAATCTCCATAGAGCTTGACGCAAATCGACGAATCTTACTGTAGATGTTGTTAGTCTGTCGCTGACATGTTGCTCTCTCAAATTGATTAGAAAGTCTAGTTCATCTGAATCTTGCAATTGTACACAGAAATTGGGCGTAGATACAATCTTTTGTCCAATTTTCGTTCTGGTTGTTCGGGCATAGCGATCACGACTCTCTGGTTTGACTTCTATTTTTAACTCGCTATCCATTCGGAATCCTCCTTTTTCTCTACGAATTTATGTAAAGCGCTGAGAAAATTCCCCAAGTCTTTCATGTTTATCATTACCCCTCCTTTGATGTGCGGGACTCGGCACTCATCTAATTCTTTCTCCTGTAAGTAGATGAATTTGCCTTCGTTGTTCTCCAACTTGTAGAAGGTATAGGTTTTGTCAGTGTAGACAATGCTTTGAACGTCGGTTTCGTGAACAATCTTGCCGTTTTTGTAGTAGATGAACAGATTGCCTCGCTGGATTTTGTAGGCTTCTCCTATAGCGACCAGGACATCAAGATGTTTGCTAATGGTCATTCTATTGAAGTTAGTAGCAGAGGCAATTTGAGTAACTGTAATGCCTCCTTTGTCGTTTAGTCTGAGTATTTCAAGAATTACGTTGCGGGTATAGAAGTCTCTTTCTTGTGGAGACAAAACATGGATTTCTTCAGGAGACAATACTGTTCTCGGAACGATTATGCGACTTCTTATCTCAAATTCCCTCCCTAGGTTCTGTTCAGCATTCTTGCTAAGCGAATATGCTAAGCATATCTGCTAATCAATATTTAACACTTTTGCTTAGAACCCATATATCGTCGAGGCGGCAGCACCCGCTACAGTATTTGTTTGCTGTAATATTCATATAAGACGCCATGTTAGAGGTAGAACAATGAGGATCACCGTTAATGTCCATACCTTTTGAGGAACTTGATCCGAAGCAAAAACAAATCGTCCGACGCGCAACTAGTCCGCTTCTTGTTCTTGCTGGGCCGGGAACTGGTAAGACAGAAGTGTTGACACATCGAATTGCCTATCTTAATGCTCAAATGGGTGTCCCGCCAAATCGAATACTAGCCGTCACCTTCAGTAGGAAAGCCGCAAGTGAAATGCTTGATCGCCTGAGAAAATTTCCAGGACTTGAAACAACAGAGTTTCATGTCTTAACCCTTCATGCAGAGTCGCTGAAACTACTGAACGAGATTGGAAAACGTCGCAAGTTTCTTGTTGCAGATGATGAGGCACGGCTACTAATTAAAGACGCTGCTGAGGATCTGAATCTTGGACTAGACTGGAGAAACTTAAGCTCATTAGAAAAAAAAGTGAAACTAGCAAAAGCAAACAACCTCCTTCCTGGAGATATTCGAGATCAACCCTTGCAGCGTTTCTACCGACGATACGAAGAACTCCTTGACTTTAACAACGCGATAGATCTTGATGGACTGGTTGTGAAAGTCACGAGAGCCTTGCTCTCAGAATCGCCTTCTGATGTTTTTGAAGGTCATCTCCTAGTCGATGAGTATCAAGACATAAACCAAGCCGAATACAAACTAATCCATATCTTGGCTAGGGAGGCCGAAAGTCTTTTCGTAGTGGGTGATGACGATCAGAGCATTTATGGTTGGCGTGGCGCGGATCCTAGCATAATCCGCAATTTTGAAGGAGCCTTCCAAAATGGACGCATCGAAATTCTTGAGCAGTCGCATCGATGCCCGGGGCACATACTTGCAGGTGCTTATGCGATAGTATCAAGAGATCCTGATTGCATAAAAAAGACTGTTCGTTCTTCGAAAGGTGATGGCAATCCTATTAATGTCCTGCTCTCAAAGAGCTGGAGTGTTGAGGCTATCTGGATAGCAAATTGGATAAAAGAATGTGTTTCCAAGGGTTCCGTTAAGCCCAGTGACATCGCAGTACTGACAAAAACACCAAGTTTAGCCGAGTTACTTGTGGACCAGCTCAGAATTGCAGAAATTGATACGGTGTACTGGAAGTCAGGAGGATTTTTTTCTGATAGGAATATCTTAGACATACTTGCATATATACGCCTAGTTGTCGACAAAGATGATAACTTGGCTTTGCGGAGATGTTTGATGACCACAACATCAGGCATCGGAAACGTAGCCGACACAAGATTGCGCTTGCTGGCAGAAAGGAATGAATGCAGTCTATGGGAAGTCGTCGTTGATTACATGAAGTTTGTAGAACTTCGCAGGTGGCGCGGTTCATTGGGAAAATTCGTGGCAAGGTTCACGCAGATGGAAGAACGGTTCTCCGAACTTAGGGTGTATCAAATTGTCCAATCTATCGCAAAAGAAATAGGTACGGACCGATCAGCTAACATAAAGAAGTTGCAAGACTTTGCCAAGGCATTGCCGGAAGACTTCGAATTAGAAGATTTTCTTGCAGAGATTAACAAAAACAGAGGCGTAGACCTTACTGGCGGGAGTCCAGAACCAGAGACGAACGCAGATGCTGTAGCTATAATGAGCATGCATTCTTCCAAGGGACTTGGATACAAAATTATCTTCATTCTTGGAATGGATGAGGAACTATTACCGGATATGAATCAAAATGAATGTGAGCAAAGGAGACTATGCTACGTCGCAATGACAAGGGCAAAGGACGAACTTTTCTTATGCCATGCCAAAATGCGGAAAGGGCCTGCAGCAAAGGGGCTTAGCTTCTACAAACCATCAAGATTCATTAGCAACATACCAAAGAGCCACATGAAAATCATTAACAATGAATACTTCAGACAAGGATCAGCTGGTGCAACATAACTAGCTCCAGCTTGTTTTTTACTACTAGTTTTTGTTCCTTCGTATATCTCCACAATATCTCCTACTTTCCAGTTCAAAACACTGATAACCTCTGGAGGTATTGCTATCGCCGCTGATCCGCGGCGCGCCTACGAAATAAGCCTACGTATGAATAGCAAAAGCTACTACAGACGTTTGAAGCAAGTCATTATGACTCTTCTCCAGGGCGAAGCCCTAGCAGGGATTGAATTAGAAGAATCAACAGCTAAAATATGGATGCCCATTTATCAATCTAAACGTAAGAACCTTAATTCCCAATTCTGCAAGTACTCCTCTGAAGTTTTTGCCTAGAACATCCGGAAATACTGCCACGAGCTGAGGGTTAATGCCTAACCTGATTGAGTTGAAGAAGAGTTGTCCTATTGCTGCGTAGCAACTCTGACGCTCTGTATCAGTCTTAACCTCGTATAACGTTTTTACCTCGTTCTTTTCACCAAGAATGTATAGGTCCATCCCATATCTGTTACCAACCTTCGATCCCTCAGAGATGAGCTTTTCTTCTAGACCCTTAACGATAATGCCATGATTGCATTTGGCTTCTATTTCACTATTGGAGCTGTAACGTTTTATTCCTGTAAATTCTTCTCTGAAAGCATCGAACGTTCGATCGGGTATGTGTAAATCAGACTTTTGATGTAAAGGTGCAATATATTTGATTCGTGCAACTTCATGCACAAAGACACTCATTTGTTGCGGGAATTCTTTGCTCCCAAGCGACGCGACAAGTGCTAGCCTAGCTATATTATTGCCCTCTCGAACAGATACCCATTCGCCAATGAAATTATTAACGAAAAGCGACTTTCCAATGCCTTTTCTTCCGCCACCGATTATTCCTCTGTGCAATAGAAATAGTCCCTCCATTTCGTCCCCTACTACGGCACCAGAAATCCTTCGGTTAAGGTTCTTAGGCAAATTGACCTCAACGACAATGCTATGAGGATACTTTTTGCCCCATTGAGGCTCTTGGAGACCAAAGGAGTTCCAGAACCTATCTTCTTCGTCCTTTGCTGTCCACCAAAAACCAAGATCTCTATTCCAGTAAGTCTCTCGAAACTGATGCCAACCTTTGCCACCAATCATAATTCTACCATGCTTATCCAGAATAGACTTCAGTCTCTTTTCGAGTTGATCTTGAGCCTTTCTAACATCCGTCTCCTTTTCGATTATTCTTAGCATTTTTCCCACAATGTCTACGGAACGGCGTAGTAAATAAAAGCTTGAGGTAAGGCTATGCCAACCGCAAGGCAGTTTTACAAAAACGACGCATTCTTGAAAGACATGAAAAACCTTTTGATTTAGCCATAATTATTACATAATTCGCTCTTATGATGACCGCGGAACCCATAACCGATATAATAAAGAGAATTCAAACCCTCGCCAAGCAATGCGCAAGTATATTTTTACTGGCAAGAGCGTATTCCGATCCCGGCCGGAGCACCAAACTTTTAGTGCTGTTCTCCGCAATAATCGTTTTTTCTTGTATGGCGCCCCATCAGGTACCGACATAGCTCTGCTTTATAGAATCAAGCCACGGCAGAAAATGCTCCCGGTCAATAGTTTCTATTGGTCGGCGGTCTGGTGTCTAGAGCTTGTATGTTATTGTTGCCACCTTTGCGTGCGCAGAAAAGATGATAGTAGGTGAAAAAACTTGGAGAATAGATACTGCAAGACCAAGCTAGTTCAGCGGTTTAGTCAAGACTTTGGCGTTGCCAGTATCATGTAATGGTAGACGCCTTCTTTCTTTATCTCATTTATTTTGAAGCCTGCTGACTCTATAAGGCCAGAAGCTTTCTTTTCGTCGAATCGTATTTGTAAAGGTGGACCCAACCGCATGGGTTCCTTTTTCCAGTCCAGGTCTACAAGTCGGCCTGTCGGCTTCAGCATTTTCCTGGCGTTTGACAACACTTTGCTTGGATCCTCGAAGTCGTGAAGGACTATTCCAAAGAAAACAACGTCTGCGCATGAATCACAGAGTACGGTCTCTTCAGCCATTCCCGCTGCAAGCTTGAGGTTCCTCAATTTTTCTTTTGCAGCTTTTTCTTTCAACCTGCGTATCGCTTCAGGATCAGCGTCCAAACCGTAGACTCTTCCTTCGTCGCCCACTAGTCTCGCTGCAGGAAGCGCAAAGAATCCTTGGCCACAGCCTACGTCTACGAACGTGAGCCCTGCCCTAACGCCCACGTCAACCAGAATGGCTTCAGGGTTTTGCCATTTTCTCCTTTCTTTTTCATCATCGAAGAACCTGCGGCCATGCAAGTCTATCAACCTCGAATGCTATCTAAGTCCAACACGATAATAGATTCATGCGCACTTGCTTTCAAGCTTTTCAATGGATGTGGTCAAATCCACGCACGCTGAGGAACGAATTATACGCAAAAGAAATAGACCAGAAGCTAGAAAAGGTATTCGATCTTAATAACTGGTGAGAGGTGTACTGTTTGGTTTCTCTCAGAGCTTTGGCACCGTCGTTAACAAGAATAACTGTTGCCGGGGCTGTTGGAGCAGCGATGCATATCGGCCAAGGTGACGAACACTTGGTAGACTCAGACGCAGTCGAATTCTCGAGGGCGGTTCTGGCCCAGACAGATGTCGAGGGTGAGGTAATTGCCTGCGAGGGACCAAAGGACAACGCTCCAGCATTCATACGTAGAGAGAAAGTTGGAACCGGCAAAGGCCCGAAAGTCGAGTTTGTTGTCGATCCTGTTGATGGCACAACTGCCGCTTCCAAAGGGAGAAAGGACGCAATCTCTGCGCTTGCCTGCGCGCCAGCTGGCTGCTTTCAAGTTCTTCCGGACGATGGATACTACTTCAAAGTGGCCACTGACCGCCACGCGCTTGGAAAGATTTCCCTAGAAATGTCGATTGAAGAAATCGTGCGCACAGTCGCTCGGGAAAAGGGCTTGCCTGTTGAAAACTTCACGGTAATCATGCTGGAGCGTGAAAGGCACATAGAAATTCTAAATCGTCTAAGAAAGCTAGGCGTACGAATAATCCTCATAACCGACGGCGACATCGCGGGAGCAGTCGTCACGTGTCGACCGGGGTCAGGCATAGATCTCCTCTTAGGTGCTGGTGCGGGACCCGAGGCGACCATTGCAGCCACTGCCATTAAAATTCTGGGCGGCACTATGCTCGTGAAGGCTTGGAAGGATAAGAAAGACGACGCGAAAAGGATGGACAGATTGAAGGCCGAAGGAGTTGACGCAGACAAAACTTATTGCCAAGACGAGTTGGCCAAAGGCAACGAACTTGTCTTTGCTGCATCTGGCGTGACTAAAGGCGAACTGTTGGACGGCGTTCGGTTCATCCCAGAGGGGGCCATCGTTAACTCTCTTTGCATGAGATTGCCTAGCGGAACCGTGGAAAAGTCAGAAACAACCTTACGGTTTAAGGGGCATCCCGTGTACAAGCGGTTCATGCCCTAGAATGCATTAAGGCGTTCATGTGGCACGGCACGAATCATCCTCAAATGGAGCAATGGCATGGAAGAAAAAACAACGATTCTGCCATGTGGCTGCAAGTATCAGGACAACGGATACATGGTGGTGCGAGTCCATGAATGTGCTTACCATAAACGGAAGAGGACGACCAAGCGGCCGTATCGACCGAAAGCCGAATGCGTTAGACCCTGAGACTACACGATTAGACTTTCAACAGAATCTGGCAAACATGGAGCGAGTATAACAATGGATTGCATGATTCCCGATGCTAGAGGCAAGCAAGTGAATACTCAACGTGAAAATAGGTTCTCACGAAGAAAGAGGCAAGCAGGAAGAGGGCGCCGTTGCCCAAGTTTTATTCAAAACAATTCTCGATGTGGTCTCAGGTGGATTTCGCTTGTTTGACATAGTGTCCGTCGGTGATTTTTGCATAGATTCAATTTTCCTGCCCAATCGACAAACTGGATTCACTGTTCTGGGCGGCTCGGTGGCGTATGCCTCTTTTGCTGCAAGACGTTTGGATGCGAGGGTTTCGGTCATTTCAACTGTAGGTGCAGATTTCCCCGCCGCTTACAAATGGTGGCTCGAACAAGAGGGCGTAGATTTGTCTGGAGTTACCGACATGAAGGATGCGCTTACTACCCGTTTTGAGCTGAGATACAACAGTGACCTTTCAGACCGTACCCTCTGCTCAAAGAACAGGATGCCTCCTATTCGTATCGAAGACTTGCCTAACCCTCTGAAAGCCAGAGTAATACATCTTGCACCAATCGCAGGCGAAGTCACATATGAAGTGGCCGAGAAACTGAAAAACTACACAGAAATCATGTCCCTTGACCCGCAAGGACTCGTACGAAATTTCGACGAGAACGGAAACGTCACACTCAAAGAGCCTGAGGACAGACGCATCTTGGGCCTCGTTGACATCTTCAAATCCGCACGGAGGGAAATCGAAACCCTAACAGGCCTATCCGACCTTGATTCAGCCATAAAAGCCATGCACAGCCAGGGCCCCAGAATAGTCATCGTCACTCTAGGACAGGAAGGCGCCTTGGTCTCCCTCGAAAACACTATCCATAGAGTCCCAGCCTACAAACCTGAAAAATTCGTCGATCCAACCGGAGCCGGAGACGCCTTCATCGGCGCCTTCTTAGCAGAATACGCCCGAGGCGAAGACTGCGCCTGGTGCTCACAAGTAGGTTCTGCAGCAGCCTCGCTAGTCGTTGAAGCAATCGGTCCCACATCATTCGGCGACAAAGAGGAAATCTATCGAAGAGCGCACACTCTTGCTGAAAAAAGAAACTAGGACATAGCGCGCGAGAGCGCAGGTTCAATGAACCCATGGGCGACAAGCCTGCCTGACTTCATATTTGGATCATATTTGGATCATATCGTTGACCGAGGGGGGAGGCCGTTGGCGCACACATATCGGAATTCGGCGAGTCTTGAAAAGTTAGAAACCGAATTCAAGAATGCCCATGCGCTCATAGTAGCCTGCGAAAGAAAGAGATTTCAACCATACAAATCAAAAAGAGAATACTTAGAGCCCCCATCGGGGAAACGGCTAGATTCGTAGTGCGAAAAGCAGGAAGGTTTGGTATCTCTCCATACGTTCGGAATTCGAGTTCAGGATTTTCTTTCGGAAAAGAAGATTAAGGAATGACGCGTATGTACGTTTCGAACATCGGATTAAAGCTGAGGCGTTAAGTGTGGGACGTATTGACAAGGGAGCGAAGTGCAGCGTGTCGGGCTGCGCCGGAGAAGCAGTTCGTTCACTCTCAGGTGAAAAGGTAAGAGCGGCTGGTCTCAAAGTGGGCAACGAGAAGCGGGCTTACCTCTGCAAAGAACATTACAAAGAGTACAAGAAGAAGACAAAGAAAGATAAGCAGCTTGAGAAATGGCGCTACAGCGTGTAGAATCAGGAGGCACATGTACAAATGCGGATATTGCAGTTGCACTCAGACTTCATCGCGTATAAACCGGTGAAGAAGGAAGTTGCCAATGCTGAGGAAGCCGAAAAGAAAGAGGTTCGATTAGAAGAAGTGGTTGTCCTGTTCACGGCAGTGGAGGAAGCCGACGACAGTACAGTAGCCCAGAGAGCCATAGACGAGATTCAGACTTTCCTTTCAAAACAGAAGATAAACCGTATCCTGATTTATCCCTACGCACACTTGAGTAGCGATCTGGCTAAGCCGGCAGAGGCCTTGAAAACTGTAAAGGCCATGGAAGCCTACGCCAAGAAGAAGGGCATAGAAACTTTCCGCGCACCCTTCGGTTGGAACAAGCAGTTCACTATTTCCATAAAAGGGCACCCTCTCGCTGAGCAGTCCCGCGTAATATTGCCCACAAAAGCTGAGAAGAAGGAAGAAGAAAAGATTTCCGAAGCAGCCAAAGCTGAAGAAAAACTCAAATCGTTCTGGTACATTCTTCAGCCGGACGGAAAACTCGTTCCAGTCGAAGACTTCAAATTCAAAGGCCATGAAAATCTGGAGAAATTTTCAAAATATGAAATATCCAAGGTTCGCGCAAGCCAGCAGATGCCTCCCCACGTGACATTGATGAAAAGACTGGAAATCGCAGACTACGAACTCGGAAGTGACCCAGGCAACATCCGCTGGTACCCCAAAGGACGGCTTGTCAAATCTCTGCTCGAACAGTTTGTAACCGCGAAGATGAACGAGTACGGCGCCATGGAAGTTGAGACTCCAGTCATGTATGATTTTCAACATCCCAGCCTCGCAGACTACCTGAATCGTTTTCCCGCAAGGCAATACCTACTCAAGTCGGAAGATAAAGAACTGTTCTTGCGTTTCGCCGCTTGCTTCGGACAGTTTTTGATGGTTCACGACGCCCAGTTCTCATACAAACAAATGCCAATGAAAGTCTACGAGTTGACCCGCTACAGTTTCAGAAGGGAAAAAAGCGGAGAACTCGTTGGCTTAAAACGTTTGAGAGCTTTCAGCATGCCCGACTGCCACGCCTTTTGCACGGACTTGGAGCAGGCAAAAGAAGAGTACGCGACAAGGTTCAACCTCTGCATAAAAATCCTAGAGGAAATAGGTCTGTCCGAAAAGGACTATGAAATTGCAGTGCGATTCACTAAAGACTTCTACGAGCAAAACAAGGAGTTCATCGCCTCATTAGCAAAAATGGCTGGCAGACCGGTTCTGGCTGAAATGTGGAATGAACGCTTCTTCTACTATGTGCTCAAATGGGATTTCAACTTCGTCGATAATCAGGACAAGGCTGCAGCGCTTTCAACAGACCAGCTTGACGTTGAAAACGCAGAAAGATACGACATAAACTACACCGACGAAAAAGGCCAAAAAATCCACCCCTTAATTCTACACTGCTCCCCGAGCGGGGCAATCGAAAGAGATGTGTACGCGCTGCTCGAAAAAGCCTACAAGGAACAACAACGCGGCAAATCACCAATGCTTCCGCTGTGGCTCTCGCCCACCCAAGTTCGCATAATCCCAATATCGGACAGTTTCCTGAAAGACGTTGAAAAGATGGCTGAAAAAATTGAAACGCACTGCATACGAGTTGACATCGACGATAGAGCACTGACCCTGCAGAAAAAGATACGAGAAGCCGAGATGGAGTGGGTCCCCTACATAATCGTAGTAGGAAAAAGAGAAATCGACTCAGGCACGATTCCAGTAAGGGACAGAATAGCTGGGAAAGTACAAAGCATGAAGCTGGAGCAGTTGATGAAGGAAATCGAAAAAGCAACCCTTAACAAACCCTTCAAAGCGCTTCCATTGCCAAAATACTTATCAAAAAGACCGCAATTCCACGGCTAGCAAAGACAAGACCAGTTTTTTAATCCAAGGGCGCTCCTAAGCGACGTGCGGATCGATAGACTCAATCATGCCCCTTGACCTTCATAAATGCCTCAACTTTGTCAAGGGCTTCCTCAAGCGTTTCAAGCGGCGGAAGAATCACGCCTCTTACGTGGCCAGAACCGTATTCGGGGTCAAACCCTGAGCCGTGCACGAAAAGAACGCCTGTCTCTTTCAGAAGGTCCAGCACGAATTCGAAGTCTGTTTTCCATTTTGAGCCCACGGCGTCGATCTTGGGGAAAACGTAGAATGCGGCTTCTGGTCTTGCGCAGCTCATGCCATGGATTTCATTCAGTCTTTTCCAAGCGTATTCACTTCTTTGTCGGAGCTTTTCAACAGTGACTTTAATGTGGTCTTGCGGGCCATTCAAGGCAGCTACTCCCGCCTTCTGAACTGGCGTGTTTGCGCAAAGCCTTATCCTTGCTTCTTTTTCTATACACTGCTTAAACTCTTGTAGCTGTCCCTTCTGACAGCAGAAGTACATGTAGCCGAGTCTCCAGCCGGTCATGAGGTATGCTTTGGAGAAGCCGTTCAGCCCTATAATTGGAACATCATTGGCGATGTGCGCTGTGCTGACAGACCTTTTGTTGAAGACCAACTGATCATAGATTTCGTCTGACAAGACCGGGACATCGTATTCTGCGGCCATGTCTAGAATCTGTTTGATGACCTTTTCCTCATAAAGGGCACCGCAAGGGTTGTTGGGGTTGATAATCACTATTCCGCGCGTTTTGTCTGATATTTTACTTCTGAGATCGTCGATGTCTGGTTGCCAGCCGTTTTCTTCGACCGTTTTGTAGGTTACTGGTTTTCCGTTGAAGAATTTGGTGTAGGAAATGTAGGGTGGATATGTCGGTCCTGGAAGGAGGATTTCATCCCCTGGATCGATGAGGGCTGCCATTGTCATTTGAATACCCTCTGAAATTCCCGAAGTGACAATAACATCTTCGGCTGAGACATCAACACCGTTGACCCTTTTCTCCTTGCTGCTGATTGCTTCTCTGAGCTCGGGCAATCCTTCTGAAGGAGAGTAACCGTTGGATCCCCCTTCGACAGCTTTCACAAGGGCCTGCTTGATGTGCTGCGGAGTGTCAAAATCAAAAGCGTTAGGATCTCCTATATTCAAATAGTAAATCTTCTTCCCAGTCTTCGCAATCTGTCTCGCCGGAATCACGACATCACGTATCGCATATTCAATGGTTTGCACCCTTTCAGTGGTCTTTACGTTGGTCAAGGTTCATCCTCTTCTTTAGCAAGGGTTTATCCGAAAATGAAATAAAGATTGCGGAAAGCCTGCTAGACTTTCAATGACCAGTCAGCACATAATCTAGTAATGTTAGGGATAGAGGAACAGTTAATGTTAGGGATGCTTGGAACCCGTCAGCCGTCTGAACGATGACCGTCACATTCTGGTCGGCGTAGGGGCTCCAGTTCCATGGACAGGTAATTGTCTGGTTGGTTCCTGCGGCAAGTTGGTATTGTGGGCTGATCTGCGGGTACGTTATCGTTCCGTCAATTGTCTGGTTTCCGTTTTCAGTTTGTACGAATATTTGTGTAATGCTTGCATTTGTTTCGGAGAACGGGCTGTTAGTGACTGTGACGTTAATGTATGGAATTCCAGGCGGGCTTGAGAATGAAACGTTGATTATTTCGTAGTATGTCACGTTTGCTAGGAAAGGTAGAACCAGAGAGCCGTTCTCGTAGGTTGCGTAAGCTGTTATGTTCACTTGGTGTCCAACATAGGCGGACCAGTCGAATGCACAAACGAAGACTGCTTGCTCTCCTATTGCAACCGACGGTTGGCTTATGTTGATTTCGTTATTGTTGAGATAGATCTGTGTAACGTTGATATTATCAAGCGAAATCTGTGTAACATTGATACTATCAAGCGAATATGGCAGGTTTGTCACGGTCACATTGAAATGTCCAGTGTCGGCTAAATCAAATTCTGCTTGATCCACCTGCGCCGCAACCTCATCTGGAGTTGTGTACGTAACTGTCTGGGAAGCGAAACCTTGGCTGGTGAAGGCCGTTACACTAATGGTCATGTTGCGGTAGCTTTCACTGCTCCAGTTCCAAACACAGTCGAGCGTGACGCTCGTATTCACGTCGAGAGTAAAAGGAAGTATTGGGCTTGAAAGTGTCCCATTAATCACGTCGGTGCTGTTGGTGCCGTATGCGATCGTGATGTCTGTTACGTTGACGGATAGCGTCGAACTTGGTGAGTTGAGAAGCGTGACGTTGATGCGGTCCGAATTTGCCTCGTTAAACTGAAGATCGGTAATCATCAAAGTTGTAGAAGCGTTGACCTGTTCAATGACCTCAGCATCGTATCCTTCTTGTGTTTGAACCACCACGTCGGGGTTGACGTGACTGTGCCAATCGAAGAAACACGTGAATTGTGTGCTGTTGCCAATGCCGAGAGTTTTCGGAAGAGTTATGCTCAAATCTGAAATGTCGGTGCCATCGATTGTAACGCCAGTTAAGGTCAGGTTTATGGCCGAACTTGCATTGTTTTGAACGATCATAAGAAAAGACTCCACGGTTTGCGAAGGGACGAAAAATGCGGAGGCGGTCAACTGAACGAACGAAGGTTGAACCGTGAACGTTGCGCCAATACCGGTCTGGGGTGTAACGGTTACCGTGAGATTTTCTCCAGCATAAGCCCCCCAATTGAGGTTACACTGAATGCTTACGGACGCTCCGATATTGAGAAAAACGGGCAGGGCCGGATCCGAGTTTGTCACGTTTAGCACGTTGGTTCCGTTAGGAGTTGTGAGGGAGACGCTGGTAATATTCGTTCCAGATGATGAATAAGACGGGTTAAGAACCGTCACCACGAAGTAATCTGCATGATACAAAGGAAAATTGACACTCGTAATCGACAGATTCACATTAGTAGGAGTTGAGTAGAAAGGCGCTATAGCCCACATGTAAGAAATAAAGCCGCCTAGAATTGCTGCGGCAAGAATCAACAATATAGTGAGGAGGGTTGAAACCGCTCTGAAATCCTTTTGTAACCGCAAATCTTATCCTCCAATTTTCAGCAATGGTGTAAATCATATTTCTCGGAAGTAGATAAGCGTTCTCTTGCAATATGAACTTCAATCAGTATGGAGGGCTAAGTTTAAATCTTATCCGATTTCATAATTGGCCCTCAAGTTTTGGGATGCAGCATGGCAGATTACGACGTAGTCACAGTGGGCGCGGGAATCATTGGGTTGGCAACGGCGTATCACCTGAAAAGCCGCAACCCCAACCAGAAAATCTTGGTCGTTGACAAGAGAGGAGCCGCCGGCCAGGGCAGCACTGCGAAGAGCGCGGCCGCATTTCGCTGTCTCTTTGCCTCTCGAACAAACTTTGCCCTAGCAGACTCATCTGCAGAATTCTACAGACACGTCCAGACCGATCTGCACGTGGATTTGAAGCTGCGGTGGGCGGGCTACTTGTGGTTCTTTGACGAGGAAGGCTACCGCAGAATGCTCCCCGTCCTGAAAGAACTGGCGGCCAAAGGGTTCCAGTACAAGGAATACGATGAAGCTGAATTGGCCAGAAAGCTTGAGATGAAAACAAGCTTAAGTGATGACGAAGAAGCAAAAATGATGGGTTTGGGAAATGTTCATAAGGGAATACTGATTCCCAAGGCGGGGTTAATCGACGTTGACTCCCTCGTGAAGTTTTACGAATCAGAGTTCCTGAAACTTGGGGGAAAGATTCTGTACAACACCGAAGTGAAGGAACTCATTGTGGAACCCCGTCAGCCACTCGGAATGCCTGGTGAACCGTACTTCTGGCAGGACGCATCCGTTACTGGAGTTAAGACTAGTAGAGGCGTAGTTAAGGCAGACAAGACGATAATTGCGACGGGGGCCTGGGCTTCACAGTTGCTGGACCCTGTTGGAATTGAATGTTTCATCAAGCCCAAGAAGCGGCAGATCTTCTCGATTAAAGCAGGAACCGAAGGGTTGAAAAAACTGTTGCTATCGAAGGAGTTCACAAACGCCGGATGCTTGCCGTTCACGATTCTTCCTAAACCCACAGCTTATATCCGGCCCGCTCCGGAAGAGAATGCCCTGTGGCTGGCTTATGCTGACGAGTTTCCAAGAGCTTTCAAGATTGAGGAAGAACCTGAGGCGGAAGAGAACTACTACCGGTACGGCCTGTATCAAGTCATGGTAAAATACTTCCCACAGTTCACGGACTGCCAACCCTTCTCATCCTTCGCCGGATTGTACGAAATAAACAGCATCGACGGTCAACCCATAATCTTCGAAGAAAACGGCGTAATGCTCGCCGGTGGAGCGAGCGGAAGCGGCATACTGAAGGCCGACTCAATCGGAAGAATAGCGGCAGCGCTCTGCCAAGGCGAAGAATACGCTCTACTGTATGGGGATAGAAAATTCCGAGTAAGCGACTTAGGTTTGAAAAAGAGAAGTGTAGAACCGGAAAGACTGGTAATATAGTTTCGGGCACAAGTAGATTTATTTACTTTCGGATAGAAGTAACTACATACTGATTTTAGGGTCGGTTATCAACATGGCAGGATGGACTGGAAAATTCTTACGCGTAAATCTAGGCAAAGGCAAGGCAGTGATAGAAGCGTACGGGTCAAGCATGGCCCGCGACTTTCTGGGCGGTCGAGGATTCGCAGTCAAAATTCTCTGGGATGAACTCAGACGCGGAATCGATCCGCTCTCGCCTGAAAACAAACTTGTATTCGCTGCTGGCCCGTTGACAGGTTTTTCCCTGCCAAGTAGCGGCAAACTCGTCGTGGCCTCCAAAAGTCCGCTAACCGGTGGCTACGGAGACGGAAACATCGGCACCCTTGCCGCCGTGCAGATGCGAAAGGCAGGCTATGACGCGGTTATCATCGAGGGCAGAGCGAAGAAGCCGATGATCTTGGTTGTTCGAGACGGGTCAACGGAGTTTCTTGAGACAAAAGATTTGTGGGAGTTGAACTCATTTGAAACTCAGAAGAGACTGAGCAGCCTTTACGGACGTACAGCTGGCATTCTCTGCATCGGCCAGGCTGGAGAGAATCTTGTCAAATACGCGACAATTGTTTCCCAAGAAGGCCGTTCGGGCGGCCGACCCGGCATGGGAGCCGTTATGGGTTCTAAAGTATTGAAAGCAGTTGTTTTCATAGGCTCATATGATTTGCAGGCAGCCTATCCCAAAGAAATGCAGGAACTGGGCGCCGAGGCTTACCGAGAAGTGTTGACGAGGCCCAACTATGCTTTCTGGAAGAGGCAGGGCACGATGAGCACGATAGAATGGAGTCAAGAAAACGCTGTTCTCCCCACTTGCAACTATAAAGAAGGCGTTTTCGACATGGCAGCTGCCATCGGCGGTTTTGCTATGGAAAAAATCAAGGTTTCAAACCGAGGTTGTCCACAGTGCAACATGACCTGCGGCAACATCGTGAAGGATTCGGACAGAAAGGAATCAGAGCTTGACTACGAAAACGTTGCGATGCTCGGTTCAAACATCGGACTGGGCGACCTGAAACAGGTTGCAGCCCTGAACAGGGTTGCCGACGAGTACGGCTTAGACACTATCTCTCTTGGAAATGTTCTCGGCTTCGCTATGGAGGCCTCTGAAAAAGGATTGATTGACCAGAGCGTTCCTTGGGGCGGGTTTAAGACGACCAAGGCGCTGATAAAAGATATCGCCTACAGGAAAGGGCCGCTGGGCGACGCACTCGCTGAGGGCGTCCGCTCTGCATCGGAAGCTGTGGGCGGAGGCTCAGATCACTGGGCCATGCACGTGAAAGGACTGGAGATTTCAGCCTACGACTGCCATGCTGCACCAGCCATGGCCTTGGCGTACGGGACCTGTTCCATCGGTGCTCATCACAAAGACGCGTGGGCGATTTCCTGGGAGGTCAAAGTCGGTCGAGAAGGCTATAACGCTCAGAAGGTGGACAAGGTCATTGAGCTACAGCGCATTCGCGGCGGGGTCTTCGAATGTCTCACCGTCTGTCGGCTTCCGTGGATTGAGGTAGGATTAGAACTGGAATGGTACACGAGGCTTCTGCGCGCAGCAACAGGCATGGAAATGTCTTGGGATGAACTGAACACTGTTGCAGACAGAGTTTTCAACCTGACGCGGGCTTTTTGGATAAGGGAGTACGGTAACAAGTGGGGCAGCCACATGGACGTTCCCCCTGCTCGATGGTTCGAAGATCCGCTCACTAAGGGTGCATTCAAAGGCAGAACACTCGACAGAACCAAGTACGACAACATGCTGCAAATGTACTATAGAAAGAGAGGCTGGGACGAAAGAGGCGTGCCTAGAAAATCCACCCTGAAAAGCCTCGGACTGGATAATATTTCAGGCCAGCTCGGGGTGAAACTGACAAAGTAGACGGGCTACAGCTTTCCTAAAACGGGCGGAACTCCTCTCAGTATGCTCTTGCGAAGTAGACGGCTTCGCTGGCCTTTTCGCCACAGTGGACGCATCTTGAAGATGGATCCCTTTGTTCTGCGGATATCACTCTGATAGTGGCACCTGTCTCTTCCTTTATTTTCTGCTCACACTTGGAATCGCCGCACCATGAGGCTTTTATGAATCCGCCTTTCTCCTTCAGAACTTCTTTGAACTCGTCGTAGGTTTTCACGGTGGTGATGCTCTGCTCCAGAAGCTTTTTGGCTTTTTCCAGCAGGGCGTTCTGAATTTCTTCAAGCAACTTGGTCACCGTTGTCACGGCCTCTTCTTCTTTTACGGTGGTCTTCTCATGGTTGTCTCGTCTGGCTAATGTCACTTGTTTGTGTTGCAGGTCTCGAGGACCTATCTCTATCCTTATCGGCACTCCTTTGAGTTCCCACGCGTTGAATTTCCATCCCGGCGTGTATTCTTGGCGATCGTCCAACACGACTTCCACTCTGTTCTTCTGCAGATCTCCAAAGAGTTGCTTGGCCTTCGTGAGTATCAGTTCAGCATCAGAGTTTCTGTAGGGGATTGGGACTATTACAACCTGTACGGGCGCTATCCTTGGAGGCAGTACTAGTCCCTTGTCGTCGCCGTGGACCATCACTGCGGCGCCTATCATTCGGGTGGACATTCCCCAAGATGTCTGCCAAACATAGCGTTCTTTTTCCTGTTCGTCCAGAAATTTGATGTCGAAGACCTTGGAGAAATGCTGTCCGAGGTTGTGCGAAGTCCCCATTTGCAGTGCTTTACCGTCGGGCATCATGGCTTCAAGCGCCAGCGTGTAGAGGGCCCCAGCAAATTTCTCTTGTTCTGTTTTCTTTCCAGCGAGTACAGGGATGGCTAGGTAATTCTCCATTATGTCCTTGTAGTCCCCTAGAATCTGCATGGCTTCCAAGTCTGCTTCTTCTTGAGTGGCGTGGGCCGTGTGTCCTTCTTGCCAGAGAAACTCTCTCGTACGCAGGAACAATCTTGTGGCTTCGGTTTCCCACCTGACGACGCTGCACCACTGGTTCAGTTTGATGGGTAGGTCTCTCCAGCTTCTGACCCATTTTCCATACGTCGCATAGATGATTGTTTCAGAAGTTGGTCGTACGGCAAGCCTCTCTTCGAGCGGAGTGTTACCGCCCATCGTGACCCATGCGACTTCGGGCACGAACCCCTCGAAGTGTTCCGCCTCTTTCTTCAAGAAACTTTCAGGTATGAAGAGTGGAAAGTACACGTTCTTGTGCCCTGTTGCTTTTATTTTCTTGTTAAAGGCTTCTTGGATTTTTTCCCAGATGGCGTAAGAGTGCTCACGGAAAATCATGCACCCTTTGACCGGAGCGTAGTCGGCTAACCCGGATTTTAGAACGACTTGAACGTACCACTCTGAGAAGTCTTCGGTTTTCTTAACTGTTATTCCCATATCTGACATTCGAATCTCTTCCTTCGTTTTCTGCTAGTTGAAACAATTTTCGCAAAACAAATCCTATTCTGGGCCGACGTTGCAAGAATCTAGCTTTGTGGAAGGCAATCGCCCATTTTCAACCACTTTCTAGCAAGTTAGGAAGAGAAACTATTAAACATTTTCTTTGCGGGTTCTGTTAACTTGTGGCGCGCGAGGCGTGCCCCCCCCTTTTTCTGTGGTAACAACCGTGGTAATGTTGTGTGGTAACAATGCATGTTGAAATTCTAAAAGAAAACGCCTCTATGGGGTTTGGGTGTTTTCGTTGGTAACAACCGTGGTAACACTGCTTGGTACCGAGTGGAGCGCTGAGTCTTGCCAAGCCCTGTTATTTGGGAACATGTATGCGCGCTGGATGCGCAAGTGTTTTAACCGTTGCTGTCCAAGATTTAGTGCGTTCTGATTTGAGATAAGGTGGGGATCAGGTTTGGGGGTTGTTTTGGTTATCGCAGATGGGATGGCTGACAGGCCTATTAATGAACTGGGATGGAAAACTCCCTTGGAAGCAGCATGTAGGCCCACGTTGAATCGGCTGGCTGAATCGGGCGTGAGTGGTATACTGGATCCTATAGCTCCTGGCATACCGCCGGGAACGGATACTGCTACTTTGGCGTTGCTTGGGTATGACTCTTTGCGAGTTTACACAGGCAGGGGTGCCTTAGAAGCTGTAGGTTCAGGTGTAGAGGTTCTGCCTGGGGATGTGGCGTTCAGGTGCAATTTTGCAACGGTGGACAAGAACCTTGTCGTTCTGGATAGAAGGGCGGGCAGAATCGCGAATGAGGATGCCGCCAAATTGGCTGAGAGTTTGCAGAGGGTCAAGCTTAAGAATTCTCTTAATGTTGAGTTCTTTTTCAAAAACACTGTTCAACACCGTACGGCTCTGGTCATCCGCGGACACAGCCTATCAACGGCCATAAGCGACTCAGACCCGGAAGTAGCTGGGAAGCCTGTTTTGGAAGTGAAGCCTATGGTCGATCTTCAAGAAGCCAGGCGCACGGCCAGAATCGTCAACGAGTTGACACGAGAGTTTCACAAGGTTTTGGAGAAACACCCGGTTAACAAGAAACGTGCAGAACGCAAGCAACCGGTGGCAAACATGATCCTGTGCAGAGGGGCGGGCACGATTCCCAAGATAAGCCCTCTTTCCGAAGTCTTCGGAATCAAGTCTGCATGCGTTGCTGCTGTCCCCCTGATAAGGGGTATCTGCAAGGTTGCTGGCATGAAGATCATCAACGTCAAAGGCGCTACAGGCACGGTTCAAACAGACTATATGGCCAAAGCCAGAGCCGCGGTCGAAGCGCTGAAAACCAATGATTTTGTGCTCGTACACGTGAAGGCCACTGATGTTGCTAGCCACGATGGAAATTTCAAGCTGAAGATTGAAGTCGTGCAGAAGATTGACGAGATGCTCCGCTTCATGCTTGACAACTCAAACTTGGATTCGACATTCATGGCCGTCACTGCTGATCACTCGACTTCATGCCTAACCGGGAACCATGTTGGAGATCCCGTTCCCGTAGTGATTAGCGGACCGTGCGTTCGCAGGGACGGTGTTGTCGAGTTTGGAGAAAGATCATGCGCCGAAGGCGGCTTGAACAGGATAAGAGGCGTGGATCTGATGCACATCCTGATGGACTTGATGGGTAAAACAAGAAAGTTTGGAGCCTGAGCCTTACCGGACGGGCATCAGCTGCCATTCTCTGTAATCTGTCATCACTCTAATGTAACCCTTCAACATCTCATCCACTTCAGCGTCGCCGGTGTCGACCCTCAAGATTTTTCCGTCAATACTCTGAAGTTTGCTCTTAGTTGCCAAAACTATTACCCGCTCTTTTCCGACACGCCTTATAATTTCTGGGCTTATTTGCTGATTTCCCCTTCCAAAGATTATTCCTTGATGCCCTATTGGCGAGACCACAATCCACGTGTTTTGCCAGCTGCCAACTTGCCTCACGATTTCTTCTTCATCCACGTCGAGAATCACGTTGCCATCCTTGTAGAGGTCCACCCCGAGAAGTGTTTTTCCGACGCCGAGCAATTCGGCGACGCTTTTCACGGTTGTTCCTGGACCAAGAATCCACGTTGCTCCTGATTGCTTCTCCTCCATTAGAAACTTCGCAATTGCTGTTTGATTTTCTTTTTCGTCCGTCGTTTCTGGGCTTATCTGCTTGCTTCCTTGTATTTGAGCGGGCAGAAAAGGCCCCTTCATGTAACCACGAAGCTTGACAGCGAAGGAGTCATTTCGCACACTTTTTTCGTCTGCGTCCATGATTTCAAATTCTGCTATTTCCGTCTCTTTTTTCGCGAAGGCCGATACGATATCTGAGGCGTCTGCTGGACTCACCGCAAAAATACCGCTGTACATCTTCACACCTGCTGGAACGCCTAAAACTGGCAGCTCTCCGTAGACTTGCTGTGCATCGAGAATGTCCTCGGCCGTACCGTCTCCTCCAACAAAAACCATCAAATCTACTCTTGCATCTATTAACAGCTTAACAGCCAGCTTCGTATCTTCAGCGGACGTTTTACTACCAATCTTCATGGGCAACGTCTTAGCTGGAAAACCTGCCGCTTCCGTCTCTTCTTTTCCCATGATCCCAGGGCAGGTGAGAATATCAATCTTGACTTCTGTCAAATTCACCTCAAGTTTCTTCAGAAATTCTTTCGCTCTTGCGGGCGCCACACTGTGTGCTCCTTTATTCAGAGCTTCCTGTAGAACGTTGTCAGTTCCCTTAAGACCAACCTTGCCACCCATCCCTGCGATCGGGTTCACGATCAAGCCCAGCTTCATCGTCAATCACCCATGAAATTTGCTTCCCACACTATAAACCATTATCACAGAATCCAACATGATCTTGAAACGTTAACAACAACTTCTCCAAGGTTTGGAATAACGGTACGACTAGTAAATGGGTGATACGAAAGAATCTTTTGATTTGAAAATTCTTATAAGCCGAAATTCTAAACGCTTGAAGAGGAGAATAGGGGGTCATGAAATGCCGATCAAGAAGATGAAGAGTATTCTGGTTACTGGCGCTACCGGTCAGATTGGTTCAGAGTTAACATTAGAGTTGCGGAAAAAATACGGCAGCGGCAACGTTGTTGCCGTGGGACACGTTAAGAAGCCCAGCGACAAGCTGTTCAAGTCAGGCCCGTTTGAAACCGTTGACCTGAATGAAAAAGCTGAGATAGAAAAGACCGTGAAAAGGTATGATGTTGACACGATATACCATCTGGCTGCGATCCTTTCGGCTACTGGTGAGCAGAACCCGCAGCTTGCTTGGAACGTGAACATGGGAAGTCTTTCCAATGTGCTCGAGGTCGCCAGAGAGCAAGGATTGACAAGGGTTTTTTGGCCGAGTTCCATCGCGGTTTTCAGTCCGCCAGCCCCTCGAATTAACGCTCCTCAGGAAACCATATTGATTCCTGGAACAATGTACGGGGTCACTAAAGTTGCTGGCGAGCTTCTGTGCAATTACTATTTCAACCGCTTCTGTTTAGACGTTCGAAGCGTCAGGTACCCAGGCATCATAAGCAGCGAAGTCCTTCCAGGAGGCGGAACCACGGATTATGCCGTAGCGATTTTCTACGAGGCACTAAAAAACAAGCACTACACGTGCTTCGTGAGAGAGGACACGGTTCTGCCGATGATGTACATGCCGGACTGCATAAGGGCCACAATTGAGTTGATGGAGGCTGACCCGTCCGGGATCAAACGTCACGACGGCTACAACGTGGCGGGAACCAGTTTTTCTGCAGGCGAGCTTGCTGCCGAAATCAAGAAGTACATTTCAGAATTCAGGTGCGACTACAAGCCTGACTTCAGACAGAAAATAGCGGATTCGTGGCCGATGTCAATCGACGACAGCGTGGCTCGCAAAGAATGGGGCTGGAAACCCCGGTACGATTTGGCGGCGATGACGAAGGACATGATAGAGAAACTATCAAGGCGCTATTCTGAGGGTAAGCTGTGAGAAAGAACTGGTTCAGCCAGAAAGGGTTAAGAGAAGGAGTGCCCGACTAGGAAAAAGAGGCATGATGAAAATGCGTGATCCCACGGGGTTTTTGCGAGAAGAGTATCAGGATCTTGTCAAGAACGCGCTCGATTGGAAGATAAGGGTTCTTGAGGGCCCAAGTTCACCATGGTGCATGGTTGACGGAAAAAAAGTTCTGATGTTTTGCTCCAACAACTATCTCGGTCTGAGCAATCACCCTCGGCTGAAGGAAGCCGC
This sequence comes from Bathyarchaeia archaeon, assembly GCA_050010755.1. Lineage (GTDB taxonomy): Archaea > Thermoproteota > Bathyarchaeia > Bathyarchaeales > Bathycorpusculaceae > JBEKCD01. The sequence continues at coordinate 751,021 of JBEKKK010000001.1, forward strand.
GACGAAAGCAATTCAGACTCATGGTGCCGGCTCAGGTTCCGTTCGCCCCATAGCGGGAACGATGGATATTCACATTGAGCTTGAGAAGCGGCTTGCGAAATTCAAGCACGCAGAAGCTTCATTGGTCTATCAGACTGGTTTTGCCGCTAACGCGGGCCTGATTCCTCAGTTGGTCGGAAAAGAGGATTTGATAATAAGTGATGAGCTCAACCACGGCAGCATAATCGATGGTGTCCGACTGGCCCACGGTGAAAGAGCAGTTTACAAGCATTCTAACATGCAGGATCTGCAACGCGTCTTGGAAGAAGCAGAAAAACATTCGCCGCCTTACAGGCGAATCCTGATTATAACGGACGGTGTCTTCTCTATGGACGGCGACATTGCACCTCTAGACGAAATAGCCAAACTCGGCGCGGAACACGGCGTAATGGTGTATGTTGATGACGCTCACGGTGAGGGTGTCCTCGGCGAAGGTGGCAGGGGCATCGTTTCGCATTTCAAGCTCGGCCGAGACAGGGTTCAAGTGGAGATGGGCACGTTCTCGAAGGCTTTCGGCGTCGTCGGCGGACACGTTTCAGGCTCCAAAGATCTTTATAGCTTTGCCTATAACAAATCTCGAACTTGGCTGCTCAGCGGATCGCATCCTCCGCCAGTGGCTGCGGCGTGCATCGCCGCAATTGACGTTCTGGAGAGCGAACCGCAACACGTGAAGACGTTGTGGGATCACACCAGATATTTCAAGAAGGCAATGAAAGACCTAGGGTTTGACACTGGAAACAGTCAAACTCCTATCACACCCATAATAGTCGGTGAGAGCGGCGTGGCGAAGAAGTTTAGTTCACGGCTCTTCGAGGAAAGCGTGTTTGCGTTGTCGATAGTGTTTCCAATGGTTGCGAGAGACAAGGCGAGGATAAGGACTATCATGAACGCTGCTTTGACGCGGAAAGACGTGGACGTCGCCATTGGGGCCTTCGAAAAGATTGGAAAGGAGCTTCACATAATCTAGTCGCAGCTTATTCTTTCCAAGGCTTTTTCAACGTCTCCGAGTCCGAGTTTTCTCAGGATTTTCGCTGTTGGTATGCCGTTCTTGTCCCAGCCAACCGCCTTGTAATACCTGTGTTTGTACTCTTCAACCTCGACCTTGTCTGCAGCCTTGCCTTTGTAGGGTCCGCTGGGCAGCGGTTTGTAGAATTTTTCGGGATTGTCATCGTGGATTTTCGGGTTCCATTTCACGTCTGGACCTCCCAACAGTAGCATCGTCCTCTGAAGTTGCAATATCCTCAGGGCTTTAGTGAAGCACCATTCTCTCCGGGTGAGGCTCACTCCTGTGACAGCCTTGTAGAAGTCGAACTTGAGGTTCCGCGACCCACCGAAACCGTTGAAGGCGCAATAGACTCCTGAATCGTTGAATATCTGCATTGTTTCTCCGCCCCCGTCGAGTGGGAGGCTTGCCAGAGACGTGTGATCTCCGCATTGCACTGAGCAAGCGTAGGAAATGATATCGGCAAAGTCTTGACCACTACGGATGCCGTGGGCGCCTATGCTTATACCCTTGGATTGCACCGCATAGGGCAGCAGATCCATCTTCTTTTGCTTTCCGATCTTCAACGCCGCACGATACGTCCCCTCAGCTAACGTTTCTCCAATGTTTTCTCTATAGGCAATTCTCTCGGCTAGGGTTGCGAAAGCTTCGGTATCTCCCCATTTGAGTTCCAAGCCGTCCAAATCTTTCTTGGTCAATATTCCTTCTTGAAAGAGCTCTGCAGCAAAGCCCATGACATTGCCCGTCTGTATGCCGCACATGCCTAGATCATCAAGCAGAGATGCGAGAAACACGTTTTCTTCGGGCACGAATATTCCTAGGTTTGGACCTAAGTACGCCTGCATTTCATAATCAGGATTGTCGGTTATAGCACCCTTGAATTTTCCATTCTTCACGACTGCAAGTTTCAGACAAGTGGTTGGACATCCGAAATCGCCCCAGTACGGTTTCACCCAGAGCCTGTTCTCAAACTTGTCAACCCCATACCCCTTCTCGTCGTGCCATTCCTCCTGCCAGTTGCGTATGGGTTCCGAGCTGGTTTTGTTTCCGAAATTGTACCCTCCCCCTCCGGTTCCCCAGCGCCTCCACAGCTCCCCTTCGAAGACGCCGCTGCACACTGCGTCCATGAGCCTTTTCACTTTTTTGATGTCCGACACTTCAGGCAAGGGTCCAGTGCCCTTCGCAACCACTGCCTTGAGTTTTTTCGAACCCATGACAGCGCCGTAGCCGCCGTAGCCTGCAGCGTGTGCCCATTTAGTGCAGACAATCGCTGTGCGCACCTTGTTTTCTCCCGCAGGGCCCACGTACAGCATTGCAGGTTCCTTCCATTCTCCATACTTGGGATAACGCGTCTTCAGAAGCCCCCTGCACTCTCTGGTAAGCGCTGAAACAGTTTGCTTTCCGTCTTTGCCCCAGGCATCACTTGCGCTTCTCAATTCAACGTCGGAGTCCTTGAGAAACAGGTATACTGGCTTCTCCGATTCGCCGGACACTATTATTCCGTCGTACCCTGCGCATCTTAATTCAACACCAAATTCTCCGGAAAGGGTGGAACCTACAACACCGTTGCTTTGAGGAGACTTGCCTGACACGCACGTTCTCGCTCCTGGATAGAACCCTGTGAGAGGCCCAGTCATGAGGAGGAGCAGGTTTTCTGGTCCCAGTGGATCTACCATTTCCCATTTGGATCCCAACCGGTCCCAGAGGATCTTTGTTGCCAGTCCTCTGCCTCCAATGTAATCATTCAGAATTTTATCGCTGAACTTTGTCTCCTTAATGGCCTGCGTCGAAAGGTCGACGTCTAAGAACTTGCCTGCATACCCAAGAGTCACAGGTAATCTCCTCCTGCTTCTCCATAAATTTTCGCAGCTAAATCCTTAGTTATCTCTTCCGGTTTCCGAGCGTAGAGCTTGTAGGGCTCGTTTCCCCTCTCAACTACCCTGAGGACGTTCCAACTTCCTTCCTGACAAACTTTGACACACTGGGGTTTCCCGTTGCATAAGTCGCAGATTACGATGTGCTTCTCTTTTGGATGCATGTGAGGAACCCTGCCTGGACAAGCGCCAAAACACTGTCCACAGGCCGTGCAAGTTTCGTTGTTCACCAGCACCGCACCTGTCTTATTGCTTACTGACAGGGCTTTCACGGGACATGATTTCACGCAGGGATAGTCTTCGCATTGAGCGCAGAGGTGCGGAAATTCCAGTCCAGGGACAAGCATGAACACCCTCACTCTGGAAGCATCTGGCCAAATTCGATTTTCATGCGATAGCGAGCAGGCTATCTCGCATCTTCTGCATCCGCTGCATTTAGACAGGTCTCGGGCTATCCATATGGGTTCTTTTCTAGTCGGCAAACATTGTGCCTCTTGGAAATTCGTTGAATTTTCCTTAGTCAATGGTGTGATTTAAGGATGGTGTAACATTGTTACACTTCACAGATTATCCAGCAGTCAGTTCGCACCAAGAAATTTCGCGATAACCTAATAATGTCGAACCTGACAAGGGATGCGGGAGGGCAGAGGGACGCTTGAGGGTAATAGCCGACTTCCACATGCACAGCCGTTACAGCATGGCGACGAGCGAAAGAATGTGCATCAAGGAGATTAATCGTTTTGCAAAGATTAAGGGTCTAAAGGTTGTGGGCACGGGGGATTTCACGCATCCGAAGTGGCTTCAAGAGCTGAGTGAGACGCTGGTTCCTGAACCAGATTCAAACCTGTACAAGTCGGTCTCAGATGACAATTCGACCGTGCGTTTCATCGTTACGACTGAAGTCAACACCGTCTTTGCAGCCAAGACTGGATTTAAGAAAGTTCACCACGTCATTCTGACGCCGAGCTTGGAAACCGCGGGACAAATTAATGATAGACTGGCAAAATACGGTAATCTGGCTTCAGACGGCAGGCCAACCCTGGACGTTAACGCGGCGCATCTGGTTGAGGAGGTCATGGAAGTTTCAGCTGACAACATGGTTTTCCCCGCTCACGCATGGACGCCTTGGTTCGGTATTTTCGGTGCTTTCAGCGGTTTCAACACCATCCAAGAATGCTACGAGGACATGGCTAGGCACATCTATGCTTTGGAAACCGGTCTTTCATCAGACCCGCCTATGAACTGGAGGCTGAGCGGCCTTGACAGGTTTACGCTGGTTTCGAACAGTGACAGCCACAGTTTCTGGCCGTGGCGCATCGGAAGAGAGGCAAACGTCTTCGAACTTGAGAAGCCAGATTATCATGAAATGCTGGGTGCCATCCGTACAAAAGATACGGCACGATTAAAGTTTACGATAGAAACAGACCCTGCTTATGGCAAGTATCATTGGACCGGCCACAGAAACTGCAATGTGTCGCTCTCGCCGCAGGAGGCAGCGAAGCTTGGAAACATCTGCCCAGTTTGCCGCAGAAACCTCACTAAAGGCGTTGAGCAACGTGTTGAAGAGCTTGCTGACCGCCCGGCGAATTTTAAGCCTGAAAACACCCCCGGGTTCGTGCGTCTGCTTCCGCTCTCGGAAATCATTGCCACATCATTAGGAGTTGATTCACCATCCTCTGAGAAGGTGTGGGGCGTTTACAACCCGCTCATAGAGAGATTCGGGGACGAGTACTCCGTTCTGATTGATCGTTCGAGAGACGAACTGAGCTCCGTTGCGGGTGAACAGCTGGCCGAGGCAATACTGCGTGTTCGAGACGGGAAGGCCAGGGTTGTCCCTGGTTTCGATGGCGTTTATGGGCAACTTGTTCTTGATGAGAAGGCGCATGGTCAAATCTTGCCGAAAAGAGTTCAACAGTTGAATCTAAATGATTTCGTATAAGAAAACAGTTAGATGCTAGTTTCTGAACCCGCCCTCATTGCAAATGATAACTGCATGTCCGACGTTGCTCCCACTTACCTTCTCAAACATGTAGAGTTTCGTCCTGAATGCGTTTTGAAGTCTTTCGCGCGCGTACCTGTTTGGTCAAGAACAAGAATCCACTTAGCGAACGATATGGAAAAGACTTTCTATCGAACGAATTCGCATGAAAATGAGGCAAACCGAATCAACTTGAGTCCACCGTCAGGCTAACCGTCTCAGTGTCAAATCTTGTTGAGTTGAAGTAAAACTCCGCATTTATTGGGTATGTGCTCGTGAGAGCCCCTCCTGTCGATGTTGGGATGACGGTCAAAGAGTAAGTCGATTGTTGACCAGCATTTAGGCTCATCTGGAAGTATGGCAACCCCTCACTATTAGGAAGCGGAGAACCATCCTTAAAGAAAGTCAAAGGACTAGTAGTGTTGAATATCAGCATTACGTTGTGCGGCTCAACTGCGTCATTATTCTTGATTGTAAAATTAAATAGGGCAGATTTATTTACGACCACTTCGCTCGGATTCAAAGAAACACCGCTCACTGTGAATGCCGAAGTTCCCTGAGTAGAATACCACCATGCGACCCCAATGATTATACCGACAACAATCAAAACTAGAATTAGGATTCCACCTTTGGCTATTCCACTGTTTGAACGAGAATGCAAAATAGTTCTTTCTCCAAGTTGATGACACGACAGAGACGCTTTTAAGTTTAACTATAGAGTCAAGGATTCAAAGTCAAAAGACAGAAATCTTAAATCTGCACAGCAACAGAGGACAAACTACAGGCTCAAGAATGAGTAAGGCTTTGCCAGAGAATAGAAAACCATTGAAATGTGACTTTGAGGAATGCCCAGAAATGGTTCAATGGTATAGAAAGTATAAAGGAAAACTCTGGAAATTATGCACTAAACATGAGGCTTTTATGGCAAGGCAACATCAAGGTCATTCTGTAGACCGTGACCACTTAACCCCAGATGATTGGCGATACTTGAGGCAAAAGGATTTAGAAGAAGAAGAGTAGTCTCTAGTCAAGCTGAAAGACAGAAATCTTAAATCTGCACAGCAACAAAAGACGAACTAGAGGTTCAACAAATGACATTACCAAACTTGGACGAAGTGCGCTATGCTGTTTCAGATTCAATCAAGACCGTTGAGAATCTAATCGAAAAGCTATCTACTCAAAAATCTCTAACTCACCAAGAATTTCGTCATGATTACCACTCTATAATGATGGAGCTTCTTCAAATTGAGGATGAAACCCAATTGCTTACTGTAAATGACAAATACAGTAAGGGATTTTATAAAATGAAGAAAATCCTTCTTTCGCTGCTTGACATAGACAAAATAGAGAAGAAACACGCAAACGACCACTTCATTTTCTTGGACACTCAACTTACGAAAGACATGCGAAAAGACCTAATCAAGTTCTTCAAGAACATCTCCAAGCAGCTTAAACAAGTTCTGAAAACACTCAACTAAAGCTCTTGTCAAGCTGAAAGCTGAATATGAGAAGACGAAAACTTGGCTGAAGAGCGCGCGCTATAGCATGCATTTTAGGCTCCAATGTTCATGAAATCTGCAAGTGAAGAATTTTTCTGTTCTGTAACCTCTTTCTCAGGATAAGCCTTAGTTACGAGTTTACCTTTGAATGCCTTAGACATCAGGGAGTCCTGCAGTTTAGCGATTTCTTTGGTTGATATGCCTTGGTTCCCCCTTAAGCTGTTGATTCCTTCAACGATACTCACAAATCGCTCCTGCAAATCCAATCGTGGAAGTGGGATTCGCAGGTCACCGACTTGTTTAAGGTTCAAATGTAGTCTTGTAGCTCCTCTCTTGATGTTCTCAATTTGCTCTCTAACATAGTCAGTAGATAGCGCATGAACTACATAAGTCGGGTTGACCAAATCTTTCCTGAGACGGACCAATGCTTGGTCTTGGTTCATGTTCGCAGGACAGACATCTGCTGTTACTATCGCACACCGTCCCAAAGTTCCTGCTATGCTAATCACAACGTCATCAGGGTGAAGTTGTGACCGTTTCATTCTTGAGTGAACCGTTTCTGTAATGTAGTCTGCATCATCAAGCACAATTCTGAAGTCTTTTATGTTCTTGATGCGAATTATGGGGACTCCGCTGCTCTGATATCTGTCCCCCTTCCAAAGAGGCGACTCACCTTTGGTAATTAAGGTGCTCACTTCTTTCAGTTTCTTCATGGGTACATTGAAATCATGTGTCTTAGGGTCTCTAAACATTTGCACGAAGACAGCTTGAAGAAGTTTGTTTGTCAGCAGATTCGCCTGTTTCCTCTTTACAAGAAGGGCGTCAGCTTTTTCAAGAATTCTCACTATCCGTTCTTGGTAATCTAATGGAGGGACGATGATTTTCTTCCTTTTAAGGAACCTATAATGCCGGCTGTATCCTGCGTTTTCAATGGGTATCCATCGAAGTTGGTAGTAGAAGAACTTGGGAATCAGGATGTTCTTTCTGACTCTAATGATTTTGGTTCCGTCTGCACCCACACAAAAAGGAAAATTCACGAATTTGACAATTCTTGTATGGTCACCAAAAATAACTGAGTCCCCTTCTTTGGGAAAGACTTTGGAAATCTCATCCGAATATCCTGCAATGAACTCTTGCCCTTGGTCAATAATCGGAAACTTTCCCTTCTCTTTGTAGTCAGAACGTTTTATTTTGATTTTCGAAGGGGTGCTATCTCCTTCTATGCAACTCTCAAAATCTACAATCCTCCAATCCTTTGGCAACGTTGTCATTCTATCATCTTTTTCAATTCATCAAGGTCTTTCAAAATTTCCTCTTCACTTGTCATTACTTGGTCAATTATCTGAACGGGGTTCTCATAGTCAATTTGAACTTGTTCTATTTCCTTGTATTGTGAAATTGACAAACTAAAATTATTCTTCGTGATTCTATCAATAGGAACTACGATACTCTGAGTAGCTTCCTTACGTTTTCTGAACATCTCTATAATGTTAGGAATGTCGCCTTTGCCATCAATGAAGTCCCTTTTTTGGTCCAGACTGTATCCATCTTTTAGCATTTCATAGAACCAAACATTCTCAGTCTTGCCACCTTTCACAAATACCAAAACTGCTGTGCTGACTCCCGCATACGGCTGAAACACTCCTGAGGGCATGGATACCACCGCTTCAAGCTGACATTTTTCCAACAGCATTCTCCTAGCCTGCACATGAGCATTGGAAGAGCCAAACAAGACACCATTGGGAACAATTACAGCAGCTCTCCCACCGACTCTAAGCAGGTTATAGAACAACTCCAAGAATAGGAGTTCAGTTTTCGTGGTGGTAAGTTTGAATGCGTCATTGATGTCGCTTTTGTCTATTGACCCTGCAAAGGGTGGATTGGCAAAAACAATATCATACTGTTGTTTCTGTTCAAACTTTCTGGATAGTGTATCGGCATAGCGGATGTTTGGTCTTTCTATCCCGTGGAGAATCATGTTCATGAGTCCAATGCGAATCATCGTTGAATCAAAATCAAAACCGTAGAAAGTCTCTCTCTTCAGTAAGTTCCAATGAGCTTTTTCAACTATTCTGTCGCCTACAAGATTATGCGCTTTGCCGTCCTCTTCGGTTACAATTATGTCGTTGCTTGTGTATTTTCTGAGGATGTGTTCATATGCCCCGATTAGGAAGCCTGCTGTTCCACAGGCAGGGTCACAGACTGTTTGTCCAATGTCAGGGTCAACAAGCTCAACCATCATGCGGATTACGTGTCTTGGAGTCCTGAACTGTCCATTCTTCCCTGAGGTTTTCAACTCACTCAAGAGGTATTCATAGATGTCTCCTTGAGTGTCTTGGTTTCTTTCCGTGATGTTCATCTCATCAATTATTGCAACCGCTTCCTGTAGCAGAGAAGCCTTCGGGATGGCAAACATGGCATCTTTCATGTATTGAGAGTAGAGAACGTCATCTCCGTTGTGAAGAGTCTTTATGAAGGGAAAGACCACTCCTTGAAAATGCTTGAGCATGTCCTCAGCATTCAGATGCTTCCATTGAGACCACCTGCAGTTTTCGTGCCCTTCAAAGACGGATTTGTGCTGTTCTCCTCTTGCTGCGGCCCTTTTGGCGTGGATTGCGTCCAAGTCTTCGAGTCTCTTGATGAAAATCAGATAGGACATTTGTTCAATTGCGGTTAGCGGATTTGCTATTCCTCCTGACCAAAACCTATCCCAGAGCTTGTTAATCTGCGACTTGAGTTCAGGAGCTAACACGTGTTCCTTTCCTCTCCAATTGAGCACATAGTTGTATTACTTCCTTCAAATCTTCATCTTCAAACAATGGAATAGGAGCGTTGACTCCAAAATTGGTGAAAGGAGGCTCAAACAAGTCACCATAATCAATATGATGCTTCTTGGTAAAAACTGTCTGTATAGTTCTCAGAAAGTTCACTTGGTCAGCATTAAGATAGTTCTTCTCAATCATGAACGTCTTAAAAGCATCTTCAATCATCTTCTTAGGTTCAGGAAAACTGTACAAGCCTAAAACGTTCTTGATGAACTGCACAAGTGTTCCCCTGTTTTGTTTGAAGGCTTTCTGCAACACTTCTTCCGTGATGTAGAGCTCAGGACTATTCAGAGTCAACTCAAGATTTACCAAGTCTTCCTCGTTCAAGGCCTCATTATTCTTTATCTTTAGAATTGTCGGATTTTTATCAGCAAGCTGCCTAATCCTCTCTTCAACTTTCTGAATGTAGGTTTTCACATACTCATGAGAAGGCAACGGTCCATACGCAATGATTTCTCTCTCTTTTATCCAATCATCAATATCCAATTTGATAGTAGGTCTTGGTTCAGAAAGCTTGTATCGCATCAACGGACCAAATTCTCTACCAAGCATCTGAGCATCTTCATAGGATATGCTTGTCCAAAAATCAGCACGGAGAACCCTGTTTAGCAAATGTTGCTTTTCCTTTACTGCATTAATCGTTGTTGGCAGACAGTTCAAGTATTCTCCTATAGAGTCCCGAAGTGCTTCAATCTCTACTTGACTCTTGTGCAAGATTGCCAAACTCAACTGCTCAACTTTAAGCATGAAATAGGCTTCATCAGGATTGACATCAGACTTGTACTTCATAAGCGGAGCAATCTTTCCCTTCAAAAACTCCAACTGATTAACGCCTATCATATCCCAAAAATCAGGAGAAAGCGCCTTCTCCAACTCCCTCATATGTTCCTTAACAGAAGCTGAATCCACAGGCAAGCTATTCATATCAGCAGTCAGTTTTCCCTTGACCTGCTCAGACCTCACATCTTTGACACTTAGGAAATAGTCCATTTGCTGCAATCTTGCAATGAAAATCTTTATAGGAACAGCCTCAGCAGGCTTCTCCTCTTTCCCAGGAGGATGCATCTTGAACCATTCAAAGTTCTTCCAAAAATCAAAAATCAAAAATCAAAAAATACTCTTTCTTACGGTTTGGCAACCAATGCCTATGAAGCTCTTTACAGGTTTGGTCATTTCTTGTACCTCTGCCAATCATCTGCCAAAACCTAATCTTGGAAAACACAGGCTTGGCAAAAGCAAGATTGCACACTTCGGGAACATCTATCCCCGTATCAAGCATATCAACCGAAATGGCAACCTTCGGAAAATCATCATTTTTGAATTCGCTAATCAGCTGCTGTGCTCTGCTGTCTTCTGAAACTATGATTCTTGTGAGCCTTCCTTTATACTGCGGATAGAGTTTTTCAAAGGCTTCCCACAGCCGTTTAGCATGCTTCTTTGAGACGGCAAATATGATTGATTTTGCAGGCAGAGTTCCTGTTTCATCCATCACGCAGTTGTCCATGAACTCTTTGACTATGGCTTCATTCGTGCCTACTACAACTACCTTTTTCTCAATGTCTGTGCCCTCAAAATTGAGTTCTTCCTCCTCAATCCCCAATTCCTCTAAAACTTTCTTCTTTACCTCGTCAGGCACGTCTTCAGGTTTTATACCTTCAATCTGAAAATAAGTTTGGGCAGCATAAACTTTGTAATCAACAAGGTAGCCCTCAGCTACAGCTTGTTCATAAGTGTAAAGATATGTTGGCACACCACCTTCACATTCAAAAAACCTGAAGGTGTCTCTCTCTATCAATTCTGAAGGAGTGGCTGTCAAGCCTATTTCCATAGCGTCAAAATATGTGAAGACCTCTTTCCACTTATTGTATATGGACCTGTGAGCTTCATCTGAAATGATAACGTCAAAATCACCGCAAGAGAATTGCTGATAACACTCCATGAAAGTCTGTATTGTGGACGCGTAAAGACGTGGGAACTTCTGCACGTCTCCTGAAAAAACCTTCACCTTGGATTCATTTGGAAAGAACGTTTTGAACCCCAAATCTCCGTAAGCCTGGTCTCTTAACGCTTTTCTGTCCGCAAGAAAAAGGATTCTCTGTCCTCTATTTGCCCTCAGCAGAACATCAATGAGTGCCATTGCCACACGTGTCTTGCCCGTGCCCGTTGCTTGAACAATGAGGAACTTTCTTTTCCCTTTCTCGATTCCTTCAAGAACTCTCTTAACCGCTTCAATCTGGTATGGTCTGTCAACAATTTCCTTCTTAATAGGCACATCTTGAAAGTCTTTCTTTGAATAATTTTGGAACCGTATCCTCTCAAGCGAGTTCCTGTCATGGAATCCACTGACCATTCGGGGATTCTCAAACGGCTTATTCCAAAACCAAATCTCATAACCATTAGTCAAAAAGATGAATGTATCCTTGCCTGTCTGCTGCCTAATATCTGCAACATAACCTTCAGCCTGCCTCTGCCCCAAAATAGGGTCTTTGGATGTCCTCTTGACTTCAACAACCGCCAAAGGAAGCCCTTTTGAATCCAACAACAGATAATCAGCATAAGCACTATCCTCAGGATTCTTCAACGTCTCCGGCATCGTCTTGTACTTGCCATAGTTGAAGTCGGACTGTTTTGTATCGACTTCTTCAATGACTTTAGTTCTGTCTTTTGAGCCCCAACCACATCTTTTCAGCAATTTATCTATCTTTTCTCTACGAGTTCTATATTCAGACAGACCTGCCATTTCTGTCACTGATTCAGTCTGCAAATATGTCACAAGATAGGCTATAGCATTTGTGCAGGTAAAGGTAGGCGCGCACTAACCAATCTATCAATGTAAATAAGACCTTTTAAGGTAGTACGTGTTTAACGATTCTGAGAAAGCATGTTCTATACTGGATTTGACTCCACAAAATTAGCAAAAAAGTTCATCCCTTTAGAAGATTTCCTTAACAAGCCGCAGGAATCTGACCAAACGAACGCTGAGGAACTGAACTCAGAATCTCCTAAACCTGAGCAACTCAAAGAGGAACCCATTGATTCCGAAGAGGCAAATGCAATGCCCAAGTTGCCTATTGTATTAAAGGCATTAATCGGAGCGTCAGTCACAACGCAAGACTCAGATTTTGACGAACATTATAAAACTACTCTTGGCAACGTATTTGAAAGACACGATATTCGACTGGAAAAAACGATTTACAAAGGCGCACACATAGTGAAGCAGATAGGCGCAAACTTTGACCAAGTATTTACTGAAATCTTGAACGAAATAGGACCAGCTCTCGCTCATATAGACCTTTATTTTGCCACATATCCTAAACCGTTCGTTTCGATTTTTGGCAAGGCTCAAGGAGAGCGATTACGTCCTTTGGAATACATAGAGAAACATCAAAATGGATTTGCGCATGCGTGTGCATGGTGGCATTGGAGAACTTACTCTAGAGCTGAAACAGAATATGAATATCATATTGACCATTTTGAAGGTAGGGCAACACCAGCATGGGCTGAAATGGAATCTAGCAAAGTGAACATAAAATCATACTACAATGGATCTGAATGCGACTGTCTTATTTCCTTTGCTGACCTTATCTTGAAAGCATTAGACATATTCCATTTTGGAACTATTGACTACCGAAGCATCTCTCAACCAATAAGGAAGAGAGCTAGAACCTTCGCCCTAACTCAAAAAATAAAGAGCTACGATTTAGCGAAATATGATTGGACAATAAAAGCAACAGTTCCTGAGTTGCCACTAGACATAAACCTCAATCGCTATGTGAAGCATCCAATATATTTCATTGCATGGACTCCAACATTACCAAGAAAAACAGTAAAAGTGAGTTTTGAATGGAGTAAATTATACAACTCTATAATTCAGAAAGCGATTAAGGCAAAAGGGTGCGTGAAATTTCTGGACTTTGACAAAGACATGACTTTCTGGGATACAACCGATTTCATCATACCTTGGGAAGCCCCTGACGAAGAACATGTGAGGCTTCTATTAAGCATGGGATTTGAAAGGATGCCAAAAATACTAAAATCATCCGATATAATAACATAACAAAATAATGCGTTTTCACGCAAGGAGTGCACCCTTTGGGCTTAGAGTGTACCAAGTATACAGCGTTTATAAAGTCGTATTTAACACTTGTGGAGCACGGTTCTATTTGTCATCGTCTCGCATGTGTCCCACGTCTGTCCAACGCGTGTCTCACATCTATATTACACTTGTTAGATGGACGACAATTATCTTATGGTTATTCTTTTCTTAATGCATTTGTTCCCATTCTTCCCGAGTCAAGACGCCTTTTCCTCCCGCTAGGCCTGAGAGTATAGTATCCAGTGGGTCTAATTCTAGCGCGCGCGGGCTCACCGCGTTAACACTGGTGACGAGCATTGATTGTTGACTGTTCAAAACCTGTTCTATAATATAGAGAGAACGCATATTGAACATCTAGGGTAGAGAATTTGAGAGTGCATTCCAAGAGCTACCACAGCGATGCTTTAAACCTTCGGACACGATGCCAGGCTTGAAGTACTCGATTGGATGAAGTTCTTCCCGCTTACACCAGAAATTGGTAAACCTGTCACGTGGATTCTGCAGCAGTTCATCAGCAGTCGCGTAGCCGATGAGGTGAACTGAGTTTTCATGAGCCGCGTTCAAACCCAACACGTAAAAGCTTTCTTTGAGGGTGGTTTCTTTGAACGTTAAACCCCATTTGTTTTTGACGCGTGTTTTTACGTTGTACGGCTGGGCGCCTATGAATCCATCTGGCTGATGCGGCCACACATTCACATCGTTGAACTTGAACACGAGACGCCAGGGTTCACCGAGCAACGTGTGAACTGCAATTTCACCGAAATAACCGACCCAGTGGTTCCTAAGAATGTTAGAGAAGTGTTCATGCGTGAGTGCATTATCGTGTATAGCTTTCACTAAAGCTTCCCACGAGGTTTGAGGAGGCAGCTTCATCTCCTCAAGCAGATGCTTCAAGTCTTTATGCATGTTAGACACGCCCAGCTTCGTCAGTTCACGTATGTGCTGCTGAACGCCGCTTTCACTTTCAAAGATTTTTCGGATGTTTACCGCAATCATGCTGCTCCACCTGCTCAATATTTGTTCCTTATGTATTATAGAACAGGTTTTGAACAGTCAGCCTCGAACCCTCCTTATCGTGCTGACGCTAACCCCGTATTTTTCAGCGAAAACTTTATGTCTAATCTTAGAATCTGCAGTCTTTATCTCAGCAACCTCTTTTTCTGTAAGCTCACGCGGTCTTCCAGACTCCTTCGCTGGGAACTGCGCACGATAAGCCTCGTCAACGATGTCGTACGGCGTCGTGAAAGTGTTCTCTGCAAAGACGTTAACGTCGCGGTCGAGTTTGCGCTTGCCGTCGAACAACCAGCTGATCTTCTTTTTCTTGTGTTGAACTGAGTTTAGCGGAATGTTGTCGTGTATAAAGTCCATCAAGCCTGTCAGCCGAGTCGTCTCGCTCTCAAGGATGACCTCTTTGCGTGCAGCTAAGTTTTCACGTATCATTCTTTCAAAGTTAAGTTTCTTTTCGTCCGAAGAGCCTGTCACCGCGATGCCTCCTTGTGCAGCGTGAACCAGCTTGCCCTGATACCATGCTGCATAACACCGATTTCTTCCAATCCAGAGCTCATCTATCGACGCTTCACGCCGTATGCCGCTGTAGAACTTCGCTAATTCTTTTGATAGGTTGCTTTGCTCAAACATCGGGTCACCGAGCCAGAAGCCGCCGTCTGTCGAGATAGTTAAACAACGTTCACCTTGATTGATAGCCCACCCTGCCATGCTGCGAGCTCTACCCACTATCAGCGACGCCCATTCGATGTTCCAACTACCACCTACCTCGCTGCGCGTGTACATCGCACGCATCGCCTTCTTCTTGCCGTATTTTCTGAACTCCTCGCTTTGCAAGCCGCTCACGTGCAACAGCCGGGCAATATCTTCAGCCGTATGACTCGGCTTCATGTAAGCGAAGCGGCCGATGATGCCCACCATCTTTGCCTTTTCAATCTGATAGTCGGTGCTGTCGCGTTTACCGCGCGCTTCAAGCTCAGTCTTCTTCTTCAGCATATCAACAAGGAACGGTCTCAGCTCATTTTCAACTTCGTTCTCCAGCGGCATAAAACCGTAGCCTCTGAACTTCGTAACATTCACACCCAGAGTCAGCGCCTGTCGAAGCTCAGCCAACGTGCAGTACGATAAGCCTCGTAATGGAAACATCAGTTTCGGATAATAGTTTACTTGAACAGGCAGCGTCGGGTACATCGTTGCATGAGGAAACTCGAACTCTACCTCGCAGAAGCCTTCAGCGCCTTCTTTAACATCCTGCAGCGTAATCGGTTTGTACTCCGTGTCCTCGTTACTCAGAGGTTGCAGAATACCCGCTATGATGTAAAGAGATTTGAAGTCATAATAAGAGGCTTGAACGTGCGGGAAATATCCTCGTGCGAAAGCCTGATTGTTACCTCCCCAATACGACATTACGGCGAGAAGTCGTTCGTTCAAGTCGCCGCTGAAAGTTAACGTTTTCGCAACATGCTCGCGCCACGAGCCATTCTTCATCTTCTGGTTTATCTGTATACGTTCTTCTTCAGCTTTACATGGCAGCTTCTTCATCGTGCGCCGAAACGCTGCCACCGTAATCGACGTGTACGTCGCGTAGCAGTGAGGGTCCAAGTTAAGTGGTTTATAAGAATCAACGATGCTGCGCCAAGCCTCGACTGCGATTTCAGCGTCTCGTACGGCGTAAGCCTCGTAGACCTCATGATGCCGTTGCAGCAACTCTTTCATGTGCAGCTTCCAATAGCTGTCATCTTTACCGTCAGCCTCGATTCGCAGCTTCGCGTAACCGATGGCAGCACCTACCTTGTCCAGAGATGTTTTCATGTGACCGAACAGATCAGCAATGTGTAGCGTGAAGTCTGAGCCTGAAACGCTGAATCGTCGTTGCCACATAACCGCCTTGTTAAACTCGCTGACCTTCGGCTTCACACGCACCGCGCGCCCGGCTTCAACGCTCTCATATTCGTCGTAAAAATCCTTGACCTTAGACAGTTCAGCAATCGCGAAATGCGCTATTAGAAAGATGTGCCTGCGCGGTTCGACATCCTGCTCGGCGAGGAATTTCAAAGTGTAATCGAGAAGTTCGAGGGAGGAGATGCCTTCACGTTTGCCGATGTAATACACTTTTGAACGTCCGCGACCCAGTGAAAACTGCACGCTCAATAGTTCACGGTCAGCGCTGCTGTCCTCTGGCGTGAACTCAGTGTCGAAGCCGATGTCAATGTAGTCTTTCAACACTCGGCCTCTTTTCAATGGCGTGAGAACATGCTTCAAATCTTTCAGTTTAAGGTTTCCAACATCTTCTTTTCTCATACAAAAAACCAACTTTTTCTTTCGCTCACACAGGGGGGATTTTGTTCCATTGTGTAACTATTCGCGCGTATTTATTTAAACGTTACTTATTATTAAAAGTAACTCAAAAATGAATACTAATGATAAATCTTAAATATAAAGTAACGCGTATGTACCCCTGAGGACAAAGCAATGCTGAGAAAGAGTGAAGTCAACTTTGTCGAGAAAAACAAAGGCCATAATGGAGTCATGATGGCTTCGGATAAACAAAAAATGTACAGGATTAGAAAGAAAGCGCAGAAAACTATTGAAGAACTGACTTACCTTGCCCAGAATCTCCCGGAGAAACAGCTTAAGCAAATTTTTAGTGAAGCTGCTCTTATTCCGTTCTGCAAGGCGATTCTCCACAGGCCGGAAGCTGACAAGAAGCGCATTCGCAAAATCATCCTGGGGCTTATAGGGGACGTCTTTGGCGACGAGGAGTTTGCTCTGAGAATGGTTCCTGAAGACGCAAGAAGGCTGATTTCGAACACTGATAACCCGTTGGAACTCGTTGAGAGTTTGTTTTTCGCTTCAATGTATTCAGAATGACTGCGCTTGCAGGTCAGACCATACTGGTACCTCAGAAGTGGGCTTCTCAGGAAATCAATTGAATAGTTCTTAGCGCGTGCTATATGAGTTACGCAAAACCTTTTTTTCTCGACTCTGTTGAATGCCTATCCTTCTTGAGTGTGAGTAACTCGTAACCGATGTAATCATGATAACTACTTGGATTTGATTCGTGTTTGCTCCCTGCCGCGCGTGCTGAAAAGGCAGATAAGGTTGGTTAACCTATCTTCTGCAGGATGGGATTAATGACTTCGCAGAGCTACTTTTCTTTGCTTTTGACTCTTGCAAAAATGACCCAGAAAATTACTACAGAATTTAATGAAAAAGGGCAGATAAGAAAAATCAAAATGCCATATCTCAAAGAAAAGATTACGCGGTTTGAATACAAAGAAGGAAGCATTGCTCGGCAGTGGAGCTATGAACAAATCGTCAAAGAAGAGTGGGTCTGGGAGGACCTAGTCAGAATAATCGCGCCCGAGGCAAAAAAACTGGAAAGTTTTCCAAAAAGCGTCCAACAATTATCTGAGGTTTTTAAGGTTGATGTTACCCAAGCTGAATTTTGGGTATCTCGTTTTGTTGACGTAATTGCCAAAGAAACTTTGGAAAATGCCAATGAAGACAGAATTGCAGAATTGACTTTTTCCTTTGTGAGAGACCTAGAAGGTTCTCCAAGAACATGGTCTCCTAGACTGTGGCTTAAAGGAATATGGATGGTTGATGATGTTGTTGAAGTCTCTGAAAGTTTGCGATTTACAAAACCAGCGGCTGTTGATCTTGAAAGAGAATGGAACTTGCGCATGTTCCCTTTTTTTTATGAAAATTGGCTACGTAATGACCCGAGCGCGATACTGGATGTATCATTCCGTGCTAAGAACCAGCCTGAAATGCAAAAGGAAATTGAAAAGCTGATGTTGGTGCTTCGTCTGTTCAGGGTTGGTTCAGTTTCCAACGTTAGAACAGTATGGAAGTCTGAGTCTATACTCGAATTTGGAGTAGGTGGCGTCTCCTTTGGGGGTCTATTATCTGAAAGTTATAAGTATTCCCTTTCAAAAGCAGATGTTCCCAAACTCAAAGAATTCTTTGAAAAGATAATTCCTCTTATTCCTCCGAACTTGTATGACCCTGCGATAAAACCAGTGGATTACTCCGTGATAGCTGTTCAAAGATACAACGATGCAATTTCGAAGCCTGAGATATTTGAAAGCCGACTCAGTTTTGCAATAATGGCTCTAGAAGCGTTGTATTTGAAGGAAAACGAGCGTGAAGAACTAGAGCATCGTCTGAGTCAAAGGTTAGCTCGACTCTTGAGTTTTTGCCGCTATGAGCCAATCGAGGTTTACAACACAATGAAAGAGTCCTACGGATTGCGCAGCAGTTTCGTTCACGGTTCGCCAATCCCTGAGGAAAAGTTGAAAGGCATAGCGAAAATGGGTCAAGAAGTCATTGAATACGCGCGTTTATCAATTGTTTTGTTCTTGTTGCTAAAACAAGTGACTGAAAAAGACAAGTTTCTCAGTCTGATTGACCACTCATTGCTAAGCGAAAATGCTGTTGACAAGCTTGACAAAACTCTTAAAGAACACTGCACCATTTGTCTGGTTCAAGATTTAAGGTCCACTGAGGCTACTTCAAAGCCGTGAAAAACCTCAAAAAGTTACTGCGCATTTCATCTTTAGCGCGCGCTGCATTTTCTGCCTAGGTTGCAACCCAAGCACAGAGAGAACCTAGGGGGCTAGGGTCAGTGTTCGACCACAATCTTCCCGCTGGCCAGGGACGTGACCACTTTCCAGCCATTCTTTAGGCATTCAGTCAACTCTGTTTCGGTTACAAGTTTCTGACAATGTTCGCCGTCGGGGCAATCTTCTTTCTGCTTATTCACCTGTCCCTTGGGCCGCTTGGCGCGGAGGACTTTGCCCACGTTCTCAGCGTCTCGTAACTGAATCCCTGCCCGCTTTGCTGCGTCACGTTGGTCAGGTGATAAGCTCTCCTTGAACTTTTCCAAGGCCTTGAGTCTCTCTGAGAACTCAAACGTTACCGTCGGTATCTCACTTGTAAATTCCAAAATCTGAACTGCCTCAGCGAACTTGCTCCGCAGCTGGTCAATCGCTGGCCTTGAATATGGAGCCTCTTCGCCCCGGACTTTTCGGCCTCTGATTTTCCTGGCCCAGTTTGGAGGCATTCGGATTTCTTCCATCGCTGTGTTTACGTAGCGTCTTGCATCATGCCAATTAAATGTGACACCGGCTTCTTTTGCCAAGCTCCACATCAGTTTGCCCATATGACCGTATTTGAGCGGGCCGTATGGAGATTGCGCTGAAAGAAAGATGTGGTCCTCAGGTGTAAGTCTTCTTCTCATTCTTGATTCGACCCATTCTTTATAGTTTAACAAGTCGCGTTTGGCTTCGGGCGTGAGGAAGGTTATCTGTCTAACGTCTTTGTATCTTCCGATTCCATGCCCCTTTAAGAGCTCAGGAGGGATGTTAATGCATGGCAAGTCAATTTTTTCCCATCCTTCTTCAAGGTGTTTCCATTGAATCCGCGAAATAGTTTCTTTCGCGATGGCTGTGCTGCACACGAAGGTTATGAGTGATTTGTCCCTTGGATTGAGAGCCCAGTTCCAAAGCTTGCGCAAGTCGGCTTTCCGAGGCATGTTGTACGGTCTCACTTTTTCAACATTCAATGCGCCCGAGGCTTTGGCGAGGTCGATGTAGTTGTGCTTGAAGAAACTCTTGACTGCAGTGATTAGATGAAATTTCACAGCGTTCGTGAAACCCACATTCTCTGTTGACACAAGCTCGTCCAGCAACTTCTCAACTTCCTTGTTTGAGGTTTCCATTTTCAGCAGCTCAGATGGTGTTTTTGCGGCCCATTCGCAGAACCTATAGAGACTGAAGGCGTTCATCGTCTTGTCTTGGAGTTTGGCAAGCCAACGTTTCACTTCTGGGTACTGGTCTGCCCACAGAGGAATAACATTTGAGCTTTTCATCTTCTCAGCTACCTCGGTTGGCTTCTTGCCTTTCGGTCCTACATTACTCGTCATCCCAGACGCCTCGAAAAATGATGTACGCAGCCGAGTACTTATAGTTGCTTACTGTTTTCCTATACAACAACAGTTGAATCTTACCGACTTCACTTTTTGATGTCTGGTCCATGCTTTTGCTGTATGTGTGGTGAACAAGTCTACGACAAGACTTATTAAATCGTAAGACGTGCGATTATTCTGTGATACCGAATGGAGACAGTGACACAGCAAAAGTCCAGCAACAATGATGCCGTCCTGGCAGTAATAGACAGGGTTCTGAACCAAGTTTTCGGGAAAGAAGCCACGATTCTGATATTCAGGTACATGGAACAAAACTACTCCTTGAACCGCAGTGAAGTCAGCGACAAGATTGAATTGTTCGCACAGGGATTAGAGGACTTCCTGAGATCGGGCGCAACCATAATCGAGAGAAAGATTCTCGAAGACATAACCTCCGATTGCAACCAGCTTCGCAGAATGGAACTTGAGAACGTTGAGGACGAACCGAGTTTTGTCGCTCAAATGAAAATAGCCATGCACAGATCTTAATCATTTTTCATTTAATGTGCCAAACGTCTCGCGCAGCATAATTGTTTTTCTTTTCATAAGCCATGCGCGCGTTGACAGTTTTATAAGTCCTAATGAACATTCTTCTGGAAGTAGATGTTTCGAAGCGGAAGCAGAAGATTTGAAAGACGTTTTATCTAAGGTAATCGAAACTGCCGTTAAGGCTTTCAAGGCTGAATACGTCGAGGTTCGTGCGCAGAAACTCTACAAGACAGCGGTCACCGTTAAGGAAGCTCGTGTTGAAGCGGCAAAACAGGGAATTGAAAATGGCGCGGCACTCCGCGTCCTCGTTAAAGGTGCTTGGGGATTTGCTTCTGTAGGCACTCTGGATGTTCAAGCTTTGAGTGATGCTGTCTCAGACGCGTGCAGAATGGCCAAAGCCGCGAGCGCAAGACGCAGATTGCCCGTGAAGCTTGCTCAAACTAAGACCGTTGAAGACAAGATTGTGTCGAAACCAAGAAAAGACCCAGCAGAAGTACCTGTTGAAAACAAGATGAACCTGCTGCTGAGTGTCAACAACACTGCCTTACGAGAGGACAACCGTGTCAAGAGTGTGACTACAAACTATCTTGATCTGACAGGCATGAGTTATTTCATCAACAGCGAACATACGTACATCGAACAGGACAAACTTTATGTTTTTTTGGGGGTTTCCGTTACTGCCAAAGAAAACAATCTCTTTACTTTCAGCAGTGAAGCCGTAGGGTCTACGTCTGGATATGAGGTGTTCGACGTTGAAACGCCCACTAAGGTGGGGGAAACCGTTGCTAGACGTGCAACTGCGCAGCTGAAGGCGAAACCTCCTAGAGGAGGTACGTTCCCAGTGGTTCTCGCTCCGAACGTGGTCGGCACGTTGGTTCATGAGGCCTTTGGACACTTGGCTGAGGCCGATCTCACGCTGGCTGGGTCGGTTTTGTCCGATAAGCTCGAGAAGAGGGTGGCTTCCAACGTCGTGACTTTCTATGACGATGGAACGGTAAACGGTGCTTTTGGCTCCTTCAAGTATGATGATGAGGGCGTTCAGGCGCAGAAGACGCTGCTCGTCAAAGACGGTGTATTGGTCGGGCTGATGCACAACCGCGAGACGGCTCAACAGCTCAGTGCAGATCCAACAGGCAATGCGAGGGCCGAAGACTTTCACTTTGAACCAATAGTTCGGATGCGGAACACGTTCATCGAAGCGAGGGATTACACGTTTGAAGAGCTGATTGAAGACGTGAAATTTGGTTATTACCTGAAGAGCTTCCGCGGCGGCGAAGCTAACTTGGACGGTACTTTCCAAGTTGGAATTCAAGAGGCCTATGAAATTGTTAGGGGAGAGGTCGGCGAACCCGTCAGAAATGCCTCCATAAGTGGCAACACGCTTGAAACACTGTTCAAGATAGACGCCGTAGGAAAAGAGTTTGAACTCTGGCCTGGCCTCTGCGGCAAGGGTCAATCAGCATGTGTGGGTGACGGCGGTGCCCATACTAGAGTGAGGGAGGTGATGGTCGGTGGCAGCTCTTAGACAGGAAGAGCTACTTCGTCTGGCTGAAAGAGCATCCGAACTCGCATTGAAAAAAGGAGCGAGCGAGGCTGAAGCGTACGTCTTTCAGGACTTGAGCACGTATGTCAGCATTGAAAGAGGACAGATTTCAAAGACCTCTCGAACGTTTGACAGAGGATTGGGCTGCAGGGCAATAGTCAACAAGTCTCTGGGTTTTTGTTACACGAACGTACTTGAGAGTGAAAATGCCGTAGAAGAAACAGTTCTCAAGGCATTGGATTTTGCGCGAGCAAACAGACCAGACGATAACTGGCGTGGTCTCCCAGCTGAGAAACCCTTCCCGACTGTGAAAGACACTTACGACAGCAGAATAGAGAACCTGCGCGTGGAAAACCTGGTCGAAACAGCCTCTGTAATGTTAGACGCTGCAGAAAAAAAGGATAAACGCGCCTTTCCAATAGAAGGCGAAGTGCGCGCGAGCAGCTTGTCCGCCGCTCTTGCGAACTCGAACCGTGTCTCTGTTGACGACAGAGGGACCATGATTGAATGTAGTCTGGCGACGATAGGCCACGAAGCAGACGAAGTGACGCCAGTATGCTTCGAGTTCAACCTCGAAAGAACCTACGACATTGATGCTGCCGCGGTCGGCGAAGAAGCGGCCAGGCTTGCGGTTTCAGCGTTGAAGGCCAAAAAGACAGAGACAAAGGAGACTACGGTAATACTTACCCAGTTTGCTCTGCAACAGTTGCTATCTTACACTCTCATCAGCGCCATCAGCGCGGATCGCGTGCAGAGAGACCAATCCTTCTTCAGAGGCCGAGTTGGCGAAAAAGTGGCGTCAGAAATTGTGACCGTTTATGACGATGGCCTTTTGCCCGGCGGCATCCGCACTTGGAAGTCTGACGGCGAAGGCGTTCCTCAGCAAAAAACGCTCATCATCGAAAAAGGAGTCCTCCGAGGCTTCATCTACGACAATTACGCGGCCAGAAAGGAAGGAAGAGAAAGCACTGGAAACGGTGCAAGAGCAAGCTATTTGTCCACCCCGAGCGTTGACGCGACGAACCTACACTTTCAAGCTGGAACAGAATCGGCAGAAGCGCTCATCCGTGACGTACAGGAAGGGCTTCTAGTCAATTCGGTTCAGGGTGCACACACGAGCAATCCAGCCAGCGGAGAATTCAGTGTTGTTGCCACCCCCGCCTGGGCCATCAAGAACGGCGAAATTGCTTATCCAGTTAAGGGAGCGATGCTGTCTGGAGATGTCTTTCACATGTTAGCGAATGTATCCGGCTTGGCTAACAACGAGAGGAAAATCGGGCAGGTCGTCGCACCATGGGTCCGGGTGGAAAATGTTAAAATCATAGGAAAATAAATAACTCAGTCCCTCATTAGAGCATGGAGAAGGCGAAACGTTTGGCTGCACAGACAATGAGACAGAGACTGCTCAAGTATAACACGCCGCGCAGAGTGGTTCAGTTTCTGTCCTTCATCTTCTTCAGCTCAATAGTTTTCAGTCTCGGTGCGCTACCGCTGTTGTTTCCGGTTCTTTGGACGTGGGGCCTGAAGGCGAACAGCGTGGGTGACGCTTTCACGGCCATGCAGCTGATGCCCACCGGATGGAACAACACCAGCATCCTTTTTCCTTGGATAGGATTAGCTTCGTTCCTTATCGTGGGTATACTCATCGGGAAATCGATGTGCGGATGGGTCTGTCCCTTCGGCTTCGTCCAAGACATAATCGGTTTCTTTCGGCGTGAGCAGACTGATTTGTCACTGAGAACTCATGAAACCATGGTTTACGTGAAGTACATTGTTCTGGCAATTACGCTGTTCATCGTCGTCACTTTTTCAGCTTCAGAGATTGCGGGCGTCAGCGGAGGATACCAGAGTGGTCTCGGCATCTTTGCCTACGCGCCTTTCTCAACCTTGAGTCCGTCTGAAACCTTGTTCGCCACGTTGCCGAGTTATATTCACGGTTTCTCCGTTAACGTGTTTTCAAGCCAGGGCGTGAACGTGCTGAGCAGCATTTCGAGCTTGCCGGCGCTTTTTTGGATTCAATTTGCAGTAATGGTTTTTGTTCTGGCCTTTGTGTTCTACGTGCCTCGAAGCTGGTGCAGGTACTTCTGCCCTCACGGAGCCATCATGGCTATCATGAACAATTTCAGCTTCCTCGGCTTGAAGAGAGAACCTACGAAATGCGAGAAAGCTGGATGCGGCCTCTGCGTTCAGGTCTGTCCTACACGCGTTCCTATTCTGGACCTGCCTTGGGAAAAATTCAGCCATCCGGAGTGCATTTACTGCATGCGATGCGCTGACGTTTGTGAACACGGAGCCATCAAGCCGACGTATCCCTAAGGTTCGTTGCGACGCTTTCAGTTTTTCCTTGCCCAGGGGCTTTTTGAGTATTCGTTCAGAACCGTTTCGTACACGTTTTTGGTTTGTTGAGCTATAGTGTCCCAGTTGTATTTCTCTTGGATTTTTCTTTGCGCATTGGCTCTCAAGCGGTTTGCTAAGGCCTCGTCCGTGAGCACCCTCGTTATTCCCCAGGAAAGTGAATCGGGGTTGCCGGAGTAAACTTTGATTCCGTCTACTTCGTGGTTGACTATTTCTGATAGGCCGCCGGCGTCTGAGACTACGACAGGGCTTCCTGCGGCCATGGCTTCGAGGGCTACTATTCCGAAGGGTTCGAAGAGGGAGGGCACGACTGAGACGTCGGCGCACTTCTGCAGTTTTCGCAGAGTTTCGTTGTCTAGGAAGCCAGTGAACATGACTTTGTGGGCTATTCCCAGCTGTTGAGCGAGGTTTGAAAGCTGGTCTCTCATGTATCCGTTTCCGACGAACACGAACTTCGCGTCTATTCCTTCCAGCACCTTTGGAATGGCGCTTACGAGCACGTGGGCTCCCTTTTCATGCACTAGTCTTCCCACGAAGAGCACGATCTTTTCTTGCGGCAAGGCGAACTTGTTTCGAAATTGGCTCAGGTCTTCGTTTTCTTTTTTCGCGTAGGCTTCGAAGTTGACGCCGTTTGGCACCATGACCAACTTGTCAGGTGGAAGTCCGAAGGCCCATTGTACGTGTGTTATCATGTAGTCGCTGCAGCATATGACCTTCCAGGCTTCGTAGGTCAGCCACCCCTCAGTTTCATGTATCATCCTCTCATAGTCGGTGTGAATGCCGTTTCTGCGGCCGATTTCTGTGGAGTGCATCGTGGCAAAGAACGGTTTTCTGAAGACGTGCTTCAATCCTATCCCAGCCGTCGCAACGAGCCAATCGTGAGCGTGGAACACGTCAATGGCTCCACCGAGGCTGTGGACGAGCGCGGCGGCCTCTTTCTGCATATTTACGTTCATGAGGTAAACCCATGTTGCAAAATCCGGCGCGGGGTTCTTGTACGAGTCCACGCGGTAGACCTCAACGCCGTCTACGATCTCATGCGGGGGAGCTCCTGGAAAATCGCATGTCACCACGTAGACTTTTACGCCGTGCTTGGCCAAGTTTCTGGAAAGGTTGTAAATGTGCGGGGATATTCCTCCTATGATTCTCGGCGGGAATTCCCAAGTGAGCATCATGACGCTCAATTCTCCGTTCATGCCGTGGCCCCCGAGTTTCTGTAGGTCTCCAGTATTTCTTTTATCCAGTTCTCAGATTTGGGCGATATGACTCTGATCTTGCCGGGCGGGGCTTTGTATATCCTGATTATCTCTTCTTTCATCCATTCGGACTTGACGACTAGTTTTTCGGCTTCGGTTGTTCCAAGCCATTCGATGCTCTTTATCGACATGTTGAACGGTGAATTGGCGCCGTGAGAACGGTGTTCCTCCACGCTCTCGACGGAATAAATGAACGGGATGGCAAGTGCCCTTTTCAAAGTGACAGCGGCGGGTATGAAGTGCCAGTCATGTACGTCGATGAGATCAACTTGTTTGTCCGATGCGTAGTAGATGTTTGCGGCGACTCTTTCGACTTCTTGGTTCAAGGTGAGAACCCATGTTAGGACGCCTATGTGAGTGTGAACAGGGTTAGTCACTCTGAAAGTCTTTACGCCCTCAGGCTCCTCATGCTCTCCGGTTAGAAAGTCATGATAGGTGACTACCCATGCTTTCTCGTTGTTCTTAACAAGCTCAGTGGCTAATCTTTTCACGTAGTCTGCGAGTTCCCCGACGATTCTGGGCGGGTATTCCCAAGAAAATATCACAATGTGCATTGAGGTTTCACTACGTGAAGATTGCGCAGATTTTTATTATCCCGCTCCCTGTTAGGTAGTACTTCTTCTTTCCTTCGTTATCCGTGAAGCTTTCGGCAAAGCCTTGGCGTTTGTAATCATCAAGAATTCTTTCCAACTCTTGCAGGTCAACCTGCATGACCTGCGACAGTTCTTCGCTTCGTCTGGCCAGCTCGGGAGATGTTGCACAGAGATTATGTAAAGTTTGCAAAATCTTCTCTGGAAGTGGAAGCGCTTCGCTCATACAATCACCTTAATTGTGCCCTGAAGCTATTGTTGGCGAGTTTTTCTTATAAAGGCATGTGCGCATCCGAAGTTAGAAGTATTTGGTGGCGGAGCGCATCTCGGCCGTGAGTTTCGTTGACTCCTTGTCAACGTGTTTGATTATTGCTTGTCTGAGAGGTTCGCCCATAAGTTTTGAGAGTCTTTCTTTCTTCAGATTTTGCTCCAATGCTGGGTCATGAAGCGACTTCAGAGCCCACTGTTCGAAGTCTCCTCGGTTGTTGTGGAATTCCAGGGATTTCATGCTCACGTTGCGAATGGCCTTTGTGAAGCCTTTCAGGCTCCAGGCCGTTGTTCCTGTGAAGTGCTTTTCTCCTACGCCCGTATAGAATCGGAAGGGTTCGTCCGCGACTACGGCGGCGAGTCTGACTCTGTTTTCGAAGTCCAGTATTGCTGCTTGCGCGGTTACGAAGGCGTCCATAGGTGTGCTGTAGGGGCTGAAGTACGAGTGGACCTCGCCAGGCGAGCCTCCGGCGGTGAACATGTAATAGAGGTGGTCGCTTGTCTGGAAATATCGCCACGTTCTCAGGAATTCTTTGTCCTCAGTTTCCCTGACGAAGGGTTCCAACCGTCTCAATGTCGTGTAGAAAGCCCACTGCAGGGTGTTTCCGAGCCAGCAGCTCGCGTCTCTCTCTCCAGATCCGCCCATGAGACTGTTCCTCCGAGCTCTGGGACGTCGATTTCTCCTGCGGGGACGTGTTTCTGTGCTGCTTCGGAGGGCGTGGTCATTTGGAGGTTCCACCACTTCAGTATTTCAGGCGGCAAGTGTCTCAGGAAGTCGTGAATGCCGGTTTCGGGCCAGTGGTGTTCTCCGAAGGTCTCGTAGTCTGGGAAGATGTTGATGCAGTCGCCAGGCGTTGCTGCTAGCCAACTCGCGTATTTGTCCGCGGTCAATGGCCACTCGTTCCACCATCTCGCCGAGAACCTGAAGCCTATGTCGTCTGTGAGCTTGTAGTTTCGCAGGAGTATCTTGATTTTTTTCAGGCCTTTGGGCAGGTAGAGGTGGTTCGGCGATTTTCCATGGAGAATTCTTTCCACGCCTTCGGTGAAGATTCCTTTGTAACCTAGCTTTTCAACTGTTCTCGCGACGGCGTTGTTGTAGAGCAGCTCCGTGTTCTCGAAGACTGTTGACTTGTAGTCCAGCAGGTCTCTCATAACCTGCTGATGCATCTTCACCTGATCGATGAATTCTTCTCTCTCGGGGTAGAGGCTTGCCAGGGAGTGATAGTAGGTTTGGCTCAGGAACTCCACTTGGCCAGAATCTGCGAGTTGTTTGAACGTTTCCAGAAGGTCCTTGTTGAACATTTCGCACTGTTCCAGAAAGACGCCTGAGAGGCTGAACGAGAATTTGGGCTTTTTCTTTTCTCCTTTGTACCTGTCGATGAGTTCGAGCAGTATGCTGTTCGAGGGAAAGTAGCATTTTCTGCTTGTCCTTTCAAAAACTTCTCTGTTCATCGCGCTGTCAAAGTAGTAGTCGAAGTAGTCTTTTTTGGCAACGCGTTCGAACATTTTGCTTTCCCAAAAGAAGCTTCGTTTTATTCTGTGTGGTTGATGGACCTCAAAAACAAGAACAACGTCTGTCAAACCTTTGTCCTCTGTGCCTTTATCGGTTAATCGTTTATTTCTTGTTTGCTGTCAGGGGAGCAGGCGTGGTTAGACAGGGGCGGCTGGTCATATTTCGAATTTGTCTATTATCTTTCTCTCTCTTTCTCCTGTTATTTCGGCGATGACGTGGATGTACGGTTGAAGTCCCGAGTTTTCGATTCTGGGTTTGAGGAGTTCGTCTATTTGGAAGACTCCAGCGGAGTTTGACATTGTTATTCTTATCGTTACGGGTTTCGGTTCGCTTTCTTGGATGCTAACCTTTTCGATAGACAATGCGGAGACGGAGTGAATGTCAACTTTTCCAGCTTGGAACGGTATGCGAGCTCTTCCCTCTTCCATGTCCAAGGCGTCGGCAATGCGCACGATGCCCGCTTCAATTGTTAGGGGTTTGACTGGGTTCTCGTGTGCGACTATGCAGTGCAACACTTCGGAAAGGATGATGGTGCGTTCCTCCTCAGAGTAGACGGCTTGCAAGTATTTTTCGATGAGTTGCGAGGCCAGAAGCGCGCTATAATACGCGTGTCCCTCCCTTAGAACTGTCATACCGAGATCGTGGAAGATTGAGCCTAACACGACGACCACTTCGGCGTCGTCGTTTTTCATGTTGTAGTTTTTGACGATGCTGGGTACGACTTTTTTGTCAATCAGTATTCTGAGGATTTTGAGGGCAACGTTGGAGACGATTTTCACGTGGGTGGGCCCGTGATCCGTGTAGCCCATGCGGTCGATGGCCATCACGTTTGCGCATCTCCATAGAGTCTGCAGCTTGGTGTCTTTCTTGACTTCCTCGATTACATGCTTCAGCTTCTGATTGTCACGAAACGGGATGTTGAAAACGTACGACATTCCATCCGAGCCTATGCTCTTTTCTCATTCATATCCTCATGCGAGAATTTAAACAATTAGCTTACAGGCGCAGCCTGAGAAGGCGTAACTTTTGCTAGGATCGTTTCAGCTTTGGTCGGGTGTAGATTTCGATTACGTAGTTGTCCGGATCACAGTATGATACGGCGAAGTATCCCTGCTCAAATTCGGGATGCTCTTCGCAGGGAAACAGGGCTTTGAACCCGTTTTCCATCATCATTTTCTCGACAGCTTCAACGTTTCCCTTTTCTGGCACTAGAATCGCCAGGTGATCAGCTACAACAAACTCTTCTCCCGTGGGGCGGTCGCGTTTGACTCTTGGTTTTTGCGAGCTGCCAAGCCATACTTGAAAGTTTTGATTGGAGAATCCTGCTCCATCTTCCTCGTCCATTATCATGGAAAATCCTAGCCCTTCTAACAAGGTCTTGTAAAACTTTTTGGAACGGGTCAAATTGGAAACTTCGATTCCGACATGACCGACTACTGTTTGAGTCTGCTTGTTTGAAGCCATAACCCCACGCTCGGCATGATTGATGTTATTGCTTACTTAAATCACTTTTACAGATGAGCAAGACCAGTGTCGCGGTCCTCATGGGAACTCGGCCCTTCCGCGAATCTTTTAATAAACACGGTTTCTTCATTGGATTGCGTTGGGACCATGGCGTATTTGCGGAAAGACGATGAGACGGTGGAGATAGACCACCCTCTGTGGAAAGTTTGGGCGGGTACCCAAAACGCGCTTAAGATTCTGCAATGGAGTACTGAACAAGTTGATGAGGCTGCACATCGTGTTAAGGCAAAGACGAAAGCAGGCCCATGGTCGTGGGGTTCAATACTTTTAATCAACGTAACTCCCGTAAACGAGAGCACGACGAGGGTTTCAGTTGCGGCAGAGACGACGATTACCATGATTACGGCGATAATTGATTTTGGCCAAGGAAGAAGACGCATAGGTCAATTCTTCGCGGAACTGGCGAAACAATTAGCCAGCTGATGATTTATCAAAGCGTGCGCGCTTGGCAGCTGCGTTATCGGTCTAGGAATGCGTTTTCGGGAAGATCTTGATGTCAAACCCTTGAACCGAGTACTCGTAACGTTGATAGCTCTGTGGGTTGTACCGCCACCCGGCTTTTTTGACTTCTAAGAATCTTTTTCCGCCTTCCCTCGATAGGTTCACAACAACCTGCGTTATGTGCTCGATTATCGCACAGAACTCTTTGGGGTGCGCATCTCTGACTATCGTCCAATAGGCTAAGGTCTTGTATGCGTACAGTGCTGGGCAGACGTGCCCAAAGAATCCTTTGACCGCGTCACTTCCCCAAATGTGCTGCATCATGGATAAACTGTTGAAAACGAGCCTTGCACTGGGTGTTACGAATTCTCTTTCGATTCTACCGAAGAATTTGTGGAATTGTTCTGGATCTTTTGAGGTTGGAACTTTTCGCATCCAAGAGGGCGCCGTATCGTAGAAGTCATTGAATATCAATTCGCCCTGACCTGAAGATTCAGAGAAGCAGTCCAGCACAAGGAATCTGTCCTCCCAGCCCTGCGGGAAAGTTTTGACGAGAGGAGTCAATTGGAGAATAAGGGCTTGAGGAGGATACATGAAGTCAAGGTATATGATTTGGTTCTTGTCCACGACTCCTTGCTTCATAAAAGTGTAGAGGAACTCCCTTGCAAACGTTCCCGATTCTACCTCAAACACCACATTCTCGCCGATGTAGAGGCCCCCGCCCAAGAGCTTATCTAGAGTTTTGATACCTGTGGAGAACGTGCCAGTGTTGTTCATTTTTGACAGTCATTCCCAGCCTTTGCTTTGAATATCCACTGATAATAATGTTTAGGTATGTTCCACGGTGTTCATGTGTGTACACTATGCACATAACCCTTGTATATTTGAACATTGCTTTGGTGTATCCTACAGAATGGAGGCATGAAAAGAATGTTGACTTCAGTAGAGCTTTCAGGAAGAGAACTCGGAATGATAAAGCTGATGGCTGACTTCTTCGCTGAAAAACCAGAGCTAGTAGCAAAAATCGAGAGC
The DNA here is from genome assembly GCA_050010755.1 of Bathyarchaeia archaeon. Taxonomy (GTDB): domain Archaea; phylum Thermoproteota; class Bathyarchaeia; order Bathyarchaeales; family Bathycorpusculaceae; genus JBEKCD01. The sequence goes on from JBEKKK010000001.1 coordinate 782,321, forward strand.
TACACAACGGCCCACTATGCACTGATGACGACATACTCGGAGAACTTCGGTGTCCCTGTAGAAGACGCTTGGAAGGTCTTCGAGGAGGTTGAGAGGAAGATCAACGAGGCAGAATACATACGCGTTGAGGCACCGTATCCATTGAAGAAGTGGTACAGTCTGTCCAAAGAAGAAATAAACATGATGCGCGTCTTGTGCGACTACTTCTCAGCAAACCCTAAGATGAGCCCCGAGAGCGCCTTTGCCGCGACCAGAACAGAATCAATCATAGAGGCCTATAAATGGTTCTTCGGAACCACAGAGGGCAACGGCGAATATGCTAGAGAGAGCTACCGAAATCTTGTTGAGAAAACGCAAACGGCACTGTCGGTCAAGCTGGAAACACTGGCCTCGGTTGTAGCAACGCCAAACCCTTACGAAGCCGTCCTCAAGCTCCTGCAAATCGCCGGAGAGAAGTTGAAGCTAGACCCAGGAGTGCATGAAGTCCTAAAGCGCCCCATGCGAACCATCATCGTTAATGTTCCAACCACGATGGACGACGGAAGCATAAGAGTCTTCACTGGCTATCGTGTCCAATACAACGATGTCTTAGGTCCGACAAAAGGCGGTACAAGATATCACCCTGACCTGACGTTGGACGAGGTCATCGCGCTGGCCGCATGGATGACGCTGAAAACCGCTCTAACAGGGCTTCCTCTTGGGGGCGGCAAAGGTGGAATACGCTGCAACCCGAAAGAAATGTCCCCCGGGGAACTGGAAAGATTAACCCGAGGCTACACACGGGCATTGGCAAGATTCATCGGACCACGCTCAGACGTACCCGCACCAGATGTTTACACAGACTCTCAAACAATGGCATGGATAATGGACGAGTATAGCCAGATAGTGGGATACAACGCCTTTGGAGTCGTGACGGGAAAGCCAGTTGACGTAGGAGGTTCACTTGGAAGAAACGAGGCAACATCTCGAGGCTTGATGTACACCATAATCGAGGCAGCGAAGCACCTAAGCATAGAGCTTCAAGGGGCAACAGTTGCGGTTCAAGGATTCGGGAACGTGGGCTTTCACTCAGCCATGCTGCTCCATGAACTCGGTTGCAAGATAGTTGCAGTCTCAGACTCCAGAGGTGCGATACTTGATCCTGATGGGCTGAACCCAGCAAAAGTCCTGGAACACAAGAACAAAACAGGCTCCGTTACAGGCTACAAGAATTGCAAAGCGCTCTCGAACAAAGAATTGCTAGAGTTGGAATGTGACATCCTCGTCCCATCAGCCATGGAAAACCAGATAACCACGGCAAACGCAGGCAAAATCAAGGCGAAAATCGTGGCTGAAGGCGCAAACGGACCAACCACGCCAGACGCGGACGAAACACTGTACAGAAACGGAGTGTTCGTTATCCCTGATGTTTTGGCCAACTCGGGCGGCGTAATAGTCAGCTACTTTGAACAAGTGCAGAACCAAATGAACTACTATTGGACCGAGGAGGAAGTGCGGAGCAAACTGAAGAGCGCGATAGTCAATGCATTCAAAGATGTTTTCGCAGTGTCCGAACAGTACAAGGTGAACATGCGAATAGCAGCCTACATGAACGCTGTAAAGAGACTTGCCGATGCAATGTCATTCCGCAACAGGAAAACCTTCGTTCCAGTCGCCGAGATAAATAACGTCACAGTCAAATGACCTCATTCCCCTATTTTTTACTTCCTATGTACATATCCTGCTTTTCGCTGAACATGACTTAAAAGAGACAAGCGGAGAGCATAGAGCTGTGAGAGAATGTCGATTCATCTCCACACCACGATAACAAGAAAGACAAACGAAATGCTCGAAGAACTGGCAAAGACGTACGGCACCAAAAGCCACGTTCTTGAACAAGCCATAGAGACACTGCTAAGAGTTGAAAAAGTCGGCTCCTGCGACGATTGTGCAGTGAAGACAAAGATGAAAGAGCAGACAAATCTAAGAGAAGCGCTGGACCTCATGTCTATTGACAAGCACACCATTGACAGTCTTTTGGAAGTAGCCATCGGCAACAAGACGATGAAAGACTTCGTCGCTGGACAGAAAGCAGAAGCAAAGAACACCGTCGAAATCCTGAAAGGCTCTGTTGCATGGCGAAAGCCCTCAAGCTTCAAAGAATTCATGATTATTCTGGAAGAGATAAAGAATCTCACCAGACTCATCGACATCGCATCATTCAATGAACTAGACAACACTATAATCTTGAGAACAAGAGTTTTCAAGCAACTACCAGAGATCGCCGCCTTCCAGATAGCAACTGTCCTTGAAGGCTTGCAAATTCCATTCGACATGCGGGTCATGGGAGAAGATATCGTGATCAAAATGACCAGAGAGGACCTTTACCTTATGAAGAAGAAGGACTTCAGAGAGTCCCTGAGCGAACAAATCGAAAAGCGGCTGCTCAACTCCATTCCGGGGCTTTTCAGAAACACGCTTATGCTGGTCGGGCCTGCTTTCATGAACTGGGCTGAAAAACACCTTGAAGAACCAATATCCGACTTCGGCTCTTTCCTTGAAGACGTCAGAGTTGCCACAGACTTGGGAGAACTCCCGAAAGAACCAAAAGAATTCGTGAAGAGTCTGCTGTCTGCCTTCATCAACATGAATTGGTTCAAGCAAGCAAAGATTCTGCAAGAGACCGACAACACCATGGAGGTCTCGTTTCAATCCACCACCACATCGGTGACGAAACTCTCCGTCGTGATGCTCTCCGTTCTCCTCGCAACCCGAGGCTGGAAATTGGTCAATTTTTCAGCAGAACAAACCACGGCCAACATCTCAATACAGTACGTGGGTTCTGGAGACTCTAGCCTGATGGACCAGATAGTCGAAGTCAGCCTGTATCAGACAATCGGCAAGCAGTTCCTAGACGCCATCCCAGTCCCGCGCGAGCTCTTGAACTCGTTTGCTTCAAAAGTGTACGACAGCAACAAGGAGAAATTCAACGAGATTTACCAGACGATGGGTGTTCGCGTAGCAAATGCTATACGGATGATGGCAAGAGACGACCCGGAAAAAATGAGAAAACTGGCGCAAACCTACGTCTCCAAGAACGCAGCATTCGCTCAGCCTGAAGCAGAAATCCGGTTTGTCGACAGCGAGCATTTCACGATAATTTTCAAGAAGATCGACCTGCTCGCAATTAACAGTCAGCGCGCGCTCGTCGAGTCCATGTTCAAGGAGCTCGGTTACGACATCTCCACAACGGTCTTCCAAAATCTTCTAAGCTTCAAGCTTAAGCAACTGGAAAAACCGGTTCTTGAATCCGTACCTCGCAAGAAAATGATGAAGGCCTTGATAGGTGAAATGTCGGCAAGCTGTGCTGATGAAGCTTTCGAAAATGGTAAAGGAACCATTGATGAAACTTTTCCAGAGGACTATCCGTGGACGATTAGAGAAGTTGGGGATAGGATAATGGAGATGTACAGGGAACTCGACGTTGAGGTCGAAGTTGAATACTTTGAGGGAGGCTTCACACTCAAGTACAAAACATGCCCCTACTACACGCTCGTCAAGTCAGGCCAGAAAACATGGCTCTGCAGTCTGCGAAAGAAAACCCTAGACTACGTCATCTCCAGAGTCTCGCACGGAAAGAAAGCTAAAATAAAAATCATCAAGTCGCTGCTGAAGAACGAGCATCCATGCGAATACGCCGTGTTCCTAACAGGATTCTTGGAAGACAGCTAGGACGCGCACGTCGCCTAGACGCCCGCTAAGCTGTTCTGGCCGCGGCTTTTTCCAGTGCGGCGTGATAATTGCGTTCTAGGAGTTGCTGTTGTGTGGGAGTAGTATGGCTCCTGTTCCGGGTGGGGCGGCTTGTTGGCTTGCGAGGCAGGCTAGGGCTAGGGCGAAGAGTTGATCGTCGTGTCGGCCGGGTGGGTGCCAGAATTTGAGGTGGATTCTTTCTCGTGCTGTTTTCGGTTGCAGGTACTCGTATTGTTGCTCGTTCATCTGGGTTACTAGTTGTCGGTCATCGGCGGGGATTTTGAGCAGGTTTTTTTCCATCAGGATTTTGAGGTGGTTGAGCATGTTTTCTTTTTCGATGTCGGTGAAGAAGACTCCGTTGACGTGTCCGACTTGGATGGCTTGGAGTTCGTCGACTACTGCGTCCCCTATGCCTGTTTTGTCTACGTAGAGGCTTTCGAAGTTGAAGATTTGGTGGGCTCTGGTCGCGTAGGCTACGACGCTGGGGTAGGGCGTGTCGAGGGGCAGCTGGCGTTTGTGAACGAGTCTAACTTCGCCTTTTTCGTTTTTTTGCACGATGACTAGGACGCTGTAGTCGACTTGTTTGCCGAGGTCCAAGCCGGCGTAGTGGGGTCCCTTGAGTTTTTGCGGGTTTGCTTTTTCGATGTCTTCGATGTAGACGACGGGCGATTTTGGGTTGCCGAGTTCTGGGTCTAAGCACTGGGCGATGAGGTCTAGAGGAAAGAACGTGTGGAGGGCTTCTGTCCAGAGGGCTTCTACTTCGCGTTTCCATTCTTCCTGTGTCATGACGTCGTGCCATTCGGCGAGTTGTTGGGGGCTTACGAGGGGGCTTGAGTGGCTTGGGTAGTGGTGGACCGAGTAGTGTGTCTTGTCGAGGAAGGTTTTGTGGAAGACGTGGTTGAAGGCCATGGGTGTGCCGCTCATGACTAGGCCGGCGTTGGGTTTGGTGAGCATCATCATTATTTCGCTGGTGATCATTTCGCTGGGAACGATGCTGGCTTCGTCTATGAACACCCAGTCTGGATGGTAGCCTCTGAGCTTGTCTGGGGAGCATGGGAGGGCGACGAGTCTTCCGCCAAGGGGCGGTCTGAGTTTGATGATGGTGCGGGTTGTTCCTGGACGCTGAATCATCTCCTTCATGAGCGGGTTGGCCATGACGGTGGAGTAGCAGTAGTCGAACATTATCATGCTCTGACGCTGAGTGCTGCTTACGATTAGACACTCTACCTTGGGCTTCGTGAACAGCAGCCACAGGTTCTTCCTGCTTAAAACTAGGCTTTTGCCCCAGCCTCTTCCGCAAGCGGCAACGGTTCGCGGGCTTGAGTCTCTGAGCAGTTTCTGATGGTCTGGAGCTTGAACGAGCCACTTGTCTCCGCACATGAGCACGGCGAAGAAGACAGGATCATCGACGAGCCTGCGCGCCACTTGGGCATAGGAGAGGAGCTGTCTTAACGCCTTCGGCTTTTGCCTCAGCCCTTCAGAAACCGAAGCCGCAAACTCTAGATCCGTGGTTACCTTTTCCGCGAAAGCCTTCTCTTCCAACGTCCGTAATCCACCCTGACTCGTCTTGCGATTCTCGACTCAACGCTTTTGATGAAGTCGCCCAAACTTGTCTCGTTCAACTCGGCGTCCACGCCTTTCTGGGCGAGAAGCTTGCTCAAAACGCTCGCGTGATAAGCATAGGAGTTTGCTGCGCTGATCTTGTCTTTCGCTGAAAGTTTAGGGTTCTTCATCATGTTCTTCAAGTCGAGAAGAATTTCCCTTTCATCCTCTATGAGACTTTCAAGATTCACCGAATTCCGATATGTGTGCTCCAACGACCTCCCCCCTCGGTCAACGATATGATCCAAATATGATCCAAATATGAAACACCAAACTCGCCGATGCACGCTCTCTAATCCACCTCAGACGAATTCTTCAGACGCACTTCGTGCACTCGGAAGCTAAGAAACTATTACTTAGGCCCTGATTTTCAAACAAACACCATCAGTGAGAATTGCCCTTGCGTATTCGGCCAGCAAATCGCGCACCCTAAAATTCAATGTCTGCTGTTTGCAATGCATAAACTTACGTGACGCCACTCGAAGGCGGCAGGAGAATCAGCGAGCGTACCAATTAGTGTTCTTCGGGGCAGCTAAAAAGGATAGCGGCAAAACAACATCCCCAAGCAGCAGAGAGTGAAGTTAAAGTAAATCGAACCTCGGGAAACGCGCCTAATTCAAGTTGAACATGGCGGGGCGCACTTCTGTCTTTGTCACTTTATGGTGTAAGTGTAGTATTGTCCGTTGTTATCGTTGGTCACGTAACTTCCAGCGCTGGTGATTGCTTTGGTGACGTATTGAATCTGGGTTCCTGCCGATTGTCCTGGAATTGTTCCTTCCCAAGCTCCTGTGGCATTGTTGAATGTCATGTAGTCGAACGTCCACGCAGTACCGTTTATCTCCTTTACCGAGTAGCCGATATACACGAATTGTGGGGGTTCCTCTCCATTATTAACGGTTATGATCTGTGAGACCGTTACGTTCTGGTTCTCCTGCACGTCGTCTGCAGGCGGGTTTTGAGTGCATCGACCCATGGTCGGAGGTTGGACATAGACGAAGACGGGTTGCAGCGTATAGTTTGCGTTTAGAGTTATTATGATGAAGTTTTGCGATGTTGCCTGTTGACCGTTCAGTAGCCAGTGGCTGAAGATGTATCCGCTGTAAACGTCAGGCTTAGCGGTTACGTTTACCTGGGCGTTCTCGAGGTGGGTGTAGGTTCTGGGCGGAGGACTTGTGGTTCCGTTATCTGCCGGAAGGATGGTGAGAGCATAGGTTTCGTTGAGGCCGTAGGGGTTCATGAGCGGGTACATGTCGACGTTGGAGTCGTCTGTTGTCCGGTAGGGCGTGTCGCCGATTCCGTCGCTGCCTGTGACGTTTTGACTAATACCGCTATAGTTGTCGCTTCCGGTGTAGCCGCTCCAGAAGTTTCCGCCTGAAGGATATCCGTTGTCAAGGGTGTTCGGAAGAAAATAGCCAAAGTACTGGAATTGGACTTGGTTGAGGTCGAAGTTGTTGTGAAAAATTGTTTCGTTAGTTGAGCCGTAGAGGAGTATCCCAGCCCAGTTTTGGAGCATGCTGTTTCCCACTATGTCGTTGAAATCTGAGTACCAGTCGAGTTCGATTGCTGCTCCGGAGTTAAGGGCGTTGCTGAAAAGGTAGTTGTCAAGTATCTTGTTGTTTGAAGCGTACCAGAAGTAGATGCCGCAGTTGCCGTTTGATGAAATGTTATTGTCGGAGATCGTGTTGCCTGTTGAGTATTCAAGAGCCTCGACACCGTTCGTGATGTTCAGGATCAGGTTGTTGTTTATGCTGCAACCAGTTGAGTTTTGAAGGTGAATGCCCGCTTCGAAGTCTCTGATGTCTACGTTCGTCACCGTGACGTTTTTTCTATCTGTCAAGTCTATTCCGGTTCCATTTCCAACCCCTTGAATTGTGTGGCCTGCTCCATCAATCACCGTGTTGTCCCTTTGTACGATGAGCGAAGCGTTGATGTCGTTGACCAGAAAATACGTAGCGTTGTCCTGCGTGACGATTCCGCCGCTGCCCTGGATAGAGCCGTCAGGTCTGATGTAAACGAGCGGGTACTGTTTCGGATTCGCCGTTGGCTGAGCAGTGAAGTTAACAAGGGCCAAAACAATTATGAGCAGGGGAAGGAGAATGAGCAAAGTTGCACGTTTGACTCCCAGGAGCACACATGCAGACGTTGCCAAGAGCGCAACTCCCACAATGGATAGTTCGATTGTGAGGAATAAAGAAGAGTCGGGTTTTGTGACATATTCGCCTATTGATACTGGAAACTGAAAATCGCCAAACCCCGGCGTCTGGTCGTAGAACGGCATGACAAGATACCACGTTCCAGGCTTCGCGTCTACCCCAAGATTTCCCAAGGAAATCCCGTTTGGAGAGGATGTGAAAAAAGACTCGTCGCCGAGGCCAGTCTCGTCTTCGCTGAACAGTGTTCCTTTCTCGGTGACGTTGAAGCGCACTGTAACGTAGCCTTCGAGGAAATGCAGGACTGAGTGTTCACCGTTCAAGCCATTTGAGAGCTTGTCGAAGCTGGAGAACTCGTCTTGGTGGAACGTGACGTTTACGGATAGTAGTCTGTCCGGCTGAACAGTGCCGTTGATTATGTGGGCGGTCTGGTTCACGAGGAACTCTTGATCTTGGTAAGTCGGAAACCCATTTGTCTGATAATACTGAACCGGCAGGTTGAGTATCAGCAGGACGCCTACAATAAGGAGTAGCCATGCAAATTGCTTAACATTCATGTTTGCATCGCTATGGACAATTATGGGGTTGACGAGGGGAAAAACCTTACTGTGAAGAGCATCAGTCTGGGTGAAAAGACCGCGTGAGAGTGTTAAGGGGTAAAGTTTACCCCCAACCCAAAACGTTTTATTATGCTATTGTGTCTGATTGCACTAGACAATAGAATTATTAGTTGCAGTTGCGCGCGCGCTCGACACTGCATAAGGTTAGGGATGAAAGTCTGAATGAAATTGCTTATGAATATAGGACACATAGTTATCATACTGTTTTTAATCGTCTTGTTTCTTATCAGGAGTTAATCAGTATTCTTGCATGGTTGTGTCTTTTCACAAAAGATACTAAGCTGATTACTTGGTATCTTCTCCAGAACATTAAAGGAACGTACACTCTTAGACTTGGATTCAAGGGAAAGAAGAAGCCTCCGAAAATCGTTTACCGCTTCGGCAATCAGGATAAGCAAATTGCAAAATACCTTTCTAATCGTTATTTCGTCCTCAATTTTCTAGCGCGCGCGAAAGAAAAGCAAAATAAGAAAGAGCGTGCGCTCATCATAAAATAATGGAGAGATTCGATGAAATTATTGTCTCTAGCATTATTAGTATTATTATGTACGTTCTGTGTTGTGATAGTAATTCCAGTAGTTTCTATTCCTAAAGTTCATGCTGATAGCAATTCAGCAGATGTAGTAACAATATCTCTTCTGTTAGAAACCAATAGTGATTTTGACCAATTAGCTGCTTGGTTACCTACTACTGGATATAAACAATTCACATTCGTTATAGATGATTTTCCTCCTACATACGCCTATATTCTCCATAATTCCACTAGGGTAAATATTCTCAAAACTTATGGAGAATTAATTCCAAGATTTGATTATATGCAGCAATACACTCCAGCACAAAGAGAAGCTCAAGTGAATCAAATTACTTCTGATTGGATAACTTATGTTGGATATGCTCCAAAAGGATGTTTTGATTTTATTCCAGATACGTTTACAACAAATTATGCAAAATCTTTAGGATATATGTACATTGGTGGATATTGTCAAGACCAATACGCTGTAGATGCAATAACCGAAATTGGAGGATGGCAAGAACCATATTATGCAAGTTCGTATAATATATTAGTTCCAGACAATTCTACTACACAATGTACTGGAATGGTAGTTCTTCCTCACGCTACAGCAGATTGGATAGATAGTTATACTGTTTGGCAAGGATTGCAATTACATCCAATGAATATAATGACCGAATTTAAGAATAATACTGCTGATGCTAGGACGTACTTTTATGCATTAATTAATGACACTTTGTTAGATGTTTCTCCTGTAAGTTTAGCCAACATTCAATTTGAATGGGATTGGTGTGTTAATTATGGATTAACTAGCACAGTATCTACATGGATAAAAGGATTAGTTACTGGTACTTCTGCTGTTAGTGCTCATTATGAATTAACGGATTACACAGCATTCGTAATTTGGTTCAAGGCAACATATTCAACTAATCCTACTTATGAAGTGAAATTTACTTCTCCATATGATTCATCTGATACTATAGAATGGTATTGGAGTTCTCAATATCGTATTGCTAGAGTCAATGGAAAAGTGGTAGATTTCGTTGATTATAATATTCAAGCTCCAGATAAGTTCTTAACAGAAAGTTTTGCCATAAACTGGACTAGACCAATGGATAATGACCCAGATAACTGCATAGATGATTCTCTTTTTGTAACTATTGCAGCATTAGGTGGTGGGATGTTAAGATATCCAGCGATTAGTACACAAGAGATTCCGTACACTGGACTTTTGGCCGATTTTCCATCCACGCATTATAGACAAAGTATCAATTCTATTAATGTTCCATTTATAGCTGCAGTAACGGCAGCGGCTGCAGCTATAATCGGAATGACTGCAGCGGTAGCTAAAGCCAAAAGCGCAAAAAGAACAAACAAGTGTAAAAAAAGTAATTTAATCTTTGAGCGCGCGCTAAAGTGGATTTATAAATAGATTACATAAAGCGGTGTAAAAAGTAAACTGGGTTGCGGTTGGGTTGGGGGTAAACTTTACCCCCACACAGGAATGACGACGCGACGACGATAGAACATTTTGAATTTGTTCTAGCGCGCGCTAGAAATTATTTGCAGTTTAAGAGAAACTTAAGACGTTTTCTATGAGGTATGCTGCGCGCGCTTATCGTAATTGTGATTTGTACATTTCCGTTTTTGTTGAGAGAAATAAGAAGAATTGGAGACGTTTCGTTTAACAGTTTTTAGCACGTGCGCTGTCTGTGTTGGTGGACTCGCCAAGCATAGGGCTAGGTCTTCGAGTGACAAAACAGTCCCTACACCTAATAGCTTAAGAGAAAACGCGGAATAAGGGTAAACAACATATCGGGGAATTTGAGGGCCTAAAACGCTTAGAAACCCTGTATAATGATGATAAGTGGCTAATATTCCGCCTGCCAAGAGTAGCACGCCTGAAATTATTCCTGTGACAACAATTAGCCAAAAATCGCTTCTTTTCATATTATTCCCCGTCTTTTCCCTAATAAATGATATAGCCTCTTCAACTATTAGTCTTTCTGTTCTGCGCGCGCTTTCTCCATCCATACACTGTGATTTCACTTATTAGGAGAATGATAGCAAACATTCCAATGCAACCTGTTGCTAATGCTCCAAGTCCAGAACCGATATAACCATACTCTATTAGCGCGGGCTCTTTTCAAAAGCAAATTTCATAGAAAATCCCTCAAGTTTCTTTTGAAGTGCAAATAATTCTTAGTCTCATTGTTCTGTTTTCCAAACTTGAAAACAGTCAACGCTCTTTCTTAGGATGTTCGTGTTGCGGCTTTTTCGAGTGCAGCGATTCCTGGAAGCTTTTTGCCCATAAGAAACTCTATTAGTGCTCCGCCGGCTGTGCTGATGTATGAGATTTTCTTGGTTAGCCCGAACTCTTCGATGGCGGATATCGTGTGTCCTCCTCCAGCTAGGGAGAATGCTTTGGAGTTCGCTATTTCTTCAAGAATTCTTTTTGTTCCGATACTGAATTCCTTGTTTTCATAGACTCCCATGGGCCCGCTGATGACGATTGACTTTGCCTTCCTTATAATATTCGTGTACTCCTCAACTGTCCTCGTTCCAATGTCATAGGTCGGGTATTCCGTGGGTAACTCGCTGACGGATATCTCCTTTCTTTTTCCCTTCACTTCAACCGCCATGTCGAGTGGAGTCTTGATTTTGTCGGGATATTTTTGGATGAGCATCTTTATTCCGGGTAGGAACCCCATGAGTTCTTTCTTTACCAGGTAATCCATGTTCGGTTTGCCGAGGTCTACGCCTTTTGCTGCAAGGAATACTTGGCCCACGACTCCTCCTGTGAGCACGTAGTTCGCTATTGCCTTGTCCAACACGTACTTCGATATTTCAAGGGAGTCATCGGCCTTTGCACCGCCGATGATGAATATGCACGGTTTCTCAGGGTTTTCCACGACTTTGCCGAGAGATTTCAGTTCCCTCTCCATTATGCGTCCAGCAACGCTCGGTAAAACGGCTGTGAAGCCTACCATCGACACGTGCGCCCGGTGCGCGGCTGCAAAGGCATCGTTCACGAAGAGATCCGCCACCGGAGCAAGGTTTTTGACAAGCTCCGTTTTCGCATGCTCTTCCGGAGTTCCGTCCTTTGTCTCGCCGTCAAACGTTCTCACGTTTTCCAATACGAGAATTTCGCCGCTCTTCAAGCCCTTGATAGCGTTCTTGGCCTTCTCTCCGTAGAGATCGTCAACGTACTTGACTGGCTTCTTCAGGATTTTGCTCAGGATTTCAGCGTGCTGCTTCAACGGGATAAAGTCTGGATCGCCTTTGCGTCCCTGATGCGTCAGGATAACGACTTTTGCACCCTTCTCAGAGAGTTCCTTAATTGTTGTTTCACCGCTTGCACGGATTCTCGCGTCTTCCAAGATTTTATGGGTTTTCGGGTCGATGGCTGAATTGAAGTCAACCCTTACCAGCACAACTTTGTCCTTAACTTTCACATCATCCAACGTAAGGAACTTCGGCATATTTTCCAACCCCTGACAAATAACAAAAAAACGGCGGGTGTTTTGGATTTAATCGCCTAGCGTTTAGTTTAGAGGCCTTCCTTCTTCGCGATCATTGATATCTGGTCGACCATGCGGCATGAGAAGCCCCATTCGTTGTCGTACCATGCGAGCACCTTTACGAAGTTCTTGTCGATGACCATCGTTGACTGTGCGTCGAAAACTGCCGAGTAGGTGCTGTGAAGCACGTCTGATGAGACTATCGGGTCTTCCGTGTATTCCAGAATGCCTTTCAGAGGACCGTCAGCGGCTGTCTTGAACGCTGCGTTCACTGTTTCCTTGGTTACTTCCTTTTTCAGCGAAGCCGTCAAATCTACGATTGACACGTCCGGAACGGGAACTCGGAGGGCTACTCCGTCTATTTTCCCTTTGAGTTCGGGCATGATCTCGCCGATTGCACGAGCAGCTCCTGTTGACGTGGGTATGATGTTTACCGTTGCGGCTCTGGCACGTCTCAGATCCTTGTGCACCGAATCTTGCACTCTCTGGTCCATCGTGTACGCGTGGGCCGTCATCATGAACGCTCTCTCAACTCCAAAGTTGTCATGCAGCACTTTCGTGACGGGGCCAACACAGTTGGTCGTGCACGAGGCGTTAGATATCAAGTTGTGTTTCTGGTGATCGTATGCTTTGTCGTTCACGCCAATGACCATCGTGATGTCAGGGTTAGTTGCTGGCGCTGAAATCAAAACTTTCTTCGCTCCAGCCGTAAGGTGTTTTGAGGCACCCTCCCTGTCTGTGAAGAATCCCGTGGATTCCACAGCCAAGTAGACGCCCAAGTCTTTCCAAGGAAGCAGAGCTGGATCTTTCTGAGCCAAGACTTTAAGCAGTTTCCCGTTGACCACAAGATCGTTGCCTTTTACCTCCACCTTCCCGTTGAATCTTCCATGCACTGAATCGTATTTCAGCAAATGCGCAAGCGTCTTTGCATCCGTTATATCGTTAACGGCGACGAAATCTATATCCGCCTTTTTCTCAAGGGCCGCTCTATAAAGGAGACGCCCAATTCTTCCAAAACCATTTATAGCTGCTTTAACCGTCATTTCTATCACCATAACTGCATGCTTTTTGTTCACGCCATGCTCCTAATTAAGTTTCCGATCCCAGGTTCTGGTAACTTCATTGGCGATGCTTCTCCCTGTTACAAAACAGGTGACAGAAACGCCCTTGATTTGGGTTCATGTTAAAAATCGGGTGATAATCTGTTGAGTGGATGTACTCGTTAAGGAAAGTCAGGATTTATAAATGGAAGGCTTGATACAATATTTCATGAATAGAACTGTTACACTCATAATTACTTCTGCTCTGGCATTATCTTTGGTTTTCTCTGCCTTAACTATCTGGTCTGAGACTGATGTTCTTGTCGAAACGCTTTATGGCCCTACCCGTACTTTACTTATGCCTCCAAACTCTAATGCAACTATTTTGCTGGCAGGGCTTTCAATCGACAGATCATATGTGAGCTTTGGCAACTTGTTTAATGCCTCGGAAACATTCAGCATACCAGCAAACTACAACATGCAATTCACCTTATCACTGTCAATATGGGTTAACAAGTCATATTTTGCACTACTTGAAACTCTGGGATACCCCCCTGAGAACACGACAATTGATGATAGAGTTTCTGATTCAAGCAACTGGAACAATCCTTTAGTTACTGGGGAGGGAACTGGATTTCAAGTTAACATGGAACCAAATGTCATATATCAATTGACTATCGGAAACTATGAAGCCTTTGGGGAAAACGTGACTACTCGTCCCACCCCCTTTACTATTCAAAATACAAGTAACAGCTTACAGATAACGATAGGTGATCCATTATCAATAATCGTCACCTATACAAGAGAACCCAACATTAACTTATCTGGCGGTCTCATCATTCTGGATGCAATACTTGTGACGATGACGATATTCTTCGCACGTAACAAGAATCGATCGAACGATCTGCAAAAGAGCCTTCAAGAAGAAAGCAGGTAACTTTGTTTTCAAATTCGTTTCTTGCTAGCATGGACAGCCAATAGGGCTCGTTTGTCACCCGATTTTTAACAGCGAAAACCATCGCCTATGAAGTCACCAGAACCCGATCCCATATATGGGAAGAAGGGGCGGTTCTAGCGAAGCTTCATCAGAACCATTTCAGCCGCGAGCACTATCGGCTCCCAAGTTTCGCAGAGCGGCGGTGCGTATGCCGTGTCTGCCTTCACAAGGTCTCTAGCAGTCATCTGTCTCTGTATGGCCAAGGATATGGCGTTGATTCTCTGCGTCACTTCTTCTCCGCCGATGATTTGAGCTCCGATTATCCGCTGAGACTCCTTCTCGACAACGAGCTTGACTTTTATCGGCAGAGCCCCAGGATAGTAATCAGCTTTGGTCTTTGAAGTGATCGTGCCCGCGATGGTTTCGATCCTTGCCCTCTGCGCCGCAACTTCTGTAAGCCCAGTCCAGCCGCAATCGACGTCGAACAATCTTGAAACGGCCGAGCCTAGGGCTCCTGTGAAGAGCGAGTAACCGCCTGCAGCGTTGGTTCCCGCAACTTTTCCCTGTCTAACGGCCACTGTGCCGAGTTGCGGCAGGCAAGGTCTCTGAGTCACTATGTTTATCGTTTCTGCGCAGTCACCTATCGCGTAAACGTCTTTAGCGCTTGTCTCCATCCGCGCGTTAGTCTTTATGGCCTTTGTCTCTCCCAGGACTATTCCAGCGTTAGCAGCGAGTTGAGTGTTTGCTCTCACCCCGAACGCGCTCACAAACAGGTCTGCGTTGATCTGTTCGCCCCCAGCAATGATGCCCGTCACCGTGTCGGTGCCGACAAATTCCTCCACCGTCTTGCCTACCATGATGGTTACTCCTTTTTGTTCAAGCTTTTCTTGGATCATCTTCGCCATTTCAGCATCAAGAGCCTGCGGCAGAACCTGAGGCAACATCTCCACAACGGTTACTTTCAACCCTTTCTCATACAGTGCGATGCCTGTTTCAAGACCGATTAGTCCGGCTCCCATGATTATCGCGGATTTTGCCCCGTTCTTGACTGCCTCGGATATTCTCTCTCCGTCGTCAAGCGTTCGAAGGGAGCGTATGCCCTGTTTTTCTTTCCCCTTTATAGGCGGTATGAAAGAGGTTGCTCCCGTGGATATGATGAGACTATCGTATGATATGATTTCAGTTTTGCCGTTCTTGTCCGTGGTTTCGACCGTCTTGTTTTGAGTGTTTATTGCTGTAGCTCTAGTCTCGGTTCTAAGGTCCAGCTTCATCATCTGGAAGAAGGCTTGGGGAAAAACGATTAGATCCTTGAAGTTCGGTATTTGCCCACCAATCACGAAGGGAAGACCGCAACGCGAGTAGCCTGGATGTTCTTCTTCAGTTAACAGCGTGATTTCCGCGGTGCGATCCGTCTTTCTGGCTGCAGAAGCTGCATCAACGCCAGCAGCGTGTGCACCGATGATTACTACGCGTTTTGGCATTTGTTCTTCCTTCACTTTTTGAGAGATTTGTGCCATTCAACTGACTTGTTGAAGTCCATAAGATTGGCCAATTCTGCTTGGAGGTTTGCAGGCTTCACGATCAGCAGCCATCCCTTGTTGTACGGGTCTTCGTTCAGCAGCTCGGGTTTCGACTGGACTTCCGCGTTCACCTGCTCTATGGCTCCGCTTATCGGTGCTACCAAGTCTGATACGGCTTTGACTGATTCCACAGTGCCGTAGGGGTCATTCTGTTTTATGGCTCCTCCCGCAGCGGGAAGTTCCGCGTAGACGATTTCTCGCAGTTGTTTCTGAGCGTAGTCTGTTATGCCCACCCTGACCTTGTCGCCCTCGATTTTTAGCCACTCGAACTCTTTTGTGTAGTATAATCCTTCAGGCACTTCGTACCCTTCAACTTTCACCATGTTTGTTCACCTTTGAGTAATGTAGTTATTGTTCCATGCTGCAACGTTTAAAATTAACTGTTCACAAAGATAAATGCGTCCGAACATTTCCAGTTTCAGATAGACCAGTGTTTGCAAGATACGGACGCGGCATCCAAGACATAAAGCGATAAATAGCGAGAAAAAAAGAAGAGAATCATGGAATTCTCCAATTCCTATGAGGATCCTAAACGCGCAGAAGCCTATGCTAAACTAGAGTTTCCAGGCACGTACTATTTGGCATACAGGGATTTGCCAAACATCATATTTCAGCACGTCAAAGGAAGGAAAGCATTAGATTTCGGGTGCGGTGCGGGACGTTCCACAAGGTTTCTAAATAAACTCGGGTTCAACACCGTAGGCGTGGACATATCACCAGACATGATAAAGAAAGCAAGAGAAATCGATCCCAAAGGAGATTATCGCCTCATCGAAGAAAGCGACTTTACACGGTTCAAAGAAAACGCCTACGATCTAGCACTCTCTGTTTTCACGTTTGACAATATCCCCACAATGGAAAAGAAAGTCAAGAACTTCATAGGACTCAGAAGGCTACTGAACAGCGAAGGAAGAGTGGTAAGCGTGGTCTCCTCACCAGAAATATACGTCCATGAATGGGCATCATTTTCCACAAAAGACTATCCCGAGAACAAACACGCGAAAAGCGGAGACAAAGTGAAGATAATTCAAACAGACATCGAAGACAAAAGGCCAGTGGAAGATATCGTCTGGACAGACGAGTACTATCAAAAGACCTACAAGAGAGCTGGATTGGAAATGATCAAGACGTACAAACCCTTAGCAAAAGAGGATGAACCGTACGAATGGGTCAATGAAACAAAGATCGCCCCTTGGGTAATCTACGTTCTAGAAAGAAGCGTATAGCCTCGTAGCGTACGCGAAGCTATTATACTTCGGATTCCCAACTAGGCTGATTTAGTTATGAAGGCCGTTTATCTGCCCTGGTTACACATGCACCAGCCGATGGTGTTCTCTGACGATAACGAAATCGAGGGCAACTTGGAAAAAATGTTCAGTTCCGAAGACTCAAGAGATCAGTGGGATGCCAGACTGATGGCGATGGCTTATAGAAACCCTGCTTTCTGGGTCAGAAACCTTGAAGGCGAAGGAAAACAGCCGAGGGTTGCAGTCGATTTCTCCGGGCTTCTCCTTGAAAATCTCGAAAAAACGAGGAAACTCTATTCTCAAAAGGACGTGGATGGCAACGTAATAGGAGACATAATCGAGCTTTGGAAGCAGGTTCTTCATGAATATCCTAGCTCCATAGAGTTTTCGGGAACAGCGTACGCTCACTGTTACTTCCCCGTCACTCCAGAAGAAGACTGGGAACCCCAGATCGACTTCTGGAGAAAAACATTCCGTTCGCTTTTTGGTCCCGAACCCATCAAGAAGGTCAAAGGATTCTGGCTGCCAGAGATGGGTGTTCCAGCTACTGAGGGACTGAGTAGACTGGTGACGCTGCTGAAGAGCAGGGGCTACGAATGGCTGATTCTGCCGATCGAAGCCGTGAAGGCTGAGAGAACCATGTCCTACGAAAAACACGTTGAGACCTTCAGCCATCCCCACGTTCTCAGAACCGAGGGCGAAGAGATAACCGCCGTTTTCAGGCCGAAGTACAATTTCATTAATCAACAGGAAGGATGCGATGCAAACGGAATATACAACAAGTGCCTCGAAGCCGCACGCATTTCAGAAAAATCCGGTAGAAAATACCCGGCGCTAGTTGTTCCAGCGTCTGACGGCGAGAACGGAAACGTCATGATGAACCATTTCTTCGCCGACACGTTCATTCCGTTCTTCAGAGAAAAACTGAACAGCGAAGTTTCCTCGATGACCATTACTCAATACCTCAAAGAGTATCCTCCCGACAGCGAGATCGAGCTGCAATCCATCGGAGGCTCATGGTTGGGGAGCCATTCACACTGGGAGGGCGGAGAAAAACAGTTGGAGATGAAGAAGAAGATAGAAGAGCTGAGCAGCAGATTTCACGCTTCGGAGGG
The DNA here is from genome assembly GCA_050010755.1 of Bathyarchaeia archaeon. Taxonomy (GTDB): domain Archaea; phylum Thermoproteota; class Bathyarchaeia; order Bathyarchaeales; family Bathycorpusculaceae; genus JBEKCD01. The sequence continues at coordinate 800,373 of JBEKKK010000001.1, forward strand.
AAAAGCATCAAGAAGCGAGGAGGCGCTGAAAGCACTCCTCATGGCTGAGACGAGCTGCTACGTGTACTGGAACAGCAGCTTCTGGTTCGACCAAGGAGAAAAAATGATAAAATTCGCATACCAAAAAATGGAGCAGGCTTAACCCTTGCACATTCAACCCGATGCCTTCCACGCGCCATTATTGTACTCGTTCCGAACAGCATCGTAAACGCCACTTGTCCACTCTGCAATCTTGTCCCAGTTGTAGTTCCACAGGCACTTTCGATACGCGTTCTCAACCACGTAGTTCTTGAACCCAACATCTCTCAACATCCTGAGAATTGCCCCCGCCAACGCTGGAGGATCACCTGTTGGAACCCTCAGGCCAGTGCCGCCGTCGTCCACGATTTCATTCAGTCCACCGGTAGAAGTCGTCACCAAGGGGCAGTGAGCGGCCATGGCTTCAAGTGCCACTATCCCGAAGGGCTCGAATTTCGATGGGACAACGGTCACGTCTGCCACACGATACAGAGCTCTTAGAACCCAATCGTCAATGTATCCTGCAAACATCACTTTTTCGGCCAGACCGCGTTCGCTGACGATCCCTTGATACACTTCTTTTTGAGGTCCCTCTCCAACCACGACTAGTTTGACGTTCACGCCTCCATCGAGAATCATGGGTAACGCGTTGATGAGAGTGTCTAAGCCCTTTTCAGTAACTAGCCTCCCGACGAACAGTAAGATTCTTTCGGAGGCGTGTGCAAATCGATTCCTGACATCCCAATAGTTGAAGCCGAAGCTGAATTTTGAAACGTCGACGCCGTTGGGTATAACGCACACTTTGTTTTCGGGCAGATGGAAACACCAGGCGACGTGGCTGCGCATATAATAAGAACAGGTGATAACCCGCCAAGATTCAAAGGTAATCCAGCCCTCAATCTGATGAATCGACGCCTGAAAATCATTGTGGATCCCCGTTCTTCTGCCATATTCCGTGCTGTGCATCGTCGTAATCAAGGGTTTCCTGTACAGATGCTTCAGTCCGACGCCCGCGACGCCGGAAAGCCAATCGTGCGCGTGGATAATGTCGAACCCTCCTGTTCCGCTGATTAAGTCGCTGCCAGCGATCTCCATGTTCTTCTGCATTCGAAGGGCCCAACCCAGAAACGAGTCTCCAGTGGCATACGCTTCAAACCTGTCGACGTTGACGCCGTCGATGCTCTCGAACTTCTTAGCACCGGGAAAGTTGCATGTCATAACATTAACTTCTAAGCCCCTGCGAACGAGGGCCCTGGAGAGATCAAAAACGTGTGAAGCTATGCCCCCTATTATTCGGGGAGGAAATTCCCATGATAGATGAAGAATCCGCATTCGCATCACTCACGTTATGGCCCGGTTGTACACTGAAATGACTTCATCAACCCAGTTCGGGCCGACAGGCCAGATTACCCTCATTTTCCCATTGTGACCCTCACCGTAGTATCTCAATATCTCCCTTTTCAACGACTCAGTGTTCGTGATCACCGTTTTAGATTCCCACATTCCCATGTCCTCAATTTCCTTGATTGCCAAGCTGGTAGCGTTGAAATTGTCGTGGCACCGATGCCCTTCGATTGAATGAAAGGTCATGACGAAGGGAATGTGAAAGGCGTGTTTGAGAACGATAGCCGGATATGTCGTAAGCCACTCGTGAGCATGAACAATATCGATTCTTTTCCCTAGCTGTTTATAGAAATGAATGATGTTTGAGGATTCAGTTTCCATCTGCAGCGAAGCTGTAACGTCATAACTGAGTATGCTAGCCATCGGATGAGTCTTGACAGGATTGGCAACTCTGTGGACGTGAACGCCGGAAACATCTTCAAACCCTGGCTTCAAATCGTCCAGAGCTACCAGTTCAACCTCGTTTCCTCGTCTGAGAAGCTCATGGGCCAGCGTGCTCACGTGGTCAGCGACATTTCCAAGGCGTTTGGGCGGATATTCCCAGCTAAGCAACAGAATGCGCATCGGCGAGCCACTGGTAGGGATAGAGTTGCGAGGTCACGAGCGTGTTTTGCCCAATCTCAATCGTTCTATGCGAGCGTCTGTCAACCCTGTAATGCGGGTTCTGAGCTCTTCACCGTAGAGGTTTGAGGTTCTTAATCGCTCAAAATCTTTGGCCAGCTCTGCATCACCAAGAACATCCTTGCACCATTTTGCAAAGTCGCCTCTCTTAACGTGAAACTCCAACGATTTGGGATCAACCTTCTTTGCTTTTTCCTTAAAATCTGAGAGGCTGCAAGCGGACATTTTCGCGGACTTGTCCTGTCCGAATCCAGTGTAAAAGTGGAAGCATTTTTCCTGAGGCAGTGCCGAGTAAACTTCCTTTGCACTTTCCGGCAGCACTCCTATCGCAATTAGTCCGAGAGGAGTCAATTTGTAGGCAGAGGGATCTTCTTGCGTCTTGTTCAGAAACATTTTTTGTTCCAACGATTTCAGATAGACGGATAGATCCTGAGTGGTGTAGGGTTCTCCCAGACCCACCGCAAGGCTGTCGGGCGTTGCTTTTCCCAGCGAGTTAATCTTTTTTAGCACAACGATCTCGTCTTTCGAGGATACAGACACGGAAAGCACCTGAGTCTCAGATAGTGGGCATCCACCATAATAACTTTATCTTCCAACCCCCAATCTGTCTTAAGGGTGGCAGCAGAATGGACAAGCAACCTTTGCATTTTGCCTTGGTATTGCACATGCATCAGCCAAGGTACAACCTGTACGGCCCCACCTACGAGTCTGAGATGGCCCGCGACGTTTTCAACCAGACACTTCATCCCTACACGTACCCTTCAGAAGCGCTGAGAAAAGAAGAGAATGCGAGGATCACTCTAAACTTCACGGGCAGCTTGATTGAACAAATTAACGAGCTCGCAACCGTCGGGTTCGATCCAAGACTGAACGGACTATGGGACAGATACCAAGAGACACGCACCCTCGGCAGAGCAGAGTTCACAGGCTGCGGCTATTTTCACCCAATATTCCCGCTCATCCCAGAGGCAGACCGACTGAAACAAATTGAAAAACATCTGAACCTCTACGAGCGAACCTTCGGAACGAGACCAGAGGGATTATGGCTTCCAGAACTCGCCTTCAGCCCCAAGATAATCCCCGTGCTGGCAAAGAGTGGCGTAAAATGGACGATAGTTGACGGCCCTCACATCGTCAACGCCAACAAAGACAAGAACATGTATCAACTGTTGTACAGACCCCACTTTGCGGAGTACGATGGACACCGCATAATTGTCATCCCCCGCGACAGGATGATCAGCATCGCTCAACAAAGTGGCTACAACCCCGTATGGCTCAAACACGAGGTTGAAAGAGAAATCGAACCAAACAACGATGGAGAGTTCCTATTGACCGTGGCCACAGACGGAGAAAACGGATGGTTCCGCCACTCCGGAGAGAACGCCGGATTCTGGGGATGGTTCTTCGAACCCCTCCTCTATCTCCTGAAGAAAGATCCCGACTTCCAATTCATAAAATTGACAACTATAACCGAATACCTCGCTGAACATCCGCCGAAAGACATCGTGAGTGTTGAGGATGGAAGCTGGAATGTTCCAGACACGTTTGACGATGGCAGGTTCCTGAAGTGGACTGGGAGTGAAGAGAAGCAAAAAACCTGGAGCCGCGTTCTCGAGGCCAGCGCAATTCTGCGTGAAACGGAAGAAAAGATAGAAACCGGGAGGGTGAACTGTCCGCCAGCGGCGATCGACGCGTTAGATCAGGCTTGCCGCTGGCTGCTGATGGCCGAGGCGAGCGACGATTTCTGGTGGGGAAGCAAAGACTGGCTAGATCGATCCGTCGTCTGCTCCCTCAAAGCCAGGGAAAAAATCAATGAAGCATCAAGTCTCTGTAGAATCACGTAGGCTTCCAAGAACCCGCATTATACACTTCGAGTACCTGTTCATAAAACTCCTTTGTCTGCCTCGCAATCTTTGCCCAATCGTAAACATGCACCGCCTTCTGGTACGCGTTGTCCTTAATCCAGTTGGCGTATCCGGGATCCAAAAGCACTCTCGTCACGCCCCACGCGACTGAGTCTGCGTTCCCGGGGAAAACCTTGGTTCCAGTTCTATCGTGTTCAACGATTTCTGAGAGACCGCCCGAGTTTGATGCTACCAGCGCCGTCTTCGCTGCCATCGCTTCTAGCGCCGTGATGCCAAACGGTTCGTAAAGAGAAGGCACGACGCAGACATCGGCGATTTGATACAGCTTTCTGAGACGGTCGTCGTCCAGAAAGCCTGTGAAAATAACCTTGTGTGAAAGGTGCATGTTGGCCACTTGCCGCGTGAGAGAATCCCTCATGCCGCCGTCACCGACAACCACGAATTTCGCGTTCGCTCTGGAAAGGATTTTCGGGATAGCGTTGATTAAGGTCTGCACGCCCTTTTCATAGACCAAGCGGCCGACGAAGAGCACAATCTTCTCTTCAGGCGACGCGAACCTCTTCCTGAACTCAGCCTTGTCGAACTCCTTCTGATACACACTCACGTCAACGCCGTTAGGAATAATCGTCACCCTATCCTCGGAAAGACCGAAGGCCCACCTCACCTGCCAAGACATGTACCAGCTGCAGCAGACAACTCGCCAAGACTCGTGAGCGAGCCAGTTTTCGGTTTGATGAATCATCCTTTCATAATCCGTGTGAAGTCCGTTCCTCCTGCCGATTTCGGTCGAGTGTATGGTGGCAACAAGTGGGATTCTGAAGACGTGTTTGAGGCCGACAGCGGCGTTTGCCACGAGCCAATCATGGGCGTGTATTATGTCAACTCGGCCGTCGAGACTGCTGATGAGAGCAGCCGTTTCTTTTTGCATGTTCACGTTCATCAAGGAGTCCCAAGTCGCAAAGTCCGGGGAAGGAGTTTTATATGAATCTACTCTCAGCACGTGTGCACCGTTCACCGTCTCGCTTTCCGGGGCCCCGGGAAAGTCGCATGTCACGATGTAAGTATCTACACCGAGTTTTACGAGTTCTCGCGACAGATTGAAAAGATGAGCCGAGAGTCCGCCCACCGTTCTCGGCGGAAACTCCCACGATAGCATCACGACTCGAAGATGCTTGTTCAGTTTGCAGGTACCCCCAGCTTCTGATAAACCGCTAAAATGCTATTTATCCAAGATTCGGCATCAGGCGAAACCACCTCTATCCTGTTGTCTAAGATGTTGTAGTGACGCTTCAATTCTTGCTTCATCCATTCCGATTTGACCAGGACGCTCGCGGCTTCAGACAATCCTAGAGACTCCATGCTTCTTATGGACGAGCTCAGAGGGGCACCGCTGTTTCGAGATCGGTGAGGTTCGAGACTGTCTACCGAAAAAACAAATGGAATCTTTAACGCCTTTTTCAACGTGACGGCGGCTGGTACGAAGTGCCAATCGTGCACGTCGATGAGATCCACCTCGTGCTTCATCGAATAATAGATGTCTGCGGCGACACGTTCGGCTTCTTGATTCAGGCTCAACATCCACGTTAGAACGTTTATTTGAGGTTGAACCTTGTCCGAGATTCTGTATGCCTTAATGCCGTCTGCGCCCTGATGAAAACCGGTCCAAGAATTGTTATACGTGACAACGTACACGTCGACGCTTTTCTTCACCAATTCCGCCGCAAGCCTGTTCACGTAATGCGCGAGTTGGCCGATGATTCTCGGAGGAAATTCCCACGTGAAAATTATCACGCGCACGAGAGAGCGCACTTCCTCAGCTGAAAAACGAGGAGACTCTTATTATCCCCTTGCCCGTGAGGTAGAATCTTCTGTTTCCCTCGTGATCGCGGTAGTCTGCGACGTATCCGTCGGAAACATGCTTGTCCAAGTTCTGGTTGACCGTATTAACGTCTGTTTGAAGAATCTGAGCCAAATCCTCGCTTTTCCTAGCCATTTCGCCGCTAGTGGCAGATAGATTATGCATGGTAATCAGAAGACGCTCTGACAGAGAAGCCTCATACTCGCTCAACTTCATCAGTCTCTTCCTTCAAGAAGATGACCGACCAAATAACTTTTGTGCAAGAGACCTTTAATACATGTCAACACACGTCAATGTGATTATTAATGACCCCTCGCCGTCTGACCGTTCTGATGCTTAGCTGGGAATTTCCGCCCAGAATTATTGGGGGAATCTCCTCACACGTGAATGATCTCTCGATGGCTCTGACCAGTAGGAATGTTATGGTTCATGTAGTCACGTGCGACTTTCCAGGAGCCCCAGAGTACGAGCGAGTAGGCGGGGTCGAGGTGCACCGCTTCAACTCGAAGATACCATCTACGACCTTCCTAGGATGGGTTTTCTCAATGAACCAGGCCATGGCCGAAAAAGCCATCGACGTCATCAACGATAGCAACGAAGAGATAGACATTATCCACGCTCATGACTGGCTCGTCGCCGAAGCGGCCGTGAAAGTCAGCCAGGCATTCACGAAACCATTGGTCTCAACGATACACGCAACTGAAATGGGAAGAAGGAGCGGAATACACAACGATTACCAGAGGACCATAAACGAAGTGGAATGGCACCTCGTCAACCAGAGCTCAGAGGTAATATGTTGCAGCAATTACATGGCTCATCAGGTTTCCTCCGCCTTCAACGTACAAGGTTCCAAACTTCATGTGATTCCAAACGGCGTGAACGCCGCCAAGTTCAGCGGCAGCATCGGCACAATGCCCGTCAAACAGCAGTACGCAATGAACGGTGAGAAAATAGTGTCCTTCGTCGGAAGGCTCGTTCACGAGAAGGGAGTGCACGTCCTCATCGGCGCAGTGCCCAAAGTGTTGACGGAGGTGCCTAAGGTCAACTTCGTAATCGTCGGGGAAGGAGGGATGAAGGATTATTTGGCGAAGGAGGCGTATGACTTCGGCGTCGCCGATCATGTCTTTTTTGCAGGTTTTGTTGATGAAAAAACGTTGATTTCGATTTACAGGGCGAGTGACGCTGCCGTTTTCCCCTCTCTTTACGAGCCGTTCGGCATCACTGCTCTAGAAGCGATGGCAGCGAAGACGCCGGTCATAGTGACGGACACTGGAGGACTGGCCGAGATAGTGGAACATGAAAAGACAGGCATCAAGGTTTTCGTGGACAACTCGGATTCGTTGGCCTGGGGAATCCTGAGAGTGCTTAAAAACCCTGGGGTCGCAAAAAAGTTTCGTGAGAATGGCTACCAAGAAGTTCTCAGAGAGTATGATTGGAGCGCCATCGCCGAAAGAACCCTGGAAGTCTATAATAGCGCACTCGTGTCGACTTCCAGACCTGAACCAATTCGCATGAAATTTCCTTCATTCACGTTCGAAGAGCATCCTCCAGAAATGAGAATCCTTCTTTTGATGCACATTCTCGGAGCCCTCGACGACGAAAACGCCAAGCGACCCGCAGAGCTGGTGGAAATACTGGGAATGGACGCCAAGACGCTGCGTGTTCTGCTGCAGAAACTCGTGGACTCCGGTTACATAATCTCTTTCAGAGACAATCTCCGGCGGGTCCGGTATTACCTCACCAAACTCGGCATAGTCAAAGTGCTGTCAGCTTTTTCCTAAAACAGAAGTTCCGTTCCTCATTGAAGAACAGGCTTCGCGGTCTCTGTCAATCGTGATTGCACTGCAGTTATCAGCTTCCTTCGAAGTTCTTCACCCTGAGCTTTCGAGGTTCGAATGCGTTCCAGTCGTCTCGCCAATTCCTCGTCACGCAACGAAAGGGTTGCCCACTTTTCAATGTCTCCTTTCTTGTTGTGGAATTCGATGAGCGTTGTGTCGATTGTTTGGATTGCATTCAGAAAGCCGACCAGGCTCCAAGCCTTGATGCCCGTGAAATTCTCTTCTCCCGGACCCTTGTAGAACAGGAATGGTTCGTTCGCGGCGTGTACAAAGTTCCGCAGTTTTGATTCGAAGTCGAGCAGGACTCCTTGCGCGTTCACGAAGGCGTCTGTCGCCGATTTGTAGGGACTGAAGTACGTGTGCACTTCGCCTGGCGCTCCTCCGGCAGAGAACATGTAATACAGGTGGTCGCTCGTCAGAAGATACCGCCATAACCTGAGAAACTCCGTGTCTTCTGACTCTTTCGCAAGCGGTTCCAACTCCTTGCTTGTCGTGTAGTATGCCCATTGCATCGTGTTTCCGAGCCAGCCGCTCGTGTCCCTGTTGATGTCTGCCCACGATATGGTGCCGCCTAGTTCTCCGACGTCGATTTCTCCCTCGCCCCCGTGTTTGCTCAGCACTTCGGAGGGAGTTGACATGGAGAGGTTGTCATGCTTGAAGATTTCCAGGGGTAGATTCTTGAGAAACTCGTGTATGCCTGTCTCGGGCCAGTGGTGTTCTCCGAAAGTTTCATAATCTGGAAAAATCGTCACGCACTGTCCTTGAGCCGCTGCCAACCATGATGCGTATTTGTCAGCCGTTAGCGGCCAGTCACTCCACGATCTTACGGAAAACCGGAACGCAACGTCATCGGTCAACTTGAAGTTTCTGAGAAGAACCTTGAGTCTCTCGCAGCCCTTAGCCCTGTAAACATAATTCGGGGACCTCCCCTTCAAGATCCTGTCGACTCCCTCAGTGAACATGGCGCCAAACCCCATTTTATCCACGACCTTTGCGATGGCGTTGTTGTACATCAACTCCGTGTTCTCAAAGGCGACAGGTTCAGAATGAAACAAGTCTTTCATCAACTGGTGGTGCATCTGGACTTCTTCCATGAACTCGTCCCTCACAGGATACAATGCCGCCAAGGAATGATAGTAGGGCATGTCTAGAAACTCGACGCAGCCCGTGTCGCTTAACTGCTTGAACGATTCGATGAGGTCAGGGTTGAAACTTTCGCATTGCTCAAGGAAAACGCCTGAAATGCTGAATGAAACCTTGACTCTCTTTCTCTCCCTCTTGAACTTGTCGATCAGGTCGAACAGAATGCTGTTTGCGGGAAAATAGCATTTTTTGGCCGCGCGGTCGAAAATCTCCTTGTTCTTCGAGTTGTCAAAATAGAAATCAAACAGTTCCTCCTTGGTTTTCCTTCGAAACATGCTTCTTTCCCAGAAAAAATTCTCCCTAAGCCGGTAGGGCTGATGGACTTTGAAAATGAAAAGCAGGTCAACCAATCTTCATCACCGAGTCGAAATCGACAGAACGTGCAGAATTCGCTTAAACTTTGCGGTTTCTATTGTTTGATCCTCCTTCAATCTTGAACGAAGCCGTTATATTAAACCGAGTTCCTTCGAGGCGATGATGTGCATCGCATGGCTCCAGCAGAGCGGTGCTACCGAGACCTGAAGATTATTCTCGAATAGTTGTTCGGGCAGGAACTCTTGAACTCTTCCCAGCGGCCAGCTGTAATATTGAAGAGCCTTTTCCCTGTCGCCCAGTTTCGCGTAGTAGATGCTCATCCAAAAGTTAAGTATCGGCCAGGCACCTGCGCCCTTCTTTCTATGCAAGCCTCCGTACATCCACCCGTCATATTCGTCACTCTCGTACCTGTGCACTCCACCGTGGACAACCAGCTTCTTTTCTATTTGCTCCACCGTGGCCGATATCCGCGGATCATCCACTCGAAAAAGGTCAAACGGATATACAAGCCCAAGCGCCGAAGCGTCGATTCTCTCATCACTCAGCTTTCCATGGCTTCTGACAAAGAAGCCTACGCAGTGTTCTTCCAGCCTTCGAAACATCTTCTCCGCCACGTCCATCCATTTCTTGTTGGGAACGATTTCATTTGCACACCTCAGACCTTTGACGCAGGCTGCAAGGGAATAGGTAAAATTGTCCTCCAAATCGGGAAAAGTAAACCTCTCCTCCCACAAATCATTCGCGACATCATCGAAGTGGTTCTCCTTCCATTTGCCACACAGGCCATCAGCCGCCTGCCTGACAAGCCTCTCATACTTCAACGCTCTTCTCGGTTTCTCTCTAAAATGGTGCCAGATCGCCCACAAGAGAGAACCAGTCTGATCTGGCTGAAAATTCGCCGAGGCTTTAGGACCATTAACAGAATAGTTCTGCAAAAGGCACTCCCCCTCCCTGAAACCTTCTGCTCGGTTAACGCACCAATCAAAAAAACGTTCCTGAATATTCTCAATTCGAAGAATATCGGCGGCAACGCACGTGAAGGAAGCATCTCTGGGCCACACGTACATGTAATCCTTAGCTTCTTTCGGATAGTATTCCTTAAAGCAATTCGCCGCAACGATAGCCCCATTCTCCAACGCACAATCCAGGACTACCTGCCTACTAACCTCAACGAAGTGCTGAACTCTCGAATCCAAACAAAACACCGAAAACTAAAACACTCCAGAACTATTTAATCTATAAGCTCCTCAGAAAAAAGCTGCTGCAACAATGCTTAAATTGTTCTTTCCAAATGTCTGGAACAGGCGACTTCCATGGTTTTCTGTTCCCATTGCGGTGAAAAACTCCCTGATGATGCGAATTTCTGCACGAAATGCGGCTTCAGAACGAAACATGGTATTGAAGCCGGCGTTTTCGTTCCAACCGAGGATTTGAGAGAGGCGTTTTCAAAAATGGGAGTGGAATTGCAAAAGGCTTTCCAAACAGCAGCCATAGAGATACAGAAAGCCGTCAAAAACGTGAGAGAAGACGTTACGGATTCCAAAAAAGGACAATCAGTCGCTTGCAAGAGCTGCGGAGAAAAAAGTCCAGCGGGTGCTGTTTACTGCACTAAGTGCGGACAGAAACTCGACTAGGACAAGTCCGGCTCATCGCTTTGGAGTCAAAACATGAACCCAAATGAACTAACACCGGAAGAAGAAAGAATCATCGTCCACAAAGGAACTGAGAGACCCTTCAGCGGAAAGTATGATAACTTTTTCATCCCAGGAACTTACGTGTGCAGAAGATGCGGCACACCGCTCTACCAATCAAAAAACAAGTTCGACGCAGGATGCGGATGGCCAAGCTTTGACGAGGAAATAGAAGGAGCAGTCAAGAGAATACCCGACCCTGACGGCGCCAGAACGGAGATTCAATGCGCAAAGTGCGGGGCACATCTTGGCCATGTCTTTGTAGGCGAAGGACTCACCCCCAAAAACACCCGGCACTGTGTAAATTCGATTTCAATGGAGTTCATACCAGAAAAGACCAACAAAACCGAAAAATAACACTCTCACCGTGTTTTGCACAATCACATAACATTTTGCACTAGTTCCGAAGGGTTAAAGAAAAGCGCACGGCTACTGATCCAATATTGGGTGGTCGCTCGCGGCAAAATCCCGAAGAAAAAGAGCGTCAAAAGCAGTTCGCAATGCTCTGAAGGGTTTACACGACGCTCTTTACGGTTTTGTCCTATTCTCCTTCAAGAACATAAACCGACGAGTCAAATCCAGATTCCCAGTGTGGCGCATGAGAGAAGAGACGACGGAACATGTCGGCCAATCAGTCAAAGTGTTCCTATGGCTCATTCTTCCCTTGAGCCTCGCCTACGTTTTCGGGCAACTGTTTTTCTTCAAAGAAAACGCGCTCGGCCCCATGTTGTGGAGCATCCTCGTCTACTTCTACAGCAACTTTCTCCCTGATCTGCCTTCCATCCATAGGAAGAAAGAATCTGAAATGGGCACGTCGGATCTGTCTTGGTACAAGAAATACGCTCTCCTGCTGTTCGCTCCTCTTCTTGTCTGGCTCCTTTTTTCGGGAATAAGACTGAATTGGAAGACAGAAGAAACGTACCACAACTTCGCCTCTGCAGCCGTTTACGGGGTATTCCTTCTCGCGGTTGGTTTTCTGGCATTTGCGGGCTATCCAACGCGCGTTGAAGACTTGACTAAGGTGTTTTTCTTCACGTTCTGTGGCACAGCAGGCTTTCTGGCCCACCTGAAAGTTGACAAGATCTGGTGAAATTGAGAACGCTTAGTGAGAACAAGCTTGCCAAAAGGTCAAATGTAATTCTCAAAAACTCTTAAATTGGCTCTGCATCCCACTAGCAACCGTGTTCCAGCTTGTACGATGTCGTATCTTTTGCCCTCATCCTCGCGGGCGGAATAATCGTCATAGGCTTTCTGGGCAACTACCTGTTCAAACGAACAGGCGTCCCCGACATGCTCTTCCTCATTGTCCTAGGCCTGCTCATCGGACCCGTCACAGGGCTCATTGACGGAACGTCCCTGACCAGTTTCGCCCCCTATCTCGCCGTCCTCGCGTTGGTTTTCATACTCTTCGACGGCGGAATGACCCTGAACATCTACCACGTCTTCTCAGAAAGCCCAAGAGCCATCGTCCTAGCAGTCACAGGGTTCGTAGTAAGCGTCACTGCGACCACTTTGATGATGGCTTTCGTAGCCATGCCGAAGATCATCGCCCTCCCCAACATTTCACCGCTCTACTACGTCCTCTTTGGCACAATTCTCGGAGGCAGCAGCAGCACCATCGTCCTTTCCTTGGTCTCCAAGGCCCGCATGAACGGAAGAGGCTCATCCATCCTAGGCATAGAATCAGTCATGACCGACATTCTATGCATAGTCGTCACCCTCGTTCTGATAGAGACCATAGTCCTGAAAACAAACGTGGACCTTCCAACCCTAGCAAAGTCAATCGCCAGCAGACTATCAATAGGCGCCGTGCTCGGAGCAATAATCGGCATAGGATGGCTGAGCGTGCTAAAACGAATCGCAAAGGAAGGCTACTCGTACATACTAACCCTAGGAGTCGTACTCCTTGCATACGCTCTCTCCGAATACTTGGGAGGAAGCGGCGCACTGTCTGCTCTCCTTTTCGGAATAATTCTAGGCAACGAAAAAGAAATCTACGGAATACTAAAGACCAAAAAACCCGCAACCCAAGCAGTCGACACAGGATTGAAAAGATTCGAGTCCGAAATGGCTTTTCTTCTCAGAACATTTTTCTTCGTCTACCTCGGCGTGATAGCAACAACGTCCACCACTACGATTGTGATCACTGGCGTTTACCTCTCTTTCATCATGCTCCTCATAAGATTCGGAGCCGTCAGACTCGCCACCGTACGCAGCGATCTGACTCAAGAACGAACAGCGATGAGCGTGCTGCTCACAAGAGGCTTAGCAGCAGCTGTCCTAGCAACTCTTCCGCTACAGTATGTCGATGCAACAAAGTACCCCGGCGTTGGAAACATCTTCCACCAACTGTCACCATATTACATCAGCATCTCCATAGTCGTCATCCTCACAACCTCGATAATCGCCGCTTCAAGCATCTTGCTTCTCAAACGAAGAAACAACGAAATGCCCACCTGATCGAATTGCAGGAAAGCAGCAGGAAGCCGTTATCGTTTTCTTTTTCCTTGTATGTACTCTTCCACGGACTGTTTCGCCATCGAGTCTGGCACTTGGATCGGCGGATGCTTAAACGCGTAGGAGGATATGCTGAGCAATTGTCCGGATATTTTGCGGTCTAGCGCTATCTTGACTGCTCGTATGATGTCTATGACGACGCCCGCGCTGTTGGGCGAGTCTTCAACCTCAAGCTTCACCATCACTGTCAGCGGCCTGTCCCCAAACTTTCTTCCTTTCAACCACAGATAACAGATTTTCTTGTTCCCCAAGAAAGGCACATAATCCGAAGGGCCTATCCGCGTCGGCAAATCGTAGGGCACGAGGCTCGTCACCGCTTCCGTCTTGCTTATACGCTTAGTCTTCAACCGCTCCTCAACAGTCATGTTCAAAAAGTCCGTGTCCCCGCCGAGGTTCAGCTGATAGGTCTCATCGATAATCACGCCCCTGTCCACGCAGAGCCTCGCCAAGGCCCGGTGCAAAATGGTGGCCCCCAACTGGCTCTTGATGTCGTCGCCAGCTACCGGAAGCCCCTTCTCCTCAAACTTCTTGCCCCATCTCGCGTCGGAGCCGATGAACTCGGGCATACAGTTGATGAACCCGCAGCCAGCGTCCAAAGCTGCCTGAGCATAGAACCGCGCAGCCTCATGACTGCCAACTGGCAGATAATTGACAAGAATCTCAGCCCCCGACTTCTTCAGCACCTCGACAACGTCCACGGGCTTAACTTCACCCTCCTTATAGACGCTGAAAACCTCTTTCATATGCTCAGCCACACCGTCAAGAGCGGGGGCAGCTGAAACCTTCACACCCAGTTTCGGCACGTCCGCAAACTTGGCGCAACAGTTCGGCGCTGTAAATATGGCCTCGGACAAGTCTTTTCCAATCTTGTTCTTGTTCACTTCAAAAGCAGCAACAAACTTCACGTCCCTGACGTGGTAGCCGCCAAAATTAACGTGCATCAAACCCGGCACCGTCACGTTCTCCCCAGCGTCCTTGTAATACTGTACTCCTTGAACCAGCGCTGACGCCGAGTTTCCAACGCCCACGAGCGCCACTCGAATTTCTGGCAAAACAAACAGCTCCCTGAGGCATATCAGACTAAGCGTTTAACAATCGTCTGCTCTATAACTTTTTCTAAGGAACATAATCAGTTTGAAGAAAGTTGGTAACGCGCGCTACATTCATCAGAGCGCTGCTGGTTTTCTCCTTTGCGAGAGCACGACAAGATTAAAAGGGAACCTGAACCAGATAGTCAGCGAACAGAAGGGTATGCTTTATGGATGAAGGAGATGCAGTCGTCAAGTATGAACCTTTCAAAGAAGTCGTAATAATGGAGAAGGATGTCTTCCCAACTCCTGATGACATAGCAAGGTTTGCCTCCATAATCGCGGGCGGCAGGGCCCCAGGCCTGTACTGGGCTGAAGGCGTCATTTTCCTGTACTTTCCCCTTCCAGCTTCGACAGAAATCACCGCAAGAATGCTCGTTGAACACGGACGGGTCTACTGGTCCTTTCTCGGGTATTCTCTCATGCCCAAGTACCAGCCAATAATCGAAACTCGAGAAAAAATGATTGTGCCAGTGGTCGACATGTCCACTAACAAGCTCATGAAGAAAGTTGCAACTTGGCTGAAAGAACAAAAATAGGCCCATTATCCTCAGTTTTCGGCATGCTTTTTTTCATCGGTTTTCATATGGCAGGAGACGCTCTTGAAGACTCTTTGTTTGAGGGGGACGATTTTCTCGGGCAAGGGTGAAGGAGCCAAATACATGAAACTTCCATGGGTGAAGAAACAAATAAGGGAAAAACTCGGTTTTGTCCCGTATCTCGGAACGCTGGACGTGAGGATCACCGAAGAAAGCGTCGCACTCAGGAAAATGCTGGCAGAGAAAAAGGCAATGGACATTTTGCCTGCTGCGGGTTTCCAACGGGGAAAGTGTTACAGGGCCTCTCTCAAGACAGAGCTGAAGTGTGCTCTTATCTTTCCCGAAGTCGCCAGTTACCCGGAGAACGTGATAGAGATCATAGGGGCTGAGAACCTGAGGGAAAAGTTTCATCTCTCAGACGGCGAAACCGTCGAAGTCAGGGTGACGCCTTGACGCCCATCTTTTTCCGTTTGCTCTGCAAAAAGTTCTGCTTGTACTCTTCGAAGCAACCTTTTTTCTGCAGGTAACGCCCGTACCTGACAAGACCGCTCATTGCTCTCGCAGCGTCCTCCGGTGACGAGTAAGCCGGGATGCCCTGCTTGTCAAACCTGGTGCGCGTGTGCATTGCCATTTCTGTCTCTCCGATGTCGCAGGCGACTATGGGCTTGTCGAACAAAAACGTCATCTTTGCCACCGCGTCTATGTAATCTTCCTGCACCGCCGGCGTCTGATGGAGGCCGAGCAGTATTATGCCGCAGATCTCCGGGTCCTGGAACAGAATCTTGGTGGCCAGTTCAAACATTGCGTCTGTTCCCGAACCGGTTATGTCCACCGGATTGAGGTCTGACGCAAACTTCGGAATCTTTCCCTCCACCTTCAGCTTCTCAAACTTCGCCACTGTTTTGTCAGAGAGACGAAGAATGTTCAACCCTTTCAGCTCAGCTTCATCAGCGGCCATTATTCCCGGGCCTCCAGCGTCGGTGACTATTCCTACGTTTTTTCCAGCCGCAGGCGGCTGCATGGCCAAGGATTTTCCCATGTGGAAAAACTCGTCCATGTCCTCCGCCCTCAGGATTCCTGTCTGTTCGAAAACTGCGCTGTAGATCCTGTCTGAACCGGCAAGTGCCCCGGTGTGTGACGATGCAGCCCTCGCTCCCGCATCAGTTCTCCCGGCCTTGATGGCCACGATGGGCTTTTTCAACGTAACTTTCTCGGCTATCTTTATGAATTCGCGGCCGGACTTTATGTCTTCAACGTACAAAAGTATGACTTTTGTCTCGTCGTCGTGCAACAGAAAATCAAGCATTTCACCCTCGTTCACGTCGGCCTTGTTGCCGAAACTCACAAACTTGCTAACCCCCACCTCTCGCCCAGACAGGTAATCCAAGGCCGCGACGCCGAAGGCCCCACTCTGAGTGACTATGGCGATGTTTCCGGGAATCGGCCGCGGCGTGGCAATGACCTCGTCTCCGGATGCCAACACTTTTGTCTCGGGCAGGAAAAGCATGTCGACACCGGTTCTGGAATCGTAGACTCCGAGGCAGTTTGGTCCCAGAACGCGCATTCCCGCCTTTTTCGCTATGTCGGTTATCTGCTGTTCGAGTTCGTGATTTCCAACCTCTCCGAAGCCTGAAGTGATTATAACGGCGTCCTTAACTTTCTTGGCTGCTGCATCGTTCATTATGGTTGACACGACTGCGGCCGGAACAACAATGACGATTAGCTCAAGCTCACCAGGAATTCTGGTCACCGAAGGATAGCACTTATACCCCATGATAGAGTCTTCAGTCGGGTTCACGGCGTAGAGTTCGCCCTTGAATATGCCTCTCATCTTGTTTTCAACGAAGTTCTTAAAAATTACGTGGCCCGCCTTGTTTATCTTCTTCGTCGCCCCGACAATCGCGACCGAATGAGGCTTGAAAAATGCGCCCAGCTTCTTCGTTTCCTCTTCCATCCGATTCTCACCGCTTTTTCCTAACAATGACTATGGGTTTATGTCTTACTGTCTCGAGCATCTCCCAACTCACGTCGGACAACTTCACCTTAAACGTTTCAGCCATGTCCCACACGGTTCCACCCGCCCCGAAGCCTCTAGCGCGATTCGCAACCTCAGCCACCCTCAAAGCCGCGTCCGCCGACACGAAACATCCAGCAACAGCCAAAGGAGTAGCCCTCCTCTCAAGCCCCAGCATCCGCCCGACAACGTACGCTAGAAAACCGCCGAAAGAATAAATGCCACTGAACGGGTTTGGCCTCGGCGTAAAATGAAAATTCCTGAACGAGTACGTTTTGTCAGTGTCCGCCACCATCACCACAACCCTCTTCCTGGAAGACACCCAAATCTGCCGACGAATTTTCTCGGCCACTGTCTCAGCCCCTTTCAGAGGAAGGCTCACGTAAGAGTACGGCAGGTTGCTTCCATCGATGCCTCCCTCTGAACCGAACATCAGAGCCTGCAACAAACCCGCACGTTGCAATGCAAGCTGCTTGTGCCTACTTCCAGCATCCAATGGGTAACCCCGAAGCTGCAGCAGCAACCTCTGTCGAAGACGCGACAACGGCCCGAGGAAGTAGCCCCAACCTATTCTCATCCAAAAACCTGCAATCCACCTCGCGCCTAAGCCGGGCTTGACTTTGCTCTCGTCCACGATGTTGTTTAACGCGGTTGATATTGCCTTCTCGGAGACCACGACAAAATCGTCATCAGCGATTTTGCCCCTGACGGCCTCAACTATTTCTTTCACGTAGTCTTGTCCGGGTCTCCAGTATCTCGTCGTCAAGGCGAGAACCTTTAACCCTGTCATCTGTATCGCGCCGACTGCTAAAGCAACGGTTTCTATAGGCTTCGAAACCTGGCTTTTATTTTCGGGACGCTGCATTCTGGGGGCTTCATTTTTCCTTCGGGGCAGTAGCCGATTTCAACGCAGGAAGGACCGCTGTTCTCGAACAGGGCGGGTGCGGCTTTCTTCGCTTGCTTTAGCATTTCCGTGGCAACTTCTCTTATCTCCCATTGCGCGCGTGCGCAACATCGCAGGTTGAAGAAGTGTCGCAGTTCCCTCGCGTTCATCGTCACCATGATGTTGGTTTTGGCGGCGTTCGGCAGGATGAACCTCGCATCCTCTTTGGGAATCGTCATATTCAGGAGCTTCTGATAGGCCTCAGAGATTTTCTCCAGCGTCTCGTCGAAGACTTTCTTGGCTTCCGCGTTTCGCGTTATGCTCGGCGGCGTCACATATTTTTCTATGGTATCATACGTCACGTAGCGTTGGCTCTGCTGCGTGTACGAGGCGACACGATGTCTGACGAGCTGATGAGTCATGGCTCTGGACACGTCCTCGATGCTGAACGTGAAGGACGCGTGCTCGATGACGGAAGCGTGTCCGTAGCCCGTCACCTGCCTAATTTTGTGCATGGCAGTTTCTGCGTCCATCTTCTCGAAGATTTCCGAAGGCTTCCCGCTCTTTATGGTGGTTGACGCTGCAGCCCCGCACAGAAGCTCGGAATCTGCCGTGTAACGAAGAAGCTTGACCTTCAACTCTCAACCTCACCCTGAATACGAGACCGTCGTTATCGATTGGAACTGTTGTAAAATTGTCCACTGAAGCATATAAAACAATGTTCTATGAACTATCTTTTGGAAAGATGGAAGAAAATTCGAGATGACTGC
Organism: Bathyarchaeia archaeon; assembly: GCA_050010755.1. GTDB lineage: Archaea > Thermoproteota > Bathyarchaeia > Bathyarchaeales > Bathycorpusculaceae > JBEKCD01. Next base: position 818,937 of record JBEKKK010000001.1, read on the forward strand.
CGACGCGCTCCGTTACACGTGTGCGTAGACGCGTTCGTTGGTGTATTTTCCGGTTTGCATTTCCTGGTCTATTTCGCGCAGCAGCATTATGCGTTTGAAGGTCGGCGGGTGAGTTGAGAACCACGTGTTGACCGTTCTCCACGTGGATTTGGCTTCTTTTTCCATTGCCAACTCCAATTCTCTCTCATTCAGCACGCCGTCGTGGTCCAGGTCGTACTCGTTCTTCTTGTCAAGGATTTCGCGAACTTCCTGTTTGGCCTGCGCCGGGTCGCTTATGTAGAAGGCTCTGACGCCCTCGGGGGGTTTCGGCGAGAGTGAGAGGCCGTACGTGATTTTTGTCAGGGCGCTCTCTAGGCTTCGGGGTGAACCTGTTAGGTAGGCTGAATACGCGTCTGAGTAGTGTTCCCGCAGTCTGCTGAGCCGCATCACGCTGAGCTGTGAGACGAAGTAGACAACGAAAGAGACGACTCCGATGGCGATCAGCGCTAACGCTGCGTTTCCCTGGTTTTTCTTGCTTGAGGAGCCGCCTCCCAGCGCCGCTGCGGTCATCGTTCCCCGCGCGATGAGATAGGCAAGCAACGGGAGTGCAGAGAGCATTGTCATGATGGCATAGTCCTTGTGTCTTATGTGTCCCAGCTCGTGGCCGATTACGCCTCTCACTTCGTCTTCGTTCAGGTTTTGCAGCAGTCCCTGATGGACTGCGAGCGTTGCTGAGTGTGCGGTTCTGCCGAAAACGAACGCGTTGGGAGTGTTGTTCGGAACGATGGCCAGCCGGGGCATAGGTATCTTGCTCTTGTCCGCGAGATCCTTCACGGTGGATTCGAGCCAGGGGTTTTCGCCCGGCTTGAGGTATCGCAGGTGTGTAGAGAATTTTACGATTGAGGGGCCGATGGCGTACTGGAACAGCACAAAAAGCAGCGGAAGGGTCACGATGATGAGCAAGCCGACACTGAGCGTCAACGTGACGACGAACGCGTCGACAAGAAGCAGGATCAGACCTAGAAAAGCCGCGAATATGAGCAGCGTGATGAGTATGCCTGTGCCCATCGCAAACTTCAAACCGGCCAGACCTGGCAACGAGTTTCACCCTTTTGTTCTTTACCACAAAAAACCATGGAAGAATTAAATCTTTCTAAGAACAATCGAAGGGAACCAATATAGTGGGGCACGCGCTGATCTTTGCGGTTTTTATTTCATACTTGGAGATGGGTATTTCAATGGTATTTTCTTTGATGGATATTCTTGATGTCTCATTTTCCAGGAGGTCAGTTTCTTCAGCACTTTTTGGTGTCTCGGTTAAGCGGATGAGCGCCTTGGTGTTCTTGCTAGCGGTTTCGTAGAATCTTAGGATGATGTCGTCTGAGCGTTCAGCTTTCTTGACAACGGTTAAGATTATGTTCTCTGGTTCAGCTGAAATGAAAGAGAAAGTCTTCGGTAAGCGTCCCTCGTGACTGCGTTCCGTAACTGGCAGCAGGGGATAGTTGAATTCGTAGGCTTTTCTGGCTGTCAGAGCCTCTTTGAAGTCGGAGCGGTGAGGGTACACGGCGTAGGCGATGTGGTGTTTTCCTTGATCTGTCAAGTCAGCTTGGGTTTTTTTGGGTATTGGAAGGCCGAAGGCTGCGCGCAGTTCGAACGGGTATGTGGCGCTTCTTAGCAGTGTCATTCTGATGGTGTCGTTTGCTGAGTCGAAACCGTATTTGCAATCGTTCAGGAGGCTTACTCCGTAGTCGTCTTCCTCGCTGCTGTGATCTATCCATTTTTGGCCGGGGACCTCGTATTTTGACCGTTCGGCGAGCGTTGCGTCTGGGGAGACTGGGTTTCGGCGTGTGATGAAGCCGTATGGGGCTTCGTACGTTGTGAAGTCGCTGTGGATGCTTAATGGAAAGGCTACTTTTGCCAGTCTGTGCTCTGCGTGCCAGTCGGCGTCAATTTTGAACTCAACCTGGGGGATTCTGTGGCATAGGATGATCTCCTGATTGAACGTGGAGTCGGGTCTTCCTTCTTGCGTATATTTTTGTTTCACGAGAACTCGCGTTCTGACGGGTCCCTTCTCGAGAAGTTTCACTTCGATTGGCCTGTTCAGTTCGACGTATTTGACGCCTTCGCTTTGCTGGTAGATGAACAGTTCCCAAGCGTCGAAGACCGCGGCGTCTATGCGAGAGTTGACGCATGTTCTTCCCCTCACTGGGGTGTCCTCGAAAACTTGGATTCGATTCCCCGAGGTCTGAAGGATCTCCTTGTGGCTTTTTCTGTCGAATATGCTGTTTACGAGTCCCGTGTGTTTGTCTATCGTAACGGTGAGGAACTCGTTTTCGAGTTTGAGCTGCTTGTCGGTTTCTTCAGTGCATAGGCTGGTCGAAGCCTGTCTTTTGGGAGAGCGAGGTTTGCGTGTTGGTTTTGCTTTGAATTCTTCGTAGCCGATGGGCGGCACGTTCTCAGCTGTGAAAATGAGCTTGTTGCCCTCTACTATTTGGGAAGGAACGGCTCGTCCTGTTTTATCATAGATTTCAACTTTGCCCGGCTCTTCCGTCGGTACTTCGACAATGCCGCTTCTCGGCCATGACAAGGGGTTGAAGACCAGCATCGTTTTGCCTTCTCCTGTGGTGTCGATTTTGGCTGCTATCGTGCTTAAGGATTCGGTGATTATGCGATTCGTCGTGTCAAATATCGTGTTGAAGTGTTCTTCGGAGTCTTTGTAGACTTCGGGGATGGAGGATCCTGGGAGGACGTCGTGGAACTGGTTTAGGAGGAGTTTCTGCCAGGCTTGTTCGAGTTGTTTGGTTGGATAGGTGTATCCGTATGTTCGGGCTATTGTGGAGAATTTTTCTGCTGTTTCTAGGAGGATTTCTGCTTTTCTGTTGTTCTTTTTGACTTTGGCTTGGGTTGTGTATGTTCCGCGGTGGAATTGGAAGTAGAGTTCGTCGTTGATTTGGGGGATTTTGTTTTTGTCGATTTTGTCGGTGATGGTTTTCATGTACTGTTCTGCGGTTGAGAATTTGCCTTTTATGGGTTTGTTTCCTTGGATGAATTCTTGGGCTCTTTGGATCATGTCTTCGGTGACTCCGCCTCCGTGGTCTCCTTTTCCGAAGAGCATTAGGAGGTCGTGCAGGTTGTGGCGGGTGTTGAGTTGTTTCATCTGTTCGGTTATTCTGTTTTCTTGGATGGTTTCGTCGTATGTTCCGACGGTTTCGTGGGCGAGGATGGTTGAGCCGTCTGGGGCTGTCCAGTTGAAGATGTAGTGCGAGAAGACGGTGGTGTCGTTCCAGAGCATTTTCTGTGTTAGGAAGAACTGTATGCCGGCCTTTCTCATTATTTGGGGCAGTGTCCAGGCGTATCCGAAGGAGTCTGGGAACCAGGCGATTTTGACGTCGACGCCGAATTTTTTTTGGAAGTACGTTTTTCCATGTAGGAACTGTCTTACCAGGGATTCTCCGGAGGGCATGTTTGCGTCGGGTTCTATCCAGGTTCCGCCCACGATTTCCCAGCGTCCCTGTTTGACTTTTTTCTTGACTTTCCTGAAGGTTTCAGGGTGCGTTTCTTCTAGCCACTTGTAGTATTGGGCGCTGCTCTGACAGTAGCAGAAGCTCGGATGTTTCTCCATGAGGTTGAGGATGGTTTCGCAGGTTTCGTGGAACACTTTTCTGGTTTCGTCGAAAGACCATAACCACGCAGCATCCAGATGACTGTGTCCCAAGAAGTAGCATGTCTCCCTGATGCTTTTTGAATCCACTTTTTTCCCTCAGTATCGCTTACGTGTGGGCAATGAATATAAGCGCACGCATATCGGTCGGATCGAGCTTTTCCAAGCAGCAGCCCACGCATCAATGGGGACATTATGGAATTCGATGAAAGGTTATCACCACGGGCAATCGGCCCCTCCCTTTTTTTTCTTTACATCAGATGTAATGTTGTAATGTAATGTTGCCGTGTAAGTTTCCATGTTGCGTGCGCGGTGTTCCGAAAACGAGTTAAAAATGGCACGCGCGTTAAGGTCGGCCTCTCTGTGCGGGTTTAGGTTTGAGTTCATGTTGGATGACGAGGTTTCAACGAATGAACGCCGGCCCCCTCCCTTTTTTTCTTTACGTCAGACGTAATGTTACAGCGTAATGTGTAAGCGTAAATTTCCATGTATCGTGCAGTCTTCCGAAAAGGGTTGGACTGGCACGCGGGTTAAACTCGACCCCTCTGTGGGAGTTTAGGTTGAGTTCCTGTTGAGATTTCAACGGCCGAACGGCTGGCTCCTCCCTCTTTTCCGTTACGTCAGACGTAATGTTGCAGCGTAAACGGCGATGTTGTTAGCAATGCGTATTTTTGAAATGGTTGAAGATGGCCTTGGTTTTCTTCTGGTTGTTTGGCTTGTCGATTTGAGGTTGGATGTTTCTGCTGTTGTGGTTTTCATCGGCCCTGGTTTTAGTGTAGAGGTAAGTGCGGTGTCTGGGAGATGAAGAGGAGAGTGGGTGTTTGAGAAGTGCTTTTGATGTTGGTGTTTAGTACAGTTAATTTTAAATAGTATAGCCGCAGTAGCGGAATTGTAAGTCATCTGGTGTAACACTGGTGCTGGTTGTCTCAAACATAGAGTTACCGACAAACTTGCACGCAATGAAGCCGACGGCGTTCCTGAGTTCGTCAATGAAAGATTTTACTCTCAACCTTAACAATGACTATCGCTATTTGAAGACGGGCTATTATGTGTCTATGCACGCGGAGGTTTTGGGGAATCGTGTGATTCCTTCGAGTGAGAGCATAATTGCGGCCAGCAGGACGCCTATTTTGCTGCTTAAAGCTTCAAAAGCCGGTATTCCCACTGTGCCCTATTTGGTCACTGGATCTGTGCGGAGGATTATTTCGGAGTTTGGGTTTCCACTGGTGGTTTTCGCGGTTAACCCGTTCTGCTATGACGGTTACAAAATTGCACACAACAGGAGCGCGCTGTACAGGGCTGTGAGAAGTCTGAGCATGAGTTACAAGTTCGCGGTTTGTGCTCAGCCTCTTAAGGGTGAGATGTTGTCGTTTAAGTCGGTTTTCGGCAGGTGCGGGTTGGAGGGAGAGGTGGCGCGTGTTTCGAGAAGGGTTTACGAGGTGTTTAGGCTTCCGATTTGCAAGTTACACGTTCAGAAGGTTGGGGGGGAGGCTTTCCTGTGCGGGCTTCAGCCTTTGAGGATTGGGGAGGTTTTGCCCGAGGATTTGGAAATTGTGGGAGAAGAGGTTTCTCGCATGTCGAGAATGGGTGAACACTTGGTTGGCTAGAATAGCCTGTTTCGTGGAGAAGTATAATTTTTCAGATCAGAGAGAAGCAACTGCCCTCCAGAACTTCCAGCGCACGGCGCAGAGTATGGGTCACGGGTTCGATTTTCTCTTCAGGGAAGGCATTCCTGAGATTCCACGGTATGACGCGGTGTTCATAAGGGCCACGACGGATCCGCTGTTCACTAGCTACGTTGTCTCTAAGACGGCGTGGGAGCTGGGCAAGAGGGTGATCGATGATCCGGAGTCGATACAGATTTGCGGCAACAAGATCCACCTTTACGATCTGTTCGAAAAGCACGATGTGCCCCACATTCCAACGATGTTCCTTAACAAGGAGGATTTGCATCACAAGCGGCTTCTGGAAGTGTTTGAAACTCTCGGAAAACCCATCGTCGTCAAGGCGCCGTACACGAGTTTCTCAAAATACGTGGAGAAAGTCGCCTGTGAAACGAGTTTTCGCGACGTGGCCAAGAGATACTTCCGAAAGTCCGACATGCTGGCCGTCCAGACGTTCATGCCAACGGCCTTCGACTGGAGGGTCGGCGTCCTGAACCGCAAGACACTCTATGTGTGTAAGTACATGATTCCCAAGGGCAGATGGAAGCACGGGGCCAAGCGCCGGGGCAAACCCACCTTCGTCTGGGGAAGAACCGTCGCCCTCAAAACAGAGAACGCCCCGTCTAAATTGAAGGAAGTGGCGCTCAAGGCGTGCGACGTCATCGGACACGGACTCTACGGGGTCGATATAAAGGAAGTTAACGGCGACTACGTTGTGGTGGAAGTCAACGACAACCCCAGCATCTACGCCGGCTACGAGGACAGCCGAAACACTGATCTCTACGGAAAAATCATAGAATACCTGGTCGATTAGCCTTTTTTTATCATAGGGCCAGTTTGAACCTCAAACACTCAAATCGCGTCATAGCATTGTGTCTGCACAAGCTTGCGAAGACCAGGGTGCGATGGTTAAGCGCTCGCGAATCTTTTGCGGGTGCTCCTGTAGTAGAAACCGATTCCTAATGCCAAGACGATGAGAAGGATGATTGGGAACACGATGTTAAAGTATTTCGGCGCGACATCCAGAGTGACGCCGAACACAAAGGGGACGAGCAGTAGAGAAATCAGAATAACAGCAAGGATTTTTGACAACATTGGCAAAGTGTTCTTTTCTGGCTATGCAGAGTTCTTCTATTTTACCCTTTCCCGCAAGGAAAGAGAAATAAAAAATCTCGCTCCAGAACTGTTTTAATTTGAATCTCATTCTAGTCACGTCGTCCCGAACAAAACCTGCTACAATTCTAGAAGGAAATCATAATGCTATAGCGCTTTATTTCAGATATTTCGTCGATCACAAGAAGCTACCTTGCCCCACACTGCTTGCTTTTGTAGGCATATCCTTAAACATAGTCAGATACCATCGGATTCGCGCCACATAACAGCGCGCGCTACACCAACGACGGACGCCACGACGGACGGCCAGACGGCGACCACGAACCACGACGACGGACGGTTAATGGGTAACCATGGGCTCCTAATGGAAGACCAAGGACTGTATACCCAATTTAGGATACACCTATATGGACATTAATGGAACAGGAAGGATACCATAGAAGTCTACTATAGATAGATGTTATCGAAATCGAGTATACACTTCAGCGAGGAAAACACCGAAAGATTTATGCACTCAAAAGAACCATCTCTATTGAGAGTGCCTAAGTTATGAAAAGAACAATTCTTGCTATATTGTTGATTCTTTTCGCATCAATCGCCGTCGTATACGTATCAAAAGGAAACTTTAGCTCGCCCACTGGCAAGATACAATCTGCCCCGCAAACCACAAGCAAGACCACAAGCGATCCGCAGCTTTCACCCTCATTGACGCTTCTTGGAGCCGGAGCGCAATGGGCTGCTTTCAACGGCACCAATGCCCTTTACGTCGACTTTTACGATAACATAATGGCCTATCCCAACCCGAATGCTCAAAACTCCACCATCTTTCAACTGCAAAGGGCCGACGTTTCAGCCGCTCTCGAACAGTACGGGTTCAACATAACTTACTCCTCAGACATCCCGAGTAACCTGAGCGCATACAATGTCGTAGTAATCGACGCTTACTGGGCCTGTGAACCATCCAATGAACCTATCGTCCGCGGGTACATTTCTGGAGGCGGAGGCGTAGTCCTAATCGCAGGCGTTCCGATGTTGTTCTCAGTTGACTGCAAGAGCTGGTGGACAGGCGGCGACCTAAGCCCTGTGCAAGACTGGTTTGGCGCTAGCTACTATCTTAACGCAGGAATGGAATCTGCGACCGTGATGGTAAACAGCCCGTTCGGTACTTCGCTGTCCGCTGGAAGCAGCCTAGGCCAGTACGACGCAGGCAGTTCTTACGCTGCCGTGGCAGGCCCGCTGAACGATTCCACGGTCATTGCACAATGGGCAGATGGAAGCATCTTCAGCATGACACACGAGTATGGTCAAGGACGCGTCTATTATCAAGCAAGCTACTCTGACAAGTTACCGCCACAAATCACCGCAATTAACACATCTCCTTCACAACCAACTAGCAACGACACGGTGCAAATCGACGTCAGCACAAACGAACCCCAAATAGCAAGCGCTTCATTGACGCTTCAGTTCTCTTACACCGACAACTTCGGGCAGCTATGGAATACCAAAATGAACTACAATGAAACAAACAATGTCTGGCAAGTAATACTTCCTCAACAGCCAAGCGGCACAAACGTCCAGTTCTCCGTCACCGTCAGCGACAACAACGGAAACCAAGCGACGACGCAAGGCAACTACACAGTTTCCTAAGCGCGCGCGCCTCATTTTTGGTCGGACGTATGTTCTAAAAACACCGGTAAGACACGCTAAAAACCCGTATCCGCAAAAATACCTAACGCGCGCGCTAAACCCCAAGCTGTTCTATTTCCATTCTTCGAGCGCTGTTTTCATATATTCTGCGGATTCCTCTTCGCAAGGCTTCTCAGCTCTGAGCAGGTCGGCGCCTTTCTTACGCTTCTCCAGCTCCATGTGGCCTTGGAAACCGAATGGAAAAAGCTGCGTGAACTCTTTCAGAAGCTTCCAGCCTTTCTCGTAGGCTTCAGCTGCCTTCAGCAGGTGCTTCGATTGTTTGCCCGGATGCTTTTTGGCTAAGCGTTTCAAGTAGGCGGCGCACATCTCTCTGCCTTCACAGTAGCAGACTCCAACGTAGCTGTTTCCCTGATAGTTCTGTTTGTCTTCTGGAAGCGTTTCAAGCACGTTTGCCCATTCGTCGAGTGCTTCTGGTCCGGCCACATAATTGCTGAGGACGGGGACTTTTGCGGATGCGAAGTCTATGGCTCTCTGTAAGGCTTCTTTGTCGGCGTCTTCGCTTCGGCGCTTGACCCTGTCACGGAAGAATATTGAATCGAGGCATCCCGGAGCTTTCAGGTCGTGGAACGGTACCAAATCTTCTGGCTGACCCATTAGGCTTCTATACGTGCTGACTATGTACGAGTTGCCTTCGTAGCCCTTGACTATTCCGTATTCGGGAATGACCAAGCCCCATAGAACCACGGGGTGGTTTTTCTCGTCCACTTCCTGTTTTATTTTCTCGAAGATTTTTCTTGTCTTCTCAATTTCCTTCGATGTCGGAGCCCCTTCTTTCTCAGGGTAATCGCCATCGAACGCAACAGTTTCCAGTGTCCAACCTAGATCTTCAGTCGCCTTGCGTATCTGCTTCCAAGTCTTGGCATGAAAAGCCGTTGGCCCAGACGGGCACGTCGCACCTTTGGCCACGTTTATCAGAAAAGCGTAGCCCGAAACTCCGCCAACTTTCATAGTGTCGCAGTCGGTTCCCAACGCCCTCAAACAGCCGGCCACAGCCCCAGTGTAGGATATCCAGCAGGGCTGATACTCAACTTTCTTGCTGATTACCTTCTTCACCAAATGTTTCACCTCCTTCAAACCCTCCGTGTAACGCCTTGCGAGCAGCTCCCGCATCGCCTCCTGTCTATGAACGGAACTCCTGTACATTACAGCAACCGTCTTCAACAGTTCCCGCCCGTCGGTGGTCAAGCAGTATTCGCCTCTGCCTGACTTCTCGACGAGCTCCTCTTCGACCAGCAGTCTGAGGTGATTCGCCAGCGCTGTCTTAGAGAGCCTCGTCTGTTGCATCAAGCCTGAGAACTCGTGCTCCCCACGCAGAAGCAGGGTCATTATGTGTATTCGTGCAGGATGAGCCGCCAGCTTCAACAGCTCTGCTACGCTGCTGGTAGACTCCAGCAAGAGGTCATGAAGGGAGTTCTCCTCTGAACTGCTCAATCTGCTACACTTTCCGCATCAACTTAATGAAACAACATATAAAGTCTTTCTTTCTGTGAACTGAGTTCACATTTTTGTGAACAACTCTTATCTTACATTTACACGGTTGTCTGTGCACGCTTTTCTTTCAGCTCAGGTTCTCTTTTGGAAAAGAGAAAGTGAGGTGGGCCGGGCCGGACTTGAACCGGCGACCTTTGGCTCGTAAAGCCAATGTCCTAACCAAGCTAGACGACCGGCCCCTTGTTTTCAGATTCTAAGGCTAAATCTCTGGTTTCTGGGTCATTGGTTATTATGGTTTTGGTCTTTGGTTTCATTGACGTATTGATCAATGATGGCCCATTGAGTTCTGTCTGGGCCGAAGGTATTATTTGTTTCTTACAGAACGTTTTGACATGCTAGAAATTTAGTATGCCCTCGGGAAAATCAAGCAGAATGGTAAACTTCACTTTAACATCGGAGAAGAATTGGATTCTAACGATTAAGGCTTCAGCCACCAGTCAGGCAGACTGACAGTGAGATTCCAGCCTAACTTCTTTGCGCTCTCATTGACAGCTTTCGGCACCCCCGTGAGGTTCCAATAATCATGTCCTCCAATAATCCCGTCGGGCTTCAGAAGTTGAATATATTTCTCAATATCGTTCAAAACAAATTCGTATGAATGATTGCCATCAACATAAACGAAGTCCAGCTCCTCAGAAATCTTGCCCACTGCTTCATCAGAGCTCAACTTTATAAACTCAAGTTTATCCTTATACTTCTCCAACTTCCGCACAGCTATATTGCAGCTATCAACATATTGCGTAATAACCCCCCCATCCGAATATGGAATGTAGGGGTCAATTAGGAAAAGTTTCCTGATGTTCAATTCCTCACATATGCTCAAGGCATTATCTCCAGAGGCGACTCCTATTTCCGCACCCACAAACACGCGCTCAAAAGATCTATTCTTGAGAAAGACAGTGAACGGTCTAGGAGTCTCAGCAAAAACGCTGTGAATCCATTCTGAATGTTTCACATAGTCCTCATATAGCTTCGGAGCAATCAACTGGACAATTCTGTGACGAAATTGCATAGTCGACTTTCTTTCAGATAGGAGAAAATCGGCGGCCTGCATAACAGACAATCCTTCTTTCCAGTTGAGACCATCATTAATAGCTATAGTTTATGAATCCACAATCTACTTTTCAAATCGTTAGTGCTTCAAGCGCGTGCGGACATAGAAAAGAAAAAGAGAAGTTCTAGTAGTAGTAGGTTATTGTTACTGTTTGTGTTGCCTCACCGCTTAGGTTCTCGTTTCCCACGCCGACGGTTATGTTTGAAGAGGGTAGAATGGGAAAGCTTGCCGTTCCGTTTGTGCCTAAGTCTGCCTGATTGCTATAGCTAACACCATATGCTGAGTATTCTGTGCGAGCCCATGCGTCGGCTGACGCTGATGAGACGTTGATGGTGACGTATCCTGCGTAGCTTGCCGGGAACGTCCAATTGTACCAAGCAATGCCCATTCCCCCTGCTGGTTCACTCACGGTTTCGTTGTTAACCCATATTGAAGAGGAAGAAAGGCTAAGAAGCCCATTTAGGGTCGTTATGTTTGCTGCTAGATTCGTATTGTTCTCAGTCAATGCGACTATTTGGCTTGTTGAAAAAACTTGAAGTTCGTTTATAGTCGCGTTCAGCTCAGAGATTACGGTGTTTACGGGTAGACTGCTGTTACCTTCCTCTGTCCAATTGGTGTCTATAAAAGATATCAGACTGGTTAGTTGACCGTTTACAGTGTTCAGTTGATTGTTTTTGTCGTGGATTGTTATCATGTAATATGCAATTATTCCGCCTAGCGCGGCTACTAATAGAAAACAGATTATTACGAGTCCCAAAGTGGAGCGTTTCATACTTGTTTTCTTTTTGTTCATCCATGAATCACTGGTTCATCTTCTGTTGCCGTGCTGATTAAAGATTTCTGTATTTTAGCTGGAGCGCCGCCAGATACGACGACGAGAGCCTGATGCGAGAACTGGAATAGAAAAAACGGTTCTTGTAACTCAGGGGCTTAAAGAAGTTGTTAAGTGCCCTGTTTTTGTTGAATTGGCGGAGAATTCTTTATTTCATGGATGAAGGTAGTTATTTGACGGTGTCGATATTTGCGAAAATGGTTTTCAGATGTCACACTTACGTTGAGGGAATCTCTAAAACCTGAAAAGGACGAGCTGGTTCCTCCTATGAAGCTTCGACACATAATAGGTCTGGACAATTTCAAGGTGGACCGAGCGGAAATGCTTGCAAAAAATCTCGATTTGAGGAATGTTAATTCGATTCTGGATGTTGGTTGTGGTTGCGGAAGCTTGTCGTACTCGTTAATTCGGTACCACAATTTTCAAGGGAAATATGAAGGATTTGACATAATCAAAGATTTCATTGATTGGCTGCAACAACACTACACTACAAAATATCCAAACTTCCATTTTACCTTTGCACCTCTTTCCAACAACAACTATGTTCGTGGAGGGGAAAGCGCTGGAGCCTACACTTTTCCTTATCCAAACGGAATGTTTGATGCGGTTTTTCTGGGCTCTGTTTTCACACACATGCTACCAGCAGATCTGGAACATTATTTGTCAGAAATAGTTCGTGTAATGAAAAGTCACGGTACGAGCTTCATCAGTTACTTTTTTGAATCAGGTCGAAGGAAAGATTTCATTCGTGTTGGTCAATACAGCACGAGAAATCCAAAATGTCCAGAGGAAGCAATTGCTTACGATGAAAACTTCATCCTAAGGCTCTACGAGAACGTTGGTCTGAGAGCCACGCGGCCAGTCATTTATGGCGCGCAGGACTGGATTATCGCAGAAAAAGTGTAGTGAGAATTTGAATGTTAGACATAGTCAACGGAGACTTCCATGGCCCGTTCTTCTCGTTTGAGTATATTTCGATTTCTCACTTTTCCAGATGTTATATCGAAAAGCATTGATGACTGACTGATATCTGGCCCTAACCGATTGACAATAAATATAAACTGGTCATCTTATAATTTGAACCGCAAAAATCGGATGGGAATTCCAGATGAACCGATTTCTAGATTTCATGGTGAGATGATGAAAAGGATCCTCGTTACAGGCGTAGGCGGACCTGCAGGAATAAACTTCGTAAAATCGATTCAGTTGGCACCCGAGAAAATCTTCATTGTTGGAACCGAAGCCAACGAGTATTTCCTCCACCTTGCAACCACTGAAAGGAAATACCATGTTCCTAAGGCCGCAGAAAGTGGGTACATTGACTCTTTGAATGAAATCGTAAAGAAAGAGCGGGTTGAATTTCTTCACGCTCAGCCCGATGCCGAAGTTGAAGTCATCTCTGAGAATCGTGAAAAATTGGAGACCAACGTCTTTCTTCCCTCAAAGAAGGCTGTTCAGGCGTGTCAGGACAAGCTGAAAGCTGCAAGACTCTGGGCCAAGAGAGGTGTTCCAGTTGCGAAGTTCAAGGAGTTAAGCAAAGAATCAGACGTTGACGCGGCCTTTGAGGAATTCGGAAGCCCGATATGGATAAGGGCCACGCACGGAGCTGGAGGAGTTGGAAGCACTCCAGCGAACAACAGGGAAACAGCAATCTCGTGGATAAACTATTGGAAGGCTCGTAACGTGACCTGGAAATTCATCGCCCAGGAGCATCTGCCTGGAAGGAACATGGCCTTTCACAGTCTGTGGAAGAAGGGCGAACTCGTCATGTCTATGGCTCGAGAACGGCTTGAATACATTTACCCTCACCTCGCTCCATCTGGGATAACAGGCACTCCCGCAGTTCAAAAAACAGTTCACGATGCTACTGTGAACAAGCTAGGCACAGATGCTGTTCTGTCCATAGATGAAAAATTCAACGGAATCGCATGCGTGGACTTGAAAGAGAACAATGAAGGCGTGCCCTGCGTCACAGAAATCAACGCTGGAAGAATGTTCACAACCTCATTCTTCTTTTCGTATGCGAGCAAAGCACTGCGAGGAGACTACGCGGGGAACATTCCGTATCTTTACATCAAGCTTGCGTTCAAAGAAGAAATCCCCAACATTTCAAAATACAACATCCTGCCCTCGAACATATATTGGATCCGACACATTGACGCACCGGCAAGGCTCGTGAAAGACCAGAAGGTCATCGGAGAAATGTACAAGTGATTAAAGCCGTCGTTTTTGATCTCGACGGAACGCTGATAAACCTGCCAATCGATTACGAGGGACTTTTTCGGAGATTCAGCCGAATCCTCAACACTGACGATGTGCGTCCTCTGGCAAAGACTGTGGCAGGACTGGACGAGAAAACGAGAAAAAAAATCTTTGAGATCTGGGACGAGGAAGAGCTTGCTTTGAAAGATAAAATCACAATCAAGGATGAAGGGGTGGCTCTCTACAAGAAATATGCCACCATGCCCAAAGCGCTTGTAACAATGCAGGGAAAAGCCTTGGTGCAAACGGTTCTCAAACCGTTAGGTCTGGTTTTCAAGCTAGCGATTACAAGGGAAAACAGTCTTGACAGAGCCGAACAACTCAAGATGGTCATCCAGAAGGTGAAGGTGAACCCCGAAAACCTCTTGTTCGTCGGGAACACTGATGGAGACCTTCACGCGGCTGAAAAGGTCAAGTGCCAATTCTTGAGGGTCGAACAATGAGAGTTTGGTACGATGCGTGCACCGGAAAACACGTGAGGTACGGAACAGCTATTGCAAAACGCCTCAATGACGTGGGGCACGAAGTTGTTTTGACTACCCGGGAGCATCCAGACACCTTGCCCATGGTGAAGTATCTGAATGAGAAGTTCATCACGATTGGAAAATACAACCCTGAGTCATTGTTGACGAGGCTCAAGGAGGGCGTGAAACGTCAGCTCCTCTTCTGTAAACTCTTCCAAGAAAGCGCGGCTACACCAAGTATCGCCATCTCGCACTGCTCTGTTGACCAGTGTAGGGTGGCATTTGGCCTCGGAATTCCAATTATCGTAACCATGGATACTCCTTACGCTGATGCAGTCAACAGGCTAACCCTGCCTATCGCAGATTACATTGTTGCCTCGAAAGCTATTCCCAAAGAACTTTTGGACAATTACAACGTCAAGGCAAAAATAATGCAGTTTGACGGAGCTGACGAAGTTGCTTGGATTAAGGGCTTCAAGTCTCGCGTAAAGTATGATTTTGGAAAGCCGCTCATCGTGGTCAGACAGGTCGAAGAAAAGGCGGCGTACACAAACGCGAAAGTGGACATGCTTGCTTTAGCAAAGAAGCTCACTCGTCTCGGCACCGTTGTTTTCCTGTCCAGATACAATCGTGAAAGGGTAAAAGACTTGATAGTTCCGAAAGGATTCGTCGACTCAGCAAGCCTGATGGCAGAAGCAGACCTATTTGTTGGTGTCGGCGGAACCATAACCAGAGAAGCAGCGTTACAGGGAACACCTGCCATCATCATTAAGCTGTACCCAGAGCAGCATGTAAACGACTTTCTGGCCGCAAGAGGCTTCCCGATATTCAAGACGGACGCATCAGAAGCGCCGAAGCTTGCCCAGAAACTCTTGGGTGAAAAACGAAATGTCCGGCACCTATTAGACAAACTCGAAAACCCTGTTGATGTGATTGAAAAGATAGTGGAGGATCATGCCCATGAAAATTAAGGGAAGCACTGTACTCATCACCGGAGGAGCTGGTTTCATCGGCTCCCATCTCGCAAATGAGTATTTAGAGAACGGAGCGGGGAAAGTCATCGTGTTTGATGATTTCTCGACAGGATCTATGAAAAACATCGAACATCTTAAACGTAGGAAGCTCACGGTTGTGAAAGGCTCCATATTGAACGCTAAGCTGCTCGAACAAACTGTTAAGAAGGAAGAAGTCAAAATCGTCGATCACGAAGCTGCAGAACTCGAAGTTTACACGGGGATAAGAAATTCCCTCAGAGACGCAAGAATAAACATCTTTGGCACGCTGAACGTCTTGAACACTGCTCTGAAGAACAAAGTCGATAAAGTCCTCTTTGCTTCCTCAGGAGCGGTCTACGGAGAGGCCGAATACCTGCCAGTCGACGAGAGCCATCCATTAACGCCACATTGGCCCTACGGGGTAAGCAAACTGAGCGGAGAACGTTACTGCGTACAGTACTACAGGCTGTACGGTTTGGACACGACATCATTCAGGTATAGCATAGTATATGGTCCAAGAGAATGGTACGGCAGAGTCTTGACTATGTTCATGAAGCGAATTTTCTTTGGAAACAAGCCACCGATTGTCTTCGGAAATGGAGAACAGGTTCGCGACTTCGTCTACGTGGAAGACCTTGTAAAAGCTCACGTCAAAGCGATTGAAAACTCGCGAGCGGCAGGCGAAGTGTTCAACCTCTCCAGTGGAAAAGGGATATCTATAAAAGAATTGGCTGAAACTCTAATCGGGCTCTCAGGAAAGAAACTCAGAATTGTTTTCGATGACCCACCTGAAGGCAAAGCCTCCAGGTTCCAGCCAGAGCGGGTACGGCTGAAAGGTGAATTAAGGAGGTTCGTTCTTGGCAATGACAAAGCAAAAGAAATGCTAGACTGGAGACCTTTAACAAGTTTTGAGAATGGCGTTTCAAAAGAACTGGAGTGGCTAAAGCAAAATCAGGAAAGGTGGAAGGTCAAGCCAAGAGTATAGTTTTGAGGCGTGAGGAATGCAAGAGCGCTGTGCAACTTTTCAGCTGTTGCCACAAAGTGTATATTTTTAACTAGTTTGATGCGTCTTCTTTTCTCAGTGAGAAGCTAGCCACCAGCATGATCAAATAACACGTCTTGATCATAGACTTGGTTGAAATGGCGTGCTTATCGAAGAAAACTACAAGGTAAGGCTCGACAGGCCACTGTCGTGGGCGTACGAGTCACATTTCTGGTGCGTGCGAGCGCCGTACTCTGCGTCCGACCTCGTGCCGAACAAGACTGATACGCTTCCGAATACTAGACCGGACAAACGCATCGTAGAATTGCTGTCGAAAAGCTAAGACATCCTCGCTTTTTAGCCAAGGCGTATCGAGCAGCATGCTTTCCTGTAAAGCATTGTCAGCTTCAACTCTACAGAAATCAATGTTTTTCATGTATCCTTTTTGTGAAGCTAATTCGTGCAATTCAGTTTTTGGAAAAGGTACAGCGGCAAACACTCCCACTTCATCGAGCTCTGACCTGCGTGCAAAATCTAAACTGCACTGCATGCTCTCTAAAGTCTCTCCAGGCATCCCCAACACGAAATATCCTTCTGTCTTAATACCAAGTTTCTTGCAATCTCTAATCACCTGTTCAGCTTTCTCCAAGTTAAGTGGTTTATGAATAATGTCTAGCAAAACATGAGGATCTGCAGATTCAATAGCCAAGTTCAAACTACGGCATCCAGCTTTTTTCATTAGCTCCAGCAATTCACGGTTAAGAGTAATCACTGAAACACCGTTAGGAGTGTCCCATGACAAATCAAGCTTTTCGTTGATCATCATTTCACAGAGAGCGACCATGCGTTTACGACTCAGAGTTAGGTTGTCGTCGTCAAAACTGACTTCAGAACATTTGTATTTCTCCTTCATTTCTTTAAGTTCGTCAACAACGTTTTCTGGGCTTCTTGCCCGCCACTTGAAGCCCCATTGAGTATGAATACTGCAGAATGCGCAATGATTAGGGCAGCCTCTTGAGAAATTAGACTGTTCCGATGAACATTGTGCACACCAAATCTTCCATACAAACGTGGCTTTTTAGAGGCGAAATAGCGTGGGAACAAATGTCTAGCAGGGAAAGTAGACTGTCAAGATCTTCAATGAACTTGGTCTTAGGATTAATGTGAATTTGTCCATCTTCCTTGTAACCAAAGCCATCTATTACACGATGAGATTTACCGTTCATTAAATCTAGCATTGTCTGTTCTCCTTCACCCAACACAGCAAAATCCACTTCGGAATTGGCTAAGACCTCCTTAGTCTGCACTGTCGGCTGAATACCACCCAAAACTACTGGAATTTCGGGATCAATTTCCTTAACAAGCTTTGCAACGTGTAAAGCATTGGGAAAACGACTGCTAAAAAGACAGGTAACCCCTACAATGTCAGGCTTACAACCTTCAATCTTATCTTTAATTCCGTTCCAAGACAAACCAAGTGTGAGCAAGTCTCCATTCAAAACCTGTTGGTCTTTTCCATCCATTTGCGCGTCAATCACACTTACGTCGTACCCGTCACGCAACAGAACAGAAGCAAGATAAGCCAAGCCTAAGGGCAAAACAGGTATAACATCAATCAACTTCTTGTTTGCTTTAAGACTTCGCGGCGGATTAACTAGACAAACACGCATTTTTCCGTTTCCTCCCCAACCGCACGTCGCTCTCCGAAGCAAGAAGCAGATAAAACCCAAAGCGCAGGCCACGCAAAACATGCTTCTGAGTCGGGTCGCCTATTGCAGCGTAGCTGAAACAATTTGAAAGGTTCAAACATACCCGACCATGACAAACTTGGATTACAGCGTCTAATGCAAGAACAGGAAGCGATTTCCTCAGCCTCTGATTGCATACGGAACAGCTTGCTAGGCAGCTGATATTTTGTTTATGAAATCTCTTATATAAACATTCAGAGTTCACAATTCGCATTCGCGACGGTTTGCGGCGGTACAGAAAGAGCGCGCTCAACTTCAACGTTTAATGCTGATCTGAGGAATTTTAGCGCGCACACAACGTGTGGCCGTGGAAGAAAAGACCATTAATTCAGCCGTTCAATCGGGCGCACCTGCGGCTTCCCCACTCGTTTTCGCTCTCGCCCTATTGATCCATCCGTACAGCCTAAGAAGCGGGTATTTTATGATTTTGGGCAGATTGTCTATTACATTTCTGTGTAAGTTGAGTCTGGCCGCAATCTTGCCCCTATTCGTCAAGGGTATGTAGTAACGTGTCAACTCAAATCTAGAAAATCCGTTGCTTTCCTTGAACTTGTCCAGAGAGGGATGATTGCCCATTCGGCCGTACATGATCCAACTAGGCCCCCTTTTTGTGCAGACCTCAACTACTTTTGCGATTAACGCGTTATTTACAGCCTTGTCCCAATACTTCTGAAGTGAGAGTATTTGAGAGGTTATTTCCACGTTTTCGCCGTCGACGAGTTGTATGAATCCCACGAGTTCGTCGTGCAAGTAGGCTCCGATGTAGGTGAAATTGTCAGCGGAACTCAAGATTTTCGAAACCTGATCGAGAGTAGTTCCGAAGTGTGGAAAACTCCTATCTTGTCTAATCGGTGTTTCATTGTATATTTTCCAAACACCTTCAGCAAACTTCTTGTCGGGCTCGGCGATTCTCGTCAATATTTCACTTTTTTCTGCCTTTCTTATCATGTTGCGAGTCTTCTTGCCGATGCTCTCCTGCCATTCAGTGTAGTTGGTTACGTGGAGGAGCCCTACGTTATCTTTCTCCCTGAGCCACTCTCTAGGTTCATCGCGGGCTGGTTGGCACCAGCGTCTTTCGATGAAAGTGAAGATGTCGACTCCTTTAGCCTTCATGGTCTCGAGAAAATTCTCTGATGGATTAGCGTCTTTCTCATACTCTTTTGTATCATGGCCAGTCTTGAAGAAGAGTCTCTTCTGAACGGCCAAATTGTCAAAACGATTTTCGACTTCGAGAAGTTTCCTTAATGTTTCGAAATATGGGCCCCGTTGGTTTATCCTTCCACGTTGGAAAAGCCATATTGGATGAATATGAAGCACGTCACCATCTTCTATGTGTTTTCGAGCAATCAGGATGGCCTGCTCAGTTGCGCAAACATGGCATAGTGTGTCGAGATGCAACGTGGGAAACTGATAGAATGATTGCAGCGGAAAGCCAGAGGGAATTGTGGGGGCTTTGAACTTCCACCGTCCCCATATGATTCTACCTATCAGACGAGCGGTTCCATGAATTGTATAATATTTAATCTTTCTGCCAGTTGCTTTTTCCAGAAGTGCCAGATCCTTGTATGGGTCGTTTGCGATGTGGAGTGCAACCTCATGTCTCTCTTTCGGTAAGAGAGACAAAAGGGCCTGATCAGGAATGGTCTTCGGAGTGAAGAACCAATAAGCCATCACATCCTTCGTGGATTCATTAATCATTCTGGCGATAATTTTCGAGTTTTTCAGGTAGTCTGCTCCAACTTTAACACCAAACATCGTGTAGAGGGAACTTCGAATTCTCGAAGGGTAAGGATAGTCCACATCAATTCTTAACTTTATCAATTCTGTCCCGCTGTGCCATTCCTGTTTGAAGAGATCATTTTTGTATATAAACTATCTTTTTGATGAATTGAACATTACCGTAAAGCAAGAAGAGTTAATAATGTTTCAGAGATATCGCAATTAAAGTAGGCAAAAAGATTGAGTGTACTTCCTCAACCTGCTCAAGGGAAAGAACCTAATCCTCTCGTGACTGTGGTTATTCCAACCCACAACTATGGCCAGTACATATCGCAGACCATTGAGAGCGTCTTGGAGCAAACCTACCGAGAAATTGAAGTTATTGTGGTAGACGACGGTTCGACTGACAATACCAAAGAAATCGTGACCAACTACCCCTCAGTGTCCTACGTCTATCAGGAACACAAAGGCAACCTGACACCCGCGCGAGCGATGAACGTTGGAATCAAACTCTCCCATGGCGCGTATATTTGTTGCATAGGAGCCGACGATGAAATTCTTCCAAAATACATAGAAAAATGTCTGTTCGAAATTCGAAAGGATGATCGAATAGGTTTTGTCTGGACTGGAAAACAGGAATTCGGAGAATCCTGCCAAGTCTATTTGCCAAGGAAATTATGGTTTCGGTCAAGCTTTCTAGGAGGAGTTGGAGGCGCCCTGGGTACCATGCTCATGAGGAGAGAGGCATGTGTCGAAACTCCTTATGACGAAAGTCTTCATGGAAGGGAAGACTGGGATAAAGCGATTCGAATGATTGACAAGGGATGGAAATGGAGAACGATTAAAGAAACGCTCTATCTCGCTCGTGTGCACAAGAAAAACTTGACTCTGCTAGTCCACGAAGATATATATGTTCACGAGCTTGAAAAAAAGTACCCCCTAATGAGACCCTATTTAATGGTAAAGAGCTTCTTTAAAGCGACAGTGCTGCTGCTGAAAACCCCAAAAGTCTTTCTTTTGAAGCTTTGGAATAAGAGACTGTGCAAATACTTTAATTTGAGACCACTCTCACAAATATGACTGGTTATCCGACAAAAAGATTAGATTTAAGATGTTCGTCAGAATCCGAAATGAAGTTGACGGTGGCATTTACATCAGTGGAGAAGAATTTGATTGTTGATTGACTTGGTGATGTGGACGAAAAATGGAGCATCCACTCTACCCTTGGTTCTGAAACGAATAGGCCAAGTAATACCTGACGATTCTGTTGCCAAAAGAATAATCGTGGACGATCAAAGCATTGACGATACGAGGGAGATAGCCCGTTCTTTCGGATGGGAAGTGGTTTTCAATGAAGGAAGAGGGATAAGCAGCGGCTCCAACACTGCCCTGAAACACGTTTCTTCTGAATATTTCGCAAGCTTCGAACAAGATCTATTACTCGACCCAGCTTGGTTGGAAAACATCCCTAAGAAAATGACTGATCCCAAGGTGGCCGTCGTGTCGGGCATTCGATTTGCAGATAGGCCACAAGGGGTCAGAAAACTGCAGCAATACGTTGCCAAGAAATACAAGGGAGAAAAAGAATTGGCGCCCTGGCTCAAGAGTCGGCAAATGTCAGCATTCACTTTGGGGAAGACTCTAGACAACACCATGTACAGGACACAGATAATTAGGGAAATAGGTGGCTTTCCCAAAACACGATTGAATGCAGGGGTGGATACGCTCTTGGCTTATGCTATCGATGCTGCAGGATATCAGTGGATGGTGGACTATAATGTTCAGTCAACGCATGTGAGAACAGGTCTTATGCAAGAGCTCAACCATCAACAGTGGTATGCCTCTATGCTTTATGAGATATGGAGCCAGATAGAAAGTAAATCGAATCAACCTCCACCTGTAACAAGATCCGATGTTATTTACAGATTCGTCATCGGCCCGTTTACAGGTCTGTTCATGGCCATCAAAATGAAAGAACCTTCAATCGCCTACATTCATCCCTTGATTAGGCTTTATTACCTTAGAGGGTTTCTGAAAGCTTCAAAACCTTAGGATCATCGAAAGTCAAAAAGGAGCAAGGCCAAGAATAGGCCTAACAAACCAGAATGCCAAACTAACTAGATTCGACCCAAAGCCCAGTTCAGTGTGTTTAGAGAGTGAGTATTGGAGTTTATTCTACTTAGGGCGTTTCTTTTCGACTCTTGATTTGAACGTGGCGAGATGCTTTTCTCGAGCAAGGTCTGTCTTCAATTTCTCAACGATCATGCCTATTCGTTCAATATCATCTCGAACTTCTTTGTCTTCCACTTCTCTTTTTCGTTTGTTGTTGGATTCAATTATCAAACGAAGATGTTCTGAATCATAGGCTTGAAGCAGGAGCTCCGTGTTCGGGATCAAACAGTGTCCTCCTATGACTCCTGGGAACCAAACTGGCCTGTCAAGCCTTACCCTGTGAATCTCTCCGATAGAACTGACCACGTCCTGCATTTTTGCATCAAAATGCCGGCATATGCGATGTGCCTCCTGAAAGAAAACAATCATCCAAGCAGTGTAGATTGTCTCAAGAAGCTTCGTCAGTTCAGTCTCCAAAGGCCCGCTCAAAATGTTGGTCCTAAATCCTGCCTTTTTCAAATGCTCAGAAGCAGCTTCGGCAGATTTTGAATCAACTCCCCCCACAATCTTGGTCCATCTTTTCATCTCCCAAATCATGTACTCCAAATCCCTGTGAGTTCCGTAAACAGGGGTGTGCGCCAAGAGACCATCGAAATCCTTCCGAATCTTGAAAGTGGTTTCAGGTGGAACGGTGCTGTCAATTATCAACAGTCTTGGATTGAATTTCTTGGCGTACGCAACTATAGTCTTCACGAACTCAGTCTGAGAAGAGCAAGGTATGCAAACATGCAAAACATCCACTTTTCGCGGCAAACCCTCAGAAGACTGTTTCAACTCCCGCATTCTAGCTTCATCAATATCAAAGCCATAAACCTCAAAACGTCTGCTCCTTCTCAGAATCTCAAAAATCGGCCTGCCAACTTCACCAAGGCCCAATACCAAGACTTTCTCTTTAGCCATTCGCTCAACCTTCAAGAAGAAAAACAAGAACACAACAAAAATATATAAACCCACGTGCCAAATGGCAAAATGGAATCCCAACCCTAGCTACATGAGACGCCACTGAAACATTGAAGCTTAAAAAGCTTCATTCCATTGCCGGTTCGCTCGTCCAGCATCGTCTTTTCAATGGGCCAAGTCAATTTTTTTCGTAGAATTTCGACATCAACAATGCCAACTAGAAAATCTTCGTGGGAATTTGAAGACCGACTTCTGGAAGAGTCTTTCTTCAAAAAATGAATAACATTTTTGCCAGTGACACTATTAGGCACCGTTTCAAAAGCTAAATATGCGGGTCTCATACAATATTATTATGATGCAGTTACGAGGGAGAGGAATTTTGAAACATACACAAGCGTTCCTTCTGGCACTGATTAGGATTCTCTGTTTTTCAATGTTCAAGCCTGTGCATCTCGAGGAACAAGCTCCTTCATCTGTTAATCTTGTAACAAACGGAGCTTTGAGAACGCGCACTAGCGGGGGAAAGGGAAAATGAAGAGAATATTGGTGTTCATGATTGTCGGTTTATTGTGTTCTCCATTTTTTTCAGTATTTGCACCGCGAGCAAGAGCAATTGCTAACCCGCAGCTGGTTGGGTACTGGAAGTTTGATGAAGGCAGCGGCAGTGTTGCACATGATTCGTCAGGATATGGAAATGATGGAGTGCTCGAAAATGGAGCACGATGGATCGCCGGCGTCTCAGGAACCGCTGTAAGTCTGGATGGAATTGATGGCTATGTTTACGTGAACAGCTTAGGAACTCTAATTGCCGCCCCCCAAGTTTCATGTGAACTATGGTTCAGGCCCTCAGCAACGTTAGACGACAGTCACACTTCTGGAATAAGCATAATCGACAAGGGGGACGAGTATGGATTCCAGATAAATCCTAATGATGGCAGAATATGGTTTTCTGTATATCTGACGCCTAACCTGACTTGGCAAGGTCTCGCGACGACGACGAATCAATGGTTGGCAGGAAAGTGGTACCAAATTGCGGGAACATACAATGGAAGCATCCAAAAAGTCTATGTGAATGGCCAACTGGAGAATAATACGGCTCTTTCGGGCAGTCTTCCAGCGGCAGGATCTTATCCTCTAACGATAGGCTGCCAAAGCCTGAGTCTTAACGATTTTTTCAATGGATCGATCGATGAATTGAAAATCTACAACAGCACGCTATCTGCATCAACGATATCTACTGATTATAGGTTGGCTTGCCGCGTGCATAACTTGGATACCGGAAATGGTTATGCCAACATCCAGGATGCACTAGATGCGAATGAGACTTTGCCAGGGCAAAGAATACAAGTTGATGAAGGAACTTACTATGAAAATGTGAAGATCAACAAAAGCCTCACTTTGATCAGCTACTATAAATCCAACACAATACTCGATGGAAGCGGTATAGATCAAGTAATTAAAATTAGTGCTGACAGGGTCGGTATTTCTGGCTTCACAATTACAGACGGCGGTGGTTTCTGCGGCATACAAATTGCTAATTGCGGAGATGACGTCATTGAAAACAGCATTTTGACAAACAACAGCTACGGAATTGAACTTTGGAACTCCTCTCAAAACACAATCACAGGGAACGAAATCAGAGACAATGTCAATGGAATGGGAATACTCTATTCCGACAACAGCACTATCACATACAACACTATTCAGAACAACTCTTACGGCATTTGGCTCGGGTGGTCCGAAGAAAACGGCATAAATCACAACCAGTTCATGAGCAACAGCAATCAAGCTTACGTGGAGGACACAAACCCGAACAGGTGGGACAACGGCTATCCCTCCGGTGGCAACTACTGGAGCGACTACAACGGGACAGACTCTTTCCACGGTTCTTATCAAAATGCTAGCGGTAGCGATGGCATAGGAGACACACCATACATCATAGGCACCAACAACATCGACAACTATCCATTTATGAACCCTTACCCCTTCACGAATCAGACAATTTACATCGGAGCTGACGGTTCTATAAACCCTCGAACACCAGCAATCTCCACGATAGATAACACAACCTACATACTGACGGACAACATCGCCAGTGAAATCGAGATTCAAAGAGACAACATAGTCTTAGACGGGCAAGGCTTCACAATCCAAAACGCATCTGGCAATGCCGGCGTTTACATGTATCAAAGGAACAATGTTACCATACAGAACCTGAACATCAATGAATGCAAAGCGGGAGTTGTTGCGGATTCTTGTACCAACATTAGAGTGGTCAGCAACAACATAACCGATTGCGGAAATGGCATTTTGTTTGCATATTGTCAGTTTTGCGAAATAGCTGATAACAATCTGCTGGGAAACGGTGTGGGCATCTTTGTCACAGGAACTGACAGTTCAAGTTATCCGCTAAGCATTAATTTCACGATAATCGGAAACTCCATAGGCGGAAGCACCGCGTTTGGCATTCAAGTTGACTGGTCGCAAAATGCGACAATCTGCCAAAACGAAATAACCGACAGCCACGTTGCTGGAATTGAGGCCAGCGATTCATGGATAGGCGAACTGGTAGGAAACAACATTGGAGGGAATCAGGTCGGGATTGAAGCTGGTGTTGCGGTGTGGAACATAACAGAAAACAACATTGTCGAAAACCAGGTTGGTGCGGACGTAGGAGATAATGCTGGCGAGATATATCACAACAATTTCGTCTGCAATGCTCAACAAATCGGTGGGGGCGGTGTGGATGTTTGGGATGCTGGTTATCCTTCGGGTGGGAACTTTTGGAGTGACTACGATGGGGCAGACTTGCGCAGCGGACCTCTCCAGAACTTGCCTGGCAGCGACGGAATAGGTGACTGGCCATACTTCATAGACGCTAACAATATTGACCATTATCCGCTGATGAACCCTGCTGTGCCAATTAACTGTGCATTTCTTGCCTTCGGCTCTTCTTCCAAGAGCGTTGTTGCCCAAGGCTCAAATCTAAACGCTACAGTGACAATGGATTACTTTGGCGATTACCAAGAAACTTTCAACTTCGCAATCTACGCGAACACGACCATCGCCACATCACAGCAAATCATCCTTTCAAACAAAACTATAGTCACTTTAACATTCGCATGGAATACAGCAGGATTTGCTTACGGCAACTACACTCTAATCGCCAACGCAATTTCCACAACGAATGAAACAACCATGATAAACAACCCTTGCACAGGAGGCAACGTTGTTGTGACAATTCTAGGCGACATCAATGGAGACTTCAAAGTCGACATGAGAGACATAGCCCTTGTCGTAGGAGCCTTCGGTTCATCACCAAGCTCAAGCAATTGGAATACGAATGCCGACATTAACAGTGACGGCTTAGTAAACATGAGAGACATCGCCCTCGTGGCCAGAAACTTCGGGCAATCATATCCGTGAATCGGCGTATGAACAACTGCATAGACTGATCTTAGATGGTAAACGGCGCCAATAACACTCGGAAAATCAACAACTGGTTTTCATCTTGAAAAGTCGGGCATATAAAGACTATTATAATCGAATTATGCAGGATAGGTCCATGAAAGCCCTCGTGTTAAGCGGAGGCAAGGGAACTAGGCTCAGACCGTTGACCTTTACGTGTGCCAAGCAACTCATTCCCGTTGCTAACAAACCCATACTCGGTTTTGTGTTAGATCAAGTCAGAGAGACGGGCATACGCAGTGTGGGTCTTATAATAGCTCCGGAAACTGCGAGCTCGGTGAAAGATTACGTCGGGGATGGAAAGGAATGGGGCTTCGATATAACCTACATACCGCAAGAACCCTTAGGTCTGGCCCACGCGGTTAAAACAGCCCAATCATTCCTAGGCCAAGACGATTTCGTGATGTGCTTGGGCGACAACCTTCAAGGCGAAGGCATAACACCGCTTGTCAAGAGGTTTAAAGATGAGAACCTCGATGCGCTGATACTGCTCAAAGAAGTAAACGACCCTACCAAGTTCGGCGTCGCCGTGCTGGACAAAAAAGGCAATGTTACCAAACTCATAGAAAAGCCAAAAGAACCTCCGAGCAAGCTCGCCATAGTTGGCACGTACCTCTTTTCCAACAAAGTTCACAAAGCACTGACAAAAACCAAACCCTCTTGGAGAGGAGAACTTGAAATCACCGACGCAATCCAAGAGATGATAAACATGGGTTTCAACGTGAAAGCCCAAATTCTTAAGACATGGTGGCTTGACACTGGAAAAAAAGACGACATTCTTACAGCTAACGCTAGAATCTTGGATGAATACTTGCAAACCGACATCAAAGGAAGGGTCTCAGCCGACAGCATAATCGAAGGCAGAGTAAAAATAGAAGCCGACGCAAAAATCATCAACAGCACAGTCAGAGGACCCTGCATCATCGGCAAAAAAGCAACCGTTGAAAACTCGTTTGTAGGACCATACACGAGCGTCGGAGATAGCGCCCAAGTAATAAATAGTCATCTGGAATACTGTGTGCTCCTCGAAAATGTTGTTGTCAAAGATGTTGAACGCTTGGAAGAAAGCCTCATCGGCAAATACGCCAAAATAACCAAAAACTCGAAGAAAAACACCGTGAGACTCCATATAGGAGACTACTCGGAAGTGGAAGTCTAGCCCTCCGCAAGGGTTGAATGACAACTATTATAAAATAATCATATGAAATAAGAAGCAACTCAAGCAACAGGAAATGCATCTACATGCTGACCGGAATCACGGTTAACCCTATCAAGCGTCTCCCAGACGAAAGAGGCTTCTTTTCTGAGGTTATGCGAAAGGACTGGAAAGAAATCTTGGGACAAGACGAAGTGGCGCAGGCTAACCTGTCCGTAACGTATCCGGGAATAGTTCGCGCATGGCACAGGCACCTGAGAGGACAGACAGATTACTTTTTGGCGTTGAAAGGCGCCATAAAAATATGCGCTTTCGACGAAAAAACTGGGGAGCTCAGCGAGGTCGTTTCGACCGGTGAAATTCTACAGGTCGTTCGCATTCCAGGACACTACTGGCACGGGTTCAAAGCGCTAGGAACAGAACCCGCGATGCTCCTTTACTTCACAACTAGACTTTATGACAGCGTGAAACCAGACGAAGAGAGAAGACCCTGGAACGATGAGACGCTCATCGCAAAATCCATAAACGACAAAAAAGACGATCCTCGCGCAGGAAAACAGTGGGACTGGAACTTCTCGCCAAACAAGTGAGGCAAATGAAAATCCTCGTGACAGGCGGTCTCGGCTTCATCGGAAGCAACTTCTGCCGCTATGCAATCAAAACGCACCAAGACGTAGAAGTAACAAACTTGGACAAGATAGGCATAGGCGCCAACCCCTCAAACCTGAAGGATCTTGAAAAAGAAAAACGATACAGCTTTGTAAAAGGCGACACCCGAGACTCAAAGCTTCTCGCTCGCCTTGTTAAGAAAGCGGATGCCGTCGTGAATTTTGCCGCTGAAACTCACGTAGACAGAAGCATATCCGACCCAGACGAGTTTCTGCAGAACAACACGGTCGGAACGTTTACCGTCCTCGAAACAATTAGAAATCACAACAGCCAGGTGAGACTCGTTCAAGTTTCGACTGACGAAGTGTACGGAGAAATCAACGAAGGATCTTTCAGCGAAAACGACCCTCCCAAGCCGTCCAACCCGTACTCGGCCTCAAAAGCCTCAGCCGACATGTTCGTTCACTCCTATTTCAAAACCTACGGACTCAACGCGTCAATAACAAGATGCACAAACAACTACGGCCCCTACCAACTTCCAGAAAAACTCATACCCAAAACCATCATCAGGGCCCTGAAGAACCTGAAAATCCCGGTGTACGGGACGGGCATGAACATCAGGGACTGGATATACGTGCAGGACCACTGCGAAGCAATCGACACCGTCTTACAAAAAGGAAAGCCGGGCGAAGTCTACAACGTATCTGCTGAAAACGAAATTCAAAACATCGAAATCGTCAAGAAAATCCTCACAATGCTGAAGAAACCCGAAAGCCTCATAAACTTCGTGGAAGACCGCCCCGGACATGACACGAGATACAGCCTCGACTCGGCAAAACTCAGGACAGCGCTGGGCTGGCAACCCAGATCCAACTTCGGCAAAGCACTCGAACTGACCGTCAAATGGTACGTCGAGAATGAGGCTTGGTGGAAGCCCGTAGCGACCGAAAACGTTCTCAGCCCGACGCCCTGGAAACGAAGTGGTGCGCTCTGAAACTCTTAATAACGGGAGCAAGCGGCCTGTACGGTTCCAAACTCGCCGAGCTGGCCCTGCGGAAAGGGCACGAGGTCTACTCGGGCTTCAGTCGAGACCAACCAAGAACTGGCGTTCCGTTGCAGTTTGACGTTTCGAGCGAAAAGCAGGTTGAAGACGCATTCAAGAAAACAAGGCCTGAAGTCGTCGTTCACGCCGCCTCAATGACGGACGTTGACAAATGCGAAACGAACAAAGAACTCGCCTGGAGAGTAAACATCGAAGGCACCCGCATCGTGACCGAGCAAGCAGCAAAAACCGGGGCCTTCATGATGTACATCTCCACCGACTACGTGTTCAACGGAGAAAAGGGACTATACACCGAAACCGACACGCCAGACCCAGTAAATCAATATGGAATCACCAAGCTGAAAGCCGAGAACACCATCAAAGAGCTCATCGACGATTTCTGCATCGCGAGGCCCTGCGTGATTTACGGCGCCACTCCCGCCGCTGGAAAAATCAATTTTGCCCTATGGCTGATAAACAAACTCCGTAACAAAGAGAAAGCCAACATCGTGACCGACCAGTGGATTACGCCCACGCTCAACACAAACCTCGCAGACATGACACTGGAGATTGCCGAGCGAAGACTCAGCGGCGTTTACCACGTGTCCGGGGCAACTCGCCTCAGCAGATACGAGTACGCAGAAATAGTAGCCAAAGTTTTCGAATTCGACTCGAACCTGATCGTCCCCGTTAAGTCGACCGAAATGCACTGGACCGCTAAGAGACCCAGAGACTCTTCACTCGACACGTCCAAAGCACAAAAAGCGCTCAGGAACAAACCTCTGACAATCAACGAGGCATTGAAACAGCTGAAGCAAGAACTGGCGGCTTCATTTTGTTAGCAACATCAATGCTAAACAAAATGCGGCCAACCTTGGCAACAGCCAGCCTCCTCAGAAACACTACACAGGTCAAACGACGGTATAACCTAATCGGAAATGAGGAGATGCGAAGAGTTGAAACTACGGAGACATACGCTTATGCGAATGAGAACCATGATTCCCGGAGCCGGTGGTCCGCCGATTCGACGCCAAGAATCCGCGGTAGAAACGTTCGATGATGTTGAGGCAGTGTTCGAATGTATAGATTCAAGTAGTTCAAAGACCAAATAGAGCTTCGGTGAACACTATTGGATATAAAGAAAAGGCTTATAGGTTGCTCTTCGAGTACAGTAAACAGGGGAAGGCATATGATTAACCGTTCAAAGGTCGTTTCTGTCGTTCTCATCGCAGTTTTGGCAAGTTTTCCCATATTTCTGGGCCTTAACACACAGTTAGCGAACGCTTACACTCCAAATCCTCTCAATCCGCCCTATATTCCACCATCTATGACCCTGCTGGCAGCAGGCGCAAAATGGGCTGCAAACGGCGGCAACCAGGCACTATTCATCGACTGGGAAGACAACTATCTAATCCACGGAAACACAGACGGCATCACCTGGGGACCATGGCCAGCCGAGACAGACATGATGAACTGGACCGACTCCATATACTACATGCTGACCCAAGAAGGCTTGAACGTGACGCTGGCCGGCGACATTCCAGCCGACCTGTCAGGATACAACCTCCTAGTCATCCAAGCGTACTGGGCCTGCAAACCCGCACTGCTGGCTGAAGTGGCCAACTTCATATACAACGGAGGAGGCGTCATACTCCTCTCAGGAGTCCCAGAACTCTTCAGAACCAACTGCACAAACTGGTGGACCTACGCCTTACCAACAGACCCCATGAGCGTCAACGAGAGCGAATACTTCGCCTGCGACGGCAACTACTTCAACACAGGCGGCTACGCCAACGTAACCGTGGACAACCCGTTCGGCCTCAACATGACTTCAGGAGACACACTCTACGAAGCCACAGGCCTCAGCAACGCTGGCGTATTCAACCCAGAGAACGGAGCTGTAACCATAGCAGAATGGAACCCTGGACTCTACGGTCTGGGCGACTACCAGCCTGCCTTCGCATACACATACACGTACGGCTCAGGCCGAGTGTACTACCAAGCATCCTTCGAATGTCTTGACCCGCCGAACCACATTCTGGAAGACGTTGGCAACTACGGCGTAGTCAACATGAACGACGTAGCCATCGTAGCGAGAGCCTTCGGATCCAGACCAGGCAGCAGCAACTGGAACCCAGCCGCAGACATCAACTTCGACGGAAAAGTCAACATGAAAGACATCGCCCTCGTAGCCAGACACTTCGGACAACACTAAATAACCACCTTTTTTTTCATTTTCTCCTCATCAGAGCGCACGCCATTCGACGCCCATTTTCGGAACGCGCAAGCACAACATGGAAATTTACAATGACAACATCAAAATGTAACATTACAACCTCACAAACGCAGAGCCGGGGGCAAAGAGCAACCTGGAAAACACATATGTGTCCATAACATCCCAACATTACATCTGATGTAAAGAAAAAAAGACAGGGGCAGACACCTCAAACGCCCCAGGCTTCTTCAGAATCGCCCGCTTGGACCAGAGCCTCGAACCCGGCGAAAAAACCGCAGACATCACACTTGCATAATTATGGACAGGCATGTGCGCTGACGCTCCATCACAATAGAACATCGCTTTTAAACAAGAACAAAACAAAACAAAAAAAGAGAGAGGAAATTCAGGGTTAGCCCGTTGCCGTTACACTGAACGTTTGAAAGCCCTGGCCCATCAGCCTCACTGTGTAGTTGTCCCCAACAATCGGAGTAACAACCATCGCGGGGCCTTTCACGAATCCCATGTTCGGCTGAAGCTCAATGACACAGCTGAAACTCAATGTGGCGTTCTGCCCAGGCGCCAAAGTCAAGGGTGAACTGTCCATGTCATCATCGTCTATGCCGAAAATCGGAGTCAAAGATGAGCCGTTGACCTTGAAAGGAATCGTATCTGGATGAATCCTCTCAACGAAGACTCCGCGTATCATCTCTCCCATCCGGTAGTCGTCATCCCAAGTCCGTGTCGCGTTGAATTCGCCGTGCAGCGTCAGCCCGAAAATCCTGAAAGTGACGTTGCCATTGTTTACGAGTGTTACGTTGAGACTAGTCACGTTGCCGTCGACCGAAAGCGAAGCCGAAGCAATCGTCAAGTTGTTTGAAAACTCTTCGACCACGCGCACCAGCTTTTCTCTGTCATTCTGCCCTAGTTCAACAATGGTTCCGACCTTGATCTGCTCCCGACTCAAGCTAGTCACAACCACAGCAGTCGCACTTGGAACAAGAACATAATAGTCCACCAAAGTACCGTTGGCATCTGTTGCCTGTATCTGCACCAGTGTTGGGTTGAAATCTATAAGCACGCCTGAGAGCGTTTGGTTAACCTGACTGTTCGCGATTGACATCACCAGCGTGTTAGACAAAGTAGTCACATTGTACATGGTTCCGTTGACAACAGCCTGAACACCAGCTATGGTGAACTGAATTCTGTCCACCGTTGTATCATTCGGAATCGTCGTCGAAACAATCGTCTGACTAAAGTTTATCAGCGAGAACAGATCCACCGTCCCAGAAGCGTTTGTCGCAGGAAGCCATTCAGCCGTTCCATTCGTATAAGCCACATGAAGCGTAACGTTAGTATACGTCAGATTGAGCATCGTGGTCCCAGTAGGCACAATCGGAGGATCAGTTAACATCACGAGAAAAGACGTTGCGGCGGAAGTTTGACTAGGCTTTAAAGACGTTGGGTTCGTATACAGAACGATACCAATGACGACAATAGCTACGAGCACCGCGGCTAAAGCATACTTAAGAATCCACTTTGTTGCCATTCTATTTTCCTCCTCATGGGAACAAGCAAGAAGTGATAAAAACCTACATTTTTGAAAATCCTTTCAACAGTGTTGAACAGTGCTTTCAACAGTTTTTAACCATGCCGACCGCCGAACCGTCGCGGATCAGACGGCCAACTTGCGCCAGAGCCTCAACGTTTCATACCAGAAAACAAGAACCATGACGGCGCAAACAGCCACCAAGAACACTGTGAAACCTTGCCCGTAAAAGACTTCAAACGAAAAGAACGCCACAAGAATGGTGAAGAGCAACGAAAAGAAGAACAGCTGCGGGACTATCGCGGGACCTACTCTTGAGTAGCCGTCAAGAACCTTAATCGACGCTTCCTTCACCGCAGAATATCTGCCTTGCTCATCCTGCACCGCAAAGCCAGCCTCCAAAAGCTTCCCAAGATGATAAGAAGCCAGAGAAGCCGACGATAAGCCGACTCCACGCTGAACATCCCGAAGCTCAGACGGACCGTGCCTGAGCAAGTACATATAAACCTTAAGCGTATTGCCCCTAACTTCCTGACTGACTGACATCCAAGAAAACAGATGAACAAAAGGCTTTTAACCCTTATGAAGCCCAAGCCCACGATGGCCATCTCAAATCAAGCTGCTGAAGACCTAAAAATACACGTGCCCGACGTCTTCCCACCGTCATCAGTGACCCATGACCGATCATTACTCTTACTCTACAGGCGCGTAAGGAGTACCGGAAAGACGCTAGGACAGAAGATCAGACAAAAGAGCGTTCAATTCTTCTTTACTCTGCAAATCGCGGAAAATGGCCTTGCCGCTTCCATACAAACGGAAAGAATACTTTCCGAACGTCAATTCAAAAATTATTCCGGCGATGGACTTTTTGACGGTGCCCTTTGCAAGAATCTTCTTCACTGCCTCATCTTTCTTTTCAAACTTGAACATCACGATGACATCTTGTTCCTTGCCGCACGTCCCCTCAGTCCTAGCCACGTAATCCTCTACGGCAACCATTAAAACTTGCCAATCTCCTTCAGGACTTCTGTGAACCTGTCAATCTCTTCCCGCGTGTTGTATATGTAAAAGCTGGCCCTCGCGGTTGAGTTCAGCTTGAACACCTCATGCAGGGGCTGCGCACAGTGAAAGCCGCTTCTAACCATTATGCCGTAGTTGTCAAGAAACAGGGCAACATCATGGGAACTGAGACCCTCGATTCCAAAGGGAATTATCCCGCACTTAACAGACGTATCCTCAGTTCCAAAGATCCTGGCTTTCTCAACCTTTTTAATGCGTGGCAAGGCATATTTTGTCAGCATCTCCTCGTGTGCCCTCACATTACTCATGCCCAAACGCTTGAGGTATCTCACGGCCTCCATCAAGCCCACAGCGCCGCTGACGTTCGGAGTTCCAGCCTCAAACTTCCACGGCAACGTATTCCACGATATTGAACACATTTTCTTTCTCGGATCGAAGGAGACTTCCCGAATCATCCCTCCTCCACCCTGAAAAGGCTCCATCCTTTCCAGAATGTCCTTCTTGCCGTACAGAACACCTATCCCCGTAGGCCCCAGCATCTTGTGACCCGAAAAAGCCAGAAAGTCAACGTCCAAATCCTTCACGTCCACCGGCATGTGAGGAACGGACTGTGCTCCGTCTATCAGAACCAGCGCGCCGTTCTCATGGGCAACTCTTACGACCCTCTTAACATCATTCACGATTCCAGTGACGTTCGAAACGTGCGAGAGGGCAACGATCCTGGTCTTTGCCGATATCAGGTTCTCGAACGATTCATAGTTTAGCGTTCCGTCGTCCTTGACTTCGCCATACTTCACGTTTGCCTTTGTGATTCCTGAGATTATGTTCCAAGGAACGATGTTGCTATGATGCTCCATCAGCGAGACGAGGATTTCGTCGCCCTTCTTCAGGCTGTGAAGCCCCCAAGCGTAAGCCACCAGGTTAATGGCCTCCGTCGTTCCCCTCACAAAAACTGTCTCTTCCATACCATTCGCGTTAATGAACCCCGCTACTTCTTCGTGGGCTCTCTCGTAGAGGTCTGTGGCTTCCTGTGAGAGCGTGTGGACGGCTCTGTGCACGCCTGCGTTGTGGTTCTCGTAAAAATCTCGGATTGCGTTGATGACCTGTCTCGGCTTCTGCGAGGTCGCGGCGTTGTCAAAGTAGATGAGCGGGTTGTCATTCACTATTCGCTTGAGGATGGGAAAATCTTCCCTAATCTTGCTGGTGTCCAGCACTATTTTCCCTCAGCTGCCTTCATCCTCTTCGACAGCATCCTCGCAAGTTCCTCTTCTTCCAACGCTTGCTTCTCTTCAAAACTAGGTTCTGGCTGCATCCAACTCGGAGACTGGTTGTTCACGAAATACTTTCTTATGGCCCTCTTGAGCGCTCCGACGGCTAATATGCCGCAATGGAACTTGACGCTGGGGAGCCCGCCCACGGCTTCCGTCACGCTTTTGTAAGAAACTTTCCAAGCATCTTCCAGCTTCAACCCCTTGATCATCTCTGTGACTATGCTTGAAGTGGCAATGTTTGCCGCGCAACCGTAGCTTTCAAAAGAAGCCTTCTCAATAACGTCTTGATCGTTGATTTTCAGGTAGAACGTTATCATGTCCCCGCACATGGGGTTTCCAGCCACTGAAACGACAGTGGCGTCTTCCATCTTTCCCAAGTTCTTAGGGTTCTTGAACAGTTCAAGAATCTTCGGATTGTAAGGTAATGGTGCTCTCGACACACTACTCAACTCCTGTGGAACCGGTTATACTTCTTATCCTCTCAACGGCTAGTGGAATAACATTCAAGGCGCAGTTTATGTCCTCTTCGGTGTGGAACCTGCTAACCTTCATCAGTATGCTGCCATGAGCCTGATCAAACTGCCTGCCTATGGCGACGAGAACATGGCTCGGCTGCAACAACCTCCTCGAACACGCGCTGCCGCTTGAGACGTAGATGCCGCTAAGACTCAACTCGATCGTTAACGCTTCTCCTTCGCATCTCAAAAAACTAATGTTCGTGTTGTCAGGAGCTCTCTTCTCCCCTCTCGGTCCATTCAGCAACACGTCAGGCACTCTGCTGAAAATTCCTTCCGTCAACTTGTCTCGAAGTTGTCGCATGCGATCCGTTCCTGCCTCAAAGTCTTCGAAGGCCAGCTCAGAGGCTTTTGTGAAACCGACGATTAACGGAGTGTTTTCAACGCCCGGCCAGAGCCTCTGCGTTCCTATCTGGCCTTCCAAGATCTTCTCAATGTTGACACGTTCTTTCACGTACAGAGCGCCTGTTCCGCGAGGCCCCGAAATCTTGTAGCTGCTGAGCGTCGCCAAATCCACGCCCAGACCCTGCAAGTCGAAGGGAATCTTTCCGTACGCGTCTGAGGCGTCCGTGTGAAAGACTGTCAGAGCGTTCTTGTCCTTGACTATTCTTGCCGCTTCTCTTATCGGCTGCACCGTCCCAATCTCATGGTTAACTGCCGACAGGCTTACCAGAACCGTTTCCTTGTCCACCGCCTCTTTCAACATCTCAAGGTTCAAGAAGCCTTCCTCGTCCACGGGAATCTTCGTCAAGGTGAATCCGTTCTTTTGAAGCATTTCCACAACGTTCAGCACGTTTATCGGCTCAATCTCGGAAATCACGATTTTCTTGCCCTTGTCCCTCATGGAGGCCGCGGTTCCCAGGATTGCCAGGTTGTTCGCCTCAGTCTCTCCGGGTGTGAAGTTGATTTCTTCTGGTGTTTTGCAGCCCGCGAAGGAGGCGATCTTCTGCGCCGACTCCATTATTGTCTCGAAGGCTTCCCAGCCAGGTTTGTGAGTCAACGTCGGGTTTCCGTATGCGCTTTGATTAAAATAGGGAAGCATCGCCTTGACCACTTCTTCGGGAACCCTGCTCGAATTCTCACCGTCAAGGTAAACGTCACACTCCAGCCCTTCATGCGCCTTCAACAGTTCTTTCACATTCTCAATCATCGCGCGTTCAGCCTCTCCGTTTGCAAACCGATTTCATCATGCTAATTATTCCTACTCTCTAATAAGAAAATCTGATTTGCGCAACGGTTTAAATGACTGCTCATTCTAAACCTTTCGTAACGGAACAATCGGGCGCGGTCAAGTGAAAATAGCGGAACTCTCTATACCAGAAGCCGTCAAAGAATTGACGATTAGGTCTGGAATCGTTGAGCTTTATCCACCGCAGGAGGAAGCCGTGAAGGCGGGGGCTCTCGAAGGAAAAAACCTAGTCCTAGCCAGCCCGACAGCTTCTGGAAAAACTCTGGTCGCCGAGTTCTGCGCCTTAAAACACATATTGGAAAAGAATGGAAAAGCCGTTTATCTCACGCCTCTGAGAGCCTTGGCGAGCGAGAAATATGAGGAGTTCAAAAAGTACACGGCGATAACGAAGAAGAGCGGAAGAAGAATAAGCGTCGGAATAAGCACGGGCGACTTCGACAGCACCGATGCATGGCTGGAAAGGTATGACATCATAATTACCACGAACGAGAAGGCCGACTCTCTTCTGAGGCACAGGGCCAAGTGGATGGATGAAAT
The DNA here is from genome assembly GCA_050010755.1 of Bathyarchaeia archaeon. GTDB lineage: Archaea > Thermoproteota > Bathyarchaeia > Bathyarchaeales > Bathycorpusculaceae > JBEKCD01. Next base: position 856,251 of record JBEKKK010000001.1, read on the forward strand.
TTCCCTCGTGGTTGCGGATGAGGTTCACTTGCTGAACGAAGCCGAGCGCGGACCGACATTGGAGGTGGTCTTGGCCAGACTCATGCTCACCAACCCTGGTGTGCAGATATTGGCGCTGAGCGCAACGATAAACAACGTGGACGAAATCGCCCAGTGGCTAAAAGCAGATTACGTTACCACCGAGTGGCGCCCCGTTGCCCTCAAAGAAGGCGTCCTACTCAACGAAGAAGTCCAATACAGAGACGGGGACGCTCGCACGCTGGAGAAAAAAGCTCGCGATCCAACTTTAAACCTGATTCTAACCACCGTGAAAACCGGAGGCCAGGCCCTGGTCTTCGCTTCCACTAGGAAGAACGCGGCGACTCTGGCCAAGAGAATCGCAGGCGAAATCGAGCCTGTCCTGTCCAAACCTGCAAAACGCTCTCTGGAGCACGATGCAAATCGCATCCTTGCCGCTGGAGAAAGAACATCGCTCGGCGACTCGCTCGCAGAAATAGTCAAGTGCGGCACCGCGTTCCATCACGCTGGCTTGGGTGGAGGCCACCGAAAGCTGATAGAGGACGCTTTCAGGCAGGGAAGAATCAAAGTCCTGACAGCAACCCCGACGCTAGCATTCGGCGTAAACTTGCCAGCAAGAACGGTCGTCATCCACGACTACAGGAGATACGAGGCAGGCTACGGATACTACCCAATCAGCGTCTTAGAGTACAAGCAGATGGCAGGCAGGGCAGGCAGACCAAAGTACGACAAGACAGGCGAAGCCATACTGGTTGCCAAAACCAACGACGAAGCAGACTACTTGATGGAAAGCTACGTACTCGCGAGGCCAGAACGCATATGGTCCAGACTAGCCGTTGAAAGGATAATGAGAACTCACGTTCTTGCAACCGTCGCCGCGGACTACGCCCACACCGAACGCGGCATCTACGAGTTCTTCGGCAAGACCTTCTACGCCTTTCAGTATGACGTCAACGCCATCAAGGGCATAATAGCCAAGATTCTAAAGTACCTGTACGATGAGGACATGATAGAAGTCTTCGGCGAAGACATCAACGCCACAAAATTCGGAAAACGAGTCAGCGAACTCTACATCGACCCGTTCTCAGCGGTAATAGTGCGCGATGCGCTGAGACGAAAACCCGCATTCTTGACAGATTTCAGTCTACTTCACATGATCGCGCACACTCCAGACATGGGTCCCGTTCTGCGACCATACTCGCGGGAGTTCGACGAGATTTCAGTTTTCTTAGAAGAACACAAGGAAGAGCTGCTAATAGCCCCGCCCGACGAGCTCCAAGACAACATCGCCTACGAAGAGTTTCTCGGAGAAGTCAAAACGGCCATGACCATGAACGCGTGGATCGAAGAAATAAGCGAAGAGCAGCTAATAGAAAAGTTCAGAGTTCAACCAGGAGACCTCTATCGAACGATTGAAAACGCCAAGTGGCTACTCCACGCCACACACGAACTCGCACAGCTTTTCGGCAACAAGCAGATGCTACCACACATCCTAGAAGTGAACAAAAGAGTGGAGAAAGGAGTGAAAAAAGAACTGCTACCCCTCGTAAAACTTGAAGGAATCGGCCGAGTCCGCGGACGCATAATCTACAACGCAGGATACAAATCTACCGAAGAGATAAAAAAAGCATCCCTAAACGACCTGGCCAATCTTCCACTAATAGGACCAAAGCTTGCCAAAAAAATAAAGGAACAAATCGGCGGCTTCGTCAAAAAAGAAACCCTGGAAAAACTTGACAGAGAAGCAGAATGGAAACAAAAAGCACTAACAGAATTCTAACCCTGCCCAAGACTTTTTTGGCCAACAGTATTTAGAAATAATTTTCAGGCTTCAAGCATCTGGGATTCTTGCGTCAGAAGAATTATTCTCTTGTTCGACGCTCGTCCATGGTTTTCTTGACCACAGAATCGATTTGGCTTAACGTCGTGCCCAGATAATTCCTAGGGTTCAGGGCTTTTTCTATCTCTTTCTTGTTCAACCTTTTCATCACAATCTTATCTTCTTGCAGTACTTCTTTGAACGGCCGTCCCTCTCGTTCACTTTTCAGCGTCAGTCTTCTCATCAGTTCGTGAGCTTCCTGTCTATCCATGCCATTCCGCGCCAAAGCCATCATCACCGCTTCAGACATCAGACGGCCCTGAGTCAATCCAATATTAGCTAACATCCTCTGCTCGTCTACGCACAGTTTTCCGATTACGCCGCTCATGAGAAAAAGCATGTAATCCGTCACGATGCATATCTCAGGAAATATGAAGCGTTCGGCGGATGACTGGGTCAAGTCTCGTTCGTGCCAGGTCGTAACGTCCTCCAGTGACGGAGCGACCAGGCTTCTGGCGATCCTTGCCAGGCCGCAGATTCTCTCACAGGTCTCGGGGTTCCGTTTGTGCGGCATAGTAGAACTGCCAACCTGTTTTTCGCCTTCAAAGTATTCGGAGAGTTCACCGATTTCGGGTCTCTGCAGTTCGCGGATTTCCGTTGCGAAATTCTCCAGTGTAGAGGCAATTCCGGCCAGCACGCACACCATTTCAGCGTGGCGGTCTCTCTGCACGATTTGGGTTGAAATGTCGGCGGGTTCAATTCGCAGTCTTTGCATGACGAGCTTCTGAATTCTATCTGCCTTCGTGCCCAGACCCGCCTGCGTGCCCACTGCACCGCTCATTTTTCCGACTACGACGCGCCGCTGGCATTGTCTGAGACGTTCAATTTGCCTCGAAACCTCGCGGGTCCAAACGGCGAACTTGAAACCCAACGTAATCGGCAAGGCATGCTGTCCATGGGTCCTGCCGACCATCAGCGTGTTCTTGTACTTCAAGGTTTTTTCCATCAATACCTTTTCAAGCTCGCAGAGTCTGGCATCAATGAGTTGCAGCGCATCCTTCAACTGCAGAGCGGTAGCAGTGTCCACTATGTCATAGCTCGTGGCACCTAGATGAACATAGGCTCCGCTCGTCCCGCAAGCTTCGGCGAGAGCCCTGACCAAAGAGGCAATGTCATGCTTTATTTCACGTTCAATCTCCTTGATTCGGCGCAGTTCCACACGCTCCAGCAAACACACAGACGCGATTTTCTCCGCATCCTTACGAGGCACATCCCCCACTTCAGCGTGCGCCCAGGCCAAAGCAGCCTCAACGTCAAGCATCTTCTGGACCCGCGTCTCCTCCTCAAAAATCTTCTTCATTTCAGGCGTGCCATAACGGCCCGTGTCAACTGGAAGAATCGGCAACTTCAGCGTCCCTCATGAAGAGTAAGCTGACTAAAGATTAATGCTTTACCAAACACTGTAGAACCCTCGCAGGAAGGCTCCTGTGAAATGGGTGCGCTAGTTGCGGTTCTTGACAAGACAGGCGAGAACGCCATCAGAACAGCGCTAACCATGATCGAAGCGATGAACTCCAACAAGCCGGAAGCCTACGGGGTAGCCTCTCCGCAAACCGTTGGAATAGAAAAGTCCCTTTCGACTCTGCAAAAAACTCGAGTTGAATCTTCAACCGCCGTCGGCTATGCCTTCTCCCAAATTCTTTCTAAAGACAAGCCTCAACCTTTGAAGTGCGATGACGGAGCAATCGTTTTTGATGGAAGACTCTATCCCGTTGAAACTTCAAGTCCCGATGCCGAGATAGTCGCTAGCCAGCTCATATCGAATCTTGAACAGGCGACCGCAGTCTTCGCGCAGAAAGCAAACGGTGACTTCGCCCTAGCAGTGGCAAGAACTGAAAAAATCGTCGCGGCCAGAGACTCTATGGGCGTTCGCCCGCTTTACTATGGCGAAAACGAGGAGTTCGCAGCCCTGGCCTCTGAACGAAAAGCCCTCTGGAGCATCGGAATCAAGGACACAAATTCATTTCCCCCTGGATGCGTTTCGCTAGTTGATGGAAACGGTTTCAAATTCACCGTTGCCAGAAGAATCACCTTTTCCAAGCCGAAACAAATCACGATGCAGAGGGCCGCGCATGAGCTCCATAGGCTGCTGGAACATTCTGTCAAAGAAAGGGTCTCAGACTTGAAGGAAGTGGCAATCGCATTCTCGGGCGGCTTAGACAGCAGCATCATAGCTTCTCTGGCAAAGAAAATCAACAACAACGTCGTCTTGGTTCACGTAAGCCTACGGAACGAGCCTGAAGTTGAATACGCCAAGCAAGCGGCGGAACATCTGAAGCTTCCGCTATACTGCGACCTTCAAGCCGAGGACAAAGTTCTAATGACAATCCAGAAAGTCGTCGCCGCCATAGAGGAACCAGACCCCATTAAAGTGAGCATAGGAATTCCGATATACTGGGCCGCCGAAAAAACTCGCGAAATGGGCTTTAACACAATGCTGGCAGGACAAGGAGCGGACGAACTATTCGGCGGCTACAAACGTTACGTGGACGAGTACTTGAAAAGCGGCGCCAAGAGGGCGGAGAAGTCAATTTTCAACGATATCACAAATATGTACATAGACAATCTGGAAAGAGACTCCAAAATCTGTAACCACCTGAACGTCGAACTGCGACTGCCTTTCGCAACCATCCAAATGGCAGGTTTCGCATTAAGCCTACCACTTGAGTTGAAAATGGAGCGAACAAGCTGCACGCTTAGAAAACTCATACTAAGACGAGTGGCCAACGATCTTCTCCTTCCGCCTGAAATCGCAAACAGACCAAAAAAGGCCATACAATACACGACCGGCATGAACAAGGCCCTCAAGAAAATAGCCAAGCAACAAAGAACGAAAATAGCTCTATACCTCCAAAAAATGTTCGAAAAAACCTTTCAGTAAACGAAAGATCTAGCGGCATGAAAACGTTTACGAGTGAACTGAAAAATTTTGGAATGGTTTAGGGGATAGATGGAGCGGTTAATGTGTGAAATAGGTGCGTTGAGTCTCGGATTTTATTCGACAACTTGGATTGCGCTTTCTGGGCACTGTACTTCGCATGCTCTGCACACTAGGCATTCTTCAGACTTTACAGCTGTGGACTTGTTGTTCTTTACTTCGTAGACGCCAACTGGGCACGTATCAGCGCATGTGCCGCATCCAGTGCATTTGGCATTGTCTATGACTATTTTCACCATTTTTGATTTCTCCCTGAGCTGGAATTTCAGTGAGAAATTAAAGTGGAATAAAAGCGTTTAGGTGCGTTTAGTAGGTTTCTTCACGTAGTCTTAAGAGGATTCCTCGAATCGTCGTTTTAGCTCTTTCTTTCCTGCGCTCGTAATCTGCGAGAAGCTTGCGGTAGGTTTCCAACGATATCTCACCTCTGGTTTGGCGGGCTTCAATGCTGCTGATGCTGCCCTCTGCCTCGTCGATTTGAGCTTCGGCAACTTCGAGCTGTCGCATCATATCCGCGTAGTGACCGCCGCCTGCGTGCAATTTGCCCCCCGTCTCTGCCAACGTTCTATCCAGTGCGCTGAGGCGAGTTTCCAAGGTTTTCTTCTGCACCTTGTACCTTCGTCTGGGGAGTCTTCCCTTCTGCACCCTTTCATCGAGTGCGTCTATCTCTCCTTCTATCTTCATTTTCTCCTCGTACGCATCTGCAAAAGCCCTATAGTCTTCTGGACGAATCGCGCCTCCGCGAGCCGTTGAAGGAATCACGACTCCGCTAGGAGCCCTTGGCCTCCTCCAAAGCCATACAACTGCGGAGCCAACCATCGTGAAGGCAAAAATCCACAGTGTGGGACCCAAAGCCAGCCATAAAGGATTATACGTGTAGCTAAAGTTCACAGTGAAACTGGCGAGAGGAATTACGTTCTGCTCGCTTACACTCATGCTGTCCTGGTAAACATCATGGTTGACGCCGTAAAGGTTGCCTGCCAGTGTCGTTTCAAAATCGGACAGTCGCGCACCTTGAGGCAGGAAGAAGCCGACTGAAGCTTGGTCGATGTAGCTGATCGAGTCTTGGAAGAAACTCATGTTTAAAGTGAAGCTGCTGCCCACTTTACTAACGTAGACGTTGTCGGGCAGATCGTAGCTCACCGTAAATTTTATTGCTTCGCCGGGGTTCACATCGAGGGTGAAGTTTATCGTGTACCGATTTGGGTATTCACTATTGGGAGACGGCGCTGTTATGATAGGTACCCCGATTTGATCATTCGCGGCTACGTTCGACGCGTTAGGAGGCAGGATAAAGTCCATTGAGTCCATCGTTGAGGTCGAGTTGTTCGTTACAAAATAGAAGTCGGAAACGCTCACTTGGCCGAACGCGTTGATATTCACGGTGCGAGTGAGCTGTTCGATGTCAAAATTCTGATATGCTCCTGCTGGAATCGTCAAGTCCACTTGCGACGTGTTGTAGGTGAACGCGCTCAAATTCTCCACATTGTACGTGAGGCCGCTAACCGTTCCATTGACATACTGTGCATCCGGCACGACAACAGAGCAGTTGCAAACAGGGACGGTTTCGGTCAGGCTCGGAAAAGTTGGAAAGACAAGCTCAAAGATAGTCGAATTCAACTCCGAGAAAACGTCTGACAACACAAAAACCACGCTGAAGACCTGCGGCGTCCCTTTCGAAAAATCGACACTTATTGCATAGAAACCAACATGATCTGCAAACGGGACGTTAAGCGAGACTGGAAACGTGTCAGCCGCGTTCCCGGTGCTATAGGCTATTACGCTGACCACACTCGGACCGAAGCTGTGCGGAAAACCAAGCAAGAAGCTGCCTGTTTGCCCCGATGTCGTTATTGTGTCATTCAGAAGAACATATCCATTGTACAACACTCCCACGGTTTGGTTAACGCTTAGCACACTGAAGGTGGAACTTGCCCTCGCAGAGGAATTGTTGAAAGAAGCCAAAGCAAGAACTGCAATTGCCAAGGCCAAGATGATGAACACGGCAACGGTTTTCCTCACACTTTTCTCCTCCAACCAGACTAACACTCATATGAGGCTTGTATTTATTCATAAGCTCATTTATTTACTTTTAGACTTGAACCGCACCGGTAAGGCACGCGCCTACCTCTCTGCCTTAGGGGCAAAGAAAAAAAGTTGCACCTCACAAGGTCAGCTATCGCTTACTTTGCCTGAGGTAGTGATCATGTTCTTTCTTGGTGCCGAAGCTTCTAACGCCCTTTTCTTTCAACTGTTTCCTGATTTTCCGAGCGCTTTCTCTGTCGATTTCGCCTCTTCTTTCCAAATAGCAAACTATTTCTTCGGCCTGTTCTTCAGTGTCGCATCGCCTAATGAAGTCAATGACATCTGGCATATAGCTATCGAAGCTCCGCGAGGTCACGGCTTTCTCTCCATCCTTTGAGTCTGTTCGCACGGAGTTCACTCGAACCTTATTGTCACCTGTTTGCAATTCTTTGGCAAGATTGGGAAACATTTTCTTCGCGGATTCTTTATCCAGTTCCACCTGCATGTCTCCCATGTTCTACGCAAGCTTCACTAATATTGCTCAGTGCAAAACCAATATTTAAGAATCGTCAGATACTTGCTGGCACAATGGACGAAAGCCTTAACAAAGCAATACGCATGAACGTGTCGAAATCGGCACGAAACAACTGCCATAGACGAGCCAAAAACGTTCAATCAAAAGTTCACCGCTGACTCCGCATTGGACGGCCCAGCACGGAATCTAGTGCTTCACCATCTGTTCGTACAGTCCTAGGGTTCTCTTGGCAATCTTGTCCCAAGTGAATTCTTCGAGGACTCGCTTTCTGCCGTTTTTTCCGAGCCACTTCATTTTATCTGGGTTTTCCAAGACGCTGGTGATACCCCACGCGATGTCCGTCGGGTTGCTGGGATCTACGTGATACCCGCACTGGTCTTCTCCGCAGCATATCACAATTTCTCGCATTCCGCTCACTCCTGCCGCGCCTACGACAACAGGTTTTTCCATGCTCATGGCCTCCAGAACAACTATGCCGAAAGGTTCATAAAGGCTCGGGAACACGGCCACGTCGCACGCCGCGTAATGGAGAATGCGTTCCTCCTCAGGAAGGAATTCGAAACGGAATTTCACGCAATTGTCCAACCTCATGTAGTTTACCAAGTTCTTCAAGTAGTCTTGAAGATCGCCCAACCCCAGAATGACCAGCTTGGCCTTTGGTATCTTCTGAAGAATGTGAGGCATGGCCATTATCAGCTTGTCAACTCCCTTCATCCCGGCAAGCCTGCCGACAAAAAGAATCATGGCCTCGTCGTCTTTAACGTCGTAAAGGCTTCTGATCTTTTTTATCTGTTCAGCCTTCACGTCTTGCGGGTTGTATTTCTGAGCGTCAACGCCGTTGTAGCATACCTGTATCTTATCTTTAGGAAATCCGAGGCTGGTGAGCTCCTCCTTCATCGCAAAAGAAACCGTGACAATCATGTCGGCTGCCTTTGCACAGTGAAGTTCAATGTTGCTGAGCACTTCCGAACCTTTGCCAAGCGTCCTCCCTTTCTCCGTCGAGTGTACATGAAAAGCGAAGGGCAATCCTCCCTCCTTCTTGACTGCCATGCCGCCGATGGCTGAAAGCCAGTCGTGTGCCACGACAAGGTCATACTTGATGTTATCCTTTTTCATGAGTTCGTTGACCAGTTTCGAAGCGCTAAGATAGTTGTAAATGAGAACCTTGGAGAAGAATTGAAGACCTCGACCCCATTTAATCCTGATGTCCTCAGCGATTACGTCCGGCAGAGAATCAGAAATGTCGATGTGCAAGGGACGATGTATCTCAATGCCGCGCCAAATCTCACGGGTTGGTAGCGTTCCAACATCATCGTTCATCGTGAACACCGTCACATCGTTGTCAGTCAGAACAAATTTCCTAGTAATCTCGGCAGCGTAGGTTCCCAAACCTCCAACAATCATCGGGGGATACTCATAGACCAGCACAGCCATCTTCATGTTTCAGCGTTTCTCCTTACCGCGATATCCCTATGGGTATCGAGCTATTGCTTATTTACCTTCCTAATGGATTTTACGTACTTGCAATCATTATCGAAACTCTTCGAACTTCCTTCAAAATGTCTCAAACCCGCAAATCGTCACTAAGTCGTGCCTGAACCGTGAAAAGCCTATTAGGAACATACGACAAATTAAGACCAGTGCAACAGAATGAGCATATCGCCTGTTAAACGTCTAGTTCTAGAAACTCTGTGGTTGATGGACAGACCTGCAAGAGCTACTGAGATAGCAAAAGAGGCTGGACTTGGTTTTCCGCCTGTAATGATGCACATTCTCGGACTCACGAAGATGGGACACGTTGAAATGCCCGAAAAAGGAATTTACATAATAACGGAAAGCGGCAAAAGAGTGCTCGGACTCCCAGACATCAACAGGGAAAAAGCGACTGAAATCCTCGCCTACCTGCCAATGGAAAAATCCTTCCACTTCTACGCCGACATCGGCAAGCCACTCAACATCCACACCGCAAGCCTCGGTGATTTCTGCGACAAAATTCAAAAAGTCAACGTGTCCTCCGTAGAATTTCACATCAACCGCGGCGACTTCGAAGCCTGGTTTGCCGCGCTGGGCGACGCAGAACTTTCACGGAAAACGCTGCTCATCCGAGAAGAGAAAATAACCGGAGAAGATCTGCGCAAAAAACTCCACGAAGTAGTTAAGAACCGTTGCGACCTGCTGTCAAAAACAAGGAACACGACACCACGACCAGACCAGATTCAACGCTGAGTTACCCTAAACTGTCCCTCAAGTTTCTAATGAACCAGCTAACATGGTCTAAACCATATCCCTCCAGAGCTCAGACAAGCTCCCGCTCAGACTCGCACGCACTGCTGCACACCCATGCCTTCAGGCCCAGCCAATGCGAATGCCGAACTGCCAAATACGCCAACGATCACCGACCGCCTATAGCGCGCGATTTTGCAGACCCAAACCCCAAACAGGGAATCTGCTAGAAGAAACTGTGAAATAATAAGAGCTCCAATACTGGTTACGAGGGCGTGCTGATGAGCGAGTTGAGAGTCATATCTGCGAAGATTCCAGACGAAGTCTACAAGGAAATGATTCTGCGCATTCCCGAGGGAGACAGGAGCAACTTCATCCGCGATGCGATCTTCGAGAAACTGCAGAAAACGCCCAAACCGGATCGAATCCTCGAATTGGAAGACAAATTTGGAAAGATGGAGAAGGACTTCTCACAAATCAAGAAGTACTTAGGAGATCTAGAGCTACTCACATACGAACGAGGAAAAACTAACCCGCACACCTTTGGAACGGACGAGACAGACCACAAAATAATCGACTATCTCACTCACTACAAAGGAGCAACTACCCCTGAACTGGCCGAATACTTGAAAACAAACAGATGGCTAATTCTAAACAGACTCAGAAAAATACAGAAAACGTCCAAAAAACAAATTGGAAAATCCCTAATTGAATATCATCCAGAAGAAAAATCAGGAAAAAAGAAGGCCTGGTGGATGAACGAAGAACTAACCGAAACATGATTCGACGCTGCAACAATTAAACTCAGCAAAGACCTCACTCATGTCGGGCCCGTAGCCCAGTCAGGATTAAGGCGTCGAACCACACCACGGTGCGCAAGCCTCCGGACAAGAAAAATGGAAGAAAGCCGGAGAACAGGGGTTCAAATCCCCTCGGGCCCGCCACTCTTGAACACGCGCTCTACCAAAAATCTTAAAACAATTCCTTTTTCAATGAATACGAGGAGAAAGCACAAAATGGTTTACTGTACCAAATGCGGCACCAACAATCCTGACGATGCTAAAGTGTGCAAGAATTGCGGAGCACCATTATACACAACAGGAGAAAGCAGGCATTACCGACAAATGGAAGACGAGTGTTTTGGGATCCCACGAGGAGGTTCATTCGTGGGCTTGGCTATCGGGTTGATAATACTGTTCGCCGGAATCATATATTTTCTGCAGCAGGCCAACATAATTGCGAGTAATGTGAGCGTTTGGCCTTTCGCAGTGATAATTTTTGGGATTCTAATAGTTGTCGGCGCCTTGTACGGAATGCGAAGAAGACGCTGAGTCCTCTCTTCTTATGCCTCGAACGTTGCACGGAATCAAACATGCTCTGCAGATCCTCCAGTGATCCCACTGAGAAAGCAGAATTCTCGTGAAAAGCCAGAAAGAAATCAGGATTAACGAAAACAAATCTACAAGCAAGCTCGCGGCTGATTCATCTATCCCGAAGAGAATCAGAAAAGCACCGAGGACGAACGCAGAGTTCAGCATCGATCGTGCGAGACCTGCGAGTTTCAGTTGAAGAAATCCAAGTGCCATTGTCGCCACTCCGATAAGAACGGCCAGAGGACCTATCTGAGGCGATTCCCATCCTGTAAAGAAATAGAGAGCCGTCCCGAAAAGCGCGCCAACTGCTCCAAGAAAGAGACCTGTACACGCTGCGCAAAAAACGTGCCCCTTAATCCGAATCACATGAGCCGAGAACCGGCCACAATCATAATGGTGCCCTCTTGTAGTACCTGGAAAGGTTGAAGCTTGCAAAGAGGAAACTGTCGTCTCCATTCTTCTTCGGTGACCAAGCGTTTCTGAGCATTTCATTGGGGACAAGGCGAGAATTATTCCAAAAACGCATACGAAGGCAAAAGCTGAGCCTACCAAAGGCTTTCGCCAACTGAAGGTTCCTCCGAATCCGGTACCACGCCATGCGAGCATGAGGATTGCGAAGAACCCGAAAGCAGACACAGCCACCGAAAAAGGCAGCATGAATCCGATTTGGTCTTTGGACAAGCGCACACGCCTACAGTAGAGACTTGAGCTGTCTCATTACGCCCTTGCCAGCCATGTGCCAAGAGACTCTTCTCTTCATCTCGTTGCGGGAAAACAATGATCGGAGCCTCCTACTCCAAGAACCGTAGAAGCTTCTGTAACATCTGTAAAGTTCTTCTTGCACTTCTCTGGTTGACAGAGTTTCTGTTGGCATTATCGCATGAACCATGTCGTAATGAGACCAGTTTGTATCTTCGATCCAGCCGTTTTTTCTTGCTTCGTCGAATATCTGGTTTCCAGGGAACGGCGTGAGAGCCGCAAACATGACGAGGTCGGGATCCAACTCGTTAGCAAACTTCCGTAGGCGAGCTATTGACTCGGCCGTGTCTTTGCGGTTGCCTATTATGAACATTGCTTGGGCAAATATGTCATTTTCTTTAAGCAACCTTATTGCTGTCTTAGCCTGGTCCGGCGTGATTCCCTTCCTGAAGTTTTCAAGCGTCGAAGGTTCAGAGCTTTCAACTCCAAGAAGAACCCAGTTGAGTCCTGATTTCCTCAACTTGGGCAGGTTTTCTTTGTTTCTGACAATGTCATCGCACCTTGCCTGAACGAACCAAGTCACGTCGGGCATGTCGCGTTTGATGATTTCGTCAGCGATTTCGTTTATCCGCGTGCCTGCGCCCAGATTGTCATCCGTGAGCCAGATGAACTTGCTCCCGTAGTTCTCGTGACAGAACTCCATTTCATCTGCAATACGCTCGGGCTTCTTTACCCTGTATTTTCCCTGCCAATGCTGCCATTGAGTACAGAAGGTGCACGTGTGCGGGCATCCTCTCGCGCCTTCGATCAGGGCATAAGGGGCATCGCGTCTAGCCATTATAGCAAAATGGTACTTGTGAACGAAATCCTTGACGAGATGGTAGCCAGGGTAAGGTAGTTCTTCTAGGTTTTCGATCAATGATCTGGGAGGATTATGGACAACTTCTCCATGCCTAAAAGAGATGCCTTTCACGTTTGAAAGCGCGCTTTTATCTTCTATATTCTTGACGAGATCGGCCATGGTTCGCTCTCCTTCTCCTCGCACTATGATGTCGACGTCTGGATACTCCTTCAAACTCTCTTGGGCTGTTACGGTGAAATGTTGTCCTCCAGTGACAGTGACGATATCTGGGATCGCTTGCTTAGCCGTCTGCAACGTTCTCACAACGACGTAGGTGTTGCAGGTGGCCAGTGAGCTTGAAGCCACGATATCGGGATGAGATGACAGGATTCTGTTCTCCATGTCTTTCCAATCAACATGCTGGACGTTACAATCTAAGACTTCAACCTCCACTCCTTCCACGCTTTTCTCTAAATACGCTGCAAGTTGAATAATGCCGTAGGGCGGGGGCAAATAGTCTCCCATCATGAACCATCCTTCTTTCGGCGGTTCAATGAAAAGAACTTTCATCGCGTCTCCCTCTCCATCAACTTCGTCTATGTGGCAATTGAACTTTTAATTCCTTTTGGCAAACACTACACTTGCCTTTAAAAGAAGAAGCCTCTATCTCACGGGCTAGGAGTTGTCACTCCAAAAGTGTTGGGCATCGTTTCCGATACTTCGACAGAAATCGATCAGTGCAAAATGGTCAAAAAGTTTTGAATTCTCAAGCTTGTTTCTCTCAAAACCGGTCACATGTCTTAAACCTTATAAGAAGTGTCGATAATTATGAGTGACGCTGGATGTGATGTGAATGTCTAGACAAGATAAAGACAAGAAAGCCATGACGAAAGATCGTCTGATAGGAATGCACGTAATCGACAGCGAAGGAAACGAAGCCGGAACCGTTCAAGACATTGCGTTCACGGTTGGAAAAGTCGGCATGACTCTGATTTTGGAAACCAAGAAAGGTGACACCAAAGAAATCGCATGGGAAGACATACAAGCTGCGGGCGACTACGTCATATTGAAATCATCAGCAAGCCAAACCCAGTACTCTGCCACACAGCCAACAATTCAACAGACTCAACAAACCCAAACACCAACCTGCCCAACTTGCGGAGGACCCTTAACCTACATTCAACAATATCAACGATGGTACTGCTACAAGGATAGAAAGTACGTCTGACCCACAAAAAACTTCATTATGCACATTATGCACCTCATCATAATCTCTAGTTTTTTCAGTTGAGCGTAGGGATTTCTTGCGGTTCATATTGGTACCGCTAGCTTGCGCTTCCAATGCATAGGTCAGCAGTTTTCACACAGGGGTAAAGCCGATCCACTCATCGGCGGAGATGATTGGTTGTGCATGCGGCGCGAAGCATGTTGAAAATCTTGGCGTCCCGTGAAACATACGTTCGATGCAACAGCATACGCTGCACGACTAGCATGGCAAGGATGTACAAGAAGAACTCGATTATTACTAAGCCAAGGGAGAAGGGGCCACAACCTCTGGATCCAGACGAGAATGAATTGTTCAACCGCAAAAACAGTAATTAGGGCGCAGACAATTGTAGCAAAAAAGGCAGTCCTACCCTTTCAAGGCTTTCGTTGTTCTTAAATCGAAAGTTGAGAAAACCCCAGCGAAGCCGAGGTATTGCAAAAATAGTTGTATACTATGAACGGTCAAGTGTATCCAAGTCTTTGGCGCGCTCAATCATGAAAAACAATCGGGGCGGAAAATTCGAGGACCAGAAAAAGGTTTGTTTTGGGCACGCGCTGTGGATAAGATAAAAGAAAAGTGGATGTCGGGGGATCACGCGTTTCTCGAGTTGGGCTTTGATAGTATGTGTTTAACTTAGGGCGGAGGAGGCGGAGGGGGTGGAGGAGGCTGTGATGTGGCGGCAAACACGGTCTGTTTTACTGAAACCACCGTCGTTCCCGCAATGCGATCGGTGTATTTTTGGCGTTGATCTTTTCCAGGTGTAACGATTCCAAGTAGCCAGTCAATCAAGAGGAAAAGCCAATATATCTTGCTTATGTTGCGGATGAATGCTTTTTCAAACGTAACTTTACTGCCGTCTACCATTTGCACACGCAGACCTAAGATTTTTTTCCCCAGCGTTCCACCATAGTAAGCGTCCATAAACATGAAGTAAAAGAGTTCAAGTATCCCTAAGAGAAAGCCAAGTAGGAGGATAGGTCCCCACACGAAAAAGAGACCGCCGCCTAAGACGACAAATATTATCAAGATAGCGTATATGACGCCAGCTACTATGCCGATAATTATAGAGTCGATTATAAATGCGACGAGGCGTAAGAGCCAATGGTTCATATCTAACTGTGAACTGCTTCCTGTAGACATTTTTTCATCTCTATCCGTTATTTCATCGCAACTCGTTATTATTACTTGCGTTCTTTCCGCACAATCGAAGTTAACACGCTTGCGACAACCGAAATCAGGGAAATGTCGTCGTTACCAAAGCCATCAAAAAGGCAACGCGGCCTCCCCCAAAAAAAGGCTCTTGAAGTTCCCAAGCGAGCAGAGTTCATTGCAATGAGCGGAATGCCAGCAAAGTCGCTGAACCCAACTTAAGCGTATGAAGTCGGCAGGATATGAAAAGCATATCAAGAGCCATAATCAAAATGCTCGGGGAAAACAGGATGGCAACGAACGATTCTAAAGGTTTTTCAAATGGGCGCATCGACTAGCCATTGAGGCCCCAATACTTAAAAGAACAAAACTGACGCGCAAGAGCAGCTGATTAACCGCTCAGTTTTCGCGATACCTGCTTTTCAAGGTCGTCCTCGTCTATCTTGAAAGTTTCAGGTTCGTCCTTTTTGAGTATGGCCTTCAATTCTTTAGCCGCAAGTTGCGTGACCAGTCGAAGCACTTCTCTTTTTGCGTTTTCAAGATGGTTTCGCAGCATCTTCTTGTCTTGGTACACGGCTCCTGCCAGTTGGCATATCCTGTCCATCTTTACGAACCATTCAATCTTTCCCGTCTTGAGGTTTACGTCAAAAGTGACGGGTCCTGCCACGCACGTTTCTGGTTTCACGGGGTGAATCAGGCATTTTTTTGTTTTCGTGTCATGAAACACGCAGTATCCGCCGGCTAAAAGCCTCGGAAAGGCATATCCTTTTCGCACGAAGGGGTTTTCGATAGATATTCTGTTCTCTTTCAAGTAGGCTTCTATGATTTTTCTGCGTTCAGACGTTACGGGTGGTGTCGTGTCGTTGCAGCAGGAATAACTGGTTCTGCAGTTGCTGCACACGTCGAAGAAGTTGCTCTGCCTGTTGTTTGCATGCTTATTCAAGTGTTAGTCTCCGTTTTCGAGAGCTAGAAGTAGGGTTGATTGTCCATAAGGCTTTCTGTGAGTTTTGAGTAGACGCTGACCACCGCTTCTTCAAAGTCTGTCCTTTGGGCCCTACGCAAGACTCTCTCGCGTATTAGATCTGAAAGGCTTCCTTGGTCTATTCTCTTCTTTACGATTGGAAGGTATTTTTTCTCTTCTGGCGAAGCGTTTTTCCATGCGATTTTGTAGAGGTAATGGCAGACTTCGCGTGCAGTTCGCCCGTTCGGGCTTTCCGTCGGCGCGTTCAGTCCCTTCGCTATGACGAAGTTGAAGTCGTTCACCAAGACCTCATGGGGCACGAGGTGCGTGTCATCGTTGAGCAATCCTCTGAGTAGTGCTCTGATGTAACAGCTTATCGCGACATCCGATTTGATGCATTCCTGCTCGTCCATTACACGTATTTCGATTGCTTTTCTGTCAAACCTGAAGATTACGCCGCGAGAGTTGATCCATTCCTTGTTGAGGATTAGCTCGTCCGCGCCTGCATGGGCCATTTCAGCCGAATATCTCCAGATGATTTTCTTGTAGTACTCGCTGAAGGATGACACGTACTCCGGGACAATGTCGCCTGTGATCGAGGGTATTTCGCTTTGGTTCACCTTGTAGAAGTGTAACCTGTTGTCAACATCTTCTCCGAATTTACCCTCGCAGATCGGAGAGGAGGCAGCGAACGCGGGCAGATAAGAGCAGATGTTAGCTAGCAGGTTGTGCATTTCTACGCCGTCCTTCTCGTTCGAATATGGGAGGTTCAGCTGGAAGCTTTGAATATTCAACCAGCCGTGCTGGTTAAGGTTGAACAGTTTGCCGTAAGCCTCGTAAATTTGGCGGTGGCGGTGCGACCAAATGGCTGTATCTGGGAGCCTCAGCAGAGGGTGCATTCCCGTCCCGAGTAGACTCGCCCGGCGTTTTCTGTGCAGAAAATCCGACATCACCAAGACCGCGTTAAACATACGTTCATCGAAGGCTTGAGGAGAGGTATAGGGCGCGTTGGGTCTTATTTCCATAACGTGCGATTGCAGCTCTTTTCCAAAGGTGAAGTCGCCACATTTTGCGGAATTGACTATACGACCATGGAAATCTTTTAGAATCTCATCAACAATTGGTAAAACTGTTAGGTCGTCGTCAACTACCGCAAATTCATGTTCTGGACCTAGAACCTCAAGGGTCTTGTACGTACTAGTTCCTCTTGGTTTTACTGTTTTCAAAGAATCGAATATAAGCCTGTGGATTTTCCTGTTCAACCCGCTGTCCATGTGAGGCGCTCCTGAAACCAGGAGATGCACGGATTAGAAAGTGAGATTCTGTCTCTAGGTCATACGTTGGTCGAGGAGTTTTGCCATGTCTATTGCTTCTAGGCTGTATCCACAGCTTGGGCAGATTTTGAGAACTTCCACGGATTTTGCTCCAATCTTTAAGGGTCTCCCACAGTGGCAACAGTGGTAGGTTAGTGTTTGTCCTCTGTCAACCAGTTTTTTGACAAGTTTGTTGATATCGTCTCGTGAAGCAGTCATCTCTTCTTGTTTCTGACGCAGACGCTTTGCTCTCTCTGGCATCTCGAGTTTTTCACACAATTGAGCTGCTTCATCGTAACGTCCGGTTTTTTCAAAATTGTCAACAGCATCCTGTTCGGTCTCAACTTCTATTTTATAGTGAGCGCATTTCTCGGCTTGAACAAAATAGTCCATATAACCAATAGTGGTCGGCGTCAATTTGTTTCCAGTTATCTTACAAGAATTTTCGTCAAAGTGTGCGCAGTCGTCACAGTTTTTCTTCTTGCCGTATTCCTCTTTGGTTTTTGCGTAGCAGTCGGCACAAAGAGTCGTTTGTTTTCCATCTAGGGTCAAGCTCAGTCCGGAGCCTGAAAATTTCTTTCCGCAGACCTCGCATCGCATGTTCTATCTTTCTCATTCTAGGATAATCATCTTTATTTGTCTTACAGTCAACTTCGAATCGCAGACCAAAACAAAGTTATTCAATCGGTCAAGAACTAACTATTTGTGGGTTGAGGGTTGAGCCTCAATTTTCGTAATGTTATATGAAAAAGTGCAGAGAAGAGACTTCCCTAATTTGAACATTGGCAATTCAACTAGGCTTATTTTCAGGAGATATCTGTTGCTGTTTACACGCGCCTTCCATTCATGGTTTGAAAGTGGTATTCAGCTGTTCTTTCATAGGTACGTTAGCCATGGGTTTTGGATGAGCGTGTTTTGGCTCAGTACACGTTGAAAGAATGAGCTTCTGGAAGATAAGACTCCAAGGAAGATAGAATTCAAAAGTTTGGCCTAGGCTAGACTCTGGAGCTTGAAGCCAAGACTCTTTGCTAGATGTCAAGGGTTTCTCCATTTGTCGGGGTTCCTGTATTCTACCTTCGGACCGTCTTGCCTGATTATGTCGTATGTCTTCAGGAAATCATCTCGTGAGAGCCTTCTCCTTCTCCTCATCCCTAAGCCTCAGGAAGTGTGTAAGTCTTGAACGGATATAAGCGAAATTGCGATAACGCCAGTATGTCAAGAACAGAAACATTCCACTCCCACATGCTTGGGGTAGTCGAGAAGCTGTCCTGGATAGTGGCAGTTTTTGAGATTTTACAGTCAGGTTTTTCTAATTCGGTTCTTGGACCGCATCGAACTATCGAATCAGCTTACGGCGTAAAAACGAAGTTCGAATTTTGGAAGTTCTGCAATCGCCCTCGCGCGAATAGAAGATTCCTCTAGAAGTAAACCCTAGAAGTGCGATCCATGATTCTAATATAGAGCTTTCGTACAGAACGGAGTAAAATAAAGGAGAAGCAGGGAAACTCGCAAAATCGTCAGAGTGGTTACGCGTATGGCTAAACGCCCTAGTTCATTTGTTCACAGCGGTGAGCCTCAAAACGCTTGGACTTCAAATGAGGCGAAAAATAGCTTACATGGCAGTTTTGAACTGGAGGCCTCTAAACAGACGAGGAGATTGCACCAAACCATAGTCGATCTTGAGAATGAAAAACGAACTCTTCTGGGCGAGATGAAGGCTCTTGAAGCTAGGGCGATGCGAGGGTGGGCAGGTATGAGTCGCAGACAGGTATACTCCATCGTTATGCTGGGCATAATTGCGACTGCGATAGTCATTTTTGTTCCCCCTCTTTTCATAGTTCCCTTTGCTTCTGAAAACCTTCCGCTCACAACTCTGAACAAGCAGACGAAGCTTGTATCTTACCTGCGAGAAATTCAATCCTACCAAAATATCTTTCTCGCTGTTCACGGTTACGATCACAAGTGTCCCATCGATGGCTCAACAGCGTACGAGTTCACATGCCCCACGGGCGAACTTTCGGTTGAAGAAATAAATGAACGAATTGAGGCTGGCATCGAAATATTCAAGAAATGCGGCCTTGAAATTGACACATATGCTTTTCCAGGTCAGGACTATGATCAACGGGTACTCTCCGTTTTGAGCAATTACTACCCCACACCCTCGGTGTACAACAAGACAAATCTAGTGGGACTTGGGTTAACAGGAAATTCTTCTTTGACGGATCTTGTCGTTTACTATGGCTTCAAGGAATACACATGGATGTGGCGCAACGGTGTTACGGAAAAACAATACCAGGATGCCCTAAATCAGCTTTCGCAGGACAAGCCTAGCCTGCTCCTAGTCCACATTCAAGACATAACAAACCAGACACTGGGCCTGCTTAAAGAATATGCTCTTCTTTGTGGAAGCGCCGGAATTATTCGGCTGGACGACGTGACATTCGATAGCCAAGTGGAGGCGACCAGAAAAGTGGTGGATATCGCTTTGGCGTACAATGTGAGCCTAGTCTTGGCTGTAATTCCTGCTTCTCCATGGGCTGGAACCTCAAACAGTTTCCTTTCTGAACCCATGATCAACGCTCTTTGGGTGCTTTCGACAAGTCTATTCGTGTTTCCCACAGTCGTCATGATACCGTGGGCGCTCCTTTTCAAGATGAAAAAGCGGAAGCCTTACGCAAAGTGGAATCCTCACTATCCAGCGGTCAGTATAATACTTCCCGCTTTCAACGAGGAGAAAACCATAGCTCAATCAATAGAGCGAAGTTTGAGCCAACGCTACAGAGGCAATATAGAAATTATTGTCGTAGACGACGGAAGCACAGACAGGACTTATGAAATCGCCAAGACTTACGCTGACAAACATGCTAACGTAGGAGTCACCCGGCTTGAGAAAAACCTGGGCAAATCCCACGCCCTTAACATGGGTTTTGCACAGGCAAAAGGCGAAATCTCGGTGTTCTCCGACACGGATAGCGTCTTGGCTCCCGATGCAATCTCCAGAATGCTTTCCCACTTTAAAGATTCTGAAGTGGGCATGGTGGCCGGGATGGTTGTCGTGGGAAACGAAAAAAACCTGTTGACACGTTTGCAACAGATCGAATATATTCTGAGTCAGACTCTTATCAGATTTTGTCAATCATCACAGAAGAACGTTCTGATATGTCCCGGTGCCTGCACGGCAGTGAGGACTGATATAGCTAGGAAGGTTTCTGTTTCCGATAGGACCGTGACGGAAGACGCTGACTTCACGTTTTCAGTGTGGAAAGAAGGATGGAAAATCTGCCAAGAACCGGAAGCAGTTAGCTACACAGAAGCTCCCACAAGGCTGAGAAGCTTGATAACTCAGAGAAAGAGATGGCTGTACGGAAGTCTGCAGACCATGGCATTTCATAAGTGGTCTGCAAGGGAAGGAAACCCTTGGGTTCTAAAAGCTTGGCTTGAATGTTTCCTGAGCCCCTTCGCCTTGGTTTTCATTGCGTCTCTTCCATTACAGTTCTTTTTGTTGGGCTTCGCTTTTCCCCTCTTTCTTCTCACCTATGGAATGTTGCCCTTCGCCATTCTGGCAATTAGCGGAGCCATAGGCATACGACTCTTTAACAAAGGCAAAAAATCAAAACTCGCCTTTCTGATGCCATTATACGCTGTATACCAGCTGATGATGAACATGCTTCTTGTATCCATGGTCTTAGCCTTCGTAACCAAGAGAGGAATACACCTTCCACGCGGAGGAAGAATCATCCACGTGGTCTGACAATAAGTGCAGGCTGCTCCAAAATCGTGGCAGCAACTGAGTCACAACTGTTTTGCAACCATCAAAACGCAGGCGGGTCCGTTAGAAAGAGTGAACTAGATCATCTTTTTTGGAAAAGCTTATGCGACACTGACGCAATCCTAGATAGAGGGTCTCAAGAATGGGTGATTCTTTTGAGTTTGAATTCCAGAAAAAGTTGACCAAGATGCGAGAAGAGCTTGGAAAGAGAGAAGTGGACATTAGAGGCCAACTGGCGAACATTGAGAGGATCAAGGTCGAAGCGTTGAAAAGGACGGAAGAGCTCAAGTTTTCGGCGAAGCATGACGTGGAAAAGTTAGAACAAGACATAATGAAAGCAAAGGACTTGAATACCGAAGTTAGGTCGAGACTTAATTCAGAAGCGGCCACGCTGAAAGAAGATCTTGATAAGAAATACACTGAACTGAGAAACACTGTCCTTGGCAAAGCTTCCTAGGCAAACCTGCCTACGAATTTCTCTGACAGTGCTCGTTGCTTGGAAGACGAACTGGCGGCGGATCTGGCGGAGCGTTACTGTGTCTTCTGCGAGAGTGTTGAAGCTCACGCTCGGGTTAGCCTTTTGAAGTTCTTTTCTTTCCTCCGAATAAGTTTCGGTGTAGACGCATGGAGCAGAAGAGCGCATGTTGAGAACCTTTATCGCTAGCACCGTTGAGATGCACGTTGACCAAAGAAAAGAAGGCAAGCGAGCAATGGTTGAATTTTTTGATCAGGGAGTTTTTGTTCAACAGTCTTTTAGGAATAATTGTGTTCGTTTATTCTTTTCTTGGATCTGCATACGCGCCTAGATGTGTGGCACATTGCATTATTCGCGGAAGGATGTCAGCTCTTCCGTGGAGTTCGTTTATTTCATTCTCGGCTTCTAAGAGCCTTTCGATTTCGCAACAATGATACATGAACTCTATGCCTTTGTGAGTTGTCTTGTACACCACTTTTTTGTCCAGTAGAACTTTCTCCAAGAGTTTGGCGTTCATCATGAGCCCGACGTATCTGCTCAGCATATCGGAATTCAATCCTACGTTATACATTATGTTAGTCTTTACTATTCCATGTCGCGCCATCTCCAGGATTTCCGCCACTATCGCGATCCTGTCCCTTCCGCTGTTCCTCAGTTCAACGTTGATGTTCGCCATGCTGTTTTCGCACCAAACAGATAAGTGGGTAGCCAAGGAGTTAATTCTACGTTTTTGTACGTTTCCGTGTCGCCGTACAAAATGTTTGAACGGGTCCATTGGGAACGTTTGAGCTCGAAAATTACGTTCAACGGGCCAAGATCAAACTGAGAGCTTTCAGAGCAGTCGCAAGCGCCATCTGTTAAGGGTTAGAAGGCATTCAATTCTGGAAAAAGCTTAATAGCTGGGCTTACTCAGTGCCCATAATCTTTTGCCGTTTAACGGTGACTATGAGATATGACGAAGTGCCTGAAGAAAAGCGCGTTTGACAAGTGCTTGAATGGCGAGTGTTGGTTACTTTGACAAATCCTTCGATAGAGGCCGTAAACCTCTCTAAACGTTATGGTTCGTTTGTTGCCGTTTCGGGTCTAAACCTAAAGCTTGAGGGGTCCAAGTGCGTCGGGTTCTTGGGACCGAACGGTGCGGGGAAGACGACTACTCTCAAGATGTTTACGGATCTGATAAGGCCGTCTTCTGGTCAGGCTTTGATAAACGGCGTGAACGTTCACACTGAGAAGAAGAAAGCGTTGGAGTCTGTTGGGTCCTTGATTGAGACTCCTGAGATTTATCCCTCATTGACGCCTAAGGAAGCGCTCATGATGATAGCCGAGATTAGAGGGGTGCCTAGGACAGAGCGGATTAAGCGAATTGAAGAAGCGGTCTCTGAGGTGCGGATGGAAGAATGGATAGACAAGAGGGTCGGCAAGTTTTCGAAAGGAATGAAGCAGAGAATATGTATTGCCTCTGCGCTTCTTAGCGATCCAACCATACTTGTCTTAGACGAGCCCAGCAACGGACTTGACCCCCGGGGAATGAGTGAGGTCAGAGCTATTGTGAAATCCTTGAAGCGGAAGGAGAGGTTGATCTTCATGAGTTCCCACATTCTCAGCGAGGTTTCAGAGGTCTGCGACGAGGTTGCGATGATAGACCATGGCAAACTAATAGTTTACGATACGATTTCCAAAGTGTCGGCCAAGGTTTCTGGAGGAGAAAACATAGTGGAAGTTGGGTTGCTAAGCTCAATCGATGCTGCTTTCGTGACCAAGAAAATAGGAACTCTTGCAGACGTAGTAGCTACAGAGATGAAAGATGATAGGAATTTGAGAATCAGGTTCAACGGAGGCTTGGATGTGCAGGAACGACTTCTGTCCGACCTCGTGCGAATGAACGTTGGAGTGATCAGTTACAGGCCAGCGTCATCGGAACTAGAAGACGCTTACCTCAAACTTATCAAGGACACGGTGTGACAAAACATGAGCGAAATAGAAATCGTAACTGAGAATAAAGTGCCAAGCAGCATTAAGCAGATCGGCATCACAATGAAATACACGTTCCTCGACTATTTCAGATCTCGCAGATTCTTCATACTCCTATTACTTACTTTCATAATAAGCGCCATTCTCACCGTCTTGGTGGGATACTATCGCCCCCCAAGTTTTCTCGGTGATCCAACTACTGATACCTTGAGTTTCCGTGCACTGACATTCTACTCAAGCTGGTGGGGAAACAGCGTGACCTTCGTGATCATACTTGGAGGGATATTCTTCGGCGGAGACGCCATTAGCGGCGAATTCCAAAACAAAACGGGCTACTTCGGAGTTCCAAATCCCATCCGGAGATCGAGCATATACATTGGAAAGTGGCTATCAGCCTTCATTGCGGCCACCGTAATCTTCGCCATCTTTGCAACCATCACCCTTGGCAACGGCTTATACTACTTCGGCGCTAACGTCCCAATCCAATTCGGTCAATCACTGTTATACGCCTGGTTCTACCTAGCCGCAGTGATGGGCTTCACTTTCTTCTTCAGTTCCCTGTTCAAGAGTAGCAGCATGTCTATCCTCTTGACAGCGATCCTCTTTCTCTTCGTATTCTCACTGATAGAACTGCTTGTTTCAAGCCTCATCAATGTTGAACCCTGGTTCATCCTAACTTACGGGGCTGGAATAATCGGAAACATACTAAACCCTCTGGGGTTCCCGGCCCACGTCTCACATAATCCCATTGGACCGCGTGCGCGCTTTACAATAACGTCCTACGCCGCCTATGTCCCTGAAGGCCTAGCAATAATAGGACTTTACTTCATCATAACCGCAGTTTTAGGATTGATCTTTTTCGAAAGAAAGGAGTTTACCTAGTTCGTCGCCTTGTCCACTAAGCCAGCTTGCTTTTTCGAAAGTTAGCCGATGTTCAACATGTCAACTGTCAACACCTAAATCCTACTGCTCGTTGATGCGAAATTGCGGGAGCTTGCTGTTTTCCCTCTTGAGTTCTTTGCGGGCCAAGAGTTCTGGCAGTTCGACCTCTGCCCAGAGTCTCCCGTAGCGTAGTTCGTCTTCGGACCGTTTGAGTAAAGGTTCGCGGGTGTTGACTCTCGGAATGAACTCGCAGCTGCCCTCTTCACATCGTGGAGATTTGCTCATTTCTTCAGTGCCTCCCGCATCAAATTCTGCACCGCTTCACTTACGCCGCCTGGACAGTTGGCAGCCACGTGGCGAATAAAATTCTGCACTAGGTCACCAGGAACATGATGCAAAGTGATGTTTACGAAAATGTCCTCTTTGGCCGAGTCAACACAATTGCTCTGAAGGCTGATCTGAGCTTCCCCTTGCTTAATCGTGATAGTCACTCTCATCCTATACGTAGTTCTGTGGAGCTTGGCGAACCGGCCTTTTCATGAGGGAATGAGTGTGCTTTTAGACGAGGTTTCCAGAAACTAGGAAGTCTGTTTGACTTTCCTAGACGGAACGGGATCTCGCCTTTGAGATGAATCGGTCCGCCAAGCCTGCACTCAACGCTGGGTTTCCCAGTTAAAAGGCTGGTTGCGAAAAGACGTTGGCTGAGGGGGGAGAGTCGAGTTAAAGTGTTCAGGCAGGAAACGGTTGCGCCAAAGATTATTTATGCCGTGGCGGAAGATAGGCTTGCCGTAACGTGTTGGGGTTGGAAGCTTGCGCATCATAGGCGTCAGTGGCAGTCCGAGGGCTGGAGTAAACACTGATATTATACTGTCCGAGGCTTTGGCCGCTGCGAAGGAGGAGGGTGCAGAGGTAGGTCTGATACGCATTTCGGACTACAGTTTAGAGCCTTGCAGCGCTTGCCAGGCCTGTTTCACCAATAAGAAATGTGTCATCAACGACGACTGTGAGAAAATCTACCGGGAAATCCTCCGTGCCGATGGCGTAATACTGGGAAGTCCATCATATTTCCAGGCGGTGTCGGCTCAAATGAAGATTTTCATAGACAGAATTGGTTTCCTGGCCTTGGCGAGGGGACGAAAAGATTTTGCGGGTAAAGTCGGCGGAGTCATCGCGGTCGCTCGCCGTTCAGGAGTTTCGAGCGCATGCAGTCAGATGTTGACGTTCTTGACGGCGGTCAGGATGGTGATTCCCAGCGGCGGAAGGGCCTTCGCCATTGCACGGCAAAAGGGTGAAGTTACACGAGACAAGGAGGGAATGGAAAGCGCAAGATACCTCGGAAAAATGATGGTAAAGACCGCGGCACTGACAAACCCGAGAGAGGGTGAAGTTACCTCTCGAACACGCAAGCTCAAAAAGCGGCGTCCTCATGTGTCTGGGGGCTCGAATCGAAGCAGTGCGCTGAAGCAGGGAGATACCAAAAGGTGAAGAAGACGTGACAAAGTTCTCTCGCGTTCTTGTTGCGGGTGGAGCGGGCTTCATAGGTAGTCACATCGCGGACAGACTCATCGATCAGGACGTAGAGGTCACCGTGTTGGACAACCTGTACGCTGGGCGTCTGGAAAATCTTGAAAACTGCAGTCGAAGCCGGAAATTTCGGTTTGTCCGGGGAGATGTTCGAAAGTTCAGCGTTGTTAAGCGTCTGGTGAAGGACGTGGACGCGGTGTTCAACGATGCTGCGGTGGTCAGCGTGCCTCGTTCTCTTGAAGAACCGCTCTTGGCAAATGAGGTGAACGTGGGCGGAACGTTAAACCTTCTCAAGGCATCGGTTGACTCAGGGGTGAAGCGCTACGTTCAGGCTTCGTCAGCCTCGGTTTACGGCAACACTGAGACGCTGCCTGTAGACGAAAGTCTGGCGGTCAACCCTCTTTCGCCATACGCAGTTGCTGAGCTGGCCGCGGAAAATTATGCCAGAGTCTTCCATCGTGCGTACGGGCTTGAGACGGTTTGTCTGCGCTATTTCAACGTTTACGGGCCCAGACAAACCTTCAGTGCTTACAGCGGTGCCATCACGATATTCTTGAACAAGCTGTCAGGTGGCCAGCGTCCGGTGATTTTCGGGGATGGTGAGCAAACGCGAGACTTCGTGTACGTTGAGGATGTCGTCGAGGCAAACATGTTGGCAATGAACTCTGCGAAGGGGGTTGGCGAAGCGATAAACATTGGGACTGGCGTTCCTCATACGATAAATGAGCTCGTTCAAAGACTTCAGGAAAAACTGGACAAAAAACGGTTGAAGCCCATCTACAAAAGTCCCAGACAGGGAGATGTGAGAAACAGTTACGCTTCTATAGAAAAAGCCAAGAGAATGCTCGGATACAAACCGAAATTCTCTCTACAAGAAGGCATAAACAAGCTGATCGAATGGTTCCAGCGCGTGCATTAGCCTCTTTCATTGTGAACGGTGCCCCTCGGCTTTCTTTGTTTGCGTCTGATGTAATGCTGCTGTGTAATGTAACGGCGTAAAATGCGATGTTGCGTTTCGACCCCTGCTCTGCGATATAGGCCCGCGCGTCTTTTTCAAGATGTGTTCTGTTCGGTTGTTAATGCTTAAATATATGGGGTATGTTTTTCACAAGGGGATGTAAAATGCACGCAAAGAATTACAGGCCTGTCAAGGGACAGAATTACACTCGGAAGAAGTTTGTGAGGGGCTTTCCGCAGCCGAAGATAACGAAGTTCACTATGGGAGATACGAAAGCCAAGTTTGAGTATGAGGCCAGACTGGTGTCTTTGCAGAGCGCGCAGATTCGTCACAACGCTCTGGAAGCGGCGCGGATTGCGACAAACCGTCAGCTGTTGGAAAAGCTCGTGAACAATTACCAGCTGCAGGTTTGCCCTTATCCTCACACGATTCTGAGGGAGAACAAGATGATTTTCGGGGCTCACGCAGATCGTCTTCAACAGGGTATGCGCAGATCCTTCGGAACACCCATTGGAACTGCTGCCCGTGTGAGGCCTGAGCAGACGATAATAAGCGTCCGTGTTAACGCAGATGCAGTTGAGCTTGCTAGAGCGTCCCTGAAACGCGGCGCGGCAAAGCTTCCGATGCCTTGTAGGATAGTGGTTGAAAAGACTCCACCACCAGCGTCTAAGCCGGAAGAGGTGAGCCCTGTTGAGTGAAATGCGCGAGGACTTGGTAATCTGGTTTGAGGATTTGAGGAGAACAGACATTCCCTCCGTCGGAGGCAAGAACGCGAACTTGGGCGAAATGACGTATGCCCATCTGCCGGTTCCGCCGGGCTTCGCGATAACAGCTTACTCCTACAAGAAATTCATCGAAGGAACGGGTATAGCAACCAAAATCTACGATATCATAAACGAGACGATGACCAACCCAGACGATCCCAAGCAGGGTGAACTCGCCTCCAAGAAAATCCGCAAACTGATAGAGTCCACACGCATGCCCAAGGACATCGAGAAGGCCATAAGATCGGCCTACGACGAACTGTGCAAGAAACTCAAGATGAAAGACGTCTTCGTCGCCGTCAGATCAAGCGCGACGGCCGAAGACTTGGCCGACGCTTCCTTCGCCGGGCAGCAGGAAACGTTCCTGAACATCAGGGGCGGTGACGCTGTAATCGCTAATACGACGAAGTGCTGGTCCAGCCTCTTCACGCCGCGCGCCATCTTTTATCGAAACGAGAAGGGTTTCGCTCACGAGAAGGTTTTCATCAGTGTCGGAGTCCAAAAAATGGTAAACTCCAAGGCCGCGGGCGTCATGTTCACGTTGAACCCTGTCACGGGTGACACGACGAAAATAGTCATCGATGGCAACTGGGGCCTAGGCGAAGCAGTTGTATCGGGATCAGTCACGCCTGACGACTTTGTGGTCGACAAAGAATCGTTGAAGGTTACTGAGAAAATGTTGGCTCACAAAACCGTCGAGTACATACGTGATCCCAAGACGGGAGAGACGATTCACGCTGAAGTGCCTAGGGAAAAGCAGGATATGCCGTGCTTGACTGACGAGGAAGTTCAAAAACTCGCAGAACTTGCCAAACGTATCGAGAGTCATTATGGAAAGCCTCAGGACATCGAATGGGCAATTGACGGGGATATACACTACGCAAACAACGTCTTCATAGTTCAGTCGAGGCCGGAAACAGTCTGGTCTGCAAAGATGGGCCAAGCGCCGGCAGGGGGCGAGGCGGAAGAAACCAAGAAAGCCGAAGCGTTGAAGGTGGTCGTCAAAGGAATCGCCGCAGGCAAACGAGGCTTCGGCGCAGGCACGGCGAAAATCGTTGCAACAACTGAGGAAGCGGCCAAAGTCATGCAGAAAGGTGACATTCTCGTCACGGAAATGACCAACCCTGACTACGTGCCCTTCATGAAGCTGGCAGGAGCGATAGTGACTGACAAGGGCGGAGTAACGTGCCACGCGGCAATAGTGAGCCGCGAACTGGGCATACCATGCGTTGTCGGAACAGAAAACGCCACAAAACTTATGAAAACTGGAAAACAGTACACGGTAGACTCGCGAAGCGGCGTCGTGTACGAGGGAATAATGGAAGCGCTGACAGAACAATTATCATCAGCCGCAGGAACAGCTGCGGGCCTAACAGCGATGGGTACAGGCGTGTTCCAGTCGGTGCCTGTAACGGCTACGAAGATTTACATGAACTTGGGAGTACCTGAAAAAGTGGGCGAGTACAAGGACCTGCCCTTCGAGGGCATAGGGCTGATGCGCATCGAATTCATTTTGGCCAGCTACATCGGCGAACACCCGATGCGTTTCGTTGAAACAGGAGAAAGCCAAAAGTTCGTCGACAAGCTCGCGGAAGGAATTGCAACCGTTGCTAGAGGAATAATGCCGCGTCCGGTTGTGGTGCGCTTCAGCGACTTCAAGACAAACGAGTACCGAGACCTGAAGGGCGGAGAAAAATATGAAATCGTGGAAGCCAACCCGATGCTCGGATGGAGAGGCTGCAGCCGCTACATAAGCCAATGGTACGAGAAAGCCTACAGGCTTGAATGCCAAGCCATCATGAAATGTCGAAAGGAATGGGGCCTCAAGAACGTGTGGGCCATGCTTCCAGTCGTTCGCACCCTGTGGGAAGCAAAAGCGGTGCTGGAAATCATGCGCCAAGAAGGCCTGGAGAGATCGAAAGACTTCAAAGTGTGGTTCATGGCTGAAACGCCCTCAATTGCCATACTCGCTGACGAATTCTCAAAGCTTGCAGACGGGTTCTCGATAGGCTCAAACGACATGACTCAAGGAATACTCATGATTGACAGAGACTCAGAACGCCTAGGGCTGATGGGATACTTCGACGAAAGGGACCCAGCCGTCAAAAGAATAATCGCGCACCTCATCAGAGTCGCCCATGAAAACGGCGCAACAGTTTCTATATGTGGAGAAGGCCCGTCAAACCTGCCGGACTTTGCAGAGTTCTTGGTGAGGATGGGAATAGACAGCATTTCAGTGAACAACGACGCAGTCATAGCCACGAAGAAACTGGTCGCCAGCGTTGAACAGAAACTAATTCTGGAAAGGCTCGCCGAACAAGAAGTAAGAGCCCTCGGGCATCCAATTGTGAAACCGAAACAAGATTGGGAATGGACAGAATAGACCACGCACAAGCACCCTTTTCTTTCTGAACCCAGATTTCATTTTCCGCAATCTTTGCTGAAGGGTCGAGAATGAAACAATTCGATTTTGAAGAGGAAAGAGTTAAACAGGAAATCCTTAAACTCGGAGCAAAACGCGTCCTAATTCAGTTCCCGGAAGGCCTGAAACCCGAAGCGCCACGCATAGCGAAAACCATTGAAAAGCTCGGAGTTCTCCCGATAATCTCCGCAGACCCGTGCTACGGCGCCTGCGATCTTGCAACAGCAGACGCTGAACACCTGGGAGTAGACTTGGTAATCCATTACGGCCACTCTAAACTGGTGAAGTACGAACGGTTCCCAACGATTTACGTCGAAGCCAGAGCGACACTGAACGTTCCTTCGGTCGTCGAAAAAGCGTTGCCGATGCTCGAAAAATGGCGAAAAATAGGCCTAGCCACGACGGTTCAACACGTGCAAACCCTCGACGAAGTCAGAGAGATTCTAACCCGTCACGGAAAAATCGTTGTGATAGGCGACACTGGACGCCTGGGATATCCCGGCCAAGTCATCGGATGTGACTACAGCAACGCGGTTTCGATCGTGAAGGATGTTGAAGCCTTCCTCTTCGTCGGCGGCGGACAATTTCACGCCTTAGGCGTAGCCCTTTCAACTTCGAAACCCACAATAGTCGTAGATCCTTACGACAACACAGCCGCCTCCGTTGACAAAGAAGCCGAAACAATATTGAAACAAAGATGGGCACACGTGCAAGAAGCAAAAAAAGCGAAGGTCTTCGCGGTTCTGATCGGGCTGAAACCAGGACAAAAGAGACTCGAAGAAGCACTGCAACTGAAGGAGAAACTCGAAAAAGAAGGAAAGACAGCACATCTTTTCGCCATGAAAGAAATCACGCCTGAAGCCCTCATGGAATTTCCTTCGATTGAAGCCTTTGTAAACACAGCCTGCCCCAGAATATCGCTTGACGATTCTGCCAGATTCAGAAAGCCCATCCTCACCATCAACGAAACACTAGTAACCATTGGCAAAATGACCTGGGAAGACCTATGCAGAAAAGGCTTGCTCGAAAGCTAGATTTAGAAATCTTGCTTTCAAACATCAAGCCACACCCGACGCCAAACCCAAACCTCGAACAATACACGATTTCCTCCAGCATTGCAGCTCAAATGCTCTACACAGCAGCCTACACGTACGGTGACATCGTGGACAAAACCGTTCTGGACCTAGGCTGCGGCACCGGAAGACTCGCCCTTGGAGCCGCGTTTCTAGGCGCAAAAGAAGTTGTAGGCGTAGACATAGACCGAACGGCTGTGAAAGCTGCCGCTGAAAACTCTGCGAACATAAGACTGAAAGATAAGGTTCAATGGGTCACCGCGGACATAGACGCCGTCTGCGGGCAATTCGACACGGTGCTTCAAAACCCACCGTTCGGCGTGCAAAAAAGAGGCGCAGATCGCAAATTTCTTGAAAAAGCGCTCAAGTCAGGCAAAACCGTCTACTCGCTCCACAAAGGCACAAAAAGCAACGACACGTTGACGAAAAAACCAAAAGGCCGCAGGGATGACGCCCTTCGATTTTCCCCCTCGCCCTTTCTCAGAAGTCTCATAGAGAGCCATGGCGGAACGATTAGAGCCGTTTACCCAATGATCATGACTATACCCCACATGTTCGCCTTTCACGAAAGACGAAGACACGAGTTCGTGGTGTATCTCTATGTCATAGAAAAGAGATGAAAAAAAACAACGGAGAGCATGCCGCGTGCGCTGAATTGTTCACAAGGTTCCCTTTCTTCCAGGGATCGGGCGATGTCACTTAGAAGGTGGAATCCTCTCTTTTTCGCTTTCTCCCCCAAATACCGCTACTTTTCCGCCCTTTCTCGATGCAGTAGTTCTGAGTTGTTCATCCCTCTTTTTCTGTTCTTCATTAACCTTTCTCGATTCCTTGTCAACATTCTTTTGCAAACGCTTGAATTGGGAAAACCTCTCTTCCGTCAATCTTCTGAGTCTGTCTATCATTCTGAGATGGTCAAGCTCCCTAGCGCAAGAAGCTTCGTGTTTTAGCCAATGGAAGATTGGTGCGACTTCAGGCCACTTAGGGTTTGTTTTTTGGAAAATCTTGCCAAATCTCTTGATGAAATTCTCCTGAATCTCATCAGTCATGTAACAGATCTCCCCTTTGCTTGTTGAGACAACACTGAGTTTTGCTCTGTTTATTTTCTAATTGACGTGCACCCGAGCATGCACTCTAGCTGGTGTTGATAAAAGACGCAGCCTCTGAGGTTAAAAGGAGTTTGTTAATGCAACCTCTTAGATGAGTACAGAGAGTCCAGAGTTAAAGTGAAAGCGCCCGCTTTTGTTCGGAGCCTCAGCGTGCTTTTGGGATCGTACTGTTCTATTTGTTGCTGTTGGTTCTCAGGGTTGCTTATGTTTTTTCTTGAAGGTTTGGATAGCTGCCACAATGATAATCGCGGCGGTTAATTCTAGAGCGGTGATGGCTACGGGGAAGACTAGCGGAACTGTTTGGGATGGCAGGGGCGACGTTACGGTTAATGCGTCAACTCTGTAGGCGTAGTAGCCGACTGGAAAAGTGAAGGTTCTCACTATTTGGCCCGTCGTGTTCACTTCTACAAACACGGCGCCTGTGTCGTTGAAGTTCCAAGGTTGTTTTTGCGAATATTGGTGCGTTGGATCACCGAAGTCCCCTAGGAAGTCGCCGTTTGGAAGTATGACGGTGGCGCCTCCGTATGTAGTCCAGTATTGCGCTGGGGCTTCCCAACTCCAGTTAACGTACCCGGTCATGTTTGTCTCGTTAAGTGTGAGTTCTATCAGACTGCTGTGGCAGTCAGCAGGGTTGGTGTTGTTTTCATAATCATTGTTAAACATGGTGAACACGTCGGGCGCGGCTTGTTTGAGGTCGTGGCTGTGATACCATAAACTGGAAACCTGTTGACCATCAGCACCGAGGAGGGTAAAGTTGCCGAATTCGCCGCAGGCCCATATTATGTCGCCGGTGGTTTGGTTGATTTTGTAGAAAGTGTTTGTGCTTCTTAGGTTTAGGTAGATGATGCTGTCGTTGTAGTCCCAGTCCAGAGTGTTTGCGTGAGTGAAATCTATCACTGTTAGCCCGTTGATTGAAGATGTCTCGTTGAACGGGGAGGCTTCGCTTAGCGGAATATAGTCGTAGGTGTCCCAGGTCCACAACGCGTTACCTGCTGCGTCAACCTGCACAATCTTGTCGTAGAGAATGGAGTTGTTTCCCACCGTCCTGACGTAGTCTTGCAGCGTGAGAAAGGTATTGTTGAGTGGATCATATTGGATGTCA
Source organism: Bathyarchaeia archaeon (assembly GCA_050010755.1). Taxonomy (GTDB): domain Archaea; phylum Thermoproteota; class Bathyarchaeia; order Bathyarchaeales; family Bathycorpusculaceae; genus JBEKCD01. Next base: position 889,515 of record JBEKKK010000001.1, read on the forward strand.
TGGTGACTGATGACGGTGGGGAAGTCTTCAGTCGTGTTTGTGGCCAAGTTCCATACGTGTGTGGCGTAAGTGGGAGCCGTGCCAGCTCCGTCCACGTAGGGTTCGCCCTGGAACAGCAGAGTGTTGTTTGCGATGTTGTAAACGGCGTTGTAGCCGTTGGATTCACGCAAGTTCAGAACGCTGCCGTTAGTGTCCATGACCACTAGATAATTGCTGTTATTTGGTCCCGATAGAGGAAAAGTTAACTCTCCACTCCAAGCGTTTCCGTACGTGTCAATAGTACACGGCAAAGTGAAAACATTGGCCGTTTCGGAAAAACACGTTGGCGTATAACCTGAAAAAACAAGACACACCGCAACCGCTACGACAACCATCATCCTTGTTCTTTGCTTCTTTGCAAAAAAAGCCAAGCAAATGACGCCTCTTCTAACACTACATCAGCTTGTTTTCGCCCAGCAAGCAAATTTACAATCCCGACCTCAACTCTCTTAAACTTATTGTCTATTTGCAGCGCGTGTAAGTAGCGCGCGCTTTTCTTGTTTATTGAGCCGAGGGCGATGATCAAGCGCATAGTATGGCGCGCGCTCGATTGATCGCTCACTTCGTCTGAGCAAAGTCTTAATCAATCGGCTTCATAAACAGGTTAGCAGGCGAATAGGAGATGCCGGCGAAGCTGCTTAGAGGAGTCGAAGAGGAAGTCACCAGTTTTCTGAGCGGATTAATCCGCATAAACACGACGAACCCTCCTGGAAATGAAACTGCCGCCGCGAAATACGTTGCAGAAACACTGGAACAGGATGGTTTCAGATGCGAATTGTTGGAGTCTCAGGCGGGAAGAGGCAGCGTTGTAACTCGGCTAAAGGGAGAAGGTGGGAAGCCGAGTCTACTTTTGCTCTCGCATTTGGACGTCGTCGCCGCAAACGCGAAGGAATGGAGCGTTGAGCCCTTCGGCGGCCTGGTCAAGAATGGGTTTGTTTGGGGCCGGGGCGCGTTGGACATGAAGGGGATGACGGCTGTCGAGGTTATGGTGTTGAAGCTTCTCAAAAGAAACAAAGTCAAACTCAAGGGCGATGTCATTTTGGTCGCAACGGCCGACGAGGAAAAGGGCGGCGATAAGGGTGCAGGTTGGCTTGTTCATAACCATCCAGACAAGGTGTACGCTGATTACGTTTTGAACGAAGGTGCAGGGATGGCTATGAAAATCGATGGAAAGAACATCTTCACCATAAACACTGCCGAGAAGGGCATACTGTGGTTCAAGGTTAAGGCAGGTGGAACGCCAGGCCACGGTTCGGTCCCTGGCGCTGCAGACAACGCCATCTTGCGTATGAACAAGGTCGTTGAGAAAATAAGTAGCTTCCAGCCCAAAACCTTGCTTGTTCCAACCGTCAAACAGTACGTCAGTGAGCTGTCAAAGTGCAAGAGCTTCCAATATCTTTCAGCCTTGCTCAAAACCCCGAATCAGGGTGATAAGATATTGGACAAGCTGGCTCAAAAGGAAAAATACCTGGCGGAAGAGCTTCGGGCCAGAATCAGAATGACGGTCACGCCTACCATCATCCATGGCGGAGTGAAGGAGAACATAATACCATCGGAATGTGAAGCAGTTTTTGACTGTCGAGTTCTGCCCGGTCAAACACCCGGAGAAGCCCTGAGCGAAATAAAAAAGCTCTTGGGGGATGCAGGCATGGATAAGTTGAGCTTCGAAGTTATTCAGGCGAACGACCCCACCGAGTCGCCGCTGAACACTCCACTCTACGACACGATCTTGAGGGTCTTGAAAGAGTTTGAACCCAACAGCGGCTCGATCCCTGTCATGCTTACCGGGGGAACGGATTCCCGTTTCTTCCGAAAGATTGGCAGTGTATGCTACGGTTTTCACCCTGTTCGACCAGAAACATCGTACTCGGAAATGCAGCAGACCATTCACGGAATAAACGAGCGCATATCAACAGAGAACCTTGTATTCGGGACAAGCGTCCTCTATAATATCGTCGAGCGATTCCTGACCTGAAACGGCAATTTGAGTCTCAAAACGCCTGAATTTAGCATTCTAACACGGGTTCCAGAACCCAGACACCGTCTGCGACAAAGCGCGGGGCACGAGACTTTGTTCTGTCGTGTTCTATCCTTAAACTTTTATCAAAAGGTTTATTCATAGGCGCATAAAGTAGAGTTATAAACATTCAGTTAATGCGACAGACATCTGACGCGAACGTGACAGACAGAGGGAGATTTGAAATGAGTTCAAAACTTGGGGAACAGAAAATCGGTCAGCTGGCCGTGCCAGGCGACCGTCTAGGTGTGATTGAGGAGTTCATTCCCGACGCTGGAACATACGTCAAAGACGGTGTAATCTATTCCAAGGTCATCGGTCGCATTCTCATCGACTTGGTTCACAGACGTGTTTCAGTGCATCAGCTCATCGGCCCATCGAAGGTTCCTGCTCTGGGCAGTACAGTTCTGGCGCAGGTTTCGAACGCGCAGTCAGACACTGCGGGGGCACGCATATTTGAAATCGGCGGAGAAGAAATCAACGGTGTCTTCACGGGTATTCTGCATGTTTCCGACGTAGCGTTGAGGTACGTGGACTCGATGTACGACGTGTGCAAGGCTGGCGACATCATAAGGGCCAAAGTCGTGAGCGAAAAAAACCGAACGTACCACCTGTCTACTAAAGACAAGAACCTTGGCGTCGTCTACGCTTTCTGTTCCAACTGCGGCACGCTTCTTGAGCCCCGCCGCCAAGGCATGCACTGCCCCAAGTGTGGAAGGATTGAAAAACGGAAAACAGCGTCCGACTACGGAAAAGGCCTGATACATGGGAAAGAGGGTCTGGATGAAAGTTAACGTGCTCAAAAAAACATCGAACGAGCTGCGAATAGAGATTGAAGGCACAGGTCACACCGTCTGTAACGTACTGCAGAAAAAAATCTTGGAACAAAAAGGCGTGGATCTAGCTGGCTACGACATACCGCATCCGCTTACACCTAACGCAATAATCTACGTCCGCACGAAAGGCACAGTCAAGCCTGAACAGGTGCTGCGGGACGCGTTGGAAAGCGCGCGTGGGATGAACAAGGAATTCAGCAAAGAACTCGTAAGAGCGCTCAAGGAAAAGTAACCCTCCTCCTAACCGTTGCTAACAGTTCGCTAACACCTTCAACCGCGTCCTCACTCTTCTTCATTATCTTGACACTCTCATCCAATGTTAGACAACCGTTCAGCCACGCGTACACAATCAGCGCTTCAGCTGCATCCGCGAGAGCATGTCTCGACATTCTCGAGCCTAAATGATCCCTCAGCCCAGCCTTCCGTAGCGCCTCAGCAAGCACGCTTCCCTTGACTTTAACCCCTAGCGGTTTCTTCCTCTTAACCGACAGTGCGAGCGAGTACGCAAAGTTCACGTACGAGTCGCCCAAAGAAGCCAAGTCATGATCCGCCAATACTTCTGCAAGGCCTCCTCTGACCGTTCGAAATGAGAACGCTCTGCCCAATGCTCAACCCCTCCTTGGCCGTTACTATTGATCAAGCTTATAATTGCTGTCTCTTACTCTTGTCTTGGAGCTAATGGGGAAAAGGTTTGTCGGTAAAGAAATTTCGCACAATTAAACCTGAAATCCGCGTCTTAGGAGTCGATGATGGACCGTTCACTCCTCACAGGGGTTACGCTCCCATTGTTGGCGTCGTCTTCCGCGGCGGCTACTGGCTCGACGGAGTGTTGAGCACCAGAATCAAAGTAGATGATTTCGACGCCACGGATAAGATATCCTCTATGATTGTTGAATCTGCGCACTACCGCCAGGTTAGAGTCATTATGCTCGACGGCGTCACGTTCGGCGGCTTCAACATCGTCAACATAAAAGAACTCAATGCCCTCACAAAACTGCCCGTCATAGTCGTGACGCGCGACAAACCTGACTTCAGCGAAATTCATGCAGCGTTGAGGCATCTGCCGAGGAGCGCGGAACGCTGGGCAGCTGTTCAGGATGCTGGGCAAATTTTCGAGGTGCAGACTGGAAGCAGAGGCGAAAGAGTGTACTTGGAAATCTGCGGTATTCAGGAAAGTGATGCGCGAAGGATTGTCCAGTTGACCTCCACGCGGAGCAACATTCCAGAGGCCCTGCGCGTCGCGCATCTTGTCGCTTCTGGTGCCTGCCAGTTTAACTTGAATATTTAGCTGAACATAAGAAAGTTTAAAAGAGACTTTGCTAAGGCTAAAGAAACGAAAGACGGAGAAAGACTCATGGAATTTTGCCCAAAATGCGGTTCTCGCCTTGAGGCTAAGAAAGGAAAAAGCGGCGAAGAAAAGACCTTAGTGTTGATCTGTGGAAAGTGCGGCTACAAAAAACCGGCTGCAACGAAGAAAATCGAACCCAAAGTCGCCAAGGTTTTCCAACATAAGCCAACGCAGCTCGTGGCAGTGATAGGGAAAGAGGAACAGAAATTGAGAACCCTACCCACCGTGAGGATGGAGTGCCCGAAATGCGGAAACAATGTGGCCTACGTGTGGCAAGTGCAAACAAGAGGAGCAGACGAATCCTCAACACAGTTTCTACGTTGCACAAAATGCAGCTACACTTTCCGAGAATACTCGTAGACTTTCAGACTTTCGAGAACATTCTAAACTTCCTCTTCGAATTCAGAAATGGAGGATGCTCTCAATCGATTCTGGTGACCCTGATTAGAGCTTTGAACTTGACGGCGTCAAACACGAATCTTATTCAGCTAAAGCAAATATCGTCGGCGGAGCTTAGAGCATTATCGCCAAGTTCAACTACATTTGCGATGTCGATGGCGCGCTTGGGCGATCCCTTTTTTCTTCTGCTTCTGACAAGAGCTGCGAACATTAAGATGAGCAAAGCCAAAACTGTTGCGAGAACCACTTTCACGGCAAGAGGAACGTACTGTGGCGGGCTTTCGACCGTTACAGTTAACGTTTCAGAACTGCTGAGGTCATTGCTGTCTGTGACCTTAATCGCCATTTGATAAGTTCCTTCTTTGTTGTAGGAGTGTGACACAACGGCCCCTGTTCCATTGGTGCCGTCACCGAAGCTCCACTCATATGACACTATTGTTCCATAGCCGAAAGATTTGCTCGCATCGAAAATGGCGTTTTCTCCAGTGTAGATGTTCTGGGGCAGATTCAGGTTGATTTCAGGCGCAAACCCGAAGATGTCAGTGCCAAACAAGTTAACAGTGTGAAAGCCTTCTGGGATGAGGGCGTAAACAAATGATTGATTGGTTAGGTCAGCTTCAACGATGTCGATTGCTCGGTTGTCTACAGTAACATTGTATGGATTTTTGAGAAAATTTTGAGGTAGCGTGAAATCTGCAAAGCTTGTCGTTCCAGTAGGCACGGTTAGGTTTAGACTAATCTGCTTCTGTGAATAGTTGAGCTCGTACCCAGTGATTGAGGCGTTTGTGAACGCTTCCGAGCTAAACGTTAGGTTTCCAAGCGCAAAATCCAACTCTTGAAGAGGAGGCGTTATCGATGGCAGAACAGTCAGGCCGGGTCTGACTGCGTCGTCGGAATATCCGCTGCTCTCCCACGTTCCTTTGTAATCATAATTCACCACTTCAATCGCATCCACTTCGGCAACCCATTTGTAACCCCAATTGTTTGGAACGATGAGGCGTGGCAAAGGTTCAATCTCGCTAGCGCTTGTTGTTCCATTGTCTGCCACTGCAAGGATGGTTGTAGGCCTCAAGGCGTCTTCGACCAAAAGGTCTGATGAGTACCCATCCGAGCCGTACGTGATGACCTTGTAGGCACTGGCGTTAATCTAGGCTAGGGTCAAGAGGTAGAAAAGGGGTATTCCCGTCCAGTTGCCGGTTACGTCTGGAAAACCATCCACACACTTCAATTCTGCCACTTCTGAAACCATCGGAAAAGAAAGCAGTTCAGCATAGGTCAAGTTCAGAGGCCTGTTCACATCTCCGTAAATGCTGATAACTCCTGATGTTTGAAGTGCGTCAGCCCCGCTCTGCACGGGTAGGACGCTGATCAGAGCAACAGCCACTATCACGGCCATGCATATTATTCCAAGCTGCTTTCGCATTTCTTCAGCTCCTCATGGCGTTAGGTACTGCATTAGAACGAGCAAGGTCACCGTGAAGGCTCCCAAGAGAATCAAGAAAGCGTTCAGAAGATTGCCATCTTTTACACCCCAGCGAATCAGGGCTGATCTGAATGCAATCAGAATGTGAATCATCAGCAACGCCAAAGCCGGAAGAACCACCGCCGTGTGAACCTGCAGCGATGTATAACGATCGGCAAAAATACCCCCGGTTAATTCGCTTATCACGACGGGGTTTACGATACCGTAGCCCGAGATGGCCAAAACTATGAACAAGACCAAAGTCGGCACTGCAAGCAAACGGTTGAAACTTTGCAAGCGATTCTTTTTTTCTTCTTCCAATACCCTTTGCCCTTTAATCACAGTATACAATGCCACAGATTAAAATCTTCGTGAGTACACTCAAAAAACACGTTAGCAACACGAAAACTCAGGAATTGCTCTATTAACTCGTTTTTGTCTGTTTGTCTGCCTACCTGTCTGCTTCTGGGTATATGTCTGCCCTGTGGGTCTTGCCATGTAGAAAGGGATAGAGCATAAGAGAAGGTAGCAGATAAATGCAAAAATGTGGAGAGATAAAGTTCTGTTCCAAACTGCATTGTAATCATTTCAGCGTAGCCAATCCTCAAAATCGAAACGCAGCTTACAGCATATCCATGCTCAATGCTCATCCGTATTGCTGCCTTTCAAGTCTGGCAAGCTTTTTCTTCTTCCGCTTTTCTTTTCTTTCTCTTTTTTTCTCAGGCGTAGGTTTTTTCAGTTCCTCTCTCTTCTTTCTTCGAGGGTAACCCAAGAGACCGCCTTTTCTACTGAGAAACATGGACTGCCACCTTTTCTCTCTTGCGCTTTCCCCGTTGATGCCTTTTGATTCTAGTAATTGTGCTCAAGATTTCCTGAATAAGCAACAAACAGCGAGAACATCCCTGAATGTCAACGAAAAAACTAGGTAATGGCAAGATAGAAATGATTGGAATACACTCAGGGTAAGTGTAAAACCATTACTCTCTTATGCGCCTGGCACCAGTACTCACATGTTTAGACATGGTCTTAGATAATCAGAACATTTACGTGTTTGTTCCAGGAAAGAATTGGAAGCTGTCCCTAGCGGAGCTTGTAGCATATTTTAAAGGTAGAAACCGCGGGTTTGAGTTTTCCGAGGTCACACCAGCTTTCTTCACGGTTAAAGTAGAAGGGGCTCTGAGTACCTCGACTGCCGCTGATATGGGTGGATTCATAAAGATAGGGAAGGTTGTCACGAACCTTGCCACTTGGACGGTAAAAGAAGCTTTTCTTCAAGAGAGCAAGCAGGCTCAGGCACAAATCAGGATGAGCTTTTCCACAAGCGGCATAGTTGATGAAATGGTTGACGCTACTTCTGGAAAATCTGTTTTTGGCGTGAGCGTATACTTTCTGGAGCGGTCTTTTCGTCCAGTTGCACGAGCGATGCAACGGTTTGTCGGAAGCTCTCTGAAGCATGAGTTGGCGGCTCACGGTAGAAGATCGGGGTTCATCGGCTTTCCCAGGAACAGACCGCAGCCTCAGCTGAGTCACGTTGAAGTGTTGAAGAAAGGCTTGGTTGAGAGGAAGGCGGAAGTGCTGTTTTGTGTTGGTAAAGAACAGACGTTTGTGTCCACAACTGTCGCAGTGCATGACCCGTTCGAATTTCAGAAACGCGACATAGGCAGACCCTTTCAGCGCAAGATATTTGGTATGCCGCCGCGATTGGCAAGAATCATGATAAACTTGGCCTTCTGCACGGCTGGAAAATCTCTGCTCGATCCGTTCTGCGGTGTCGGCACAATCCTTCAGGAAGCGCTTCTGGCCAAGGCAAGAGTAATCGGACTGGACGTGAACCCATGGTGTGTTGAAGCTTCCAAGGAAAATCTTGAGTGGCTCAAGAAACAGTACTCGTTGGAAGATGCAGCATACGCGGTTCTGCCGGGAGATTCACGCAGATTGACGGAGAAAATTCGACAGAATGTAGATTGCATAGCAACAGAACCCGATCTGGGCCCGCCGCTGAGGCACGTTGCCACCACAACATACGCGACAAAGATAATCAGCAAGCTGACACCGTTATACTATGATTTCTTGGAAAGCGCGCACCAGACCCTCACAAAAGATGGGCGGCTGGTGCTGATAACGCCTCACATAAAAACTCGTTCAGGAGAACCGGTCACCATGAACATTGAAGAAAAAGCGGTGAATATTGGTTTCAAGAAAGTCGCCCTATTTCCTAAAGACGTTCGTGCCAGAGATAACACTGCATATGAGAATTTGATCGAAACGGCATCCCTCATTGACGAGGAAGAAAGACACAAGATCGGGCGGGAAATTCACATTTTCCAGAAATAGAAACACATCAAAAGCGCGCGTCAAATGTTTCAGCAGAACTTCTAGATATTAGGGCAGCAAGCGTCGCATAGACGCGCGCGTGAATTAAATAATTGGGGAAAGTGTTGAATGAACTTTTTGAAACTGGGACGTGAAGTGGCAAGGAGTGCTTAACTTGGTCTGGTGGTGTTTACGGCAATCATCTTCTCGGCTCCTGTAGGCGTGTTGATGAGTCTGGAGGGTTTTAGCAGTTCTGAGCGCAGACTTGGACCGAAGCCGTTACTATGTCTTAACATCGTTAAACGGGTTAATCCTGAAATCATCCTGCAGGTTAGCAACTGTACAGTGAGTTTGTATGTTGTTATGAGTGACTTTGGGGTCTGAACAGAGCCTGCTGGGAGCTTCATTCGCAAAACGCAGTCTCCGTTCAGCTTAGTTCTGAAAAACTTTTTCTGGCATCAAAACCCCGCGTCCAAATTCAACGCTTCTCTTCTCTGATTTTCTCAGTATCCTAAACAACGCGCTCTAATTATTTAACTAGCCTGCGCGACTGGCACTCTTGTCCAGTCAAATGGGTGTGCTTGGTTTGGGTTCTAGGCGAGTAGACGTTTGTTCTTTAGCCACGTTTTTGCCAGTTCTTCGTAGTTTGGGAAGACGCGCTTAAGAATTGGGATGTACATTTGCATTTCTTCTTCTGAAAGGTATTGGAATTGGAATTCTCCCATGTATGGGGAGGGTTCTCCTTCTCTGGTTACAAATTCTACGTGCATGAACGGGTCTCCGCGTTTGATTGTGATGGGGCGGCGGTCGTTGCTGAGGTTTACAAGCTCCAGGGCGAGTCTTCCGATGAATCCGCTGTGAACTTTTGCGGCGTTCAGGAACGAGAGTCCCATTCTGCCGTACTTGCTTTTGGCGGTCAAGTGGGCTACGTTTGTGGGCAGCGTGAAGACGATTTCATGGGTGATGAGGTTCTTGTGTTCTAGGTAGTTGAGAGTTGTTTCCTCCCTCACCGTCAAGATGTACCCGTCTCCGTCGAGCAGGTTGTAATCGTATGGGTAAACGCACTTGTAATTGTCAATAAGTTCTTTCAGCTTGTCTTTGCCTAGGACACTCATGTACGGAAAACCTCGCTGTTTTCTAGCAGTACTAAACCTTTGAAGTTATATAGTTTTTTGCGCGGGGCTGAGAAGATAGTATTTCGCGGAACTGGATATTTTCTGTTAGTGCAAGATTCGATTCGCAGTCGCGCTGTCTCGGATGTTTTGGGGTGAGCTAGTATTTTATACGTTGAATACCACTTGCTTTTCATTCCTAAAAAGGGACAGAGTGATGAGATGGGCTGCAAGCAATGTGTGAAAGACGCAGTTTATAGGTGCGGGGTTTGTGGCAAGCTGCTTTGTGCGGAGCATGCGGAGTTGACAACTGTGTGCGCTTCTCACTTGACGAAGTCGGAACTGGAGTTCGCGGTGCACAAGATTGTAAGAGGAGAGGAAAGATCTGCTGTTCGAGAATTCGTGAGGAGGTTTTGGGGAGAGGAGGAACAGTTGACTTTTGACGGAAAATTCAGAGTTGCAGAACTGCCAGGCTTTGTTGCCAAAGCGCAAGAAAGGGTAATCGGGTTTATTTCATTTTCACCGACAAGCGATGCCCTCTTAGTTGTTGCTTTAGGCGTCCTGCCGAGATACCAATGCTGCGGAATCGGGAGAAGATTGATTAGGAAGGTTGAGGTTGAAGCGAGAAAGCTCGGAAAAATCAAAGTGCTTGTTTCAACTTCAAACGACGATTTGCCCGCTTTAGGCTTCTACCAGTCGCGTGGCTTCCAGATTTTCGAAGTAAAACCTAACGTCATCGCCGAGAAACATGCAAAGATCCTACGGGGAATAGGCGGACTGCCAGTGAGGGATGAGTTGAGGCTTCAGAAAATGCTCAATTAGACTGGCACTTCTTTGCAGGTTAAGAATTTTCATATCAAAAACGGGTGATTTTCTCCTTGACGCTTTTGTGTCTCTAGAGAATTCTGGACACCATTTCGCTTACCCTCTTGAGGAAGGCTTCGTCTTGGTTAGTAAACGGTGAGAGAGCATGAGAGTCTATGTCGAGTTCGCCGATTACTTTCTTGTTTTTGAAGATGGGAACGACGATTTCAGACTTCACGTTTGTGCTGCATGAGAGATAGTTCTTCTCTTTTGAAACGTCCTGCACGAGAAACGTTCGTCCAATCTGGGCGGCCTGACCGCATATGCCCCTTCCGAAGGCTATCCTGGTGTGCTCCGTGCGTTCCCCCTCAAAGGGACCTAGAACGAGCTCATTCCTCCTCTTTTCGTCCACGATGTAGAAACCCACCCAATTGTAATAGGGAACATTGTCTTTGAGCAGTCTGCAGACTTTTCTTAGTTTTCCATCCCTGTCTTCCTCGCCTTTGAGGGCTTCATCTATTCTTTTCGTGAGAAACTCGAACGATTCCCTACGATCCGCCAAACTTTGCCACCGGCAACAGTCACGTTTCAACATGTAAACTCGGACGGTAAATATGTTACCATCAACAGCGCATCCGGTTACGAGATAAGAGCATTTGATGCCGCGCTTCTGGGCCTACAAGCGAACGATTTTTTCAGTTTTTCCCGCTTTCCTTAAGAAGTGGAACGCTCTGTCAAGACCAGAAGGTAAGCATGTTTTGGAACAATCGTCTAGAGACATATCTGGCCTGTCTGCAGCTGAAGCTGAAAAGCGTCTGAAAGAATTTGGGCCGAATGAAATTCCTGAAAAGAAGACGAGCCTTCCAGTCAAGTTTTTTGGTTATCTCTGGGGTCCCATTCCGTGGATGATAGAAGTTGCTGTAGTCTTGTCTGCGGTCATCGGACATTGGGATGACTTCGCAATCATTCTCGTCTTACTCTTCGTAAACGCAGTCGTGGGATTCTGGCAGGAATACAAGGCGGACAATGCCATTGAATTGCTAAAGCAGAGACTTGCTTTGAAAGCTAGGGTTCTGCGAGATGGAAGATGGAGTGAAATACCCGCTCGCGAGCTTGTGCCCGAAGATGTTGTCCGAGTACGTTTGGGTGATGTTGCGCCGGCTGACGTCAAACTAACGGAAGGGGATTATCTTCTCGTAGACCAGTCGGCGCTGACGGGTGAATCCTTGCCCGTTGAAAAACACGTTTCCGACGTTGCCTACGCTGGATCAGTGATTCGCCAGGGCGAAATGAACGGGCTCGTGGTCGGAACTGGCGTCAACAGTTATTTCGGAAGGACCGCGAAACTCGTTGGAGAGGCCAAGACCAGAAGCCACTTTCAGAAAGCCGTGATAAGAATCGGCAACTATCTCATAATTCTCGCCACAAGCTTGGTCATCACCATTCTTGTTGCAGCTCTAATCCGTCACCAGAGCATCCTCAGCACTGGACAGTTTGCGCTCGTCCTGCTCGTGGCAGCCATACCAGTAGCCATGCCGGCCGTTCTGACGGTCACCATGGCTGTGGGCGCCTTGGCATTGGCCAAGAAAGAGGCCATAGTCAGCAAGCTCGTCTCAATTGAGGAAATGGCCGGAATGGACATTCTGTGTTCAGACAAAACTGGCACAATAACAAAGAATGAGTTAATCGTTACAGAACTCGAGACTTTCGCAGATTTCACTCATGAAGACGCGCTTCTTTTTGGATCCTTAGCCTCCAGACGAGAAGACAATGATCCAATCGACATGGCTATCCTCTCCAAAGCTGGAGCGTCTTCGACAGTTGCTGCAACCATAGGCAGTTACAAGATAGTGGGGTTCAAGCCTTTCGATCCGACGTCAAAGCGAACGGAAGCTACAGTAGAGGATACGGCTGGTAACCGATTCAAGGTGACAAAAGGAGCGCCGCAAGTCGTTCTGTCCCTCGTGACAAACAACAAAACGATTGGTTCAAAGGTCAATAGTTTCGTGGAAGCATTCGCAAGAAAAGGATACCGCGCATTGGGAGTTGCAAAGACTGACAAGCAAGGAGAATGGCAGTTTGCGGGTCTGTTTGCGATATATGATCCGCCACGTGAGGATTCTGCATCGACCGTGAAGACGGCGCAGAGTATGGGTGTAAACGTGAAGATGGTGACAGGCGACCACATCGCAATCGCAAGGGAAATCGCCAGCGAGGTCAGATTGGGAACCAACATCGTTTCAGCTGATTCATTCTTGGAAAAGAATGACAATGAAGCTCAAAGCGTCGTGGAGGAAGCAGACGGCTTTGCACAGGTCTTTCCCGAACACAAGTATCGCATCGTTGAGCTCCTTCAAGAGCGCGGACACATCATAGGCATGACAGGAGACGGAGTTAACGATGCGCCCGCCCTGAAAAAAGCCGATTCAGGAATTGCCGTCGCTGGGGCCACGGATGCGGCAAAATCTGCAGCGTCCATAGTCCTGACAAGACCAGGGCTCTCAGTCATTATTGACGGGATAAAAGAGAGCCGAAAGATATTCCAGCGCATGAGCAATTACGCGATTTACCGAATCGCGGAAACAACACGTGTTTTAATATTCTTGACACTGGCGATTCTTGTTTTCAGCTTTCAACCGATAACCGCCTTGATGCTGGTCATTCTTGCGATGCTGAATGACCTTCCAATAATGATGATCGCGTACGACAACGCAAAAATCTCCAAAGGCCCGGTTCGCTGGGACATGCGCCAGGTTCTCACGATTGCCACAGTGCTAGGTCTTGCAGGGGTGGTTTCGAGTTTTCTTTTGCTATGGATCGGTTTAGACGTGCTCCACCTCAGTCTACTAACCCTGAACACTCTGATCTTTCTGAAATTGGCTGTAGCTGGGCACATGACACTCTACCTCGCCCGCACAGGTGAACAGCATTTCTGGGCTCGTCCTCTTCCGTCGATTTGGTTGTTCTTGGCGACTGAACTCACCCAGGCAGGAGGTACGGTTCTGGCTGTGTACGGCATCCTGATGCAACCCCTTGGTTGGGCCCTCGCTGGTTTCGTCTGGGGGTATGCCATACTGTTCTTTCTGATTAACGATTCTGTGAAAGTGAACGTAGTCAAAATGCTGAATCACAACGACGAAAATCCACGCGTGGGTAGTCCGCACTAGCTGATGAGAAAAAGATTAAAGGGGTTGTTGTTAGTCTGGTGTGAGTATTCAGTCTAGTTTGGGGTTCTTCAGAGATGAGCAGAATCGCAAGCCGCAACAGGTACTACTATTTGCTCATCGCTGGCATCGGAATTGCGGCGTCTGCTTCAACTTCTGGAGTGTACCTTCTTTACACTAGTCTTTGGAATCCAATTCTTAACCTCCTGAGGAAAACGAGCTGGTACTACTTTCTGTTTGCTATTGTCGCACTCGTAGTGCCGTATGCCATTGTGAAAGTCTTTGCTGATACCAAGACAACCGGTAGCGGTACTCATCTAGTTCTGGAGAGGTATCACCTGAGCAACGGAGAGGTAAGTGTCCGAGACACGGTTGTCAAGACGTTTGCTTCAATAGTGACTCTGGGTTTTGGAGGCAGTGCTGGCCCGGAAGGCCCAAGTTTGCTCATTGGAGGAGGGATTGCCTCAAACGTTTCAAGGCGTCTCAAAGTTCGCATATACAACGTTAGGAGAATATTCATCGCGGGAGCAGCCGCGGGCCTGGCCGCGGTGTTCAGAACGCCCTTGACGGGTATTCTCTTTGCGTTGGAGATCCCTTATCGAAACGATTTAGACATGGAGACCTTCATCGAGGCAATGGTGGCCTCGATACCTTCGTATCTGATTGCTGTACTCATTCTCGGTAGTGAAAGAATATTCGGAAACGCCGTAGAGGCACAACTCACACTGACCGGAATATTCCTCTCTCTCGTACTGGGTTTGATATGCGGCGGGTACGCCATATTTTTCACCAAGGTCTTCAACGGTGCCGAACGTTTCAGAGGGTCAATCAGGAAGAAAGCGGGAACAGTCGGCGTAGTCGCCTTTGGCGCGGTTCTTTTGGGATTAATGGGCTATTTCTCAATCTACTCGATTGGAGTCGGAACGCAATTCATGGACGCAATAATCAACGGGACAAGCTTCACGATTGCTCTGATAATAGCGATAATCTTGCTCAAAACATTTGCCACCGTCCTGACGCTGAATTTCGGAGGAAGCGGAGGCCTATTCTTCCCAACAATCATAATCGGCGCTGGCATCGGCTTTCTCTTTTCCAGCCTAACCGACGCGAACTTCAAAATTTTGTTTGTAGCGGTCGGCATGGCTGCCCTGCTCGCTGGGACCCACAAGATTCTTTTGACTCCAATCGCCTTCGTGGTCGAAACGCTAGGCGGAATATACGCGATACCCGCTCTTCTTGCAAGCGGAGTCAGCTATCTAGTCTCGGGGAACGCGTCCTTCTATTCGATCCAACCGCGCACCAGGCTAAAAGCAGAAGAGTTAGCTTTGGAAAAATTCTATGCAAGGGCAAAGGCCTCCTATCCTGAAGGGCTCAAGGCAACGTTGGCCGAGAGTTTCATGACCCAGCAACCAGTTTCAGTATCTGAAACTGCAACGGTCAAGGAGGCCTTGGAAGCATTCGAGAAAACGCGTTTCCGCGTCATGCCAGTGTTGGATGATACTCAAAGAGTCGTGGGTGCTGTGACCATGGAAGACCTTGGAAATATCGACCCTCGACAAATGAAAGACCACCTCTCGGAGAGACTCATGCACAAACCGCTTTTGATAGCCAAGGACACAAGCTTGGAGGCGACAGCAGATATGCTGATAAAACGCGAAGAAGATCACGCGTTCGTCGTCGATGAAAACGATCACGTCATAGGGGTGATTGCAGTTATCGACGTGGTTAGAAAGATAATGGAGCTGTCAACCGTCTAACACACGCTTGCACGGTTAAGGATCTTGCAGACAGGAAACGCAGGGCCAATCCGCCCTCTTTTTATATTTGCTTAACAGATGATTATTCTTCACGTTTAAGATTGGCAAATAAATGTTCGAGGAGAAACCCCAGCTGACAGAAAAAGGGTCGCCTTTTGATCAGATGAAAGTTGACGAGGTGCTTAGTTCACTGGGTTCAGACTCAAACAAAGGGCTCAAAACGTCCGATGTCGAGGCCAAGCTAAGACAGTATGGGTATAATGAAGTTCCTGAAAAGAAGATTAGCCCTTGGGTGACGTTTGCAAAGAAGTTCTGGGGTCTTACTGCTTGGATGCTTGAGTTCATAATAATCTTTTCGTTGATTCTGGGCAACTACGCGGACCTTTACATTGTGACGGGGCTTCTGGTATTCAATTCGATTTTGGGTTTTGTAGAGGAGCAGAGAGCATCCGGCGTAGTGGAAGCATTGAAGCAGAAACTGCAGGTCACCGCTAGAGTTCTTAGAGATGGCACGTGGAGAAACTTGCCCGCGAGAGAATTGGTTCCCGGCGACATACTTCGGACGCGTTCCGGCGACTTCGTTCCAGCTGATGTGAAGATAATGGAAGGCGAGCTTGAAGTCGACCAATCAGCTTTGACAGGAGAATCGCTCCTTGCCGAAAAGAAGCCAGATGGCATTCTCTATTCGGGCTCGGTTGTGAAGAGGGGCGAGGCCAACGGAATCGTAATCTCGACAGGAGTTAAGACCTATTTTGGGAGAACCGCTCAACTCGTTCAGCTTGCACGGCCAAAACTGCATCTGGAAGACGTCATCTCGAACGTTGTCAAGTGGTTATTGGTGATAGTCATCACGTTGATAGCCGTACTCGTTGTTTTTTCTTTGGCAGAGGCAAAAGATCCGACGAAATTGTTGCCCATAGTCTTGGTCCTCTTGTTGTCCGCGATACCTGTCGCTTTGCCTGCGATGTTCACGGTCAGCATGGCTTTGGGCTCCATGGAACTCGCCAAGAAGGGCGTTTTGGTGACTCGCCTGAGCGCTTCAGAGGACGCGGCCACTATGAACGTTCTCTGCGCAGACAAGACGGGCACGATAACCATGAATAGGCTGTCGGTCGCGAAAATAATTCCGCTGAACAAATTTGCTGAACAACAGGTCATCCTCTACGGAGCTCTGGCCTCTCAGGAGGCAAATCAGGACCCGATAGACATGGCGTTTATAAACGTGGCAAAACAGCAGAATCTCTTGGATCCGTCATTTAAACAGAAAAGTTTCACTCCTTTTGATCCGAAGACGCGCAGAACCGAAGCTTCGCTTGAGGAAAACGGTCGGGAACTGCGGGTAATGAAGGGAGCAGTGGATGTGATTGCCGCGGCTTGCAGACTTGAGAAGAGTGCTATCGCTCAGCTCGAGACGAGCATGAATGAATTTGCTGAAAAGGGCTACAGAACGCTCGCCGTCGCCAAGACCGACGATGAGAAGGGGGCTGAGCTCGTGGGTTTAGTGGCGCTTCGAGACACGCCTAGGCCTGATTCAAAACGCCTGATAGGAGAACTCAGAGAATTGAGCATCTCGGTCAAAATGCTGACAGGCGACGCTCTTCCAATCGCGAAAGAAATCGCGGCCGACGTTGGACTGGGAGATAGGGTCATCAAAGCAGCAGACCTGAAAGAATCCATAAAAGAAAACCCCATAGAAGCCACGCTTGCAGCAGACAAGAGTGACGGGTTCGCTGAAGTTTATCCTGAAGATAAATACACGATTGTCAGGAGCCTTCAAGCCACAAGACACGTGGTAGGTATGACTGGCGACGGAGTGAACGATGCGCCGGCGCTCAGACAGGCAGAAGTGGGCATAGCCGTCAGCAACGCGACAGACGTGGCAAAAGGTGCGGCCAGCGTCGTGCTAACAAACGAAGGGCTAACGGGCATCGTGGATCTTATCAAGCATGGAAGAATCATCTACGAGAGGATAACCGCGTGGATACTCAGCAAAATAGTCCGAACCCTGCAAATAGCTACATTCGTGGTCATAGCCTTCCTCCTGACAGGAGACTACGTCGTCTCGGCATTCGTGATAATACTCTATTTCTTCATGACGGACTTCGTGAAGATAGCGCTGTCCACAGATAACCAGAAATCGTCCAAAAAACCCGATGCTTGGAATGTAGCCAGTTTAGTGAAGGTTTCCACAATTCTTAGCTCGCTCGTCATCGGGGAATCGTTTGCCCTGCTCTATGCCGGACTGAACATTTTCCATCTTACCGTGGCCGATCAGACTCTCTACACGTTCACATTCGAGATCCTGTTCTACTCCGCGATGTTCCTAATATTCAACGTCAGAGAAAGAGGACACTTCTGGAACTCCAGACCCAGCAGAACCCTGTTCATCGCAATAATACTGAGCATGATCGCAGCAACCATAGTAACGACAACTGGGCTTCCAGGACTCGTACCAATACCCATCGGCGAGACTCTCTTCGTATTATCCAGCTCCGCAGCCTTCTCACTGATACTGAATGATGCAGTCAAATACCTCATAGTGGAAAAAACAGAAATCAGATGGTAAATCTCATGATAACGGCCCAACAGAAGCGGTGCGCACAATAACCTTGAGAAACAAACTCGCCAAAGGCATAAATTTCGCCGAACCGCTGCTGTCTCCGAAAAAGGAAAAGTTCATCTACAAGATGGCAAGTAACGGTTCAGGGGAAAATTTTTGAAACAAGGCAAGAAAACGGTTCTCGTGGTCGACGATGACGAAACAGTTCTGAAAAGCATAAGCAAGTATCTAGCCTCCAAGGGTTATGGCGTAGAAACTGCCACGACTGGACGCGAAGCAGTGGAAAAGTCTAACAAATGTTTCATCAACCTGGCAATCTTGGACATCAGACTTCCGGACATGGATGGAACGGAACTTCTGACGAGGATGATTGAAACTGAGCCTAAGATGAAGAAGATTATGCTCACCGGGTACCCGAGCGTGGAAAACGCGGCTGAATCCGTCAACAAACAGGCGGACGCTTACATTCTCAAGCCTGTTGATCTGAAGAAACTCTTCAGAGTCATAGAACAGAAGCTAGTGGAACAGGAACAAGAATTGAAAATGGACCGTAAGCGACTTATAACCTACATAAAGAGCCGAGACAAAGAACAGGGCGACACTTAAACTGCCTCTCAGTAGAAGAAATGCGATGCTTGGTCTTATGACGCCCGAACAATTCAATGTCACATGTCGCACAAGAATGTCTCTTTTTCAAATCTGCAAGGTTTAAATTTTAAACAAATCAACCAAAATTCTACTGCGGTCACCAACCCTGCGCTGTGACGCTCAATCCTTCTCCCTCTCTTCAACATCCATCCTTCTACACAACCTCACACGCGTGCAGGAACATACGCGCACATGGACTGGGATGTGAGAGGGTGAAGAAGGACAAAGCCAGCGCGCTAGCTAATTTTCCGTAAAACTTGACAGGTCATCTTTATCCTTTTAGCCAGCCCTTGATTCCAAGTTCGCTGACCTTGAGGGTCAGTGGCTCAGGCTGGTGCGATTTGTAATTTCCGTTTTCGTCGAGATACAGTACCGTGGGTTTAAGTGAGAACTCGCCTTGAACTTTCGGCTTGAGTTTAAGCTTCACTTCTTCGGTTTTCAAGGGGTCAAGTCGTTTTCCTTTCATGTTCAAATAGCTGTCTTCCACCCTGTAGACTTCGGGTTTTTCTGCCAGTTCGAAGCCTTTCGGGATGAGCTCGGTGATTTTCATCAACAGCGCAGGGCCTTTTCCTGCATTGACAAGCTCTATTTCCAAGTCCAAATTTTCACCCACGTTTAGCTGTTTTTGGCGGGAAATGATGTTTGCCTGTATGTTAGCGTTCTCAAACTTCTCAATACCCACAGCATTCTCATGACTCGGAGCAGGCGTACTGAACGCCGTCGTTGTAGAGACAATTGTAGGAGTGTGTAACACCTCACTGAGGGACATAGCCAGCTCTTGTTCTTCTTTCACTTTGTCAAGGAGTCTCAGAACCTGTTCTCTCTTTTCTGGGTGTTCAGCTTTCATGAAAGAGCCCGCGGAAGTTTGCAGGATTTTTTGGGCCATTGCAAACAGTTTTGTTTTTCTTTCAGGGTCAGCTTCTTTCTTTGCGTTGTTGATGTTTGAGTAGGCGTCTAGAAGCAGTTCGGTTGCTTTGGCGTATTCCGAAGCGCTCTGAATGCCAGCTTTCACGTAGTATCTTGCGGCGCTTTCCAATTGCTGAATGGCGATGTTGTGGAGTTTTTCGTCCGCCGTGTCGGAAAATTCCATTCCAGCTTCAAGTGCTCTGCAGAAGCGACTGTGCCCCAGTGCTAGCGTCTTTGCTTTCTCGTTGGGGCTAAGCTCTTTGGCCTTCTCAAATAGCTGAGATGCTTCCGCGTATAAACCTGGCGATTCCTCGGCTTCAGCCTTGGTCATTTTTGCCCAAGCTTGAGAGAGAGTTGCGATAAGTTTGAACTCCTTCTTGTCCTGCTCTGTTTCTACAGCTTCCTGTATGCCTTCGAGGATTTCAGCTGCTGAACTGTACTTCTCGGAGCTTGAAAAGTGATCTCCCTTCTTGTCAAAGATTTTGGCTTCTTCAACTGCGACTCGTGCTATGCAGTATTTATGTCTCAGGTCGGTAGCCTTCAACATTTCTTCTGCCATCTCTTTTTCATCGGCGTCCTCGATCGTTGGCAACTGGTTTTCCAGAGACTTTCTGGTTTCCTCTAGAAGTGTGGAAGCTGTCTCAAAGGCTTGAAGAGCTTCTTCACTGTTCTCTTTCCTGCTCAGTTCTTCTGCTTTGTCAAGCTTTGCCCATGCTGAATAGTTAGGTGCGAGATAGTTCCATCGTTTCAATGATTTGTGAAGACCTGCGGCTTTGTCAAAATGCTCTTCTGCCATTTTATATTCTTGTTTCTGATGATGAAATCTTGCTTTTTCAATTTCGCTCCAAGCTTGCATGTACAGCGCATGGTCGCCGTAGAAGCCTTTGAGCTGTGGGAACTTCTCTAATGCCGAAGCGTAGCTCCGTGATGCACACTCAAAATCCTGAGCGGCTGCCAAATGGTCTCCAAGCTTGTCATATACTTGTGCTCTTCTCCAACAATTCTCCGCTATTCTACTCACCAAGCTGAGCTTTTGATAGGATTCGGTTGAAGCGTCATAACTCTGTACCGCTTTTTTCAGATGCTCCTTCTCGCCCGTTAATTCGTACAAACGAACAAGCGCGCGTGCATATCCATGTTGCAGTGCTCCCACGGTTACGAAGAGAGAGGTCCCCGAGCCTTTCTTAATCATGTACGTCAATTCTCTGATGCACAACTCGATTGCTTTCTGCTTGTCGGCCACTGCAGCCACGAGCAAAGCCTTCTTTTTCTCCGAGTCCTCGGTCACTTCAGCAAGTTCATATTCAACGTTTCCCAACGAACTTCGCATGACACCAATATTCCAGTATTGAAAAGGGACAAGGCACTCTTGAATTCCCTTGGCTTTATTTATGTAAACGAGGGCTTCTTCAAGACCTTTTTTTCTTTCCACAAGCTCTGCTTCGAATTTGGTGAGCCTGTGGCAAAGCCAGCCTCCCCCACCATACCAAGCCATCATGATTTCCGGATAACCAGATTCTTCCCACACCTTTCGATTGCGCAGACCCCACTGGAAAGCCTCTTCAAGTAAGGCTCTTTTTTTCTTCGGATCAGTCTCAACGTCAACTTGAAAATAGAGACGGCTCTGTTCAATTCCTGCTCTAGTCCAGGCAAGATCGCCGCGGGGGCTTACGAAAGGCACCTTGCTGAACTCGCACAGTGATTCCTCTGCATATTTTAGACACCTTTCAATGGCGCGCTCTTTCTCAGCTGGATCATCGGTTCCCTCAAGCTTCCATGCAGTGTGGTAGACGAGCCAATCTAATGCGCAACCGATAATGAACTTGTCATTCATCTTTTTGCCGTATTCTAACGCTTTCGTACAGTTTTCAAACGCTTGATCGGAGCCTTCCAAGCCGAAGAAAACTTGGCCTCCAAAAACGGGATACACAGACTCGGTCATCGCTATTTGTTCAGAAAGCTGTTTGGCTTTGCCCCAATAGTTGAGGCCTTCCAGTCGATACTTCTCCCTTTCATTAATGTCTCTGAAGTTGTAGCTGAAAACTCCTAGAAAAACGACGGTTCGGGCGTAGGCCATCGCAA
This sequence comes from Bathyarchaeia archaeon, assembly GCA_050010755.1. Lineage (GTDB taxonomy): Archaea > Thermoproteota > Bathyarchaeia > Bathyarchaeales > Bathycorpusculaceae > JBEKCD01. The sequence goes on from JBEKKK010000001.1 coordinate 910,962, forward strand.
GTTGGCAAGCATCCCCAGAGGTTGAGAGGAATTCTATTGCCATCTCGCCCGACTTCACTGCCTCTTGTATTACCTCTTCGCGGGATTTGAAATCGGGTTCACGGGTAAATAGAAAAATCGCTGCGTCTGAAAGTTGGAGGTATGTCTTCACAAATTCACTTCGTTCCTCTATCTTTTCGAATGCTCGCATACTCCCAGTTGCGAGCTTCCAGCATTCATCCAACCATTTCTTCTTTTCAGAACTGTCAGACGCCAACCAATGCTCAATGTATGCGTTGGTAGCATTGCATCGAAGACCTTTGGCATTCGCCTTCTCAGAGCCATTGATCCTTTCGTAAGCCTCAAGAGCCTTTCCATAGTGAGCAGCAGCCTTGTTCATCCTGTTCGTGAACTCGTTCACATTTTCGGCCTGCATCGCAGCTTTGCGGAAGGCATAACCTAAGCGCTCGTGGAGATCGCCTGAGCTTGAGAAATTCTGTGCCGATATTGAGTCCAATACTTTCGCGTAATTCTCAGCCGCGCCTAGCCAATCATACTCTTTTTCCTTTATTTTGGCCTGAGTCAGGATTGCATCGGCGCTAGATGTGTTTGACATGTTATCAGACTGAAATCTAGGTACCATTAAGTATCTGAAAAGCCTTTTCATGAATGACGTTTTCAATGGATACGCACGGGGACTTTTGAAGCGTGGTTTTTCGCATAACTAAGTAGCGACGCGGTGCCATAAGTCAGAGCGCTCGCTTTCTTGGAAGTACGCGCCTTAATTGTCGCTCATTAGTGAGAATTCATACAGTTTAAAACAAAACGTCCTGTCTTCTATCATTAGATATCCGAGTCTGATTTGAACTCTGCGGGTCGTAATAAATGACATATCCTGCACAGATACCACCAGAACTCTTTGCTCTCGTAGGCGTTTTCCTATTCCTAGCGCTTAGCCTGTTGACCTACCTCGGCGAGGATAGATTTCCGAAGAAGCTTCCTTACATCTATCAGGTGGCGGCTTTCTTTGGTCTTCTTTCTCTTGTGGCAAGCAGGTTTGTTTTTCCAGGGCTCGGGGAATCCACGCGGCTTTGGTATTGCTATGGTTACCTCATCGCGGTATTGGTGAATGTTATAGGTACAAACATCTACCTCACAGTGCCCAAACGACAGTATAAAACATCGAGAAAGTGGTCAGCAGTTGTCACTTTCCCTTCAATTCTGATCAGCTCATATCTTGTTGCTCAGTATGGCCTTTCGCAAGCTTCCTTGGTGTCTTCAATTGAGCAAATAACCGTGGTGGTTTCCTGTGTTGCTATGGCAACGTGCGCTGGCATTCTTGTTTTCAAGCGAATTTCGCACGCACTATTTCATAACGTCCACGTAGGGGAGGTGACAAAGTGAATCTGAGAAAAGCATTGTCTAAGAAGTATGTCAAATTCATTATTCTTGTTGCATTGGCTGCACTCATTGGCACTGCAAGTGCTGCTGTCTATTACTCGGTATTAATGCAGCCAAGTGTGACGATAACTGGCGCGACAGTGATTTTTGTTTCGGGAAACGACTTTCCCACAGGATCTACCATGGGAACCAACTCAACGTGGGTCTACCTTGCCCTAAAGGCATATCCTAACGCTACTCTAACTTATGATCAACCGCTCAACATCAGCAATACGGATGCTGCATCTCACAATTTCAGACTACGCAACGTTTCGATCACGCCCGCTTCAGGAACCGCTTCAGTCAGTAACTTCACGGCCATCAACTTCTTTGTCGAAAACACAGCCGGAGCCGTACAAGCTAACTTCTACTACAACACCACAGGCACCACTTGGAACACTCCAGCCACAACGGGGTATATGACATTACCTGCAAGCACCACATGGATAGTCATGGTGCAGACGACGGCGGCCCCTGGTGCTAGTAGCACAGTCGCAGCAAGCCTAGTGATATCAGTAGACGTGCAGTAGTTCACCTTCCATTTTTCCTCTAGTCTGATACGGAAGATCGAATATGGAAACGCGTCGCAAGCGGAAGCGTTTCTCATTTGTCGTTTTCATAGTGCTAACTTTGTTTCTTGTCACGGGTCTTTTTAGCTCGGATGTTTTTGCTGCAGCTCACGATTCATTCCTAAACCAGCCCAGCACAACAATTGCTGCACCTCCTGTTCTTTTGTATGCTGGCACAGCTGGCACCAGCACCATTTACGCGAACAGTACGAGCGCAATGGTCAACGTTGCGGCTCCAGAAAATCAGTATGTCACTCAGCAAAGCAACGTTGACGGAGTAGGAGACGTGGGCACTCACTCGAACTTTACTGCTCAACAGTATGGTCCCGACAATATTTACGACAACCTAACCGAAGCAAACACAAATGCAGCAGCTCCTTACATCCCTATCACGTTCAATAACACCGTATCATCAGCTACTCCGAACCCGTTCCAAGAAGAGATAACCTGGAATCCCTCCAGCTACACGAGTTACGAAGCATCCAACTTGGGCAACATCCGATTCTATAATGACAGCGGCTTTACTACACCTCTGTACGCGTGGCTCGAATCCTGCACCCCTTCACTGTCTAATGCAGCTACCAATGCCACAGCATGGATCAAACTGACCACCCAAATAGCTGGAAACGGAGGCACCCAAACGATTTACATGGCGTTTCTCTCCACAGCTACGAGTTTTGACGGCAGTTACTGGGGAGTCGCGCCCAACCTGTCAAGCCCCTACGGCCAATACGACAACGGAGCAAACGTATTCAGCTTCTACGACAACTTTACTGGGACAAGCCTTAACTCCCGATGGACAATATTCGGTTCGTCACAAGGAACGGTATCAGTCAACAACGGCGTCACCCTCACATCGTCTTCTTCGACTCTTTCCATAGGCATATTTGCATCATACACACCACCAACAACGGGTATAGTCACAGAAACATACTTCAATGCCACAAGCCCCACGGCGGGATACAGAATCTTTGACGGATACGGCATGACAAGCACATCAACAGCAGAACAGAACGGGTATATAGGCATCCTTCAAGCGGGTGGCGGAAGCACCCTCAGACTGAGTAAGATGGTATCTGGAACCCAGACCACCCTCGTCTCCGCTACAGACGCTTTGACCGCGGGCAACAACTACACAAGCAGTCTTCTGTGGCAAAGTAGCACTCTAACTATGGCTGATTTAACCAATAGCCATTCATCATCTACCACCGACACTACCTACAGTCTTTCCACAATGACTCAAGTCGCAATGGCACTAGGCGCCACCAGCGGAACCAAGTATGTCACCTTCTGGTTCAGGGTGAGGCAAAGCCCTCCAAGCGGAGTGATGCCGACCACCTCTTTCGGCAGCGTGGCTTCCTCGAGTCCAAACTACAAGCTTGACATTGAAGAACAATGGACAAACACAAACACAACAGCCACGAACGAGGAACTTGACATTTACACTGGAGCCTTCAGCACTCCAGCATCAATCCTGTCAGTTCAATGGTATAACACCACCAGCAGCTCTTGGCTCACAATAATCAGTTCACTAAATGCAAGCACTTGGAACAATGTTACCGTGGTCAATTATCTCACGTCTTCAACGTTCACAATACAGTTTGTGAACACCACAACTGGAGCGACTCAAAGTTGGTGGCAAATAGATTGCGCACTTCTGCACATTTGGACAACTTCAACTTATGACCCTGTTCTCAATGTTGTCAACCAAGTGACAACTGCTTGGAATGTGAGCTTGCAAGTCTACGGCAGCTCAAACATTGCCCGCCTATCAAGCGCGGCCATAAGTTTGCACGACGGCACCTCGAGCCAGCAAATAGTCGTCAACGGCGGAAGTATAGTTCAGTCGCAAGGAGCATTGTTCAACCTTCTGGGAGGCTCAGGCACCACTATATACGTGAGCATCAGCAACCTCTTAGCAAACTCGACCGGAACGTCGTATCTGTATGCCTATCTGGAAATCCTTACGCCAAACACGTCCACCTTCTTAGCCTACGCAGTAACCTTCGCAATTACTTGAGCGCACACGTGCTCAGGTTTAGAAAGAATCGCCATTTTGAATTCATAACGTTTTTCAACTTTGCATGCATCGATTGAATAGTGGAGCGTGATTATTTATGAAGTTACGGGAACTGATGACCAAGAACGTAATCACGATAGACAAAAACATGACGGTGCAACTGGCTGCGGGAACCATGAACAAGAAGAGAATAGGCTGCTTGGTGACCGTTGACAAAGAGGGAATCAAAGGAATCGTAACAGAGAGAGATCTACTCACGAGAGTCTTGGAAGCATGCAAAGACCCCAAGACAACCAAGGTCTCAGACGTTATGACCCAGAGCATTATTTTCGGGAATCCTGAAATGCAACTGGTTGAAGCTACACGCCTAATGTTTGAAAACGGAATCAAGAAACTGCCAATACTAGAAGACAACCAACTGGTCGGCTTGGTCACACTTACCGACATAGCTCGTGCGACAAGCTCTGACAGGAAGACTATGGATCTCATCGAAGCACTCTCAAACATGCACAAGGTCAGCTCATTACAAGCACACACAACAACGTAGCCCGCGTGCACCATGGAAAATTCATGATAAAATCTTTTTGCTAGCGCCTCTCGCAACTTGCTGAAACACTATTTGGGGTGCATGCGTCAACTTGGCTAAAGGCCTGCCGGGGAGTAAAGCATCACGTCTGGAAACCTTGTTTCAATCCTGGCTCGTGCTTTCTCAACATCGATGTCCAGAACGTCCTACTAGCCCAGCATATTGGCGACTTCTTCGAAAATGTGCAGAAAACTCTTTCCTTTCTTAGTCGTCCTGTAAACGATTCCTTTCTTCTCTCTTGATTCTTGCAACAGTTCTGATTTGGAAAGCAACGGCAGGTACTTTTGCGCCTGTTCAGAACTCAAGCCGACTTTGCACATCAGTTCCGTCTTCTTAACCCCACTCGTGGCAAGCAGCAAAATATCTGAGATTATGATAAACGGGTCTCTGCGACTGCGGGCACCGTCGACTCTCCAGGGAGGGAAAACGCTGCGTGTCAGCATCACATCTATCAAACGATACGCGACGTTTATACCTTGCCGCTAAACCCAAACTAGGTTTTGAATCGATCAATTCATCAATCCACCACACAAATCTATCAATAACGCAAGAAACAACGTTCAACTTACACGACTGCAATAGTCGTGCCCGTGTCTTGCAAGCTGACGAAGCCTTGAATCAATACGCCTTTGACGTAGAACCCGCAAAACCATCTCTGTTCAACTGTAACCCTCAAATTGTGTCTAAAAAATCGCAAATTGGTTCAAGTGCGAGTGCTCTCTCTTATTTTCTGTTTCTATTTCTACCAACATAAGAACAAACAAAAAAAGCGCGCGCTTTTCGGCCGGTCTCAGAGAAGTTCTGGAAAATACTTGAGCCAATCCCGACAGGATGCTCTGGTCGTCATCTCAGTTGTGCGGAGAGCTAGAGCGACTTCTCGCTGAGTTTTCAAATTCCCCATATTTGATCCGAGGTGATAGAATAGTCCTGAGAGGATCCCTTTCTCGCTTTTTCCACTGAAAAAGGCAGGTCTTTTTTCGTAGGCTTTTTGAATTATCTTTGAAGCTCTGGTCGAAACAGTTGCTGCGATTGAAGGTTGATTCTGCCATGTTTTAGCTGCAAGGACCATCACTTTTTCAGGCGACAATCGTTTTGGAAGATAGCTTTCGGTTTTTTTCATCTTTATTGTAGACCTCTCTGAGTTTCTTGACATGATTTTCAAACGATGATTTATCCTGCTTGTCAAACTTGATTTTCATCTCGGCGCATAAGGCTGCAAGTATAGTCTCTTCTAAAACTGCCGCGGCACCAAGAAGCTGTCCCCTTCCAGGGCCGAGGATCTTTCTGAGCTCTATGGAAAATGCGCTTGGTTTTGTTGGGATTTCATAGAAGGCGCACCCGTTTTTTTGCAGATAGTCGTAGATTATGCCCGCGTTTATGTCTCCGAAAACGTATCTGACGGTCTTGTCAATGACCTGTAATAAAAGGTCATCAAATTTGTCCAATCTTCAAGCCTCCTTCTGATCACTCGGCGCGTGCTAAGAACTCCAACTTGCATAACAAAATAGCTCAGAAAGCCAAATTTCGTTAAAGGAATGCATAAAGTCATACCTTCTCATCCCTGCCCTGTTCCCAGGTTCTTTCAATGCCACGATGTCCGTGAGACTTTTGATAAAATGTTCAGACAAATCTTTAGAAATCTTCGACCACATGCCATCCTACTCCGAACAGGACTATGGACTGTCTTCCAGGTTTTATTTGACTTTCGGTCAAAAAAAATGCATAAGTATGATTGAAAGTGAAGAATTACGCCGCTTTCAGGAAACGATTCACTGTAGACTGCAGCTTTTCTAAATGTGCCGCATGATCATACAGCCACTTGTTCTCCTTGAACAGTTGATAAGGAATCGTGTCTCTTTGTGCCTTAGCCATGTCCTGAATGACGTATTCGTAAGTGTTCAGGAATCCCGCCCTCACTAGCTTTGAAAGCGCTTGAACTAGATTCCTTAACTGTTGTCTTGGCAAATACACTTGGACAAGTAGCTGATTTCTGCCGTACACTTTCCCCACTGTTCTGACGAATGGTTTGTCCAGTAATGAGGAAGCGAATTTGGCAAGGTTGTCATAGTTGCTGAATACAAAACGGAAGAAATAGGTGTCTGGGGACAATCCTTTAAAATGGTCTGCTAGTATTTGGGGGCCTTCAAACATTTTCTCCTTCGTGATGTGGTTATCTATATGATACTTCACTCTTTGCAAGCTTATCCCAAGCATCCTGGCTATATCTTTCAACTTGATGGCACAATTCTTTTCAAGTTCTTTCAGTATCATGATGTCTATCCAATCTGCCCTCTGTGGGTAATCGTCGGGATCTTTGAGTGTGTAAGGGAGCTCTTTCTTATTCATAATCGCTTCTTTTAGCCATGAATCCCAGGAAAAGGTCCATTCTTCAGAGGTGTTGTCAAACCATGTGCTTGTCACATTTACATTTTGGAAGCAGGTGGAAAAGTAAAATTTGACGCTGCACATCGAATCTATCTGTTGAAGCTTTTCCAAAAACCCTTCAAATTCTTTTTCTCTTCCTGCGGGGATTCCGTATACCGCCAAGCATTTTGGGGACCCGACGCATTGACTCAAGTATAGCCAATAATCATTACATTTTAGGCATTCGTAAAGGAGTTCTTCATAACCTGGCTTTGACTCTGCAAAGACTGCGACTTTTCTGAGTCCGATGTTAGTATGGTAGATGTTTCCTTGGAGAAATAGGGAAAACTGAGAGCGCAGGTGGTTGATTCTGCGGCGGAGTGTCGCGTTCGGCATGTTAAGTTTGGCTGCGACTTTTGATGTGTTTTTTGGGCCGCATAGTGCCAATCCTTCGAGTACCTCTACATCGATGCTGCGGACCTTATTTTGCTCGTTGGATTGCACGCGTTTGATCAAGGACGGTCTGACTACTTGTTGTCACAATGGATTTTTAGCCCTTTCCCTTGATGCTTTGATGGTTCTATGGGAAGCCTCCACCGCCCACTGGGTCGCCGCCGTTAGGATTTGTGCCGTTCACTGGGTCGTCGACGAATGTCAGGGTTGGACTGTTTCCGTTATGACTGTGACCTGCAGAATCGCTGCCCAATGCGCGAGTTGCATGCGAAGCTGTGGAAATCATCGTAACGGCAAAAATCGCTAAGAACAGCAAAACGGAAAGCAATAAGAACTTACCAAAATTCAGTTTCATGTTTTTCACCTCCATTCACTTTTGGTCAAAAAACTGGTTGAGTTCGATTGAAAATAAAAGTTGTGTGAAAGCAGCATTCAGAATTTGAAATCACCGCTCGCGCTAATCATAAATACGAGTTGTTGGGGCAGTTTGTTCTTGACGTGGGGTGACTGCAATTTCTGTTCGAGGATTTAGGCCGAGGGCGCATCTTGCAACAATCGCTTTGTTGTCCTTCATTTTCTCCTTCATTGCAGCGAGAACATTCACGACGTTTTACCCGTCCACAGTTCTGGTCAGTGGCGGCATTCACGTTCATCATTTTTGGTATGGTATAGCCTTGCTAGCCATTGGGGGTTGGCTAGGAATCGGCTATGAGAATAGAGAAACTGGCCGGGTGGCAGCGATTCTTTACGGGGCTGGCGGCGGGCTGATCGTTGATGAGGTAGGACTGTTGCTCACTTTCGGAAACTACTGGACAGGTTTAACATACACTTTCCTCATCATTCTCCTGGCTTTCGTCACCATCTTAATGCTTTTCAACAGATACCGACTGCTAATAGTGACAGAGCTCGGCGAATTAGTCGGCAACAAGGCGAGCCTTTATCTGGGCGTTTTCCTTGCCGCAGCTTCTGTGGCTTTCATAACGCAGACCAACAATGCTTTGGTCACGGGGATGGCGAGTGGATTAACAATCATCGGAATAATCCTCATAACGACTTACCTGATTCGCCGAGCAAAGATAATCCCAAAAAGAAACTCTTGGAGCATGAGGAGGATAAACTGAAAAGCGGATCTAAAACGCACAAGAAAGGGCTTTCTAGAATCAAAACATTTTAAGACTCCAAGAAGTTATTGACTGAAGAACCAAGTTCTAAGCTGGTCTCGTATATGGCTTCAACTTCAAGCGGTGACCAAAAAGTCGACGAAATTACTCAAAGAATCATGACAGAAATTGAGAACAAAAACTCAAAAGAGCTTACAGAGTCCGACGAAATGATAAAGATCCTGCATTTGACGAATATGCATCACGCGAAAACTTTGCTGCAGCATGCGGATGAGGCGCCCACTAAGACCGAACGTGACGCCGGGAAACAGGCAGTTGTACAGGCACTGCTGCTTTCTATGTGGCATCAGAGGCTATATTTCATTGTGCGCTCATTCATCATGGGCATAATTGGGGCCATGCTTACGCTTGTTTTCGTTCTGATTTTTGGCCCCATAAAACTCACTCTGGAAATCCCCTTGGGCATATTCTCTTTCGTGTTCACGCTCGCCACCTCGCGACTGCTCGATGTGCAGATTGTCAAAGCTGCAAGAATCATAGTTAACTTTTTAGCAAGCCATAAGAGTCTGAGGGATTTCGTCCTAAGCCACTTCTAACGTCAGAATTCACTGCGATGGACCATCAGGGATATTTTCCTTACAATCAATCTGCATAAGAAAAAACCAGAAACCTTAGCTGTGCTCTGAACGCAAAGTTGAGTGAAGGCGTCGTCAAAGGACCAAGTGACTTAATTTTGAAAACATGGATTTTTTACAGGTTGATGACTAGATAGAATAGCAGGATAACGGCGCGCGAGCGCACCTGCTCAATATGTGCCTTCATTACCGCTCACTAGTCGGGATCCAACAGTTTACTCACTAGTTGAGATCCAACAGTTTACTCACTAGTAGAAATGCACAGAGTTTAAACAAGGGTTCTGCCACTTACCATTAAACAGAGAGCGCCGATGGACATATGCTGAGGTGAAAACGTGAATCTAAGAAAAGCATTGTCTAAGAAATATTTCAAATTCGTTATTCTTGTTGCAATGGCCGCACTTATTGGCACTGCAAGTGCTGCTGTCTATTACTCGGTATTAATGCAACCAAGCGTGACGATAACTGGCGCGACAGTAATTTTTGTTTCAGGAGACGACTGGCCCATCGGATCTATCTTGGGTACCAACTCAACGTGGGTCAGCTTAGCCCTACAGGCGTATCCTAACGCGACTCTGACATATGATCAACCGCTCAACATCAGCAACACGGATACTTCATCCCACCTTTTCAGATTGCGCAACATTTCGATTTTACCCGCTTCAGGAATGTCATCAGTTAGTAACTTCACGGCAATCAACTTCATTGTTGAAGACACGGCCGGAACCGAACAAGCTGAATTCTTCTACAACACCACAGGCACCACTTGGAACACTCCAGCCACAACGGGATACATGACATTGCCGGCGAGTACCACATGGATAATCAGTGTTCAGACAACCGCGGCCCCAGGTGCCAGCAGCACCGCCGCAGCAAACCTAGTGATATCAGTCGACGTGCAGTAGTTCACCTTCCATTTTCTTTAGCTGGCGCTAGGCCATTTGCTTAAACAACACTGAAAATGATGGTAATGTTGGTGTGTGGTGGGCCGGACCGGACTCGAACCGGCGACCTTCTGCACGTCAAGCAGATGTCCTAACCGAGCTAGACTACCGGCCCTCTTATTTTCATTAAGGCAACTTGCATTTAAGAGATTTGGGTCAATGGTTGGGTCAATTGGGTCAGTGTTCTTTTTCTCTTCGCGCCCGAACGATGGGCAACTTGACCATCAGATATATTGGCAAGAAGACAAGGATAGAGAGTAGTGAATAGATGATTGGAATGGTAACTCATAAACAGAAAGAAAAGATACAGGCTCAGAACAAACCCAAGAAACTGAGGAAAGAAACACAACGCAAAAAGAAGTGACTATCGTTTTGCCAAGCTTGGCTCTTTTCTTGAATTGATAGAGATTTCAGGGATTCCATAGAAGTTTTTCATCGCAGGAAGGCTAGTCTACACACAAAGAAGAAATCACAAACTGAAGAAGGATAGCCTGTTCTACAGTTTAGAACAACTTGTACAAAAGCATAGAATAATGAGGCTGTTTTCCCAGTAGTTCTTCGTTGGTGAGGAAAGAGCGGAACTCCCTTCTCCTTTCTCATTCTACTCTTCCTCACAAATAGAAACTTATCCTGCAAGACGATTTTCATTGACAGAGAGCTCTGGAACCGCGGACACTTATGTTGGCCGTTCAGTCTTGGTGAGAAAAGGGAATCTAGGACTCTTTTCCATAGAGAATACCTCTTCTGTTTGCGGCAGGTGTTTGTTTATTGATTCTTCCACAAATCATAAGAACTACAAAAAGGACTAGTTGATGACGTGCCATGGAGAAAATGAAAACCATCGATAACAGACTCTTGGGTGAGCTACTGAAGAATAGTCGCAGGAGTGACAGAGAATTGGCCAAGGTTCTCGGAGTGTCTCAACCCACTGTCACCAGGAGAAGGACAGCTCTTGAAAAGGACTTCATTGATGGGTACACGGCGATACCAAAATGGGAAAAAGTCGGTTTTGAATTAATTGCGTTCACCTTTGTAAAAACCAAGCTCAAGTATGCCAAGCCTGAAGTGAGGAAAGCAGGTTTCAAGAGAGTGGAAGAGTGGATGATGAACCACGCCAATGTTATCTTAACCATAGACGGACAGGGAATGGGGTGGGATGCAGTCTTTGTTTCATTCCACAAGAACTATTCAGCCTTTGCAGAGTTCATGAGAGAGCATGACAGTGAGCTTTCAGATAATTTGATTGAAAGCTCAAGCTTCATCGCAGACATTAACCCGATAACTATTAGAAAAGCATTTCACCTGAAGTATCTGGCAGATGCGAAATAGTACTGTAGAAACGAAAGGCAGAAAGATCTATCGGAAGGATGTACAAAAGTTATAAGAACTGAAACAAAAGGACAGATTCGCTAATAGAGAAAAAAATGCGTTGATTGGATTGGGTTTATTTCAGTGCGATCTTCACGGTTCTTGCTGTTTTCTTCAGAGGGAGTTTAGGGCCTAAAACTCCATCTTTGAACTGCTCAACCTTTTTTAGGTCCGCTCATGGGCTAGATTGTAGCAAGCTGAATACACGCACGCGTTGAGTATGGTTAGCGGAAAAGCGTATACCACAGGTTCCCTTGACACATGATGAAGAATTGTATCGGTGAGTGCTTGTGATCAAATCTAATATCAGGCTTTACGTAAAAAGCGTCAAAACAGTAACAGGGAATATTGAACTGGATCTTGGGTATGAGCATGTTGAAGGCGCTTATGACCGTCAAGTACTGGATGAAAGCGGTGGTTACCCGTATGGACCGTATGGACAAACCATTGGTATTGATAGCGCCGATCGACCGAGCCATCCGCCGAACGTGAGGACAGGACCCAAAGAAGAGTACGTGCTTCCTGATGATCAAAAGGAAACTGTCAAACTGGTTCGAAGAGTGGCTTCCAAGCTTGGTTTGGGAGTTGAAGTAGTCGATGTGGCCAGAGAGAATGTTATCAGCAGAGAAATCCAGAAACAACGAGAAAAGATAAGAGTTTTCCCAACTCTGATTGTGAGTTCTGGAGAGAGAATCGAAGGCGCCCTAACTGAGGAACAAGTCAAGTCCCTCCTGTCAAGAAGTTGAAAAACACGAAAAACGCAAATCTCGCCAGAGCCGCGCTAATTCAATTGACTATTCAGCGGTTGCGCTGAGGATTCAACGTCTTCCACCCACTCATCTATCTGAGTTTTAATCCTCTCTATCCGCTTTATCTGGATTTGGCTCGCGCTGGCGGGAATAGATTTTTTTGGCACCCAAAGCTATCATAGTGGATAGAACAACTGCTGCAATCACATAACCAACGGCTAGGACACGGTTGTTTCCAATAATTCCAGTAGCCCAGCCTATGGTATAGAATAATAAGAATAGCACAGTGATGATTATTCCGACAACGCTATGCGGACCGCGCGACGGCCACCATTGCCCTGATTCTCTTCCTTCATCATCCATAATGCGAACACCATAATTTCTTTTGGAAAAGCGCGCGCGTTAGGCTCCTCCTCTTTTTTTGTAGTATGGCTAAAGCTGAACTGATAATCAGCGCAATTGCTAAGATTGGTGTCAAGATTCCAGTGTTTGGAAATTCTGGTATTTGATTGTTGGCTACGGTGAAGGAAATCGTGTTTGAAGCTCCGACGAGGCCTAGCTTGTCTGCTGCGTAGACTGTTAGCGTGTGCGTGCCTGGGGTTAGCCCGGTCAGGGTGATGCTCTGGTTTGCAGTGGTGTTTGTTTGCCCGTCTAGGCTGTAAGCGGCCCACGAGACAGGTTTGTTCACTGTAAAGTTCAAAAGTACACTGTTGGTGTTAAACGTACTATTCTGTTTTGATTGGATGGAAACGTCTACCGGTACGGTGTCAACTGCAAAGCTTCCAAAGTACACGGTGTTTGAGGCTCCGGTGTTAAATGCTGGGTCGGTGGCGTACACGGTTATGTTGTGGAATCCGTCTGGAAGTTGGGGCAGGGTGGTGTTTCCAGTTATGGTGACGTTTAATCCGTTGTCTACGGCGTAGCCCATCCACTGAACGGGCTGGTTACTGTAGAAAGTCAAGGGAACACTGCTTGAAACGTATGTGCTGTTTTCAGGGGATAAGACTGTGATGGTTGGAGGCGTAACGTCAGTTTTCAGCGTGACCATCGTGAGGTCAACGTAAAGCCCGCCCTGACCGAAGGTGTTTGATGCACCTGCCAATGCAAAATTGTCAGAGCTCATCTCAACTAGAGAATATGCTCGAGTGAACCATTCTTGCGGTTCTGTTACCGAGTCGTAGGTTTCGTTCCACAGTATGCCACCTGATGGATCGGTTATTAGCAGGCATGCTCGGTCGCCGGTCATTGCATAGTTTCCATCACTGGTCTGGATCAATGAATACACTCCGAGTCCGGGGTAAGTCTGGCTCCACATGACGTTGCCAGACGAGTCTGACTTTATCAGCCAAGCTCCGCGCGAGCCTGTGCTGTTTGTCATTGTCCAGCCCGCTAGGGCGTAGCCGCCGTCGCTTGTTTTGATAACCGATTCCGTCGTAGCCTCGTCGCTTGGTCCAGCATAAGTCTGATTCCACTGGATGTTGCCAACGGAGTCAACTTTCACGAGTCCAAAAGCGTTAGGATACGCTGTTGCCAAGGCGTAGCCGCCATCGCTTGTTTGAACCATGGAATTTGCCTCTTGCCCAGGGAGGGTTTGACTCCATATCATGTTTCCAGCGGAGTCTGTTTTGACCAGCCAGGTGCTTTGGCCAGCCCCATCGGAAGAGTTCACGTAGCCTGCTAGGAGGTATCCACCGTCGTTCGTTTGAATTACGGAGTTTGCCCCATCGTCTAGGAGACCACCGTATGTCGCGTTCCATAGCATCGTACCGTTTGAATCAGTTTTAACCAGCCACATGTCAGTTCCGCCTGCGCCAAAAGAACTCGTATAGCCTGCCAACGCATAACCGCCGTCGCTGGTTTGAACCGCACACCTTGCCACATCATCCTGTAATCCACCATAAGTTTCGCTCCACTGTAGCGAGGAAGTATTGGGCGCGATCTTCAAGAGCCACATGTCTGAGCCGCCCGCACCATAAGATCTGGTGTAGCCTGCTAATGCACAGCCGCCATCACTAGTCTTTATTATTGAATAAGCCACGTTGTCCTGTGATCCGCCAAAACTGGTGCTAGATTCGAATAATGGTCCATAAGCCGCTTTAACTGGAACGCAAAAACAGGAAAAACTCACCATCAGGAATATCAAAAACATACAAACAAGAATTATGTGATGTCTTAAAGAGTGAACGTCCATAGGCCAACCCCCTCGCACATTTATGTTCTCTTGCGCGCTTATATTTCTAATGTTTAGAATGCTTGCGCGCGAGAGTTTGAGGGGTGTGGCGATATCTTCACTTATCGTGAGTTCAAACCTGCCTCACGACAATATAGGCTAAAGAGGCTTAGCGCGCGCCAAGAAGAAAACTTATAATTCGACATTTTCGATAATGTATTATTTGATGGTCATTGCATGAGAACCCAGCTGTTGAAGGAAGAATTTATTCTGAAACAAATGGAGGGGTCTTTGGACATCGAGGGCAAATGTTCGAGAGGTGAATGTTACTTAACTGATCGCAGACTAATCTTTGAGGAATCTGACAGCAGGACTCATCAAAAGAGAATTCCAGACGAGGAAAAGTTCGTAAAAGATGCTGCTGTAGGATATGCGCTCATGGGCGGCTTCGGAGCATTATACGGAGCTGTTAGGAACACAGAAAGTAACAAGGGAGAAGTGATTCCTGGAAGCGATATCAGTACATGGTTTGAGGAAGTGACCGACCTAAAAGTGACAGACAGTGCGGTCGAGATGACAATTCAAAAAGACACGAGCAAACCTAAATTGGTCAGGTTTGAGGCAGCACCGCACGCAGGAAAATTCACGGCGAGCGAACAGGAAAAGTTGAAAGAACTGCTGAAGAGCGGCAAACTGAATACGAAAAATCCTGAGAAACAAGCACTTGATCTGGAAGCAAAACTTTCGCTTCTCATAGAGTTCAACGCAAAGAAAGGTTTTCTGAGGCCCGAGCAAAAAGTTGAATACGACATTTCCAGAAAAATGAATTCGGGCAAGACGAGGGAAGAGGCAATCAAAGAACTCTACGATGAAACAAGCTGAAATAATCACGCAAGGGCGCTACACAAATCTCTAGGGAGTTTTCAGGGTCAAAAGAAATTCGCAATATGGGTCTCCATGTCCTATACATTTCGTTTCCTTAACTTTTGGAGATACGTGTAGTATCCCTTCGTATATGCCTGAAAGCAAACCTATGATGTAAGTGCAATAGGTTGATTCTTTATCGCGCATCTCGGCGAAAATGTTATTCCAAACTCGGACTGTCATCCTCGCTTCTTCAAGCTTCAGTTCAGAAACTTCAAGTCTTCCTAAGCCGTTCTGAGAGAACCTCTTTGCGTAAAGACTCAATGAACTCTTGATATCAGTCTTTGCTTCTTTTCCAATCGAATCTACTATATTTCTGCCGGCCGCTCGGCTCGATTCTAGGAGAAGAACCTCAATCCCTGCCTTGAAAATCTCTGAGAGTCCTTTGAATACGCTTTCTAATCCCTTTTGATAAACTACAAGAACCCTTTCCCCAGTCAATTTGTCTCTGATAATTCCGTTATCCTCATCAAAATCAAAATTTGCCAATGCGAACACTATATGCTACTTTGATGTTCCAGAAATAAAAGTTTTTAGCACGTACTTCAAACATTGCATTCATTCTTGTTTATGCTATTCGTACTGCCGAGGAGTGCGCGCGCTACGCGCCGTCTTAATCACTCTTGCTTTCAGATATTAGCTTCTGTACCAGCCGCTCAATATCGTCTCTGATTTCTCTCACTTTCTCGATGGGCTTTCCCTTCGGGTCTTCCAGTTTCCAATCGATTGTTGGTTTAAAGAACGGTCCAGGGCAGATTCCTTGGTCATTGCATCCCATCGTAACAATCAAGTCAGAATCTTGTGCCATCTGAAAAGTGAGCAACTTGGGCTTATTCGTTGAGATGTCGATGCCTTTCTCCTTTAAGACTTCAACCACTACGGGATTAACTTTTTCGGCAGGTTTGTTGCCAGCGCTAGAGACGATAAATTTGTCTTTTCCGTACTTTTTAGCAAAAGCTTCTGCCATCTGGCTTCGGCCAGCATTCTCAACACAAACAAAAAGTATCCGCTTCAACTTGGTCCCTTAACAAGAGAATAAAAAACATATTTAAATGTGTTGTTATCATATCTTATTTGAAAAGACATGGCTATATCGAAGATTGACAAGAGGTTACAACGGTTAGCAGCCTCTGGAATTTGCTCTGGCGAAACTGCCTCAGAATATGCTGAAAAGCTAAAGGAACAAGCAGACAAAAACCAAAGTTTGGAAAAAAGTGAAGCCCAGAGCAAAGTCCTCAAGGCTCTTGCAGACGCCATCAGATTGAGAATTCTAGGTTTGCTATCGTCCAAAGAGATGTGTGTTTGTGAAGTCATGGTTGCTCTCGATCTAACACAACCTACTGCTTCTCATCATCTGAGGATTCTAGAGAATGTTGGGCTGGTCAAGGACAGGAAAGAAGGAAAATGGGTTTTCTACAGCATAGCAAACCCTGAGCTTCTTGAAGGCATGCGCAAACTGAAAATCCTTTGATTCTTTCAAGATGTAATCGTTGCAAAGCAATATGTTGTAACGATAGATTTAAATTCTTGAATATGACTATTCGCCCTTTGTGAGCCAATGAATATTGAGAAAGTTGTCCTGAAGTCTTCAAAAAAAGATTGTAATACATGTAGCACATGTGCAATTTTCAAGGCAGACAACCTCCGACACGCACTATCCAGGTTAAGCGGAGTATCAAAAGCTAAAGTTGACGAGATAACCGGTAAGGTCACGATAGAATACGATACACAAAAAATCATTCTTTCCAAGATCACTGAACGCATTGAAAAACTCGGCTACCAAGTTGAGATATTATCAAGAGAGGAACTTCAATGAAAAGTCATATCGGGGGCCTTATTTTAGTAATTTTACTTGGGCTATTCGCTTTAGCAGGTGCCCTAATTCCTCGAACTCAAGTAGCTTATGCGCATGAAATTAGCATTATTTTGACTTTGATCGCCGTTGCGCTGGGCTACCGCATCTATTTGCATGGCATTCGATCTCTGCGGCATGGGAACGTTACCGCCCAGTTGTTTGCAACTATCGCCATCTTTATTTCAGTAGTAGCTGGTCTCATGTTACCCTCGGCATCAGCCACTGGCACTGCAGAAGCAGTCGGTTACCTCACAGCATCAGCAATAGTGGCATTCATAATACTCGCAGGTATGACGCTTGAGGACTACATCATCCATAGAACAAGAGGTGCACTTGAGGCTCTCACAAAGATGAGTCCCACTACAGCTCGCATACGTCGAGACGGTGTAGAAGTTGAAGTACCTATAGACGAGGTCAAGTTAGGCGAAATCGTCTTAGTCAAACCAGGCGACAAAATACCCGTTGACGGAACAGTAATTTCCGGACACAGCACCGTTAACCAAGCAACCATAACGGGTGAATCAATTCCTGCGGAAAAGACGGCGGGGGATCGCACATTTGCTGGTACACTCAATGAACATGGAGCATTGGAAATTAAGGTTGAAAAAATCGCTGAGGACACTACCCTTGCCCACCTCATCCAACTAGTTGAAGAAGCTCAAGAGAAAAAAGCACCGATACAGAACGTTGCAGATCGGTTTACTACTTACTTCTTGCCAATCATGGCAATTTTATCTTCTTCTGTCTTTGCCGTCAGTTACTTCGCGCTCGGTTTTGACGTGGCACTAGCTAGAACCGTAACCGTGCTCTTGGTCGCATGCCCCTGCGCGCTTTCAATAGCTGTTCCAGTCGCTGTTGCCAGTACTATCGGTAATGCCAGCATGAACGGCATAATAATCAAGGGTGGTACACACATTGAGAAACTGAAGGACGTTAAGCTGGTCGCCTTCGACAAAACTGGCACGTTGACCGTCGGCGAACCCAAAGTTGTTGAGATAAAAACCTTCGGTAATTACTCTGAGGCAGACGTAATAAAGTATGCAGCAGTTGCTGAGAAATTCTCAGAACATCCCCTGTCCAAAGCCATCATCGCCAAGGCAACTGAGATGGGCATGAAAATTCCTGACCCTACAGAATTCAAAACTATTCCGGGACACGGCGTGGACGCCTATTATGGAAACAAGCATATCCTAATTGGAACTAAGATGATGGAAACGGAGATTTCAGAAGAAGCGAATAAGTTGATGAATCGGGTTGAAAGCGAGGGGAGGACAGCTATTCCAGTAGCACTTGACAAAAATGTCATTGGTGTCATTGTTGTGGCTGACACAGTCAGGGAGAATTCTTTGGAAGCTATACATAGGCTCAAGCGGTTGGGAGTCAAGACTGCCATGATAACTGGCGACAATACGCGGACTGCCAAATCTATCGCTGAGCAGACCGGAGTTGATGAGTACCATGCTGAGCTTTTACCTGAACAGAAAGTTGCGGTCATTCGGGAAATGAAAAAAGGCAATGTTGTTGCGATGGTTGGTGACGGCGTGAATGATGCTCCTGCGTTGGCTAATGCGGACGTTGGGTTTGCGATGGGTGCCGCTGGTAGCGATGTGGCGGTTGAGACTGCGGACGTGGCTCTGCTTGGAGACGACTTGACAAAGGTTGAATATGCGATAAGCCTGAGTCGGAAGGCGTTTACCAGAATGAGGGGAAACATAGTTTACGCTTTCATCTGGAACATAGTCGCATTGAGTTTGGCCGCCCTAGGCATCCTAAATCCAGTCCTAGCCGTTGTTCTTGCAGAAGCCGGATGCATATCAGTGGTAATCAATTCCGCTTTACTGCTGCTGAGTAAGCCAAAGCCTCTACCGCACGCGATAACCGTTGGTACTGAAGCTCATCCTGTCACGTAAATAGTGCGCTCATATCTTTTTTCCGATTGAGAACGTTTTTCCTATGGGTTTCCCAACTTTATGATATGTCATTTGTGCAGGATTCCACAGGATCGGTTTCACTTTTTCAATGTCTGGAAGGTTCTTTTCATTAAGCACAAGAGAATCAGCTTTGACATCCATGACTTCACCTATGAACTCCGTGTGTAGCCCAATTTTAACTATCTGAATAACCTTGCACTCTATTATCAGAGGAAATTCTTTCACATAGGGTGCATCAACAAGATCGCTTTTCACAGGAGTGAGTCCAGTTGCTGAGAATTTATCCACCGTTTTCCCCGAAGTGATGCCAAAATAATCAGCCTCCTTGGCATGGGTTTCGGATGGAATCTTCACTGTGAACGATTTCCGTTCCATAATATTTCTATAGGTATACGTAGCTTTTCTCAGAGATACATAGATACACGGCGGCTGGGAACAACAAATTCCTCCCCAAGCAGCAGTCATAACATTTGGTTTTCCCTCTCGATCATAAGTTCCCACAACCCAGACGGGTGTCGTGGGAACGATAGTCTCTGCACCCAAAGATATTTTCATAAGAAACCTCCTAACGCGCGTTCTTCGAAATCGTCCATATTAAGATGTCTAGTGTATTTGATCTGCTTTCATTGTCTCTGTCAGTTTTTGGGTTTGATGGCTGAGACTTTCACGCTTGCAACAGTGGTGGCGATCTTTCTGATTTCTTGTTGCGGTATCTTCGAAGTTTTAACTATTGCTTGTGCGGTGGGGTCGTTTGCCATGTTTTCGACTGGGAACTGGTTTTCTTCGGTTATCTTGACTTCCTTGAAACCAGCATCTTCTATCATCTGCAGATATTTGCCTTTCATCTCTGCGCCTGAGATGCATCCGACGTATGCTTGAACGTTCCTTTTTATGATTTCAGGTAGTTTTTTTGACAGCACGATGTCCGAAACCATAAGTCTTCCACCTGGTTTCAGTGTTCTGAAGGCTTCTTGGAATACACGTTTCTTGTCTGTTGACAGGTTTATGACGCAGTTCGAGATTAAGACGTCTACTGTGCTGTCGGCCACTGGCAGGTTTTCTATTTCCCCCAGCCTGAACTCCACGTTATCGTATTTGCCCTTCCTCGCGTTCTCCCTTGCCTTGTCAAGCATCTCAGGCGTCATGTCCACGCCAATGATTTTGCCCGTCTTTCCGACCTTGTTTGCCGCCAGGAAACAGTCAAATCCTCCGCCAGAGCCCAAGTCCAGAACGGTTTCTCCTTTCTTGAGAGAAGCCAACGCGACAGGGTTGCCGCATCCGAGACCAAGATTCGCGCCTTCTGGAACAGAACTCATTTCCTCTTCACTGTAGCCTACTCTCCTGCTGATGTCCTTGCTCACACTAGAAGCATTAGAGTCACATGGATTTGAGGTGCCGCAGCAGGATCTGTTGCTTTTGGCAGCCTTCGCGTATCCCTCGCGGACTACTTTTCTGACATTTTCTTCTTTCATGTTTTCATGTCCTGTTTGTTAGATCGTAAAGCTCAAACCTGGGTGCAACCACATTGGTCGTCATGATCTACCCATTCTTTGACTTCTTCTTCTGTCGAGCCGAATGGGCATTCATCCGAGTTGTTCGCGATATCTTTTCCAGTAAGGGTTGAGGCGAGTTTGTCCATTTTGCCGAATGCCCCCTTCCTGACGACTCTTCCTATGGCGAGTGCTTCGAGAATTTCCTTTTTGTCTGCTCCTGCTGACTTGGCTTGTGTGAGAGCGGTTTTGAGGCAAGGTTGGCAATTGGCGGTTACGGAAGCTCCGACTGCTATCAGCAACTTCGTTTTGTTTTCCATTTTAATCCTCCTGTTTCATTTAACTACTAAGTGAGAGTAGTAGAAAACTATTTAAGGCTTTTCTGACTCCTACTTACTGGAAGTAGGAGAAAACAGAGTGAGCATTAACGAAACAGTCGCTCGAGACCGGTTAGTTTCGAGGCTTAGAGAATTGGAATTGTCAACACATGAAGCGTTGATTTATCTCGCGCTTCTAGCGCATCCCAGAACAACGGCGAGCGCCCTGTGCAAGGAAACAGGCATTCCCGACTCAAAAATCTACTACGCACTCGACGGGCTCGCCAAGAAAAACATGCTAATTGTTCAGAAAGGCAACCCAAACATCTACGTGCCTGTGTCGCCAAAGGAAGCTGTCGCTAACCTGAAACAGCAATTGACAGAGAGACTCAATGAAAGAATGAAAGAGGCGGACGTTCTGGTCGACATTTTGATGCCAATGTATGAAAGCACAGGAGAGCGGGAGGAACTAGAATTGGCCTACATCATCCGAGGACAAAAGAACATCATCAACAGAATGAAAGCACTAATCGAAACAGCACGGAAGGAAATCACAATTTTCATCTCTTACCCAGCAGTTATCAGAGCTGTTAAACAGTCATTGACAGATTCAAAGGAGAAACGCAGAGTCAAACTGAACATAGCAATGACTCAGGAGGTTTTCGAAAAAGAAAAACCGTCAGACCTCGGCGAAATCCGATTGCTATGTTGCTCGGTCGACTCGCTTGGATTGATAATCTCGGACATGAAAACGCTCTTAACAGTGTCAGACTGGATGGACGGGGCCGCGTTGCTCACACAAGATCAAAACTTGATTAGGGTCACCAAAGACTATTTTGACAGCCCTGCGTGCTGCACAAAGATACGTTCTGAGAAAACGAAAAACCTGTCCCAGGTTTAACACATTAACAACCTCCATACGGACCTGTCCGTCCGCGACTTCACCTCACGCAGGTCTAAACTCTCCGTGTCGCACTCTTCAGAAATTAGCCGATTGCATGCGCTTCGAATGCGTTTATAGAGGTTTGGTCTGTGGTAGCGATCTTTCCTTTCTGCGTCGAGCAGTAGCTCCGGCAACTCCGACTAGAGCCGTCATGATGATCACAATGACCAAGGGCGAAAACTCTGGCACCACAGTCGTCCAAGCGTTCGTGGCCACAAGAACGTAGCTCATGTTCAACGTGACACCTTCACCCGTCACATTGTCGACTTCGGAAACGCTAACCGGCACGCCCGTCGCTACATCCCAATACGCATTCAAAGTATCGTTCTCCGCTCCTGTCACATTGCTCTGGATAGAGTGATCCGTCGGTCTCCCACCCATAGTAACGGTTTCGTTCGCCCACGATCCCGAGTTCGGATAGGTCGGCTCGTCAACACTCAGGTTAGCGGCAACTAAATTCCAATTTATCGCTGTATTCGCCTTGTTCTCCGCCTCGCCGGTCGATACGTCCACAGACACCGTCGTTTTTTTTATCAGTTCCATTCTGGTACTGTCCCTCCAGCGAGTAAGTGACATTCGAACCAGTCACGTCCGTAACAGTCGCCGTAACGTTAGTAACGCCGTACGCCCGCAAACCGACAATTTGAGCCTGAGAGCCAGACAGTGAAACATCATACTCAAAATAGTTCCCCATCTGAACACCTACACTCGAGTTCTGCGCACTTACCAGAGCCAACTGAGCTGAAAAAGCAAACGTCATCAAGAGAACAAGCATCCCCATCAGCACAAATTCCCTTCTCAAAGTCTCAATCCCTAAACAGTTCTCCGGGTTATCGCACTTAATTTGCCTAGACTTATTTAAGCGTTGGTGCCCGCGCTCAGTTTTCTGAGAATGTTCAGGAAATTCTCAGTTTCTTTCCTCTCCTAGTGCGCGCTATCGATTACGAAGTTACTACTACCAATTTAACGGGCGCCTAGGCGTGTGTGCTAGTCATTTCTCTTTTTTGACATATTAAGATGGCTGCAACTTCGCTTATATTACATCTTGACTAACTTTTCCTGAGGCTTAGGGAGATGTGGGGAAGGAGAAGGCCATTACCGGAGAAATCCTTGAACATGACTGAGAAACTGTCGAATGAGGAGTTCTGGAAACTCATGGGCATTCTGAAAAGTTCTGGTGGGGAGTGGCCTGGGGATAGAACACAGGCACCTGGAGAAGTGGCGAAATCACTGACGTGGAGAAGGAAAGAGTTTTGGAACAAGAAGAACTGTGAACCAAGGCGCAAGAAAAGCATAGAAGAAGCGATTAATACGAACGTAGCCAGAGAACAAAAGTCGCAAAAGCAACTGCTCACACTATGGAAGGATGGGCCCACGCGGACTAAGGAAGAAATACCTGACAAAGTTTTTCAGATATTGCAGAAGCAGCACGGTGTAGGAGAAGACGATAGTCAAGGGGCTGAGGCTAACCGATGACTAAGACTAAAACAAGATTGGTGGTAAGAGCCGTATACAGCAATGGTAGGACAAGGATAGTTAGTCAGTATAAATTCTTAGATAACATGGGTTAGAGCGCGCTTCATGTTAACCGCAAAGTCTTTGAGCAAACTTCTAAATTCAAGATAATCCCTAACCTACTGCCCCTAACGTAGACATAAAGGATTCTAGGAGAAAGCTTCTCTCCTTTACAGTTCAATTTTGAACTGCTGAAATGCTTGAGGCATTGTTGAAGAAACCAAGCAATCAAACCCTTATTACCTGACTCTATGGTGCCTTAACGTCTAGCGCGCACGGAAGGATTTTAGTGAACATTCGAGCCAAGCTAGTGAAGAAAGGCATGTTCGGTGCAGCAGGAATAGTGCGCGCGAACCAGGCGAAAACACCCTCAGGCTGCTCAGTTGTTTTTCCACTTTATAAGTAAGTGTGCGTAGTATAGGGCAGTAGCGTTTTGTTGTTGAACGACGATAAGCACGGCAACTTCACACGTTACACTCAATAATAAGAAGGATGATGGAAAATGTCGGAAAAATCAGGAATCGTTTTCATAGGAAGCAAAACATCAATGGACTATGTTCTCGCGGTTATCACCAGACTATCTGCTGGCGATGCAAAGGAAGTAACCTTGAAAGCACGAGGACGAGCAATCGCAACAGCTGTTGACGTAGCTGAAATAACCAGAAGACGCTTTCTAAAAGACCTAAAAATAGGCAGAATTGCTATCGGGACAGAGGAGATGCCGGCAAGGGAAGGCGAAAACAGATCACGGATGGTTTCAACGCTGGAAATAACTCTTGTAAAAGAGTAGGAAAACCTTGCGAAGCAAATGCGCTAACGCAATAAGAGTGAGGGACTATTTAGAAACGGGCACCGATGAAAAACAATGAAGCTTGCTGTTCTGGTCTACGAGTATCCCCCAAAGATTGTCGGTGGCTTGGGAACTTATTCGGCTGAGATAACTCGTCAATTTGTTCTCATGGGCAATGACGTTACAGTTTTCACTATGAATGATGATGCAGGTAGCCTACCGACGCGTGATATTTGGCACGGTATCGAAATTCATCGGCCGCAACACGTCGACATTTCTCAATCGTTGCCCGATGTGGTTGCAGAAGACATAAAGGGATGGGGCAGTGGGATACAGTGGTTCTCAAGAATTCTTATGTACAATTATCTGAGCGCCGCAAAACTCGTTAATGAGTTGATAAGAAAAGAAGGCGAGAAGTTTGACATTATCGTTGCTCATGACTGGCTTTCAGCCATAGGAGGAATGACTGTCAAGCAAGAGGCAGCATTGCCTTTTGCGTTCCACGTTCACTCGACAGAGAAAGGAAGAACGTTTGGAAAAGGCTCAGTTACGGTGAGCAACATTGAACTCCATGCCGGCAAGGCGGCTGACCTCATCGTGACAGTTTCTCACGCGATGAAGGATGAGCTGGTAGGCCTCGAATTTCCGAAAGAGAAAATCGAAGTCGCCTACAACGGCGTCGACCCAAAGAAATACGATCCAGCAACAGTGACTTCTGCGCAGATCAAGAATGTTA
Source organism: Bathyarchaeia archaeon (assembly GCA_050010755.1). GTDB lineage: Archaea > Thermoproteota > Bathyarchaeia > Bathyarchaeales > Bathycorpusculaceae > JBEKCD01. Next base: position 935,861 of record JBEKKK010000001.1, read on the forward strand.
GAGCTATGTATGGTATCAAAGACGATGACTACATGATTCTTTTCATAGGCAGACTCGTTAGCGTCAAAGGCGTTGACAAGCTTATCTTGGCGCTGCCCCACATTCTGCAGAAAAATCCAAAGGCGAAGCTTGTGATTGTGGGTCAGGGCGAATTGCAAGAGTACCTGATGAATTTGGTCAAAACCACGAAAATGAGCGATTTCGTGAAGTTCCGTTTCGAGTTCATCTCAGAAGAGGAACGCATTCTCCACTACGCAGCGTGCGACGTCGCAGTTTTCCCAAGCTTCTATGAACCCTTCGGAATAGTGGTTCTCGAGGCAATGAGTATGGAGCGACCGGTTGTCATCGGCGCAGCCGGCATCAGCGGTATGCGGGAGATAGTCCTTTATCACGGCGAGGAACAGTGCGGTTATCACGTAGATCCAAGCAACCCTTCAGACATAGCCTGGGGCATAAACTGCGTCTTGGAAAACGATGAGAAAAGAAAGTGGCTGGGCAAAAACGGCAGACGCAGAGTCCTGAAAGAGTTCACGTGGGAAAAAATAGCTGAAAAAACACTGGGGCTCTATGAACACATCATCAAACGCGCGCCCAAAAGCTAAAAGCCAAGTGTTCAGAGCGCGCGCAACACTGCTGGTTGGATTTAGCTTTGCCTATGGAGTGTTCCTGGAAAACCGGTTGAACTAGAGGATGACAAATGGCGTCAAGAGGATACATAGATTTCAACTTAGATTACTGGTGCGCGTTCTGTGGACGCAGAGTTCCTAAAGGACAGGAAAAACACGACGTTCTAGGCCGACCGATAGACTGGAAATGAAACGCGCGCTAATATGAAAATATCATTCTTTTCAGAAAACGCAAATGAAAGACAATCTTTGTAGGGGTGCAGGCTCTCTTTAGCGGCAACCCGCTTGGATTTCGAATTCATAAATTCTTTATCACTTTGCGATTATATTTGTTGGATGGAAGTCTTGAAATGGCAAAGATGAAACAGGAAAGCATTGCAGACTTTCTGCATTGTGCTAGCCTTTTAGAAGAAAGAGCATATTCACTTTACAAGAATCTCGCCGACAAAGTGAATCTTCCATTAGTCAATGCCTTGCTGCTTCATATAGCGTACGATAGTCGCAAACATTCAGTACTCCTCAAGGGAATAACCGGAAGCATTGCTAAACCCAAAAAGCAACCAAAAAACTACGAGAAGAAGCTCTTTTTTGGCAAAACATGGACTTTAATCGAGAATCTCGCAGAAGAGATTGCCAAAGAACAGAGGATACCCAAAAAGAGCTTGGCGTCATTGGTGAAGAAACTGATGCTCCTGGAGAGCACTGTTGGCCAAGAATATTACATCTTGGTTCAGCTGAAGACGCTTCAATACATGACTAGAGAAATACGTGAGACCTACAATGTGGATATAAAAGACCTGAGGGATATTCTTGCAACCATAATCAAGGACGAAGAGATCCACAGAAAACTTCTGTCAAAAATGAAGAAAATTCTTTTAGGAAAAGAAAAACAGACAGAAGATGAAGCACCACAGGTCAAGTACAAGAGCCCCGATTCATGGACAGCACACATACCAGCCGGGATAACATAGCGCGCTAACGTAGTTACAAGTTCAACTTATAAGATGGGCCACTGACAAAGCACTCCCGCAAGCTCACATCAACATTGGACAAGGATTCACAGTTTTTCTTGGTTTTGGTTTTTCAACATCTCTTGGGTCATTGAGGGTTTTATTTTGAAGCCATCCCACAAGCTGATTGTTATTTGTGTAAGGCTGTTTCCATGCTGTTGTTCACGTCTAAAACAGAACCATTTTTAATATTCAGAAAATAATCTTATTGTAGGTAGTTAAGAAAATGAACTCAAAGGCTATTCCATTCCAAGTCATAGATTGGAAATCGAAACCAAAAACAGAATATAGGGGGGATAAGGGGCTTGCTTTTTGGCAAACGCTTCAATTAGAAGGGTTACGAATCAGAATTGTTGAGTATTCTCCCGGTTATCTTGCTGACCATTGGTGCAAGAAAGGCCACATCGTTCATTGTTTGGAAGGAGAGTTTGTCAGCGAACTTGAAAATGGAAAGAAATTTCCTATCGAGAAGGGAATGACCTATGTTGTTTCCGATGATGAAAGTTCACATCGTTCATCAACGAAAAACGGTGCCAAATTGTTGATCATTGATGGTGACTTTTTACATTTGAAATCTGAATGAAAAAGATGACACGCGCACTTTTATTCGAAAAACCCTAGGAAATCGGTTGATGCTGGTGCAACTATTTTGAAAGAATTAATAGGAAAGAACGCGCCTCCTGTGTTCGGAGACCGCTCCTATGATCAAGAAACCAGAGTGGAAGCTTAACACTACTGTCACAAAGAAGATTCGGGTCCTAGACAAGGTTGAGGAGGAACGAGAGATCAATGCGTTTGACTCAGAAATGAATATGCCCTTTATTCTGGATGTTCCAGAAGGAGTTTCAATGGAGGAAATAGAAATCGGCAGATGGTATCGTGCGACATTTAAGGTCTACACGTCCAAATTGGTCCCCGAAATAGAAGAAGAATGGTCTAAGGTTGCGAAGCCAACTGGAGGTATCCGCGAAGGGATTGAACGAATGAAGCAACCGGGAGGGCACGGGACCTTATATCTGTTCGAATTAGTTTCACTAAAATCGACATAGCGCACGCAGATTCTTCCGTTTGAAACTGATTTCAGACAAATTTCACGCTGGCGCGCGCTTTTTGAATTTTGAAGTTTCCGATGCTTCTTTTTACGCCTAAGGTGTGAATTCGGCTTGGGTCGAAAAACAGTGGGTTCGCGCAAGGCTTTAATTCAAACGGGTTCAAACAATAAAGTGGAGGGACGGGCTTATGTGGTGGAGAAAGAAAGAAGCGAAGAAAGAAACGAAGAAAGAAACGAAGAAAGAAACGAAGAAAGAAACGAAAGAGGAGTTTTTGTTGAAGCAGCTATGCGGCGACGATGCAGAATTGTATGATGTTCTGGGACTTTACTTGTATGAAGACCCTGTTGGGGCTATATCAAGACAGGATCTTGATATCCTCATCGGGGAGGCAGAGAAAAGTTTCAAGGATGAAGATTATCGAGAAGCAAGGCAGAGATATATGAGGGCCATGGATAAAGCGATTTTCGAGGCCACTCAAAATCCAGGGGAAAAAGGTAGGTACAACGTAGTCATCCAGGACCTCGCGTCGAAGACCGTAAAAGCGACGGAGAAAGTGAAAGAGATCGCAGAGAAGGAAGGATCCGCTGACTATGCCTCTAGCGCGCGTTCTCTGCTCGAAGGAAGCATTAAGAGATTTGAATTTTTGAGCAAGAGAAGTGAAGATGTTACAAGAATAGCTTCTCTCTTTTACAACGAGAGATTGGAAGAGTTGGGATCAATGGGAAGGAGAGAAGCCAGGAGACAAGAGAGAAGAGATGCTGATGTCAGAGAGGAAATAGAGGATAAGGAAGCAAGCAAGAGGCGAGAGGAAAGAGGAGAGGAAAGAAAAGAGATGGGAAGAGGAGAGAGAAGAGGAGCTCAGAAAGAAGACAAAGAAGAAGAGAAGAAACAAAGGGAGAGGCGGAACGCAAGAAAAAAAGAAGGAACAGAAGCTGAGAAAGAAGAGAAGAGAACGGAGGAAGAAGAAAATGAGAGACGAGACGCGAGGAGAAAAGAATTCAGATGAGTCGTGCGGTCGCGCGATTTTTTTATATGTCGGCTTCCAGAGCTAAAAAGACGTGCTTGATTGGCATTGGTGTGTTGGCATTCATCTAAGACTCGAATTCGGAAATCTCTAGGCCTTTTTATCTGTTTGAAAACGCACGCTCGTCTAGTTTTGTCAGCGATGATCGAGTGAAGAGGGAGTACGTTTTTCAGTAGTTGCCTTGAGCGCGGGCAAGTTTGTATTTTCTATCTGACTCCTCAACCTTTCGATCGCGATCTACCGATGCTTGCTTGATATAGTTGTGTTCGCTCAGATAGGCTATGACTATCGACCGGACAATCGCGGCGTCTTCTGTTCCAAAACCTTTCAGCGATCGAATTATTTCTATTTGATCTTTATCAAAAGTGACTAGTAGTTGCTGAACCTCTGTCATGTTTTATCATGAGTCTATGTATAATTAGAAATACTTAAGATTATTTGGCACACGCTTTAGCACATAACGAGCGTAAACGCGTTTTAACGCGCGTTGAGTGTGCGCTTATACGCTGAAGCAATTAAGCCGATATCCTTATAAGCGCGTATGCGCTTTATATCTTATGAGGATAAGCAAAGAGGATGGATGTACATTGATGACAGAAATAGGAACGATGCTTGGTATTTGGCAATTTGCTTATTGGAAGAACTTCTGACACGTGGGAATCGTGCATTAAAAACTGATAGATATACAAAAGGTTGGTGATTCAAATGGGGCGAATTTGCGTGGAGCTTCCGGATGAGCTGGAGAAGAAGCTTAGGTTCAAGAGTATCGAGAGATTTGGCGGCAAGAAAGGCGACCTCTCAAAGGCTGTCGCAGAATCTGTGAGAACATGGGTTGCCTTAGACAGATAGACGCACGAGCAAACCGCACATCATGAAACGTCCCCCCCAACAAAAAGATCCACGCTTCGAGTTGCATTCACAACCACCAGAACAACTTTCTTGGGAGAAAGGATTTAGTGGCGAAGGGCTCTTTTTCGGCTTCCTTTCGCCTTAACCACCGGCGAATTCAATGTTCTTTGCACCCATCACGCAAGCTTTGTATGATTAGCGCGCGCAACTTTGATATCGCATTGTTTATCCATCTAGCGTGCTTTTGTGGCTAATCTCTGTGTTCGTGGGATTCCTCTTCCGATTCTTCTTCCGTTTCTTCTTCTTCCTCGCTAGCTTCTTCTCCTGCGTCGCTTGCTTCTTCCTCAGCTTGTCCCTTTGGGGGGTAAGCCCCGTCTAGCCAGACCATAAACTGCTCTTTGCTTTCCGAATCGGAAAAAACCCACTCACACAGTTCACTGACGACGATGTTGACATCAATTTCGTGATCGTCGGCCAGATGCTTCAGCAACTGCGTCCACTTTTCAGGCAGAGATACTGCTAACCCAACCATCTTGCCTTTTCACCATGGTCATGTACCAATCAAACCCGTATTTAAGCTAGCGCACGCGAGCACTGGGCACACTGGAAAGAAGCGCAGGGTAGCTTCCGAAAGCTGAAAAGAGAGAATGTTGCGGGTTTTACCTTTGTTCTTTCGTCAATAACAGTCTCTTCGCGATCTCTTTGGAGATCTTTTCGAGGCCTTCAGCAAGTTCTACACGGGTAACCTCATCTATCGGATACGCTTTTCCATTCTTATCGACGAATGCGAGTTCCAACTTCCTTTTTTCCATTCTTTCACCTCTTTCAAATCCTATTGTTCACTCTTAGTCTCTTGCTGGAGCCAGCCTGGCTCGACGGAGAGAGCATCCTTTTTTTGTCAATTAATCCGCTCTTTCTGTTTCTTGACTAGCGCGTGTGCGCTGACCCTGAATGGAACGTTTGTCCCGAATGTTTGGGTATAGTGTGACTTAACCTTCCTTTGCGGTAATATGCCTTGAATGTTTTCTTGCATTTGGAGCAAACAAAAAGCTTGATGTGGAAATCCGCAAATTCCCACTCCGTCGATGAATCTGAGGCTTCGTTTCCACACCTAGGACACAGCACCATTGTGTGATCTAGTTTCAGTATCAGCAAAACCGAAGATAAAAGTTTCGAAAGTGAAGCTCATTGTTATTTTCAGTTGGGTCTGGGCAAGCTTCCATAAATATTTCATAGTTTGCACTAAATGCTAACCTAAGAAAATTCTTGCAACGAAAAAAGAAGTGGTTCTGTTTGGCCTATCTCAGTAATTTCATGCTTTCTTCGAGACTCATTGCTAATTTGATTTCGCTCGTGTTCCAAGCCATCCATTTTACCATTTCTGGTTCCATTGAGAATTCTTGCAGAGCATCTGAGCTTGGGGCTTCATAAACCCAGATTAATAGATGTTCCGGGACGACAGTCCAAGCTCCAATCCTTTTGACTCTATGTTTCTTCTCGAGTCCGACCAATTTGGCCGGTAATTCCAGGGTCATGTTCTTCATTTTCTCATTGTTAAGCGGACAGTTTTCTGCGGAATGTCTGGAGATTATCAGGAATATCGGCACACAAGCACTCCTAAAAGTAAGAGTCTAGGAAAGTCGGATATAAGCTATTTGTGTGCATAAACTCGAGTCTAAGCCTTTGAGCGTAGTCTAAAAAGTGTTTACGCTCGTTATGTGCAATACGTGTGGAAACCAATTTAGAGAATATTTCATGGGAAGCACGTTGCGATTTGTTTTGAGCGCGCACAACGGCGGTTTGGGAAAGATTAGAGTGAGTAAAGAAACGACAGACAGGCATAAAACCTATCAATGACACTTCTCTCTGGCACACGCTTTTTTCTTTGAGCCCAACCCTTTTCAAGCATCAGAAGGGCCAGAGACCCACATTCTTACTTGCATTAACAAGCGCACCAATTCAAGTCCTAGCTAGCTGCACACAGAAAAAATATAAGATAAATCCTGCATATAGGACTGTGGAGGAGTAGCTGTGCCTGAAAAAAAAGGAACGCTCGCGATTAAGAAGGCAAAGAAGCCTGTGCTTGCCGTTAGGAAACCTCAGCCCAGCGAGATTCGGAACTTCAACGAATTGTTGGACACTTTTCGGAATGAGTTTGGAGGTTACTTGTGGGATCCTTACAGGGGATTCGAGTGGCCAGTCGAATATGAACTGCCAACGCGAATACCATATGTTGACGTTATCGACTCTGCCCACGAGTACGTCGTGAAAGCGGAGCTTCCAGGGTTGAAAAAGGAAAACGTGCAGATTGAAGTCTGGACGAACGAGTTGTCAATCACCGCTAGGTCTGACGTGGAGACGGAGGAGAAGGGAAAAACCTATCTGCACAGGGAACGGGCATTTTCCACGTTCCGCAGACGCATAGGATTTGGGCAAAGCATAGACACAGAAAAAGCGTCAGCAAACATGGCAGAAGGCATCCTCGAAATAAAACTTCCCAAACTCGAGCCCAAAACTGAAAAGAAAACCAAAAAGCTAACACCCCAATAAACCCCTTTTTTTCCATCTAGCGCGCACGCTACGGCGTGATAGCCTCAACCAAACCCAAAGAAGACTGGGAGAAGACAAGCCACCCAGCGGCGAAATGCCAAAAAAGCGAGGATTAGTATGGTTTCCCGTTCTTCTTCTTTTCCAACTCTATTTTTGCATACCCAAGAACTCAATGTGATTGAATAGCGATTTAATGCGCGTGCGCTTGCTCAAATATAAAAGAAGCACAAGAATTGATTGAAGCTGGATTTGAATACGTTTGCACTCATGAGAATACAATGCTATTCAGAAAAAGAAAATAGGCGCGTGCTATGTCAGATAGTTGGGATGAGATAGACTGATAGAAGAAATTTACATACTTAAGCTGCATTTTTCTAGTTTTGATAACGATAATGTCATGCGTGCTGCTCGAACGTTGAGTGATAAACCAGTAACTTTCAATGAACACAAACTGGAATATCCTAAGAATAGGGTCTTTCGCGCAGAATATGATGAGAGAACCAATGAAATTCAAGTGGTTTTAATATCATCAGAAGCAGAAATAGGCAAGATTTTTGACGAAAATGGGCAGATATATGCTTCGGCTTCTGTTTTGAAGAACTACTTACCGACGTTGTTTTTTTCCGATCTTGTCCTAAAGATTGAGCCTCTTAAGTCGGGTTGCAAAACAAGTCTGACTCGAGTCCCAGATTTAGAAACAGCTATAAGGCTAATATTTTCCCGGTAGTTTCTTTGGGTTTGGGGGTAAAGTTTTGTCTTTCCCCTGATTCTTGTTTCTTACTGTGTAACGGAGCAGGTGTCCGCATTTCCAGTCTATCGGTCGGCCTAGAACGTCGTGTTTTTCCTGTCCTTTAGGAACTCTGCGTCCACAGAACGCGCACCAAGACGCCTTATATTGAGGGCGTGCTGTGCCAAGAGAAGGAATCAAGAGCCCCGCACTTCCTTTTTCCTCGTCTCCCAGTATTCTTTTGCTTCCCCATACTCCTTTTCTTTTTCGTCTGCTCCCGATTTTCCCCTACATTCTGGGCATAGGCACTTGCCCGCGTATTGCACATACCGGGTGTAGAACATCTTCCCGCAATTCTCGCATCGGTGATCGCCCATGATTTCGCCCTCCGCATAATAGTTATCTTCCAAGCAAGGATTTAACAAGTTCTACATTAGTCAGCCTCAAAGAAATCGGCTAGTTAGCGTGCGCGCTTACTACTCTTCAGCGTCTTCTTCCTCTTCGAAGTCTTCATCTTCGTCAGACTCTTCCTCCTCTTCAAACATCGTTTGGACTCACCGCCTTCGTCCTCAAAATTCAATTCCTCTTCTTTGGGTCTTAAATAATTAGCGCGTACAGTTTTTCATTGAACAGTTCAGAAACAGAGTCTTCGAGTCAGTCTGCAGCGTTCATCCTTAGAGAAGACCGGACAAGATAAAAAACTTGAAGTACGCTGGAATAAAGAGCATAAATATCACTCGTGCTTGAAGCGAAAGAAAGCCGAAAAAGGGTCTTTCGCGGAAACAGCTCTTATCCTCAGAAAATTGCGTGTTGGTGGGGGGAAACGCAAATTCGAAGCGTGGAGTTTATGTTGAAAGGCCAATCGTAATTCATGGCTTCGTCCGTGTGTTCCTTGTCATTGGCAACCCATGTTGGTATGGATTCTTCAACGGCTTTCGATAGGTCGCATGTTATGCCGCCGAATCTTTCGATGGCGTTGAATCTGAGCTTCTTTTCAAGCTCATCTGGAGGAGGCTCCACGCAAATTCGCCCCATTTGAATTACCAACTTTTTTGTATGACTTCAAAAGATGTGCACGATTCGCACGTGTCAGATCTTCTTCCAATAAGCAAATTGCCAAATACCAAGCATCGTTCCTATTTCTCTTATCATTGTACATCAATCCTATTTACTTATCCTCATAGTATATTATACGCATACGCGCTTATAAGGATATCGGCTTAATTGCTTAAGTGTGTAAGTCATCATCATAGCGCGCGTGCTTTAATCGATGGATGGAGAAGAATAGGTCGCAAGACAGATACCATCTACGCGAAGAAAGTATAACAATCACCAAGCCGACATGGAGATTTCCACCACCCTTTTTTATTTAACAGAAGCGCGGGCTAATAGGCGTTGAAGGTCTGTTTCTGTTCTAACCGGTGCCAGCCGCGGTTCTGATTCGTGAAGCCGAGGTTAGCTTGATTAGCGCGCGTGTAACTCGTTACTTGGGAACGTTTTATCTCCTCGGATGGTGGTTGGGTTGGGGTAAAATCTTTGCGCGCGGTAAAGCCATTAGTAACAGTTTGCAATTGGTGGCTTGACCAATAAATGATAATTGGATGGTTGCTTATCATCGTAGGAATCTTATTCGCAATTTCTGGCATCGGTGAAACTGCAAGAATTCGAACACGTGGGAGAGGGGATTTCGTTTTTGCCTTGGCAGGTGCGGCTGGAATTTTGTTGATAGTCGTGGGTGCAATATTAGTTTAAGTGCCTGTTCCTTAGTGAAACTCAGAGAATCATACGACAGAAATCTTGATCGGCACGGCAACACAAGACAAACTAGAGGTTCAAGAAGACTTATAGTCAAAGCCAAACGAAAGGAATAATGAGTCAAGAATATGGAAGGAAGAAAGAAAGTATTGATAATTTTCGGAATGATTCTTTTTATAATAGGCGTGGTCGTTTCATTCTATCCGACGGTCGCTCCATATAAAAGTGTAGGCATAGTTCTGGCTTTGGCTGGAAGCGTGTGTGTGGTATTGGGGTTACTTTACTCGCGCGCGCTACAGAAGATACGACCATCGCGTACTAACCCACAGCAACCTAGTTCAACTTAGACCATTTTTCAAGAAGACAGAAATCTTTAATCTGTACGGCAAGAGAAGACAAACTGGGGATTCAAAATGAGTTGGAAAGCGCGTGCGCTTTTTCTTGATGTTGTCTGTTGACGTTCTGTGAAGTCTGCTGTTGGCTGTGCTCTTCTGCGGGGTTGTTACCTTTGGGTTGATGAATCACTTCTCATACGCGCATGAGGCTCAGAGGTTTCTCGCTCTAACAAAGCCCAGAATATGATGTCTCTTTCTGAGTTGACAGTTCCGCTATGTCTTACTGTCCATCCATCTCCAGCGTACTTGTTAAGAGCCTCAGTCCAATCACCTGCTTCTTCTTCTCCGTATGCGCCACCCTTACCACGCGCGCGCTGTCCAGTAAGGCGAGAGAAATCATAGGACATGTAAATTACTTTGTATTGCAGCATAACCTATGATTACCTCTAGTCGTATTTAATGCTTGACGAACTCTGGTTATGCGTAGCGTGCGCGGGAGCAGCGGTGGGTTACCCCTACCGAAAAAGACGATGAGTAAGACGGGCAGGCCCCAAAAGGCTATACTAGTTTAACCCGTTAGGGGTCTTTTATTTTAAAAAAATTACTCCTCGTGCTAATACGTGGTGTTTGGGGTAAAAAGGTTAAGGAAGTGCCTGTGCAATACGGATGAGTATTGACTCTACTTGGGTGCACAATCCTTATGATAGCTTTTCTTTGCAAAGAACCCTTTCGTCACTTCTTGTCCTGCAGGAATTTCGTTTCCACATTTCGCGCATTTGACCATACTGAACTCCTCACAGCATATCAGAAGTCTGCATATTTACGCTTATCGCAAATCCTTCAATTTCAAGGACACGGTTCAACGGGTAGGAGTTTGGGGGCGAAGTTTTTTCAATGTTCTTTTTGTGAGAAATTGCCACAATTGCCTATAGCGCAGTCCGTCTTTGGGTGGCGAGCTTTAACTCAACGGTTTCTCATAGACTTAGCTGGTGAAAGTCGAAATTATAATGGCGTCTATGATGATATCACGTCAGTATGAAGGGATTTAAGTTCGGTTCTTTTTTCCCAGGATGATTTGACATTAAATCGATTCTGAGGCACCACAACACCATCTTCTAAAGCAGGCTCACAATGAGCTTGCAGAGCAACTGAAGAAAAGCTGTAACGTGGAGACATGAAGTTGTCATTGTGAAAGGTAGCTCTCAAGACCGATACAGAGACCTTAGGACGGGTCGTTTCGTTAGGAAGCCTTAGAAAAAGCGCGCTGGGAGGGGGTTAGAATTCAATGCTTTACTTACTCGTTTCTTTTCTGCTCCTTCCACTTTGCGTATTCTTCCCGCAATTGACGGTCCATAGCAGGGTCTGCATTCACATTTATTTGAAAGATTGTTTGCCCTGTCAAGTTCTTAACGTGCCTCAACCACATTTCAAAATCCAAAGTGCCTTTCTTTCTTTCCCTGTCCATATCCTTTTGATAGTCATTTTCCTGCGGCGCGGGCTTGGTTTCAATAATGACTAGGTCTTTCCTTGGGTCAACAATTATTATAGCCTCAGTCATCGTGCGGAAAAGCTCTGATGTCTCCTCGTCCGATAAGTGAACTTTTGCCGTGTCAAGAATCTTCTGTAAAGTGTTATTCAAGTCTTTCATGAGGTTTGGATTGCTCTTCAGAGTCTTCAAAACGACCTCAACATTCTTAGAAACCATGCTTCAAATCCTACGGGTCGACTCCTGCCATCTACATTCTGGTCCACTAGCTATTTAATTCTTGCTGGCTTGACAAAACGATCAGAAATTCCAATCTGGTTAATGGTGGTTAAACAAAATCTCCCCCACACACAAAGCGCGCGCTTCATGCTAACTACAAAAGTCCTTGAACAAACTTCTAAATTCAAGATAACCCATAAGCTGACTATCCGTTCTAACCGTAGACATGAACGATTCTAGGAGAAAGCTTCTCTCCTTTACAGTTCGATTTCAAACTTCTGAAATGTTTGAGGCATTGTTGAAGAAACCAGGCAATCAAACCCTTTTTACGTGACTGTATGGTGCATTAACGTCTAGCGTGCACGGGGTATCCTATGAGTGGTGGTTCAATACCCATTTGCCAGAATAGAGCTATCAGCTCGCCTTGATGATGAACTTCCTCTTCGAAAACATGAACCAAAATGTCCTCGGCAGTCAGCGTTTCGGGTTTGCCATTTCTAGTGTCATGATATTTCTTCTTTAGGCCTTCAGGAGACAGCGTTTCAAGGTAGTCGTGCATACGTTTTTCCACTTGTTTCATGTAGGTCTCCATTTCTTTCAGGTTCTTGTATTCCTCGAATTTCTTCTTTGAACGTTGGTTTTCATTTTGGAGGAAATCTAGCCAGTAGTCTGTTGCGTTTAGTGTGTGGATGAAGATGTTTCTAATCGAGTGGAAACTGGCTTCTCTATTCTTAATGAATTCACGCCACGACAGTTTGGCGAATGCCCCGAAGAAAGCGTGTCTCTCATTATCATTATATGCAAGAAGTTCTCTTACGTCAACCATTACAAGCGCCTATTGTATGATAATCTTCGTTCGGCTATAACTTTTCCGTAAAACCAAAAACTTGCCTAAAGGACTGATAGAGATTACTTCTAGTGATAAGCTAGTCAAACTGGGCACTTGCTGAATATGTGAGAAACGAAAAATAAACATGGATTCCTGGAATAGTCAATTTAGGTTAGCGCGCGCTATTTTTACAGTAGCTTGCTTCAAGCGATTTGAAAATGAGGGTAGCGGGCGGGTTTAAACCAAAGTGGCGTTGACAGAATATAAGCAAAGGTTTAGGCTTGTCTTTGAGGGCGCGTTTAACCACACTCATTCATGAATGCCGATGAAACTTCCTGGGATGAAAACTGCTTTGCATTTTGGGCAAGTACATTTGCCGTCTGGGTTTTTGGTCATTTGCGTGCCACACTGAGGACATTTCGGGCATCGTGGGCTAGACTTGTCAGACGTTTTATCACCTCCAGTGCCCCAATGGTTGTCCCTTACGGTTTCGTAATTTGTTGTATTTAAGGTTGGGCACTCGCGCGCGCTCTGTCTCCGTCTGTGTGTGTTTTTTTGTTTGTGTCAAGGTGTAGAAAGTAAGAGAGATATCTAATAGTCTGTAGAAGCAGTAGTAGAAGAAGAAAAAGGGTAAAGTTTTATCCCATACACACTTTTTGACAAGATTCTTCTTCGTTAGAGGAATAATTATATGTGTGAAAAAGAAGTTTTTTCCGAGGAGTTAAGCTGTGTTGCATTTGGATCATGTGAGACTGTTGGTTGTCGATTTTGGGGCCTGCTTTCGCTTCTACAGAGACGCCATGGGCTTGAGGGTAACGTGGGGAGAAGAAAAGGATGCATACGCAAGTTACGTTTCAGAAGGAGGAGCCCAACTTTCTCTCTTTAAGAGAGAAGTTCAAGCAAAAGCCTTGGGCACGTCCAACCTTCCTGAGAGTGCAGTTGTCCAGGACAGAATGGCTTTGATATTTGCCGTGGATGACCTTGACACTACCGTCAAGAGATTGAAAGAAAGGAATATTGGATTCATTACTGAGCCTCAAGAACGTCCAGATTGGGGTATACGAGTGGTTTACCTGAGAGACCCTGATGGAAACCTTATCGAAATCAACAGTCCGATATCTACTAAGAATTGGACGAAAGAACTTCAGGAAGAGTCAGAGAAATACACGACGAAAAAGTGAGGAGACGAAGCTTCTATTAAAACCTAGTGCGTTCTCAAAATCATGTTTGTGAAATGTACGTCTTAAGAAGAGCTTAAGGCATACATTTCTTAACGTTGAAACACACTTTTGTTCCTTCCTTCCTCAATCGTCCGTTCACGGTTTCCGTTGTCCGTCGTGGTCCTCGTTGGTTAAGGTCGTCGTCCGTTTGGTTGGTTGGGTAAAGTTTTATTGTGTGTGTGGGGATAAACTAGCGCGCGCGCTAACCGTTCAACGTGAAAAAATGTAGGGAAATGATAAATTCTCTAAGATCTTATGAGGAGTGGATTGTTTGAAAGGCTACTCTTTTCAATGATTAAGATAACCTGGACAAGAGGTTGAAAAAGTGAGTGAGTTGAAGATGCCTGAAAGGATCAAATTCTTGGCTTTTGAAGCCAGAGAGATTGGTGGAATGAATGTCAAGAACAGGTTAGTTAGATCTGCTACATATGAGCATATGGCTTCTGAAGGTGGTAGCGTTACAGACGAACTCATAAACTTGTATAGGACTCTGGCTGAAGGTGGAGTTGGATTGATAATCACAGGTGCTGCTTATGTGCAACTTAGTGGTAAGTCTGTTCCTTGCCTGACGGGGATATACAGAGACGATCTGATTCCAGGATTGAGAAAAATCGCAGAAACAGTCCATGAACATGGCGATGGTTGCAAAGTTGCGATACAGCTGCTTCATTGTGGTCGTCAGTCGTTTGTGTTAGAAAACACTGTAGCCCCTTCTGCCGTTTTTGAACCTGTGGTTAAAAAAATGCCACGAGAAATGACGATTGAAGAAATAGAAGAGACAATAGAAGCTTTTGCAAAAGCAGCGAGGAGGGCAAAGGAGGCAGGGTTCGACGCCGTTCAACTCCACGCTGCCCATGGATACCTCTTGAGTGAGTTCCTGTCCCCTTACACTAACAGAAGGACAGATGAATACGGGGGCAGCACAGGAAACAGGACCAAAATCGTTGAAGATATTTACAAAAGGATCGTGGAAAATGTTGGAACGGATTTTCCCATTTTGATAAAGATTAACGTGGACGATTTTTTGGAAGGCGGAATAGACCTCAGCGAGTCCAAAAAGGTTGCAGAAAGGCTTTCAAAAACGGGGTTTGCAGCCATTGAAACCAGCGGGTGCATGTGGGAAGTCACGACACGTAGTAAAGAAGAACTTGGCTGGGTACCGGCTATGTTACCTGAAAGCCGAATAAACATCAGGTGTAAAGATAAGGAAGCCTACTTTTTACCTTACGCCAGAGAAATCAGGAAAGTGATCGCTGCGCCATTAATTCTGGTCGGTGGAATCAGATCCCTTGACGTGATTGAAAACATACTGGCTGAAGGAAGCGTGGATTTCGTTGCCCTATGCCGACCCTTGATTCGACAACCAGACCTTCCGAATAAATGGCTAAAGGAAATTGGAGCATTAACCGCTGACTGCATTTCATGTAACGGCTGTGTTCGCAGCACAATGGTTGGCGGCATAAGGTGTATCCCAGAGGAAAAAAGAAATAGAATACGAATCGAAGTTTCTTGAAAATCTTAACAGAGAATGGCTCGAACTTTGCAGATGGAGAATTAGTGAAAAGAAATTCGTTGTTAGCATATAGATGCTTGAAAGCAACTGTAAACCCTTGTCCTGATATCTGTTCATTTCGGCTATAACTTTTCCCCCAAACCCAAAATAAGTCGAAAGAATGGAACAAAAAGACTAATAGTTGAAGAGGCTATGTCATTTATTAGAAAAAGACAGGAGAATAATGTGAAAAGAAGCTATTTTCATCTAATTGCTATCATAGGAATAATCTTAGGTGTGGCACTCTTAGAAGGCGGAATATACGCAAGCACTTACTCTACACGGTCTGGTTCGCCTCCTGCTATGGTCAGGCTCGTTTACCCTTATGCCGTATATTCGAGTGTCCTATTTGGTGCAGGGGCTGTCTCGATATTCGTAGGAATAGTCGCTGTCTCGCTTGCCCCCCCAGAGGAAACAAGCGGTCATAAGAGTTCTGATATTTCTTGCCTTCCTCTTCGCTGAAACTGTGGCAGCATTTCTCACAGTTCATAATGGATTCAATTATCTTGGATTTCTTGCTAT
This sequence comes from Bathyarchaeia archaeon, assembly GCA_050010755.1. GTDB lineage: Archaea > Thermoproteota > Bathyarchaeia > Bathyarchaeales > Bathycorpusculaceae > JBEKCD01. Next base: position 951,617 of record JBEKKK010000001.1, read on the forward strand.
TACTCTAATAATTCTGGTGCTCTGCATTTATTCAGTACTCAACTATCCAACAAAGTTAAAAACCAAAAATACCCTTAGCGCGCGCTGAGTGTGTGAGTGTAAGTAAGTGAGCGACTGAAGGAGCAAGTAATTGAATGAGTGATTATGTGGTTAAGAACGTATGAGAGAATTTGGGTTTGGGTTTGGGCTATAACTTTTCCGCAAAACCAAAAACTGTTTCTGTTCATGCAGTCTTTGTTAGTATTTTTGGTTCTTTCCATTCTTCTCTGAGGATGCTGTATAAGGTTATGTCTGTCCATTCTCCTCGAATAAAGCTACGTTTCCGCATTATGCCCTCTCTTCTGAAGCCTATTTTTTCTAGGGCTCTCTGTGACGGGTTCTTGATATGAGTTGTTGCTTGAATACAGGGAGCCTCTTTGCTGAGAAACAGGTAGTCTATCATTATTTGTGTGGCTTCGGTGCCGTAGCCTTTTCTCCTCTCGTTTGGAATTAGGGAAGCGCCTATTTCCAACGTTTTGCCCATCGGGTGTAATACGTGGAAGTGAGTAATCAACCCAATCTTCGTTCCGTCTTTCTTCTCTATTATGAAGTCCTTGAACTCGTAGGGACTAGGTTCTGACAATGCTTTTTCCATTTCTGCTTTAGACCTTTGACTCGGCAAGAAATATTCCGAATCCACATTGTTAGCCCATTTATGCCAGAACGACACGTCTTCCTTCTCCATAGCCCTCAGATTCACGGTCTTACCTTCAAGCAACTCGATTCACCAGCCCAGCTGTTGCTCTGGGGTCAGCTATAACTTTTCCCATTGACCGACCGCTACGCAGGCCACAACTCCCGATGGTCGGTCGGTAAAGTTTTATCCAATTCAAACTTGCGGCGTGGCTTGCTGTGGAAAAAGAGAGCTACTGCGGGTGCAGTATACTGGATTCAGAATACACGGCATTCCCATTGTAAAAAGAGCTATTGCTGGAAATCAGGTCGTAATAGGGTAGGGATGGGTAGTACCGGAATCGAGTATAGGCCCTATCTCTATGTTGCGGGATAGTTGTAGCTGAACCGAAAATCAGTTTAGAGCAGATAGTGGAGGAATTGTATTATTAAATAGGTGTTCGGCAAGAAGTTTCTTGAGTGAAGAGGGACGATCTTTGAGTGATACGGTTTATGAGCGTCTTGCTGATGCTTTGGATCGGCTACCGAACGGTTTTCCCAGAACACCTTCATATGTTGAGATTCGAATTCTGAAGAAGATATTCTCGCCCGAGGAGGCGAAGCTTGCGTGTCAGTTGAGCGGATGCTTGGAATCCATCGATGTCATAGGCAATAGGGCCGGTTTTTCCGCTAAGAAGACAGAAACAGGGTTAACGAAATTGGCTAAGCGTGGACTCGTTTGGTACGATGATGAAAAGGGAAAACCGTTGTTCAGACTTGCGCCCTTCATAGTTGGCATTTACGAGGCTCAGTTGGAGAGCATGGATCACGAGTTAGCTCACCTCGTCGAAGATTATTTGATGAATGGGGGCGCGGTTGGCATCATGAAGCCTCAGCCAGCTCTGCACCGTGTTATCCCCGCACAAAAGGCAGTCAAATCGGAGTTGATACTTCCGTATGACGATGTCAAGGTGATACTTCTGAACTCCAAATCGTTCGGCCTACGCGAGTGCATCTGCAGAGTACAACGGAAGACGCTCGGCCACAAATGCGACTTTCCAGTCAAAACCTGCCTGTTCTTCTCAGAATACGAACGTCCTCCACACAGATACACAATCTCTCAACAAGAAGCCCTGGCCTTTCTCGATAAAGCCGAAGAAATAGGCCTAGTCCACACGGTCAGCAACGTCATGAGAGGTGTAGGGTACGTCTGCAACTGCTGCGGCTGCTGCTGCGGCATACTCAGAGGCATCAACGACTGGGGCATAGAAAATAGCGTCGCCCACGCTAACTACACCGCCACAATCGACCCAGACGCCTGCCTAAACTGCGGAACCTGCAGAACCAGATGCCAAGTACACGCCATAACCGAACAAAACGGCACATCCGTCGTTGACACAAAAAGATGCATCGGCTGCGGACTCTGCGCCACCGGCTGCCCAAACAACGCAGCCCAACTCAAACGCAAACCTCCAAGCCAAATCATCAACCCCCCAGAAAACTTCGCAGCATGGGAACACGAACGCCTTCACAACCGAGGACTAACCAAACAACAAACAAAGTGAAGGCGACGTTTGGGTTTGGGATAAAACTTTACCCTTTTCTCTCTCATGCGTTTAAGATGCCGCGATAAAGCGCGCGCTATCGTTAGATGGGTGGAAGAACACATTAAACTTATTGTGCTATATCAAAACGCATTACACTTAAAATAGCGCGCGCTTTTTTCGATGTCAACACAACAACTATTGAAACGGCCAAGAACAACACTAGGATAAGTGCTGCACTGCTGAACTCCGGTATAGGGGATTCTGATATTACCGAGACCGTGCTGTCGCCAGCATTGGTCACGAATATCTCGCCCTTGCCAGAATCATAAGCTACGGCAAAGGGACCGTTTCCCACGGTCATGTTTGCAACCACAGTATTGTTGGTGTCCGATATAATCGAGACCGTGCCGTCAACAGTATTGGCCACGAAGATATCGCCCGTGCTGGAATCATAAGCTAATTCTTCTGGAGTGAGTCCCAAGGTTATGTTTGCAACCACGGCATTGGTACTGTCCGATATGACCGAGACTGCGTTGACGCCAGCATTGGTCACGAATATCTCGCCCTTGCCAGAATCATAAGCTACGCCGTAAGCTACGCCTCGGCCAGCGCCGTTTCCCAAGGTTATGTTTGCAACCACGGCATTGGTGCTGTCCGATATAACTGAGACCGTGTCGGGATTCTGATTGGCCACAAATATCTCGCCTTTGCCGGAATCATAAGCTATGCCTTCGGGCTCGGTGTACCCTGTTCCCAAAATTATGGTTGCAACCACAGTATTATTACTGTCCGATATGACCGAGACCGTGGGAGGGTTGTCGTCCTGATTTGTTACGAATATCTCGCCTTTGCCGGAATCATAAGCTATGCCATTGGGACTGGCTCCCACGGTTATGTTTGCAACCACAGCGTTAGTAGTATCCGAGATAGCCTGGACCGTCTTGACGCCGTAAAAATTGGATACGAATATCTCGCCTTTTCCAGAATCATAAGCTATAGCGCGGGGAGTGGGTCCTGTGGTTATGTTTGCAACCACGGCATTAGTGCTGTCCGATATAACTGAGACCGTGCTTGGAGCATAATTGGCGCCCTCATTGGTTACGAATATTTCGCCTTTTCCAGAATCATAAGCTATGCCATAATCATAGGGAGGAGAGGCGGTGGGGTTACCCACTGGTATCGTGGCAATTACTCCAATTGCATAGACCGAATGGGCAATTGACAAGGCAAAAATCGCAATGAATATTAGACCCAAAAGCTTCCAAACTTTGACTTTCATATGCATTCCCCAACCTTTCCATCTAAAGCGCGAAAGTCGAATCTTCTTCTTGTCTTAAAAGGATTACTCATCAAAGTTTCTGGATGAGACATCATCGCTTGACACATGGAAAGCATGGCGAGGTTCCCGTCCGAGGCGAACTTGACAAACGTTTCCGACGCTTTTTTGGGCTTGGTCATTTTCATTCTCACTTGAATCAGCCATACGTTGCTAATCAATTTCTATTTTGCCGTGCAGGCAAACAGCGCGCGCTTAGTATTTATGGGAGTCGTGGTCTTCCAGAGGTTGAGGATCATGATGACAGGCTTGGTCTTCTATTTGGTCGACGTGTTTGCTGAAGAAAAATACGCTGGAAATCAGCTTGCGGTGGTCAGGAATGCCGGTGCACTCTCTAGCGCTCAGATGCAGAGGATCGCAAACGAGATGCACTTTTCTGAAACGACCTTCATACTTTCAGATGAGAAGCGAGATGGTGGATACGATGTTCGCATCTTCACGCCGGCAAGGGAGATGCCTTTCGCTGGACACCCGACATTAGGCACTGCTTACGTGATAAGACGCTGTTTAGTCAACGAAAACATCGACAAGGTAGTTCTTAACCTGGAAGTGGGGCAGATCCCCGTTACCTTCGAAAGAGAAGAGGACCAAGAGGTGCTGTGGATGAAACAGATTCAGCCGGTCTTCGGTGAGACCTTTGATGCCGCGGACATCGCGCAGATGTTGAACCTTGACCTCGAAGAGATAGACAACAACTATCCTGTTCAGGAAGTGTCCACGGGCGTTCCCTTCGTCATAGTTCCCCTGAAAACTCTCCAAGGGGTAAAACGTGTCAGAATAGACAAAGACAAACACCTTGAACTGGTAAAAGAAACACAGGCAGAAACTCTTGTTTTCTCCCCTGAAACTTACAACAAAGAAAACAATCTGAACGCACGAGTCTTCGTGGACTTGCACGGGATTCCCGAGGATCCGGCTGCCGGCTCGGCCAACGGCTGTTTGGCAGCTTACCTTTCCCGGTACCGCTATTTTGGCGATGGCTCAGTCAGTGCCAGAGTGGAGCAGGGCTACGAAATAGGCAGGCCCTCTTTACTGCGTATCAAAGCGGAAAAGAGAGAAGGACAAATACTTGTTCACGTAGGAGGAAAGGTAGTGATGGTTGCCAACGGAGAACTCACATGATAACCCGCGCTGAGGATAACCTGTCACAAGAACCGCGACAGCATGTCTGCATATATTTTGAACCGCAACTCGAGGGCAAAGCATTCTTCGAGAAGTGTGCGCCCTCCATTGGAAACACAACCTAGAAGGTATTCGAGCGCGCCTTCGCACTTCACGCTGGGACTTATTGTTGCTGCGATCTTTGTGTTCACCCTAAGTCTTTCACAAGAAGTAAAGACCTCAAATCGTTAGCGCGCGCTTACCATTGCAGACTCGCTTTCTTAGAAAAACTTTTCTAATGCGCGCGATTCGCTTGCGATTAAACACTAAAGATAAGCTAGAAAGACCTAGATTCGCGCAAGTTCTGGAAGTGTTCTTTCAAGTATTCCTCAATCAAGCCATAAACAAAATCCAGCATGGGCGTGTCCTCAAAGATGAAATCTAGTGCACATTGACGGGCACTAGTCATAGTGTAGCTTTTTCCCTTAAAGACAACAGTCTTTCCAAAATCACGAAAAGAGATATTCGCAAGCTCTCCAGCCGATTCCTTCCTACTGAGAAATATTCTCTGTTCGTTATCGGTTGGGCAGGACAAACCAAAGAATTCAACAGTTGGCCTGTCTGTAAATGCTTTTACTTCTTTTTTTGCACTAAACAGTACTGCTTCAAGTGTAGCATTATCAAACAAGCTCAAATCTTTAACATTAGGGAAATTCGTGGAAATTATCTGATTGTAGACTGTTGGTAAATTATCAAAGAATATTCCTAGATTCCTTTCAAGCGCCTCTGGTGAAAACACGTTCCAGACCCAATTTCCCAATTCTCGCGCTCTAGAAAAGTCTTTTCGCTCATAAGGCCTAGCGATTTTGCGATTTTCGTTCAATTTTAGCAATGAGAATAACTCATAGAAAATGCGAAAAGACAAAGCCCTGCTTCCGATTGGTATTACGGGGATGGGTAAGTTCTTTTGAATCGATTCTTGCGTTTTTGTGGATATGTTTTTCCTCTCCTCTTCCGTCAAAGAATGAGATAGAAAGTCAGGGTCAAAATAAGGTCTTCCAAAAAGAGCTTTAGAAAATGAATTGATGCCATTTCTCTTGACATCAATTATAAACTTAATAGTTTCGAAAGTCCACATCGGCAAGTACTGGAAAAATGCCTTACCGATTTCATCAATCGAATACTCATCTTTTTCGTCCAAACCCATCTGAACGTGAAACTTGTCAATGAAAGCAAAAACGAATTCTTTGGCAATGAATTCACTGCCCTGATGGTTTAACAATTTATGCTGTACCACTTCATTTACCATTTTTTCAATTTCTTCCATTGCAAATTGGCTGGGCCTTTTTCGAACAGGGTTTTCTGTGAAGTATCCAAAAGTGCTCAGGCCGTTCTTTTTCAACTCTTCATGAAGTCCTTCATCAACTTCTTTAATCAGAACGTCATTTTTTCCGTAAGGAATAGGATATAAAGCGTATCGAACGCTGTTTTCTTTATAGGAAAAGTAAGCCAAGCCGAGCTTCCAAGCAGTAGGATAAAATACCTTCTTGACAATAGAATATCGTCCGTCCAAGTATCTGTTAAGGCAGTCAAGGAAAACTTGAATTTCAGCGAATTCTCTCCTTTCAACGCCGACTACTGGATTGGTTTTCTCTAACAGTTTGATATAAACTTCATTTGCTCGCATAAGGTTGAAGAAGGATTGAACGATAGCTTTCCACTCTTCTATATACTTTGAATCACTTCCGTCAATGACATTTGAAGCTGGAAAATGGATAACTACAGATGCTTGTTGAAGCTTATCAAGAGGTTGTGTCAAGAGCTTACTGCTCACATGAACCCAAAACGCTTTCTTGCTCTCTGTGTCTACACCAACAAGTATGACAGGATTACAAGTGGCTTTCTCGCTGTAAGCAAAAAGTGAAGTAGGACATTGAATCTTGGGCAATTTATCAGGTAGCTTCTTGATTTGAACCTCAAGCTTGCCGTAGGGCGAACCGCTATTGTCAACCAACTCCATATAGCCATCAATATTTGGAAATTTATCTCTCTCTTTGATGTCGAGCTTCACTCTGCTTTGGTCAACTAGCCCTTTGAAAATTGTTACCGACACTACTTCAGTAGTGTCGGTGGGAGAATAGGGGGCAGGTTTGACTTGTTTTTCCTCAGCCATTTAACATTTCCTTTCAAGCTTAGGCAAACATCTCTGTTTAAATGGATATAGGCTTTGCTGCACTTGACTTGGATTGATAAGCAACGGGTGGGGTGGGATTTGAACCCACGACCACTGGCTTAGAAGGCCAGTGCTCTATCCATGCTGAGCTACTCACCCTTTCTAGCTAGGCCAACAACGATATAGAAACTATTATAACAGTTTTGCAGAGAAAACTGAAGGACATGGAATACTCCGAATTTCTCACTCGTATCAGAGAAGTAAAGAAAATGGGCTATGTCAAATCGCATCGAGAGGGACCTACAGGTATAGGAAAGACTCTTGAAGACTTGTTGGGGCTGAAAGAAAACAATATCCAAGGTCCAGATTTTTCAAACTATGAACTAAAGGCTTCTAGAAAAGGGTCTAACTCAATGATAACTTTATTCACCAAGAAATTAGAACCTGATAGCGGAGAAAAGTTGTGGGAGACTTACGGTAACCGAGGAAAAGGAAGTACTTCAAGCAAGTCTAAACAGACACTGCTTGTTGGTTCGGTGGGAGATGATGAGTACATCCCACCAAGTGAAAGGAGACTGCATTCGACAGTTATAACTCAAGCTGAAAACCCTGACAGTTTCATTCTTGTGGTTGATGAAAACAGAATTACAATAAAAAACAAGAAGAACGTTGAATGTTACTATAGTCTTTCTATACTAAAGGAAACTCTGGAAAAGAAGTATGCTAGTCTGATTCATGTCTTAGCCGACCACAAGAAAGACAAAGGACAAGAATATTTTTGGTTTAATGAAGCGTACCTCTATAGTGGGTTCGATTTTCCAACTCTTATGAAGGTCGTAAGAGAAGGAAGAATTAAAGTCGATGTCAGAATTGGACATTACCCTGATGGTAGAGTTCACGACCACGGAACTGGATTGAGAATTTCGCCAATCTATCTCCCAGAATGTTTTCAGTCGAAATCAAAGATTCTGTGATTTCATGCTCCCTATGAGGAACACATATCTCTTTTAGTTAGGTGGTTTCCAGAAATCAAGCATAAATTCCATCGTCGCCCCCAAAGAGATAAAATTGTTTGGCCAGCCAAAAATCCCAACTTTGTTTACGAGGTTACGTTTGTCCCAAATGAAAGTGTTCCTAAACTCGAAACCAGCTTTTTGTAATGCTTCCATTACGTAGACATGAGTCGGGATGCGCTTGTTATTTTCCCACACATCATTAACATTTATGACGCAATGAGCTTTTGTTCTCATCAGCGGAAGAATTCCAGAGTAAATCTCTTCAAGAGCCTTGCCATACTGATCGTGATTCATCGTGCCAAGGTCTCGCGCATCATTAGAATACTGTTGGACCTTTAGATAGTGGCTGTTCTTCCTTAGGTCTCCCCTGATGCTCTTGTTCAGGCGCTGGTGAGCGAGCATGTTGGCGTAGGGCGGCGAGGTTATACACAAAGAAACCGTATTATTTTCCAAGTATTGAGGGATTTTGTGCGCGTCGTCAAGGATGGCAATCTGTTGCGTGTTATCGTCTACAATCCTTTTTTGCGCAAGCCTCTTCTTGCTTATCTCTATGTATTCCTTTTTCAAGTCAAATCCTACAGCATTTCTGCCCAAATCTTGTGCGGCTACGAGGGATGTTCCAATGCCAACAAAGGGGTCCAGAACCAGTTCTCCTTTGTGGGTTAAAATCCTGATGAAGTGTGCGGGCAGGGCTATAGGAAACACGGCAGGGTGGACATCTTTGTCTCGAATGTCCCTGCTTTCGTAATAGAACTCTTTGATTTCATCCTCTGTTATTGGGAATTCTTGAATAATGACCTGGCTCTTGACCCATTCTTTCGCGGTAATACAGCTAATATGGCTCGGTGAACAATCGCATGTTTTTACATAGTTTATGTCTAATTTCTTCTCTGAATCCGTCGCTTGAACCATTTCTCTCGATTAATAGTAATAGGCACTAGTATAAAATCCGTTGGTAGCGCGCGCGCATGACTCGATAGGGCTTTTTAAGAACCATACAAGAGATAGTTTGCAATGTGAAAAAATGGTTACAAACACAACACCCAAAATTGTCTACCTTGATCAGAAATGTTGGATTGATTTTGCGAGATTTTATTATGGTCAACCGTCTGGAGACGGAAAAGAACTTGTATCGAAAATCCTCGAGTACTCTGAGATATCCCTGCTATTGTTTCCTCTTTCTATTTCCCATTTGGAAGAAACGCTACGCATTACAAGTAGCAGACGCAAGAGCCAACTCGCTTCTTTGATGGCAAAACTATCAAAGGGCTACTCATTACAGCCACACATTGATGCAGTGGTTGAAGCTGAGATTGAGAACATCGTCTTGAGGAAAGCAGGGGTTCTTCGAGTGAACATAAAAAATTTGCGCGCGCTATGAATAAGCTGAAGCCGAGTGCTGGAGCTATTTGCTTAGAAGAATTTTAAGTCGTTCAACCAATGATTCTCTGCTTTGAGGCTGTTCCCTCCAGACCTTTCCGTAATCTCTATATTCCTCACCAGATATCTTTTCTTTTCTCTGCAATTCGTTAAGCAGCTCTGCGAATTCTCGCGAGTGTATTTGTTCATTTTGTGTTTCACTATCTGGTTGGGTCCTTCTGATCGTCTCGTTTGAGTGATCGTTCTTTAGAGGTGGAGGGTAATTATCGTACAAGAATCTAGAGAAATATGGGAGTTCCCAAGGGTGGGTTTCCGGTAAGCTCTCCTTGACTCCGAGGAGTTCGGACATTAGGAACTCATACGTCTCGCCCAAACTCACGTATTGCGCTGGAAAGCTAGGTTTGTCCACAATCTCGGTGAGGAAATGCTGCAGATGGTCAGTGCTGAAAATTGGCAATACATCCCCATGTTCATAGTTGAAACAAAAGATAATCTTCTTCGCGATATGTTTGTCGCGCCCCAAACCCCTTATCTGTTCCCATTGCGCATCCACTTTTTGAGCTAGAGATTTCTTACGGTCAACTGTGACAGCAAGCAGTTCCTTGAAATCTTCGAATTGATTTCTGATTTGCCCGAAGATATTTGGGTAAGATCTCAAATGCCCAATTGGCTTCAGATAATATACTAACCAACGGAAGAATTCTCCAATCTCCTTTGATTGCGGAATGAAGATATCATTTGGGTTAAGAGTCTCTATTGATTCAGGGTTCTCGGCAAAGGGATATCTCGCTCTAAAATCCTTCAATAATTTCATCGCACTGTCTATTTCGACCTTGATTACTCCGTTCTTGTCAAAAGCCCTCACTTTCTCTAACAGAGACTCTTTCATTTGGCAATCACTCTCGATACCGGTTCCATTGAGGTTTTAACAGCGTGTGTCAAGCAGAATTATAGGGTCGAGCAGATATTTGCATAGCGGTTGTTCACAGTCCCAAATGATCTTATGTTATATGGAACAAAAGGGAAAAAGAGGAAATGCGGAGACTTCGCCACGCACAACTCCCGGAACCCACACCTCTGCTCTTCATTCTCAAAGACATAGCAAGAAAACGAAGCTTCTCAGCGCGCGCTGTGCGGGTTTGGGTTTTGTTTGTAGAGTATTGTTTTTGCGATTTCTCGCCAGATGATGGCTATTATGGCGAAGCCTAGTATTATGGCGAATTGTTCTGCTGCGACGGGGGCTAGTTTGAGTTGGCTTGTGACTGGTGGAACCGTTTGGGCGATGATTAGAAACGCAAAGGCGAGAACTGCCCACAGATCCATTATCCTGTTCGATAATGGGCCTATTGCGTATAGTGGTTCTTTTTCGGATCGCATGACAAAGGCCAGGATGATGTGGCCCATTATCCACGCTGAGAAAGCGTATGCTTGCACGGTTACGGCAGGTAGCCTCTGTGACCACGCGTAGAAGTATGCGAGCATCACGGCTACGAATAGGCTCGTGGCGGATATGGCCATGTCCGTTACCATTTTCGAGTCAGGAAACTTTGCTTTTGGATCTCGGGGTTTTCTGTCGTAGATTGTTTTTTCGGCCGGTTCGGTGACGAATCCTGCGGAAGCGGCGATGTCCATGAACAGTTCAAGCACGATAATCTGTATCGGAGCAAACGGCAAGGGCATGGCCGGATAGAAATACTCGATGCCCAGCGCAAAAACGAACAGTGAGATAAGTGCAGCTTTGATTGCCAAATAGTACTTTAGACCCTTCCTAAGGTTGTCGAAGAAAGTGCGGCCTTCGAACACGGCGCGACCGATGGTCACAAAGTTGTCATCGGTCAAAACGACGTCTGCAGCTTCTTTGGCCGCATCTGTGCCCTTAGTGCCCATGGCGATTCCAACGTCGGCTCCCTTCAAAGCCAGGGTGTCGTTGACCCCGTCGCCCGTGACCGCGACCACTTCACCATTCGCATGCAGCGCCTTGACGAGCGCGTATTTGTCCTCAGGCGTCGTTCTTGCAAACACGGAGACCTCTTTGACGATGTCCTGAACTTCCTTGTCGGAAATGCCTCGAAGCTGCTCACCCGTGAACACCTTTCCCGATGGGATTCCGACGCTTTTCGCGATGTAAGCCGCGGTCTGCGGGTGATCACCCGTGACCATGATGGTTCTGATTCCAGCATTGCGAATAGACTGAATCGTTTCTTTGACGCCAGCGCGTGGAGGATCCTCGATTGAGACTAGGCCGATGAAATCCCAGTTTCCCTCTAATTCTGAAAGCGGCAATTCTGCTTCATCAGCAGAGACTTCTTTTTCTGCGACGCCGATTACCCTTCTTCCCTTTTCAGCTTCACTCTCGAGTTCATCTCTGAAAACATCACCCTGACCGTCCGCGCCCAAAATTTCCTCAGGTGCCCCCGCAGCTGAGAGCATGAAGACCCCGTTCTTCTCGCGCAGCACGGCTTTGGTCCGCTTGCCTATCTGGAAGCCCCGTTCGTGAACGACTCTGCCGAAGTCCGTTTGCACCTTTAGCGACTTGGCTTTTTCCAGAATTGCCTTATCAGTCGGGAACAGTGACCCCTCTGTCAATGCTGCCGTGGCTGCGCTCAGCGTCTTGGCCTCTTCTTGGCGCGGGTAGACTTGAACGACCTGCATCTTATTCTCAGTGATTGTGCCCGTCTTGTCTGTGAGGATGATGGTTGCATCGCCTAGGGTTTCTGCCGCCTTGAGCTTCTTGACTAGGAAGCCTTCTCGAGAGAGCCTGTATGATCCTAAGCCCAGTATCATGGTGATTATGATTGGCAGTTCTTCGGGGATAGCAGCAAATGCCAGTGCCAACCCAGTCAATATCAGCGTTTTGTCCTCAAACAGATCTCGGTATCCGTAGCGCAAGATGCCCAAAGCAGGGATAACTATGCTGAAGAACATGGCAACGTACGCGAGCGTTATAGAAAGTTTTTTCATGGATAACTGCAAGGGCGTTTTCGGAGGCTTGATAGCCTGAGCCATGGCGGATATCTTTCCGAACCTGCTGTTCTTGCCCGTTGCATATGCTTCTCCTTGTCCTTCCCCTGAAAGCACGAGGGTTCCAGCGTAAACATCGTCTCCGACCTTCTTCTCCTGCGGAAGAGACTCGCCCGTTAAAACTGACTCGTCCACTTGAATGTCATATGACACATCGAGCTTACAGTCCGCTGCAACCCTTGTTCCCTCGACAAAGACCAGCAGGTCTCCGGGAACCACTTTTTCAGTTTCAACCTCGACTATTCTCCCATCCCGCACAACCCTTGTCTTGGGAGCCGCAAGCACAGAAAGCGCCGATATAGACTTCTTAGCCCTGAATTCATTCCAGATCTCAACGAAAACCAAGACGAAGATAACGCTGAAAATCGTAACAGCGTCCTCCACGTTTGGCCACTCGAAAATAGTATAGAGAACGCCTACAACAAGCAAAAGCAGAATCATGGGCTCGACAACTTCTTCCTTGGCGATGCCCAAGAAACTCACCGTGTAAGGCTTGGCAATCTGATTCGGCCCGACTTCCCGAAGCCTCTCCTCCGCCTTAGCAGTCGAAAGGCCTTCAGACTTTACGCCAGAACCCTGCATAACAACGCAGAACTAATTACGACTTTTAAAAGTTTGTCCAAAAGGATACTGTTAACTTAAGTTACCCGCTTTCTTCGTGATATGGTTCTTCGATTTTTCCTTCTATCAACTCTTTAATGTTCGTTCCAAAATTCACGAAAGCCTTAAACGCACAAATTCAAAGAGAGGAGGACATGAGTCAGACGAAAGGGCTAAACACTTTTGAGAAGTTTCTCTTGGTCGTAGTGATTGTTGGCTATGCTTCCATATTCATTCCTACGCCATTCGTTTTTGGGAATTGGACAATCTTGGAATTGATCTGTGTCGTCATTCTTGCAGTTGCTGCACCATACGAATACTATAAGTTTTTTAAGAGACGAATAGAACAGCGACGGCAAGCGAAAGAGGCTAAGAATCTGATCTGACGACAGTTAACAGCTAGACGCCATAAGACGAGAAGTTACCAGAAGCGTCCAAAAGGTTCTGTCAAGTCTGCGGTTGATTCATCCTCCCTTCAAAAATCGGTTGATGATCTGTTGGCAGAACTCCTCCTCTGTTGACAATCGGATGAAAGCTCGTATTTTCGCGTTATTCAAATCGAAATTCTTAAGTTGATACAGATTAGATATGCTAGACTGTTAACCTTAGTTCGATACTCTGGGTCGGTGATACGTATGACAAATTGTCCAAAATGTGGAACTGAGATGGAAGCTAAAGGGGAGCTGGCCAACGACTCTAGGCAACCAGACTTCGTAACAACCTTTTATCAATGCCCAAATTGCAAGAATATTGAAATGCAAAAAGTTGTCGTCGAGCGTAGACGCACTTTAGGTGGCAGAACATTTCATAAATAAGCGCGCGCTAATTTTGGGAATAGAAAAAATAGTCGTTGTTGGCTTATTTCAGTAGTTTCATGCTTTCTTCGAGACTCATTGCCAATTTGATTTCGCTCGTGTTCCAAGCCATCCATTTTACCATTTCTGGTTCCATTGAGAATTCTTGCAGTGCATCTGAGCTTGGAGCTTCATACACCCATATCAACAGATGCTCCGGAACCACGGTCCATGCTCCAACCCTCTTGACTCCATGTTTCTTCTCCAATCCGCCCAATTTTGCTGGCAATGCTAAAGTCATGGCCTTCATTTTCTCATTGTTAAGCGGACAATTTTCAACGGAATGTCTAGAAATTATCAGAAATATTGGCATACCAACACTCCTCAAAGTGAGAATTAAGGAAAGTCGGATATAAGCTATTTGCACGTAGGTTCTGTTAACTTCTCATGGAGCTTAAACCCTTGTTAACTACCGTGGGATAAATCCAGTTTTTTTGTATATTTGATTCAAAAATCGGAGATAAACTTAAAAGTTACACTCGTGTGCATAATCGGAATTGAATGAGGGAAATGGTGGTAAGTTTCTTTCCCTTCTCTCCTTTCTCCCCTAGTGGAGAAAGCCACCATCTTCCCTCATCTCCTTTTAAAGGAGCTTTTTGGTGGTCTCCGATTTTTCTTTTAGTGCGCGCCTTCTTGTTCACTTGACTCGTTTGTTTCCTATTGGACACACTTTTAGGCATATGCTGCATGTTGGTTGAGTACTTGTGTATTGGCTGCAGGCAAACTTGTTTATTTCGTAATCGGATTCGTGTCCCGGCTTCTTCAGAGCCTTCGCTGGGCACGAGGACACGCATGGATTTGGGCAGTTTTTGCAGAAATTCTTGTTTAAGGGCGAATCAGGCTGCATTTTCGCGTCGGTTACTACAGCAACTAATCGCACTCTAGGCCCGTACTGTTGCGTTATGAGCAGGCTGTTGTAACCTAAAACTCCAAGACCGGCCTGAACAGCCATGTGCTTGAGCGACAATAAACCTGAGAGATAACGTTGGTCTGTTCCTCCGGTTGAAGCCATTTGATGGTATGCTTTGAACCCTTTCTTCTCAAGAAACCTCGCAACGGAATATCCTACCCTGTCGAGTTCCTGCGAGACGAAAGTATTGTGTCCTCTGAACATGTCCTGTCGTGGGGATGCTGCAAAATAGTCTTCTTCACTGGGTATGATGTCCGTCTGAGCATCGAGCATCTTCATCCCAAGAACAATGACAGATTTCGCACTTGGAAGAACATCTCTGGGACGATGCCCCGATGGAGCATCATCAAACGCATTAGCTGAAGCAACTCCAAAAATATCGGCCCCCAAGCGCAGTGCCATTTTCTCTATCTCTTCCCTCAAATCCATTTAACTTCCCCTCAAGCACTAGGGGCCTCCGAAAAAGATAAACTGTTCCCCTTCCCGACACCTAGGCTATTATTAGCGCGCGCTCAACTGGAGAATATGGCTAGATTTGGAACAGAATAGGGTACAATTCTGAAAAACCCCTTAATAATTAAAAATCACTGAATCAATTCGGAGTTGAGAACAAGTCTGCAACACCATTTCCTCAAGTGGACTCGCAACGGTCCAGAGAAAGTTGAAAGTTAATTTTTCCCTCCTTTCTCCCTTCAGCCTCTGGACCCTTGCGAGAACTGTAGAGGAAAAGGTTAGGCAGACAACCGTGAGTTGGCGACGATGGAAATGATGAGATGTCAACCTTGGCATTGGCGGAGAGGAGAAGAAAGCGAGCAAGAAAAGAAGGTGAATAAAGTGTTGGAAATACCTCATTATACCTACATATTTTCTGAAGAATGCAAGAAAGGTGAATATAAACTCAAAATAGAGAGGACGGTTATAAAGAGCGAGAATAGGAAAAAGCACATTCTATGGTAGTTCAAGTGGAAGCACGCGCGCTTGTCGCCGTTTGTGGTGCGTGCTTCGCGCGGCCATCTAGCGTCCTGGCGGTGTTGAAATTGACGCTTGGGACCTGTCTATGTTCTCTCTGATGATGCCGTATGCCTTTTCTGCGTCTGCGTTGGGCAAATCGTTTAGCGTCAGAGGTTCTCCCCCGAACCTCAACGTTAGCTTGAGTGTGGACCGCACTATTCCCTTGTCTAACACCACGTTTGCGACATCCCTGTAATTATAATCGGTGTAATCCTTCTTCAACCCAAGCGCATGCGGGTGCCGCAGAATCACCCTCTCATTCGTAATGACCACAGAGTCGATGTTGATCTTAGGGTGATAGATCTTCTGTTGAATATACACTTCCACCTTTTCATCCGGCCCAAGCAGGCCCTTCAAATCACCAGGAGCAGACATAATCAGTCAACCAATCATACGAGAACCCACCAGTCATATTTGCCTTTTGCCCCACCCCGACCCCGTCCTTGGATTGCTTTGGAAAGCGGAAACGAGAATCTTCAAAGATACTCTATTATGCAAGACATTAAGGAAAGTTCAATCTTGAGGATTTCAGCTAAAGGTAAGAAGCCTTTTCCGAAAGTGGTTTTTCGTGATGGCCTTCAAGATAAGCAGATTAAGAATTTCCTTGAAACTCGAAAACTAATATTGACTTTTCCTAGAGACCCACGCATAACTGTTTCGCGCGCGCTAAGAATCGGTAATATGCACCAACCTTAAAAGACGCGAAAACAATGAAGACATAGGAATAGATTTGGCACAAATGGGAAGACATAGGAAAGCTAAACCTCCAAATAAGCGACTGAAGAAAATCTTGAAAAAGACAGGTCGCTAGCGCGCGCCATATTAGATGACTCTAAGGATTGCCACGATATTGTTGGTAACGACAAAGGCATACATTGCTATCATTACAATGATTGTTGCAAAGCCCATCTTGAATGTTGTCTCATGGTTGTACTTCTTTAGCCTTTTCAAGATGAAGTAGAATACATACACCAGTGCTGGAACTATGGTCACTTTCAGTAGTAGCATTGGAAGCATTGCATTTGCTACTAATGGATTCAGCTCTATGCCTATTCCTGTTCTTACTGCGAAGACTGTGGTCAGTGCATCTGCATAGTTGAGCGATATGACTGTGACTAGTCCTATTATTGATAGTCTAAGGTCTTGCTTCAAATAGCACACCTTCAGCGCGCGCCGAAGTCGTCGAGAGGCAGACAAAGCACCTTCTATGGCCTTTCTCTATCAGAACAGGTCGTTATGGAGAACTAAAGCAGTTATTTCAGAATCTGCAATATGAAAAAACTGATAACATACTCCTGCCCAATTGCAAAACTGCGACCTCTACCCGCATCTTGAACGAGTTTTCAGTTTGGCTAGAGCGCGAGCGCGCGCGCACGCGCGCGCCCGACTGTTCGTCCCTACCGCATGCATGCACACACGCGTATGGGCAAGAAAACACTCTGGGCGGCGCGCGTTAAGAAGTATTGGAACTTAACTGATTTCGGAACTAGGCGTTAGTTTTTGCTTGTGGGTTTCTTCCTGCTGCTCGGCTTGGATTTCTTTCCAAAAATCATTAATGTCAAGAGCGTGAGTATTGAACCTGCGCCGACTACAATGATTATAATGATTGCCCAAACTGGAAAGCCCCCGTTAGATCCTGTTTGGGTAGGTTGGCTGGGTTGAGATGGATCGTTCGCGGCCGTGACGTTTTGGTTCCATGAGAACAAGGTTTTCCACCACGGCGTGCTCGGCTTTGGTCCCCAAGTTATGATCATGGGATCTAAGCTGTCGTCGATTTTAGTCAGGTTATGTACGTAATCCTCCACGCCTACGATCTGGAAGGTTCGCGTTCCTGCAGTCGAGTAGCTGAAATCTGCTCGCCACATTTCTTTGTCGTCAGACGACCAATCCATTGCGTAGTTCTTTGTTCCGTCGCTCAAGATTAGGCTGCCGTTTTCCCCTCTGAACAGCGTGTTTTCCAGCTCGTAGACAGCTATATACCACACATATTCCGTTTGATTAATGGATGCTTGTGAACTGGAAACTCCTGCTGCGATTATCTTTATCTCGTCCCAGACAACATCGATGCTGTTGCTCTCGAAGGCCGTCAGATTATACTTAGGATCAATTATCGAAGAGGTGCCTATCCACGCCGTCTCTGGGTGGTCACGGATCAGACTGTCATTGAAGACCACGCTGCCAGCGAACGGCACTGTGTTAAACCCTAAGATCCTGTCAAGCTCATAGTAACTGTTGTTCCACGATATGTTGGCCGCAGAATCGACGTTCACGTAGTTATCGTTGCTCATCGAGAGAACCACTTTCACCCTATCCCACGCTACAACCGGGCTCGGGGCCGTTTGCGTGAAGGATGTCACATAGGCAAACTTGACCCCTGTTACTGAGAAAGTTGTTTCCGCTGGTGTTGAGCTGTTGACCATAAACGTCGCCCAGCCGGTTCCGTTCACCGTTTCTGTGCTGCTACTGTTGATAGTTATGGTGCCGCCCGTAGCGTCAGAGCAGTTGAGAGCCCATTCCGCGTGAAAAGTGACAAGTTGGAAGGCTCCCACGTTGACGCGATTCGGCCATGCGGAGGAAGCCCAGGACTCGTCGATTATTATGTTTGCAACTGTGAAGTTTATGACCACGGCCCACTGGGGAATCGTTCCGTTTGCCTCGATTGAAAGTTCTACGACGTGGAGTCCAGGATCCGAAGGAGTAACAATGGTGAAGGACACGGTGGCCAATTGGCCTCCGGAAAGGACGCCGCTTGACGGCGATTTCAAAGTGAACCAGGGCCCTGCGTCAAGAATCGTTATGTTGTAAGCGAGATGGTCGTCAGTGGAACCAACTATGTTGGAGACGTTGAAGCCGTCGCTGATTGTTTGACCCACTGAGAACTCGCCCTCATCAACTTGGCAGGGGTCATAAGGGATGTTGTTCTCATACTGTACCAAAAGCTGATCAATCTTCTGCACGTATTGAGTGTTAGAAGAAGACGAACCAATGTTTCCTGCATTGTCAATAGCGGTGAAAGTGTAGTTTAGTGTGGTTCCTCCTGGCTGTTTTGGGATCACTCCGGTGTAGTTGTCATCGCCGATATTTGTCATCTGGCCAGTCCATACGGTTGAGTTCAGAAGGTAGGAAACGTAAACCTTGTCAACCCCACTCGCGTTCACCGGTTCGGTCGCCGTTGCGAATACGATAATGAATTGGCTCGCATCAGGCGTGTTTGCAACGCCCCCGGGTGTGACGGTGGGAGGGGTCATATCGTCCACTAGGTATGGAAATGGAATTGGATAATTGGTTGTGTTTAACCAGTTTGAACCATCCGCAAGAACTTGTGCAACGTATCTCACCGTCGTGTTGTACCTGAAAGTGGGAATCGTGAATGTGATTACGTTGCTTTGGATGCTCGGCGAGAGGTTCAGGTTTCCTGTAGTTCCGTTATCAAACGTGTAGTTTACGAGGAGCGCCGCGTTAACGATCTGAACATGCTGCAGCGTGTCCACCGTGACGGTGACAGTGTCGCTGTACTGAACGCTCTTGTCGTAGACTTTGTTTGCACAATTTGCGTGTGTCAACGCTGGAGTTTGCGTCACGCTCTGTATCAGATACAGCGGGTAATTGTCCTTGCTGTTGATACCTGTTTCGTAGGGCTGATCACATATTCCGTCTGGAGAAGGTATTGTGCAGTTTGGACCTACGTCTTGATATTTTCCAGAGTAAATGTCTGTGCAGTTCGTGAAGTCGCTCCAGTAGTTTCCACCCCCAGTCCCGTTGCTCGGAACGTATGGGTAACCATCATCCCACCTGTTTGCCGTTCCCAGATCCTGCGCCTGAACAGGGTTTTTCACGAACCTGTTACCATAAATGAGGCTCTGGGAGCCGCCCTGCTGAACTCGCAGTCCTATCTGCGTGTTGTTCAGTATGGTGTTGTTCTGAACGAAGGTTCCTTCTCCTGAAACCACATCTATGCCTATCGGGTTATCCTGAATCAGGCTGTCGGTTATTCTCGTGTTTGAGCCTTCGACGCTTACCCCAGAACCGAGCCCGGCCATTATGATGCAGGCGGACACGCTGTTGTTGTCGCCGGCGATCTCGATTTGTGCACCACTATCGTAGGAATCTTTCAGGGTCAAATCAAATATTGTCACGTTGGCGCATCCGTCCAGTGAGATGCAGAAGGGCGCAGTCATGTTGAACTCTCCATCGATTATCGTGCTTACAGCGTCCTGCCCCTCAATACTTATGCCACTCTTGGCGGCGGGTATCACAACGTTCTCGAAGTAGATGCGTGACGCATTCAGCACTATCGTGTCTCCAGAGCTTGCAGCGTCAACCGCAGCCTGAATCGTGGGAAAATCGTCCGGCACGTTCAGGCCCTGTACGCCCAAAACGTCGTCGATGTATGCCACTGGCAAGAGACTGCCTGTTTGGGTGGCCCCCATATCGCTTTCCGTAAGGGCCATTCTTCGAATCGAAGTTACGGTTCCGTTGAATCTGGCATTTGCTGCTTCAAGGTGATCGTCTATGTGAATATTGTAAACGTTGGCAGGTATGTTCATAATGAATTCTATCCGGTACCATCTGTTTGCCACGTAAGAGTTTCTCAACGTCACGAGTCCTACGCTGCCGTCGAAATACTGGATTACGGTATCATTGAATATTATGTTTGCACCATCGAAATTCCCGTCGTCAACACTGATTTCCAAACCCGTGTGAATGCCCGTGTTGTTGGGCATCATCACCGAGAAACTAACTACAACCGTGTCGTTCTGTTGTGGAAAATAGCTGAAGGCTGAAAAAACAGCAGTACTTGAGTTGTCCACGAACTTTGCAGAGTTTTGCCCACTGTATGCTGCTTCGTTCGTCACTATGAAGTAGCCTGCACTATTTAGGTTCGGAGTCCAGCCGGGTGGAGTTTGATTAAGCGGGAGCCCCTCGAAATTGGAGTTCAAGAACACCTCTCGGGTTGGCGCGTCCTCGCCCCGCACCGACATCACTGCCACGCCTAATTGCGACGAGTGAATGAGGAGATTGTTGGTCCCCACCAAAATGACGAACACCAAGGCTAGCGTCACAAGTATACGTAGCCTGGATTTCTTCCCCATCACAGATTACTATCCCATTTAGTGTTGAGCCTTATCCTAGGTACGGACAGTTAACGTTTGTGAAGTTTTCTTCTAGAGAAAAGTTCTGGGAAGTACATCATAATGGCGCGCACATGCTTCTTCCGAAATAAGCCCCGAAACCCATGATGCTTCCTATAACGTTTGCCTCTTCCCCTAAAAGCCAGGTAGCCGGATGAATTGCCACGGTTATGATAGTTCAAACAGACTCACAAAAGAAAAAAGGGGACTATTTTTTAAGTTCCACAACCAAGAGGTCTACATCGGTTTTTCCCGTGTTCTCAGCTTCGTGAGATTGGGCTTTAAGGAAGATTGCCTGACCAGTCTTCAGGTCCAACACATCTGTTTTTCCTGAAGATGTCAGTTTCAGCTTGCCACCCTTGAGAACGTACACCAAATGGTCGGGATGGCTGTGCATTGCTGCCTTGTCGTTCGGTTTAAACAAAACGTCAAGTACACGCACACGCTCGTTTTCCATTATGAACTTGTAGACGTTCTTGGCCACTTTCAAAGGGTCTTGCCCTTTTTCCGTTATTTCACCTCCAGTTTCCTCATTCCTTCCAATTCTCTTCCCTCGCATATTTATGAATGTGTGACTGCAACCACACAGCAAAAACGCGCCAACATCCTGAAAACTGGAAAAGCCATGAGCGACAAGTTTGCAGTATCTAAAGCTTCAAGCATGCCCAGTACAAAGGTCCAACGGCTACATGTTCTCTCGGATCATCTTGGCTAAGCGGCGGATTCCCTCGTCTATCTGCTCTTTCGTGGGATAGCTGAAGTTGAGGTGCATCGCGTTCTGTCCTTTGCCGTCGCAGTGGAAGGCTGATCCGATCACGTAGGCCACCTTGTTTTCTATGGCTTTGGGCAGCAGCTCGTTCGCGCTCATCTTCTTGGGCAGTTTCACCCATAGGAACAGGCCGCCCTCCGGATGCGTCCAAGTCACGCCGCGCGCGCTGAAATCGAAGATTAGAATCGATTAACTCCATCATAAGGGCACGTGAGTCTAAAAAAAAGAGGGGGATATCACAGCTTCCCCTTTTTGATTCTGCCGTTGGAATCAGACTAAGAGAGTTACGTCTGCGTTTGCCGCTACGTCTAGGAATGTGGTGGCCCCAGCCATTTGATCAACTTCTGGAATCAGTTGTTCTCTCTTGATTCCGAACATTTCCATAGTCGGGGTGCAAGCGTATATCGTCAGAAGTCCAGAGGTCTTCATCCTCTTGAGCAGCTCGTAAGGCGTTGGGTATTTCATCTGTTTCAGTCTTTCTGCCATGGGCTTTTCCATTTGCTTGTAGTCGCTTGGTAATCCCGCTTTTTCCATTGCTCCTTTGACGAGTGCTTGGAGACCCCAGAAGGTGAAGTAGAGGTGTGCTTCCCATCCCATTGATGTCGCAGTTGATCCGAGAATAAATGCGCAATAAAGCTTGTCTATTGTTCCGCTGTGGACTATCAAAGCTAATTTCTTCTTTTCAGTCATGAATTCACTTTCCATTCTGTGAACTACTTAGTAATATTACATACGTCATACTTATGACTTCCGTCAAAAAAAAATATCAATTGAGAATTAGGAGCAGAGCAGCCTTCTTGCCGTTCGTGCTCGTCTTAAGGCGGATTGTCGCTTTTTTCAGGGCGTTCCAACAATACTACGAAAACGGGGTCATCCGTATGATGAATGACGAACTGTTTAATCGTCCAATGTTCGCTAAGGTAGCTCTTGAGCATGTTATTCAAATCAGCCAGCTCAATGGGATAATCTTTCATTCGAAGTTCTCCCCTACCGTACTTGATAGCCACAAACTTATATTCCATAATAACCCAAACCTCTCTCTGTCCTTCTGTTGTTGTGCAGATTTAAGATTTCTGTCTTCTTTGAACTACATAGCCTAGGCCCAAAAAAAGGTTAGAAGTCTATAACCTAACGTGAACTTCTCTCAACTTGACAGTTCCTTCCATTTAGCCCGCGCTAGATAAACACAATGTAACCTCACATGCTGTTGCTTTTCACAATCATGCGAAACTCGTGCATTTTCAAATGGCGTCTGTTTCAATCTCGTTTTCCTTAAGTGTTTGAATAAATGGAAGACCTCTGCTCACGATCTCTCCTATGATTTCGGTCGGAGACTCTAAAATCAGGTGCCAAGCGTTATTGCAGTACTCTATTGTCAGATAAACATCTCTGGTTTTCTGTGAAGGAAGTGGCAATCGTATCTCTGGTTCTGGATTCTCCAGGGCTTCTTCCTTTGTGGAATTAAGAACCTTGTTTATGAGCCCCAACATGTTCTTTAGGTCTCTTTTCACCAGTTGTCTATCTTTTTTGGAAAACTTGGTTTTCTTGCACCAACGAATTTGAAGATCTTTGACAGTCACTTCGGGCAGTGGCTCATGCGTGCTCATCACTGATAGCTTGTTCAATGGAGTGCTGGGGCCAACATACTCGTCTTTCTTCATCAAGAAGCCCTTCAGCGCTTCGGTAACTCTCTCGAAGTGGTGGTAACCCACAATGTTGCCGATCACTCTTCCCTTATAGAATACTTCCAGCGTGGGAACCGTTCGAACTCCTCTCTGATGGGCTAGATTCTTGTTCGAGTCATTCAGCATTGCATCTATCCTCACAAACTTTGCTTCCTGTCCAAAAGCCTCGCAGACTTTCTTGTACACCGGATTAAACTTTACGCAGTGAGGACAGCAGTGGCTGAAAAACTCCACCACAACCGGCTTATTGGCCTCCAGAACTTCTTTTTCGAAAGACTTCGCAGAAATGTCGCTTGCGTCAGGCATCAAACAATGACTCATACCATATTCTCGCGGCAATAATAGGTATAAGCATTGCCCCTAACGGGTCGCGCCTAGCGCGCCTAAACGTTTTCTTGTATGAACTGCGCTGGCCAAGAGCCTTCCAGTCCAGTGATATCTTTTTCTAAACCAAGATGGAGAAGTGGCAAACCTAGTCCACGCCCACTTTATCCGCTAAGGCTTTCGCAAGATCTGCGAGCCATGTTCGGCCATTGCCCCGGAGACGATCATCTCGGCTTCGCTCTCAAGCAGCACCAGCGAGAGGATGAGCGCGCGCAAGCCCAGCGGCTACATGTTCTCTCGGATCATCTTTGCTAAGCGGCGGATTCCCTCGTCTATCTGTTCTTCCGTGGGATAGGAGAAGTTGAGACGCATGGCGTTCTGTCCTTTGCCGTCGCAGTGGAAGGCTGATCCGATCACGTAGGCCACCTTGTTTTCTATGGCTTTGGGCAGCAGTTCGTTCGCGCTCATCTTCTTGGGCAGTTTCACCCATAGGAAGAGGCCGCCTTCAGGGTGCGTCCAAGTAACGCCCTTGGGCATATACTTCTCCAAGGCCGCGAGCATGGCCGCGACTTTCTTGCTGTAAAGCTTCACTATCTTTTCAACCTGCTTCTGCATCAGCCCGCGTCTCATGAACTCGGCCACGATCAACTGATTGTAGGTTGGACAGCACAGATCCATGCTCTGCTTGGCAACAACCATCCGATCCATCCACTCGGACGGCGCCATAATCCACGCCAACCTCAGGCCCGGACACAGAATCTTCGAAAACGTGCCCAGCGCTATGACCTGTTTATTCTTATCCAAGCTGTAAATGGCAGGAATGCTCTCTCCCTTGAACCGCAAGTCCCTGTAGGGGCTGTCCTCGAGAATCGGAACCCCATACTCATCCGCCAGCTCCAGAAGTCTCTTCCGCCTGTCCAGCGGTAGAGTAACCCCGGATGGATTTTGAAAGTCGGGAACGACGTAGATGAACTTCGGCTTCTTCTTCTTTGCCGCAAGCTTTGCCAGCACCTTTTCCAGCAGATCCATCCTCATTCCGTTGTCGTCCTGCGGCACTCCGATCATCCTAGCCATGTAGGAGGCAAAGGCCTGCAAGCCGCCTATGTAGCTCGGCAACTCCAGCACCACGATGTCCCTCGGATCCAGAAACACCTTCGAAACAATATCCAAACCCTGCTGCGAACCCGCCGTAACAAGAATGTTCTCAGGCTTCACCGTCGACTTCTCACGCATCAACCACTTGCTAATCTCCTCACGCAGCGGAGCCTCCCCCTCGGTAGTGCCATACTGAAGGGCCGTCGCACCCTTCTCCCGCAACGTCTGACAGCAAATATCCTCCAGCTCCTTAACCGGAAAAGTCTCCGTAGCAGGAAGCCCACCAGCAAAAGAAATCATCCCCGGAACACGGCTCACCTTAAGCAGCTCCCTAATCTCAGAACGCTTCATTCCCCGAGCATTCTTCGAATAAAACGCAGTCAAATCCTTAATCATTACACCGTCCTCCTCCGCATATTAGAGCGCAGACCCCATTTTCACACTCAAACCGTCAACCTACATAAGGTTATTGCACCCACCTGACGGATCACAAACATGAAAACGCCCGAATTCACAAAAAACCAGAACTGACCCTCAGCAACTATTTTCAAAACCGCTGTTCGGCCGCCTCAGATTCCATCCAAATAACGGAGAAGAGATTGATGGACGAAATCTCCGAGCGCCTAACCGTCATAGACCTTACGTAATAAGGTTTTTCATCGTGGATTCTGTTACCTTGTCGTCTGTTTGTTCTCCTTGTTACATTTCGTCTGCTGAGAGGACTTTATGAAAAAGCGAATAGACCTTGCTCTAGTGTTCTTCGTTGTCACAGCGCGCGCTTTTTCGGTCTTTAAGCGCGTGCTAGATTGAAAAATAGGTTTTAACTCTTTTTGTCGAGAAGTACGCGAAGGAGAGAAAGGGGTACAGGACAAGGTACACTATTAGCAGGCTCCAATAGACGTTAGCGCTTAGCAGAACGAACCAGTAGCCTAGCCAGATGCCGAAGACGAGCAGCACAATCCAAGAGGCCATCGACAGAAAATAGCCGACGCGCATACCTCGAAATACGAGAACAGCATCCGCAAAGAGCAAAGCGCCCAACGCTGCAATCAACCCTGCGTACATAAACCATAGTGAATTTCCCTCATTTCCTGTCGCAAAACCAAAAAAGAGGAATGCGAAGAACCATGCTCCCAGTGCGGTTAACACGGTGAACAGGCACACCAGAAAGACGCCAACTGGCTCTACTCTCTCCACAGCGTCACCAAAAGTTACATTTGTTTCCGAAGATAAAAGCTTAACGTACCAAGGAAACAGACTCATCGTGAGGCCTGAAGCCTCACGAAGCCCGTTCTCAAAAACTCACACGCGGTCAGCCTATTGTTATCTGCGTGGGAGCGGTTTCCAGAGTGCTGTTCTGGTCGATGAAGAACGGAGGTCCAATTCTTCCAACAATGTAATATGTTCCCGGTGAAACTGGAATGCCTTCCGATTCTAGGCTGTGGCTGAATGTCTGCTGCCAAACAAGAGAAGAACTCAAGCTCTCTCCGGGATTAAGCGTTTCAAGAACGAGATATAACGGAAAAACCCCGCCTAGCCAAATGCTTGTGTACCAGTAGATGTTGCTGTCTGTTTCGTTGTAAACGTGAAAGTCAAACTGATTGCCACTTGGACCCAACGTAAAGCTTACTGTTTGATTGCTGATGTTGGTGATTGTGAGCAGTATGTTTATGGGCTCGCCGAGGCTGTAGTTGGTTTTCTGAAGCGTCATGCTGAGCTGCAAGCCAAGCTGTTGATCAACGCCGTCCACTGTGTCATTGTGTAGGCTGCCGTTTATCCAATTTAGATAGTAGGTCTGTGAGTCACTGTCAAAACTTATTGTTCCGTTTATTGCAACTGTGCCTCCAACCGTCCACGGGTTAATTGGCAACGTTGATGTTAGCTGGCCGTTGAAAGTCAAGTACATGAAAGAACCAGTTAGATTCGGATAGAAGCTCGGAACGATGCTTGTCACATTTACGCCGAGGATGATCGCGCTCACATTAGCGTAGCCTAAGGTGCCGACCACAGTGTAAGTCGTATTCGAGTATGATTGTTTTTGAAGATTCGCAACCTGAGAGGTCAAGGAATTAATCGTCGAGTTTTCAGAGGCAACCTGGCCCTGAAGACTTGCCACTGTAGAGTTCAATTGAGAAACCTGATTGCTCAAAGACGAAATCGTGTTGCTCTTGTCATTCATCATCAACGTATACGCTGCAACCACACCCCCCAAACAGGCTACTAAAATGATACAGATTATTCCAAGCGCAACAATGACGCCCTTACCAACCATTTTCGGCTCCTTCGTTTCACTCACGCTTGACACCCATCATAGCACAGGCAAACGTCCGATATAATCCCAAGCCTTAGAACACAGCATCCCAGAACCTAGAACGATTCTAAGAAACACTTGGCGATATGCAAGAAAAAATTGCAGCCATCAACAGACCCTACCCAATCCAAGAGCCAGCAAGAACTTCTGAGGTAAACATTTTAAGACGGAGCCAATTAGATGAGCTGGCCACACTTGGCGCCGGAACAATACGCCGGGATAATGGCCAGACACGTGTCTCACCATCCCGTAGGCAGAGTGGATTAATGCGCAGGCCTTGAGGCGCAAACGCGCTTGAGAGCCTGTGGCCCTTCGGGGCCGCGCGGGTTCGAGTCCCACTCCCGGCGCCTCAACAATCACCGACCGTTCCCACGAAGCCTAAGACGGTGCCCAAAACCTGCCTCTCAAGACAAGAAAACAAGAATCCAGACCATTCTACGCCATTCACACGGCAAAGCAGCTGCGATGACACTCTGGGAATGTTGTGAAATGTGAACTGAGTGTTTGTACCCAGACTTCATAAATCTATTAAAACAAAAACTGGCAGATTTCAAGCGGAGAATCAAGAATGAAAGTTCTCCGTAGGCAAAAGTCCGGATTCGCCCTCAGTCTAATTCTATGCGTGATTGGATTGGCCTCGCTCGTCACCATGTTTTGGCTGTGTTGGCCTCAGCTTTCATCCGCGAAAGATCCATTCTCAACGTTTGTAACGCTTCTCTGGACCAAGAACCTGAATCTTGTGCCAGGCATCGAATTCAAAATTTCATATCTCTTCGTCTTGGGCGACGCAATGCTCATAGCCGGAATCTCAGTGTACATCCTGAGCGTGCAAAGGGTCTATCTGCCAGGAAAGATTGTTTGGTACCGATGCCCCTTCTGCAAAAAAGAATGGAGGTCAACCGGAACCAAAGCACTCGTGCACTGCCCTCACTGTCGCCAACTGATTCACCCAACACTGGTTGAACGAATAGACCCTGCAGTCAAAGCTAACCTCTAGCATTGCAACATCAGAAAAAACGTTTTCGTGAGGAGGACGGAAGAAGAAAAGGAGAAGGGAGATCCGCCATCCACCTCACTCATCTAATAATACCATGCTTCTTGAAACACTTGGTTCTTTTTTCAGTTGACACGATTGAAAACCAGAAAAACTCCGGCCCGAAAAGACTAAAACCAAGGCGTTCAACCGTGAGGAAGCCTTATTTTCTTTCAATTGAAGAAATTGAAAACCCTCTTCGACGCTTCCCTAGGGCAAGAGTGCGGAGCTGTGCACAGGGCGCTGTCCAGACGATGTTGAAAAGACAATCAGTGAAGGACATGACACGCGTTTATGGTTGGACTTGGCCTTTTTGGTCTGGCTCGCGTTAAGTGTGCTAATGATTTGTATTGCATATTGCTTATTAAGACTGATTACACAATATATGTTAAAGCCACCAATGTTGGATGGATCAAAGGGTAGTTCTAATGCCCAAAGAATCAGAGCCAAAAGCCTCTACCGAAGAGAAACCAATCGCAGAAATCACGCTGAAGCAGGAAGCAAAGAGACCCACCGCCTTCAGAGAAGCCTACCCCATACAGGAACCCTACGTTTACGCGGCCATAATCAAAGACCCAGACACTCAGAAAATCCGCTACGAGGCAATAGAACCGACCCTCAACGCAGAAGAAGAGCAACAACTAAGAGAAGTCAAGAACTTTCTCATCGAAGAAGTCGACGTAAACCTCAAGGACATAGAGACCAAAGAAAAAGCAGAAAACTACCTGAAGGAACAGACGAAGAAAACCATCACAAAACACCGGATAAAAGTGCCTCCGGAAGCCGTTGACAAACTAACATACTACGTGATAAGAGACTTCATAGGCTACGGAAAAATAGACCCGCTCATGAAAGACCACCTCATCGAAGACATATCCGCCGACGGCGTGAACATACCCATCTACATCTGGCACAGAATGTACGAATCCATGCCCACGAACATCATATTCAGAGACGAGCAGGAACTCGACTCCTTCACAATCCGCATGGCATACCTCGCAGGAAAAAACATTTCAATAGCCTCCCCGATGCTAGACGCATCGCTCCCGGACGGAAGCCGCATCCAGCTCACCTACGGCAGCGAAATCACCCGCAGAGGCTCAACCTTCACCATTCGACGCTTCAGAGTCGACCCGTTAACCATCTCCGACCTAATCGCGTTCAAAACCATCTCCTCAGAATTAGCCGCGTACCTCTGGTACGTCGTAGAGAACCGGGCATCCGTCCTAGTCGCCGGCGGAGTCGCCTCGGGAAAAACGACCATGCTGAACTGCCTGTCCATGTTCATAAAGCCCGAGATGAAGGTGGTCAGCGTGGAAGACACTCAGGAGCTCAACCTGCCCCATGAAAACTGGATACCCTCGGTCGTCAGGCTGGGCTTCGGCCATGAAAGCAAGAAGGAGGGAAGCATAACCCTCTTCGACCTGCTGAAAGCCGCTGTCAGACAGAGGCCCGACTACATCATCGTCGGCGAGGTCCGCGGTGAAGAAGCCTACACGCTCTTCCAGGCAATGGCAACCGGCCACCTGGGAATGTGCACCATCCACGCAGAATCGGTCGAAGCGGTTGTGAATCGACTGGAATCCGAGCCCATGAACATTCCGAAGCCGCTCATAGCGATGACAAACGTGATAATGGTCATGGCGCGAACGGAAATCGACGGCAAACCCGCCAGAAGAATAAACAATGCAACAGAAGTCCAGGGATTCGATCCAAAAACGAGAGACATAACACTGGGCGAGGTTTTCCATTGGAACCAAAAATTCGACAAATTCTCCGCCTCGAACAAGAGCTTCCTCCTGGAGAAGCAGATGAGAAAACTGGAAATCGACGAGGGAGCGGTGAGACGCGAGCTTAATCGAAGACAGACGGTTCTGGACTGGATGACGAGCAAGGGCATACGCCGATACACAGAGGTTGCAACCGTCATCCGCGAATATTACGCGAATCCAGACAGAATTTTCCAGAAGGCCAGGGTCGGACTGAAATGAAAAACAATAGACCTCTCGAAAGAATCAGGGCATTCTGCAGCCGTCTGAGAACAAGGTTTAAACTCTCCTTCGGCAAATCAGCCGAGGCCAAACGCGACGTGGCTCAGGAGAAGCCGGGGTTTTCGCTTGAGAGTCCGCAGTCCATAGCTTATGGTCTTCTCGGGAACAGAACGGGATGGGTTCTTCCCCTTTTCAAAGACTTGGACGTCAACTTGCGCAAGTCGGGGTTGAAAGTCAACTTTAAAGTGTACGTCAGTTTAACGATTTTCGCCACGTTATTGGTCTGCGCTGCCACCTTGGCGCTGATACCTTGCCTGCTGTTTCTAGTTTTCAACCTGCCTTTGTTACCAGCGGTTTTGTTCGGCGTTGGCGGATGCCTCTTTGCTTATGTGTTTTCGACTCTGATATTCTATTCTTACCCGATTTATCGGGCAGACACTCTCAGGAGAGGGTTGGAAGACGAGTTGTCGTTCACGACGGGTTACATGGCCATCTTGGCCAGCGCCGGCGTTTCTCCTGAACGGATGTTCTATTCTCTGTCGAGTCTCAGTGTTCCGTTAGCCGTGACCCCTGAGGCGAAGGATGTTATAAGGGACGTGAACCTCTTCGGTTCAGACATAATCTCCGCTCTTGAGGAAACGTCAAAGCGAACTCCTTCGCAAACATTTCGCGAAACGATAGAGGGGTTCATCGCCACGATCCATTCGGGAGGCAACTTGGCGGCGTATCTCAGGCAAAAATCCAAAGAGTACATGAGGTTGAAGAGAATAAGCCTGAAGAAATACTCAGACGACCTGTCGATGCTGTCGGAGGTTTACGTGACTCTGCTGTTGACGGGACCGCTATTCTTGGTGATAATGCTGGTCGTTATGGCCATGCTAGGCGGCGGAGGTTTTGGTATACTGAGCCCGGATCTCATGTTAGAACTGCTCACGTACGTGGGAATTCCCCTGGGTGCCATAGCCTTCCTGGTTATACTGGATGCGATGTCGCCTAAATGGTGATGAAAATGCCGAGAATTGATGAAAGACTGAAGAAGCCCATCTGGATAGTCTCAATCGCGCTAGCAGCGGCCATACTGTCCTACGGGCTTCTCAGGTTCGGGTCCACAGACACGGTGGACGACTTCGTGTTCTTCTCTGTAATACTGGCTGTTTTTCCCTCGGCAACGTTAAACTATCTGGATTACGAGTGGAAAAAAGCCGTTGATGAACACTTACCTGATCTCTTCAGGAGCATTGTGCAGGCCCAAGAGACGGGAATGACTCTGCCTCAGGCCATGGAAGAAGCGTCCAAGAGGGACTATGGACCTCTCACGGAAGAGCTGAGGAAGATGACGACGCAGATTTCTTGGGGAATGAGCTTTGAGGAGAGTCTCCTGAGCATGGGGAAAAGAGTGAACACCGTGCTGATGCAGAGGACGGTACCGATGATTATCGAGGCAAGCCGCTCGGGAGGACGAGTTGAGAAGGTGTTCGACCCGATGGGAAAGTTCATACAAACGACGCTCCTCCTTGAAAAGGAACGGCGAACTCAATCGAGACCCTACATCGCCATAATTTACGTGGCGTTCTTCGTCTTTCTCTTCACCATAGTGCTGCTCTTCAGATCGTTCTTTGCAAACATGCAGGGCCTGTCGATGTTCGCAACGGTGGGGATGCCGCCGACTACGCTCGAGCGAATATTCTCTCACATGACTTCAATTCAGGCTTTCTTCGGGGGCCTCGTGGCGGGGAAAATGGGAGACGGTTCGATAGGAGCCGGATTGAAGCACAGCCTCATCCTGATGTTGTGCGGCTACGTCGCATTGAAACTCCTCCTCTGAGGTGACAAAAACGGTCCGAAAACTCAGAAAATTCCTTCATGACAAGAGGGCCATAACAGCAGTCATCAGCAACCTCCTCCTGACCGTCGTAGCAGTCGCCGCCATGGTGCTCGCCACCACTGCCACATACGTAATAACGACCAACCTCAAGGAAACAATAGGCGAGCGAGTCATCATAGAAGATTTGTGGTTCAACAATTCCACCGGAAACATCGATGCCTACCTCAGAAATGTCGGCCAAGCCGTCATCCAAATCTCAGAGGTATACGTGAACCACACTTCCCAGTATTTTCTAACACCTTCGGCGCTCGAGATAGGGCAGGGCCAATGGCTCAACATTACAGACGCATGGGTATCAGGCAGCATTTACTACGTAGACATTGTCACGACCAGAGGAACACATGCTGGAGATTACTTCACAGCGCCATAAACACCACAAGCGCGTGCGCCCCCATCACTGAAAGAAAACTCGTGGTATTGTGGTGACAAAGATGCGTCACGCAAAAAACTCGCTCCTACAGGACTAGCGAGGCCCAAATTGATTGGTTAAGGCAGTGCATGACGCACCTTGCCATTACTGTACGATGCAAGGTGATATAAAATTTCCGTACTTTTCAGAAGCTGCCACCCGGGCTTTTGCGGGGATACCCAGTCTAGCGCGCTTGTGAATTTCGTTTTAGAAGCTCCACAAATCGTCTTTTGTGCTTTGGGCTGTCAATAAATCTAAAGTTGGAAGAATGCATCTCATATTTCGAGCGCTGATGAAGATATTTCTTTCTGAGAAAAACGTAGACTCTGATTTTCCACGACCTTACCCGAATCTCGGCGTTTCTGTGTATTGCCCAAGCATCGAATTGTAACTTATTAATTCTTTCTTCCCATCGCTCAGGATGTTTCTGTTTCCATTTTCTGTAATGCTCTCGTGCGTAGTCCTGTTGTTTTTCGAGGTTTGCCTGCCTCCATTTCTTTTGATAATCCCGCGCGTGCGCGCGCTCTTCTGCAAGGTGTTCTTTCCTCCGCTTTTTCCGTCGTTCTAGTATCTTTTCTCGATGGGTCAAATAGTATTTCTTAGCATATTCTCGTCTTTCTTTTCCTGTCAAGCCATTAGCTCACTTCTTTCTCCTGTGTCAGACTTCACTTTTGCTCGATGCAGCCTTTTTTTGTTTCGCATTGAGGACTGCTGAAATAACTTCGTCGGACCTTTCGGATTAGCTGAGTATGGGCGCTCGTTTCTACATCCAAGCCTAATCCGCTTTTCTTCTCTAAGCACTTATATTTACTGAGAGTGTTTGTTGAAAAAAAGGGATATGCATGAACAAAACGGAGACCGCTGCCAAAGTTCCAGTTGACATGGAAAAATGTCTGAGGATTTCAAAGAAAATTCTGGAGCTGCTGCAAAAGAAAACCAAAAGCTCTGCGGAAGCTTATCTTACAGTCCGCCTGCTAGGAATCTTTCTCGAAGAGAAATTCGGGTTCAAATTGACATCGAATCAGGAGGAAGAACTCAGAAAGCTGTGGAGGAAAGACCAAAATCTTCACGAAAAAAGTGAAGGACCTACTTAGATTCACGAGTGCGCGAATTATTTGGTTTCAACATTGGCACATGCAGTGTTGGATGTTGCCTGCGTTTTAGCGTTGTCCGTAACTTGCAGGTAAATGCTATAAAGACCTGGTGATTTAGGCGTAAAGGTCCATGTTGATTTTGTGGCGCTCGAGACTGGAGCACCGTTGAGATACCACTGGTAACTGAACGGCGATTCACCACCCGCGACGCTTGAAGTAAACAGTTGAGAATTGCCAACACGCATATTCACCGAACCGGGCGAAATGCATATAGAGAAACGGCTATTCACCGTGACAGTTGCGGTGTTGGAAGTTGCCTGCATTCCATTGTTGTCTGTAACCTTCACGTAGACCGTGTAAGAACCTGCGGAGGTTGGCGTGAAA
This sequence comes from Bathyarchaeia archaeon, assembly GCA_050010755.1. Taxonomy (GTDB): domain Archaea; phylum Thermoproteota; class Bathyarchaeia; order Bathyarchaeales; family Bathycorpusculaceae; genus JBEKCD01. The sequence continues at coordinate 985,329 of JBEKKK010000001.1, forward strand.
GTCCAAGTCGGTTTAGTGGCACCAGAAACCGCGGTACCGTTGAGGTACCACTGGTACTTGTATGGCGAGGTGCCGCCCGTGACGCTTGAAGTGAACAGTCGACACTGGCCAACGTACAGGGTTGCAGAGCTGGGCGAAATATTTGCGGAAAGCGTGGGGGTGAAATCCACCCACATGTTCATTTTGTAAGCGCCTACGGCGGCTGTCGGGTGGAAGGTTAGTGTTAACGTTATGTTGTTCTTGTGTCCGGCTTTGAAAACGGTTTGAGCGCTGTTCCAGCTTAACGTACCCGTGCCTGAGAACGTTTGGCTGCCCCCTTTTCCGATTATGAAGGTTGCTCCGTCAGTGTCGACCCATTGCAAGCTCAGGTCGTTGTTGCTGATGCCTTTCGGGCCGTTGACAGTTAGAAAATAGACAACTGCAAAAGTGCCTGTCGAATCCTTGCTTTCCACTGTTACGTTGTAACTTTTTGGCTCTTCGAAGTATGATATGCCCATGTTGATGTTCCAAGCGCCAGTATTTGACTGATATACTAGGAAACGGCCAGACGTGACAGTGCAGGCGAAAGCAGAGCCGATGGTTGCAACTATACACAGTGCAGTAAGGGCTATTCTCAACTTGCTCATGTGTAACATTAGTCAATCCCTTAGACACGAATACTGATAGAAAAGGGGAAAATTAACAGTTATGGACTACTGCTAAGTAGCTAATTTACTGCTACCCAGACATTCGCAGCGAACGTCGTAAGTGGTGCCACATTGTGGAAAGTCACAGTGACGTTAGCGTCAGCGCTGAAACTAGCAGGTGCTGTATATGGACCGATAGTTGCCACAAGAGCATTGTTTGCCGTTGCAGATATCGAAGCATCAGAGTAGAGACTAAAAGTCAAGGTAGTTATCGTATTTGTGTTTATATCACCAACAACTACAGTAACCCATGAAGTATCCATAACTAGACCTCCAGATCGCCAGATCTCATAATGGGTTGTTACATTACTGTATGGTGAGGGTGCATTGTTTTTGGTGTTTGTGTATAGAAGAATGGGCTGTTCATAGTATATCGTCGGTGGTAGATAAGGCGGACTCAGAATGTTCCTTGTGTTGAAATTATCCAGTATTGTCAGTGTGAATGGGCTGCCAGCTAGAGTTGTACTGAACTGCAATACATTGCTTGCGAGCCATGCATAAGCCACGGAAGCCGTCATGACTGCCACAAGAGCAATAACTATTGCCAGCTTCACTTTTTTTTGCATTTTGTTTTTTCCTCCTTTCTCCTTTTCGGTTTTTGTTACGGGATTAAGCTTGCCGTTAGCAGCTCTATACCCGCTCAGCCCAACGGACTTTTAACGTGCCTTTGGGCAAGGACACAGTCGGGAGCATGCCCCCTTGCACGCAAGAGTCGACTCTGCCCGACTGGATGCGCAGTTCGTTGCGGTTTACTTTTAAGCTTTGTGGGACCTTTTATGTATGATTCTTCTAGCTCTTTTGAGAATGAGAAAGAAGCCACTTACGCATAAGAAATGTTTCACATACAACATTAGCGCGCGCATGACGAACTTTTTATGCGTACTCCTATTGTCTACAACTTTCCATGGACTATCTCTGTAATCAGGCTTATTGATTTGGCATAGTCCATGAAGGCTTCGCGGAGGGCCTCACTTTCGTCGATTCCTAGGGTCTTACACAGTCTTTCGAGAAGCTTCTTCTGCTCTATTGAGAGATAAACTCTGACAACTTTTCGTGCCGTTAAACTCCCCTCTTATACTTCACCCATGCAGCATAGTTGCCTTTAAATCTTACCGCATCAGTGAAGTACATTAACTGCGTCAGTTCAGCGACCGTTTATGACAATTTTTATATGTTCTTGTCCAAACAGTACAGCATGGGTAAAGTATGCCTGGCAAAGGATACCGTGCCATAAGCCTCTCAAAAGAGCTCGTGAAAACAATCGAAGACTACATCGAGGAAAACCCGCAGGCGAGCTACAAGAGCATTGCAGACTTTGTTGCAGACGCTCTTCGCATAAGGTTTGAACAGCTCGGAGTCTACCCTGGAAACATAGCACTGCTAGACATCAACGCAAACGAGATGGGTCCCCTGCTCTATGACAAAAACCTCAAGAAAACCGTGCAGATCCTCATCAGCCCCAAAGGACTCGAATGCGCCGAATGTAAACTAAGCAGCTGCCGTCACATCAAATTCGCCCTAGCAAACCCCAAAACCCAAGAACTCATCCAAGAAAGAAAAAAAGAAGGCTGGAAACTTCCAGACATCTGAGACGCAGCTTTCTTCAGCGATAGGCGCGCGCTATTCTATTTTGTCCTTTTTAGCCAGGTTGTGCCTTGCGCATAGTAGTTGGATGTTTTCGGTCACTAGTGACGATCCCCCTTTAGAATAGGGAATGATATGGTCAAAGTGCAGGTTGTCGTGGCTTCCACAGATGACGCAGGCCCCCTTATCTCGTTTCCATACTTCCATTTTTACAGATGCTGGGATGATGCGGTTGTGATCAATCTCCTGGGACGAGACTTGAGGAATTTCATCGGTCAGTTCAAGCTTGAATTTGAAAACATTACGACTATTGCTCTTTTCCTGCCATGAATCCACAAGTTTAAAGATGCCATTATAGGTCCAGATGCCTGGTCTGATCTTTTCGTAGACCTTCACAAGCTCGGCCTTTTTCTTTTGCTGTTTATAGTCGTTCGCGGCCTCGTAGAACAATCCGTTCTGAGTTAGAGAGCCAGTTGGATTGTACATCGGTTGATCCACCGTTTTGGGATTTCGTCCCCCAGCCAATTTTGGAGCATCATGGCCTTCATAAATTAGTACTCTGCCGTTTTCCTCGATCCTATCGGCGTATGGAGCACCTGTCCTTATGCTCATCAAAATAACACTGAACCCACCACGCAATCGAAAATTCATTCCCCTTTGAAGATTGACGCCCTCTTCTCTGCACACGTCTAGATAGGAAAGCAGGTCTCCAACGTTGAGCATTGGATGCCTCATAAGAAGGTTGCTGGCCAGAATATAAATTCTAGCTAGCACGGTAACCTTTTCGCGCGCGTCGGCGCGAACCAACGAAGTTTATATTTGGTTAGTTCAATACTAAGCTTACTACGACTTCTCACATCGGTGCTTATCAAAAATGCCTCCAAAGAAAATTGTTTATCTGTTTGGAGCTGGTGCAACGATAGCAGAGACGCAATATGCCGGGGTTCAAGAAAAACCCTCGCTGGAATATATCTCTGAAACAGTGATAAGGAAAGCCAAAGAAGAAGGTGAATTGGCTGAGGCACTTAGCGAAATCGAACCAGACGACATCACCGATATTGAACTGTACATAAGTCTACTGGAATCTGCCCGCACAAAAAAGTATCTCGAGCTTGCAGGCAAGCTACGCTCTCTGTTCTCCAAGAGCATACAGGATGCATTGAAGATGGAGGGTAACATTATCGAACCAATGCTTACAAATGCCTTACTTCAAATGCATGGGACAATAAGAGAAGAAGAGAGATTTGCGGGGGCGATTTCCCTTAATTATGATAATCTTCTCGATCGTGCCTTTAATGGAGTCTTTGGTGGAGTAAACTATGGAATCGATTGCAGATGTAAAAAAGCAGGATATAGTATTAGAAAACGGGGTCCAGCATTGCTCAAACTACATGGATCCTTTAACTGGAGTCGGGGCTTTCCGTCAGTTGAAATCGATGAAGAACAGGCACAATTAGGCGAAGAGGAATCGATGCTATGGATTCCTCCAGGTATCGAGAAAGATAAGGATGCCTACCCATTCAATATTTTATGGGGAAAAGCCTTTGAGATGCTTGATTGTGATGTTCTTAGAATTGTTGGATGTAAACTTAAACAAAATGATTGGGGGTTGTTGTCACTGATTTTTAATACTCAATTGGAAACCGATCAAACATATGAAATACAATTGATTGATTTTCACCGAGAGGGCGAGTTGATAAGGCAGCGAAACGGTTTCCTTAGAAATGTCAAGATTCTGGGGGAATTGGAGAACTGCCAGGACTTGGTTGATCCTCCACCTTCTAATCCTTTTGAAAGTTGGTTAAGACTCAAACTCGCCTCGCTTAGGGAAAAAGGTGTTCGTATTGATGAATTGGGGTTAGATCATATTAATGCATTGTTAGGAGCGACCAACTAATGAAGCGTAAAATTGAGGAATGGCCGGCCAAAGAACTTTATGCAAAGAGAAACTCGATTCAATACCCTGATTTCCAAAGAGAGCCCACTGTCTGGAACGAAGTAAAGAGGCAACTATTGATCGACTCGATGTTAATAGGTCTGGACATACCTAAAATCTACTTATACCAACCAGAAGAAGGCCAGGTCAATGTCCTTCGTCCAGGGAGAAGACAAATTGATAATTATGACTGCATTGATGGCCAACAGAGGATAGTATCCGTTATCGATTTTTTCAGTCAGAGTCTAAAACTCAAAGATGGTCGCTACTGGCGTAATCTAACTTTTGAAGAACAACAAACTCTTCTCAATTATAAGTTCACAATTGCGCTTGTTACTATAGCCACTGAAGAAGATTTGAGGCTTCTCTTTCTCAGACTTCAGCTGGGCTCTATTCTCAATGTGGGAGAAAAACTACATGCAATGAAAGGAGGTATGCACGACTTTGTATTTGACGTTGGCAAGAATCATCCCTTCTTTGTTAAAGTGACTATACCCGAAAGAAGATTTGCCAGAGAGACGGTGTTTGCTCAGATTTGCATAAACTCCTTCTATCGTTCGCTTCACGGCACCTTTTATAGCGCAAGATACGAAGAACTCAAAGCTTTTTTTGCGCAGTATTCGAATTTGGAGGAATACGGGAGTGAAGTGACACGAATTAGGCATACTTTGGATCTGTTAGACCAATACTTTGGAGTCGAAGCAACTCAGTTCAGGAACAGAGCAACCATAGTTTCAGGGTACTTGTTCTTTGAACAATTGATTGTAAAGGATGAAACAGAAAAACTTCCAATATTCGTGAAATTCTATTTAGAATTCTTGCGGAAGCTGTCACAACAATCGTCTAGAGGACTTGACTACGATCCGCAATACAGAGGATTATTGGATTTCCAAACTAACATCCTCCAAGCAGCAGTTAGCAGGGCAGCGATAGAAGCAAGGAATAGAATATTGGAAGAATATTTTGATTATTACTTGGAAACCAAGAAAATAAAGACAACTCCTCTATGATGTTGTGAATTTCATTCCAATCATATTGCCAGTCTACGCGCTAAAGCTCCTCTTCACCACCCTTCGTTTTTATATGCGGTTAGAATATATCATATTCATTACTGTCCGTAGATGACTGAATGGAGAGAGCATCGATCCTTTCGCAACAGAAGAAAATTATCGAACAAAATCAAGCCCTCGATTTGCCTGAGACACGAACTGCAAATTGGGATTTTGCCGGAAGCGACACTCAATATTCTACACATGGAATGCATACATGGTTAGCGGCTATGATTCCCGCACTGGCGGGCAAGCTTATTAAGGTCACACGGGCAGCAAGCGTTCTCGATCCGTTCTGCGGTGGTGGAGCGGTACTTGTTGAGGCTGTGTTGGCCGGAATCCCAACTGCTGGTATCGATATAAACCCACTCGCAACTCTCATTTCACGGGCCAAGACCACTTACATTGAGAAGGAGCTGCTCGAAAAGAGTTTAGCAGAGATCTTGAAAGCATCGAGCAATTATCCTAGACATGTCATTGCTTTCCCCCAAAAATACAACGTCCATTACTGGTACAAACTTTACATGATTCCTGAATTGAGTTCAATTTCCATCGCTATCGGAAATGTGGAAGACCAGAAGATCAGGAATTTTTTTGAATGTGTGTTTTCCGCAACTGCAAGGGATGTTTCACTGACTCACAGGAATGAAATCAGACTTCGCAAATTAGAGCCGGGGCGATTAGCGAAATTCAATCCCGATGTTACTAGACGATTTGTTTCAAGAGCACGTGACGCGATTTTACGTGTGAGTAAACTCCCTAAAAACGCAGACGCCACTGTTTTGGATGGACACATTGTGTATACGCCTTTCAAGGATGATGCCTTCACTACGATAATCTGTTCACCTCCATATGGCGATGAGCGCAACGGCGTCTGCTATTTTCAATCCGTTAAGAACATGCTGTATTGGCTTGGTTGGTCAGTAGAGGCATTGAATAGTCGCAAGTCTCGAACATTGGGTTGGGTTAGGGGTAGGAAATCAATAGACTCTCCTCCATCGCGCACTTTGAGAGAGACAATCAATACTGTCAAGAACGAGAGGAGTCAATTGGAAGCTCTGGCATTCTATTATGATTACTGCCTCTCATTGAAAGAAATGGCTAGAGTTGTCAATGATAAAATAGTAATAGTGATTGGCCAGAGGGTTTTGGATAGGAGGGTTTTTGACAACTCCAAGATAACTGTAGAACTCCTTGATGATGTTGGGGTAAAACTTGAACAGGAGTTTACCCGGAATTTACCGAGTAAGAGATTGCCAAAGTTGCGTGAATTTGGAGGAGTAATAGACAAAGAACACATATTGATCTTCACAGTCAAAAACAAAAGAATGTGATTCACTAGGACGTCGGTGATTCTCGGACTATTTGTTCCACATCACTAATGAGATTGCTCATAGATTTAATTTTATTCTTGATTCTATCGGGCAAAGATTCGTGATTGACATAATAAACTCCATCTATAACAGGGCATCTGCTCATCGTTAGTAATCGAGATTCGAACCCACTAAAATTATCGTTTGTTACTAAGAAGACGACGGGTTCTCGCATTTCCGCTCGCTTGCACCAATCTTTGATAGCATATGCCTCATATCCTGCTTCATACATTCGGTCATGTCTCATTCCCCATTTTAAAGTCAGAATGCCGCGTAGATCGATTGTGCTTTTGAAAATTACATCAGGCATTGGAATCCAATTGACTTCTTCAAAACCTTTAATCTCTTTTATCTTGTGCCCTCTTCCCGGATAGGCTTTAAATTCACCGGGTTTCAAAAAAGTTCTTAGAATTGTCTCTATTCCCAGCTCAAACCAGTCTCCCCGGCATCTCCCTATTTGGTTTGGACGCAGGCCATAGTCAGTTATGCCTATTTTGTCGCATTTTTGAATGAGATTAACAATAAAACTTGAAATGTCATTTTCACTCTTGGGAACGATGCTGGTTACCATAGCTCTTTTGAAAGAGTCACCAATTACCCTACTTGTATTCAAGTTATTCTATTGCCAGAAGTCTATCTTCTGGTTAAGAACCCATGTTGATATCAAATGTCTTTTTATGACTCTGATAACAACAAAATGATTTAACATACAAACACTCTTCACTTTCCATTCATGAATATTGAGAAAGTCACAGCCGCACTGGATTCCAGACTCAGAAGAGACATTATGATAATTCTTGCAAAAGAGCCAAAATCGGTTGCTGAAGTCACGAAAGAATTAGCTGCATTAGGTCGAGTAGTAAAGTATCGAGAGAGTGTTTATAGAGGACTTGAAAAATTAGTCGATGCTGGGCTCGTAGATAAATATTATTATAGACAAAAGGGAATTGGCTATAAGCTAGTTGTAAAAAGAATCCAAATCAACCTTGCGGATGGTACGCTGGAAAGCGAGTAGTTCTTAGAGACAAAAGTCCGAGTTATCAGACTGGGGATCATAAGAGCCAATAGGCACGCGAGTTTTCCTGACGCAAAATAGCGCGCGCATTGGCACAAAAATGAAATAGAACAAATAGGCTAGAGAGGGCATTATGATGTCACTTACTATCCCAACGAGATCACATCAAAGGTTATTCATGTTTAATGTTGGTCATGGCGATAGCGTTCTGATTTGCGATGACAACTGTCATAGTCTTCTTGTTGATATCGGGACACAAACACCCCGGGAATACGCTCATATACCCCATCTGATAGAGAACCTGACCTACCCTCGGAAGTGCGGTTTGATCGTATCGCATTACCACTGGGACCATTACAGTTTATTTCGTTATTTTAGGCATCCCGACGTCCTCTTTTCTAATGTCTATTTTCCAGACTTTGAAATGGGGGGCCCAGTCGGTACTCTCGGGCTTGCTATGATGGAATTTATAAAAACTGCTGTTTCCTTCGAGTTTGGCAGCTACAGAATACTTCCCGAAATAATTGCTAATGCCAATCTATCTGTGACGTTTTGCAGAAAAGGCACAATAATCAATGAAATAACTCCTTCTGTGCGGGTGTTCTGGCCCGACTTCTCTCATACTTCCTTAATAAACAGCAAAATAGTCGAAGCCGCCGAAAAAGTCAGAGGCAGTGTTGAACCCATCATGGATAAATATGGCATCAAGAAGCCGCCCAATTCCGAAAAGAATTACTCAATGAGATCCTTCTTCGAAGATCTTGAACGAGAAGAGGTCGCATATCGTCAGCAGCCCGAATCCGAGAAGACTGAAGTGCACAAAAAACTTGAAAGAATTGAAAAAGACCTTAGCCCTGTAGCAAATATCCTATCCATTGCTTTCAGGACTAAGTACTGGAGCTTCCCCAGATTTTTGTTTCTCGGCGATATGGAGAGTTCTGTACTTGACAAAATCTACATCCCGAACTCGCGCGATTATGATTTCTTAAAGGCCTCGCATCATGGAACCGAATTTGGAAGCAGTCTGGAAAACCTCAACACAGAGTTTCTATTGATCTCGCGGGTCGAAAACAGCAAACACCTTTCCGGGATCCATGATGGCTACATAAACAGAGTTCATTACAGAATGATGCTCAGCACAAGTTACCTCGGAGATTGTTTTTTCATCTAGCGCGCGCTCACAATATAGGAGAAACATAATAACTGATAGAGATCGGCTTCGATTTCATCTGCAATCATGACGACGTTATGCTTTTCAGAACAGGAAATAGAAAGGTTATCTGAGTACAGCGGGCGCTTTCCGGAAAAGCCATTTACAAAGTGTTGTATAAGGCCCTGTCCACGGTACCGTGCGATATTTCAATTCGCAAGGTATTCTCTGCTTGCATTCGAAGATTGCCGCCTCGAGTGGCGCGAGTGGGAACCATGACGCACAGACGAACCAGAGAAAAAGAGCAGGTGAGACAAGCTCGCCGAATCATCCTTTCCAGCAGTTTCCATGACCGAGTGAGGTGCGAAAGAATCTGCAGAATGACCCGCACCGACGTTCTGGCACTGCTTAAGGAGCCAGTTCAAGTCGGCTCAGTGCCTGCACTTGAACGAGGCGAGGTCTTGGTTGACTCGCGCGGAAAGGGAAGCTTCCAAACAGAGTGATAACACAAGCCTGGGCCGGGGAGTTCTCAGAGTTGAAAAGAGCAGGTAAGGGGCAATCGTTGCGTGCCCGGCGATCTTTCAATGATGTGATGGCGGGCCGTATTTTTCAGATAAGGCGTCGCGTGAAGCTTGACACGCAGCAGCTACGCATGAAGACGATTAGGCAGTTGGAGCAGCTTTTCGATTTTGCTTCCGCAATCGCGCGTGGGCAGGTTCAGTATCAACGTTTGGAAGGGAAGATGCATCTTATCACGTTGAAGGAGCGGCAGGGTTGGACGAGGGTCGCCGGGTACATCGCCCAGATCCTGCAGAACATTGGCAAAGGTTTTGATGAGAAGCAAGTTGATGAGGACCTTGCTGAACTGGAGAAGTTTTTGAATGAAACAATGCCAGAAGACCAGGCTAAAACGGTTGAAGAGGCAGCTGAAGGCGCGCCGTCCAAGTGAACCTTTGGAGATCCCCTCTGATCCAGCGACGTTCGCCCTTCACGTTTTCGGGTTCAAGTGCAACGAGTACCAGGCGAAGCTTCTGCGAGATACTTCCAAACGTATTGTCGTGAGGTGGAGTCGACAGTCTGGTAAGACAACTTGTATCGCTTTGAGGGCGATTTGGTTTGCGCTTGTTCACCCGAAGACTCTAACGTTGATCGTGGCACCATCATTGCGACAGTCGATGATAATGAGCGATAGGATTCAGGATTTTCTCGCAAGCTTGCCAAAGGAACGATATCTGCAAATGATTGAAAAGCTGCAGAGAGCCACGGTTCGTTTCAAGAACGGCAGCCGCATCGTGGCCTTGCCTAACAGTCCTCAGCTCCTACGCGGATACACCGCCCACCAGGTTTTGCCTGATGAAGCAAACTTCTTCAGGGATGATGACCTAGTCTTTTACGATATATTGTACCCGATGCTCAGTACTACGGATGGCGTTCTTATCGCGTCAAGCACGCCGTGGAATAAGGACAGCGTGTTCTACCGGATGACTCAGAGCAGCGAGTTCAGCAAGCACGTTGTGACCTGCGAGGACGTAGTTCGTAGCGGCCTTGTGAAACAGAGTTTCGTCGACGAGATGCGGGCTCAGCTGCCAGCGGAGCGGTTTCAACGTGAGTTCATGGCCGAGTTTGTTGAGGACATCGACGCTTGGCTGACGCAGAGCCTGATTGTCAACTGTATCGATAGCAACTTGCAGCCATATGATTTTCAGGACACACTCCAAGGCGAGTTTTATGTCGGGGTCGATTTTGGGAAAGAGCAGGATTCCAGTGTGGTCCTGGTCCTTCAAAGAATCGGGAGTGTGCTCAAGATGGTGCACGTTCACCGTTTTCCACTGAAAACAGAGTATGCAAGCGTCATCGGCTACACGAAGAGTCTTCAGGATCGCTGGCGGGAAATCAGGGCCGTTTACGCAGACATCACTGGCGTGGGAGGCTACATCGTTGAGGACATGGTTCGCAGCGGGATCCAGGGCGTCAACGGCGTAACCTTCACGGTGCAGTCGAAAGAAGAGATGGCCACGATTTTAAGGGAAAAAATGCGCTGCGGCGAAGTGAAAATTCCATACGTGCCGGCGACGAAAATTCAAGACGTAGACTTGACTGCTGAGCTTAACATTGAAAAGTACGAGCTCATGAAGACCGGTCACCTTCGCTTCAGCCATCCAGATGGCTCACATGACGACGTGTTTTGGAGCATGGCTCTGGCCGTGTACGGAGCGATTCAGGCCCCGTTGCCCGGCAAAGGCGTCGCATTCATACCACATTAAACAAATGAACGAAGTTGAAAAATCATGGAGACAGAAGTATTCATCGCTTCCTCAAGAGGAACTTTGAAAGCTCTCGGCATAGAGCTAGCGGGCGACATCAAAGACTTGCATATACTCATAGACGGCGTTGACATTTCGAAAGTCGCGAGTTTCGAAGAAGTGAGAATCGTGCTGCGAAAAGAAGAGCAATCTTCGCCGCTCGCAGTCATTGTGAAGGAGAAAGAGAAAACACAATAATCCGGTGAGTTCTGATGCCGTTTAAAGCAGTGAAGCCAGCGGGCACTGTGCTTGCTCAAAGGGATGTACCTCCAGATATCTCTGCGAAGCAGATTCAAGAAGAAATCCCGGTAAACTGGAGATATGACCCCGGTCTTTGGGGTTACCTGAACAAGTACGTGATTAAAGACTCAGGCGTCGGCTTCATAACTCCACCATACATTGCCTATTGGGAAAGGGTTTGGGGCGCCCAACCCATAGAGGATTTACCGAAGTACAAGGAACTCTACACGTTCACACCCTTCATCAAGGCCAGCGTGGACGTCACCATTAACTTGATGATAAGCAACGGCTTCGAACTTGAAGGCGGCGATGACGACGTCAGAAGTTGGCTCACGGACTGGCTTGATGAACACAATGTTCTGCAAACCTTGCGAGTCGTTTCAGCGGACATGTACATCTCTGGCAACGCCTACATAGAGGTTTGCAGAGATGAAGACTCTGATGTTGACGATTGGTGGCTTAAGCCTCTTGATCCTGTTTACATGAGAGTGCGCAGAGACGCTTACGGCAATGTTTTCGGTTACATTCAACTGTTAACCTTTCCACCAGTGACTTTTGAAGCGGAAGACATCATCCATTTCAAGTGGTGCCCCAAAAGTTGGTGGTACGAGTACAGCTACGGCACAAGCCAGCTTAGGCCCCTAATCCTCGTTCAAAGCCTGATTGATGATTTCCAGACGGACATGGCCACAATAATGAAGATTTACACGAAGCCTATGCTCATCGTCACCTGCGGCACACCGGACAGACCTTTCAGTGATTCAGCGTTATCAGGCGTTGTCCAAGCTTTTCAAAACAGAGACGCAGCCACAGATGTTTTCGTTAGAGGCGATGTCACCGTCAAAACGATGACAAGCATGACTCGTGAGATTAACGTTCAGTGGTGGATTGACTACCTTCATAACCAGAGGAAAGCCGTGCTCGGAGTGCCAGAGATTTTCCTTGGAGATTCAAAGGGCACAAATCGGGCCACTGCAGACATCGTGATGCAAGAGTTCGTTACACGCTTACGAATGGGGCAAGAATCTCTCGGAGATACGCTTGAAACAGTTTTGTTCAAGCAACTTATAGATGCAAAGTTTGGCGTAGGCAAAGAGATTCCGCATTGCAAGTGGAGACCCATATGGGAGCCCACAACTGGAGATAAGGCGAAATACTTAGATCTTCTCGTGAAGGACGGTGTTTCAGCCATTTCAGAAGCAAGGGCGCAACTCGGCTTTCCAGAAGAGTTCCCGGCAGAAGAGATTCCACAGTTGCAAGTGCTTCCTGAAAGAGTCGGTGTAAGCGTGACTCAGCAGGCAAGCGGCGGAACAGCCGTTCAAGAGATGCTTCCTCAGAACCAATCAGGCGGAACATCAGCTCAAATGCGAGTCAAAAGGAAGTATCTGATTGCCGAGGTACAGTGATGCTCTTTTGGCTTGTGAGGTATTCAGAGCTTTCAAAGCAGCCACTGCAGGGGAAGAACAGGAATCGCCTACGACCACGTGGGCCTTCGTTGTGACTGGCGACAAGACATGTGAAGAATGCCAGAAGTATAAGGATGACACATACGAGCTTGAGAACCCCGACGACCTGCTGGGCATGTTTGATTATGGCGAGTGGATTGACGAAGACACCTTCGCACCCAACATTCACGTCAATTGTGAGTGCACGATTATCAGAGTTGATTGAAATGTCTGAAAAAGAAAATCCATTGTTTAGAGGCAAAACGGAGAAGGAAATTGATGAGTTCCTCAGGTTAGAGGGGGAGCTTATTGTCGAGCTGGATGCGCTTTCACCACCCATGAAACGCGCAATTCTTGATAATCTTAGACAAATTGCAAAGCTGCCACCTTGGATGCAGAGAATCCTTCTTGATGACATTAACACGGCCGCTGTCAATCGCATAGGCATCATGGTCACGATAATTCAAACTCAAAAGCAAAACGAGCAGCACCCAACTTTCAGGATGGCGCGAGATGATGCACGTGAACGGAAAAAAGAATGAGAAGCTTGTGCAAATGGCATGCCCAGAGTGTAAAACCGTCTACGGACCGCAACCAATGATTTTGCTAATGAAAGATGGAACGAGTCAGCTAATCCACGAATTGCCGAGAAAGTGTTTGCGCTGTCATTGCAACCTGCAAAGATTCGCAGTTGAAATGCCGAGAGGAATGAACACTGCCAACACAATACTATCAAAGACAAATCATACCGCCGGGCATGATTTACCGCACGATGCAACAATACGGTCGCGAGATGCGCGCCCTGACATTAGCGCACATTGAAGCTTCAAAGATCCCTCCTGCCCCCGCAGTGCCTCAAAGAGAACTCAGCGTTTTATGGCCACGCATGCCTTGTCACACACTCTGCAGATACACGAATGAGATGCGCAGGCCACACGTAAGCTGCTGGTGGTTCTGCCGGCTCCGCAGATTCTTTTATGGCAAGCTCAGCAAGGATGAATACCACTATAATCCGCTCACGGGCATGGTAGTCACAAAAAACTTGAAGAACATGCGCACGCATGTCATACTCTTAACTGAAGAATACTTTTCCCCGAACTGCAGTTACGTCATGAACATTTTTACGAAAAGAAGGTTTGCGAGAGTTAAGGACATCCTCATGAACAAACTCTTCCAAATTTACAACGTTTGGTGGATCCCACACAAGAAGACGATTTTAACCATGTGTGAAGGACTGGCGAACTAATATGGCAAACATCACAAACGAAAAAAACATGTGGAAATGCAACGTTCAAACCCTTGAAAAGTTTGACAAGATGCATGCAAAGCCATTTGTCGCAGGCGTGCAGGTTGTTATGGGAAGAGTTAAGGGCACAGATCGGTGGGAAATTCAAGGATTCACCTTTTTGAAGACTAACTTCAAGAGCGCTGAAGATTGCCGAGTATGGCTTGATTCCCATTTAAAGGGAGAAATCAAAACCTGCCTGGATTTCAAAGCTTGGAATGAATACAGGCGAAGGGCGATGAACGCATTCTTGCAAGTTGCGGAAGTCACAAATCACGGCAACGAATAAGAAGTTGAAAAAATGTCTGAAACAATCTTTCTTGCAAAAGAATGGACATACAAGAAAAAGAAGAACCTTCCAAACTCTTCATTCGCCTATATGGACCCCCAGGACAAGGGGCATTTTCCATACAAGGATGAGAACGGAAAACTTGACGAAGCCCACATCAACAATGCATTCTCTTGGCTACCGCAATCAAACCTAAGCATGGATATCAAGAAGAAAATACACACGAAACTTGTGAATGCCTGCAAGCAACTCGGGAAGGAACACAACAAGTGCAGCATACCCGGCTGTGAAGGCTACACACCGGCGAGCCAGAAAAGTTTCCTTGAAAGCGGTGCAACATTCTCCGCGCTGAGCGAAGAGGCAATGAGTCTTCAAAGTGACTGGACAAAGTTTGACCAGAAACGTGCAAAAGGTGGAAAGAAAACAAAGAGTGCAGCGCCTAAGAGTACAACGAAAAAGACAAAGGGCACGAGCAAAAAGAAAACAGGTAAGACGAAAACCAAAAAACCAAAAGTTGGAAAAACCAAGAAGACAAGAAAGAAAAGCCTTCTTGAAGAACCCACTTCGTTTTTGAAGTTAGCTTCAGAGTTTGACCAAATCAAAAGAGAGGCAGGTCTGTAGGATGGAATTGCATTATTTCATTCCGTTCAAGGCTCAAGGGGGCACAGATGCGCAATTCGCTTTGAGAGAGCATCTGCTCAATATTGAAGGTACGGCCATAGATACATCCGTGAATGCGAATAAATGGCAAGTACCGGCTGAAGACTTGGAGTTTCTTACACAGGGGCTAATCAACGCTCAGTTGAGAATCGACCACGCTGAAAGCGCCATGGCCGTTATCGGAAAGGTCCCTGAGGCTAAGTTGTTCGCAGATTTGGGGCAAGTTTGGTTCCGTGCTGAAATCGGTGACTTGCCAATCATTGAGAGAGTGTTGAAGGGCTATCTTGACCACGTTTCCATTCAGATTGACTCTGATGATGTGCAGTGTTCAAAATGCCTGCAGCAAACGCGCAAAGAGGGCATGCTTGTTCACCTTTGTCCTGATGCGTGGGAAATCGTTCATAAACCGAAAGTCAGGGAACTTAGCATCGTGGCGAGCCCTGCTTACAAGAACACAGACTTTAAGCCGGTAGGATTCGCAGCAGCTATGGATGCGAGTCAAACATGTAAAACTTACCCCTGCACAGGGAGCGAAGGTTGCGGAAGAAGAGGCTCATTCGTGTGTGCGCTTCCACCGTTATCACCGTTATCGCAAGGTAACAAAGATGTGGGTTCTAAGGGAGACCTGCAAGAACCCGAAAACGAAAAGAAAACTTCAAGGGAGGTGAACTCCTTGCCTGAACAACAAACAGCTCAGCAAGCGAGTTCTCCACATAAAGCACAAGGCGTAGTCAACACGAACAACGGACAAGGCGAGAGCGCACCATCACAAGTGAATTACGCGGACTTCATGAAGGAGCTTGAAGGCTTGCAAAACCAAATCGCCTCAGACGACGCTGCAGAAGCGGATGCCATGAGAGCGAAGATTGCAGCCCTTCAGAAACAAGTTGCCAACAGGGCCACGAAACAGCAACTCGGCAAGAAAATCAGCGACCTTCAACAGCAGCTTGACTCTGGGAGTGGAGCTGCGGAAGACGCTGAGGAGCCAGATGGTGATGAGGATGGCACCACAAACGAAAATCTCGTGGACACGAGTGACGACGGCGCAGTTTCCTCAAAAACTTCGCACAAGGCCACAGGGAAAGGCATGATTGGCACAGATGCCGAACGTAACCAACCAGGCATGGCTGGTGAAACAACGATGAGCGTCTTCGGCAACATTGACTGGTTCAAAGACGTCGCCAAAGCCACGGCCAAGTTAAAGGGCATGAGATAAGGGGATTACAATGGCAACTCCATATGCTAATCTCGAAGGTCAAACCCCGCTTGCCTCCGACCGCTTCATCATAACCCTAATGGCTGGCGCTGCAATCACATATGGGCAATTGCTGTACCTCAACGGCACAGACTTCACAGTAGCTCCCGCACCAGGCACGGCGAACTTAACCACCATAATCGGCGTCGCCATCGCCACTAGAGCATCTGGAAAAACTGTTCCTGTTGCAACCATGGGCGTTCTTCGACTCAAGGCTTATGGTTCAATTAGCGCAGGAGACCAAATTTGCTCAGCGAGCGGCGGCACAGCAGGTGTGGGCCTAATACAGTCTGACACAGGGGGCGCAGCTGCAAAGAACGCCACTGTTATTGGTCAGGCTTTGCAGGCTATCGTAAGCGGCGGTACTGGATTCTGTGTTCTCTGGTAAACCTAGGGTGAATTGACATGAGCTTTACTCAAGACGCAATAACTTGGTATGATTCAGGTGCAGTACAGTATCCAGCCCTCCACAAGCACATAATTGAGCTGACAATGCCCGCGTTGGTCGTCAAACGCTTACTGCCAGAGTTCCCACTTGTACAGGGAAGGACAGCCACGTTCGTCAAAGAGTCTGGTTCAAGAAGCATCGGCATCAGCGAAATCGCAGAGGGTGCCGAAATCATGATGGATTACACACCGCTGAACACTGTAACTGTCACGCCGTACAAGAAGGGCGAACGCATACGCGTCCCAAGAGAGCAAGTGGAAGACTTATACATCCCTGTAATAGACCAACAGCTTCGCAGACTCGCAAGACGAACCGCGTACCAGATTGACCTTGACTGCATGAACGTCATCGGCGCCGCAGCCGCGTTCACATCAGCAGCCACGGGCAAGACCATGGGCGCGACCGGCTCAGAAATGACAATCGCGAGCACCATAGGCGCAAAAGACATCTTGTGGGCAGAGGCAGCTATCGCGAGCAAGAACTTCATCGCCGACTCAATAATCGCCAACCCGATTAACATCCGTGACCTCAAGTACGTGCCTAACTTCACCATATTCTCGCAATATGGTAGACCCGTGCTTCAGAATGGAGCAATGGGTCAAGTGTACGGCCTCAACTTGTACTCCACGAATGTTTGCAGCCCGGGCACAGCATACGTGCTAAGCACAGGAAGCAACTTGAGTTCGTCATACGCTCCTATCGGCTTCTTCGTGATAAAGAGGCCGCTGATGACGGACGTTGACCAAGTCAAACAGAACGACGCAATCGACATCATCGAGACGACCAGATACGCGCCAGTTGTGCTGAATGGAGAATGCATCTCGCAAATAACCAGCTTGTTCACAACTTAAGCACCAATTCTTTTCCTCTTTTTCTTTCCTTTTTTCTAAATCTTGAATCCTGACCACTTTTCGTGGCAGGCGAGAACCTTGCCCGAAGGTTACAATCGGGAACTTCAATATGTAAACTTTAACGGGGGTGAAAGCTTTGAAATTGAATCCTTTACAGGGCATTCTCCTTGCCACAATGATTCTTGCAGTCATAGGCGGAACCATCGGTGAACTCAACAATTACGTGACCACGCAAGACTTGAGCGCATTAGGCCAATATGGCATATACCTTAAACTGCTCATGACGGGCACTCCGGTGCTTGTTTTCGCCATCTGGATTTACAACATCTGGATGTACATACGCCAGAACCAGATAGCGGCCGTGAACCAGCTTATTGAGCAGTACGACTTGAACAAACTCGTGCAGACAATAGCATTATTCACAGGAATAATCGGTCCAATAGTTGCATTCCTGCCTCAATACAAAGAGATAGGCGCATTATTCGTCGTCATCGGCACCGCACTTGCGAAAGAAATCCAAAACGTTCTCAGCGGCCAGAATATCACACAAACGAACGCTCAAGTCGCCAGCCCAACCGCAACCTCAACAGTAGGCCTAGTCACGGCAAATATGTCTCTAGGCACTTATAAGAGTTGGACGGTCACAATCGTCAACTGGATGCTGACGGTAATACCGCCCGCAAACCTTGTGAGCAGATACGGCCAGAGCCAAAGCCCGGGAAGCGTGCAAGGTTACACAAGCTCAGATGCGTTTGCTCAAGCCACAAAGTACATAGACGGATTGCTCAGCCTTCCAGCACCCGGCCCGCCTTCCGCGAGCCCAGTAACTCCGCCAACATAAGAATCGTGGTAAAGTTTCCCCATTCTCCCCTTTTTAGTTTTTTCAAAATCACAATCATTACAAATCTCACATTCACTCCCAAAATCCTTGACGAAGCCCTCTCCTGTACAACATGGCCCTATTTTCAGACTTTATCAAGGATGGGCAAAGTGAAAAAAGAAAAGGTGAACAAAACATGACACAAAGTCAAACGTTGAATATTAGTTCGTGGTTCAGCAACTTCAAGAACCTTAAATGGTGGCAGGGAGCAATCCTCTTAGCCATTCTGCTTACCGGACTATCTGCAATCGCGTACGAAGGCGGAAACGTCAACGTAAGCGCGAATGTATCCATACAAATCCAACAAATTGAAAATCGCTTAGACATCCCTGTGAACAGCACACTCAGCGCGTTCATAAAATCCAACAGCTTCATCGTGAGCGAGCTTGACCAAGGCTACTGCCTACAAAACGGCACAAACGGCTCATACTTACCCCCCTTCACAACGAACGCCACCACCATCATTCAAAACGGCCTTGGGAATGCGAGTGCGAATGGTGGAGGCAGCGTATATGTTTCTGCAGGGCAGAATCTTTACAACGCGAGCGTGACCATCCTTAACAATACAAGGCTTATCATTGAGGCAGGAGCAAAGAACGTAACGTACACGCCAGCAGCGGGTGCTTATGGGATTGTGGATGACTTCGCAAATTGGGTTTTCATTTACTACAGCAACGGAGTCCCGTATAGTGTCTTCAATTACGCCACCGGGAACTTGTTGACACAAACTGCAAACATGACAACAATATACTGCGCCACCATCAACCAAGTTTTCAGCGGAGGTGGGGTGCAGATTCTTAACATGGTTGTTCAGCACGGCACCACTTCTCCAACTTCACCTGTTGATAGGCAGCTCTTCTTCAATGATTCCACGGGCAACCTGTATGTTTACAACGCAACTTCCTCAGCTTGGCTTCCAATAGGCTCATCAGGAAGCGGCGGGGGTAGCATGCCGAGCACTTACCCATATGCGAACTTAACGGGAATCCCTGTTCTTCTGTATGCGAATGGCACACAAGGCTTAACGGCAGATTGGAATGTCAGCGGATACAGTATCTTCAATACATTTTGGCTGAACAGTACTTCCTTGAATACTAACAACTATTATCTGAATGGCGCAACACTCGGTTGGATTGAACCAGATTCATACATCATTGACAACTCTGGAGGATATACTCGTGCGTGGTATGGAGCGAATAGTACACTTGCCTTTCAAGGCACGAATGCAAGCACGATAATAAACAATGCAATTGGAAACTTGACAGCTTATTCTTACACGTTCACAGGATTCGGCGGAGGCACAATCTATCTTAAAGGACAGTTTCAAGTTTCAAACACCATATTCTCGCAGCTGCCCATAAGCATCATAGGCGTACCAGATAGCACAGATTCTTTCGCCTACCTATTCGCTAATGGCCTGAATGGTTCTTTACTCTATTTCAACGCAACAGGAAGCATTGACTGGCATTGGTCCATACAAAACTTGCATATTGACGGTGTGAACACAACAGGAGGAAGCATTGGGACCGGGGGACCTGGCGGAAACTATCTGATATACATAAATCTGGGTTACGGAACCCTTCAAAATATGTACATCATGCGTGGTTACGGAACCGGGATATTCATGGGAGGTCAGGACAGCATATGCGACCACGTTTACTCTGAATACAATGGATTTGGAACCGGCACAGGCGATGGATGGTACGTAGCAACTCTGAATGACCAATGGTACAGTTGCACAGGATGGAACAACTCGCGATATGGAATGTACATAGGAACAGGTCAAAATCGCGGACTGTTTGAAGGTTGCAGACTCTCATGGAATCTCGTCGGCCTCAAAACCCTTTCAGGAGCTTCACAAATAACCATTGAAGGCTCAGACATCTTTGACAATTACAATGAGGGAATTTACCTTCTGAGCGCGGACCACTTCACAATCGAAAACAACCCGAGCATTCTGGATAACGGAATAGCTGCAAACAACACGTACGCAGGAATCCGCTTAAGCAGCAGCACAAACTGCACAATTGAAGGAAACAACATATACGATGACGGAAGCCAAGCGAACATAATGCAGTACGCTGTTTCAGAAGATGGCTCAGCAGATTGGAACCAGATTAAAGACAACAACTTCGCTTATGGCACTAACTTCATCGGAGTCCACACAATCGGAGGAAACACAACTGTAAGAGGCAACATTCCACTCATTATTCAAGATAGGCTCTTGAACGTAGTTTGCGGACAAAGCGGATGGACACAAGCGCCGACTAACCTGCAAGCTGCTGTAGATGGAAATTTTGCAACGTTCACAGGAATAGGCGAAACGAACGCAACAGCAGGGCACATGGGCTATCTTTATTACGACATGGGCGCAAACTACAGCGTAACCTTCACATACTTAGTGCACGTCTGGAACAACGCGAGCAATTTGAACATTCAAGTCTTTTACGGTTACGACAATGCCACATGGAGCACCTTACCATCAGCCTATTACGGTTTAAGCTCGGCATCTGAAAGCACCGTATCTGGCGGACCATACTACATCTACGCGCGATACTTAAAATTTGACTTCTACTTTTCAGGGTCAACCGCCACAAAGTTTGACATGCGAATGGCTGAAGTTCAAGCGTACGATTATCCATAAGCGCACATTCAAATTCCCTTTTTTAGTTTTCCGTAAAGTTTTCACATTCATGGAGATGATTCAAAATGGGTTCAGCAACCATAACAGCAGGAAACACAAACGTGGTCGTGTCACATGGCCAGAGCTTCACACCGACAATAGACCAAATTTGGCTGCAGCCTCAAGATGACCTTGGAGGCCGCGAGTATTTCCCAAGCAACCCCACATCCACAACTTTCCAGATTAACATAAGCTTCGCCGACCCTGACACGGCACACAACTTCAGCTGGCAAATTTTAGTCGCTGGAAGCGGAGGAGTACAGCTTCCCCCAGCACAACTGCCAATAACCTTTCCAATTAACGTGACGGATGTGCAAACTCAGCTGAATGCCGCGTTTGATGGGGTCGGCACATACACAGTTTACGGGCTTACAATCACTCTGGCCTCTGTTCAAGCACAGGTAGATTATGCGAATCAGTACATCACAGGGATGCTGTCTTCAGCCATTTCAAGCAGCGACCCGCGGTACGTGTACGCACGGCAGGCTGCAATTGACCTTGCTTGTATCCGCACTCTCGTGATTGCGAGTGGCGGAAGCCTAACAGGGGCTTATGACTACTTCCTTGGAGACCTGCGAGTTACAAGAGCAGGGCCCTATGCGAATGCGATAAAGAACACGATTGCCGGCCTACAAGCAGATCTTACGAAACAACTTGTAAACTTTAGTACCCCTGTAATGACCGCCGACGCAGCTGCAGCTCAGCAAGTGCCAACCTACCGCGGAGACGTGATAGGCCCATGAGTCAAAGCGGCGGAACAGCAATCGCCTTCAGCAACGGTGACATAAGCTTCGGCACCTTGAACCTTAACCCTGCTGATGAGCCTGGGAGGAACGTTTACACGGGCAATTATATCGTGGTCAGAGTCAACAAGGGCCTCAAACAACTTGTAACTTCCGCTCAGTACACAAACCTTGTGAACGCAGGGTATGAAGTAGACATCTGCAAGGATGAGTGAGCACATGCCAGATAATGTTCAAGTTGTAAGCTCCCTGCTTCAAGCACAATGGGCTTCGTTCATTAGTTCCCCCGGCATAAGCGCAATTTTCTGGCCCACGACAAAACCAGACGTGGCACAGTTTGATTCTCAGCCTTTCAATTATGTTGTCGCATGCTACAACCCGGGCAGCCCAGCAGCCGTGGATGACAGCGCACAAGGCGTATGGACGATTGTTGAAGACATAATCGTGGACATACTCATCAAAGTCGGCTCAGGCACGGAGCAGAACGCAATTGACACGAGAGAAGCTTTGCGACAAGCAATTTACAGCATCATTCATCACAACGAGACGACGATTTCTGGAATTAACGAAGCTCACATCAGCAGGGAAACTTACAAAGTTGAAAGCCCACAACACATGCGTCTTGCAATGCTTGTGAAGTGCAAGTATTTCCACCTGAAAACGTGATTTCCACAAACGAGTTGCAAAACTTAAACGAAGCTTGAAATTTATCTCGTGCGGGACACTGATTCAGGAGGTCCGCCTCACGACGCTCTGAGGCCGCTGAACCCTCTGCAACAGTGTCGCACACGAGATTAGAAACGAGTTGCTTTTCATGTTGAGCTGGCAAATCACATTTCAAACTGAAGCCCTGCAAAGCTTCTTTCAAAATCTGCCCCCAAACTTGAAGACGGCTGTGCAGAATGCAGAGTTAACGGTTGCAGAGCGAATCTTGTTTACGATGCAAACGTTGACCCCTGTGCGCACAGGCTTCCTACTTTCAACAGAGGGCATTCAGCCGCAGGGAGATTGGGGCTTCACGATTTATGCGCGCGCCTTCTACGCTCATTATGTAGAGTTCGGCACGAGACGCATGTCTCCGCGGCTGTTCATGACACGGGCGATTGAGCTACACAGGGGCGACTTGCAAAATGAGATTTGGAGCAACATTGCAGCCATGATTATCGGGTGAGAGCTTGGACAAGTGGCTTAAGTTGAAAATTGCAAAGCATTTGATTAACCCCATGGTGCGAGTGCTCAACCTACTTATCCCAGACAGTGTTGGTGTTTATCCTCAAACCAAAATTCTTGGGAAGGTTTACGCCGACTTGCTGCACGTTTACAAGATTGAAGCGTACTGCGGGCGGTTTGATGATATCCCAAAGGGCACACTTGAAGCGCTGAAAGACAAGAACTTTCTTCGCTTTCTGCAGCTTTCTGGGAAACTGCTGATTTATCTCGGAGACACGGACCGATACTATCGCGCATGGCTTGGGCTTTTCTTTCTTCTTGTGCGCGACCACACGGAAACTTTGCCACTCGCTAACGCTGGGCAATCTGTTGAAGCACAGTGGGATTATCCGGTGTGCGAAGAAATCTTTCAAAAATATGCAAGTGTCGCCGAAAGGGAAGCAAGGCAAATCGTTCTTGCGAACCAACTTTACAACCTTGTCCAATTAACCCTGAATCGAGGTGATAAAAACCATGAGCACTCCACTAATAGGTCGTAACGCCGTTATAGAGATGAGCGCAGGCTCAGCGGTCGTAATCGGCTTCGCGCAAGGCTTCACAGATGAAACGGACGCGGACTTAATCAAAGAGTTCGCTTTGGGCAGCGACCACGCGGCAATCTTGGCATCTGGGAACAAGCACTTCAAGTTTAACATCGACAAGATGTTCATCGACAAAACTTATCAGCAGTACGTGTACGGAGGCACAAACGTTGACATAATCGTGGCCCCACAGGGCACATCGTCAGGTAACCAAAAATGGACTTACAAAAGTTGCGTACTAACACAATCTCAAATGAAGGCTGACCAGAAGGGCATCATAGCCGAAAAAGTTGTAGGCGAAGCGAGTGACGTCATAATAGGTTCCTTCTAAACTCTCCCCGCTTTTTTGGGGATTTCGCAATAATCAAACTACTTTGAGGTGAAAACATGAGTGAAGAAATTAATTGGGGAAAAGTCACAGAGATGGAGCAAGTCTTGCAGAAGGATGATGAGGAAAAGCTGAAGCGCGTCCGCGTCTTCAACCCGAAAGAGCTTGTCAAGAGAGCCAAGGAAATCAGGGAACTTTACGATGATGACTTAGGCGTGATACGATATAAACTACTGACATACGCGCAGCTAAACGAAATCATGGAGAAGCATCCTGAGAACAAGGATAGGAGCATGCAGCTTCTATTCAAAATGCTCGCACCGGCGAGTGAGGGCTTAACTCTTGAAGACATCAAAGCCATGCCATACGAAGTTGTCGCGCGCCTCTTAACGAAGCTGACGAAGGAAGGCAGTTTTTTTCCTCAGAAGCAATCGGCGAATGGGTCGGCTGCGACTCCATCGCCCAAACCGTAGGGTTCGTGGCTCATGAATACGGCTACACCCTACAGCAAATAGGCGAACTAACCCCGTTTCAAATTCGTTTCCTTGTCGAGTGGGCAAAATGGTTTTACAAACAGAAAGGTTAGGTCAAAATGAGCAGCAACGAAATTGACATTCAGCTAATCGCATATGACGAAGCGTCGTCTGTGATTGAGAGCGTCGGCACTAACCTTTCCACAACCTTCACAGACATTGAGGGTAACACGCAAGACCTTGCAACCTCAACTGATGACGCGACAAGCCAGATTTCCGCAAGTTACACTCAAGTCGGAGAAGCTGCCCAAAATGCTGCTGATGAAACTGAATCTGCAAACATGAGCTGCTCAAGCAGTGCATCATCCATGAACAGCGCGGCAATGGCTGGCATGATGCTCTACATGAGCTTCAACAATCTGGAGAACGCAGAGATTTCACTTCAGAAAGCTCACTTAACAGTTGAGAAAGACACATTAGCCGTCACTAAAGCACAGGAAGCCTACAATGCCGCCGTCGCCAAGTACGGCCCAGATTCCCAGCAAGCGAAAGACGCTGCCCAAAAACTCTCAGATGCACAAGGAACACTTCAAATCGCTGAGGAAAAGGTTGGCGAAGCTCAGAGGAATGTTACCAACTCGATGGTTATGGCCGCTCTTACCGTGATTCCAAGCTTAATCGCAGTCATAAACACGGTTTCAAACGCAGAGGACATCTGGGAGGGGATACAGTGGGCCTTGAATGCAGCGATGGATGCGAACCCAATCGGTTTGATTTGTCTCGCCATCGGTGCGCTTATTGCCGTTATCGTTGTGCTCTGGAATTACTGCCCACCGTTCAGAGACGCCATAATTGAAGTTGGTAAAGTTCTTGGCGGAACGTTAAAAGAAGCTGTTGAAGCAATCACCGTTGGGCTTGAGTGGTTCTGGAAGAATGTTCTTGAACCGCTTGGAAACTTCATCAAAGGGTACATGATCACAGAGATTAATGTGCTTTCCACTGTTGTAATGTTCTTGTGGAATAATGCCTTCAAACCACTTGGAGACTTTTTGGCAGGTGCTTTCTACACAAGTATCAAGGTTATTTCAGACATCGTTAATTTTATGTGGGGAAGCGTACTCAAACCTTTTGCAGACTTTCTAATCGGCGCGTTTGAGGATGCTTGGAAGGGGCTTTCTGATATTATCCAGTGGTTTTACAATCTTCTGAAGCCCATCTTTGACGCCGTTGACACAGCTGCGAAAGCTCTTGGCGGCTTCGTTAAAGATGTTAGCGGAGCCATGGATAAGGCGGGTGGTGCGATTCAAGGCTTCATCAAAAGCGTTTGCTTCGCTCATGCTCTCTCAGATGCTGCTGACAGCAGTGAAAAAACTATGAAGAATTGGACGGGCATGGTTGACGATAGCATGAACAAGGGCCTCAAATCCATCAAAGACTTCAACGCGCAAGCTCAGATAGGCGGAACGGGAATGTCAGGCTCCATATCTGGCATGGGAGCTTTGCCGACAGGAGCGCAGAAGCCTACAACCGTGAACATTGAAACGAAGGCGCCTCTTATCAATATTGAAGGTAGCGCGGATAAGGCCACAGTTGATGCCGCGTCAAAGATGCTTCTTCAGCAGCTTAAAACGATTATTGTCGAGCCCACAAGCTCAGCAGCTGCGGCGACTCAGAAAAGAATCCGCTCAGGGAGTGTGTTTAGATAATGGTGCTCTTAGCTGAACAGGAAAGACTAATCGCTCAAGAAGCAAACCTTGTGAATGATGCGACCCAGTATGCAGCTACAACTGCAAGCTGGGTACTTCTGAAAGACTGGGGCAACATCACAATGCCCGCAGATGGCATTCTACTCATAAAGTTTGACAGTTTCCTTGACACAACAGGGGGAAGCGGAGCCATAAGAATCAAGGTTGGCTCATATTACGTGCTCACATCTTGGACAAACTTGGCAACTTCTCAGAGCTTTGGCACGGCAATCTGGCTTGCAGCCGGCACGTATGATATTCAAGCAGCTGGATACTTGAATGGCGCAGGAAGCAATTATAACGTTTACCTCAAGAATTTCCAATGCGGCCTCACAGCCTTTAATGACGCCGTTGGCTCATCTGTGCACACATACAGCAGCGGAACAAGCTTAACGGTGAATAACAGGAACACGCCAGCAGGGCCCCTTCAGCAAGCCACATATTTTGTTCAAGTTTACGCGGTCACATCTGGCGCCTCAACAACTCTTGAGAATATCGGCAACAATTACACAAACGGAGTCAGCATACTTGTTGATGGCGTGCAAGTCAACTGGAGCGAAGTTATCCCTGAAGAAAGTGGCAGCTCAGGAGGCACAACAGGGAAAATCAGCTTACCATACAACGTAGACCTTAGTCACACGGTCACTATAAGCAAGAGAAATGGTAGCACGGCCGTGACCATTAGCGTGATTGCATGCCCTTGGATTTTATCTTCAACTTTCGGCATCCCTGTGAACATTTACTTTAGTCAAGGTAGCACGCTTTATTGCATGCTTGAACCTTGGTATCTTAACCCTTCAACAAAGTTCACAGGGGTTGGAGCCATTCATGGAGTCACATTCGGAAACGCGGATGACTTCTACAGCAGCATCACGGGAGCTGACCTTCAAGAGTTCAGTTACATGATGGACATTGTGGACATTAACAACAATAATCTGATGGCTTCCGGCCTAGGCGCTTGTATCGGAGTCATCGCCGTGGATGCAAGGTGATAAGATGCCAACTTTTGGAAACACAAACTCGGGCGTGAACAGCCACGGAGAAAGCGCAAACGCAACTCATGGCGGAGTATTCTCGCTCTCACAAGCAGGTATCGTGACAGCCCTGATCTTGTACTGTCAGATTCCAAACGGAGTACAAGTGCAATGCGCCGTTTACCGTGACAGTACTTTAGCATATGTGGGAAAAACCCAAACAGTCACGGGCACAGGAGCAGCTGCAGCCTTTGTGCAATTTAGCTTCAGCGGAAATGGCCTTCAACTTGACGCGGATACTTATCAACTCTTGTTCAACGCATCTAGCAGTTACACGGCCTACGATAGTAGCTCATCAGGTGGCACACCTGTAAACTCGGTAACGGAAAATTTTGGCACGTGGCCGAACCCTGGCACATGGACACATGCAAGTTCAGCCCTGAACTGGTGTATTTATGGCTCGTACACAGCGAACTCAAGCGTGGGTGTGATGCTTGATGGGCAGGCTTTAACAGTTCAAAAATGGTCTGAATCTTGTGCAGCTCAGGGAAGCAATTGGGACGCTTGGTATGGTGGTCAGTACAAACGAAAAGTCAAAACCTATGGCATCGTCCGCACGTACACGCTGACTTTTCTTGAGTATAATGTGTCATGGGCGAACAGTCTTGCCAACCTATACGAGCAGGACTGCCAGAATGGAAACGTCGTGACATTTTACAGCGACACCGCTCAAAGGCCCGTGAACAGCGTGAGCGTCAACGTTTTGGACGTCACGTTTGACATGGAAAACCTTGCAGGACAAAACGTGCGAATCGTAACAGTAACAATTCAAGAAGCATAGGAGCACTTTCGAACAGCTGGGCAAGATAACATTCGCAGGTCACGGTTCAAGAGGCACAATTTTCGCGAGTATCTGGTTATGAGGTTTGAAGCATGGTAGAAGTTGATATTCTGGAAAATTTCGGACGAGAGGCCGAGCTGCGAAAGAAATGGTTAAAACAGTGGCAGCTGCTGGGGACTCGAATACTGCGATTTCCCAAGTGGATGCAGACCATCATTCTGGAAGACGTGAACACCGCGATTGAGAACAGAGCGGCCACAATGGAAATGATACTACGCAGCAAGAAACATTCGACCTGAAGGTGTGGAAGAAATGAAACGAAAAATCGAAGACGAAATCAGACAGCTCAGCCCTGGAGATCTCTGTTGCATCGACTGGTACGACGCCAGCATCGGCAAGAGTTTGAACAGCGGCATGGCCGTTGACGTGCCGGTGAAGAGCTGGGGCATTTTCGTGGGCGCGATGGGCCAGAGGAGCAAGCACATTATTCTCGCCCAGAACAATTTCAGATATTCAGACGGTATGTACGACATCGACTACACCGCCGTGCCGGTTGCATGGACAATCGGGATCACAGTAATTCTCAAGAACTACCTCGCCTCGGATGACGTTAAGCATTTGCTTAACAGTTTTCTCATCGGCGGCAGGCGCACGGAAAGGAAGTTTCAGCAAAGGGCGTGTAACCATGGAAGACTGGGTTAAGCGGGCTCTCACCAGAAAGGGGCATCGCAAAGGCGCGCGCGGAGCTTTTGAAGACTTCGAGATCACACCCAACGAAGAGCTTGTTTATGGTGTCAAGTTTGCAATAGGCATGACAGTCTGCCTGAGCGCCATTGAAATTGCGCACATGGCCTTTCTACACAGCTGGAACAGCGAAGTGTTCACTGCGATGACAGGTCTGACAGGATTGGTGACTGGCATCCTCATAGGCCATCGTGTTAGCGCGTGCTGACGAATCAAGTGAAAATCCACTCTCAGCAAGCATAACAGCCCTCAGCGAACTGAGTTCCCCCCTTTTCATTGTTTTAATTCTCCTTCCCAGTTGCTAGTAGGTGTGAAAGTTGAGAAGACGAAAAGAATATTTCAGGATTCGACGCCTTGCCAGGCGCTACGATCGTAAGTCCGGTAAATTCACCATCAGCGTATCGTATGAAACGGCAACTCCGAAACCTTCAGACAGGGTTGTTGCAGTTGCCGAAGGCTTCGGCCTAGGCTTGGACAAGTGGGAACGGTTCGTAATCTACGACAACGTCCAGATTTCTATCTCCCAGACAGACATCGTCTATATCACGGGTGACAGCGGCAGCGGCAAGAGTGTTCTCCTGCGAGCGCTGCTCAAAGATTTGGGAGACGAGGCAGTCGACATGAACGCTATTCCCATCGACTCTGCCCGGCCGCTCATCGAAACTGTCGGCAAGACAGTTGAAGAAGGACTGGAGCTTCTCAGCCGAGTTGGCTTGAACGATGCTTTCCTATTTCTACGCAACTACGATCAACTCTCGGATGGTCAACGCTACAGATACAAGATTGCCAAGCTCATTGAAAGCGGCAAACAATTCTGGCTCTTTGATGAGTTTTGTGCCACTTTAGATCGGGATACTGCGAAGATTGTTGCATTTAACGTCCAGAAGCTTGCGCGGGCCCTTGGAAAGGCCGTCGTTGCGGCCACGACTCACATGGATCTCTTCGAAGACATGAAACCTAGCGTTCACGTCCACAAACGTTTCGGCGAAGAGATATCCATCAAATATTACCCGAACACCGCTGCACAAGAGTGCAGCCTGATGGCCGAGATGCGTGTCGAAAAGGGCACAACAAAAGAGTGGAAAAAACTCGCCAGCTTCCATTATCGATCCCATAGGGCCGGTGCAGTTCGCAAGATTTTCTGCTTGAAACGCCGCGACGAGGAACTATGCGGTGTGATTGCCTATTGCTACTCGCCGCCCGAAGCTTACGGACGCAGAATGGTCCTCCCAAGAATGACTATAGGGGAAATCAACCAAAAGCTCAGCATCATCAGCCGCGTCGTCGTGCACCCAAAGTACAGAACGATAGGCCTCGGCCGCCGGCTAATCCAAGAAACCCTGCCTCTCGTAGGAACGGAGTACGTCGAGATGCCAGCCGTCATGGCAAAATACAATCCCTTTGCCGAGCGCGCCGGCATGCGTAGAATAACTGAGCAGCACCCCTCAAAAGATGTCCTGAAAATTGTAAATGTCCTTGAAGAAGTCGGGTTCAAGGCTCAGTTGCTCGGAAGCCAGAATTACGTTTTCGATGTCCTTCGAAATCTCAGCAGTGCCAACCTGGAAAGAGTCAGGGAGGCCTTCGCGAAAGGTGGACACGTGCGTTTCCTGAAATATTTCAGCTCTGATCTTCCATTCGGCCACAAGGAAGAATACAAGGAAGCCGTCAGAACTGCGGATCTAGTGAAGCTCGCGGGGCTCATCAAGATCTGCGGTTTTCTGTTGCAGACAAAAGTCTACCTTTTTTGGCAGCGCCCTAAACGCGCGCTTAAAAGAAGGAAAAAGTGTTGAGAAAACAAATAGGCGTGTCCGTGGATGCCCAGGTCTGGAACGGCTATCGAGAGGTTTGCACGCGTGAGAAACTTTGGCCCGTTGAGCCAATTGAAGAATTTCTCAAGTTTATCCTGAGGAACGGTTCAGCCCTGACAGCCATAAGCATGTTTCAGAGTATGGCAAGGGTGGAACCAGCGGCTTTCGAGACATATGCTCGAGTGTTACTCAACTGGTACAAGACGGGCCGATATTGGGTTCACGTGACAGATGAGGTTGAAGCTCCCGTGGAACAAATGTTGCTACATTCCTTGAAGGACGTTGCCGACCCTCGTTTGCGCAACCAGATACAGGAAACTCTCATTAGCCCTCACAAACGCTCAAGCCACAAGAATAGGAAAAGATTGATTGTAAACAATACTGCCGCCAAAGGAGAACCGCCAATCGAAATTGCACCTTCCGCCACGTCAGAAAGAATACAAGAAATCAAAAAACGAATCACCGGTCGGACCATGAACGCTGAAAAGGCAAAAAGAATGTTAGAGAAGATACATGAGATCCGAGAAAAACTCAGAAGTGACGAAAAAGACCGAAACAGGAAACGTGGATAAAAAGAGCGGCACGCGCGCTCAAGACGCAAGAATGAACGAAAAGACCAGAGATAAATTATGCTTGATTTCGTCGCCACACAACATGGAAACTTACACTGCAACATTACACGGCAACATTACAACGGATGTAAAGAAAAAAAAGGGAGGGGGGCAGAATACAAACCGTTATCCATAAACCCAGAAGTGGGTGTTCCGGAAATATGGGGCAAAATGTTACGCTGGTTCCATGTGAAGAGTGACAACTGTTTCGGGAAAGCGTTCTCTGAGCTGCTCTTCGATCTGTGACGCTATTTTGTGGGCTTCTTCGATCGTAATTTGCTTTGCGAAGCTGCAGTCGATGTTTATGTGCAGTTTCTTTCTTGCCACATAAGTTACTATTCCTTTGATGTGAATGGCTTGCCGATGTTTCTCCACTATGCTCTCGGCTGTGCGTCTGATTTCTTTCTCGTCAATCGCTGAACCCTCTCGTCTCCTGGGGCTGAAAGGTTCCATGTGCACGGCCACGTTTTCCACTTCGGGTATTCTTTTTTCAATCGTATTTTCGATTTCTTGAGCTATTTCGTGGCCGGCTTCAACCGACATCTTTGGATCCACGTTGGCGTGCAATGTGACGTACAGTTTTCCTTCAGTGTGCACGGCGCTTACTTCATGCACTTCCTTCACGCCTTGAACCCCTATGGCAAGATTCTCCACGAGCTTTTCAGTTGGGATTCCCTTTTCGTATGGCTCGGTGTGTATTGAAACGTCGCAGTTTCCGCACACGTTCTTTATGTTTGATTCTATCTTGGAAGTCAATTCGTGGGCTTCCCCGAAATCAAGGTAGTCAGGCACTTGGACCGTTGCCTCGACGTAGGTCTTTTCTCCAGCTTTTCTCATTTTCAGGGATTCGAGTTTGCACACACCCTGTGTTCCCACTATTTCATGTCTGACAGTTTCGGCCAAATCCTTCGATATCGCGTCCGTCAACTCCATCCCGCTACTCCAAACCAGCTTGACACTCAGGTAGATTAACAGGCCAGCGAGAATCATTGAAGAAATGGAATCTCCATAGTGGAACCCGAAAGCCGCTAACGCGAATCCAATGAGCGCTATAAAGGTTGAGCTCATGTCTGCGATGGCATCATAATACCCGACTCGCATGCTTGTGCTTTCAATCTTGCGCGTTCTGCTGAATGTTCTCACCCTGAAAAAGTCCACACAGAGAGTGTAGCCAATCGCTATGAAGCCGGGAATTTCTAGTCCCGAGTTGATGCTTTGTCCTCGCATTATCCTCAAGACAGCCTCGTACACCAACAGCAATGCTATGATTACAAGCGAGAGTCCACCCACGAATCCCCCGACCGATTCGAATTTCTCATGCCCGAACATGTGTTCCTCGTCAGCAGGTTTAGCCGACTCGCGCACTGCTAAGAAGAGAACAATAGTAATTAGAACATCAAACAGTGCGTGCAAACCATCACTCACAATCGCAAGACTGTTCGCCGTCAGACCGACGATCATTTCAACGAAAACAACGCTTGTTATCGCAATTGCCGAGAGCTTAAGCGTCCTTTGTTTGAAGCCGCTTTCCAAATATTCCGAGCACTACTCGGAGTTACATCCATTTCCCGCCGATTTAAGAATTATGGGTTTCCAACGCGCGCTCTAAAATCAGAAGTAACATACACGCCCTTTAGCAACTTCAGCCTATACCAAAATAACGCACAGATCCGACATTCAACCTGATTCAAGGAGTAGCTGTGAATAAACCAGTTTATGTCGGCGCGTACGCGAGAACCTTCGTAGGCGAAGTTTTAATACGTTAGACCTTTGAAGTCTACTTGGAGTTCAGCTGAAATTGGTCACTTTAACGGATTGGGCCGCTATTCTTTCGGCAGTGGCCGGAGTCTCTGCAACGGTCTTCATTTTGCTTCAGCTTAGACACATGGAGAAGCACAGGGATCTGGAGATTTCAATGAAGCTTTTCGATTGGGCGGAGACGGACCGTCTTCATAAGGCTTTCAGATGGGTTGAGGACAAGTTCCAGTTTGAAGACTATGAGCAATACAAGAAACATATGGCAGAAGACTACGAGGCGAGCGACTATCCTTACGAGGTCACAGCCTTCTTTGAAGAAGTGGGTTTCTTGATAGAAAAGAAATTCATAGACATCGACATAATAGCAGACCACCTCGATACGCACATAATCTCAAACTGGAAGAAACTGGAACCCTGGATCCTGGCGTTGAGAAAGGAGAAGGGCGACAAAACCTTTGGAGAGCACTTCCAGAAGCTCTATGAAAAAACGATTGCATACATGAAAAGAAAATGAGAGCTGGCTTCGCCCACGCAGCTTCGTGAAAGATTCTGGTGACTTTCCAGCCAGCGTGGAAAGAGAAATTTCGAAAACTGCAAATTTCTGAAAAGAATGATGTGGAAAAGGTACGTTCCACATCATTCTTGGAAGAGCTGCCATTTCATTCTGGGGCAAGTTTCTGTATTATGCTCACTGCCTGAAAAGTGTTTTCAAAGGTTGAGATGCCGAGATCTGCACGAGCGAAGCCTCCGTTTGCGTTCTGACATCTGCGCACAAAACCAACTGTTTGCGATGGAAACTTGCAGTTTTCTCCGAGTGCGTCAAGAGCCATTACTCCATAGTACGTGTGTTCCATGTAGGAGGTGAAAGAATCAGGGATCACCGTGAAACCTCCATAACGCCTTTCACACATTCTGAGAAAAGATACGGTGTTCTTCAGGCTCTTCATATCAAAACCCAACAGATCAAGAGACGTTGCAGCATAGTACGTTGAGTTGACGTTGGAATGGTTGTGTGCTCCAAACCCTCCGTCTCCATTCATGTACTGAAGCAACCATTGCATAACGTCGGTGCCTGGGTCGACGCCTAGCAAATTGGCGAGTTCCAGAGCCATAAGCGTAGCTCTAAACTCGGAAGCCACTTCGAAATAGACGTCCACGGATCCGAAATGTCTCTTCGCCGCGATTGTTGAGGCAATGAATTTTCGGAAACGATAGTCTAACTCTTCACCGCACAGCGACAAGGCCTTACCAACATAGTAGTGAGAGTAGATGCTGCCCAGCCCAAACTCATGTAGCCATTCCACCGTCTTGGCGACACGGGGATAGGGCGAATCCAGCAGTTTCAACACTGCCAGCCCATAATAAGTGTCCTGTGCATTGGAATCATTCTCTTCCACAAAGGTATAGCCGCCATCCGTGTTTTGGCGAGACACGACATAGTTGATAATGTTTTTCGTTAAAGATGAATCATCAGCCAGTATCTTCATACAGGTAACTCCCAGATGTTTGACGCGCGCGCCACTCTTGATTTGCCCGCCGCACACTTTTGTCTAGAACCTCAGCCTATGACTCTTCCGGACGCTCTCGTCGAATTCTTTTGCCAACTCTTCCAGCAGAGTTTTCTGATTCGACGTGAGTTTTTCGGGCACTTTGATGTCAACCCGCAATAAAAGATCGCCTCTTCCGTATCCTCTGAACCTTGGCATGCCCCTGCCCTTCAGTCTGATCACCTCTCCAGGCTGGGTTCCCTCATGAACATCCACCTCAACGTTTCCATCGAATGTGGGCACCGAGACTTTTGCGCCAAGGGCAGCCTGAGGAAAACCTATCTTCAAATCGTAAAGCAGGTCGTCCTCGTCCCTCTTGAAGTACGGATGGAGTGCTATGTGAATCAAAACGTAAAGGTCTCCTGGAGAATCGCTTTCCGGCGACATCTCTCCTTGACCTTGTAGTCTAAGCTGGTATCCTTCGTCGATGCCGGGCGGCACCTTCACCGTTATGTTTCTTTGCTTTCGCAGCAGGCCCGTGCCCCTGCACGTTGGGCATGGCGAATCGATGATTTTTCCTTTTCCCTTACACGTGGGGCATGGCACGACCTGCACGAAAGTTCCAAAAGTGCTCCTGTTGGCCCTCTGAATTCTTCCGGCGCCCCTGCAGGTGGGACAAACCCTTGGAGAAGTGCCCGGCGCGGCTCCGGTGCCGCCACAAACGTCGCACTTCTCGATTCTCTTGAAATTGATCTCTTTCTCTGTTCCGTGCGCTGCTTCTTCCAAGGTTATTTCCAAATCGTAGCCAAGATCTCTACCTCTAGTAGCTCTCTCTTCGAAATCTCGTTGGCCAAAAATGGTGCTGAACAGGTCTCCGAAGCCGAAGTTGAAGCCCATGTCCCTGAATATCGACTCGAAGTCTGCACCTCTAAAAATGTCTTCGGTCGTGTAGCGCTGATCAAATCCCGCGTGGCCTAACGTGTCGTATTGTCTTCTTTTCTCCTGATCTGAGAGGACAGCGTAGGCTTCGGAAATCTCTTTGAACTTCTCTTCAGCATCAGGGGCCTTGTTCCGGTCCGGATGATACTGCATCGCCAGCTTTCTGTAAGCATCCTTGATCTCATCTGGAGAGGCAGTTCTTGATACGCCGAGGACTTCGTAGTAATCTCTCTTGCTCGCCATCGTTTTACCATCAGATCAAAGATTTCGAAAAACTAAACAATGCCGTCTGGGCCGCTCACTTCACCTTGTAATCCTCAGAGTCGACTACTTTTCCCTCGCCAGTTGGAGGCTCCCCACTTGTTGGGGACTCCCCGCCAGGAGGCGGGGCTTGTTGCCTCGCCTGTTGTGCGCTTGCCTGTTGATAAACGGCTGTTCCGACCTCCTGAAGGACCTTAGTTAGTTCGTCGGATGCGGATTTGATTTTGTCCAAATCGGAGCCGCCCAGCGCATCTCTCAACGCAGAAACAGCTACGTCTATCTTGTTCTTCTGGTCTTGTCCTATTTTATCTCCAAGATCCTTCTTGGTCTTTTCAGCCGTGTACATGAGGTTGTCCGCGTTGTTTCTCAACTCGGCCTCCTCACGTTTTCTCTTGTCCTGTTCAGCATACTGCTCAGAGTCTCTGATTAGCCTCTCTTTCTCCTCTTTCGACATCTTTGTTGAAGCTGTTATCGTTATTTTCGCTTCTTTTGCCGTTCCCAAGTCTTTTGCGGTGACGTTGATTATTCCGTTTGCGTCTATGTCAAAGCTCACTTCGATCTGTGGAACGCCTCTAGGAGATGGTGGTATTCCTTCTAGGTTGAACATGCCTAGGGACACGTTGTCTGTTGCCATTGCCCGTTCTCCTTGAAGCACGTGAATCGTGACGGCTGTTTGGAAATCAGCTGCAGTCGTGAATACTTGGCTTCTCCGCGTGGGAATGGTGGTGTTCTTCTCGAGTATCTTGGTGAAAATGTGGCCGAGGGTCTCGACGCCGAGAGACAAGGGCGTAACGTCAAGCAGAAGCAGATCCTTCACCTCTCCTGTGAGCACGGCCGCCTGAATTGCGGCGCCAACAGCTACACATTCCATTGGATCTATGCCTCTTTCAGCCGGCTTACCCATAATCTGTTCCACAAACCTTTGCACAAGAGGCATTCTGGTCATGCCGCCTATGAGAATTATTTTGTCTATATCTTTTGGCGTCAGCTTCGCGTCCTCGAGCGCCTTGACAATTGTGCCTTGTGTTTTCTGTACTATAGGCTGTGCCATGCCTTCGAGTTTTGCTCGGGTAAGGGTGAGGTGCAGGTGTTTCGGCCCTGAAGCGTCGTTGTACAAGAACGGCAAGTCAATGTCGGTCGCCATCAACGTCGAGAGTTCTATCTTTGCCTTTTCTGCAGCCTCCTTAAGTCTCCCCATGGCGCTCTTGTCTGCTGCCAGGTTGATGCCTGTCTGTCTTTTGAATTCGTCAAGCAGATAATCCATGATTGCTTTGTCGAGGTCCGTTCCGCCGATTTGTGTGTCGCCGCTGGTTGACAGTACTTGGAAGACTCCTTTTCCGAAATCCATCACGGTCACGTCGTGCGTGCCTCCGCCGAAGCTGAAGACAAGTATCTTCATCTCTTTCTCGATCTTATCGACTCCGTACGCGAGGCAGGCTGCAGTCGGTTCATTGATTATTCTTGCAACTTCGAAGCCTGCTATCTCTCCCGCGTCCTTTGTTGCTTGGCGCTGGTTGTCGTTGAAGTGAGCAGGCACCGTGATTACTGCTTTCCTTATCGGAACTGCCAGATAGGTTTCCGCATCTTTCTTGATCTTTTGCAGAATGAATGATGAAATCTGCTGTGGGGTGTACTCTTTTCCGTAAATATTTACTTTATAATCAGTGCCCATCTTCCTTTTTATTTCGTACACGGTTCCTTCGGGGTTGGCAGTTGCCTGCCTCTTAGCCGATTCACCCACCAACAGTTGGCCATCTTTGGTGAAGGCCACGACTGAGGGGAACATTTTTCCCGCCATGGTAGGTCCTTCGGCACTCGGTATGACCGTTGAGCGTCCATTCTCGTAAATGGCCGCAGCCGAGTTTGTCGTTCCCAAGTCTATACCAAGTATTTTTTCTCCCGCTTTAACATTACTCATCTGAATTCATCTCCTTTTGTGATTTTGAAGGTTTCACCACAACCTTAACAATGCTCGGTCTAATCACTTTTTCCCTCATGGTATAACCTTTTCGGACTTCTTCGGAGATTGTGCATCCATCTTCATCTTCACTTTCGGTTGTCGCGATGGCGTGGTGTTTCGTCGGATCGAAGGGCTTACCCAAGCATTCTATTGGAGATACTCCTTGATTTTCAAGCACTTTCTTCATTTTCTTCAGGGTCATTTCAACGCCCTGAATTAAGGCTTCCGCAGAGTTGGTGGAGCGGCCAGACTTGACAGCCAACTCCAACTCGTCTACAACATCCAATAACTCGATGATGAGGGGTTCCGTACAGTATTTCTTAACCTCCTCCATCTGCCTCTCGTACCTTTTCTTCAGATTCTCAGCATCTGCCTGAGCATACTTCAGTCTGGTGAGATACTCTTCAGAACGCCTCTTCTCCATGGCCAAAGCTTTTGTCAAGGCCTCGACTTGGTCAGCATTTTCCTCCGGTTCTTTTTGCTCTTCGCCCATTCAAGGCTCTCCGAATAGTTTGCAAACCTTTAGCGTGTCGAACAAAAATATATACCTAATGCTCAGTGACTTTTTCCAAATGCGCACGCTCTCCATCTTCTTTGTCTTTTTCGTTGCCTGCGAGGCCTATTTTCTTCACTTGACAGTACGTACAGAATAGCGCGCGCGACTTTCGACTCGAGCAAATCGACCTTCTTTCAAGTCTTTGAGGAGGAGCTCAAGGGTATCAGTAAAATCGTCAGCTGACAGTAACTAGCGCGCGCAGGAGGCGAATAACAGTATCGCCTAAGGAAAATGGCTCACAGTCAAAGCTCCTGAAGCCAGCAAAAATTGTTAAATACGAATAGACAAGATATGGTGCATCGACAATTGAGGAATAGAGTATGACTGAAGAAAATGAATATTTCATCGATTACATCGCTATCGGAATCATAGGATTCGCCATCGGACAAGCAATCGCAAGCGTCGGTGGATTCCAAAGCTTTTTCGGAGGAGCAGTTGGGACATTTGGCGGTATCGATTGGGGCAAAACGGTAGGAAGCGACGTCATCATAGGTATCTTCGCGTTCATTCCCGCAGGTTTCGTGGCAGGATATCTGTGCTATAAGCTGCTTAAGTCGGAGGATAAAATGGCAGGTTTCACAGGCGGTGTCATGTCTTTCTTGGCTTACTTTATAATCACGTTGATAGTGGCACTGGCCCAAATCGGCATTCGAGGATATGACTTTGGAACATATATGGAACTTTGGGTCGTTCTCATGGTGTTCGCTTTGATCTTCTTACCAATAGGAGGGTTCCTGGCTGGCATGATGAATGGAACGAAGGCGCCGATGCCTTCTTTCCTAAAGTTCCAGTTCCAGCGAGGCCCCGCGGCTCCTCCGCCCCCTCCTGGCTCTGCAAACATGTGCCCCACATGTGGTAGCCCTTTGAGATACATAGAACAGTACAAAAGATGGTACTGCGACAAAGAACAAAAATACGTTTAGCAAACAACCCATCTTTTTTTTGTTGATACGCGCGCGGAGACCATTATTTATAGCGTATGTACGCGCGAATTAACTCATAGAATAGTGCGCGAGTTGGTTCTTTGGGCAATTAATCAGTTTCTTTCTCGCGGTTTTCCTTGTCTTTTTTGAGCGCGGGCTAGCCATTATTCATTCTTGTAAATGGTCTGATGAAACATTTGAACACTTTAGATTCGAGCCTTGCGCGTTTAATGTTTTGCTGTCGCGGTCAGCACAATCAGGCTTTCAATGAGGTCGGCAATCGATTTCTTTGCTTTCTCGTCTTTCAGTTTGCCATCTTCATCGAATTTTTCTCGTGCATAGCTCACCATTACTTCTGGCCTGTTGACGGCGTGCATGTTTAGGAATACGAAGCATTGTCGCAGGTGATACTGTGCTCTCGCTGTTCCCAGCATTCCTGTGGATGCGCCCATTATCGCCACTGGCTTGTCATTGAAGACATTGTCAGTTGGCGGCCTTGAGGCCCAGTCGATTGCGTTCTTGAGCACTCCTGGGATAGAATAGTTGTATTCGGGCGTCGCTATCAGTAATGCATCGGACGCTCTGATTCTGTTCTTGAAGTCCACAATTTTTTCAGGTGGTCGTGTTTCTATATCTTGGTTGAACGGAGGGATTCCCTCAAGATCGAAAATCGTGAACATTGCATTCTTCGGCATTAGTTCAGCGGCCGCTTCCAGCAATGCTTTGTTGTATGAACCTTTCCTCAAACTTCCAGCAAAACCAAGAATGCGAACAGGTTCGACCATGGTCACCGTGTATAGCACTTTTTCGTTAAATAGATTTTTGTCCGTCGAAAAATTGTCCTCGAGAGAAGCTCAAGGATATATCGAAGTCTGGCCGGCCAAGCTTGCTCTCCCGAGTCCGCAGAAGCGCGCGCGTTACTTAGGCCAAGCTTCTCAGTCGAAAGTGAAGGCCGAGGGGCATATCTTGTTCAGAACGCAAACTCCGCACTTGGGCTTCTTTGCCACGCAGACGTTTCTGCCGAGGAACATGAGCAAGTCAGTGATTCTCATCCACTCGTTTTTCGGGACGATTTCCATCAGATCCTTTTCTATCTTTTCCGGGTCTTCCTTCTCTGTAAGTCCTAGCCGTTTGGACAATCTGCGGACATGCGTATCCACGGCTATTCCGTCAATAACGCCGTAAGCATTCTGCAGAACAATGTTCGCGGTTTTTCTAGCGACTCCGGGCAACTGCAGCAGTTCTTCCATCGTTCTCGGAACTTGAGAGTCAAACCTGTCCACAAGGATGTTGTTGGTCTGTTTGATGTTCTTGGCTTTGTTTCGGAAGAAACCGGTGGGCTTTATGTCGAGTTCAAGCTCGTCCAAATATGCTTTGGCGTAGTCCTCTGCATTTCTGTATTTCTTGAAAAGTGTTTCCGTCACCTTGTTTACTCTTTCATCCGTGCATTGAGCAGAGAGAATAGTGGCGACCAGGAGTTCAAGCGGATTTCTGTATTTCAAGGCTATCTTGGCCTGAGGATATTCCTTTTCCAATAGTCTTATAGT
This sequence comes from Bathyarchaeia archaeon, assembly GCA_050010755.1. Taxonomy (GTDB): domain Archaea; phylum Thermoproteota; class Bathyarchaeia; order Bathyarchaeales; family Bathycorpusculaceae; genus JBEKCD01. The sequence goes on from JBEKKK010000001.1 coordinate 1,025,910, forward strand.
CGTTGACGCTCTGGCTTTTCTATCTGTCCCCGCAGTCCTGCTCATTCAGGTCACTGTTCTCTCATGCATTGTTTGGCTAGAAAAAGCTTACAGAAGCTTTTTACTCTCAGAGAATACATTTTGCTAGAGGCGATATTGTTTGAACACTAGATTGTTGGTTGACGGCGAAGTTATCGACTTGAACGAATTCGTCGAAAAAATCCTCGGCGGCACAATCGCAGGAGCGGTGACCTCGTTGCGAGACATAAAGAAAGACTGGAAAAAAATCGAAATACAGGTAACAAAATAAAACCATGCTTTGTTATTGTGCTAACCCTGCACTGTCGTGTTTATTTCCAGTTGGGTGAACATTTCTCTTTTTGCTTTGCATATTGGACAGACGTAGGGTGGATCTTCGCGGTATACGACGTAGCCGCATTGTTTGCAGTACCAGAGTTTCTTCTTAACCGAACCGGTTTGTGTAGTGGGCACTGGTTTGGCCTCAGGTGCTTGTGGGCCTACTGGCTTGGGTGCCGCTGCCGCCGTGGGGCCGTAGGCTCTGGCCTGTTTTTCTGGGGGTCTGCGTTCGGGGATTGGGTTTATCGGTGTTTTGCCTTCGTACAGGTCTTTTCGCATGTATAATGCGCAGTAACAGGCTCCGTATTCGGCGATGTCTGGATCTCGGTAGTCGCACGGGCAGATTATGTCTCGGTCGATCTCAAGGTTTCCCGTGGCAAGTCTGCAGGGGCATGAAGGATAGCCGTAACGTTCCTCGTTCTTTTTCAAACCTTCGAGGAGGTCTTGCAGAAATTTAGGGTCGGAATGTAAGTAGTACCCGTAGGTTTTTGCGTCACTCTCGGCTCTTTGGCGAACCTTTTCGAGCGATATCAAATATCAAGTGCCTCTTTTATCTTGTCTTTACGGAAGCCCGTGACGACGGTTTTTCCGTCGACAATTATCGTTGGGTAGGTGGGTGAACCTCCTAGGCGTGTGATTTCGTTTCTGATTTTTTCATGGTCTTCGTCATTTGCCAAGTCAACGTCCACATATTCATATTCGATATCGTTTTCTTTCAGGAACTCCTTCGTCATTTTGCACCATGCACACGTACTTATCGCGTAAATCAGAACTTTATGTGTCTTGTTATTGCCGTTAACTCTGATTTTCTCCATTCTTTTCACACCACTTTCTTAATGAGTCTACTATCAGCCTAGCCTATATCAATGTAGGATATAATAATTTAGCTCGGGTTTGACTTGGCGAAATATTGCACCTGAGTATTTCTCTTTGGCGTTTCTGGCGCAAAGGCGTTTGTTTTGACTACTTGATTCTTGGCTTTTAGTTTCATCTTTCGTGTGATGTAATGAAAAGATGGGGGTTGTGAGTTTGGCTTATTTCTTGTTCAAGCTTATTTTTGGAATTCTTGAAGTCTTTCGTTAGCTTTGGCCCAGTTGACGATGCTCCAGAACGCTTCTATGTATTTGGCTCTGTCGTTTTTGTAGTCGACGTAGTATGCGTGCTCCCAGACGTCTAGGACCATGAGGATGTGGAAGCCTGGGTAGACGTTGGTGTTGTGTTTTTCAATTTGCATTACTATCGGTCGTTTTGTTTGTTTGTCGATAGTCAATGCGGCCCATCCTGAGCCTTCAACGCTCTGGGCTGCCTGAGAGAATTCTTTCTTGAATCTGTCGAAGCTTCCGAACTCCTTGTCTAATGCGTCAGCAAGCGCACTTGCTGGTTTTCCTCCTGCCTTTTTAGGTGGTGCTAGGTTGTTCCAGAATAGTGAGTGGAGAAGGTTTCCGCCTATGTTGAAGGAGAGTTCTTTCAGGGAAGACTTAACGTCCACGTCAGCTCCTTCTTTTCTGGCCTTGTCCAGCTTTTGAAATATAGTATTCGCACCGTTGACGTATGCCTGATGGTGCTTGTCATGATGTAGCGTCAATTGCTCTTTGGACATGTACGGCTGTAAGTCCCCGTAATCGTACGGCAGCTTCGGCAGAATGTAGAGTTTGCTTGTTTCCATAATACATTCCTTCTGTGACTAATACCTTGCAACTTGTGCAGTTTTAAACTTTCCTTACTACCGTGCTGCAGTAACGCCAACTTCGGTGTGAGGTTGCGATATGCAAGCATATGATGGTATGTCTTCTTAGATTTGTCGATGAAGACAATAAGTTTAAGCTTGAGCGCAGTAAGACTTCAGAAAGCTCAGGCGGATGGTTGAATGGAGATGCTAACGATGGTAATCAGCAGCTCTCCGTATGGAGATGAGAGAATCTGGAATGCTTTGAGGTTGGCAGAAGCACTGTCATGCTCGAATGCAAGGATGAAAGTCAGCATTTTCCTAATCGGCGACGCGGTGAACGCTGCCAAGAAGGGACAAAAACCTGCCAAGGGATTTTACAACATAGAAAGAATGCTTGAAGGCCTCGTCAAAGTAGGTGTCTGCGTCAACGTTTGCCACACGAGTATGAACCTGAGAGGGCTAACCGAGCAGGATCTAGTCGAAGGAACAGAAATGGGCACTATAACGGGGCTTTCAAAATGGATAGCAGAAAGCCAGAGAGTTCTATCTTTCTAGAAGTAATTCACACTTGTCGCGGGCTTTGCTGGTTCATGTGAAGACCTTTGAACTGCTGCATGCCTTTTCATAGACTTGCGCGCCGTTCGGTTTGCAGTTTCATAAACGAAAGGGTTAATATTTCCAAGCTTTCCATCTAGGATGGGTGAATCAGTTTGCCGATAGATCCTGACTTTCAGAAGAAGCGTACAATTGCAGGCCAGCACAATGGGCACAATGTCTGGGGACCTGTTGAACCGCCCAAGAAACTGGGCGTTCATGGGACCGACGTGGCTGTCGACTGGGACATTTGTACTGGAGACGGAATCTGCATCGACGTTTGCCCCGTGACACTGTTTGATTGGGGTGATTCTCCCGGCCATCCGAATTCGGAGAAGAAATCTGACCCGGCAAGAGAGAAAGACTGCATAAAATGCCTTGCATGCGAAGTTCAATGCCCAGCACAAGCTATTAAAATATCACAAACCTGAATTGTTGCACTGTAGACCCAAAAGAAATTTATTCCCCTTTTTTAGCTTTTGAATTAAGAGGCTGAGTTATGAAGGTCAAACCTGACAAAACGTTGGACTGTTTAGGCCTGTACTGTCCTGAACCCGTCTTCAAGACGAGACTTGAATTGGACGAGCTGAAAGTTGGCGAGACTCTGGAGGTTCTTGCAGACGATCCAGCTGCCGAGTCTGACATACGGAGTCTAGTGAAGAATCTGGAACAGGAACTAGTGAGTGTGAACAAGGAAGGCGAAACGGTTCGTATATTAATAAGGAAAGTTAAATGAGAAATATCGAGAAGTGAAGTGAAATGAGCGTTAAGAAGAAAAAAATTCTGTACGTGCAAACCAGCGGTACCGACAATCCTGAACGCGCCTATGCACCTTTCATTCTGGCAACCACGGCCGCAATGATGAACGTTGAAGCCACCGTCTACTTCGTGATAAAGGGCGTCACTCTTGTCAAAAAGGGTGAAGCTGAGAAAATCAAGATGGGCAGTTTTCCATCGCTCAAAGAGGTTATGGATCAGGCAGTCAAAGCAGGCGTCAAGCTCTCCGTGTGCGAACAGAGCTGCGGACTACTCGGAATTCCCAAGGGCGAGTTCACGAAAGAGGCACAGGTTGTGGGCGCTGCAACCCTTAATGACCTAGCTCTCACCGCTGACGCTATTCTAAGCTTCTGAGTGAAAACACCTTGTCGGCAACGAAACGCGTCTACCTAGATCACGCAGCGGGCCGACCCGTAGAACCGCTCGCCATAGAAGCGATGCTACCCTACTTGAAATCGTCGTGCGGAAACCCATCGTCCCTGCACGAGATCGGCCAACAAGCAAAGCGTGCAGTCGAAGAAGCAAGGTCGAAAATTGCTGCGATGATAAACGCGGAGAAAAAAGAATCGATAATCTTCACTTCAGGCGCGACTGAAAGCAACAACTTGGCCATCAAAGGCGTGGCCAACCGTAAGAAGGATCGAGGACTCCGAATTCTCACCTCCAGCGTCGAACACATGTCCGTGGTCAACCCATGCAAGTTCCTCACCACAAAAGGATTTGAGACAGTCTTCATTCCAGTTGACAAGTACGGCTTCTTGAATCTTGAAAGCCTCCAGAAAGAACTAACAGAAAAAACAGTCCTGGTTTCTGTAATATACGCAAACGCAGAAATAGGAACAATCGAACCGATAAAAGAAATCAGCAAGATCGTGCACAGCAAGAACGCCTATCTACACGTTGACGCCACAGCCGCTTGTGGCCACTTCCCAATTGACGTAAAGAACGAAGGCATAGACCTGCTCACCATCTCTTCGAACGATTTGTACGGGCCTAGGGGCGTAGGGGCTCTCTATTTGAAAGAAGGAGTGCGCATTGAACCACTGTTCCACGGCGGCGGCCAAGAGAAGGGTCTGAGATCCGGCACGGAGAACGTTGCAGCCATCGTGGGGTTTGGAAAGGCTGCAGAAATAGCTAAGAAGGAATTGCAAACCGAAAGCGCGCAGCTTACAAAACTCAGAGACAGGTTCATCGACGGTTTGCTCAAGCCGATTCCATACTCTTTCTTGAACGGGCACCCCACGACGCGTTTGCCCGACAACGTCTCCGTCAGATACAGTTTCATAGAAGGAGAATCCATGCTTCTCAGCCTAGACCTGAAGGGCGTGTACGCGTCGTCAGGCTCAGCCTGCGCATCCAAGACGCTGGAACCGTCCCACGTGCTGTTGGCAATTGGATTAAAGCACGAGGAGGCTCACGGTTCCCTAATGTTTACTCTGGGCAGAAACAACACTGAAGAAGACGTTGACTACGCAGCAAGCTTAATGCCAGACATCGTAAACAGACTAAGAGGTATGTCACCTCTGACTCCGAAGGAGCTGAAAACATAATGTACACCGAAAAAGTCATGGAACACTTCAAAAACCCCCGAAACGTCGGGGAAATCCCAGACGCAGACGGCGTCGGCACTGTCGGAAATCCTGTCTGCGGAGACTTGATGACCATCTACATCAAAGTAAAAGACAACCGTCTCGTGGACATCAAATTCAAAACATTCGGGTGTGGCTCAGCGATTGCGACCAGCAGCATGATCACCGAATTGGCCAAAGGAAAAACGTTGGAAGAAGGACTGAAAATCTCGCGGGCAAACGTGGCTGACGAGCTTGGCGGGCTTCCACCGGTTAAAATGCACTGTTCAAACCTCGCCGCGGACGCGTTGCACGCCGCTATCGAAGATTATTACAAGAAGCATGGAAAAGGTGGAGATGTTAAGAAATGAAGCCGGAATTTGTCCGATGCGAATTCTGCCAAGCAGAAGTGCCGCAGGAAGCATGCAAACTCGCAGCTCACCGCACAGTCATTGACGGGAAAGAGTACATTTTCTGCTGCGCAAAATGCGCCCAAAAATACCAACAGAAAAAGAAAAAGTAGGCCAGGCACTCAAAAAACTCCCGCTTTTTTTCCTTTTTGTCATGGTTCATTGCTGACGATGTTTATAAGACAAACAGAAAAAAGGCGTATTGGGTGATTAAGAATGACATGTTGGAAATGGTTTGAGAGAATGTTAAAAGAAGCTGGAATAGAGGTCACCGACAAGAACAAAGACAAAATCGATAAGATCATCCATCACTATGTCGGCGAGCAATCGAGATACGGCCGCTGCTCAGCACAATGGCACAAAGCCCTAGAAGAGATTGAAAATGATGAAGCGTTGAAAAAGGAACTCATCGAGCAGCTCCGGACTCCGATGTAGCCTTCTCTCGGACGCGATTTGCCCTGAGAGACTTTCTGAAACGTTAAGCCGCACAGTAGGCTTTAAATGTCGTTTAGCACTTGTTTTTCGCGAATGTGAGGAATAACCTTGGAAAAATGGGAATGTGCAGTTTGCGGCTACATTTACGATCCTGCAGTAGGAGACCCTGAACATGGCATAGAGGCTGGAAGGCCGTTCGAGGCTCTGCCGAACGACTGGGTTTGTCCGGTCTGCGGGGTTCCCAAGGACCAGTTTGTCAAGAAAGAATGAAAAACTCGGCTTTTTTGTTGCAGAATTGTTTCTTGCAAACTTTATATTCTTAGGGTTAGCAAGTTTGAGTTGAAGTTTGAGTTGATAAAGCATGCCTATCTCAAAGATTTCCAAGAGGGACGGACGAATCGTTGATTTTGACTCGAGGAGGATCAGAGATGCGATATACAAGGCCTTCATCGCTGTGGAACTTGAAGATGGCGAGAAAGCTGAAGCCGTCTCGATAGAGGTTGTGAGCCTCTTAGAACAGAAGTTCGAGGGAAAGGTTCCCTCCGTAGAGGACGCGCAAGATGCCGTTGTGAAGGTTCTAAAGGAAAAAGGCTTCTCGAAAGTTGCTGAAAGCTACCAAGCCTACCGAGAGAAGAAGCAGGAAATCAGGAAGTTAAGACTAAAGCTGGCAATCGAAGAGCCCAAATTGACGGTGAACGCCCTTGAAGTCTTGAGACAGAGGTACCTTCTCAGGGACGAAGATGAAAAAATCGTAGAGTCTCCGGCTGAGCTGTTCAAGAGGGTGGCACAGGCTGTGGCGGCTGCAGAAAGTAACTACGGCGGGAATCCGAACGAAACTGAAAATGAATTCTACGGAATGATGTCGAGGCTTGAGTTCCTGCCAAACACTCCGACTCTCTTCAACGCAGGGACACGGCTGGGTCAGCTGTCAGCTTGCTTTGTTCTGCCGGTTGAAGACTCGCTGGAGGGCATCTTCACGTCAGCAAAGAACATGGCATTGATAGAGCAGAGCGGAGGAGGCGTCGGTTTTGACTTTTCTAGGCTCAGACCCAAGGGCGACATAGTCAAGTCAACAAAGGGAGTAGCGTCTGGACCCGTGAGTTTCATGCGAATCTTCGACACAGGAACGGAAATCATAAAGGCCGGCGGAAAACGCAGGGGCGCGATGATGGCAGTGCTGAGAGTCGACCACCCGGACATTATCGAATTCATAGCATCCAAACAGCAGCCCGGGTTCTTGTCAAACTTTAACATTTCAGTCGCTGTCACCGATGACTTCATGAAGGCTGTCGAGGAAAACGGCGATTACTGGCTCGTCAACCCACGTAACAAGGAGAAGACGAAGAAGCTCAGGGCAAAAGAGGTTTGGGACTTGATGGCGAAATCGGCCTGGATGAGCGGCGACCCGGGAGTCATATTCATCGACGAAGTCAACCGGCAAAACCCTACTCCACAAGTTGGAAGAATAGAGTCCACGAACCCTTGCGGCGAGCAGCCGCTGCTTCCCTACGAGTCCTGCAACTTGGGTTCCGTCAACTTGTCCCACATGATCGTGGAAGGAAAGATAGACTGGGAGAAGCTCAGGGATACTGTTAGGAAAGCGGTGGTTTTTCTTGACAACGTGATTGACGCGAACCGCTACCCGTTGAAGGAAATCGAGAATATTACACATGCAAATAGAAAGATAGGTCTGGGCGTGATGGGTTTCGCGGACATGCTTGTCAAGCTTGGGATTCCTTACGATTCCGAACAGGCCTTGAAGATGGGCGACGATATCATGAAGTTCATCGAGGAAGAGGGGCACAAACGGTCCGAGGAGCTGGGCCAACAGAGAGGATCTTTCAGAAACTTCGAGGGCAGCATCTGGCGAGACAAGCATTCAGCACTCAGAAACTCCACAGTCACAACCATCGCCCCCACAGGAACCATAAGCATAATAGCAGGATGCTCCTCAGGCATCGAACCGATTTTCGCAATCTCATTCATAAGAAACGTGCTGAACGGGACAAGACTGTTTGAAACCAATCCCCTGTTCGAGACGATGGCCAAAGAAAAAGGTTTCTACAGCGCAAAATTGCTCGAAGAGATAGCACAGACAGGCTCAGTTCAAAAGATTGCGGGAGTGCCCGAGGACGTGAAGAGGCTCTTTCGCACGGCACTAGACATACTGCCTGAATGGCACGTAAGAATGCAGGCCGCGTTTCAGAAATACACCGACAACGCCGTGTCGAAGACAGTTAACCTGCCCTCAGAAGCAACGGTTGAAGACGTTAGGAAAATCTACGAGTTGGCTTGGAAGCTGAAATGCAAGGGAGTTACCGTCTTCAGGTACGGCAGCAAGCCCGAACAAGTACTCTACATCGGAGAGATAAAGACGGACAAGGGCAAGTTTCTGTCTTTGGAGCCGGAATATTCAGGAGGATGTCCGACTAAGAACTGCCCATTCCCAAGCTGACCCTCCAGCCTGAAGTCGCATGCTAAATCAGCATGAACGATCCAACGTTTGGGTGAAAGGATGGTCAGGAAGACCAGACGCACGCACATCGGCGAAAACCAAAGGAAGATTTTGGACATATTGACTAAATATCAAGAGTTAACAGCGAAGGACATAGCAGAGATTCTGTGGGCGAGAGACATAAACTACAAGACGCCAGAGTACACTTCAACTCATCGCAGCCTTGCAGCCCTCTGCGAAAAAGGTCTCGTCGAGAAAGTCGGAGGCCAACTGAAGTGGCGGAAAGCTAAACATGAGTCAAGAAAGCCGGGCTAAGCCAAAGCCGCAATTTCTCACCTACGGCAGCGTACGACGTGCAGACTTCTCCAATTGTGCACAATGCTCAAAGGTACTGATTTATCAGAACCCATTCAACGAAAAACGTAGTGAATCAATCAGGCAAATTATCAAGATATTATCCTCCAACTATTGCGGCGTAATTGTTTGGGCTGGTAAAGTTGACCTCTGGGAAGTGTCAATTTTTGTAAATGAAATTGGGGGTCGTATGGTGTTATGATAAGAAGGGCGATCACGTGCAAAGAAAGGCTTTCTTGTTTCTCATTTTAGTCACGGTCTATAATTTTCGAATGCGAATTCAACTTCTACGTCGCCACCGAAGTCCACATGGGCCCTCAAAACCTGGCCCTGCTGTGTCTTCACAGGCACAACTGTTAATGGAAAATGCACGTAAAAAGTGTACCCTGTTTCGTTATTAAACGTGCAATAGTGGTAGGGGCTCGGACGTGGCAGGTTCTTCACAGCGCCCGTTAAGAACCACCCATACCCCAACTGTGTTTCATACCCACTGAAAGTAGTGTTATCAGCAAAAAGAGCGTATCCTTGATCGCCCAGGTGAAAACCGTCGAATTCCTCGTCGAAGATTATCCCCAAGTCAATACTTGGATAGAAGGTTGTGTCGTTTATTTCTGCTGTTATTAGCAGTGAATCGTTAGTGAAGGCGAATTGAAGCTTCATGTTGAGGGTTCCATTTACCAAGACCTGGGCATTTTTGCTCCAATTGAATGAGTAGTCATACGTGGGCTCTGTGGCGGAGACTCTGCTGAGCGTTAATGTGAGTTCGAGCTGTGCTGGCGGCGCGTCTGACGCTACGTTGATGCTGGCAGTGAGGTTGTTGAGGCCTGGGAGGACGGTGTATGTTGTATTGGAGAAGGTAACGTACGAATTTTGGTAGACGGTATCGTTCAGCGTAAAAGTGAGGGCGACAAGATAGTTCACGGTGGCGGCGTCGTTCACCGTGATGTTGAAAGCCTGCGTCATGTTTGGATAAAGCTCAAGAAGATTAGGAGAAGCGACGACGCTCAGAGGCTCCCCAACATTCACGGCTACATTGAAGGTGCCAAAAATATAAGCAGCAACACCTCCGACAACCAAACAAACTGACAGAGTTACTAAGGCCCATATGGGAACGCCTCTCACTTTCCTGAAAAAATCTACCACGAACCCCATCCCCAAGAATATTATTCTATCATCAAACATATAGGGTTGTTGCAAGTTCGAAAAGCCAAAGAAATTGGAAGTCAAAACCATCCTGATCCGAGGGCGCTAAGCGTTTAGTTATTGAAGAAACGTTAGAGTTACTTGTTGATGTGTCGCCTCATTGCTTGAAGCATGTTGAAGCTTGGCCAAGATTAAGGCAGAAGTTCGTTTCTGCCGTCTTTTGGAGTTTGGGACGTAACTAAAAGGCCAAGGGAAAGGGCGAACGTTTTGCCTCAGATCTCGAGTCAAGCAAATGCAGCACAAACTCCTGACGAAGTCGATTTCATAAATTGACTTCTCAGGACAGTTGCGGCAACGTTCAATGACGTGTACGGTCGCTACTGTCTTTCTATCCTTAGCGTGTAGGTGATTTTGACTCCGGCCTTTTCAAAGAGCTTGCCAACAGGGCAACCTTTCACTGTTAACTCGTGCAGTCTGTGCACCCTGTCTTCTGCCAAATCCGTCTTTGTCGTAATATCGAATTTTGTCTCTGTAACAGTTCCTGCTTGTTCAGACTTGACCGCTTCCACCTTTATCTCCAAGTCCTTTATGGTCGCTCGCATCTTGCTTGCCGTCAACATGAATATCGTTGCGTAGCATCCAGCGAAGCTCATTAATGCAAGCTCGAGCGCTGAGGGACCCATGTTGGTTCCGCCGCTCTCCTCTTCAAGATCAAGGCAAACAGCATGACCTCTGTCGTCGTCAACATCTATCCTATAGTTCTTGACCAGCTTTGCGTTTGCATAAAACTTCATTGAAATCTGTCACCTCCTACCCAAGTTGCTTACTGAAGAACTGGTTCTGTGAATTTCAACTTTTTGCATAAGAATCGTGTTGGGCAACACCATCCTCATTCCTTCTTTCCTTTTTCATCTCTTTTGGAGAAAAGACTCTTATTTTGGTAGTGTTTTCATCTTTTGCGTACCAGCAAGTGCGAAAAAACGCGTCGAGAGTGCTGAAAAGAATTCGAGATTGGTGGAATGTGATGAGTTTGATACCTGAAGATCAGAGGGAACGGGTCCGAAGCGAGCTTGCAGAGAGGTTAACGAGTCCTGTTCGAGTTATCATGTTCACACAGGCGATGGAATGCAAGTTCTGCGCGGACACAAAACAACTGATTTATGAACTGGCAGAATTGAACGATAAGATTCAGGCTGAAATCCACGACTTTGTTGCTGACACTGAATTAGCCCGAGAATACGGCGTTGATAAGATCCCAGCAATAGTCGTCAGAAGCGAAAAAGACTATGGCATAAGATTCTACGGGTTCCCGTACGGCTACGAGTTCCAAACATTGATGGAGGCACTGGACTCAGCTTCAAGAGGCCAAACCAACCTCTCGGAACAAACAAAACAGAAACTTCGAGAAATCAAGACTCCAACAGTCATCAAAGTCTTCACGACCCTGACCTGTCCGCACTGTCCCACCGCCGCAGCCATGGCCCACAAATTCGCCATCGAGAACAGCCTTATAAGGGCTGAAGCAATCGACGCCAACGAGTTTCCAGATCTGGCAATCAAATACGGAGTTATGGGTGTTCCCAAGGTAGTGATAAACGAAAAAGTCGAATTCGTGGGAGCGCTTCCCGAAGATGCATTTCTGGAGCAAGTATTGAAGGCCACTCAGTGAGCAAGATGAACCCTGACTGCATAGTTGACGTGTGATGAAAGAACGAGAAGTCGTCCTTCAGATTCTCGGAATGAGTTGTCCGTCCTGTTCGGAGGGAATTCAGACTGGTCTGGCCAGGCTGGAAGGGGTTATAGACGCTAAAGTGAATTTCGCCTCAAAAGAAGCCATCGTCAAGTTTGACGAAGACACGATAAGCCTAGACAAGATCAAGGCTTCGATAAAGAGAGGCGGTTACGAAGCCGCCGAGCAGCTGGAGGACACAACTGAAAAACGCCGCAAACAAGTCCGTAACAGCATGCTACTTTTTTTCTTGGGCCTTGCCCTCACAATTCCGATCTTGTTGATTTCTTATCTTTTCTCTTTTTCCGATAAAAACTATGTCCTGTTAGCCCTCGCGACTCCTGTCCAATTCATAGTGGGTTGGCACTTCTACAGAGGCGCGTACAACTCGATAAGAAACAGGTACGCCGACATGAACGTTCTAGTGGCTCTAAGCGCCACGGCCGCCTTCGTCTACTCGGTTTACTCGACCTTCACTTCGCAAGGCGCGGTTTTCTACGATGCCTCAGCGGTGGTAATAACGACAATAACCTTGGGCATGCTGCTGGAAGAGATGGCAGTGGAACGGACGGGTGCAACAATAAAGAAGCTCATGGCACTGCAGCCCAAGACTGCAACCGTCGTCCGTGAGGGCCAAGAAAAGGAGGTTTCAGTTGATGAAGTTCAGGTCGGCGACACTGTTGTCGTCAGGCCTGGAGAAAGAGTTCCTGTTGATGGCGCGGTCGTCGAGGGCCGCACGTTCATAGATGAGTCAATGATCACTGGCGAATCTGTTCCAGTTGAAAAGAGCGTCGGGGATACGGTTTTCAGCGGAACGATAAACAAGACTGGCACTTTGAAGTTCACGGCAGAAAAGGTGGGCCTTGAAACTACCTTGGCACAAATAGTGAGGCTGGCTCGAGAAGTTCAGGCGAGCAAAGCGCCAATCCAGAGAATCGCAGACAGGGTCGTGAACGTATTCGTCCCAGTTGTGGTGGTTGTTGCCGCATCAGTTTTTGTCACATGGCATTTGTTCATGAATGACTCTTTGGCTTTGACGACCATGGTCTCTGTCCTCGCAATCTCTTGTCCCTGCGCATTGGGAATAGCGACGCCGGTAGCGATCATGATTGGAGTGGGCAACGGCGCAGAAAACGGGATACTCATCAAGAATAGCGCCATCCTGGAAATAGTGGGAAAGCTCGATACTGTAGTTTTTGACAAGACTGGCACGTTGACGAAAGGCAAGCTGGAAGTCACCGACGTAGTCGGCGAAAACAGAAACTCCGTCTTGCAGGTTGCGGCCGCCGCGGAAAAATGGTCTGAACATCCGATAGGCCAAGCTATCGTCAGGAAAGCTGAACGTGAAAGAATCAGGTTCGGTGAGCCAGAATCTTTCGAGGCCTTACCCGGCTTCGGCGTGGCCGTCGAGGCCGAGGGCAAGAAGATCCTGATAGGAAACCGCGCCCTGATGAAGAACAACGGTGTCTCCTTCGAACGCTTCGAAAGCGACATTCAAAGGTTGGAAAGCGAGGGAAAAACCGTTCTCAACGTCGCCGTAACCAACGAGCTCGTGGGCTTAGTAGCCGTTTCCGACACTCTCAACGAGCACTCGAAAGAGGCTGTGCAGTCTCTACACGAGAAGGGTTTGAGAGTTGTCATGCTCAGTGGCGACACCATGAGAACGGCGGAGGCCATAGCAAGACAACTGGGAATAACTGAAGTGCTAGCAGAAGTTGTACCGGCCCAGAAGGTCGAGGAAATAAAGAAACTTCAAAGCCAAGGACGCTTCGTCGCCATGGTTGGAGACGGAATAAATGACGCCCCGGCAATAACACAGGCTAACGTGGGAATAGCGATTGGAAGCGGAACAGACATAGCAATTGAGGCCGGAGACATAGTGCTAATCAAGGACGACCCCCGAGATGTGGCGACCAGCATCGACCTCAGCAAAAAGACACTACGCAAGATCAAACAGAACCTGTTCTGGGCCTTCTTCTACAACGCGATAATGATCCCATTGGCCGCAGGCCTGCTCTACTTGCCGCTTGGCATCCTAATTCCGCCCGAGGCAGCGGCGACTTCAATGATACTCAGTGACCTCACAGTCGTTGGAAACTCAATGCTCCTGAGAAGATGGAAACCCGAGTGAAAGACGTACGGTCGAATGCAACTGTCTCTTTTCGACCTAGGCATGCATAGCGTCGCTGGAAGGCTGCACTTGGCCGCTTGCATATTTGGCTGGATTCTTGTCAAAAGTCGTCTTGCACATCTGGCTGCAGAAATAGTATGTTTTTCCTCTGTATTCCGTCTTGTGCTTGCCAGTCTTCTCGTTCACTTCCATTCCGCAAATCGGATCTTTCGCCAATTTCAACCTCCTCCAGAATCACACTTCAAATTCTTGTTGGTCAAGCAGGTATGTAAACATATCTTGTTAGGACGGGGTAACACGCACTGATTTGGAGTGGCAAAAGTTCTAAATATCTGCACGTAGACGCAGCTTTAAGGTCGAGGATTGACACGAAGTTCAAGGCGTTTATCATGATGAATGTGAACCTAGGTTGTGAAACTGAGGTCTTGAAAGCCCTGAAGAAGGTTCAAGGTTTTGACGACGCCTTCTATGTTCTCGGAGATTACGACATAATAGCAAACGTGAGCGCGAATACGCTTGATGAGCTCAACCTGATTGTGTCTCATGTTAGGAAAATCGGAAACGTCAGGTCAACAACGACAATGATTACACTGGATTTATAGTCTACCCAGCGCGCATTATCTAATGTTTCAAAATTCCTTTGCAAAACATAGTTCAGCACGGACGTGTATTTCGAATTTTGACCATTGGCCGGAGGAGGGTTCTAGTGTGCGTCAACGGCCCCTCCCCCCGGTCTACGATATGATCCAAATATGAATCCAAACACGACTTGCGACAAGGCTGCTCATCAAGTTTTTATATGGTTTCTTGTACCGTAGGCTGAGAGGTCCAACTCGTTGACTGGTTTCAGCGTTCTGAGAAAGATTCTGAGGAATTGGCGAGAGAGATTCTATCTCCCAGGCAACGCGTGGGTACTTTCCCTAAGCGCCCTTGTATGGAATATTGGAGGCGCGATGATCAACCCGTACCAGTCTGTCTATTTCTCAGGGTTGGGAGCAGATTCACTATTCATAGGTCTTCTCTTAGGAGTAAACTCGGCGGTCACAGCTTTGGTCCAATTGGTCGGCGGGTATGTTTGCGATGCTTGGGGCAGAAGAAAAGTGATTGTCATCTTCAGTTTTTTGAGCGCTGTCACCGCCTTCATCTTCATCTTTGTGTCCGGGCCAGCGCTTCTGATGATTCCCATAGTAATCGGGGCGATTTCGGGCATTTATGGTCCCGCTTTCAACGCGACTTTGACCGATTCGATGGAGCCGGAGTTAAGAGCACGGGGTTTGGTTTCCTTCACGCTCGTCACTTCGCTGCCCTCCATTATCTTTCCGTACGTTGGAGGAACACTGATGCAGATTCTCGGAACCCTCCAAGGACTGCGAGTAGCATTTTTCTTCAGCGGACTCTTAGGCGTCATCGGAGTATCATACAGAGCTCTCAGACTCAAAGAGACCTTTGTAGGAAGCGCAGCTAAGGAAAAAAAGCCTATTCGGCGTATTGTTTCGGATTTCTTCGCCGATAATCTGTTTGCTCTACGGAACGCCACGGACGGAGCGAAGAAACTCTTGATCTACGCCGCCTTGGCAAGTGCGGGAACAGCCATGACCGTGCCCTACACTTCGATATATCTGGTTAACGTAGCAAAACTGCCCCCAGAATTCTATGGTCTTCTAACAAATGTTGCCGGACTAATCAGCGTCTTGCTCTTGCTGCCTGCGGCGAGAATACTCGAAAGGGTGGGTTTGAGGAAAAGTGCCATTTACGCGTCACTTTCAATTCCTGTGAACCAGCTAGTATTCGTCAGGGCCAAAGGAGCAGACGACTTTGTAACATGGACCGCAATAGGCGGTGCGAGCGGCGCTCTACTGGGCCCGTCGCTGACGGCGCTTCAAGCGAATTTTTCGTCGCAGGAGATGCGAGGGAGAATAATGGCCATGTTCAGTGTGTTTTCGCTGATCACTGCCGTCCCAGCGCAGATAGTCGGAGGTTACCTTTTCCAAACTCTTGGTCCACTTTCTCCATTCATCGCTTCAACACCAATCTTTGCGTTGGCGACGTTGATACTCATTCGAATAAGGGAGCCAGAACCGCGCCCAATCGAAAAATGATGAGAAGCACTAGGGGCAAGATTAGCCATGTGCCTCAAGATGTCAACCGCTCGATTTGATCGTGCCGGAAGCAGTTGACTAGATGATCGTTCACCATGCCCACGGCCTGCATGAAGGCATAGCAGATTGTAGGGCCGACGAACTTGAATCCCCTTTTCTTCAGCTCTTTGCTCATCGCTCTCGACTCCTCGGACTCTGCTGGCATATTTGAGAAATTCTTGAGCGCGTGGTTGATCGTTTTTCTCCGAACAAACTTCCAGATGAGCGCGTCGAATGAACCGAATTCTTTCTTAACTTCTCTGAATCGTCCTGCATTGTTTATGGTCGCCAGAATCTTCGCCCTGTTCCGAATCACGCCTGGATCTTTCATCAGACGCTCCACGTCTTCATCCGTGTATCGGGCTATCTTGTCCGGGTTGAAATTGTCGAAGGCTTTTCTCAGAGTAGTTCTTCTCTTCAGTATGAGTTCCCACGTTAACCCTGCTTGGAATCCTTCAAGCGTCAAAAACTCGAACAGTGTCCTATTATCATGAACCGGAGTTCCCCACTCCTCATCATGGTACCTAACGTAAAGCGGGTTATCCGTGTCCCAGCATCTAATCACCCTTTTTTCCATGGTCAACAACCCCTAGGCTCGAAATTTAAATCAGCGCATTCTTTTATTCCAAATCTGAGCCGTTTCTCACAGCCATCCATGCTGGATAGTTGCGGGTGCTGGAGAATGCTTCTTCTTTTTTTCATCCTTCTTCCCTTTAAACTTGTGGATTTTAACGGAGCTCCCTTCAAGCGAAACCCAATACCTGTTGTTTAGATGCTGATGGTAAATGAACTTGTTCACCAGCCCCTTCAATTCTTCTGCGGAGATTTTCTCAGAATCCACCAAAAAATTATGATCATCAGAAGCAATCTCTCCATTGAGGCTCCTGCGCAGAAAATTCGAAAGCGGGTCCTTCCCGCCCTCCAACTCGCCAAAATCCACTTTCAACTTCTTCCGACCAGAGAACAAGCAGCTCACTCTCCACAGTGGTGACAGTTAACTCTCCAAGAATGTATATGCTTTTTCTCTAAAGGATGCATGCGAGTTCCCAAAATGGCCAAGAATGGCCATGATTCCAATCTCCGTGCTTGAGAAAACGGCTGCTCAAAGAGACAAAGCGCGCGGAGCGATTTGACCTATGATGCAGAATATAGGAAACGTGGAACATTACAGATCGAAAAAGTGCGACCGAGTTTCCAAACCTGATGAATTTAATGTCTAGATAGATTCATGTTCGCCCAGGGTGTGATGCCCCACATCTAAGCCTTCTTTCTCACAAAATTCCAGGATTTTTGACACGGCTCTCATGTCAATTTCTTTTATCTTTTCTTCCTCGGGTCCAACCACTTCGACTATTAGGCCCAGTCCTCCAACTCCACAACACGAGTAGACATTCTTGTAGATTCTCACATCATATTCTGATGGGAGCTTCATTCCTTTGACAGCTTCTTTCACCTTGTCGATCAAGAAATCGACTTGGCTCGGCTGTGTTGCTTTGATGAAGTGAACCTCCCTGCAGCCCATCTTGGGCATCTAGATCCCCTTGAAAGCTATCAAGGTTGCAGTCTCCTTTATCCCGGGGATTCTGCGGATTTGCTCAAAGATGAACTTGTCAAGCTCCTCCATCTTTTCAAAAGAAACTTCAACATGCAAGTCATACAAACCGTAAGTCGGAATGGCTTGCTTAACTCCTGCTATTTTCTTGACCTCTTTCAGGACATGTTGATCTTGTCCTGCTTCGACTTTTGCCAGCACATATGCGATCGTCAAGTTCCAAACCCCTTTTCTACACTTTACGTTTCTGGTTAATCAACTTTTCTGGTATGAAACCATAATGAACCAGAAGTCTCATTGGTCAGCAAGATTCAGGATGAATTTCCTTTCTTCAACGCGTTCTTAGAGCAATTCTCCTTTGTAATGAACAGTGGCAGGACAGCCCAGGCACCTGTCACTTGCGTACAAAGTGCAACTCCCACAATCTGCACTGCAGGGCGTGGTTTTTTGCTTGTCAACACTAGGTCTTATCTGTATCACGAAAGGCCGAACAGGCGTAACTATCAGGTCGAGTTCCGTATCCTTCACGAGAGGATTCTGCCTCAGGTGTGAGTCCACACAAGACATTATGGATCTGATGTTTTCGCCTACGAGCATAACGGTTAAGTTGTTTTTTCCAGAAGTCAAGAAACTGTTAAGATAAATTGGGCATCCTTCAAGGGACTTCAGAAATTGTTCAACGTGGTTCGTTGCAACGTCAAGATTGGCGAGAAAGAGCTGAGCTTTCTTAACGTCAGTTCCTACTATGTGAGCCAATGCTCCTCTTTCCTCAAGCTTGCGTATTCTCGAACTCACTGCAGGTTGTGAAACCTTCAACTGTTTCGCAAGTTCGACTTGAGAAACCTCAGGATTCTGAGACAGCAAGGACATAATCTTCCTGTCTGTATTATCCAGCTTGCCCGTCAAAGTCTTTTCCCTCGCAGGTCTACCAATTCAAGTCATAACGAAGTACAGTCCAATATATACGAATTGCCTCTGGAAAATAAACAGTTGGTTCAGAAGACTTTTGAAATATAATGGAAAGACTTATAGCATATTTCTACAATACTCTATGTGTAGGTTCATAAGGGGCTGTATTAAAATGAACGAGAATGAGTCTTGGGAAAGCAAGTGTTGCCGTTGTGAGGGAGATACTAACTTGAATCTAACCCCGGGAAAAAGAGCTTGCCATCTCACTTGTGGTCCTTGCCTTTACCCAGAAGATTGGGGTAAATGTGCCTCATGCGAAATCGTTGGACACTGCGCGTATGCGTTGGCTCATCTGAAAAGCCTGAAGGGTAACGGCATCCAGAAGGGTTGCTTTTTTGACCAGCAGCTTACGGGAGAAGAATCAATCTATCACACGATGAACTTTGTAAACGGGCAGCAGCAAATCATGAAAACAGCTGGTGAAAAAGCGTATCTAGAGAGTTTGAAAAAAGCAAACGCCAAGAGCACATGTCTGCAAGCACCCTGACCTCACCTTTTCCGGCGTTCCGATCTTCTACGTGATTTTATTAGCAAATAGGGGTTGCGCGGGTCGTTTCGTTGAATTAACGGAGTTTCTAGGTTATTTTTTCGCGCGCGCTTTTTGGCAGCTGTAGGGCTTCGGTTGCCCAGCTCATGGAGGTGCTTCTAGAACATTCTTCTAAATATTCTGTTCAGAAGATCCATTGCCTCTTATTTTCTTTCGATAAGTTCTATCAGAGTTCCATCCGGATCCTCGATAAAGGCTATGAGCGGACCCGCGGGTCCAAGCGTGTACGGTTCATCTGTAATCGTGATTTTTTCGCTTCGCAACTTTGAGATGGTTTTGTTCATGTCCTTAATCTCAAACGCGATATGATCAAACAAGCGATTCTGATATTCTGCTTGAATAAACTTCTTCTGGTCACGATAGTGAGTCAGCTCGAGTTTGGCGCCTTTTCCCTTAGGATCCTGCAGAAAAGCTATTTCAGCGTTGGTCTGCTTTATCTCACGCCGACTCAGAAGCTTTAACCCCATCAACCGCGTGTAGAAGTCAATCGACCTGTCCATATTTGATGCCCTAATACTCGTGTGTGTGAACATTCTCAGCAATCCTTCCACTTGTTTAATGGGCATTCTCGGAATAAAGGATTAACCCTTCGCAAATGAGCAAAATGGGCGGCAATGTCCCTTTACCTGATATTCGCGGGGCTGAAGAGCCAAGTGTGTGCTGTGGCTTCTATTCTAGGAAGAAAAGGTTAGTATCAATACATAAACCTTTAATTTTCCCATCTCAAGACAACGAGGGTGAAAGAAGGTTGCAGCGTTGGTTACCTTGAATCTTGGCAAGATTTTCAACCCAAAAAGCGTCGCCGTCATAGGAGCAAGTGATGAAGAAGGCTCAGTCGGCTACGCTTTGATAAAAAATTTCACAGAATCAGGTTTTGCAGGTCATGTTTTTCCGGTTAATCTCAAGAAAGCCGAGATCTTAGGCCTAAAGGCATACCAAAGCGTTGAACAAGTTCCTGAACCCTTAGACCTTGCCGTAATTGCCACGCCAGCGAGAACCGTGCCCGATGTGCTCGAACAGTGTGGGAAAGTTGGGATAACGGGCATAATCATAATCTCGGCCGGCTTCAAAGAAATAGGGCCAGAAGGCAGGGCGCTTGAGGAGAAAATAACTGAGATTAAAAAGAAATATAACATGCGCATCGTCGGACCAAACTGCTTGGGCGTGATTCGCCCAATGCTGCACTTGAACGCGACGTTCATCAGCAAGATGCCGAAGCCGGGAAACATAGCGTTCATTTCTCAAAGCGGCGCTCTAGGCTCCGCAATCCTCGACTGGGCGATGCATGAAAACATAGGCTTCAGCAACTTCATATCCTTGGGGTCGATGATAGACGTGGATTTTGGAGATCTTATAGACTATTTCGGCACCGATCCCAAGACAAAAAGCATCCTCATGTACATTGAAGGAATAACAGACGCGAGAAAGTTCATGAGTGCAGCAAGACACTTTGCCAGGACAAAACCGATAATCGTTGTTAAGGCTGGAAAATTCAGTGAAAGCGCGAAAGCCGCTGCTTCGCACACCGGTTCGCTCACCGGCGAAGACATGATTTACGACAAGGCATTCAAACGGGCGGGCATGGTTAGAGTAGAAGAAATCGCTGATCTTTTCAATTGCGCCGCAGTCCTGGGAATGCAGCCCATTCCCCGCGGTCCCAATCTTGCCATAATCACAAACGCCGGCGGCCCAGGAGTCATGGCAACCGACGCCTTGATCGCTCAAGGAGGAACACTTGCAAAGCTCAGCGATAAGACGATGGAGACGCTCAATAGTATTTTGCCTCATTTCTGGAGCAGGGGAAACCCGATTGACATCCTCGGAGACGCCAAGGCCGACAGGTACAGGGCAGTGGTTGAGGCTTGTCTAAACGACGACAATGTGGATGGAATAGTAATAATATACACAGCCCAAGCCGTGGCAGAACCAGTAGAAGTGGCCAAGAGTCTCGCAGAGCTGATTCGAGCCCGAACTTATCAAAACAAGACAATACTGACTTCGTTCATGGGCTTTGGAGCTGTGGAGGAAGCCAACCGCATATTCGTCGACAACAACATTCCAACATATTCCACACCCGAGCAGGCGATCAAGACATACCAATTCATGCACCAGTATAAGCGCAATCTTGAATTGCTCTATGAAACGCCAGAAGAACTCCCAACGGACGTTGTGCCGCCAAAACGACCGCTTCTGACCGTTTTGAGAAACGTTGCGGCTGAAAACCGCGAGATACTCACCGAAGTCGAAGCCAAAACCTTCTTGGAATATTACAACTTTCCAGTTGTAAGAACAAGAACAGCAACGACAGAAAACGACGCTGCCCTGTTGGCTTCCCAGCTTGGCTATCCTGTCGTTTTGAAGATTCTTTCTCCTCAGATCACGCACAAGAGCGATGCAGGCGGCGTCGCGTTGGACTTAACAAACGAAAACGAAGTGCGAGAAGCGTTCAAAGAAATAATGCAGAGAGCAAAGCAGTACAACCCAGATGCTGATATTTTGGGTGTGACCGTTCAGCCGATGATTAAGAGGCAGGGCTACGAAGTGATAATTGGAGCCAAGGCCGACCCTTTGTTCGGCCCGGTCATACTTTTCGGGATGGGAGGAGTCGGCGTGGAACTCTTCGAGGACTTTGCCATAGGAATCCCTCCGTTGAATCAGACTCTGGTGAGAAGGATGATAGAAGAAACCAAGATTTATCAGCTTCTGAAAGGGTACAGAAATGAGCCTCCCGCTAACGTCAAGCTCCTGGAGGAGATATTGGTTCGGTTCAGCCAGATGCTCGTTGATTTTCCTCAACTGAAAGAAGTTGACATCAACCCTCTTTTTATAAACGAAAAAGAAGCGTTCGCCTTCGACGCACGCATCGTGATTGATCCAAAGAAAGTTTTCAAAAAGTTTGAGCCTCATGAACACCTCGTCGTAACCCCGTATCCAACAAAATACGAAACCTTGTGGAGGCTCCGAGACGGAAGAACTGTCATACTCAGGCCGATAAAGCCCGAGGACGAACCGTTGTGGCTGGAAATGTTCCAAAACTTCTCAGAGGAGTCAATACGCTATAGGTTCTTCCAGATACTCAAGGATACACCGCATGAGACCAGAGTCCGCTATTGCAACATAGACTACGACCGGGAAATAGCCATAGTCGCGGAACTGACCGAAGAAGGACGAAAGAGAATCCTCGGCGTGGCCCGAGTGAGCATAGAACCTGACGGAAAAACGGGGGAAATCGCCTTCATCGTCGCAGATCCTTGGCAGGGTCTGGGACTGGGAACGAAGCTAGTGGATTATGTGCTTGAAATCTGCGCAGACATGAAACTCGAAACAATCTACGCCATAATGCTCGCTGACAACTACAGGGCAATGGGCCTCATGAAAAAAATGGGTTTTACGGTCAAGTACATGGACGACGGAACTGTAAAAGGGACGCTGGACTTGAGAGAAGAAGAGGCCAAATGCGCAGAACCAAAAATGGCCGAAGAGAACCGAATCCAGAACCAAACAGAAACGCAAATGGAATCTAAACAACATAGAGAAGCAGAACCTATACCAAGTTGACCGACAACCCTGGTGTTTTTCCTAAAACTCATTCTAATGTCCTTTCGATACGGGTAGAGTGTCAATCTTGGTCGGTTTTCATCGTGCTCTCGTTTAGAAGCGTCCAGTCTACCTGTTTCGATTAGCGTTCAAGTTATGTACCATTCTTTGAGGAGTCAAGGAAAAACTCTAAATAACTCAGACTTAATGCACATTTAGCTCAAAATCGAAGAAAGGGAGGGCCTGTGAATGTCTGAATGGAAAACAATTAGCATCAGACAGGAACTCATAAAAGAAATCGAAAAAATCATCAAAACAGGCCGTTACCGAAGCATCTCAGAATTTGTGTCAGAAGCCGTTCGCCTGCGCCTGGAAGAACTCACACGCGTGGAAGGATTCTCAACGGGCAAGACTCAGGAAACGCATTCCGCACCTGACCATTTGTTATACACGCCGAAACACACGTGGGCTCAAACGACGGAGGATGGAAACGTACGCGTCGGCATGTCTGACTATGCTCAGAAGCGGCTCAAGGGTCTGGCCGACGTTCGAACAGATCCTATAGGAAAAGAACTTAACAAGATGGAACCGTTCGGAGTCGCAGAAACATGGATGCTGCTATTCGACCTCTATTCGCCGATAAGCGGTCAAATAGTCAAAATCAACGAAAAACTAAGGGAAAAACCCACCGTGGTCAATGAAGACCCATACGGACGAGGGTGGATCGTGGAAATCAGACCCAATAACTCTTTGAATTTGAAGCAGGAGCTTGACGGGCTGATGGGCGCGCGTGAATACACCAAATGGGTTGACAAACTGGAGGAAAGATCGCATGAGTAAACAGGATTGCAAGATGACATGTCGAGCCAGGGGTCTTGACATATGCTACCCTTATGCCAAGGGTGGCTTAGGTGCTTTAATAAGTTCGCTTTGGAATCATTATTTGACGAGTGAAGCGAGGTTCGAGAATGACGACTGAGTCTGTTACGAACGTGAAAAGAAAACTGCCGCCATGCCGTTATGCGTGTCCAGCACACGTCAACGTTCAAGCATACGTTTCTCTTATTCAAAGAGGAAAGTACAAGGAAGCTGTTGACATAATTCGAAACGACATGCCCTTCCCAGCAATCTGCGGAAGAGTGTGCTTCAGCCCATGCGAGGATGCATGTGCAAGAACTGATGTCGACCAGGCTGTGGCCATACGCGCATTAAAGAAGTTTGTAGCAGACATTGAACGCCAACAGAGGAAGGTCAAACCCAAACCAATACCCAAGAGACATCCAGAGAAAGTCGCGATCATCGGAGCAGGTCCCGCAGGCCTAACCGCGGCATACGAACTCGCGAAACTCGGTTATCCCGTAACAGTCTATGAACGCATGGCCGAGCCAGGAGGCATGATGCGCTACTGCATACCCGATTTCCGCCTTGAAAAATTCGTCGTCGAAAACGAAGCAAACTACATCAAAGACTTGGGCGTGGAAATCAGAACAGGCGTAGAATTTGGAAAGGACATCACGATTGAGAGTCTGCAGAAGGAAGGCTACAGGGCTGTTTTTCTGGCCATCGGCACCCAGAAAGGCATGATGCTTAATGTTCCGGGTGAAGACCTGAAAGGCGTAGTGAACGCCGTTGACTTCCTAAGGGACATGGCCCTCGGAAAACACGTTGAAATCGGGCAAAAAGTAGCCGTTGTCGGTGGGGGAAACAGCGCGATAGACGCTGCCAGAACAGCCAAAAGAATGGGCGCAAAAGAAGTCACCCTTCTCTACAGACGTTCCCGAGAGGAAATGCCCGCCCTACCAAGCGAAGTGGAAGAAGCCGAAAAAGACGGCGTCAAAATAGAAATTCTAGTCGCACCCAAACAGATCATCGGGCAAAACGGCAAAGTCGAAGCCCTCGAATGCTTGCGAATGAAGCTGGGTGAACCCGACGAAAGCGGCAGGAGGCGTCCAGTGCCAATAGCCGGTTCTGAACACAAATACGAGGTGGACATGGTCATTCCAGCCCTGGGTCAGTTGGCAGAAGCCGCGTGTATTCCAAAGCCCTTACAGGATGAAAAAGCAAGGATTCCAACAGTTGCCACGGATCCATTAACGCTCGAGACCAGGGTTCCAGGGGTCTTCGCTGGTGGTGACATAGCCACTGGGCCGGCAAGTATAATCGAAGCCGTGGGGCAGGGAAAACGGGCAGCCGCGTCAATTCACCTTCACCTTAGCGGACAAGACGTGCACAAGGACCGAGAGGAAAACTTCGAAGAGGCAACATGGGCTAAGGATCTGAAGCAGATAAAGAAGAAAGAGCGTCGGTACAATCCGCTTCCAGAGAAATCCCGCACCACTTTCGAAGAAGTGCAAGACTACGTGGAAAAGCTGGAGAGAGATGCCAAGTTTGAAGCTTGCCGTTGCTTGGGTTGCGGGCCTTGCGCAGAATGTCTCGGAACCACAGAATTGTGCGAAGGTGACAAAGCTGCCGTGGACGAAGCTCTCTGCATAGGCTGCAACGTGTGCGCCATCGTCTGTCCATTCGGAGCGGTTGAAAAGGACGAGAACAACATCGCGCGAATAAACGAGGATCTTTGCAAGGGATGCGGACTCTGTGCCGCAAGATGCCCAGTGAGGGCGATAACGATGAAGAAAATAACCAACGAGCGCATACTAAACTTTGCCATACCAACCCTTAAGGAGTAGATATGAATGACGGATAAAGAACCCAGAATTGTTTGTTTGATGTGTAACTTCGCCTTCTGCAGCAGCGAAAACCCAGTGCCATCTAACTTCAACGTGGGACGCGTAAACTGCATCGGAGAAATAGACCCGACGGTTGTTCTAGAAATATTCGAGAAAGGCGCCGATGCTGTGATGCTGGCAGGATGCAAACCGCCAGACTGTCACTTCGTTGAAGGTAACCTGCAGGCAGAACGCGCCGTAAGAATGATGAAGAAGCTTTTGGCATTGACAGGCTTGGAGCCTGAACGTCTAAACCTGCTCTGGTACTCGCCCTTTGAAGAAACGAGTTTCACGCCTTCAGCGAAAGAGTTCTCCAAGGAAATAGAGAAACTGGGAACTTCCCCGCTGAAAAATGCAGGGCGTGAATCTATGCTTATGGTGAACCTCCTTGCTGCCAAGAACGCTGCCGGCGAGTTTCGCCTGAGAGTCCTGCTTGGCAGGGAGAAGGAACTCACCGAGGGCGTGAACGTTTACGGTGACAGACTCACACCTGAGGAATTCGACACATTGATGGATGACGTTGTTGAAGACGAATTCATCAGGTACAAGATTCACGTTCTCACAAGAACCAAGCCGCTTTCAGTCAAGGCCTTGGCGGAAGTAACCGAAATGAAGCCAGCGGCGGTTCTCAAGCAGATTGTTAACATGCGCAGAAAAAACATGATAGCTCTAGACAGCATTGAAGGAACGACACCTCTCTACAAAGCTTTGGAGATTGAATAGAATGAAAAACCAAAAAATCGGAGCAGTAATGGTGGTCGGCGGAGGAGTCGCTGGCATACAAGCATCCTTGGATCTAGCCGATTCTGGATTCAAAGTGTATCTTGTTGACAAAGGACCAAGCATAGGCGGGGTGATGGCTCAGCTCGACAAGACGTTTCCAACAAACGACTGTTCAATGTGCATCTTGTCACCCAAGCTTGTTGCAACTGGAAGACACCCGAACATCACGATTCTGACGAACGCAGATATCATGGGATTGAACGGTGAAGCTGGAAACTTCGAAGTAAAGATTCGAAAAAACAGCCGTTACATAATCGAAGACAAGTGCAACGGCTGCGGCATCTGCGCGCAGAAGTGTCCAATCGAAGCCGTTGACACGTTTAACGAAGGCCTAGCGAAGAGAGGCGCTGTCTACGTGGAGTATCCACAGGCAGTCCCGCTGAAGTACAAGATTGACCGCGAAAAATGCATAGGATGCGGAACGTGCTACGAAATCTGCAAAGCAAGAGCAATTGAGTACGACCAGAAAGAGACCGAGACAACCCTGAAAGTTGGCTCAATAATCCTCGCTCCCGGATTCGAACCCTTCGACGCAACGCTCAAAACCGAGTACGGCTACGGACGCTTCCAAAACGTGGTCACAAGCCTCGAATTCGAGCGAATCCTTAGCGCCTCCGGCCCGTACGGCGGACTCGTCATAAGACCATCAGACGGTGAAATACCGAAAAGAGTAGCCTTTATCCAATGCGTCGGCTCAAGAGACTATCAACTCGGAAACAACTACTGTTCCGCGGCATGTTGCATGTACGGCATAAAAGAAGCCGTCATAGCAAAAGAGCACACACCCATCCAAATTGACGCGTCAATCTTTTACATGGACATGCGTTCGTACGGAAAAGAGTTCGACGCGTACCGCAACCGCGCCGAGGAAGAGTACGGCATAAGATTCACGAGATCACGCGTCGCCGGAGTCACTGAAGACCCGTTGACGGGTAACCCCTTCGTCCATTACGTCCAAGACGAAACCCCAAAGACGGAAGAGTTCGACATGGTTGTGCTGGCAATAGGCATGCAACCCCCGAAAGGCGTTAAAGAACTGGCCAAAAACCTGGGAATCAAGCTCAACAAGTACAACTTCTGCGCAACACAAACTTTCTCTCCGATGGACACTTCGAAACCCGGCATCTACGTCTGTGGTGCTTTCTCAGCACCGAAAGACATACCTGAAAGCGTAGCCCAAGCAAGCGGCGCGGCGGCAAGAGCCATGGGAATAATCGCAGACGCAAGAGGAACACAGGTTGTAGCAAGGGTGTATCCTGCTGAAAGAGACGTGAGCAAAGAAGAGCCTCGCATCGGAGTCTTCGTCTGCCACTGCGGAATCAACATAGGCGGAGTCGTGAATGTACCACAAGTCGTGGAATACGCAAAGACCTTGCCAAATGTGGCCTACGCAGAAGCAAACGTTTACACTTGCTCACAGGACACTCAGAAGCTCATGTGCGAAGAAATCAAGCAGAACAAACTGAACCGGGTTATAGTTGCTTCGTGCACACCGAGGACGCATGAGCCGCTCTTCAAAGAAACAGTCCGGGAAGCTGGATTGAACCCGTACTTGTTTGAGATGACGAACATCCGAGACCAGTGCAGCTGGGTGCATATGCACGAACCGAAAGAAGCTACGGAAAAAGCCAAAGACCTCATCAGGTCGATAGTTGCCAAAACAGCACTCTTGAAACCCTTGAAGAAACCGGTGATAAGCGTCACCCAAGTGGGTCTCATAATAGGAGGCGGCGTCTCTGGTATGACGGCAGCTTTGGAGCTTGCAAAACAGGGTTTCGAAGTGCATTTGATTGAAAAAGAAAAGGAATTGGGTGGTCATCTTCTCACGATGTACTCTCTACTTGGAGAGAAAGGCGATCCGAAAGAAAAAGTAAATGCCATCGTCGACGAAGTCATGAAGAATGACAAGATACACGTCTACACCGAAGCAGAAGTTGCCGAGGTCCACGGTTTCGTGGGAAACTTCAAGTCAAAAATCCACCAACAGAACGGTAGCGAAAAGGAAATTCAGCACGGCATAGTGATAGTCGCCACTGGTGCGGTAGAATACAGACCCACGGAGTACTTCTATGACAAAGACCCGAGAGTCGTGACACAACATGAGCTGGAAGAAGACCTTGCAAAAGGAGAATTCAACGCCAAAAACGTGGTCATGGTCCAATGTATCGGGGCAAGGACAAAAGAGCGACCCAACTGCTCAAGAATATGCTGTGGACAAGCCATCAAGAACGCTTTGAAAATCAAGGAAGTAAGCCCGCAGACCGAAGTGTACGTGTTATTCAAGGACATCAGATCCTACGGGTTCAAAGAAGACTACTACCGTGACGCTGCAATGAAAGGGGTCACGTTCATAAACTATGGCGATGAACGCAAGCCGGAACTCACCAAGGAGGGAAACAAACTCAAAATGGCCTTCTGGGAACCCGTGCTGAAGCAACAACTCGATATTGAGCCTGATCTAGTGGTTTTGAGTGTGGCAACGATTCCGAACCCTGGGAACAAGCATATAGCCGAACTTCTCAAGGTGCCGCTGACAAAGGATGGCTCATTCTTGGAAGCACACATGAAACTCCGCCCAGTGGATTTCGCAACCGACGGCGTTTTCCTGTGCGGAATGGCTCATTCGCCAAAGTACATCGAAGAAAGCATCGCACAAGCGTGTGCAGCTGCTTCGAGGGCCGCAACAATACTCTCCAAAAGCACGCTCGAGATGGAAGGAATTATCGCGAACGTTGACGAAGATTTATGTAGTGCCTGTAGGGTCTGTGAGTATTTGTGTCCGTACAGTGCAGTCGAAATTAAGGACAAGGATGGAAAATCAATCGCACACGTGATTGAAGCCTTGTGCAAGGGCTGCGGCGCCTGTGGGACTGCCTGTCCGACCAAAGCTATTACGATGGGACACTTTACCACGCAGGAAATACTTGCCCAGGTCAAAGCAGCTTTAGTGGAGGCGGAATGATGAGCAAGAACGACGGGTTTGAACCGAAAATAATAGGTTTTCTGTGCAACTGGTGCAGTTACGCAGGCGCAGACTTGGCCGGTGTGAGCAGAATCCAGTACCCCCCGAACATCAGAATCATACGCGTGATGTGCAGCGGCAGGATAGACCCAGCGTTCGTGCTTGAAGCCTTCAAAGACGGCGCCGACGGAGTGCTGGTTGCTGGTTGTCACTTGCCGTCTGACTGTCACTACATTAGCGGTAATTTCAAGGCTATGAGAAGGATAAACCTGTTGAAGAGAGTCTTGAAAGATTTCGGGATAGAACCTGAACGTTTGCGGCTGGAATGGATCTCGGCGAGTGAGGGAGACAAATGGGCAGCTGTGGTCAAAAGCATGGTGGAGGACCTGAAGAAGCTCGGTCCGAGCCAAGTGCAGGATATGGAAGCTGAAGTCGAATGACGGAAACCGCCGGTGAAAAGCCGATAAAGGCTTCAGAAATCGATCCCAAGTTTAAGTATGAGATATCGAAGATGCACGGCGGAGAAAAACTGATGCGCTGCTTCCAGTGTGGAACATGCACATCAGACTGTCCGGTTGCGAGGTTCAGCGAGACCTACAGGCCCAGACAGATAATACGCATGGCACAGCTCGGTCTCAGAGACAGAGTGCTGAACAGCGACACTCTGTGGCTTTGCGCAGCCTGCTTCACGTGCACAGACCGGTGTCCACAAGATGTTGAGGTTGCCAGTGTGATACGTGTTCTGAGAAACTTGGCAGCTGAGAAGGGCATCGTTCCTCAAATGTTCAAAGAGGAAGCATCAAGCATACTCGAGTCAGGCTACGCCTACCGAATTCCCGAGTTAAGGCTAAAGAAGAGAGAAACCCTGGGCCTGCCGCCGCTACCGAAGGGGAACCCCGGAAGCATAGGAAAAACGCTTCGGGAAATAAAGTTTCTTAAGTGCGTCGAAAAGAAGGGAAGCTAGGATGGCCGAACACAAGTATCTCCTGTTTCTGGGATGCGCAATTCCCTACCGTGTAGCCGCGTACGAGATCTCGGCGCGCAAAATCCTGCAGAGACTCGGCGTGGAAATAGTTGAGATGCCCGAGTTCAACTGTTGCGGGCTTCCGTTAGATCCTGTGAGCCACGAAACGATGCTCATTCTGGCAGCCAGAAATCTTGCAATAGCGGAGCAGAAAGGATTGGATATCGTGGCCTTGTGCCCAGGCTGTGCTGGGACTTTGAAGAAAGTCAGCAAGATGTTGAAAGAAGATAAGCACATGTGTGAAGAGATAAACGGCCATTTGAAGGAAGCTGGATTGGAGTTCAAGGGAAACGTTACAGCAAAGCACTTGTTGCAGGTGCTGATTGAAGACGTAGGGTTGGAGAAGATAAAAGAAATGGTCGTCAGGCCGCTTACAAACGTGAAAGTTGCTGAACACAACGGTTGCCACATTTTGAGGCCAAAGGAATATATCGGTTTTGATGATCCTGAGGATCCGAAAACACTCAAGACCTTGATTGAAGCGACTGGGGCAACATGTTTGGATTACTTGGATGAGATAGAATGCTGCGGTGCTCCAAGCGTTGGCGTGAACGATAAGGTCGCTCTACAGCTCGCAAGGGACAAGTTGAACCACATCAAGACTGTGGATGCGCAGGCGTTGATAACCATATGCCCGTTCTGTCACATCATGTACGACACGAACGAGTTGCGCATCGAAAAAATGTTCAACGAGGTTTACGGTATTCCAATCCTGCATTACCCTCAACTACTGGGTTTGGCAATGGGGATGTCGCCTGAAGAACTGGCTTTCAATGAACTTCGCGTTAACTGTTCAAAAATATTGGGACAAGTGTGTGAGGGTGGAAAGTAAATGAGCGAAAAACTGAAACTGGGTTTCTACTGGGCTGCAAGCTGTGGCGGGTGCGAAATCGCGGTGCTGGACATAAACGAGAAAATACTGGACGTAGTGAAAATCGCGGACATAGTGTTTTGGCCTGTTGCTATAGACGTCAAGTACAAAGACGTTGAAGCCATGCCCGACAAGTACATAGACATATGCTTCTTCAACGGGTCAATCAGGACCGGGGAACAGGAACACATGGCCAAACTCCTCAGACAAAAATCCAAGACGCTCGTGGCGTTCGGCTCCTGCGCCCAAGAAGGATGCATACCGGGCCTAGCGAACCTTCATGACCGAAAAGAAATCTTTGACAAAGTCTATTTGGAAAGCAAATCCATCGCGAACCCGAAAAGAATCGTTCCCAAAACCGAGACTGAGGTAAAAGAAGGCGTGTTAAAGCTGCCGAAGTTCTACGATACGGTGAAAACCCTTGATCAGACCGTTGACGTTGACTACTACCTGCCTGGCTGCCCACCTCCTGTAAAGCTAATAGCAACTGCCGTGGAAGCCATCGCAAATAATCAGCTACCACCAAAGGGCTCAGTGCTTGCACCATTAAAATCTGTCTGCGACGAATGCCCACGCAAGAAGGACAACAAGAAAATCTCAAAAATATATCGTGTCTACGAGAAGATACCGGAACCGGAGAAGTGCCTGCTCGAACAAGGCATAATATGCATGGGACCAGCAACTCGTAGCGGCTGCGGTGCTCAATGCCTCACCGTTGACATGCCCTGCACAGGATGTGGTGGACCCTGCCCAAACTCTCCAGAACAGGGAGCAGCAATGATGAGCGCAGTAGCTTCGATACTTGGGCTTGAAGGCGAGACGGAGCATTACAGTCAGGAGGATGTTGACAACTTGATGAATCAGATCAAAGATCCTCTTGGAACATTCTACATGTACTCTTTGCCATCGTCTATTCTTAGAAGGAAAGTGATGGAAAAATGAAGGAAATAGTAATAGATCCGATAACTAGACTGGAAGGCCACGGCAATGTTTCGATCTTCCTGAACAACGAGGGCGAAGTTGACAACGCCTACCTCAAGATACCTGAACTCAGGGGGTTCGAACAGTTCTGCGTCGGCAGAAGAGCCGAGTTGATGCCGATTCTAACGACCAGAATCTGCGGCGTCTGCCCAGTAGCGCATCATTTTGCGGCAACAAAAGCCTTGGATGCAGCTTTCAACGTTGAACCTCCGTCAGCCGCCAAGAAGCTCAGAGAACTCATGTACGCCGGTTACGTCATTTATGATCACACTCTGCACTTTTACTTTCTCGGAGGACCGGACTTCATCGTTGGACCGGATGCACCGCCAGAAAAGAGGAACATTCTAGGAGTCATCGAGAAGGCCGGGATGGACGTGGCGAAAGAAGTTATCAAACACAGGGCGTACGGGCAGAGAATAACTGCCATTCTCGGCGGAAAGGCGACGCATCCAGTGTGCGGTCTACCAGGCGGCATCTCGAAGCCATTAAGCGAAGAGAACAGGCAGGAAATTGAGATGATGGCCGCGTCGTCCCTAGAGTTCGCAAAGCTCACGCTGAAGATTTTCCACGAAATCGTCCTCGGAAACCCGAAGTACGTTGACATGATCAAGAGCGACGCGTACACGATGAACACTTACTACATGGGCATGGTAGATGAGCACAACAAGGTTAACTTTTACGACGGCAAAATCAGAGTCGTCTATCCCAGCGGCGGCGAATTCCTCAAGTTTGAACCAAAAGACTACCTGACACAGATTGGCGAACACGTGGAAGAATGGACCTACGCAAAGTTCCCGTTCCTCAAAAAGGTAGGGTGGAAAGGCCTGGTTTACGGTCCTGACAGCGGAGTCTACCGCGTTGGCCCACTTGGAAGACTCAATGCTTCAGACGGAATGGCGACACCGCTCGCACAGGAAGAGTACGATGTAATGTACAAGACTCTAGGCGGAAAACCGGTGCACGGCACTCTGGCATTCCACTGGGCAAGGCTGATTGAGCTGCTCTACGCAACTGAACGGGCGCTTGAGCTTGTCAAAGATCCTGAGATAACGAGCACGAACGTGCGGAACAAGCCGGGCGAGCCTGGAGAAGGCGTCGGTGTCGTCGAGGCAGCGAGGGGCACCCTGTTCCACCACTACGTGTTGGACAAGGACGCGCTCATCAAAGACGTGAACATGATCGTGGCGACAACCAACAACTATCCCGCAATCTGCATGTCCATCCGCGACGCGGCAAAAGGCCTTATACACAAGGGCAAAGTGGACCAAGGCATGCTCAACATGGTCGAAATGGCTTTCAGAGCATACGACCCCTGCTTCGGATGCGCTACGCACTATGCCGTAGGACAAATGCCCCTAACCGTAAAAATCTACGACGCAAACAAAAACCTGATCCAGAAACTGGAAAGATAAAACCTTTTTCTTTCCTTCCTCTTTCTTATAGTCTGTTGGCGATTTCTAGTGGCCATCCTTGAATCTAGCTTCAGGAAGGAGCTTAGTGATTGGCTTTCAAAGGCTAACAGGGTCGTTCTGGCCGGTATCGGAAACCCCATTAGAATGGACGATTATGTCGGAGTGAAAATAGTCCAGGATTTGCGTGACAAGCTTTCTGACAGAGTTCTCCTCTTAGAATGCGAAACGGTTCCTGAGGGTTTCATGCAGCAGATCATAGATTTCAATCCAACTCATGTTCTTCTTGTAGACGCAGCAGTTCTGGGCCTGAAGCCAGGCGCCTGCAGGCTCGTTGAACCTGAGCGATTGGCGGTATCTCCTGCCTTCTCAACGCACATGCTTCCGTTGCGAATTTTCTGTGACCAAGTCAAGGAGACAACGCGAGCCAAGATCGCCCTTTTGCTTGTTGAGCCTGAGAAAGATGATTTTGGGGAGGGTTTGACGCCCCGTGTCCAAGCTTCTGCAAAAGAAATTGCAAGGATCCTG
Organism: Bathyarchaeia archaeon; assembly: GCA_050010755.1. Lineage (GTDB taxonomy): Archaea > Thermoproteota > Bathyarchaeia > Bathyarchaeales > Bathycorpusculaceae > JBEKCD01. The sequence goes on from JBEKKK010000001.1 coordinate 1,059,538, forward strand.
CTTGAACTACTCCCACGATAGGTTCAACGGTTTCGAACGGCGTATGGGTACAACTTCGATCGCGCACGGCAACGGTATGTTCCCACAAGGTTCCTGCTTAAAACTTATATTTAGGGTCGGGTATCGAGTTCGATGTGTGATTATCATGTCGGACAAGAAAGCGGATCTTGCAGGTCCAGGGATCGGCAACTACGATGAGCTGGAGAAGATTCTGCCGAAAGACTACCACTCCATTTTGAACCCGAAAGACACGCAGAAAGCTATTTTTGCGGTGAAGAACTACATCGAAGAAAACCTGTGCAAAGAACTCAATCTGATAATGGTGCAAGTTCCCCTCATCGTGGACGTTGAAAGCGGCGTGAACGACCTTTTGGATCGTGATGGCTCGCGTACACCCATTCAATTTCACATTTCAAACGATTATGACAAGCATCCTGTTAACGCTCAAATTGTTCAGGCCGCAACCAAGTGGAAGCGGCTCGCCCTGAAAGAGTTCGGGATGAAACCTAGTGAAGGCATCTGCACTGACATGCGCGCCGTTCGCAAGGACTACTTCCTCGATCATGACCACAGCGCCTACGTAGACCAATGGGACTGGGAAAAGGCGATAACTGAGAAGGAGCGCAACCTCAAATATCTTACCGAGACGGTGGAGAAAATCTGGGGGGTCATAAAGGGCGCCGAGAAACACGTCCAGAAGCTCTATCCCCAATTGAAAACGTACAATTATCCAGACCTGCCTGAAAAGCTCACTTTCCTGCACGCCGAAGATATACTAGACAAGTACCCCAACCTTCCGCGCAAACAGCGCGAAACGAGGATTCTGCAGGACTATCCGGGAATTTTCATCTACGGAATCGGCTGGCCGCTCAGAGACGGTTACCCCCATGAAATGAGGGCGGCAGACTATGACGACTGGGTAACCGAAACAAAGTCTAAGGACGGAAGACCGATGCACGGCCTCAACGGCGACATCCTCGTATGGAACCCCGTAACGAAGCGACGCCACGAACTGACATCGATGGGAATAAGGGTAAACGCCGATACACTCAAGAAACAACTAGAGATGTCCGGTCAACTTGATTTTCTCAAGTACCCGTACCACCAGGGCATAATGAAAAACGAGATTCCGCTAAGCATCGGCGGAGGCATCGGCCAGTCCCGCACGCAGATGGCGATCCTGAAGAAAGCACACCTCGGCGAAGTGAGCGTTACGGTGTGGCCGAAAATACTCAAAGAAATGGGCCGCAAGAAAAATATATTCGTACTCGACTAGTGACACAGGCCGCCACGTCCCCCTTTCTCTTATTTTCTCGTGATGCCCCAAGAACTAGAACTCCATCCTCGGCTAGACCGACGTGAGAACCTTAACCAAAAGCGCACAGGTAAACAGCTGCGCCATTATAATTGTTGAGTTACATTTGCGCCTAGAAAAAAGGTTTTAGGAGGTTTTCTGGGGTTCTTTCACAGCTTCTTGGAAAAGCTTCTTAACAGCTGTTATTCTTGCTTTCTGAGCTAATACGTCGCTTGTCGTCACTTCCAAGGCTTCTTCTGGGCACCACTTGACGCATTGCGGTTCTCCTTTCTCTTTGCACAGGTCACAGACGTAGACAACTTTGTTCTCAGGATGCAGCATGATTGCTCCGTAGTCGCAGGCTTCTATGCACCATCCGCAGCCGTTGCACTTGTCTTTGTCCACGCTTATCAGTCCTGTTTCTTCGGACTGTGTCAAGGCTTCTCTTGGGCATGCGGCGACGCACGGCGGGTCTTCGCAGAGCCTGCATGTGACGGCTAGGTTTATCAGCTGGTTTATTCTGACGACTCTTATCCTGGATTTCAGCGGGTTGAACGCCTTCTCCTTGGTCAGTGAGCACACGTATTCACAGACTTGGCATCCTACGCATTTATCAGGGTCTGCGGAAACGAATTTTCTTTCATGAATCTTCACCACTTTCTCTTCCTCCGTTATTTGTAGATGATGTGAATCAGGTCATCCATGCCCAGTTCCTTGAGCTTTTCTACGGTGGGCACTCCTTCTTTTGTCCAGCCTCGGGATTCATAGTAATCGTCCAATAGCAGGTCAAGTTCTTGCTGCGTTACAAAGGCTCCTTTGGACGGGCCTTCGTCTGGGATTGGGTCGTGCATCACCTTGTATGGAAGCGTGTCGTCTTTTCTGCCCAGTCCTTCTCTGAGGTTTATGATTTTGGCGAGGTTTTCTATTCTTTCGCCTGCTTTCTTCAGCTCTTCGGGTGTCGTGGCGAATCCTGTCACCAGAGTGTAGAGTTTCGCCATGTCTGGCAATTCTTTGTAGTACGTTCCTCTTGAAAATTTGCAGACGATGAATGAGTCGATGAGGTTGTAAACGTCTTGCATATCTCTGACAAGCTTGCCCCGGCCTTTTTCGGCTATGAGCCTGTTGACTTTGCCCTTCACGTCAAAAGCGTAGGCTCCGTGTCTGTTGTGATCAGCCCCGCGGAAAGAGACGGCAAAACCCAGCGCGGCTGTCTTGAGGCATCTCAGGTCATAGCCTGTGGTTTCAACGCCCTTTATGGTTGCAGCCAGCTTGTAGGAGTCTTTGCCTATACGGTCAGCCGCAAATTTCGCGCCGTCCGCCAGTAGATCGCCGACGCCTTCGCGTTTGCCGATTTTCTCGACCAGTTGAACCATTGCTTCGGCGTTGCCAAACTTCGCGTCTAAACCATCCATTTCTTTCTGGCTCAGTATGCCTCTCTCATAGCAGTCCATGGCGAAGCCGATGGTCACGCCTGCGCTTATCGAATCCATTCCATAAAAGTTTGTGAGCTCCATTCCCTTTATTATTGCGTCAAGCCGGTCCACACCACAATAGGGACCCAGAGCCCACAGAGTCTCGTATTCCATCCGTGTCATAGTGCCCTTGTATGGGCCCTCTGGAACCACACAGGTGTGCTCGCATCGCATCGCGCAGGAACTGCATCCTATTATCTTAGCGAGATACTTCTCGTTGAGGCATTCGCCGCTAACTTTCTCGGCGCCTTCAAATCGTGAGTTGTTAAAATTCCTAGTGGGCATACAGGACAATGAATTGTGAACAAGAACGTTTTCCGGCGTTCCGAGGGTTCTGTATTTCTGCGTAGCCGGGCCTTTCATTCTTTCATGGAATTCTTTCACGTATTCCATGAACTCATCCAGCTTTGCAACCTTGACGTCATTTGTTCCTCGCACGGCAATCGCCTTCAGGTTTTTTGAACCCATGACCGCGCCGAGGCCGGTTCTTCCTGCCGCCCTGGTCTTGTCGTTGATGATGCAAGCCATTCGGGCCAGCTTTTCTCCTGCGACGCCTATAGCTGCGACTCGAATGTAGTAGTCGCCCAGCTCCTCTCTTATGGCATCCTCAGTGTCGCCTGGCGATTTTCCCATCAAACCTGAAGCATCCAATAGCTGGACTGAATCGTCGTCGATCCACATATAAACAGGCTTTTCGGCTTTGCCCTTGATGATTACAGCATCGTATCCAGCTCTCTTCAATTCGGTTCCAAAAGTGCCGTGAGCCTTGGCCTCGCCTAGCCCGAAGCTCTGCGGGGACTTGGAGACGAATGTGTGTCCGTTTCCGCCTGTTGGCCACATCGTGCCCGATATGGGGCCATTCGCGACGACCAACGGGTTTTCGGGGTCGAATGGATCTATCTTGGGCTTAGAATTTTCCAACCAAAGTCGCATGCCCAGACCCATTCCGCCAATGTACTTTTTGGCAAATTCTTCGTTAAGAGGTTCAGTGTAAGTTTTTCCTGTTGTTAAATCAACATGAAGAACGCGCCCTGCATAACCAAACAATACTATTCCTTCTCGACCTTGCCTGATTCTTTATCAACGTTCATGCTTGATATTAATTTATCGTTGCAAAATTCGAGTTTTGAAAGGTGCGAATCGACGCTGCTGAGAGACGCGTATTTTGAAAGAGAGTGTGAAGATTGGCGCTTCTTGTTAGTTACATCGCTTCTTTGACGAGTTCCAGAATGTCTTTCACTGAAATTTTGTTCTCGACGTCTAGAACTTTCACCGCATCTTCCAAGGTTGTTACGCAGTATGGGCAGGCAACGGCAACAGTGTCGACGTTGAGGCTGAGTGCTTCTCGGAGTCGGTTTGTGCTGGGTCTTTTTTCGGGTAATGCATCCTCCGTCCAGACTCTTCCAGCTCCTCCACCGCAGCAGAAGCTGCTCTGTCGTGTTCTCTTCATCTCGACGAGTTCCACACCTTTCAACGAGCGTAGGATCTTTCGCGGTGGGTCAAACACGTCGTTTCTCTTGCCTAGGAAGCATGGGTCGTGGTAGGCTATCCTTTTCTTCAAGGGTTTCGAGAGTTTCAGGCTGCCCTCTTCAATTGCCTCGGTCAGGAATTGCGTATAGTGTTGAACGTTCAGGCCTGCGTCACTGTAGGGCTTGTCGTTCTTGAAAGTGTTGTAGCAGTGCGGCGATAATGTCACGATTTTCTCTGCATCGAACTTCTTGAACATGGAGACGTTGTGCTCGGCCAGCTCTTCGAATAGACCTTTTTCGCCGAGCCTAAGCATGTGGTCTCCGCAGCACCATTCTTCTGTGCCCAATGTCGCAAACGTGAGGTGCATGCTGTTAAACACTGAGACCATGGTTCTTGCGGCCTCTTGGTTTCTCATGTCGTAAGTGTTTGAGCAGCAGGTGAAGAACAGGACGTCGGCTTTTGTTGTCGTCGGAAACGTTTTGACGTTGAGATCTTTTGCCCAGTCCATTCTTTTTGCCTGGGGTGTTCCCATGGGGTTGTGGTATTTGTAAACGCTTTCAAGCACGTCTTTGACGGTTTTTGGGATGTCTCCAGTTTCGACCAGTAGGCTGTGATCGTCAACTATGGCGTTTGCGCAGGTCAGTTTCTTGGGACAGAACATCGTGCACGAGTTGCACTGGGTGCACAGCCAAATGTTGTCGGCCATCGGTTTTAGGCGTTGCTCCGAGCCTTGATCCCTCGAGTCTGTGACGAAGCGATACGTGGCTGTCAAGGCTGAGGGCCCGAGGAATTTTTCGTCGATGATGGCAGGACAGGCTGAGTTGCAAATCGAGCATTTTATGCACAATGTCAGATCCCAGTATTTCTTAAGCTCTGCTGGACTTTGTGGGAATTCGCTAGGTTTCTTGAGTTCCTCTTGGGGCTTTATGAGTGTCGGGTTAATCCTCTTGTAGGTTTCAAAGAACGGTTGCATGTCAACGACGAGGTCTTTTATCACCGTGGTGTTGGATAGAGGTTCAACGGTCAGAGAGTCCAGTTCGAGGTCAAGCACCTGCGTGTAGCAGGCCAACATCGGTTTGCCGTTAACGTTGATTGCGCAGTCTCCGCATATGCCCATCCTACACGACTGTCTGAATGTTAGCGAATCATCAAAGTGATCTTTGATGTAGAGCAGAGCGTCGAGGAGGGTTGTTCCTCGGCGAATCGGAACTTTGAAGGTTGAAGTGTAGCTTTTTTTCTGTTCTGGGTTGTATCTGCTTATGTTGAATTCGACGGTTTTCTCAACTTTGGTGTTCACGTCACTTCACCTCTTAGTACGTTCTGGCCACCGGCGGCCACCTTGTTATCGTCACTGGGATGTACTCCAATCTCGGCCCGTCTTTGGTGTAGTATGCGAGGGTGTGTTTTAGCCAGTTTTGGTCGTCGCGTTTCGGATAGTCCGTTCTGGAGTGTGCTCCGCGCGATTCGTTTCTGGGGAGGGCGCAAACCATCGTTATTTCGGCCAAGTCTAGCATGAAGTCGAGTTGTATTGCGTTCAGCATTCCAGTGTTGAAGGGTCTTCCTTTGTCCTGAACCTTCATCTTTTTGAACCTTTGTTTGAGCTGTCTGATTTCTCTGAGGCCGGCTTCGAGTTGGTCTCCTCTTCTGTATATCCAGGCCTTATCGTTCATTATTCGTCTCATTTCGTCTCTGATGTCGGGGACTCTTTCGGAGCCTTCGCTTCCCAAGATCTGGTCAAAGACTCGTTTTTCTTCTGCTGCCAGTTTTTCCTGAGGCAGTTCGTGTAAGCCCGCGGTTAACGCGTGTTTGGCGGCTTGTTCGCCTGATACTGCGCCGAAGACTAGGCATTCTGCTGTGGAGTTTGTTCCGAGCCTGTTTGCTCCGTGAAGGCTGAGGCATGAGCATTCTCCTGAAGCGTACAGGCCTGAAATGGGCGTCTCAGTTTTTATGTTGGCTTTGATTCCTCCCATCGAGTAATGTGCTGCCGGTCTGATGGGTATAGGCTCTTTCACGGGGTCCACTCCGCCGAGTTTTATCGCGACGTCTCTGATGAGCGGCAGTCGTAAGTTTATTTTCTCTTCGCCCAGGTGCCGGAGGTCTATGGCTATGTACGGCCCGTAGGGTCCTTGCAGGCCTCTTCCTTCCAGTATTTCTGTCTGTTCGGCTCGCGAAACCACATCGCGTGGGGCTAGTTCCATTTTTTCAGGTGCGTACTTTTTCATGAAGCGCTCACCGTTGGCGTTTATAAGGAAACCTCCTTCCCCTCTTGCGCCTTCAGTTATCAACACCCCGGAAGGAACCATGCCCGTTGGGTGAAACTGGACGAACTCCATGTCTTCCATTGCTGCTCCCGCGCGATAAGCCATGGCCATGCCGTCGCCGGTTGTCGTGTGTGAAAAAGTTGTGAACTCGTAGATGCGTTCGTGTCCTCCAGTTGCCATTACTATCGATTTGGCTTGGAAGGCGTACATGCGACCTGTCTTCATTTCCAACGCTGTGAGACCTGCTGCCACGGCGTTTTCAACGATTAGGGAAGTCGCGAACCATTCGTCGTAGAATTTTATGTTGCTGTACGATGTTGCTTTTCCGTACAAGGCATGCATCTCATGAAAGCCCGTCATGTCGGCGGCAAAGCATGCCCGTGCGAAGCTGTGTCCACCGAACGCTCTTTGATCTATTTTTCCATCGGCAGTTCTGCTCCACGGGCATCCCCAGTGTTCTGTGAGAACTATTTCTTTAGGCGCTCCTCTGACAAAGTGTTCTACAACGTCTTGGTCTGCGAGAAAATCTGAGCCCTTCACCGTGTCATAGGCATGAAGATCGTACGAGTCTTTTTCGTTTGTAACTGCTCCAGTTCCACCCTGCGCGCAAACGGAGTGCGATCGCAAAGGATGGTGTTTCGAGATGACGGCGATGTCTAGTTTGTCGTCGACATCGGCGGCGGCTACGGCGGCCCTCAGGCCGGCCAAGCCAGCGCCGACGATTATTACATCATGAGTGAATTTCTCCACGGATTCCACCTGTTCTTCATTATTTTGATTGGAGATTAGGTAAGTCATTGACCCTTGTTTTATAGTTTTCCAGTTTTCCTTGCGAGAACGATGGCCGAGGTGTCGCATAGTGTATCATGAAACTTGTTTACAAGACTTTTATAGGCGCCTCATTCAATCCTACCGTGTGGTAGCCGCATGTTCAATGCTGCAAAGTTCATAGACGAGACGGTTAAGCAACTGAGTGAAAGGATTAAGGGTGTGGCTATCATGGGCGTTTCTGGCGGTGTTGACTCGACTACCGCGGCGATTCTCGTGAACAGAGCTATCGGGGCGAACCTGCGCTGTGTCCTGGTGGACACTGGTTACATGAGGAAGAACGAAGTCGAGAACAATGGAAAAATGTTGAAAAAACTGGGTTTGAACGTCATTGTCGTGGATGCCACGGAACGGTTCTATGACAAGCTCAAGGGCATAGTTGATCCAGAGCAGAAGAGGAAAATCATCGGTGAATTGTTCATTAGAGTGTTTGAGGAAGTCGCCAGAAAGGAAAACGCCAAGTTTTTTGTTCAAGGAACAATCGCTCCAGACTGGATAGAGAGTGGAGGCGGACTCAGGGACAGGATAAAGTCCCATCACAACGTCGGCGGCTTGCCTGGGAAAATAGAATTTGAAATCGTCGAGCCGCTCAGAGATTTGTACAAGGATGAGGTTAGAATCGTCGGGAAGGAGCTGGGCCTGCCTGAGGAACTGTATGGGCGCCAGCCTTTTCCAGGTCCAGGCTTAGCCGTGAGGATACTCGGAGAGGCTGATCCTGTCAGCGTGAAAATTGTTAGAGAGGCCTGCGCGATTGCAGAGGAGGAGATTGAGAGGGCGTCAGTCAACGGGGAGATGAGTAGGCCGTGGCAGTACTTCGCCGTGTTGCTGCCATGCAAGACGGTTGGAGTTCATGGCGACGTGAGATTTTACGGGAACGTTATTGCAGTGCGCGCGGTTGAAAGTTTGGACGGAATGAGCGCTGCCTATTCGAAGATTCCGCAGGCCGTGTTGGAGAGAATATCGGTGAGAATCACTAACACTCTGAAAGATTCTGTAGGCAGGGTCGTTTACGACGTGACGAACAAGCCGCCTGGGACGATTGAGTATGAGTAGACCTACAAGGATCTACGTTGTGGATAACGGTGGCCAATGGACTCACAGGATCTGGAGAGTTTTGGGGGAAATCGGCTGCGATTCGAAGATTATAGCCAACACTACACCAGTGGAGGAGATAGAGGCTGACGCTTTGGTTCTGAGCGGAGGAGCGCCTCGAATCACTTGGGAATCTCCCAAAATGGGCAAGTGCATCGATTATTTGCAACAGTTCGACGGTCCGATCCTGGGAATCTGCGTGGGGCTTCAACTGATGGCTCTGCACTGCGGCGGGAAGGTCGGACCTTCCGACGTCCCTGAATACGGCCTAGCAAAGCTAAGAATCATCGAGGAAGACGATCTGTTCAAAGGATTGCCGAGAGAGTTCCACGTGTGGGAGTCGCACAACGACGAGGTGAAGTCTGCAAAGGGGTTTACCGTGCTCGCCGTGTCAGACAATTGCAGCGTGCAAGCCGTGAAGCATTTGGAGAAGCAGTACTATGGGGTCCAGTTTCATCCCGAAGTTAACAACACTGAACATGGAGAAGAAATCCTCAGAAACTTCGCGGCTGTGGTAAAACATCGCCGAGACTGAGAAAGTCACTCAGTTCGTGATAATCTCTGCCGACGCAGTGTAGGTTGTGTTCACTCGAGTCTCTTGATTATGTGGTACCCGAATTTTGTCTTCACGATGGCCGAAGTTTGTCCTTTCTGAAGCGTGAATGCGCACGTTTCGAATTCCTTGACCATTTTTCCTCTTGTGAATGTTCCCAGATCTCCGCCATGTTTTCCAGATGGGCAGAGTGAGAGTTCCTTAGCAATGTTTGCGAATTTTTCGCCTTTGTTGAGTTTGTCTAGGACAGACTTGGCTTCTGGTTCTGTTTTCACGAGAATGTGAGCACAGTGAACCTTGTCTGGCATGGATAATGATATTTTGGTATTGTTTAAAAACGTTTGCAACCGTGCTATTCTTGCGGACCCTTAAACGTGCGTCTAGAAACTCTTTATAGCATGTTCAAACATGCTTTCTAGCATCGCTGGAAAGGGTTGATGAGCGTGTCGGGAAGAAAGTTGGATCACATCGGAGTAGCTGTGAAGGATCTGGACGCAGCGATTGGCCTGTATCGCGATGTTTTGGGCTTGAAACTTGAAGGTACTCACGTCCTCGCCGAACGAGGAGTCAGAGTGGCCTTTTTCTCAATAGGCGACGAGGCGCACATCGAGCTTTTGGAGCCGCTCAGCAGTGAAAGCACAATCGCGAAGTTCCTCTCATCCCGCGGCGAAGGATTACACCATATCGCCCTGAAAGTTGACAACATTCAAGCCGTGCTGGAAGAGTTCAAACAAAAGGGTATAACGTTGATTGATGAGAAGCCTCAGACAGGTGCAGAGGGAAAGAAAATAGCCTTTGTACATCCGAAAAGCACTAGAGGCGTCCTCTTGGAACTCTGTGAGGGGCCATAACGGCGGGCCCTGGGTGTCAGCAGATATAGGCCTTGAAAAGCTCCAAGAGAGTTTGCACACCAAACGTTTCGGAAGACGTGTCTTTTTCAGTCGCAAAGTCAAATCGACGAACGATTGGGCCAAGAAACTCGCCAAAATGGGCGCAGAAGAAGGAACCGTCACAGTGGCCGAGACTCAGACCGCTGGAAGAGGAAGACTGGGGAGAGAATGGGCTTCGCCCAGAGGAGGATTGTGGTTCTCAATAGTCCTACAGCCCAAGAAGAAAGTCCAGGAGACGGCAAAGCTGGTGTTCGTGGCCAGCTTCACTGTGGCTGAAGTTTTGCGGCGGGAGTACGACCTGAGAACCGAGACAAAGTGGCCTAATGATGTGCTAGTGGACGGCAAGAAGATATGTGGGATACTGGCTGAGATGAGCACCAAAGCCGAAAAGGTCAACTTCGTTATCCTGGGCATCGGAGTGAACGCAAACTTTCGTGCAGATGATGCTTTGCCAGAATCGGTGAAGACGCATGCAACTTCAATCGAGACGGAGGTTGGCAAAAAGATCCGCTTGGAAAGTCTGCTCAAGGAGTTGCTTGAGAAGATGGAGACTGTTTATGGCGGGTATCTAGATCGCGGCTTTGCTCCATTGCTGGAACAGTGGAAAAAGTATGCCGAATTCCTAGGCCGGAAAGTGGTTATTGCGAATCAAGAGGAAACGTTGAACGGGTTGGCTTTGGACGTTGATCTTGACGGTGCGCTAATCCTGAAGCTTGACGACGGAGCAAGGAAACGAGTTTTCGTGGGGGACCTTCTCTTCGCGCGTTAGCTCTGTTTGAGTGGAATTGCCCAGAAGCTGTTGACGTCGCCTTTCATCCATCTGCCGCCCAAACTTCTAACGACATCGCTAATTTCATCCCACTCATCCTTCAAGTATTGGGTTGGCGTCACTTTGACGTATTCTCCGTCTACCGTGAAACTCAGCAATTTGCGCTGCTCCGGACTGAACTCTTTTTCTATTGGGCTTGTGTCTCGACTTGGTTGAATCGGCGTTTTCTTTGCGGGATTAGATTCAGGTTTGAAGCTTGTCGTGGGCTGAGATTCGGTTTTGGAGCTTGCAGCGTAGACTAGATTGAACTCTGGAATTGGATAGGATTCTGCAACGTTTTCAAAACTGTCGCTTCTTACGATTGCGAATACTTGCTTGGAAAACAAGTCGTACTTCATATCCAAAAGTTCAACATCGCTTGGCAGGTTGGAAGTGAAAGATGGCGCTTTTCCTTGCAATGTTTCTATAATGAACTCAGGACGCAGTTTTATCATTCTCATTTTCATGGTTTCAACCACTCAGAATTGCTTATTACTGGTGACAAGTAACTTAAGGGTATTGTAGCGCACGCAGGGTCAAGACGAACCATTCGCGAGTCTGGGGGGTATGCAGGGTCAAATATGAGCATAGAGGCAAGACCTCAAAACCGTTTGTGAGTTTTTGGGAGTCGCTTACAAGCAAGGAAGGAGCAAGGGAGAGGGCACGCTATGTGCTGGAACCCGTGAATGAATACCGCAAGCAGGCAAAGAAGATACTGGAAATAGGTTGCGGAATTGGAGAGGTCTTAGTCAATCTTCCCGAGAGATACGCTGTCTACGGCTTGGACGTCGAAAGGGACTACATTGAGGTTTGCAGGAGGAGAATGCCAAGGGGTAAGTTCTTTGTTTCCAGCATGCACAACTTCCACATTGATGAGAAATTTGATGTCATATTCTCTGCCAACGATGCCGTCAACTTTTTGAAAGATTTTGCCCAGTGGAAATCAACGTTCAAGACAGTGAATCAACATCTTAACAGAGACGGGCTGTTCATCTTTGATGTGTACACTCCTAAAATGCTGAGAGATACGCTTCATTGGCTGGAAAAATACAACAGGTCCACTTCGTCAGTCAGGGAATTCGCCAAAGGATTCTACTATGACAGAGAGATAGTGAAGGGCAATTCGCTGACTTGGGATTCCAGAATCTTTGAAAAACTCCCAAATGGACTTTATCAACTTCACAAATACAAGTTCAAAGAAACAATATACTCAGTCGCAAAGATGAAATCTGCTCTGTCCAAATATTTCGATATCCTCGAAGCAAATTTGAGAGAAGAAGGCAGGAAGATTCTGTTCGTATGCAGGAAAATTTGAAAGCGCGCGCTGGCGCATTGAATAATTCGAGTAAGTGTTGAATGAACTTTTTTGTTGAAAATGACGTGAAGTGGCAAAGGATGTCAACGTGATCTGCTGCGTGATGACTGCAACCGTCTCCTCGCCTCCCAAGCGCTGTCCGATGAGTTTGAAGAGGTTTGAGCAGGCTGGAGCGCAATCTAGGTAAGGTCATTATTTCGCGTTTTTACAATCGTGGAACGGAATAATCCTCTTCGGTCTGGACGGGGGCGATTTGTGCAGTGTGTTTACATGTCGTTATGAGTGAGTTTTGAGTCTGAACAGAGCCTGTTTGGAGCTTTATTCGTAAAACACAGTCTCCGTTCAGCTTAGTTCTGAAAAAATTTTTTTTCTCGGATCAAAATCCCGCGTCCAAACTCAACGTTACCTTTCTCAGTATCCAAAACAAGGCGCTCCCAAATTATGTAACTAGCCTGCGCGCGTTATCTGTTGACAATCTTACTTGCACTGATGCCGGCTATTCTCAGAATCATATTCCTTTACATTGAGCGTGCTGTAATAACCAAACTATTCCACGTGTTGTGTCTAAATACTTAATAGGACAATGTTACAGCAAAAATTGAGGGAATTTCATTTGGCCACGTCGAAGGAACCTTCAGTCGAGGAGAAGATCAAGAAACTAAAGAGCATGAGGGAGCAGGCTGGCCTAGGTGGTGGGCAGAAACGAATTGAGGAGCAGCATGCAAAAGGCAAGCTGACGGCTAGAGAGCGCATTAACCTCTTACTCGATGAAGGCAGTTTCAACGAGATTGACCAGTTTGTCGTTCACCAATGCACCGAATTTGGAGTGTCTGACCGTAAGTTTCTCGGGGACGGCGTAGTCACGGGTTATGGCACGATAGACGGCAGACTCGTCTACGTCTTCTCGCAGGATTTCACGGTTTTCGGAGGATCGCTCGGCGAGATGTTTGCGAAGAAAGTGTGCAAGCTCATGGATTTAGCTTTGAAAACAGGTGCACCCGTAATCGGTTTGAATGATTCTGGCGGTGCCAGGATTCAGGAGGGTGTGGCGAGCCTGGCGGGTTACGGTGACATCTTCTTCAGAAATGTGATAAGCTCAGGAGTTGTGCCGCAGATTTCAGCTGTTTTAGGACCCTGCGCTGGCGGAGCTGTTTATTCGCCGGCCTTGACCGACTTCATAATCATGGTGGACAAGACAAGCCACATGTTCATAACAGGCCCAGACGTTGTTAAAACGGTGCTGGGGCAAGAGGTGTCTTTCGAGGATCTTGGCGGAGCCATGATACACAGTCAAACAAGCGGCGTTGCCCACTTCATCGCAAAAGACGAAGAACAGTGCATACAAATCGTAAAGAAGATTTTGAGCTACTTGCCCAGCAACTACTTGGAGGATCCGCCTATCGTCGAGACCGGCGACGACCCGAACCGCACTGATGAAGGCTTGGCCAAAGTGCTGCCAGAAGATCCTGACAAGCCCTACAACACGAAAGATATCATCGTTCGAGTGGTCGATAACGGCGAATTCTTTGAAATTCAGCCCCTGTGGGCGCAGAACATCGTAATCGGCTTCGCGCGGTTGAACGGGAAATCGATAGGGATAGTGGCTAACCAGCCGACGCACTATGCTGGAGCGTTAGACATTAACAGTTCGATGAAGGCAGGCAGGTTCGTCCGTTTCTGCGACGCCTTTAACATTCCGATAGTGACGTTCGTGGATGTGCCCGGTTTCTTGCCAGGCATGGAACAGGAACACGGCGGGATAATCAAGCACGGCTCCAAGCTGCTATACGCCTATTGCGAAGCCACAGTGCCGAAAGTGACGGTCATCATCAGAAAAGATTACGGTGGAGCTTACGACGTCATGGGAAGCAAACATTCGGGCGCAGACATCAACTATGCGTGGCCAACGGCTGAGATCGCCGTCATGGGTCCACATGGCGCCATCAACATAATCTTCAGAAAGGAAATCTCTGAAGCCAAAGACCCTCAGGAAAAACACAACGAGCTTGTCGCTGAGTACCGCCAGAAATTCGCAAGTCCCTACATCGCCGCCCAGAAAGGATACATAGACGAGGTCATCGAACCCTCCGAGACCCGGCCGAAGCTCATTAGCGCCCTCGAAAGCCTGGCTACAAAACGCGAAACTCGCCCAGCCAAAAAACACTCCAACGTGCCATTATGAATTAGAGCCTATTTGATTCGTACGGGAGTGGCGTCAAGTCTGCGATCTTACCCGCCAGTTTAGGCTAAGTGAATATCTTGACATGGTCGCTTTGGTGCGAAGCCTTTAAGAATCGTCGAGTCGGCTGTTTGTTGTTTCAGGTTTGAAAGCATGAGCGAGTCCGCTGGGCAAGGGTTGTTTTCTGGCAACTGGTCTCGAAATTACGGTTTGCTTTTGGCAATCGTGTTTCTTGCGAATTTTGCGAGTTCGATGGTTTCGGGTTCAGCCGTGTTTTTTCTGGTCAAGTCTTTGGCAGTGACTCCTGAGGCTACGACGGAATTCATTGGAGTTTTGATTTCCGTGAGCAGTCTAGCTCTGATTTCAGGGAGTTTTGCTGGAGGTTTTCTCGCGGATAGAGTCGGTAAGAAGCTGACGATTGGTTTGGCCTGCGTGGTCCTCGCCCCAAGCTTGTTTTTCTATTCGGTCGTCAACAGCGTGTTCCTGGTCGTGATCGGATATTTCGCGCAGATGTTTGCGATGGCCTTGTTTCAGCCGGCTTTCACTGCTTTCGTGGCTGATTTGAGCAGGTTGAGTTCGAGGGGGAGAGCTTTCGGCGGTTTCAACTTGTTTTGGATGATTAGTACGGTTCCGGCGCCTTTGATAGGTGGAATATTGGTTGACCGTGTGGGGCTGCGTTTTCCTTTCATGATTGGCTCTGCGGTGGCCGTTGCAGGTTTGGTAGCTTCTTTCGGGCTTGTGAACCTCTCTGGCAGGGTTGTTCCCCTGGGCGAAGTTTCGGACGGTCAGGTTGCTGAAAAGGCTCCGATGCCATTGGCCAAGGTTCTGTGGCTTTTCGGGGCAATCTCTCTTTTCACGGGCTTGGCTAACGGGTTGGGTGGACCTTTGCTCAGAGATTTTCCAATATACAAGTTGGGTGTAGATGCCACACAGTTGGGCCTGATATTCTCATTGGGTTCAGGTTTGGCGACCGCGCTAGTTCAGGTTCCTGGCGGATTCTTGACGGACAGGTTCGGCCGGAAGCCACTGATGCTCATAAGCTTGCTGGGAGCGCCTTTTGTCGTTGGTTTGGCATTCACTGGGTCACTCTCCCAATTTATCCTCGTCTGCGTGGGTTTGTTTGCTTTTGGCAACCTCGGTTCTCCAGCGTATCAGGCCTGGCTGATGGAGCTTGTTCACGACGCGCGGAGAGCGAGAGTTTGGGGATTAATGAACGCGATTATGGGTGCGGGATCGTTTTTTGGGCCTTTCCTCGCCACTTGGCTCTTCCAGACTCAAGCGTGGGTCGCCGTCCCGTTTATAGTGGCGGCTGTTCCATGGGTCGTGCAAGTTCCGCCCATCTTGAAACTGGCAGAGACCAAAAAAAGGGAAAAGCCGTCTCCTCACAGTCCACCTATACGCTTTCGGGTGCGCAGCGTTCCTCATGTTCTAAAGGTGTTTAAACGAGCCATCAGAATGTTCCAACAGAACCACCAGAAATTAATAGGGCTTCGCCGCATTTTTGCACGTTTGAGGCAAGAGAGTTAAGGGAAGCTAACCAGCTTGGCTTCGAAACCCGTCAAAATCACGGATACCACTTTTCGGGATGCGCACCAGAGCCTACTCGCCACCAGAATGCGGACCGAGACAATGCTTCCAATAGCTGAGAAGATGGATAAAGTCGGTTTCTTCTCGCTGGAGGCCTGGGGCGGGGCGACGTTCGACGTTTCAATTCGTTTTCTAAACGAGGATCCTTGGGAACGTATCCGAGAGCTGAAGCGGCACGTTAGACGGACACCGCTGCAGATGCTTCTGCGGGGACAGAACGTGGTCGGCTATCGCAACTACCCGGACGACGTAGTTATAAAGTTCGTCGAAAAAGCCGCTGAGAACGGTGTCGACATTTTCAGGATATTCGACGCGTTGAACGACATTAGAAACATGGAAGTCGCAATCAAAACAGTCAAGAAGGTCGGGAAGCACGCGCAGGGGACAATCAGTTACACCATAAGCCCAGTCCACACTGTCGGACATTTCGTGGAATTTGCGAAGCAGCTCGCAGCGTTGCATTGTGACTCTATCTGCATAAAGGACATGGCTGGCATGCTCGCACCGCAGCCCGCGTACGACTTGATCAGGGCTCTGAAGAAAGAAGTGGAGTTGCCAGTGCATTTGCACACTCATAGCACCAGCGGAATGGCGATGATGACCTATCTACGCTCTTGCGAGGCGGGTGTCGACATCTTAGACACAGCATTCTCTCCCTTGGCATGGGGCACGTCTCAGCCGCCTGTGGAGTCCGTCGTCGCGGGGCTCAGGGGAACGCCATATGACACGGGTCTGAACAGCGAGCTTCTGGACGAAATTGCACAATATTTCAGAGAACTGCGCGAAAAGTACTATGATCCATTGAAGCTCATCGACCCGAAGGCTGAAAGAGTTGATGCCTCGATAATCGTTCATCAGATTCCTGGTGGAATGTTTTCCAACCTGTTGGAGCAGCTTCGCGAGCAGAAAGCACTTGACCGGCTGAACGAGGTTCTCGAAGAAGTGCCTAAGGTCAGAAAGGAGCTAGGATATCCACCTCTTGTGACGCCTACCAGTCAGCTGGTGGGAATACAGGCCGTCCTAAACGTTATTTCAGGAAAACGGTACAGCATCGTTCCGAATGAAATAAAGGACTATGTTCGAGGCCTCTATGGAAAACCCCCGGGGCCGATAGACCCAAAAATCAAGAAGAAAATCATCGGCGACGAGGAACCCATAACAGGCCGCCCAGCCGACAAGCTGAAACCAGCACTGGACAAGATACCAGAAGATGTTAAGCCTTATCTGGAGACTGAAGAGGACAAGATTACCTACGCACTTTTCCCTCAGACGGCCTTAGAATTCTTCAAAAAGAGAAAAGCCAGGCACCAGGAGACGAAACCGGCAATCGCGCCTGAAAGGCTTGCTGAACTCGAAGAAGTTGCCGCACTATCAGCCACACTTGCTACCGTCACTACATACAGTTCGGGCATCCAAGCACTTGTCCAGCACCGCCCCAAGGGGACGATATCACCATGGGTTCTTGCAGGCCGCCAGAGCATGACAGAAAGAGGCGGCTAGAATTGCCTACCTACGAAGCCACCATAAACGGCAAACAAAGAAAAATCGAACTGAACAGAACCTCGCCAAACTCTTTCACAGCCAAGGTGGATGGCAAACTGCGGCAAATCAAACTTCAAAGAGACGGAATCACTTCGGAAGAAGCCTCTGTCATAGAAATAGACGGCAAAACCTACAAAGTTGAACTGTCCAAAACCGAGCCGGGAAAGAAGATTCCTGTCAAAGTGGAGGAAGCCAAGTTTGAAGTGGAAGTCCAGACTGCAAAGAGGGGACAGGCGTTTACGAGTTTCGAACCGACACTTCAAGTTGCCGCGAAAAAAACGGGAACGATGAGGAAGGCTGGTGTCGAGGGTGCGGTGACCGCTCCCATGACTGGCAGGATAGTTAAGGTCAAGGTGAGGAAGGGCGACCAAATTAAGGCGGGCCAGGTTCTGTGCGTGGTTGAAGCGATGAAGATGGAGAATGAGATCTCGGCTCCCCGAGCTGGGACGGTTCAAGAGGTAAATGTTGCCGATGGAACGCCTGTGAACGAAGGGGAAACGCTCTTCGTAATAGGTTAGAAAATGGAAGGCGGTTTGTACTCGCCGAACACTTCTCGCAAGGTTCGGCAGATCTCGCCCAACGTTGCATACTCCTTCACGGCTTCGAAGATGAGCGGCATTAGGTTCACGTTTTCCTGTTCAGCTGCCCCACGGAGCTTGTGCAAGCTTTCCCTGGTTTTGGCTTCGTCTCTTCGCTGCTTGACCATTTTCAACTGTTCGACAAGTCTCTTCTCGATGGCTGGGTCTAGCTGTAACAGTTTCATCGGAACCTGTTCTTCGCTCAGAAAGTCGTTAACGCCTATCACGGTTCGCTTCTTGGTTTCAACGTCCTTCTGGAAACTGTAAGCGCTTTCCGTGATTTCCCGCTGCATGAAACCCTTCTCGATGGCTGCAACTGCTCCGCCCATGCCGTCGATGTGTTCAATGTATTTCTGTGCTCTCTCCTCAATCTCGTTCGTGAGGGACTCCAAGTAGTACGCGCCTCCCAAGGGATCAGCAGTTTCCGTCACTCCACTCTCGTGGGCGATTATCTGCTGCGTCCTAAGGGCAACGGTGACTGCCTGTTCGCTCGGCAATGCGTAGGCTTCGTCGAAGGAGTTCGTGTGCAGAGACTGTGTCCCCCCAAACACGGCTGACAACGCCTGCAGCGCCACTCGGACGATGTTGTTGTAGGGTTGTTGAGCGGTGAGTGAAACACCGGAAGTCTGAGTGTGGAACCGTAGCATCCAGGAGTTCGCATTCTTGGCTCCGAAGCGTTCCCTCATGATTCGCGCCCACAGACGCCTCGCAGCTCTGAACTTTGCAATTTCCTCAAGGAAGTTGCTGTGTGCTGCGAAGAAGAATGACAACCTGCCTGCGAACTTATCCAAGTCCAGTCCTCTGTCGATCGCGGCCTGAACATACGCGATGCCGTTGGCGAGTGTGAACGCGATTTCCTGAACTGCCGTGGAACCGGCTTCTCGGATGTGGTATCCGCTTATGCTGATGGTGTTCCATTGGGGCATGTTTCGGCTGCAATACTCGAAAATGTCTGTTACCATGCGCATCGAAGGCTTGGGCGGGAAAATGTACATGCCTCTAGCGACGTATTCCTTCAGAACGTCATTTTGCACGGTCCCCCCAAGCTTGGGTTGCTCGACACCCTGCTTTTGCCCCACGACGGCGTACATTGCGAGCAGAACGTTTGCCGGAGCGTTAATGGTCATGGAAGTGGTGACCTTGTCGAGGGGAATTCCGTCAAATAAGACTTCCATATCTCGTAGCGTGCTTGCGCTGACTCCCACTTTACCTACTTCGCCGAGGGCCATTTGATCGTCACAGTCGTAGCCGACTTGCGTTGGAAAGTCGAACGCCACGCTTAAGCCTGTTTGGCCGTGGCCGAGCAGGTATTTGAAGCGTTGGTTCGTCTGCTCTGCAGTTCCGAAGCCCGCGTACTGGCGCATGGTCCAATATCTCGCTCGGTACATCGTTGGATAAACGCCGCGGGTGAAGGGAAAATCTCCTGGAAAACCCAAATCAAGCAGGTAATCGACGTTTTTGGTTTCGATGGGAGTGTAAACTCGGCTGACTGGAATATGGGAAGTTGTTGAAAACTCGCCTCTCTCTGGAAGCTTGTCGAAGCTTTTCAGGACTGTCTCTGCTTCCCATTTTTGCTTGTGCTGAACGATTTCATCAAGCTTTTGCTTGTCAGATGGCAAGAGATGCACCTTAAGGCTAGACTGTCTGAGAAGCATAAAAGAATTGTCGGAAACCTGCACCTTCCGAAAGCTGGGTAGGAACTGAAACAGATATATAGCGACTTCAAGTCTAGATAACATTGGCGCTCGGGTGCCTTCTTTGAGAGTTAAGGTTGAATATCTGGGCCACATCAAGAACATGCTTGGCAACCGCCGAGAGGAAGAGATTGACGTACATGACGATACGTCGATATGCGACCTGCTAACGGTGCTTTCTGAGAAGCACGGGAAGTCATTCAAGGAGGCCCTTTATGAAGCCGGCGGAAAGGACATAAAGTCAAATTTCATAGCCACGGTAAACGGTTACCTTCTTAATCAGTTAAACGGCCTTGAGACAAAACTCAAGAACGGAGACCACGTGGTGCTGATGCCCATCGTGAGCGGCGGCTGAGCAAAGGGACAAAGCATTTTAGCCCAGAATTATAAACGGCTCCTTTGTTAACGGTGAAAAGCGTTGGACAGGGTAGAGGCTTTAGGCGAATTGGCTTTTGAGAAGAAGAGTTTCGACGCGTTTCTGGTTGGTAACGAAAAGAACCTGCTGTATCTTACCGGAACTCCGGGCGCGTTCTGTCTACTGATTCCAAGAAGAGGCGAAAGCACACTCTTCGTCTACGGTACTAATTACGAGCAGACGAAAGCGGAAACAAAAAGCTTCAATGTTGAGCTTCTCAAGCGAGGAGACGAATTTTCTGACAGAGTCGCACCATTGCTCAAGGCATCTAAGATTGAGAAAATTGCGGTGGACGCGCTGAGCCATGATTTCTACCGCTTCCTTGCCAAAGGTTTCCGGGGACGCGCTAGAATGAAAGTGCAGAGTGGACTCATCTGGAATCTGCGCAGAGTCAAAGAAGAAGAAGAAATTCGACTCATGCGAAAGGCCGGAACGATTACAAGTGCAGGTATGCAGGCAGCTTATGAAACCATTAGACCAGGGATTACCGAAATCGAGGTTGCCGCGGAAATCGAGTACGCGATGCGCAGGGAGGGCGGCTGGGGAACGGGATTCGAGACCATAGTAGCATCAGGCGTCCGATCGGCCTACCCGCACGGCGGGTGCGCTGACAGAAAAATCCGCGCAGGAGATCTTGTAGTCGTGGACATTGGCTCCAGCTATGAATACTATCTTTCGGACATGACAAGGACAATCGTGGCTGGAAAATCCTCTGAAAAACAAGCGAAAATGTACGAAGCTGTCAAAACGGCCCAAGAAAAGGCATATCAAGCAATAAGAGCAGGAGCAAGAGCCAAAGACATAGATCTGACAGCCCGCAAAAAACTAGAGGACGCAGGGTACGGGCCGTATTTCGTCCACTCTCTGGGCCACGGTGTAGGCTTGGACATTCATGAACCTCCCGGCTTAGGAGCGACGAGCAAAGACGTATTGGTCGCCCGCAACGTTGTGACAAACGAGCCCGGAATATACATTCCTGACTTCGGAGGCGTTCGCATCGAAGACACCGTCCTGGTGGGAGAGGGCAAAGCCGAGAAACTTACGAAGGGTCCGTACACCCTGGAACCCGAAAAATAGTTGACCATAAACTTTTTCTATTCTTTACTCATGAATTTACTCAGGAGCTGAGTTCTTGGACTATAAGGCTGTGATTGTTCTGGACATGCTGAACGACTTCGTCACCGGAGGTTTGAAGTGCGAGAGATGCGTGCACATCATTCCAAACCTCAAGAAGCTTGTGGTCGCAGCCCGCAAACAGGGAGTACCCGTCATTTACGCCAACGATGCGCATCTTCCCGTCGATGAAGAGGTCGTTGAAAGATGGGGAAAACACGCGATAAAAGGCACCAAGGGAGCAGAGGTTATCACTGAGCTCAAACCACAGAAAAAGGATTACGTTGTTGAAAAACACACGTACAGCGGCTTCCACGAAACAGGCTTGGACATGCTTCTCAGGAGCCTGTACCATGGCGAAGGCGTCAAAACAGTCATTCTTACGGGGTTACACACCAACATATGCGTCAGACATACGGCGGCAGATGCCTTCTTCAGGGGCTACAAGATAATAATAGCAAAGGACGGCGTTGAAGCTTTCACCAAAGAAGATCACGAGAAAGGATTGGAATACCTAAGAAACATCTACAACGCAAAGATTAAGACCATTGACGAAATCATTAGTGGTTTCAGTTAGCCTATTTTCCTCTTTCTCTTGTTCTAGCTGAAGGAAACAGTATTTACCAGAATCAAAACAGAATGTCATAATCTGCATTGCTGACAGGTTTTTCAATAAAACTGAAAAATCTGAATAAGAAATCGGCTTTTCATCGGTTTTGAAGGGGTTCTATCTTGTCTTTTGGCAAATTCGATTCAAAAACGGAGGAAAAACTTAAAAGCAAGATGTGCATGCATAGTGGGAATTGAATGAGGGAAATGGTAGTTAAGTTTTTATCCCTTCTCTCCTTTCTCCCCTCGTAAGTAAAACTACCATCTTCCCTCATCTTCAATTTAAGGCGATCATTAAGCACTTATAGGTTGTGGAACAAAGTTCTATTCTTACAGAAAACATGCGTTTGAGCAGGATGACTCAAGACTTAAAACGGCATCACGTCATTAGAATTTCGGAGCGTAGCGCACATGGCAAAAGTTCTGATTGTTTATGATTCCGAGACCGGTAATACGGAGAAAATGGCGTTGGCGGTTGCTGAGGGTGTAAAAGAGGTTAAGAGCGTCGAGGTGAGCGTGAAGAAAGTTGAACAGGCATGCCTCGATGACCTTTGCCGAGCTGACGGCATCATAATGGGTTCACCAACGTACTATGGACAAATGTCGGGCAAACTCAAGATGTTCATCGACAGCTCGGAGAAGATACATGGGAAGCTTGAAGGAAAAGTTGGAGCGGCTTTCACAAGCTCAGGCGGGACGGCAACTGGTGCTGAAATAACACTTCTCTCGATTATCGAAACAATGCTGGTCCACGGAATGATTATCAGAGGCAGATCGGATGACAAACACTTCGGCGCGGCGGCCGTTGGAGCACCCCACGCAAAAGAGATCGAATACTGCGAGGAACTCGGAAGAAGAGTCGCACATCTTGTCCTCAAGCTAGAAGAATGAATTGATTTTGCGCGCGCGGAGCGACGCTTTCTCTGGTTTTGGGCGCTCGGATCTACGAACGCGTTCGTAGCTCATGTCAGTTGAGAATCAATACTTAGGAAAAAGATGTATCAATGCTTCTAACCATGGAGTTGCAGCGACAATATGAAATCGTATGACACAGTATTTATTATAGGCTACGCAATAGTCAAGGCTAACGAAGGATACAACACGCTGACAACATGGGATTAATGAAGGGGGTGAAAGATGTCATGATCAAACTTCGAAAGAATCATAGGGCCTTAAGCCAGGTTGTGACCACGTTAATCATACTTGTAGTGGCTGTGCTTCTTGCGACAGTCGTGGTTTTTTACGCTATCAATGTGGTGAGTACGAGAGTCCAGGACGAAAGCCTCAGCTTGACAAATGAACACATATGGGTCAATTCAACCGCAACAGTGGGGACTGCAAACTACACTGTTGCAGCTTTGATGATAACGAATACAGGAGGCAGAGACGTTGTGCTGAGCAATATCGCGGTTCGTGGCCAACAATGTCCATGGAACGCAACTACCGATCCAACAAACCAAAAATTCGTTCTATACTGTACATTAGATGCTGCCATACAGTCAGACTTAGTCTATGTTCCAAATTTCAACTACACTAGCGGGGCGAACGATGTGGTCATTTCAGGAACACAATACAACTTTACAGTAGCTAACAATCCCTTAGTGTTGAAGTCTGGCAATACCATGCTAGTTTACATTGTCAACCCTGATAGCGTCAGAGTCAACGACGTTGGTATCTCAACGAGCATTGCAGTTCACTCGGCACAGGCAGTGTACTATACAGAAGTTAACGTCGAAGCAGTGGCTTCCTCCTAGCTTTGTCTTTTTCTTGTCACTCTTGTTTTTCATGTGAACATGGAGAGAATATGTATCGCGCATGAAGACATCTATGACGTGCGAGTCACTTCAGAAATCAAAACAAAAAAACAAGAGGAAAAGAGAAAAAGGGTGGTGTTGCTTTAAGCTGCGTTGACGTTGGTTTCTTTGATATAGGTTGCCTGCGCGCTGAAGATTGATATGTCGATTGTCAGACCCACGTCATTCACCGTGACGCTGCCTGGTGCAATGCCCGTCGGGGTTTGCGCCATGTAAACTGCTACGCTGCTGCCAGATGCTAGGACTATCGTGTTGGTATGTAAGAACTTGCCTGAATAGCCGAAACCCGTAGGAGCAGTGACACTAGTGCTAATGTTTGTCGTTTGGCTAACATATGGCAAGTCACCCTGTACAGTCACCGGGAAGTAGAAAACATAGCTTGAATTCATGGACTGTCCTCGGACTGCGATGTTTTGTAAGACAACGTCTCTTCCGCCTGTATTGGTTACCATTATGGCTGCCTCCGCCGCTCCTTCCGTGGTGTTGTACCATACGTGTTGATATGTCAGGTTTAGGCTTTCATTCTGGACTCTTGTGCTGACCACGTTGATAGCGAAGTACGTTACGACTCCTGCTAATAGCACTGAAACCACTAGAATAATCAGCGTCGTCACAACTGTGCTTAGAGCTTTACGATTTCTCAACAGGTTCTTCATTATTTATCTCCTGACCACCCTTAACAGCCATTTCTGATATGACAATTTGTGTGTAGAACAAAGCTACACATAACCTGTGAGAATAGATGAATACTTGGAGAAGAGTGATTAAGAAGGAAAATGGAGTTTTTATGGTCTTACTGCGTTGACGTTGGTTTCTTCGTAGCACGTTGCCTGCACGGTGAAAACTGATTTGGCTATCGTCAAACCTATGAAGTTGACTGAAACTGCCAAGCGACGAGTGGCCCCCTCTGACACCATGGGGGTTACCATAGTATTACCCGAATTCGCTTTTTCTCAAAGCACTTTGTTTAAGGTCTCCGATTTTGCAGGTGGAAACTTTGCTCTTATTTCTACTTCAATTCCATTATCTTTTCCGTCTTCATTCGTGAACGAAATAGTAAAACCATGCTCAATATGTGTGAGGTTCCTCTACACACACATCAACATATCGCATCGACACGCCAACATTGTTGAAAGATGCTAAGGGTGAGGAAGATGACAATCAGAGAAGTCAAGCTGGCAATTAAGAAACTGCATCGATCAAACTTGGCTTTGGCAATTCCCGTCACTTTTATGATTATCTTCGTCACTATGCTGGGTATAATATCCGTTACTTATTATTTTGCAGTGGAAAGAGTCAACGCTGGAAGCCAACTTCTCAAAGTTTCAATGGCAACGGAAAACATGTACTCATTCGACAATGCTATTCATTCAGTCCTCTGGCAACCCGGCTCTTCCAGAACCTTAGAGGTTGGTGGTTACGGAGGAACATTTGAGGTTGAGCCCCTCTCCAACTCGCTGTTCATCAATGCAACAGATGGCAACAACTTTTCAAGCACAATCTTCAATGAAACCGTCGGAGAAGTAGCCTATCAGCTTCCCTACGCTGAATCTATCGACACCGGCCTTTTCCTACAAGGAGATGGCCGACCGATAATCAACCAAAGCGGACCTGAAATAACTCAAATGTCCATTCAAAGCGCAATACCTCACCCCGAGATCGTTCTGGACTACCGTCCAATAACATCCATCGCTTCTGAAACAGAAAGCAACATTACAACAAACGACTTGAACATATACGTTGTGAACCTGAACTCTTCTCAGGAAATCACAGTCTCAGGTGAAATTCCACTAATAATTTCCTGCACCACAATCGAGAGCACAGTCACCTCCTACAACATTTCATACCAAGTAAACTCATTAACGATCACTGCGATTCTGAACGGAATCGCCGGTCAAGTATCAGTACCCGTTGTAAGCAACGCTAACGGAACCACGATCAACGTCACGTTGGTCTTATGCAACATCCAAATCAACAGATGGATAGAGTGACACTTTGCCATCCATAATCCCAGGCTATATCTACACTCTTTTCGCTATGATGGTAGTTGGTTCGCTGCTGGTTGTCGCCTTCGCCTTTTCAACAGCAAACTTGAGGAATCAGGCAGAACTCCAACAGCTCAAAAGAATAGCCGAATATGTCGCAGCCAAAGGCTGCGAACTTGTCTCCGCAAGCAAAACTAACGTCATTTATGCTAATCTCACGTTGGATGTTCCCGTCCTTGTCGGAAATCAACAGTATTGGATTCAACTTGAAAATGATTCGTCTTCAGCTTGGGTTGAAACTGGCTTCGGTGATGTTGCGTCAGGAATAGGGCAACGGGTGACAATACCTCTCCAAGTTTCCGCTTCTGGCGCATTCATCAGCGAGTACGGCGTCGCAGTCTTACAGTGTAATATCAGCGACGGCAACGCGCGCTTGGGACTTTCAGGAGGCTACTGATTTGACATTGGGAAAGGAGAACAAAGAGAAAACTGTGGAAAAGCAAAAGACATCCGAGGAAGATATTGCGGGATACTTGGGCATCCAAGGCTGCAGGGTCCCAGAGGGCTACGTTCAGGTTGAGAGCTACCCTTTGAAACCACCGTATTCTTACGCGTGGATATTCCAGAAGGAAAATGAGCCGATTTACCTGTACGTGGTTGACGAATTGCCATTAACGCAAGAAGAAAAAGAAGTTTTCAACAGACTCAAGAACATACTCGAATACGAGTTGAAAGCCCCTTACGCGGAAGAGACGCTTCCAGAATCGTTTGAGAGGCAATTGCCAGGGATTTTAGAAAGCCACAAGAAAGCCCTCGAGGGATTAACGCAGATAGGAACTAGAAAGATATTGTACTATCTCAAAAGAGACATGATAGGCTTCGGTCGCATCGACCCGCTGATGTTCGATCCATTCATTGAGGACATAAGTTGCGGCGGGATAGGCAAACCGATTTTCCTATGGCACAGGAAATACGAAAACATAAAGACCAATGTCATTTTCGAAGATGAACAGGAATTAGACGACTTCGTCATGAGAGTAGTGCACAGGGAAGGAAAACACATCAGCGTCGCTCACCCAATAGTCGACCTAACTCTGCCCGGAAAACACCGAATGGCCGTCCAATTTGGCAAAGAAACAACACCGGCGGGAACAAGCTTCACAATCCGGAAATTCAGAGAAGATCCATTCACAATTATCGACTTGATCGCAAACGAGACAATTGATGAAACAGTCGGAGCATACCTGTGGCTGTTAATGGAAAACAAGATGTCTGTCATGATAGTCGGGCCTACGGGAGCTGGAAAAACAACGGCCTTGAACGCAATCGCCTGCCTCTCAAGACCCGAATTCAAAATAATATCCGTCGAAGAAGTCGCGGAAATCAACCTGCCACAAGAAAACTGGGTCTCAACTATAGCAAGAATAGGGTACGGCGCTGACCGGGAAGGAGAAGTCACCCTTTACGACCTCATCAAATCTGCCGTCAGACACCGGCCTGCACTGATTATTGTAGGAGAGGTAAGAGGAGAAGAAGCCTACGTTCTCTTTCAGGCTCTTGCAACCGGACACGGTGGACTTTGCACAATGCACGCAGAAGACGCGGAAACAGCCATCAAACGCTTAACACAACCCCCAATGAACATCCCAGCCTCTATAATTCCCCTGATGAACTGTATGATCGTAGTTAAACAAGTCAGTATCCCCATGTACAATGCTCCTGGGCGCAGAACATCAAGCAGAAAATTCGTCGGAATCTCGGAGATAGATAACGGCGGAAACATTCACAACATCTTTTCCTGGAACCCTTCAGGAGACTCCTTTACTCAAGACTTAGAACACAGCTACCTACTAGCAAAAATAGCCAAAAATCTTGACGTACCGCTAACTATAGTGTTACAGGAACTCGACAGACGGAAACAACTTCTTCTAAGGATGATTGAAAGAAACCTGCGCGACTTCAGAAGCGTGCATAAGGCCCTGAGCAGTTCAACGAGCTTCTTAGACATTTCCAGGGAATCGATGGAGGAATAATGCAATGCAGCCATCCAGTGGACTATTCGGCAAACTTCTGAACCGTGTGAGTAGAGCAACGAGTGAAGAAAAGGAAAACATCGAGCGTGAACTACCCTTCGCCGTGATGATATTCACATTAATGGCAGCCACCGGAGTGTCCGTTTATGACAGTTGGAAAAAACTTGCAAAGCTAAGTTTCCTGCCGACCTTCAAGAAAGAAGCTAATGAGGTAATAAGGCAGGTGGAGGTCTTGGGAAAAGACCCATTAACCGTTATGTACAGCAAAGCAGAGAAAACTACCTCAAAACCCTACAGAAATTTTCTAGGCGGCTTCGTCTCCACTGCGACAAGCGGTGGCAAAATGGTCGATTACATGAAAAATGAGCTCAAATCCATTTTCGAAATCCGCAAGATTTCCATGACACAATCTATTGAGAAGATAGCAACCCTAGTCGAGTCGTACACGGTTATGCTGATCGTGACTCTATGTGTCTACATACTTTTTGTCGTGTTCGCAGCAACAAACATGATGGGACAACTGACAGACATTTCCCTTCCAAATTCCCCATTAATCTCATATCTGGTCGCCTTCCTTTTCATGCCCATAATATCTTTTTTCTTTATACTAATAGCCCACAACTTGCAGAAAAGCTCATTCTCCGACCTGCGGGACATCTACAGAAAGGCAATCTTCATATT
This sequence comes from Bathyarchaeia archaeon, assembly GCA_050010755.1. Taxonomy (GTDB): domain Archaea; phylum Thermoproteota; class Bathyarchaeia; order Bathyarchaeales; family Bathycorpusculaceae; genus JBEKCD01. The sequence goes on from JBEKKK010000001.1 coordinate 1,087,751, forward strand.
CATAGCCGTCGGAGTACCGTTAAGTCTGATCTCTCTAATTCCATCGCTTCTACAAATCGTGAACAAAGTTGGACTTGCAGAAGTCGTCACGGCAGGTCTTGTTACAATGTCCGCGCCACCAGCGATCTTGTACTACCGAATCTCCAAAATAAATTCCAATGCGGAAGACTCCATTTCCAATTTTATTCGAGACGTGACCGAATCACAGAAGACAGGTCTATCACCCGAAAAGAGCATAATCCAAGCATCTGTGCGTAAAGACTACGGACTGTTTTCTCAATTTCTAGAATTGATTCGAAGCCAGATCGAATGGGGAGTGCCGCTAAGGAAGACGTTTGAGAACATTAAACAGAAAATAAGAAGCTGGTTCGTTGTAGTTAACTTCGCGATGTTAGTTGAAACCGTGGAAATTGGTGGAAACTCTGCGCAAGCTTTGGAGATACTTTCAGAATACAGCGAAAAGGAACACGAGATTCAGGTTAACAGGCGAGGCTTACTCAAACCATATGTCCTGCTCGCTTTCGTGTGGAGCGTGCTCATCGCAGTGACAACAACAATCGTTGCAATGACAACGTCCATGATTAATTCCATTGCAGGCTCCAGCCTCCTGCCCATGACTACAGTCGCAATGGGGGGCGATATGAAGATATTCTCGGTTGGAATAATTATACAATGCTGGATCTCAGGATTTTTCATTGGGAAGATTAGCGAGGGAAACTTTGCTGCTGGTTTCAAATACTCTGCGATGCTGGCTATCACGGCCTTTATATCGCTCATTCTGTCACAAGCTCTCTTGGCAAGTGCTTTCGGAGTTCCAACTTCGATGTTAGAAGGAGCATGCAGATATGCCTGCCAACTCTATTGACACCTTCTTTGCATGCGCTCTCATCGTCTCTGCAGTATTTGCATCAATAGCACTGCTATCAGGAACACTCACTGCGCAAACAAACAGCGTCCAAGACTCAAACCAAGCCGAATACTTCAGAGCAGTTTCTGAATCCATTCTTTGGGATGTAGGCAACCCTGCGAATTGGGGATCGGTTGGCAACGAAGTGCCGCAATCATTTGGATTAGCCAAAGAAAGTTCAGTGCTCACAGATGAACTTGACATCGACAAGATTAGCAGGCTGAACCCCCAGAACTCATTTTCGTTGACATACCCGAACATACTTGAAGCAGCAGGACTGACGTCAGCTCTTGGACTCTCAGCTTCTCAGCTGTTAGATATTTCGGTGAATCTTTCTGCCAACACCACCACAGGAGACGTTACAGAATACACCTTCAATTTCTTCGTAAGTCAACAGGGCATACCCGTGGAGACTATCTTACATTGCTATGTAGTGGCAAGAGATTTTGACGCGGACGCCTACGCCAACACTTCTACAGATGGTTTGGGCTCCGTAAATTTCGAATTGCCAAATGCGTCTAACGGAACAGCCTTGCTTGTCACGTTTGCAAGAGCTATCGCCGACCCAAGAATAACTGCCTACCAAACCTACAGGTTTCAACATTTATCCTCAGAAAACCAGTCAGACAACACATTTCTGACCTTGACACCATTAAACTACACCTTATACATAGCTCAAAACCAGCCCGATATTTCTATCCAGAATAGTCTTGCTTTTTCATACGGATACCAAATAAATCTCACTGCGATTTCAAATTCGACATACACGATTCCAACGATTTCAGACTCCAGCCCCATCGTACTCGTGACGCGTGGTTCAAACAGTTCAACATTTTTCATAGAATGGACAAGCTATCCTGAAATACCCTTTTACACAGGTGCAGACTTTCAGAATTCTGAAGTCCAAGAGTTCACTTACTTAGTGAGCGTAAACGGTTTTCTTTGTAGGTTCACGTTTCAGTTTGGAGGGCTTAACCCGTGAAACATCCAAATCGGAACAGGGGACAAATTCGCATTATCGAAGCCTTCTTTGCCTCGGTATTAATGCTTTCTACTATCGCACTCATTCCTTCGCAAACGATTGTTGGAAGCTCAAACGATCAATTTCTATATTCAATGGCAAGAAATGTTTTGCCAACATTAGACAACGACGGCTCCCTCTCCAAACTTATAGAGAGCCAAGACTGGGCAACGCTCAGAACGCAAATATCATTAACGTTGCCTTCCTCTGTATGGTTCAATCTCACAATTTTCGATGAAAACATGGACCCGATAAGCCAGGCTCTGATATCCCGTGGAACTCCTAACGGAAGAATAGTAGCGACGGATTATGTCTGCGTAGGTCAAGTAGGGAACTTCAACATGTACATAGTCCGTTTGCAACTCTCGACTGTGGGATGACATGAAAACAAGATGTTTGGGCCGGAACAATTCTGGACAAGCATTGATTATCACTTCTTTAATCATTGCCATGTTGATGATTTCGACAGCTTACTATGTTCTAGAAATCAACAAGGCCGCCACGATGGATCAAGCTCCGCTCGACTCCACTTTCCTGATGACGAGGCCAAGCGTCGTAAACACATTGATAAATTCGTTAGCAAGCATATCAAACGATTCGTTAGCAAATATATCAAACGGAGGAGACAGCGAAGTTTTAGATGCCAACTTGAAGGAATTAGCGCAAGCAATCCAAAATTCCTCGTATGGAGGGCAATGCGAGTTCGTGATAACGCCCTTAAACTCAACCACCTATAAAAATGGTGTGCTTATTTCTTGGGGAGACAATGGCTCAGGAATTTCAAGTGTTTACGCGAGCGTTGCGCTCAACTTCTCAGATCCTAACGAAATGTATAGCTCAGAATATGAAGTGAATGTTACTACAGCCATCACCGCAGAGGGATTCTGCACGGCAAATGGCACACAAGAAAGCGTGAACGTGATCTGCCAATTGTACAACGAAAACGATGCTGCGTTAGCTAATAACTTCACAATATTCTATCAAGAACCTGGCGGAAACTGGACTCCCGCTGATTCGACGACCGCACTGAACATTAACGACTACGGTAATGGAACCTACCTGATATCATTTGACGCACTTGCGCAGGGCGCACTACAAGTCTCTGTAGGCGCCCACGACCTTCGCAACATATTTGTGATGGCTAACACAACATGCCTCGAAAACTGAACCCACTGAGACATGCTTTCTCGAATAACCAAGAATAATGGCGATCCAGAAGCGCCGAAAAATTCCCTTCGCAGTTACAACGCAGGAAATCGCTAAGACGATGTTACTTTCAGACGCATTTTATTCTTCGACGTTGATCATCGTGAAACTTTAGAGAAAGAGTAAGATTAGTTCTAAGCTTCTAAAGTCTGGGAGTTCTGCGCCTAAGTTTTTACGTATATTTGTTGGAACGTTCTTCCCATCTCGTTGAGCTTGGAGAAAAGCATCCGCAAAGCTTGGACGAACGCTGTGTAATTAGTCCAAAGAATCACAACTTTAGATCGGCTCTTGCTATCTTGGTCGTTCTTTTCGTCTCTTTGAGCGTTTATCAATAGTTCTTTCCCGTCGGAGACCATGAAGAATGGTATGTTTGTAACTTCTACGATTCGGTACTTGCGAATTGCCCATGGCATTTGCTCTAGGAAGAACTTGCTTTTCAATGAATTGTCTGTCAAAATTGTTACGTTTAGTTTGTTTGAATGCTTTTGGAGGTTGTCTAAGAAATCGCTATTATACAGCTGTCCCATAGAATCGCTTGGGGCAAACAATAGCAGTTCCTTCGTCGTGCGGTTCAAGATTTCATTGGCTTTCAGTGTCATTTGTTGGTCGCCTTCAAGTATCTGAAAGATCTCCTTACCAACGATCTCAGGTTCAGGTTTGGGTATGGACATCCAAAGGCTGACTAGACTCGGTTTCTCTTTTTCTAGATCCTTGATTTTCATTTTTTGTGCTTCTATTAACATGTCCATCGCTTTTTCAAGAGGAACTGCCCTGAATTTGATGGGTTTTTCGAATGCAGAAAACACGATGCCCTTTTTCTCTAAGGCACGTAACACCCGGTAAGTTTCAGTCCTGTGGAGGGATATCGCCTCTGCAATTTGAGCGGCCTTCTTTTCTCCCACTCTTGCGAGATGAAGGTAAACCCTGACTTCGTTTTTCAAAAGCCCAAGCCTTGAGAGGTTCTCTTCGATCGCGAGCATTTGCCTGTTTAGGCCCTTGTCATTCTTTACAAATTTCCAAGACTTGTTCGCATCATCGTACACTCTTACCAGTTGATCAATTTCTTCCAAAGACGATTGCATCGCAGACTTCAACCCCTAAATAGCTTTGCCGAATTCGAAGGCCCAATTCTGATGTTGCGTATACTTTATGCTTATGAAAACTCAATCTGAATTCTGAATCCATTTTCATTTACATGGGTGACTCATTCACGGTTTACGTTTCAAGCATTGCTGCAGAGGCTTTCAAGTAAATGGCGGAAAATCTCTTTATCAAATCTTTCTGGCTGTAAACTGGAGTGCTTATCTTGAAGAAGTTTTTCATTCTGTCAGTTTCTACACCGATGCCTATTACTATAATGCCTTTGCGTTGTAATGAATTCACGGCTTCTGATACCGCTGCGTCGATGTCTTCATATCCATAGGGCCAACCGTCGGAAATGACCACCAGAAACCTTTGCTCATCATACCGTTTGGAAAGAAAATCGCCTGTAACACGAATTGCGTCTGGCAGGTAAGTCAGGCCGCCAAATTGTAATCCTCCCAGTCTTGCACGCACTTTGTTAGAATATCGTTCAGAAGAGTCTTTTAGAACCCAGAAACTATCATTAAAGGCAAAGAAAGCCCATGATCCTGAGTCCATGAGCAACTCTTTTGTCGCCTCGGCAACGCATATTGCCAAAGCTCTGGCGAATTCACCTTTCAGCTTCATGCTTTCGCTAGCATCGAATAAGATCCCCCATGCAAAGCTTCGGCTCAAGTACTCGTCGCGCATAAATACGTCTGTTCCTGGCTTCTGGCTGGCAATCGCGTTGATGACAGCAGATAGATCTAGCTGACCAAATTCCTTTCCTGGATCTTCGTCCAGCGCATCTTGGGCCACTCTCAGACTGTCTAAGAGGCGCCGGCTTCCTCCAGAAATAAGGGATCTTGCATTCAAATACTGCGAGTAGTCCTCCTGGGGAAAGGAAATTGACCTGAACTTAGTTGATTTAGCGCACTCCTTCAGTTTTGCCAGAATTCCATCTTCGCGAGTTTTTTGTTGAAGCCACGTATCGAATGCTTGTGCTGCCTCTGCATCAATGCGCTTGTCCCAACACGATTCCAAAGACTCTCGACTAGGAAGTTTGCCAGTTAACGTTTCTAAGGACTTCCAAAAAATCTCTTGTATCTGAGGCTCTGGTGGAACGTTCAGTTCAGCAAATAGATTGCAAGGACCAATCCATTCAGTGTACGGGAAAGAGGGTGCTTCAACGACAGGTCCAAATTGACCTATTATTTGAATCAAATCTTTGACTGAATCTTCTAAGACTTTGCCATCCATTTCAGCAATCGGAGTCGACGATAAACGCTTTCTGAGCAAATCTAGGCTGAGAAACGCCTTCTCCGCCAATTCCCCTTCTTCAGTCGGAATTGCCCCTTTGACCATTCCCGTGTTGGCTTTAGTCAGCACAACTGACATCAACCGGGTAGCAGGGTTGAGAATCCTTTCTGCAGATTTTATTGTTGTATACGCGAGAGAATTGGCGAAGGCAATGTCAAATACCCTTTCAGGGTGTTCGCTGGAAATGTAGTTGGAAACGTAAACATCCTCAACTAAAGATCGAGTAAAGTTCTCCATCGACGCATGCGCAGGAATTTTGCTGCATCTTCCCCTGTAGTTCGGTATCAGTGTATGGGCAGTCAGGTGGTAAACACATGCTCTGAAGAGCCTTCCGATGTAAACTTTCCCAGAAGAGTCGGGCAAGATTTTGAGGCCAAGGAACGATGCGAGGCCATCAGCTGAAATGAACGGTTCTGGGATTGTGATAGTGTATCGCTCGCCGTCTAGCGCTATAGTTGGTTGGCGAAGCTTTTGGTTGAAGATAACTCTTGTTCTCAGCTTGTCTTTGTTAAGTGAAAGAGCCAATGCGTAGTCTAAGAGGCCCATTGGGATTCCTCAGCTGTAGGATTTTGGCAATCATTTGGGTCTGGGAAAAACAGATTCAATGATTCTTCGAATATCATCTTGAACCTCGACATTGTCGCTTGTTACCGCCACGATGGTTTCATCTGCTGCGGCGTTAGCGCTATTTCCATCATGAATCAATGTGCCCCAGTTTATCAGGTCACCGAGTGAAGGCCCATATGGAATATCGCCTGCCTTATATTGCCGGCGAAGCTCAGCCCCGACACGAATTATTTTATAGGCGGTGTCTTGGTCAACCTTTGTGCGTTTAGTGAGCATGTTCACCTCATCTTGGGAAATCTGTTCCCCCACACTGGTATAATCAAAGTTTATCCAGACAGCCATGCGTCTCCTCATCGCCGCGTTAAGGGGCTTTGTTCCCGCGAATTCTGCTGAATAAGGGTTCATACTAATTATGAGATATCCAAAAGGATGTCTTTCGACAACTTCGTTGTCCTTCTCGTTAAGCACAAGGTGGCCACGTGTGTCAAGAACGGGATTCAACCTAGTAGCGACATCCTGTTTCATCATGTTTGCCTCATCAAGATACATTATCCCCCCCAATCTCAACCACCTGGTCAACAACCCGTCAATCCAGTTTTCCTTTCCAAGTCCAATGAAGCGTCCTATCAAATCGTAGGATGATGTCTGTAAGCCGCAGTTTACCTCCCAAACTGGTAAGCCGCAGAGCTCCGCGACAAGGTAAACTATGTGTGTTTTGCCAGTGCCCGAGGGGCCAATCAGTGAACACTGTTTGAAATAGTACATGGCCCGAGTGATTCTTTCAACATAATGCTGTCCACTGTCGATGTACTCCGGCGTGTTTTTGGGAATCATGTCATCGAGATGCGCGAAGCTGTAGTTGGGATGTAGGTCATACCGCTGAATATCATACTTGTTATAAAGGGGTGATTGTGACATGGGCCTGTCCTTATTAACGGACACGGTTATCTTGGAATTTCCGCGCCGAACTGAAGAAATTACCTCGATCCGGCTGGAATCCTTTTTATCTTTCACTCCCTGATGTCCATAACTCAAGACCGTGTCCTCCAAGCTAAATATATGGGAGACGGGACAAAATATAAATATTATGTATTACGATACACTACGTATCGTACGAATTAGGGCAGGCATCAACGACAAACTGCAAACAGCAACCAACATCAAATACATGGCGCACCTCGCTAAATTGTGTGTGTAACAGCTCACCACATACAAGCCCTTTTCAGACACATAGGAACCAAACAAGAGTTGAGAAAGATGAGCACCGAGACCGTTTCCCCAGCGGAAAACGAGCAGATTTCAGCGAGAGAAACCTCAAAACCGAGTCGACAAGCTAAAACGGCCATTCAGGAAATCCTTGATTCATTGAAAAGTGCTCAAGACGATATCGGACAGATTTCTGAATTGAGTTCTGAAGAAAAAACTCTGGTGGCTGAGTTCTTCACTTCATTGTCTCAGGTGATGGCGCCTGTCGCACCCAGCATCAGGATATCCACAGAGAAGCTTTCCAAATTTTTCAGCGATGTTGTTCAAGCGAATGTGGATCAGAATGGATATCTAGTAATCTTGGACGCTGAGAGAAAGGTGGAGCTGAAGGATCTGAGAGAAGAAAAGCATCGCGATCTCATGATCAGTGTGTTGGAAGACCTACTTCCGAGATTCAAACAGCTTTTCAGTGACCAACGTCAAAAAATCGAGGAAAGAATGAAGTTCATCACGGCGGCTGCAAAGGAAGTGCAGAAAATGTCTAAGGCCCTATCTGACAAAGATGAATAACTTCCTCCAAGCAAGATCAGTTCGACGTTTAATCTAGGATCTTTCGAACAGAGATTATGGCTTCCATTTCTGCGCCAAGCCACAAACGACATTTATTTGATTTAGGAAGACAGAAACTCTAACTTTCTATTTTGCAGTACCGTTTCGTACTATCCTGATTCGAAGGGGCTGACAGGTGAGCAGGCCCTTTTTCCCAAAAAAGGGGTAACTTTAGTGGAGATTATCCAGAAGCTCTTTCGTTCTAGTTTCAAGGAAGGTCATCAGTTTCTCCTCGGTCAACTCTTCTTCTTTTGTCTGGGCTTCTAGTTTTTCGCGTATTGTCTTGATGACATCATCTGGATGTACTGGTTTCATGAAGTAGGCGTCTGCCCCTAGATTGAGTGCTTCAACTGCATTGCCTATTTGTGGGAAACCTGTCATCATTATCTTTATCATCTTGGGTGTTGATTGGGGAAATGCCTTCAACAGTTTTGTGCCTTCAATATCTGGAAGCCTAATGTCCAATAGAACTACGTTGTAATTCGACTTCTCCGACTTCTTGAGAGCCTCTTTCCCAGAATTTGCAACGTCAATGAGGAAACCTTCATCTTCCAATATCAGCCCTAATGTTTTGCAAATGCCTTCGTCGTCGTCAACTATCAATATTTTCTTCTTTCCCTTCAATTCTTTTCACCCCCCGCCCGATTGGATCTTCTCAGTCTCGCATCGGTTCTCACATCGTCTAATGTCAAGTTCCGCGACTACTCCTAACGATTTCTTTTTTCTTGTGGTGGACTCCCCTCAATTTTTCAACAAACTTCGACAAGACGATAGGGACCTGTTCTTCAAATTCAACCCGTAGTTTGAAACACAACACTTTGGCAATAGTTTCTTCCAGTATCGCCGCTGAACCAAGTAACTGCCCCCTTTCCGAGCCCAACAGCTTCCTCATCTCAACAGAGAAAATGGGAAGCTTGTCCGGAAGCTCCCTTATCGGACATGACATCTTCTCCAGATAATCCAAAACAATCCGAGCATTGCGAACTCCCAAAGATTCCTGCAGCACTTCAACTATCGTCACTACCAGTAACTGGTCGAATTCTTCCAGATCAGCAAGCTCCAGCTGCATCGAGACCCTTAAGTCAGTTCTCCGACGAATCTTTTCTCCACAGCTTATATTATGGTTATGAAGTTGGAATCGTGATTGCACAACACGCTAAGGACGTTAAAATAGCGAAGCAAGTTGGGATCAAGATACTTGCGAGTGCTTGACCAGAATCAAGGCGTATGTAACAATTCCGATGTACAAATTCTCTTATCTGCCGCTCCCGTATGTCCTGACTGGATGATGTAAGATGAAGCAAGATTTCACTATGCCAATCGCATCACTCAATCACGCGTCTATTTCAAACGCCTTTTAAGGAATGGGGATGTTCTGTGGGAACAGAGATTCGTACTTTTTATTCCTTGAAAGAGGTGGCCGAATACGTGGCTGGCCAAATCGACGAGTACAAGAGCTTATACGAAGATTACAGCCAATGGCTGGGATCATTACTTCGAGACTCGGATGATCCCGGAAAATTGGCAGCCTTAAAGAGGGACATGCAGAGCTCTGCGAAAAAAAATCAAGGAACAAAACAGGCTCAAAGAAAATCCCAAGACAAATCAAAGAATGAACAAGGTTCACATTGGATAGAAGTTGGAGGAACATTGCTTTGCTCGACAGAGCAAGGAGAGGCAGAAATACTTTTCGAAGCAATTGAAGAAATAAATAGAAAAACGCAGAGCCTTGAGAAGTTCAAATCCACGCTGCAGCAAATCGAACGGATAGGACCAGGCAAGAGCGTCAACTACATAACGTACATCAAAGATGACATTCCTGATAAGATCGTAATCAAAAGTAAGATCACTGGGCAGACTGATGAAACTTTTAATTTCGCAGCCGAGTTTACAGCTCAAGGACTGGAGCACTAAAGACGAGCTTGAGTGTGTCGCACTGAATACGCACAAAGAAAGAAGAAAAATCTTGAGAAATTAGTTGCAGCATGCTTGAAGGAGCTTAGGGGAATCGCTTATTTGCCCAAAATACTCAGTTTCAGGCGTAACGGTTTCAATCTCGATAGATAGCCTGCACGTCGAAAGGATGAGTCAAGACCTCTCCCCAGAAGTTTTCTTCAACGTCAACGCGAAGCTTGAAGAGCAGAAAAAAACTAGCAACACAGCGGAACTTGCCTTCACTCTCCTAATAGAAACAAAGCCTAACGCGGTAAAGTATTCTGTCGGAGGCACTGTAGAACTTGAAGGCAACATTCGGGACATAAACAAGAAATTGGAACCGAACCCAAAAACAAAAATACCCCAAATTCTATTTACGGTTTATCAACACGTTTTCAGTTCTATATATTTGCTCTCATCAATTCTCGGAACCCCTTACCCTCCTCCTGACATGCTACATCCAATGCAGGAGAAGATATTAATCCTCCACAAGGATGCCAAAGACGAAGCAGCACAGTCAACAGAGGAAAATGGGCGGGAAGCTTCTCAATCGAAGAAGACACCTGAAAATCTGCAGAAGGAACCCAAGGAACCTGAAATATTCGTAGGAAAGCCTGAAACAGAGACTAACAAAGCTACCGCAGCGCCACGGGTTAATTGATAAACCGCTCTTAGAATCCAATCATTTTAAGCCCAAAACTCAGGATAATATTAGCTGCAGCGGAGATCCCGAAGATTAAAATGATGGTCTTCGGCGAGATTGTGAAAGAGGAATTCTCCTCCTCCCTGGGCTGTATTTCATAGCCCTTGATTTCATGCGTTTCGGATTCAACGCGTACGATTGCTGACATCTTCTTCATTTCGACCTCAACAATGTACAACCCCTCTTCAAATGAGACCCTCTTGGGTTTCAAACCGCCTTTATTTCCTATTCTCTTCAAGAAATTAGTCGCAATTGTTGTTACAGATTCGGCGTTCAGTGCCTTTAGCTGCCCAGAATTAATAATGATTGGAACTTTCCTCTCCAGAGTTGCTGCCAACTCTAATGCCTCCGGTCTACTTTCAAGGAAACACCTTTCCCACTGATGGATTCTTGCAGAGGTAGATTGGTTTTCGTCAGGCTCATCTCTCTTATTAACGGCCAGCGAGCTAGCTCTGATTTAATGTCAGATTCTCGGTTTATAGCATTAATGAATCTTGAATAAACATTCTCAGTAAGGGTGTGCATTGCGGAGTCAAAACGCTCAGCCCTTGAATTTTCTTGCATATACCAACACTCCGATCGCCGTTGCTGTGCCCACCCCGATTAGTATGAAAAGCGAATACTTTGTAAGCACAGGCTCTTGAACTTGAATTGTCAATGGAGGGCTTTCACTTGCGAAGATGGAGGAATTGCCGTAAAACTCTGCATAGGCTAACCATTCTCCTGTGCTGTTAGGCCTAAAGCTCGCCATGAAAGTGCCGTCCTGAAGTGTGAAACATTGTATCTGTTCTGTTACGTTCGCAGAAGAGACGTAAATGGTGATTGGAACGTTCGCAGTTTGAGGATTGAAACTGCCTTCCAGCGTAACGTTATCTCCTAACGTTGGCTCCATAGAAGTGGAGGTCAGATTCATTGTCGAAGCGTATTTCACCTGGTACGCCCCTCTTGCGCCAAGCAAGTTCTCCAACGTATCCGTCGCCGTTACTATATAGTTCACTGTTGTTCCTGCTGCCTGTTTCGGAATGGTTGCATTGCACGTGTTGTTCGAAACATCCATATCAATCGTATCATTGCTGTTCCAATTATCCGTCGTGTATTGCAGAATAGCGTTCTGCAGATCCGTTGAATTTGAAGCATAGGAAATCGTCGTATCGTTGTCTGGATATACTGCCGTGGGAACCGTTACTGGCTTCAAGTAGGTGTTGTTGAATTCAGTTTTTATGAGGTAATCTATAGTTCCGTAACCAACTTCTCCGATGAAGACAAGATGGTACAGATTCAGCCCTCCTGATTTGGGCGCAGAAAAATTCAAGAACATGCCTTGACCGTAATACTCACAACTGGAATAAGCGTTGCCTCTGTATCCTTCAGTATCAAGGTTGTATCCTCCTGTTACGGTTGTTCCGGTGTTTGTTAGGGTTGTTCCGTTGCTTGTAATGCCATAAAGCCCCTGTTCCCATGCCAGTGGAACTCCGTCGAGGATAGTTTGGTTGGTTGATGACGAATCAGACATTAGGTAGAGCCTAGCCTCGTACATGTCCAGAGTCTTCGGGACATTCACGTATACTTCAACATACTGACTTGCCGTTGCGAACTCATAACCCCAACTTGTGTTGAGCATCGGCAGGTTGGCGCTTCCGAATCCTTCAGCATAATGTTGGTTCCAAACATCAGTTTGCACGTCTTCAATTAGCATGAACGTGGCTTCTTGAGCTGCTTGGCTCGCTTTGATGTTATTTGATATTACAAAAGTGTAGTTGCCCGATAGCTGTGGAACAAAGAAAGCCGAGCCGTTAGTCCCTAAATTCGCTAGGAGACCTGCAGACGGTGTGTGGTAGCCCACCATTTCTCCCGCATCATCATAAACGTAAACGTCATAGCAAGTCAGTGGATACGGACCAGAATTAGTAAAATTACCATAAAGATAGGCGTGGTAAGTATGGTTTGCAACCAGCGGACACACGATGGTCCAGTTCTGACCCGGCATTATCTGCGAGTCATTTATCAACACTGGAAAACATGGTTTCTCCAGGTAGGTCCAATTTCCCAAAGATCCTGAGTTCACGTAGGTGTGAACGTACGTTGAATATTCTGTAAGATAGTTGGCTGCTGATCCTATTCTGGAGCCGGCTAGCTGGGCTACAAACAGTACAACTAAGATTTGGACTGCTTTTCTTTTCGAAAGAAAGCGTGAAAATCTCAACCATGACCACTGACTTGATAATTCAATCGCTGTCGAAGAAATACGTTATGAACATGGGGTTTTGATTTGTAGACCAGTGCGGTTCTTCATAGCCTTGCAGAGAACTGGTGATAAGTATACTGAGTTCATAACTCATTTATCCCTATCCGGGCAACTTGGAAGGCAGAGGAATACGGGTTGCTAGATAGCATCCATATTGAGTCTGAGATTGATCCGTGTAAAGATTGTTGTTGTGGTGTTACGATTTGAGAATAGGGTTTTTCGTTTGGGAATATCCTCCCGCCCTCGTTGGCGGTTTAGGAACATACGCTGAATATATAACACGCCAGCTGGTTTCCATGGGCAATGACGTGACTGTTTTCACTCTTAATCCGGGAAACCTGAAGACTAGAGAAATTCTGAAGGGGGTAGAGGTTCATAGACCCCTAGTCGCTGACGCAAGCAATGTTTTTCCAATGTTTGTTGTTGATGACCTGAAGCAATGGGGCACAAACATTCGTATGTTTAATGACATATTCATCTATAACATATTGAGTGCGTCAAAATTTGTGAATAGTATGGTGAAAAAGGAAGGCTGTAATTTTGACATTGTCTGTGTACACGACTGGCTGAGCAGCATATCTGGTCTAATGGTCAAGAATGAGACGAAGATTCCGGTGGTTTTTCACGTGCACAGCACCGAGTGGGGTAGGGCAGGAGGACAGGGGTCAGAAGTTGTGTCTCACCTGGAATGGGCAACTTCGCAGAAGGTGGACAAGATAATAACGGTCAGTCATGCTATGCAAGAGGACTTGGCTAGGCACGGTTGGCCAAAATCCAAAATAAGCGTTGTTTGGAACGGCGTGGACCCTGACTACTATAGTCCCAGAAACTGCAAAGCTGAGGAAATTGAAGCAATCCGTAACATGTACGGATTAAAACCTGATGAAAAAATGATTTTGTTTCTCGGAAGGCTGACATGGGTTAAGGGTGTTACGAACCTCGTTCAGGCGATGCCTACCGTGTTGGCAGAATACCCGGACACTAAATTGGTCATTCTGGGAAAGGGTGAACAACAAAACGACATAGTCGAAGCTGCAAACAGACTTGGAATAAGCGAAAAAGTCGCCTGCAGATTCGAATTCGTGCCCGAGAGAGAACGTATCCTCCATTACGCTGCAGCAGACGCTTGCATTTTCCCCTCCACCTACGAACCGTTCGGAATAGTTAGCCTAGAAGCCATGTCAATGGAGAAACCAATAATCGTGGGAGCACAAGGCACCGTTGGATTCAGAGAACAGGTCATTCCGACTGGACCAGACCAGAACGGCGTTCACGTAAATGGCGGTAACCCTGCCGACATCGCTTGGGGCATCAAAGAAGTCCTGTCAGATCCAGAAAGAGCCAAAAAGTGGGGAATAAACGGCAGAAAAAGGGTATTACAGTATTTCACGTGGCGAGAAGCCGCAGAACAGACACTTCGAATATACAACATGACAATACACCCGCAAGAACACGAGGAATACAAACTAGTCGATCTGGTTGAGACATTAGCAAACGAATAAAGAGCCTCACCAGCGCGTCAAAATCCTGAACCTCTGGCGGTCCTCTCGTACCACCGTCCAACATCAGCCTCATCGGGCAAAGGCGCGTATTTTGCAATATTCATAAGAGAGAATCGTAGCTTTTACGGCAGTGGAAGAAACGGTTTCTGAATTAGAATGTGGTGGGCCCGCCCGGATTTGAACCGGGGATCAACAGGTTTCTGAACGCTTAGTGCGCTTATGAGCCTGGCGCTCTACCTAGCTGAGCTACGGGCCCTTGAATGCCTGTTTTCTGTTATATTGCTGTTTTCAAGTTAATTTAAGTGTTTTTGGGTTTAGATTATCAAGCGTGCGCAATCTAATTTAATGCTTATAATTTAATGCTTATATGATAGAGTTTCCAGAACGTTCAGCAAAGAAAAGGAGACAAGTCCCAAATGAAGCCTGCATTACTTGTGATTGACATTCAGAATGACTTCTTCAACTTCAGCCAGGTCTGCGCAGACTCCTTGAAATCGGCCATCGAATACGTGAATGCGGCGACTGGTTTGTTCAGAAAAAGGAACTTTCCCGTCGTCATCATCCAACACAAGAACGAAGGAAACAATCTAGTTCCAGGCAAGCTAGGCTTCGATGTGCCTGACACTGTGAAAATCGAGCCCACTGACTTCCGAATAGTGAAGGCATATGGCAACTCATTCAAGAAAACGGGATTAACGGAGAAGCTGAAGGAACTCGGAGTTGACACGGTCATAATCACTGGTTTCTGCGCCGAAGAATGCGTCCTATCTACGTACAAAGGCGCGGAGGACTTGGACTTGAAACCGATAATACTCAAAGGCTCAATCGCCTCAACCAATCTCGAACATATCAGGTTTGTGGAGGAAATCTGCGACACCGTGACCTTCGGCGCGCTTGAGACGTTACTTTAGATGTTTCAAACAGAACCTGCAACGCGGGTTGGGGACCAACATGACGGTTTTTGGCCGTGAAATTGTGGGCTAGCGGTGCATGCGTTCGTAGTGATACAGGTATTCTTGAGCGTATCCTGCGTGGTTGCCGAAGTATTCTCTGCCGAAGGAACTGAACTTCTCGTATGCGGATATGCTCAGCGATTGTTGTGGAGTGTTCTTTCTGATGAATTCCGTTGGGAAGTGTTTTGCATAGTACTTTAGAACTACTCGTCTCACCCAAACGTCGACGGGAAACGCCTCAAGCCTTTCCAGAGAAAACAGTAGGACGCAGTCTGCGACCTTTGGACCTACGCCAGGAAGCGTCAGCAGCTCTTCTTTCGCTTCCTCATAGGTCGCTTCTTTCAGGCGTTCAAAGTCAACTCCGTTCTTGTGGACCGTTCTTGCTGTTTCAGAGACGTATTTAGCCCGGTAACCCAGGCCGCATTCCTGCAATTCTTGCAGTGGTGCTTTTGCCAGTTTTTCAGGTTTCGGGAAACCGTAGAACTTGTGGCTGTCGAGGCAGATTTTTTCTCCAAATTTCCCGGAAAGGTTGGCCAGCATCTGACTTATGGCCGAGATGCTCTTGTAGGTGGCGCAGATGTAAGATATCAGGCATTCCCAAGGTTCCTGGCGTAGGATGCGTAGGCCATTGAACTCGTTGATGGCGGCCCTGATGTAATTGTCTTTGCCGATCTGAGCGAGTATCTTGGGTAAGTCGTCATCCAAACGAAAGTAGAGTTCAACGAAGCTTGTGTTCACGCCTTCGAACTCTAGGGTCCTGCCGTTCTGGTGTATCTTGCACACTTCATCTCCGACGATGCCCAGCCACCAGTCGTCCTGTTTTTGCCATCTGAACGTCTGTCCGCAGCAGAGGGTGAAATCAAGGTTGAAAGGTGTTGAGGAGCCCAGCTTAATGTGCACGCTTTCACTTCCATTTAGTCAAGCTTCATCCACGAACGTTTCAGGCCTGGGAATCTCCTTGGGTAGTCCTCTCGTCTCGCGAAGTTTCGTGATTAATTGGTCGGCGAGGTTTTCCGGAATCTTGCTCCAGTGGTCGAAGACGAATTGCCAAAAGGCGTAGCCCGAAGTTGCTGTGCGCATTTCTGCGGACAGGCCGAGGGTTTCTTCCACGGGGATGTAGCCGGTGATCGTCGCTACCAAGCCTTTCTGCTCTGTTCTGAGTATTTTTCCTCGCCTGCGGGATATTATGTTGGTGCATGTGCCGAACCATTGCGGTTGGACGGTGACTTCGATTTTGTATATCGGCTCCAGGAGGACTGGTTTCGCTGTGAGAAATGAGCCTAGGATTGCACGGCTCACGGCCCGTGTTATCTGGTCAGGTTCGCGCAGGCTCGGGTCGGGGTCGAGCTCCGTTTTCATCAGCCTGGCCTGCACTTCTCTGAGGGGTTGCTCGCACAAGGCTCCGCTTCTGCAGGCCCAGTTGAACCCGGCTATGATGCTGGCCTTAGCTTCTTCTAAGTGCTGAGCGCCTGGACTCGAGTTTATGAGCTCGTTTCTGTTCTCGTCGGTTGCCCAGACGTGATTCGATTCTTCCGCTTCCTGGCTCACAGCTTGTTCTTCCTTTTTCTGCTTCGAGAGTCTGCTTTCTGCGGGTTGCACTTGTATCCAGAAGTTGTTGCGTTTGTTGGGGCTTTTGGCCATTACGGTTCTGCCTTGTTTTGTTACTGTTTCTCTGTAGGCTGGGATGGGGCTGGAGGTTGTGAGTTCCGCGTCGCCGATGATTTGTTTCAGGGAGTTCATGGCGATTTCTAGATGAAGTTCTCCTATGCCGCTGATGAGGTATTGGCCGGTTTCTTTGTCGATTGTTGTTGTTAGGTTTGGATCTTCTATCAAGAGTTTGTTCATGGCTTCTATGACTCTTGGCAGGTCGGAGGGTTTTTTCGGTTCGACGCTGATGGTCATTACGGGTTCTGCCGCGTATTTTACGTGTTCGAATGGAACCATGGCCTCTTTTTGTTTGTTATCGACGAGGGTGTTTCCTGCCCTTGCCATATCGATGCCTGATAAGGCGGCGATGTTGCCCGATGTGATGCTGTTGATGGGCTCTCTGAAGGCGCCCATGTACATCATGACCTGCTGGACTCGGTACGTCTTGTTTTCTTCTACCAAGTGGACTTCGTCTCCCTGCTTTATCGAGCCTGAGAAGAGTCTTCCAGTTGCCACTAGGCCTGTTCCTGGGATGGTTTGTGCCATGGTTATGCACATGGTCGCTGGCCCTTTGTCGTCGCAGTTTAGCATGGCTTGGCCGATTTCAGAGTCGGTTTTACCCTTCCAGATTTTTGGGATTCGGTATTTTTGGCTTTCAACTGGGCTTGGAAGGTTCTTGACAATCTTGTCCAGAATGGCTGTGTGGAGCGGAGTCAGTCTCGAGAGTTGTTGATGTTTGATTCTTCCATGTGCGTCCAAGATGTCGCTGCCGCCGAGTTTTATGCCTTTTTCGTTGGCTGTTCTGAGGGTGAATCCCCATTTGTGGAGGGCCGAGCCAAAGACGACGCTTCCCTCAGCAGGGTCTACTTTCCATTTTTTGAATTCTGGCTCCGCATAGTTCTCTATCAGATTGTTGAAGTCGGCGGTTATGCGGTTGAGCTTTTTCTGAATTTCCGCAGGGGTTAATTTCATTTCTTCTATGAGTCGATCCAGCTTATTTATGAAGAGAACTGGCTTCACCCGCTCTTCGAGAGCTTGGCGTGTGACGGTCTCTGTTTGGGCCATGACTTCTTCCACGGCGTCAATGACCACGACCGCGCCGTCTATCGCCCTTAAGGCTCTTGTGACCTTGCCCGTGAAGTCCACGTGGCCCGGAGTGTCAACGAGGTTGATTACGTAGGAGCGACCGTCCATAACGTGTAGTAGGGAAATGTTTGCAGTTTTAATCGTGATTCCGCGTCTCTGCTCTTCTTCCAGATAATCAAGAGCTCTGGCAGAGCCCGCCACTTGCCGCGGAAGCAACCCAGCCTCATAGAGCAGCGAATCGGTCATCGTGGTCTTGCCGTGGTCGATGTGGGCGATTATGCCCACGTTGCGTATAGCCTCTTTTCTGCCCATCAGCCTTAGAATTTCCTGGGTTTGCTTGAACCTAGGCATAGAAGTCTTTCCTTCACAACTCGTTTTTCCTATACGCCCTCCTGCATTTAAGCTTCCACAACTAGCATGAAATCAAAAACAAGGCATGGGTTAAACGTGAACAGGTGTTCCTCAGTGCCGAGTTGAGACTCGCAGTGATATCCTAAGTCTGTTGAGAACGAGGGCGATGCGGCTAGCTTTTATCGGCTCGGCCGGAAATAGAGAGATGGAAGTTTCAAACTTTGAAGAAAGCGTCCAGTGTGCCGATTGAAAAGCTTGTGGAAGACGCTGCGTATGCACAGGTTCTGTGTTATCCCAAATGTAAAGAAGGGGAATTGAGAAGGCGGGTTGGGGAGCTTCGAACTCTTGGAGTTACGGCTTTGGAGTTTGGCGGGCGCAAGCGGGTTTCTAACGTGAGCGTTCTGGGCAAGGGATGTGTGGGTATCGTTCTGGTTGCTCGTGTCAACGAGGAGAAGGTGGCACTGAAGGTTCGAAGGTTGGATGCGGATCGGTCTGTGATGCGGCATGAAGCGGAGATGTTGGAGAAGGCTAATTCCGTCGAGGTTGGGCCGAAGCTGTTGGGGTTTACTGGCAACATGGTTCTGATGGAGTTTGTGGACGGCTTTTTGCTTCCCGAATGGCTTGGGAAACGTGTCGGAAAGCGGATTGTCAAAGAGGTCCTGCGCAAGGTACTTGAGCAGTGCTGGCGTTTGGATAGTGTAAGCTTGGATCATGGGGAATTGAGTCATGCGCCAAAACACATAATCGTTGACAGGTCGAATAGGCCGTTCATCGTTGACTTTGAAACGGCGAGCGTGAACCGGAGGCCGGCCAACGTTACCTCAATCTGTCAGTTCTTATTCATCACTGACATCGCAGAAGAAGTTGCTGGAAAGATCGGCGAGATAGACAAGAAGGCTATAATTGAGGCGTTGAGGGTTTACAAGAGGTGCGGCGGCCGTGAAAGTTTTGATGCAGTCTTGAAGGCTTGTGGTCTCTAGACAATGTAGCTTGTTGCTTTGTAGTGGCTTTGGTTCTTCTCGTCGTTTTCTTTTATTTCTTTCAGGACCTGCGTCAGGTCGAGCCAAGTTTCTACTTTAAGTTGTCTCTGAACCCTTTCTTTGTCGATAAGCAAGGGAACGCTGTCAACGAACAGCCAACAGCACGTTTCGGACACGATTCTCCCGTCTCCACCCCGAAAAAACCGTTGCTTTTCTTATAACTGTACATGTAAAAACAAAATAGAAAAGAAATCTAGAAGATTCTTTCATCTCATAGGCGCTTAGGGCATCGAAGCCTGATTTTTGAGGTGAATGGTTGGTTCATCGACATTTCAGCGGTTAGGGGTGGAAAGGTTTAAAAAAAGTCTCGTAGCCTACTTGGTTTATTCTAGTGGGTGATGTTTGTGACCATTGAAAGAGAGGAAATGCAGGAAATTGTTAAGAGTTATAAGGAACCGATCGGCCTGAACTTGGGTTCTCATTCTGCCCTTGACGCTTGGCAGGGACAGCGCAACTATGGTTTGAGGAGCATTATTTACACGACGCCGAGCAGGGCGAGAATTTACCTTCAAAACCCGATGGTGGGCAAGCCTGAAGAGGTTGTGGAGGATTTGCCGGGGCTGGTGAAGCGTGATCTGCGCGTTGTCAATGATGTGAAGGATATTAAGAAGAATGGCGATTGGAGAACGGCTATTCTGATTGTTGACAAGTATTCTGACATTGTCAAGTACGTTGATGAGCTTGTCGACCTGGAGTGTATGCAGATTACGAACAGGGCTTTCGCGGTTTATGTTGGCGGAGACGAGCATTGCAGCGTGATAGAGAACGAGTATGCAGTTCCGATTCTGGGTTCGCGGAATCTCTTGAAGATTGAGAACAGGGGTGAGGTTGAGAGGGATTATTACTGGTTTGCGGAGAAGGCCAGCATTCCTTCGCCGAGGTCTTACGAGTACAGGGTGACGAAGAGGGGGATAAAGTTCAAGAGAGCGGTGAACGAGCCGATGATTCTGAAGGCCGAGCACGCTCACAGGGCTTTTGAGCGAGAGTTCATATTTGCCGCGGATTCTGTGGACTTGGAGGGAAAGGTTGAGAGAGAGGTCAGGGCTGGAAACCTGAGTAAGGAGGCTCTTGAGAACGGCCGGGTTGAACAGATAGTCCTTGGGCCTCATGCGAACTTTAACTTCTTCTTCTCGCCGCTGGACGCGAAGAGCGAGTGGGGAGACGCTGACAACTGGTTCTCAAAGCTGTACAACGTTAACATGGAAGAGGCAAGGATCTGCCTGGCCAATCAGTTCCTGTCGATCGATGAAAGAAGAGAGACGATTCTGGACGGAATAAAGAGGCTTCCAATAGACGTTCAACGAAAGATAAAGAAGGTTCCATCGTTCGAGGTCACGGCGCACGCGATACTGAGCCTGAGAGAATCGCTCTTGAAAGATGTTCACCGGTACGCCGACCGCTTCATGCTCGCCTGCCGAGAGTACTCGCCCCCGGGAATAATCGGTGCGTGGTGTCTGCAAACGCTCATCACTTGGGATCGCGTTTCCAAGTACGAACTGAAACCAGCGGTCAAACTTGACTACACAGGCGGCACCGAGGCGAAGTCTGCAGTGGACTACGGACTGTACGACGTGCCGGATACGCGAGATCCCTTCATGCATATCCCGGTGACGCAGGACGTTGCGCTGAGGCACGGAGGAGGCACGAACGTTCACATGGGCCTGGGCTCACAGTATGCAAACGCAAAATACAAGAAACGGCTGAGCACGGGTGATCGAATAGCCCTGGAAATGAAAAGAGCATTAGAGGCAGATCAACTGCACGAACTCGTAACGTAGGCACTTGAAAGCGATCATTTCTGACGCTGCCAGCTAAGGGCAGCTTGCGGCCTCTGCCTGGGTAATCGTCAGCTTCGCCGTTTGATCCTCTTCTCCCGCGTCCAGTCGAACTTGCAAGAGAAGCCATTCAGTGAGTTTTTCGCAAGTGCTGGGGTCACAGTGCAGATGGCTCTCCATTACAGGATCTGTAAACAGACACTTGAAACAGGGGATCTCGATAAGAATGTCTATGGCTTTCATGGTCATCTTCGGATAGAGAAACTGCATGTTTAAGATATGATTTATGAATGCTGGGAATGGACCGGGTGTAATGATTGTTATTTCTGATTCAGAATATCAGATTGACGGCGTTTTTCTGGGACTCTGGTCCTCGGGTTGTTCCGTATGTGAAGTTGAGGAGAGTTTAAGGAGCTGTTGGGATGGTTCTAGTTCCTGTATTGTTTGACTATTTCGGCGAGGGTTGGAGCTTCGAATATTTTTGTTTCGGTCAGTTCGTTTGCGACGGCCATGTACATGTCGCTGATTGTCCGTTTCAGTGTTGGGTCAAGTTTGGGTGGTTGGGATTTGCAGAGTTTCTTCCAGTCTTTGACTCCTTCTGTTTCTGCCCTTTTCTTTGCGTCTTCAACGTCGTTGTACCAGTCCGTTTTGCGGTAGAATTGTCTGGCGATTTCTTTGCTGACTTGTAGTCCTTCGTATGTGAATCTGGACTCGTCGAGTGTTCCTACGACGTCAACGACCATGAGTCTTCTCTGTGGGTCAAAGGCTAGCTCTATTTTTCCGTCCTCGTTTTCCAGGTCGGCTTTCAGCGCCATCTGCGTTATTGCCTTGTTGACCTTGAAGAGCAGGGCCTCGATGTCTTCAACCTCTTCGTCCGTCAAGCCTGCGAGTTCTCTCGCCTCGTCCCAGGTCAGGTACCTGTCCGATTCTTCCAGCTTCGTGCTCACGTCGAAGATAGGCTTGGCGAGTCTCTCCCCCGGTCTGGGATAATGATCTAGACCCAGCGTTTCAATCGTGATCACGCCCTCTTCCAGCCGTTTGAAGACGGAGCTGCCTTCCGGCAGACCGTTTCTGTAAATAATTTCGAGCGGTATCAGGAAGTTCGTCAGGTTGGGCGTGTACATGCGATAGTCGTACTGGAGTTTTCCGTCCTTCATAACGGTGGGAGGTCTGAAAACGTTGACCAGGTCAATTTCCATAACCCGCGTCGGCTGCGTCGCTTCTTCAACTTTGACGGTTTTGCCGTTCTTGTCGATCAGGCCCCTGTAATGAGTTTTTATGCCTCTCTCCTGAAGCTTCTCGAAGCAGTAGGCTCCCATCATGCACAGTGCGGTGCCCTTGTTTTCGATTTGATCTGGCATTTCTCCCCAGTCAAAGACTGAGTATCTGTCTGAAAAGTGGAATCTGCCGACGCCCATGGCGTTTTTCGTCGGCTTCTTGACTACCTCGAGGTCTTTCACGCTGCCCATGATCAAGCACTACTCCAACTTCTTGACAGATTCGTCGGCTTTCTCGATCTCTCTCTTCTTCGCGTTCTGGTAAGCTCGGATCTTCTTTTCTAAAACGCGGTCTTCAATGGCGAGAATTTTGGCAGCGGCAACAGCAGCTCCTTCAGGCTCAATTGTCACGACCGAGCCGATCCCGCTGGGAACTCGAAGAGACGAGTAAATGTCCGTTCCACCGTACTTCTCAGAATAGGGCGGACACGCAATAACCGGTTTTGAAGTGTTCGCATCGACAAAGGCGCTCAGAGCATTCGATCTGCCCGCGACAGTGATGAAAACAATTCTTTGCTGTTCAAACTCCTTGAGAATCTCCAAAACCTTCTCAGGGGTCTTGTGGGCAGAAGCGACTCTGAACTGGTATTCCAATCCCAGGGCTTTGAGATGCTTGGCTATTTCACGGCAAAACTCCAGATCCCGCTCTGATCCCATCAAAACCACAACTTTGCCAGCCATGTCTCCTCCCAGCAATGGTTTTGCTAAAGGGTTTCACATCCTAATTAATCTTTAATCCTCTTTTTCCGCTGTCCCTTGCCAGTTTTTAACCCTGAAACCATTTTGAATTCACGTCTTTGAAAAACGATGACTCTTATATTGGGCAATCCAGAATATCTACGCTCAGGAAAAATTTAGAACATGTCACGCATTCCAAAAACTGTTGGAGGTCATAGTGCTGAAAGTAACTTGGTACTTTAAGCTGTTCAATAGCATAAAAGAAAAACATGAAATTTCATTCGCCCAGCTGGAATTGACGAGCCTGTTCGGGAATGTTGATCCAGTGAAGAATTTCTCAGACATTTTGGAAACTACGCCTTTCAGCCATTTTAGAAACGGAGACGTCAGAGTTCAAGATTTCTTTGCGCATGAGCTTCCCTACGGGGAATGTCATGGATTTCTTGCAAACACCGATGGAATGCGCGACGTGTCGCATCTAGTTATGCGTTTGGCTTATACTCGGGAATTCTTTGCGGTCACAGAATCCAGTGATTCATCAGGTATTTTGGGGCAAGCATTTTCTCAAGGAGTAGAAGGTAAGAACGTTGAACACTTTGCCAAAGATAATTATGTTTTGCTCAGGTTTATTACTAATCAGTACTTCCTTGAAAAATCTCAGTATATTTCTAAACTGAGCAGGAATGAGGAAGAGGCAAAAAACAATGCTGAATCTCTTCTTTCATTCCTAACAGGAAAACTCGACAGAATCCCTGCGACGGAGACTATGCAGATAGGAAAGAGGCTGGAGGATTACTTCTCAATCAGAGAGGAACCATCTTTGTACTTAACTCATTACATGCACCCGTATAAAGGCAAGTTTCATCCAAAGATGGTCAGAGCCTTTCTGAATTACGCCTTCCCCAAGTCCGTTGGGATGGTCATGGATAATTTTGCTGGTTGTGGAACTCTGTTAGTTGAAGCTACTTTGATGGGGCTTGACAGCACAGGAATTGACATCAATCCTCTCTCGGCGCTAATGTGCAATGTTAAGTGCGATTCGCTCTATATCCCTGTTGCCGAGTTGAGGAAGAACATGGACGGCTACCTACGTGACCTAAGCAGCAATCTTCTCAGCTATGAAAGTCAGTCTTCAGGTTCATCGTTACTTGTTCCTCCAAGTTATGAAAAAGAAACGGTCGAAAAAAGAAAGAACAGCCTTCCAGCCAAGCTCATTTCCGTCTTTAGCGAACCCAAGACTATAGATCACGTTATCGTCGCCCATGAACTAATAAAGAATGTGAAGAATGAAAAAATCCGCGACTTTCTTCTGCTAGCATTAAGTGGGGCAATCTCGGACCTTGCAAGAAGGCGTAAGGGGAAACTTCTTGATGTTTTACAAGACAGATTGAGAAATCTTTACCTGAGAATCTACATTTTCGACAAGCTGAACCAAGTAGTGAAAATAAAGTTGGGAAAATCAAGAACGTATGCAGCTGATACGAGAGACATGACGATGGTGGAAAACGAAAGCATCGATGCCATAGTCAATTCTCCCCCGTATAGCACGGCATTGGATTACATCAAAAATGATTATCCGCAGCTCATCTTGTTAGAATTGACAGACATTCCTCGACTGGAAACGAACATGATTGGCAACCCACGGTTCAAGATTTATTCGCAGTCTCTTCTTGACGAAATACGAACCAACAGTTCAGACTATGCACATCTGCCTGAAGCAGCAAAGGACATCGTATCCACCCTCATCAGGTATGGGAGGGCGAAGGAAGCCATGAGGACTTACAAATTCTTTAAAGACATGTATCTTGCCTTGAAGGAAATGCATCGGGTTCTCAAACGCGGTTCAAAGTGTGTGATTGTGATAGGTAACAACCACTACAAGCTTGATGGGAGCTATGCGGTTGTCAAAAATGATGATGTTCTGAAACAAATGGCTACGACGATTGGGTTTCAGGAAGATAGGATCATCATTAGGGAGCTTGAAAAAAGTCAGGCTGGTATGATACGGTACGAATCAATTCTAATTCTGGAGAAACCACTTGTACCAGATGTGCCTTAGTCAAACTGATTATCGTTCCTCTTCTTAGATTTACAAAATTTACCCCGACCTATCTTTATGTATTGATTTGGGGAGGGCAATGTCCTTTGCTTGGAACTTCTTGTTGGAAAAAACCCCATGATTGATGTCACTTTTCTAAGTACGGCGATAGCCATTCCGTAAGCTGTTGCTGCGTTGGAGTACAGGTACCTCTGGATTTTGCGAATTGCTGCATTATGTTGTAAAGCAGTGAAAAATCTATCTTTTTCCTGTCATTGGCTTTATCCAAACAGTGGGCCACGAACAATGATGCCTGATACGGTACTCGTATACAAGTAAGCAAAGTGTTTATTCTGCCAACTTTCAAGTCATACTTCCCTGAAAACGTGGCTCTGTTTTCTTCTACGTGGTACTTCATGTCTTCATTCCAGCCCAAGATGTCTAAGAAATTCAAAAGGCCCATCAATCCGAGCGATGAGATGTTGCCTACTTGCTTGTCTATTCTTTCTATGCATTCTGTTATATCTTCGATAGGTTCATACCTGATTTTTCCATTTTCTTTCTCGACGTGGTCGATGAAGTAAGCATTTCTGTAAATCAAGGTAAGAACAACCTTAAAAATCTCAAAATCTACGACAGATATCTGGGACAGATAGCTCCACACATCATCAAATTTGAGTTTCAAATCAGGATTGCCGACAACCGGGAGCATGTCATAAAGATTTGGCCTCTCTCTTCTAGCTTCCTTCCCAGGTTTTAGAAAAAACACTTCCAGACCGTTTGAAAGAACCGCGACTAGATACTTTTTCGGTTCTTCTTCAGTTCCACCTTTCCAGTTTAGTGCCTCTTGAATTCGCTTTATTCTCTTATCTTCCCATGATGCACGCGTCTTCGATCCTTGAAGTTTCGTCTTCAAAATGTTCTGATAAGTCATACAGAAGAATTGCGCAGCCCCTGCTATTTTCTCTTTCCAAATTGATTAATAACACATTTCCGTTCAGGAGCATCTGGAATGGATGCGCTCGTCAAGTTTGGCTAAGATGAAGCGTGCTATTGATTCGGATTTGACCGCTTTTCCCTGTTCTTCCGAGGATTTTTCTGATACTTATTCATGGATTCCTTGATTGGTTTGGATTTTCCCGGCGCGTCATACTTATATTTTTGATGAACGGTCTCTACCCGTCTGAGAAATGGTGAGATTCAAACGCGCGCGCTTCGGCTGCAAAGAACTCGACGATATCAGCATCAGCATAAGAAAGGTCATGATTTTTGGTGATTGATCAAAGTACGGTCCTTTTGTTTATTACGGTAACGGTGGCGAGCGCGGTTGAAGCGGTTGAAGCCCTTACCATTATTCTGGCATCGGGTATTACTAGGGGCTGGCGTTCTACGTTCGAAGGGGCAGCTCTTGCGCTGGCTTGTTTGGCCGTGATTGTGGTTGTGGTTGGCGCTGCGCTGATCCAGTATGTTCCCCTGTATATTTTGCGAGTTGTCGTGGGGACGCTGCTGCTTGTTTTTGGGCTGCAGTGGCTCACGAAGGCCATACTTCGGGAGACGGGTTTTAAGGCCCTGCATGATGAATGCGACATTTACGAAAGAGAGGTAGCGCTTCTTTCTCATGAGAAGGGGATTCGTGGGAAACGAGATTCATTAGCTTTCGTCGTGAGCTTCAAGGGCGTGCTTCTGGAAGGTATGGAGGTCATCATGATTGTGATCAGCTTCGGTCTAGCCGGCGGAAGTCATAATCAATTGGAAACTGCTGCGCTCGGTGCCGTCGTCGCTGTGGGACTCATTTCAGCGATAGGCGCTGCGGTTGCGGAGCCTCTGGCTAGAGTGCCGGAGAATTATATGAAGCTGGGTGTGGGCAACCTGCTCACCGTTTTTGGGCTTTTCTGGATGGGTGAAGGCGTCGGTGTCCAGTGGCCTCTAGAGGACGTGTTCATATTGGTTCTCCTGGCGATAATTTTCTTGGCAACAGTGGGATTGGTAGCTCATTTCAAAAGAGTCCACAAGATGGAAATGGAGGTTCAAAATGTCGCCAAACAATAAAACGCCGAGTGTGCTCAGGAAAGGAATCAAAAGCTTCTTTTCATTCTGGAAAGATTTTCTTGTCGGCGATTCCCCAGTTTTGGCGTTAGGCGTGATAATCATCCTAGGCGTCGCTTATCTCTTACACAACTCTGCCGTCTTGGCCCCCGTATTTGCAATTATACTGGTACTGAGTCTGATGACATTTACAGTCTGGCAAAAAACGAGGACACGACGCCATTCCCAGCCCTAACAGTGTGGAGATTCGTTTGGCTCCTCTATTACAACCGATAAACCGTTGAAAACGCGCCTGTCTAAAGGACGAAATCGCCTAAGCTAGTCTCATAAGGGTCACTTTGGTTCTGAGAATCTTTGAACAAGCCTTGCCACCATTTCGATAAAATAGAATATGATTCCAACTATCAACAGCGCTAGTCCAAGGTTGAACAGATCAGACTCGCCATACGGGATCGCCCTGAAGCAGGCCATGGAGCCTAGAATTATCAGAAGCGCTGGGATCCCATAGGCAAAAACGGTGGAAATCGCTCTAAGCGGCGCAAACTGATCTTCGGTTTCACCCAAATCTCTTGCAACCAATTCGATGAAGTAGAATATGATTCCGACTACTAACAGCGCTACTCCGAAATCATGAATTTCGAGGTTATTATAATTGAATGAGAGGGCGTAGGCAATGTAACCGAATATTATCAGTAAGGCTGGGAATCCATACGCAAAAATGACGGATACCGCATCGATAGAATCTTTACTCATCCATTCCCCACTTCGATTTTTAATGTAGTTCATTTTCATATAAGACTTTCGAAGGAATAATCGCATCAGAAATAGACAATTTCTCGAAAAGCTCTTAGCGCGCGCTACTAGATTTTAGATAAATATTAATTAAAAAGAAAGGTTATTTACGTGGTTGTGTAGTGGTTTTTTGAGGGATAAGGACATTGAAACGATTAGTTGTGTTACTCGCGGTGTTGGTCGGGGTTTTGTGTGTATCAGGAATAGCCTTTTTGGAGTTCTACGTGTTTGGCCCGCAGATGCCCACGCTCGTAGTGCAAGCTGAAAACGACGCTAAAATCACCATCAAAGGCAATACCTTGTACCTTTTCTACGATCCTTTCCCCTTCAAGAACGTTTCAGGATCACTCAATGTTTCTTGGCCTGGTGGTATAGACCGCCAGTTAGACAGTGAAAGAAATAGCCTTGCTTCGTGTAATCAAAGCGGTCTAGTGGAAGCTTGGTTCCCTCCTAATTCAACTTTTGGACCGTATGGGTCTGAGGATGGGGTAGGTGTACAAAACGGGACAGTTTCAGTATCCTTTGACGACGCCTTTTCTTACAGAATCGTTAACGCCAATTCATTCAACATCACCCTAGCGTTCAGCTCTCAGACTTTTACATTTAATTACGTTTTATATCAGCTGAAAACCGCTTTTTCACTTTAACCTCAGAAAAAAGGGAGATGTTTTTGTCTTATTGTTCAATTTTTTCCCATAGTGCTATTCGGTATCGTTGTCTGTTGAGTTCGACGTTTCCCGCGTAGGGTGGTCTTTTGCTGTTTGGTTTTGGTGGTGGTTGTTTCCATATTGCGATTTTTCTGATTGGTTTGTACTGGCCTTTTTCTTGTATGGTTATTAGGCCGTAGAAGTCTGGTCGGTTGTGGTTGGTCATGCTTTCATTTCCGTTTTTTGTAGATGTGTATTCCGTCGATTTCGTTTGCTTTGGTGAAACCTTCTTCGATAAGTTTCATATATTCTTCTGCGGTTGTTGCTCCTTTGGTAATGTATTCTTCTTCGCCGTTTATTGTGATGCCTCTGATGTAGTGCATGGCTGTTTCTAGTTTTTTGTGTTGAGATGTTTCATTATTGCGATGGGTCTGGTAATGAGTAGTAGAGTCTTGCTCCTGAGTAGTTGCGTAGATTTCTCATTGGGATATTTTTAAGCTCTGGTTGTTTGAGCTTGTCGGCTACTCTGTTTCTTGTTCTTCGCCATGCTTCGCCTATTGTTTTGGGTCTGGAAATGGATAGTTTTCGGGGTTTTTGGCAGGTATTCTCTGAGCATTTCGTTGGTTTTTTGTTTGAGTTTGTAGGTGGCTGAGCCGTGTCCTTTTGTTCCTGTTATTGTAATGGTTCTTTGTTCTGTGTCTATTTTGCTTCGGGATGTTCTGTGTAGTTCTTCTCCATCTGCTCCTGTTTCGGCTAGTATTGTGAATATTGTTGCGTGTTCTTGGTTTGATGCTGAGATTATCTTTGTTACGTTTTCGGTTGTTGGGATTATGGGTGTTCTTTCTGCTACTTTGTAGAATGGTTTTTGCCATGTGAAGTGGTTTGCTTTGCATAGCCAGTCGAAGGCAAGGCATAGTTTGTTTTTCGTTGCGTTTGCGAGTGGTCGTCTTGTTTTTTCGTTTGTTGCGGTTGATATGTAGAGTTTGACTGTTTCGGGGTTTTCTAGGTCTGTTTTTCTGCTGAGTTGTTTCAGTATCTCTTCTATGTTGGTTCTGGTGTTTTCGGCTTTGCCTTCTTTTTGGGGTTCCAGAAGGGTTTTTATTATTAGTCCTTCGTATTTGGTGGATTGTTGGGGTCGTAGTCTAGCTTGGTCTAGGAAATCAGAGCGCTCCTGCTTTGAGGGTATCCCGAGAGATTTGCGGGTACTCTGGTCTAGGATACCAGCCTGGGGCGTTGGCAACCTGGGTTCAAATCCCAGCGACCCCACATTTTGAGCAAATTTCCTGAACAAATTCGGAGGCAAACCCTCCGCAAGAAGAGTAGTCAGCATGAAAACTGGGGGATTATGGTGGCATCCCTTTGGATGCCGCCAAACGGAACCTGAGAACTTTTACAGGCTAAATTAGAATCCTGGTTTTCTTGGGGCAGTCGCGTGGGTTCTTAAACTGTTCAGGGTCCTACGCCGTAGGTGCCGTAGGGTTGGCCTATCTTAACTCCGAGTCCGCCTGCGTGGAATGTCTGGCCTGTCTGCAGGTTCTGAAACAGTGGGTCAACCCTGAAGCCTGCGACATCGCCTCCAGTGCTGTTCGTGTACGTTTGCCCGAAGAGCCTGTTCTGTGTGAACACTGTCGAACGTCCATCGTCTGTGACAACAGTTTGAGAGGTGGGTTGAGGAACTGTGCTGTTGGGGCCATAGGTCATTTGGCTGATGTCGAATTGGATGAGCTTATACTTTGAGGGATCGTACTGCGGTCTTCCCCATGCGAGCGATACACCTCCAGGGAACCAGTTGGCACTCATGTATGGCATGGGGCTGAATTCTGTAGGTGCGACGCGCACTACACCATAATCTTCCAGGTGATACCCCCCATCACCAGTGATGGGATTCAAGGGTGGAAGAAGCGTTGAGGGAGAGCTATCAGTGGGACTCGTGACGAACCCCGACCCTAGATTGGATGGCGGCAGTGGGGGCGCCATTCGTTGGGCACCGTGTCGACCTTTTGTCTGAGTTGTCTGACCAACACCTTGAACTTGAGTCTGAAGTTTCTTCCTTTGGGAAACGCTGTAACGGCGCGCCGCTACACAAGACGCCACAACAAGCACGCCTGCAACAGCAGCAATCGACCAAGAGACGGGGTCGCCGCCGATGGAACCACCTCCTCCGCCGACGAAGGTTATATCCCAGTTTCCATTCGCGCCGCTTGGCGTAGTCCAAGAGCCGCTACCGGACCCGCCTGAAATGGTGCCTGAAAAAGTTGCCTGTTCCCCTCCCAGCGGGCTTGGACCATAAAACTCCACGTAGCCACTTGAGTCCACGCTACCGTAGAAGTCGCTCGATCCACTCATAGAGACTTGACCATTACTTACAATAAAAACGGCTCCAAGATTCATGGTCGTCCACTGTCCGCTCCAATCATACGTATACGAATAGCTGTAGGTGCCGTCAAACTGACTCGACGCTTCAACTCGCATGATTGTAACCATTGTCAAACAAATCGCTAAACAAAATGCAAACAAAAGAAATTTGCATTGTCCCTTTGCTCGAAACATATCTTCTGTTTTTATGGTGATTTTCATTTAAGACATATGATTTGAGGATTCATTTTCCCAATCTGGACTTTCTTTCAGCAAAACGCTCCGCGGTTTCTTATAGAAAAACTGATTGTGCTATCAACAGGACCTATGGTACCGACCACTACTCGACAAGTAGCAGTCCGAAGTACGTTGGCTTTTGTTTTCGCGTTTTCAGGACTTCGATGTGGAATCCGTTTTTTCTAGCAGTGGCATATACGTCTATGCCGGAGGATTCCAAGGAGGGTCTCGCCAACCTCGGATAAACACAGTGCTGAAGGTTGCATTTGTCGCACCGTGCGCAGGGCCCAGCGACCAGTCCAAAGGCAGAATGGTATCCAGAAAGGAAAACGTGTCTTTCCAATTTAGCAATCATGTCATGTATCTCTATAGATTCGTCTGATACCTTCATGAGGATCGCACGGGAATAACCCTTCAGAACTCTTCTCGTCTGTTCCGGCGTTGGACTGAAAGGTGGGCAGGTAAGAGATTTACCATAATTCCCGCAGCCGTATTGACATTTAAGCCTAACCCAGTCCTTAACGACAATGTTTTTCGGGTCAATCCGTTTCGCGTCAACTGCTCCCATTCGGACAGCAAGTTCAGCAAAATGCTTCACATCAACGTCCAAGCGTTTACTGCTCATCAGAACTCTCCACCAACTTATTCGATCTATTGGATGAGGAAGTGCCGGGAACATTTTAAGTTCACGGTTTTGTCATGAATCGCTTTCGATTCGTCTCACACAGTCCACGTTGTGCGATTCCCGAATTCGAAAAAGGTTCTCGGTTTTATCTGTCAGTTATGGGTTCGCTGCAGAATGTCAGGATTTTAAATAAGAATTTCAATTTGACAAAACTTTTAGGGAAAGAGATTTCAAACTGTGATGACTCGAATGCGAAGGCATCCTTGCGGTTTTGTCAGCTATTCTCTTCCTCTTGGTCTTACCATAAGGAAAGCGAATGTCCAGCCGAGTGTTAAGAAGACTCAGTTGATTCTCGCGTTGATCAGCATATTCATCGTGGTGGGACCTCTCGGGGCAACCCTGCTCATCTACCGTAACAATCTGAGCGGAGTGTTAACTCCCTCGAACGTTAACAAACTCACCAACCTGCTGTCGAGTCAGGGTGGACCCGAGATGCCCAAAGTAATAGACTCGTGGTGCAACCTTACCTCGCGGATGTTTTGTCTACTGTTCAACTTCACCAACCCAACAGCGACCAACTTGATGGTAATCTCGTCATCGGCGAACGTGACGGATCATAGCGACGGTTATCCTTTGGGGCAGATATCGCTCGCTGACCCCGTCACTGTCGGTGCTAACGAGACGGGTACGTTCCAAATGACCGGAACACTATCTGAGGAAGCCGCCATGCACGTTGCAACCGCTCACTCTGGCGAGAGCAGTTTTAATGTTGACATTTCCAACGCGAACATCAACTGTTCAGGCATAATGCTGCAGATGAACGGAACGAGCACGATTACCAACGTTTCGATACTGAGGTGACAGCATGAAGGGCCTGAACTTGAATATGAAGAACCTACACGCAAAAAATGTGAACTGGTTCGCTCTCGTCGGGGGTGCCTTGACCCTCGTGTTAGCAGTGTCGTCTTTGTCAGTTCCATGGTGGCAAATCACCGTGGGGCAAACTCTGGTAAGGGTAGGCCTTTCTCCTGTACACGTGTCAACAAACATCGTGGGCTACGACGTGGCCCTTCCGATAATCGCGGCCATCGGCTGGATGTTCATGGTGATGCTCGTCTCCGTCGGCATCGTTCTCGTCGTCTACTCGGTAGTCCCTACTAAGCCTTACTCAAAACGCCTGCTAGGCTTCGCTTACAAGAAGCCACTGGGAATCCTAATCACATTTATCATACTAATGCTGCTCGTAACGAACGCTGGGACTATGATCGGAACGATGATAATCGGAACGATGCTGAGACCCTCGACCATGTCAGTAGCAGACCTGAACGTCCCGTGGTCCGGGGCGAAAACGCTGCAACTACCCACCTCCGTGGCCCAAGGCACGGTACACGGAATCGCCGTCTCCTCAGAGGTAGAGTGGACATTCTGGCTTGCAGTAACAGTAGCTGCACTCTGCATAACAGCCAGAGTATACCACAAAAAGCTCGACAGACCCACACCCGCCGAAAACGCCAAGCAACCTCCCCAACACGCGGCATAGCTGGCGCAGACCTGGGTTAATGCTCTTTCTTCAACTCCGCCAAATTATACCATACCAGCCTCAGAGCCCATCTTTAAACAAAACGTTAATGAACGCTATTTGAGCAAAAATGTGTGAAGGTTACTAGAACTGGAAGGACCACATATATGCTGTTTAAGGTGATTGAACGTTTCAAAGATGCAAAAGCAGTTTACCGCAGGGTACGGGAAAGAGGCAGAATGCTGCCAAAAGGACTAAAATACATTGAAAGTTGGACAGAAGCCAACTACAGCCGTTGCTTTCAACTAATGGAATGCGACGATGCAAGTTTGTTCCATAAATCGGTGATTCAATGGCAAGACTTGGTGAACTTTGAGATCGTTTCAGTCATCGAATCCAAACAAGCAGCGAAGCTAATTGAAACAAAAGAATAAGGACGTTTTTTGAAAAATTCTGAGACAAACCATTCCACTAAGTCCGGCTGCGTTTTACTTTTTTTAGAACAACAAGCCTCCCATCCATCACGCCCGCTATTGAGATCAGCGGAAATGGAAAAACTGGGCTGCTTTCGAAGCTCGAAGAGAAATATTTCTCGATTGCTTCTTCGGTCACTGGATTGAATCGGTCTTGAGCAGCAGATTCAACGCTTGCTCCACGGATGAGCGCACGTCCTTGGAGCTTTAGAACGCGGCAAAGTTCTGAAGAATACTTTGGTCTATCAACATCCTCAATCACGTGGAATAATCCGCGATCGGTTACGAAATCTACGGTTTCATCCTCGACTGGCAGATCGAGAACATTTCCAAGGCGCCAATCAACTTCCACACGAGCTTTCTTTGCCCTTCTTTCAGCAATTTTAAGCGCAACAGGGCTGAAGTCTAAGCCTATAACATTGAATCCAAATTGCGCAAGAAAAATCGCGTCTAAACCGCCTCCACACCCCACATCGAGAATCCTAGAGTTTTTCCTCAATATCCCTGTGGCGACGATAGCGACTAGTTCAGGCGACGGATAATTCAATTCCCAATGCTCAAACTCCCCGCTCCTGTAAGCTGAATCCCAGTAGTCATTGGCTGTCAAATCAGGAAACCCCTCATCGCGTAACTCCAACCTGGCCGACGATAAAAAGTATTTCTGCGCCTTAACGCGTCGCGGTAATGAGAGTTCGCTTCTTCCGCGTGTTTTAGAGCAGGAGAGTCAGCAAAGCTCCGGTTACTAAGGGGAGAACTAGGTTATCGTTTATCGGCAAGGGTAGAGTTTCAATCAGCATGGCTGCAGCCGCCCCTGATGCTGCGATGAACGGGTTCACGAAGAATACCGCTGCCGAGAAGGCGAAAACGAAACCGAAGAGTGAACCCTCCAATGTTTTTCCTTTGTTAAACGCGAGCACGTTCCTTCCAAACATTTTTCCAAAGATTGAAGCTGCACTGTCTCCAAACACGAAAATCACGATGGCAGCGTAGCTTGCAGGACGTGGAAACAGAAGGAGAGTGAACAATATTCCGAAAGCATAGAATATGGGAGCAGCGCGGAACTCGTATTGTTCTTCCGGTGTCGTCGCGTGGCGAGTTATTGACGAGATAACTGGCAAGTTTCCTCTCTCCATTATCGTCAACTCGGAAATGACGTAGAACGCAGTCACAAACAGAATAAAGTAAGCAACAGGGTAGATGCCAATCAGGCTTGAAAGAAAAGGTACTGCGATGCCTGAGGCATGAATGATCTCTCGAACAGCATCATTCTTAGACGGCAATCTATGGGTTTTCGGTTGGCCTTGAATAATCGAAAGGACTTCGAGTGGATATCCTGTGACCACGTGATCTGCTTTCATGCGGATTATAAAGTCGGGATTATAGCCTATCTTGAGAATTTCGGGAAGCATTAACGACGCGTTGTTACGGTCGTCTACGACCACAACACAATCCTTCGGCGTCAAACCCTCGGTTTCCAAGATCCTCTTCAGTATCGTAAGCTTTCCATCATGTTCGATGCTGTCCCCCCATATCTCCCCCGTGACAACACCGTCTCTTACCCCTAACTCAAAACCGAAAGCATAATCTGCCCCAAGCGTTGACGCCAAGTCATTAACCACAAAATTCGGCAGCCCAGAGCTTATCAACGCTGTCTTCCAGCCTGTGCTGTGCAGTTTTTCAAAAACCTCTTTCACGCCGGGCAGCAAGGGAGTCTGTTTGAAAATTTGAATAAGCTCATCCTGCGAGAAACCTTTGAAGACTCTGAACACGTGCTTCATCGTAGACTTCAGCGAAATTAGACCCAGCTCGTAGAATACTCCGAACAAGGCTATGCGTATAAACTGCGAAAAGCGAAGCTTCCTACCTACCTCAAAGAGGAGATAGCGCCTCTTAGGAATCAGCACGCCCTCAACATCGAACACTGCGAGCCTGCGTCTCTCCATCTTCACAAATCCTACCCGGTTCAGACCGCTGCAACGACAATTGTTCAGTCACTGCCTCAGGATTCTTTTGTAATTCCTTATAACTTGATTGCGTACGGTTGCGGCAAGAAAAGGTTTATACTGGAAACTACAAGAGGACAAGAAGGGATCAGATGAGTGGCCTTTGGTTCGTCGACGTTGATGGTGTCAAACTGAATTATCTGGAAAACGGGTCTGGACAACCGGTGATACTGGTTCACGGTATACCCATGGACTATCGAGCGTGGGACGCTCAGGTTAAGGCATTGTCAGACACATTTCGAACTATCAGTTATAGTCGAAGATGTTCGTATCCCAATACGAAAAAAGATTTCGAGAACAGTACGATAGAAAATAACGCGAATGATCTCGCAGGGCTGATTTCGAAAATCGCTGAGAGTCCAGCCCATTTGGTCGGTCATTCCTATGGGGCATTCGTCGCAGCTTTCTGTGCGTTCAAGCATCCTGAACTCGTGAAGAGTCTGATCTTGATTGAGCCGTTCGTTCCAACGCTTTTGATCAGAAATTTGAATTCATCTCAGGATAGGCTGGCTCTCCTCTTGAGGATGCCTTCGGTTGCGCTGGCAGCGCGGAAGCTGCTTAATGGTTCAACATATCCCGCCCTCAAAGAGCTCGACAGAGGAAACGGTGAAAACGCGCTGAAAATCTTCGTCAACGGGTTGCAACAAAAGGAAAATGGTTTCGATGCATTTCCAGAACAGGTTAAGTCGATCATGCTGGACAACAAGGAAACCATCAGAGAGCTTACGACCAAGCTTCCAGGCTTCACCCAGAAAGAAGCCGCGATGATCTCTCAACCAGCTTTGTTGATATCCGGAACGAACACTTCTCTGGCTTTGAGCAAGATGGCGGAAATACTCTCCAAGAAAATGGTCAAAAGCCAATTAACAAAAGTCAACAATTCGGCCCATTTTCCACAACTAGAAAACCCCCAAGACTGCAACTTAAGAATAAAGGATTTCCTTTCAAAACAGACTGGCTAAACCAAAACCACACAAGTGTGGTTAGCGCGCGCGCCACCCGACCCGTGAGCTTTTCTCATGGTGTCTAAGTGCCTTGAAGAGTAATCGGTAGTATTCTGTTCTTTTCATATATGTTAATAACTTTGCTCTTGCCTTGAAAGCGGTGGGCGATTAGAAGAGGCAGGTCAATTGAAACGAAAAGGAGTGAGCTACGACGTGGGCATCCAATATTACTTCAATTGGCGCCCCATTTTCGATCTAAAGACAGTTCATCGCGAGCTGGAGATAATCAAAAATGACCTGCATTGTAACTCAGTCAGAATCTGCGGCCTCAGCATCGAGCGCCTTATGATTGTCGCAGAGGACGCCTTGAAACAGGGGCTGGAGGTGTGGCTTTCTCCCCTGTTGTGGGACAAGAGCCAGAAGGAGACGCTTGATTACATTACCAAAGCGGCGACCGCTGCGGAGAGATTGCAGCATGGATGGTCAGATAAGCTCGTGTTCAGCGTGGGTTCGGAGTTAACCCTTTTTATGCAGGGCATAGTGGAGGGCAGAAATCTCCAGAAGCGAGTGAGCAACCCCAGAGTCTTGTCCAAACTCAAGGCTGGAGAGCACAACAAGCCGCTTAACGAGTTCTTGGCTAGGGCGAATGAGAAGGTGCGCTCAGTTTTTCATGGCAAAGTCACGTACGCCTCGCTCGTGTTTGAACTGGTTGACTGGAGCCTCTTCGACTTCGTCGGCGTTGATCACTACCGAAGCAAGCGGATCGAAGACAAGTACGTCGAACTTCTCAAACCATCTTTCGCACATGACAAGCCAGTTGTGATAACCGAATTCGGCTACGGCACCTGTCAAGAGGGCATCGGCACGGAAGGCTTCCTGAGTTCAACAGGGCTCGGCGGCGACATCGTTGACCAAAGGTCCCAGTTTCTACATCATTTACCACTCTTGGGTCGATTCGTACGTCCGCACGTCAAAGGAAATCATGTTCGCGACGAGGGTTGGCAAGCAAGTCAACTCGTTGACCAGCTCACCGTTCTAGACAGTGCAGGTGTAGATGGCGCTTTCGTATCCCAGTTCGTATCGCCCCTTTGGCCCTACGACGATAATCCGAGGTACGACCTCGACATGGCGAGCTCCAGCCTAGTCAAAAGCTTCGGCGACGGAGGGCACGGCACCACCTACCCGGACATGCCCTGGGAACCTAAAGAATCGTTCAGAGCCGTCGCGAATTACTATGCCGCACATTAAATGACCGCTCTAGCGAACACGACTAAAAAAAATGAACAAATAAAGTGGACGACGCCCGGCGCTTCAGTCTTTAAATGTGTTAATCCAGGCGGACTGTTAGCTGTGTGGAGCAATCTGGTAGTTTTCTTTCCCGTTCTTGTTCATTCTGGGTATTGTTATCGTGAATTGGGCTCCTTTTCCCGGTATGCCTGTTTCCATGATTGTCCAGCCGTAGACTTCCATCATCTTCTTGATGAGGTAGAGTCCGTAGCCTGTTCCGTTTCCTGTGGTGAATCCTTCTTTGAAGAGGTTGGGTTTTGTCTCCTCCCGTATACCCCCGCCGTCGTCTTCGTAGTACAGTTTCAGCTCATTCGGGCTCGTTTCCTGGTAGCGGATTTCAATTCTGGAAGTGTCTTGACCGTGTTTTAGCGAGTTATCGATCAGGTTGTAGAACATCCGTTTGAGCAGCGAGTCGGCCAGCACCGTCAGTCCGGCACAGTTGTTTGCTATGATGGTGTGCTTCAAGTCTGCGAAAAGTCCAATTGCTTTTTCAAAGGTTTTGTCCACGTCAACGTAAACGAGCTCTTCGACACCCAGCGATTCATAGTCCTTTGCAAATTCGAAAATCTGCGTGACCTGGTGAACTGCCTCTTCCATGTCTTTGAGTTTATCCATAACCCCAGCGTCGCTGGCCAGTTGTTTCCGTAACAGGTAAGAGTTTCCCAACACCGTGCTGAGCTTGTTTCTGACATCATGTCTGGTCAATCCGCCGACGACTCGCAGTTTTTCATTCGTCAAAATCGTTTTCTGCATCATTTCCTTCATTGCTGCAACTGCCATCTTCAGTTCAGAAATGTCCGTGTACATTGCCACGTAGCCGACAAGACTGCCCTCGACGACGATCGGAGCAGCCGAAACCGACACGGGAACGAGTGAGCTGTCCTTCCTCTTTCTAGCGGTGTCATGATACACGTAGCCTCTGGCTGCCCTCTGGTCCAGCACTTTTCCCTCTTCCTGCATCTCACTGGGCACTACGACTTCGTTGATGTGTTTTCCCTTGATTTCTTCAAGAGAATATCCGAAGAGGTCCTCGAAACGTGGGTTAACGTCCAGAATATGGAAGTCTGGCCCAAGGTAAGCCGCAGCCTCTGGATTTCCGGTAAACAGGCCTCTAAACAGGGCGAAAGCTCTTTTTTGTTCAGAAACATCCTTGTAAACGCCGACGTAACCTATCAACTGGCCCTTAAAGGAGATAGGTGCAGCTGACACAGATACTGGGATAGGAGAACCGTCCTTCCTTCTTCTGACAGTTTCGTGGTAAACGTAACCGTCTTTCGCCTTCGAATCCAGCATTCTTCCCTCTTCAGCCAGATTCTTGGGCACTATTAGGTCGTTGAGGCATTTGCCTTTGACCTCCTCCTGTCCATATCCAAAAAGGCTGATGAAGCGGGGATTAACTTCAACGATGTTCAGGTTCGGGTCTATGAACACTGTTGCTTCAGGGTTGCCACTGAACAACCCTGCAAACTTTTCTTCGTTTTCTTCTAAAGATTTCTCGAGTTTCTTGTCCTCTGTAATGTCGCGGATGGCGGTCACTCTTGCAGTGCGTCCTTTGTACCGAATTGGTTTGGCGCGTACTCTGACTGGGAAAACAGAACCATCCTTTCTCAAAGCCAAATGTTCGTAGGGGCCTTCGATTCCTTTTCCCATGTTTTCGGTGACAAGATCCCGCGATTCTGGAGCCACGAAATCGAGTACATTCATTCCGACGAGTTCCCTTAGCTCGTATCCAAGCATCTTGGCCAACTGATTGTTAGCATCAACTATTTTTCCCTGTTCGCAGATGCCGATAGCTTCAAACGCGGCTGCAGATAATATAGCATAACGCTCCTCCCTTTCCCTCAACACCTCGTCAGTCTTTTTGTGTTCTGTGATGTCTCTAATGATGGCCAAGGATCCTGTTGGCGTGTTGTTCTCCTGAATGAGCGCGAAGCTTATTTCTATGAACCTTTTCTCACCGTTCTCTCTTTCGATTTCGAACTCGAACCTTCCCATAGGCTCAGCCGTTTGCTTTCTTAGCCTCTCAACAAGAACGGGCATGTTCTCTGAACTAACTAAGCCGAGTTCAAGGAAAGATCTTCCGATAATATCCTCCCTTTTCTTTCCCGCAATCTCTGCTGCCTTCTCGTTTACGTCCAAGATTCTTCCAGCAAGATCTACGTAGACGAGTCCGTCGTTTGCTTTCTCGAACAGAATCCGAAATTTCTGTTCCAGCTCGGACTGTTTTTCTTCAGCCTTACCGGTTTTTGCCAGTTCAGTAATGCTATGAGCCAGCTCCGTGTAAACGGTCTCGGTCTCCCCCAGCTTGTTGAGGTACTGATTGGCTCCCATGTTAAGAGCTCTTATCGCCACTTCCTCTCTGCCTTTTCCCGTGAACATGATGAACGGTATCGTGTTTCCGCTACTTCTCAGTGTCTTTAGCAGATCTAAGCCGTCTTTCCCCTGCATCTGGTAGTCGGAAACGACAATGTCAAACTTTTCCTTCTCCAGCTTCTGCAAAGCTTCCTCAACAGAAGCGGCCGTCTCAACTTGGACCGGTGCTTCTAACTCCAGAGCCTCTTTCGTAATCTTCAGGACGCCTGAATCGTCATCCACGTGCAAGACTCGGATCTTCTGGATCAACTCAATTATTGCCTTCGAAACGGATTCCGCAACAGTTTTTTCCATATCGACCCGTCTATGCCAGTCGCTATTCTACGCTGAATAGTCAAAACAAAGCCCCGAGTCCCATAAAGCAGTTATGAACCCGCAATCAATACCAAAAATCACGCCCACGGCCGCGCTCTAATCGAACGATAAAGCCCCGTAGTGGAACGCAAGTATCATATTTTCCAGCGACTATTTGATTCCTGTAACGCACGTACTGTTTGGGGGAGAGCTGTCAAGTTGTCGGTGAGCGCGCGCAGGACTCCTAGTTAGGCTTGCGGAATCACGATAGAAGGAAAAAACAAGTGGCTAACGATGATACAAAATGCAAGCCGGAATCAAAAATGAAGACATCACGGACGCACTAATTCAGCCGTTGCAGCGTCAACAAAATAGTATCCGCGCGCGCTCAAAGTGGGGCCTATAGATTTACCACTCTTAGCGGGGCCTGAGTTATGGACGATGATCGTCCAGACGTATCGGTAAGTCGTGTCATTGACCTGTTTAGGTGACCAATCTGCGACTGAATGTGTCACTGGAGATAATAGCGCGAATCCTATCTCGGTGGAAGAATTAAGGAAGGCGCAGTAGTCCAGCTCAACGCTGATTGCCATATTCCATAGCGAGGTTACGCTCCATCCTCCGCTTGCTAACGCGATAATTAGGGCATTGTACATGGAGACTGGAGGAGAGAAGGAGTATTTGTACGCAGGCGTAGGGGTCTTGTTAAACTCATCGTAATATGCTTGCGAATAGGGGTCATTTGACTGCTGCGTTGGGGTTATGAACACGAAGAACTCGAAAAAGGCGACAACTATAATCATGACGCACACGGTTACTAAAATAGCGGCTTTCTTTCCCATGTTCCTCACTTTCACTATTGGCTAGCCTAGCCAATAAACTTTTAGGGAAACACATCACCGAATCTTGACATGAACCTCGTTTCACCGAAGACTTGACAGAACCTTGGGGGAACATGTTAATTAGGCGAAATAGCAAAGCATCATTTGAGGTAATAATGAAATGCCCATAGTTCAAGTTTCCGTTTGGGAGGGCATGAGCCCTGAGAACAAGAAAAAAACAGTCGAAGGGATAACCAAAGTTTTCGAAGACTTAGGAATCCCCAAGGAAGCAGTCGAAATAGTTATTTATGAAGCACCAAAAGGCAATTGGGCAACGGGAGGACAATTGCATTCAGAAAGACACGCGCACACACGCTCGCTATAGGCGGGCGACCGAGAGGGATAACTCAAAACATGAGCACTGAAGAATCTGCACAGAGCAAGGTGAAGATTGGGGATCAAGCCCCGGATTTTACGCTTCCTAATCAGTCTGGTATGCTGGTGAGCCTGCACGACTTTATCGGCCAGAAAATCGTCGTATTGTACTTCTACCCAAAGGATTTCACGATGGGATGCACTGCTGAGGCCTGCGCGTTCAGGGACAGCTACGAGGTCTTCAAGGAAGCAGGTGCAGAGGTTATTGGCGTCAGCTCCCAGTCCGTGGATTCGCACAAGAAATTCGCCTCAACCAACACTCTGCCGTTTGTGCTTCTCA
This sequence comes from Bathyarchaeia archaeon, assembly GCA_050010755.1. Taxonomy (GTDB): domain Archaea; phylum Thermoproteota; class Bathyarchaeia; order Bathyarchaeales; family Bathycorpusculaceae; genus JBEKCD01. The sequence continues at coordinate 1,130,010 of JBEKKK010000001.1, forward strand.
GCGACGAAGGCGGCAAAGTCAGAAAACTCTATGGAGCTACTTCAGCATTTGGATTAATGCCCGGAAGAGTCACCTTCGTCATCGACAAAAAAGGAACCGTCAGACACGTCTTCTCCTCCCAACTGAACCCCACAAAGCATATCGAAGAAGCCCTCAGAATCATAAAAGACATCAAAGACTAGCTAAACGGGCAAGCCCCATTCTGCACGACCAAACATTTATCCAAATAGCCTAGGCCAGCGGAAGGTACAAAGCAGAACAGAGCGCCCCAAAAAAAAGATCCCCATTTGAAGAGAAAGCGATTTATCCGAAGACTTCTTTGCCAGCCTCTTTGTAAACTTCGAGATCGTCTTCCGAAAAGAGGACAAACGTGACCTTGTCGAGGTTGTCCTCCTTTTCCAAGAAATCTTTAACGGTTGCCAATGCTATTCTGCTGGCTTTTTCAATGGGGTATCCGTATGCACCCGTGCTTATCGAGGGGAACGCTATGGTTTTCAGTCTCTTGGAGATTGCCGCTTTGAGACTGTTGCGATAGGCTTCCGCGAGGAGTTCTGGTTCCTTGTGTTTGCCTCCGTGCCAGATTGGCCCGACGGTGTGGATAACATATTTTGCCTTCAGATTGCCTCCGGAGGTCACCGCGGCCTTTCCTGTCGGAAGACCCTTCGGCCATTCTCGTGCTCTCAATCGCTTGCACTCTTCGAGTATTCTCGGTCCGCCCCTTCTGTGGATAGCTCCGTCAACTCCTCCGCCTCCCATGAGAGACGAGTTGGCCGCGTTCACGATGGCGTCGGTGTCCATGTCGGTTATGTCTCCCTGAATGAAGTTGATCTTGGTGTTTCCAACTCGAAATTCTGACTCACTCATCTTCCTTTTCCGTCCTTGCCAAACTGGCATTCTGCACATTCTCGCCTTGCATTAATCGGTTCTGCAGTTCCACGACTTCTGTGCTGTCTTTCGCGCTCGCGTAGCTTTCCAGTCTCTCATGGTTTATCTCAAGAAATGTGTGTCCCCACTTGAAAACGGACAGCAACCCGTTCGCCTGTTCTTTGAATCCGCCGATGTAGAGTGCCGCTGCGAGAGCTTCCGCCGTCGTAAGCTTCGTGAGCTTGCCAAAGTTAACCGGGTTGCCAGCAACGAGTATCGGTAGACAGCGGGACGTTCCTCTAACGTGTTTCAGCAAGACCTTTTCAGCGTGTTCCCAGCTGCAATCCAAACCGACGAGTCCAAATCCTTCAACGCGCTCTCTGTCAGCAGGAGAAAAAGCAGTCTCGGAAAACGGGTTAAGCACAACGGCTCTCTTCGGCAGAAACCGCAACTGAGTCACCTGTCGAACCAGACCGAACCGTTTGAGCTTCAGGGCCGTGCACTTCTTAGGGTCACACTGTCTCGCGTTGTAAACAACGATTCTAACCTGACGTTGCACGCGCCTTCAGCACCTTCAAGTGACTCATAGGATCATTCAAAACCGCAGGCAGGTAACGAATCAGATCCGTGGCAACCATGTGAGGCCCCAACTCTTCAAAGACAAAGTCGCCCGCGGCGCCGTTCACAAAAGCTGCTGCAACAGCGGCCTCGAAACAGTCCGACTTCTGCGCCAGAAAAGCTCCAGCAACACCCGAAAGCACGTCCCCCGTGCCGCCGACCGTCATGCCAGCGTTGCCCGTGAAATTAAGCTTGACGCGCCTGCCGTCAGAAACAACGTCAACATGTCCCTTCAACAGCACGGTAGCGTTCAAGCCTGCAGCAGCCCTCTGCACCTGCAGAACCCTCTCAGAAAAGATGCCAGACGGCTTCTTCCCCGTCAGGATGACATATTCTCCGGCGTGAGGCGTCACCATCAAAGGCACGTCCAGCTTCCTCTTAAACTCGGCAAAGGCTTTCAGACCGTCCGCATCCAAGAGCAAAGGTTTCCCAAGCTTCTCCACCATATCGACTATTCCCCTCACAGCATCAACCGTTTCCGAGTGCAATCCCAGTCCCGGACCCACAACAACGGCATCAGAAACCTCCGCATAGGGTTTCAACGTTTGCAGGTTACGTGGGCTCAGATGATTTCCTTCAAGCTTTACGGTGATGAGATCCGGAGACATTGACGAAATGGCATAAGCAGTTTTCTCCGGTGCAGCAACGTAGGCCAAATCGACACCTGTGCGCATGGCAGCTTGGGCGACGAGAGTTGGGGCTCCAGAGAAGGTTTCGCTCCCACCTATAACCAGCAGACGTCCAGAATCTCCCTTGTGCGACTCGGGCGGACGGGGTTTGGCGACGAGCAGAACGTCACCAGGCCCTGCAAACCTTTCAAACTCTTCTGGCAGACCGATATCTTTCACAGCCAACTCGCCTACATACTTCTTTGCTCTTTCAAGCCCCTTCTTCGACCTGTGAAAAGTAACTGTGAGATCCGCCTTCACAGCTTCACCCTCAACCGCACCAGTGTCCGCATCGACTCCTGTCGGCACGTCAACAGCAACTCGGAAAGCGTCCATCTGGTTAATCCTTTCAACAAGCTGCAGGATCGGCGGCCTCAGCTTTCCTTTAGCGCCTGTCCCGAGCAAAGCGTCAATCACCACGTCCGCCTTTGCCTTCGACACGAGCGCACTGTCATAAACCTCTTCAACGGGAATCGTGTCACTCAGAAAATGCAGTGCATGCCAGTTCTCCAGAGCCGCTTTATCCGATATGTCTTTGATCTTTCCGGCCAGAGAGACTTTAACCCTAAAGCCCATGCAGGACAGGTGTCTGGCCGCGACGAAACCGTCGCCACCGTTCCCGCCTAAACCGCAGAAAACCACCACGGACTTCCCGGGTTTGAACCGTGAGGCAACCTCCAATGCTACGCCGTGCCCCGCGTTTTCCATCAACACAAGCCTGGAAACACCAAAATACTCCGCGTTCAACTCCAACGCTCGCATTTCGCGGCTCGTAATATGAGGTTTAAGCATGTCCAAAGCCCGATAGTCTAGTGTCCCCAAAACAAAGATAAGCCTATCCGTGCCATCAACAAGAGATGCAGAAACCTGCCGACACAAGGCTCATGGACGGTGGTGGGTATGAAGAGTTTGCCTCAATCTTCAGCAAAATATTTTAATGCTTATACACAAACATAACTGTGGAGATTTAGATGCCAACGGCTTTCGTGTTAATCAACACTGAGATTGGTTCAGAAAGCGACGTGCTAAAAGACTTGAAAAAGGTTGAAGGAGTAGAGCAGGCAAACGCTGTTTACGGGGTCTACGACATCATCGCCCGCGTTAGCGCGGACACGATGGACAGGCTTAAGGAAATCGTCACGTGGAAGGTCAGAAGACTCGACAAGGTCAGATCAACGCTTACGATGATCGTCGTGGAAGAAGCCACAAAGAAATAGCACGCATCCCCTCCTTTTTATTTGGACCCCACAGTTGGCCCTTTATATTTCGGCCCGAATCCTATTCCTGACACGGCTGAGTCCAGACGAATGAACACGAAAACATTGCACATAGGACTTGACGATACGGATTCTACGAGGAAGGGCTGCACAACCTACGTTGCGGCACTTCTCGTTGAAAAGCTGCAGAGACTCGGTGCAAGCTTCATCGATTATCCAAACCTGATCAGGCTGAATCCCAACGTGCCTTGGAAGACCCGGGGAAACGGGGCACTGTGCCTGAGAATAGGATGCGACGAAAACGTTGAGGATCAAATAAAAGAGACAGTCATATCCGCCGTCGAAGAAAATGCAGATCTAGATTTCAGAGGCACAGATCCGGGGGTTGTGTTCCTTGAAAGAGCCAGAATTCCCAAGGAAATCAGAGCCTTTTCAAAACGGGCCATAACAGGAATCGTGACTCTGAAGGAAGCCTCAAGGCTATTGGCGAAATACAACGGAGAAGCCGTGGGTTTCAAGAGTGGCAGAGGAATCATCGGCGGTTTGGCAGCAATAGGCGAAACGCTCCAAGCAGACTGCACCTACGAGATCCTCGCGTATCGAGTTCCAGAAAACCGCGGACTCAAGAGAAGAGTCGACGAAACCTCAATATTCGAAATGGACCAGGCCACCGCCCCCTACACCTTCAACAACGTTGATTCGGAAAGACACAGGGTGATCATCACACCCCGAGGGCCAGATCCTATCCTTTTCGGCATCAGGGGCGAGACCCCAGAAATCGTGAAAAAAGCATTCGAAATGGTCAAACCGCTGGAACCCGTTGAAAGATGGATCATTTTCCGCTCCAACCAGGGAACAGACGCGCATCTCAAACGAATCGGCAACCTGAGCCAACTAACACCCTACAGTTCAGTCATCGCAAAGGCAGTCGTGGCCGCACGCCCGAAAATGATTCGCGGAAAACACGTAATCTTTCCCATAAGAGACGAATGGGCCCAAGTTGACTGTGCCGCGTACGAACCAACAGGAGTGCTGAACCGCGCCGCGAGAGAACTGATGTGCGGAGATCACGTACAAGTCTACGGCAGCGTCAGAGCCCCCACAGCAAGAAGACCCCTAACGGTGAACCTTGAAAAACTCCGACTGCTCAAGCCCGCCCCAAACATTGCTTATCAGAACCCGACCTGCCCAACATGCGGCAAACGCTTGAAATCCATGGGCAAGAACAAGGGTTTCAGATGCGAAAAATGCGGGCTCAGAAAAACAAACCAAGGAAAGGTCGAGGTCAAGAAGAAACGCAACATAAAAAAAGGCCTCTACATCAGCTCCGCAAGATCCCAGAGACACTTAACAAAACCCTCCGTACGCTACGGAATCGAAAAACACCACAAAACAAATGAAAAACTGATTGAAAACTGGCACAGCCCCTGACGCGGTAGATTGAGCACTTCGACACATTTCGAACACAATTCGATCCGCCTCAGGACAGCAGATGTTCGCGGATTCTCACCACTCAACATGCAAATTTACGGTTACACATTACAAAGCAACATTACAACAGACGTAAAGAAAAAAAGGGGAGGGGGGCGAACACACGAGAAAAGAGCATCGAAGCAGTTCGCAGACAAACCTCCAAAAGACAAAACAGACCGAGCTTTACAAGCGCGCAAGCAACCGGCAACGATGGAAACGCGAGGGCGAAATGGTTTAATGTCCGTTTTGTTAATCCTTGAAATCAAAGTTCCCAGTTCAGGATGTTTACGCTTTGAAGCAGCAGTTTCCGAAAGAGGAATACGACCTCCCATTCTTCAAGGAAGCAGGTTACGTCAGAAAACAGTGCCCCAAATGCAAAGAATACTATTGGACGCAGCTTCCCGATAAGCCCACTTGCGGCGAGTCTAACTCGGAAGGATGCGCATCCTACACCTTCATAAACAACCCGCCCACCCGCAAAAAGTACAGCCTGCCCGAGATGCGCGAAGCCTTCCTCTCATTCTTCGAAAAAAACGGCCACACCCGCATAAAACCCTACCCCGTCGTGGCAAGATGGAGAGGCGATATCTACCTAACCCACGCAAGCATAATCGACTTCCAACCATACGTAACAGAAGGAATCGCCCCACCACCCGCAAACCCACTCGTAATCAGCCAACCCTGCATTAGACTCGTCGACGTGGACAACACAGGCCCCACGTTCGGCAGACACGAAACCATCTTCGAAATGGGCGGAGCCCACGCCTTCAACCTCCCAGACAAAGAAGTGTACTGGAAAGACCAGACCGTAAGATACCAAAACGACTTCGTAACAAACGTCCTCGGCGTCAAACCAGAAGAAATCGTCTACAAAGAAGCCGTCTGGATCGGCGGAGGAAACGCAGGACCATGCGTAGAATCCATCATCAGAGGCCTAGAAGTAGACACCCTCGTATTCATGCAATTCAAACTTGTCAACGACCAGTTCATCAAACTCCCAATCAGAACCGTCGACACAGGCTACGGCATAGACCGATACGCGTGGCTCAGCCAAGGCGCCCCCAGCGGCTTCCACGCAGCCTACGGCGAACTCCTCGACAAAGTCTTCAAGATGGCAGGCATACCCAAAATCGACCAAGCACTGCTGAAGAAAGTTGCCGAAGCCTCAGGCCTAGTCAACCTTGACAAGACCACCAGCAGAACCCTGACACGAAAGAAAGAAGCACAACTCGTCGGCACAAACGTGGAAGAACTCGAAAAATTCGTAACACCCATCGAGAACGCCTTCGCAGTCACAGACCACACAAAATGCCTCAGCTTCATACTCTCCGAAGGCGTAGTACCCTCCAACATCCAGGAAGGCTACCTAGCAAGACTCATCTTCCGCAGAGTCTACCGCCTCCTAAGAATACTGGAAATACCAGACAAACTCCACGAAATCGTAGACATGCAAATCAACCTATGGGGCAAAGACTACCCCCAACTCAAAGAAATGCACAGCGAAATAACAGAAATGCTCAAAGTCGAAGAAGAAAAATTCGAAGAAACCATCAAACGCGGAGAAGGAATGGTCAAACGCATCTCAGCCGAGCTGAAAAAACAAGGAAAGAAAACCATCCCCGTCGAAACCCTAACCGAACTCTACGACTCCCACGGCCTACCGCCCGAAATAGTCAAACAGGCCGCAGAACAAGAAAACCTCAACGTGGAACTGCCGGACAACTTCTACAACCTCATAGCCCAGAGACACATGAACGCCCCGACAGCCATCGAAAAGGAAGCCACACCAGAACTGGAAATGAAGGCAAAGGTCACGGGCCTCCCACCAACGTTGGCCCTATACTATCAAGATCAATACATGAAAGAGTTTGAAGCAAAAGTTCTGAAAGTGATAGAAAAACAGTACGTCGTACTCGACAGAACATGCTTCTTCCCAGAAGGCGGCGGACAACCAGCAGACAGCGGACACCTAACATTCGAAAACAAGAAGACAGAGGTTACCGACGTCCAGAAAATAGGCAACGTCATAATCCACAAAGTAAAGGGCGACGTTCCCAAAGAAGGCAGCGTGCTCAGAGGAGCCATCAATTGGGAGAAACGTTACAGCCTGATGAAAAACCACACGGCGACACACGTGGTCGGCGGAGCCGCCAGAAGAGTCCTCGGCCAACACGTTTGGCAATACGGCACACAGAAAGGCGTAGAAGGCTCGAGGCTCGACATCTCACACTACCGCCGATTAACGTTGGAAGAGGTTCAAAAGATAGAGACTCTGGCCAACGAGGCGATCCAAAGGAACCTCCCTGTTGACACGAAGTGGATGTCCAGAAACGACGCTGAAAGCCTCTACGGCTTCAGGCTCTACCAGGGCGGAGCAGTGCCCGGCAAAGAAATCCGAGTGGTCAGAACCGACGACTGGGATGTCGAAGCCTGCGCCGGAACACACCTGAACAACACGGGCGAAATTGGGTTTCTAAAGATAACCCACACCGAAAGAGTCCAAGACGGAGTCGAGAGACTCGCGTACTCGGTCGGAATACCAGCCGTAAAGGCCGTCCAGAAGAACGAGGAACTGCTCGTCAGAGTCTCCGAAACGCTGAACGCCCCCTTAGAAAAGCTGGACAAGACCGCTGAGAAACTCGTGAAGGAACTGAAGGAAGCAGGCGTTGAAAGAAGAAGATTGCTCAAAGAAATAGCCATCCAGGACAGCGCCAAACTCAAGGGCCAAGTCCAGACGGCGGAAAGCAAGACGGTAGCCGACGTCAAACTCGTAATCAGAGACTTCAAGGAATCCATCGACATCGACAGAATGGTCCAGACCGCAAACGAAATAATCAAACAAGACGAGGCAACGGTCACCCTGTTCTACGGATCAGACGGAAAAAACGCGAGAATAATGGTCATGGCCGGCAAAGCCGCAGTCGAAAAAGGAGTCGACGCCAGCGAGGTTGTCAGAGAATCAGCCCCCATAATAGGCGGAGGAGGAGGCGGAAGACCCAACTTTGCACAGGGCGGCGGAACGCAGACCGCAAAACTGGCCGAAGCGGTTAGAAAGGCCGAAGAAACCGTGAGAAAAAGACTGAAATAGCAAGAAAACTGAGAAACTCGCGCCCGTTTTGACATAAGCGGTCCTCGCAGGCAAAAATCGTCTCCAAACAGCAAAGAGAAACCAAGGCAATAATCAACCCTTTTTCGGAATATGCGCAAACAACATTGACACACACGTGGATCCATTACGCGGATCCATTACATCTGATGTGTGTGAAAAAAAGGGAGGGGCCAACCATTCATCATCGAAATCGCACATGATATCGGACGCAAACACGAAGAAAAAGGGGCAACGCTCAAGTCAGGATCAAGATTTAGCCTTTTCCGGAACGCTCAAAGCAACATGGAAAACTTACATTGCAACATTACATTGCAACATTACATCTGATGTAAAGAAAAAAAAGGGAGGGGGCCCGTTGAACTATGCTTCCATGCTTGAAAAGAGTTTCTTCATGCCTTGCACGCAATAGTGGCGGGTCAACACGAGAAGGATTGCGCCAATTGCCGCTGTCGAGACGATTGTCAATAGCAATGATACAGTCAGCCCGCCTCCGAACCCAGTAAATAATCCCGTGCCTTCATACAATAATAAAGGAGTTAGAATCGCCAACGTCGCCAAGCCACCCATAACGAACTCTATCAGGAACCCGGTTAGGGAGATGTATCTTGCCCTCGGTCCCGCGTCAAAGCTGGGGTATCGCGAGCCTATTCCAAGCCCCACATACCCTTGCACCATCATGTTGAAGGCCGCGAAAACCAAGGCAGCCAAGAACAGGCCTGGGGCAACAGGAGCCAGAAATTGCATCAACAAAGCGATTGCCAGTATTCCTGCCCCTGAGAAAATCCATGGGAGAAAAAGCTTTCCGAGGATCAGTTCGTCCGCTGAGATGGGAAGCATATAGATGTTGGCGATGGATCTTCCTTCCTGCCCAATGCTGATTGAAGAGAGAATCATGGGCAAAAACAGGGAAACTTCAACTAGAAGCACTAAGCTCACGCCCGATAGCCCAGTCTTTGGATTCGATCCACTCGTCAACACCGGGAGCAAGGAAGCAACTACAAGCACCACGGGTACAGCTAGGAATCTGGCCATTTCTCTTCGTCTTGCTAGGGATCTTAATTCCTTGGAGGCTACCGCGAACGCGACTGGATCCAGCCACAGGAACGACCTGCCTTGAGGAACGTACACGGTTGAAGTCGACAAGGTAATGGTAACGGGCACCGGAGACCAGTATCTGATTCTCAGTCGAGTTGCAGCCTCGAATATCAAGAACGTGAACACGACGGAAAGTGCTCCAAAAAGGGCCGTTCTTGCCACGTCTGTTGTTATTAAGTAGACGACGGCGACTGATGGCCAGATTACGGGAACAAACCAAGCGAAGTTGACGCCCGCGGCGATGCCTGAAAGGGCAGTGTAGAGGATGTATGGATTGAAGGCTATCTGCACGGCGACTAAAAGGACAACGACGAGTAGGATGCGAAGGATGACTCCGAGCCTTCCGCTCTTCTTGTAAAGCGTTGTCGAGATGCGGTTCATCACCGACCTCAAGGCTTCCACAATCACAGCTCCCCAAAAGAACGCGAGGACGCAAATCACAACGAAAAACGGGACAATCGAAAGCATGCCTATATACGCGGCGAGCGGCACGGTCACCCCCAGACTGATAAATAGAATAGGCGAGTAAGTGAACACCACCGAAACGGCCGAGGCAACCACGTATTCTCTAGGAGACACTGGAAGCCAATTCACCGCTTCGCTCGAAGCAAGACCGCTGGCCTGCCCCAGCTCAAAGAGTATTCCCGCCAATATGACCACTGACGTGAGAATGACTGGAAGCACGATGAGAGAATTAATTGCGACAGGTCGAACCGAACTCATTAGGCTAGCCGGAATCAACGGTAGAGCAAACATGAGCAGCCCGAATGGAACCGCAAAAGCTACTACGTCCAAGAAGGCTAAGACCAACGGCTTCGAAAGAATGCTCCTGCGACCGAAACGGCTGGCTCGGAAGTACGACTTAAACAGAACAGAAGCGAGGCTCTTGACAGTTGACCAATTCAAAGCTTCAATGCCTCAACGATCTTCTCCGTGTCTTCACTACCCGTAAGCTTCAAGAAGGTATCCTCAAGCGTCGAACCAGGCATCCCTGCCCTCGATCTCAGCTCTTGCACATTCCCCTCGGCAATGATATTTCCCTCATTCATAATGGTGATTCTGCTGCACATCGCCTCTGCAATTTCAAGAACGTGAGTACTGAAAAGGATTGAAACGCCTTCGCCCGCCAAACGGTGAAGAACATCCTTGACTATCTTGGCTGACCTAGGATCTAAACCGTTCAACGCTTCGTCCAAAACGAGAGCACGCGGCCGGTGAAGCAGAGCCGAAGTAATTGCTATTTTCTGCTTCATTCCTTGAGAGAAGCCGCTCATAACCTCGTTCACATGCTCATCCATCTGCAACGCCTTAAGCAGCTCATCAACCCTCTCTCGCCGAACCTTCAAGTCGATACCGTAAGCTGTGCCTACAAAATCAAGATACTCCGAAGCCGTCAGATACTCGTAAAGATAAGGCAGTTCCGGAACATAGCCCACAAGTCTTTTGGCGTCAATGGGCCGCTGCAGCACATCCACGCCCCAAAGGCTGATCTTGCCACGATCAGGCTTGACAATACTCATGATCATCTTCATGGTCGTGCTTTTCCCAGATCCGTTCGGACCGAGAAGGCCATGAACCTCACCCGGCAACACGGAAAGCGTCATATCTCTTACAGCCACGTTATTGCCGAAGGATTTCGTCACCGATTCTAAGATAATCCCGTCCATCTCAAATCCTCATTCTCACTAAATCTTACGCATTAAGGCAATCCAATGGAACTGAAATGCTTTGAACAACTTTCTTGACAAGTATATAGCTTTTAGTCTTTCACAATTGACTTCGCAGCTTCCTATTCGTCTGCTATCAGCTTTGAACGTTGGCGTTTCCGTGCTTTTTGCTGAGTAGGATCACTGGTAGGACCAGCTCTCGTAGTTCCATTTGTAAGCGCTGCCGTTTGTCAGTAACCAAGCATCGCAACCCACTGGACCGCTCACCCATGTTTTCCCGCCGTCGCTAGAGTAGTACCATATCCACGAGTACCCCGCAGTATAGTTTGAGTTCGTGTAATCTGCCTTGTCGTTGATAGAATCAACAAATACATGGCCTGGTTGGGCAAAGGGGTCATAGCTGTATTTAATGACGGCTACTTTCTGAGTTATCATGAAAAGGGTGTAACCTGCAGGCACCCGAGTTTCATTGTCCCATTGCAGGGTTTGATTTCCATAATTGATTTCAATGCTCACAGACAGCGTAGTAGCTTCGCTAACTGACAGCCCTAATTCCCTAAATGCAGAGAGATTAAACAAGTCATAATACTCGCTGAGCAGATTTCCAAAATCCGTTTTTGTAACATTACCATTCTGCAGAAGTATTTCATAGTCGCTCAGAAGTTGATTATACGTATTGTTTATGTCTTGTTGGACGAACAAGTCGCTATAGTTCTTGCTGAACTCACTGATGAGGCTACGCAAAGGCGGCATCAAAGTCAGGTAGTTATTGCCTGTAAAGTATGAATAGTTGCCATACAACGTGCCGTATTCACTCAGGAGCAAATCGTACTTGTTCGTCGCATTGGAGTAGCTTGATGCGACTGTGTCCAGTGAGTTATTAGCGCTATTCAGTTGTCCACTGTTGTTAGTATTCTCGAGGTAGTAGTAACCAACAAACGCCGAGGCTAGGGATGCCCACACAATTGTCGCGAGCATTGCGAATACAAGCGTTCTTTTTTCGACCATACTATCCACCCGCTTTTGAGCCGTTCAGAGCATTTATAACTGGAAGAAACAGGACTCCAAAAACTACGGTGTTGGAAATTATATGTAACAGCGAATAAAATGCGCCAATAGCTATGGCAGTGAAAAAGGCTAAAGACAGGCTCTCCCCTGTTAAAACCAGCTGCAGGCCATATCCTAAATTAGTGATTAAGTCATAGACAAGAGCGATGACAGCACCCAAAAGTGCGGTTTCCAAAGAGAACCTTGCTGAGAAATTCATGTTAGGTGTAAACTTTCGGTAAGCGCCTCCCAGACCGCCGGCGATTATCATGCCTGCCATCTGGAAAGGGATGTTCAAGCCACCAAATCCATAGGGGGAAACGAACCCGTTAATCAACATTATGAAACTTCCGAAACATGCGCCGACCACTGCTCCTTCCGCCAATCCGACAATAAATGAGAAGAAAGAGGTGAACTCCACATTTGGCGGCCTTGGAGCAATCTGGAGGGCTATACATGCCGCTGTCATGACTATGAAGAAAGCGAGTTTCCTTGCATCCATGTGAGTTATTTCCTTGTTGGTTAGATAATCCATCCAATAGTTATAAAAGAATTGCCGTGAAAATTCTATAAACAACTGCTAACAGCCTATAAGCGAGGAATGCTTAGTTGAAGACTCTTGAAATCATCGTCAAGGTGGCAGCAAAAATAGCGCCCGGGCGTTTGCCCTCGTTCGCTGAAGCTCATGTCGTCATGGCTCTAGAGGACATCGGCAATGCAGGAACTGTGGGCAGGTTGAAACTTTCAAAAGACCTTCAGCTGGGCGAAGGTGAAACGAGGACTCTAGTCAGGCATCTCCAGAAGGAAGGGTTGATTGAAATTTCAAGAACAGGAATTTCCCTGTCCGCAGCAGGGAGAAAGCTGCTCTCCAGCCTGAAGGGAGTCTTGAGTGAACAAGTGGAGATTCCCTCTTCCCCTTTGACCGTAGGGCGCTTCAACGTGGCAGTTCAAATCAAAGGAATGAAAAGCTCCGTAAGGTACGGTCTGGAACAAAGAGACGCCGCAATAACTGCAGGTGCAAAAGGAGCCACGACTCTGGTGTTTACCAATAACAAATTAGCCATGCCTGGAACTGGAGAAGTCTTGTCAGAAACTGGCTCCTCCATCGTTGGAGTTTTGTCAAGACTGAGCTTGAAGGAGGGCGACGTCATAGTCATTGGAAGTGCAGATGATAGGTTCAAGGCAGAACTTGGAGTAAGGGCTGCAGCGCTTGAACTCCTAAAAACAAAAGATAGAAAAGCCTTCGACTGAACAATGAGCGATTTCTAATTTTAACTTTGTCTGGCGAACTTTTGAAATTTGGGTCGAATGTAACTTAATGCTCCGTGGCCCGCATTGGTATCGCGCGGGTAACAATCTCACAGATTGTCTAGAACTGTGTTAAAGAGCTGGGCGACCTGTACACCTGTTGGAAGTCCCAGGAGGAGGCTCTTGAGTGCGATTGCATCGTAATGAGCCGTGCTGGGTTCGAGTTTTTTAGATTCTACAAGCCAGCTACGGAAGTTTTTGACTTCCACTTCAACTTCGTCTTCAAGTTCCTTTCGTCTTTCTCTGGTTGCCTTTTCATATTCTAACCTGCGTGTTTTGATTGTCGCAAATATGTCACGCTGGCTGTACTCCTCATACAGCGTGAAGGTTTTTGGGGGTTTCGTCTTAGTTTCAAATCTAACTGGCTCGGGGAGTTCTCCAGTTTGGGGCTGCATAGGCAAAAGCTTACTGGACAGGGAATATCTTGTTTGCGAAAGCCCCATCATGATTTAGAATTCACATCAGGCTAGGGTTTCGTAACAGTGGACTTAGAGACGCTCGAGTCCATTTCTCTACCCAAAGTCCGGAAAACCCACTTGCTCATTTCCTATAATTGCTGCTCGCAGCGTCGAGACTACTTGGGACTACTTGGATTTGACAAGGCAGTGAAACATTCTTTCGAATCACAAGGAGCTTATTCTGTTAGTTTCTCCTTCAAGAAGTCTCTTTGCTGTTTTCTGTCCATCTTTTCTAATTCGCTTTTGTATTTGGCGTGGATAAGCTTCAATTTGCAGCTGGCGTAGAGAGCATCGTAGACTACTCTTGCTTTTTCTACAGCTTCATGGTCGTCCTTGGCTGCTATGCCAATCCCTGTCATGATTGCTTCTAGACCTGCGGCTTCGGGGACTGTTTCCATCTTGTCTGTGTCTGCAGCTCGGACGATTTTAGCAAGTTCCAGAACCGTTGGGTCTTTTATTTTGTATCTTTCGACTATGGAGTCAAAACTGCATTTTTCGCCATGATGGCCTAACTCAACATTGGGGGCATCGTAGGGTATTGCGTTCTCCTTCTTCACGATCTCCTCAATCTTCGCTGCTGCAACAAAGACAAATTCGGCTTCGCGGTCAACGAATCTCTTGATCAACCAGGGACAAGCTGTTCTGTCAACATGCACGTATTGTCTTGTCACCCATTTCATTCTTATCACCGACCAACAGCTGAAAATGCCAGACACATAAATAAGCCCTTTTCATGTAACGGTCAGTATGTTTATTCGAGTTGCGGTTCGCAAAATTGACCGTCCAATAGCAAAGGATTAATGCTGGTTCCCCCACTTTATTAGTGGGTGCCAGATGTGAGGAATAGCGTTCTCTGTTCGTAAGAACAAAACCTTTAATACCCAACCGACCGACTCAGAAAGTTTTATGGCGTTTTTGAAAAAAATCGAAGAAAAATGGCAGAAAAACTGGGAAAAAGCCAGAATCTTCGAAATAGACCCAGACCCTTCCAAGCCCAAGTATTTTGTAACCGTAGCCTATCCCTATCCTAACAGCCCACAACACATCGGCCACGGAAGAACCTACACCATGGCAGACGTCCATGCACGGTACATGCGAATGCGCGGCTACAACACGCTGTTGCCGATGGCTTTCCATTACACGGGCACGCCAGTCCTGGCAATGGCCAAACGCCTCGCAGAGAACGACCAAGCCCTCATCAGCGACTTCATCAATGTCTACAAGATTCCAAAAGAAAAACTTAAGGAACTCACAGAACCCATCGCCATGGCCCGCTACTTCCACAAGGAAATCAAAACCGGCATGAAAGAAATAGGCTACTCAATAGATTGGAGACGCGAATTCACCACCGTCGATCCGAACTATAATCGCTTCATAGAATGGCAATTCCAAAAGCTTCGCAAAGGAGGATACATCACGCGAGGAAGCCATCCAGTCGGCTGGTGCCCCAAAGACGGAAACCCGGTGGGCCAACACGACACCGTCGGCGACGTTGAACCAGAAATAGGCGAATTCACCCTCATCAAATTCAAGCAGGATAACACTTTCTATCCAGCCGCCACGCTGAGGCCCGAAACAGTTTTCGGCGTCACAAACATATGGCTAAACCCCAAGGTAGAATACGTCAAAGCCACCGTTGACGGCGAACAGTGGATAATCAGCCAACAAAGCGCCTCGAAACTCGCCAGCCAAAACCGAAAAGTCAAAGTCCAAGAAACTATCAAGGGCAGAGAGCTGATAGGAAAACACGTCCAAAACCCTGTTACTGGAAAGAACATTCTCATACTTCCAGCAGATTTTGTGGAGCCCAAGAACGCGACAGGCGTCGTCATGTCAGTTCCTGGCCACGCTCCCTATGACCTTGTCGCCTTGGAGAACATAAAAAAAGAACCGCAAAAACTGAAACAGTACGGAATAACGGACAAAGACGTAGACTCGGTGCAGCCCATCTCGCTAATCGAAGTCAAGGAATACTCCGACATTCCAGCAGCTGATACGGTCAAGAAGATGAACATCAAAGAACAGTCAGACCCGAAGCTTGAGGATGCTACAAAAGAAGTCTACAGACATGAGTTCCACAACGGCAAGATGAAAGCCAACACGGGCAAATACGCTGGCATGTCAGTGGCAGAAGCAAAAGACAAAGTCAAAGATGATCTAATACAGCAAGGCAAGGCTACAATAATGTATGAACTGCTAAACCGACCAGTCTTCTGCCGCTGCAAAGCAGAATGCATCGTCAAAATCGTCCAAAACCAATGGTTCATCGACTATGGCAAGCCCGAATGGAAAACACTGGCACACAAGAACCTGGACACGATGGAAATACTGCCCGAAGAAGTGCGCCAAGAATTCAATAACGTAATCGACTGGCTACATGAAAAAGCCTGTGCCAGAAAATCCGGAATGGGCACACGCTTGCCCTGGGACAAGGACTGGATAATCGAATCCCTCTCAGACTCAACAATCTACATGGCCTATTACACGATAGCTAGACACATCAAACAACACAGAATCCTACCAGATCAGCTGACGGACGAGGCATTCGACTACATATTCTTGGACGTTGGAGAACCCTCCGAAATCAGCATAAACACCGGCCTGGACGTCAAAGTCTTGAAGCAAATGCACGACGAATTCATGTACTTCTACCCGCTGGACAGCCGCCACTCAGCCCGCGAACTCATCCCCAACCACCTGACCTTTATGATATTCAACCACACCGCCATATTCCCAGCAAACCATTGGCCACGACAGATAGCCACCAACGGACAGGTAATGATGGAAGGCTCAAAAATGAGCAAATCCTTCGGAAACATAATCCCCCTGCGCGAAGGCCTCGCCAAATTCGGCGCAGACCCGTTGAGACTCAGCGTCCTGTCAACAGCCGAACTACTCCAAGACTCCGACTTCAGCCCAACAATAGCCAAATCAATGCACGACAGACTCGAAAAACTCTACAGATTTGCATCCGAAACCGCCAAAGTCCCGCGGAGGGAAATGCCGAAGAGAGCGTTGACGGCGATAGACAGGTGGATGCTCAGCAGACTTCAACAGCACATTAGAAATGCAACTGAAGCTATGAACAAACTGGCCGTTCGCAAAGCCATACACACAACGCTCTATGAGCTAGACCAGGACATGCAATGGTACCAAAAACGCATTGCGGATGAAAAGGAAAGCCCTAGCAGAAAGGCCGCAACAGCCTACGTGTTCCATGAGGTTCTGGACTCGCAAATTCGGATGCTTGCACCGGTAGCCCCACACATGTGCGAAGAGATATGGGAAATGCTCGGCCAAAGAGACTTCATCGCCAGAACGCCTTGGCCGACACCAGAAGAATCGAGAATAGATATCAAGGCAGAGGAAAATGAATCCCTCATCATGAACGTGCTCGAAGACACTCAGAACATAATCAAAGCAACAGGCACAAAACCGAAAAAGATATGCTACTACACGGCTGCCCCGTGGAAATGGAAGACGTACCAGAAAGCCCTAGAAAAATCGGCATCAGAAAAAGTCCTACAGAAAGACCTCATGAAACAGCTCATGCAAGAACCCGACCTGAGGAAAAAAGCAGAAAAAGTAGCCAAATTCACCGCCCAAATCGTAGACGAAATCAACCGAACATCGGAAGAAACAAAACAGAGACGAACAAAAACTGGGATCGTTCAAGAGGGCGAAACGTTAGAAGAAGCAAAAAACTTTTTCCAAAAAGAGTTTAACGTGGAAATCCAAGTCTGCAACGAAGAAGACACTAGGCGACACGACCCCAAAGAGAGAGCACAACTCGCCAAACCCTACCGCCCAGCAATCTACGTAGAATAAGTCAAATGCTTTCCGCGCGCCGTTAAACGGTTGAGACGTAACTGCTGAAAACCATCTTTAAAACTCTTTTTACCCTATACCTAGATAGAACTCGCCCCGAATTTTCCCACGCAAAAGCCCCCACCACTTTTGCAGCGAGTACGCGACCAATCAGAGAATTCTGGTGAATTTGAAATTCTCACCATGAAGCAATATAGAATAAAATATATCGACCAAACCCTTCCATTTATTGGCTGGAAAAGGATCCGTAGCGCAGCATGGATACAATTTGAGCCATAAAGCGCGTCGGCCTTCTAAGCCAAAAGCTGTAGAAAGCCGAAAGTCCTGGGTTCAAATCCCAGCGGATCCGCCATCATCAAGTGATTTTTCCTTTGGCCATCTTCCATTTTCTTTTTGTGCGAAACGCTCGCGCTGTTTGACTCCCTTCGAAAGATGCCCAAGCAACCGCATCTGCGATCAGTTGAAATATCCAGCATATAGAAGCCTAATCGAGTGCTTCTGGGCGAGTTGAAGACCCAAGAATGAGGATGATATTTGCCATGTTTTTGAAAGATGAAAGACAGGTGGGAAAGCCAATATCGTTGATTTGAAGAACGCATGTTTCGGATATAGACTTAAACGACAAGCTTCACTTTAGACATTTCACGTTTTCAACTCTTGCCGCATACTTATCATCAACGTAGAAAGAAAAGAAAGAATAAACTTGGATATTCTTGGATTAGGCACGTAGAAGTAATAGGAGAGACTTTAGGTTTTTTCGAGGTTAGCACGCTGCAAGCGCACTAGACCATTTGCATACCACTAAATTGAAAAGCACACCGAGTCAGTGAAATGCTTGGGCAATTAAGAATGAGATGGGATATCGTTTGGGGATGATGCGTTCAGTTGGTCCTTGGACAAAAGTCCTATCCAACTTGTCATCAATCGTGCATGTGTTAGTGACAGTGTTCTTTGGGTACCTGATTTCGTTGAGACAGACTGTAAGCCTCGATTTCTTCTTTGTCGCCGTGTTTGTTGTAACGTCGAAGCTTTTTTCAATAGTTTTCGCAGAAGACAGGAGCGCTTCGAAGAAGACGATAGTTTACTCCACCATAGTCTTAGCCTTGTTAATTCTCCTTCTAACGCGACTTTCAACTTTTGAAATAATAATGGGCCTATTGATTCTGGTGCTCTACTCCCTCTATCCCCTATGCAACGGAAAAGCCCCGTTTGACGTCTTACATCATGCACTGAGATACATCTTTCTCTTCATCTTAGGCTTTGGTTCGCAAGCATTTTGGAATGAATCGGCCCTGATGACGATATCGGCAATAGTGCTCTTCTCTCTGGCTGGAGAACTCCTTGCAGGATTAGCCAAGGGCAGCGATTTTCCTAAGAGTGCGGCTTCATTATTAGGAACCAGAGGATCGCTAACTGCAATTACTTCCCTCATCTTCGTTGCCACATTGATATCATCCTTCGTTATGAATAATCTGTTTGAGTTTCCGATCCCAATCAACGGCACGCTTGTTCCTTTCTACGTGATACCTGCCTTGGCCATAGATCTTTATTTGACGATTCCTTTGATGAGAAAACTGAACGCGAAACACGTGGAAGCATTTCATTTGATGAGAAGAAAAGAAGTGGCAGCCCTTGTAGTCATGTCACTCGTAATATTGGTTGTATTCCAAACTGGAAGAATCGGCACAACAGTGACAGTCAACTCAACAGATTACAGCTTCAACGTAGGCATCAGAACCTTCATAGCAGGACCGCACAGTTGGGACGTACCGTGGATAGTTTTCAATTACGTAAACGAAGATAATTATTACTACGTTGTCTTCCACAAAGAAGGAGCCTTGGAATTGTCGCAGAAAATTGATGGGCAGCTACGATTATACGTATCCTCGTGTGCAACGCAGCTCACGCCATTCGAATGGCACAACTTTCAAATCGTCCTCAACGCGACGACTGTAACGGTGGAATTGGACGGAAAATACCGATTAACGACACCAAGAGAGCTGTATGCTGAGAATTCCAGTATAATAATTTCTCCAACAACACCAAACCTAGCCCTCTGGATCGCCTGCTCCTACCGCATAACACTAATCAATGAAACCGATGCAGGCGCTTGACCAGATGTGAAGCAATGGCGTCTTCTGTTGATGTACATATCTAAACTCTCTTTGAGATTGAGCGCAAACGAGCGCAAGCTAGACGCGTTGCCCTATCCCGATACCACTGTGTTTGGGGATTGAAATTCAATCTCTTTCTTCTTCTATTTCGTCTATTTTAGCTTGCTATTAATTATCTCTCTTACTTTCCTCACCTTGACACAAGCAAAAAACAAGAAAACAAACACAGACAACAGATAGACACACGCAATGCGCGTGCTATCCCTGCTGGCCAATATGACCCCGCGTTTCATTTGGCGCTAGCTGCCTTATGAAAAACACGTATCAAGGGAGATTGTATCGTTGTCTTCGTCCGCACTCAGGGCAGAAGCGAGCTGAGACGGAGATTTTGCTTTTACAGTAGGGGCAGATTTTTGAGATCCGTTGGGGACGCAACAGAGTCCCGCAAAAATTGCAGTAGTTAGAGTTAGAAGGAACTTGACTCCCGCATCGAGGACAAATCAAGTACTGTCCAGCGTATGAAGGAACGGGCATCAGGACCCAGCCTCCGATGTTCAACTCGTCCACCTCGTTCGAATTCGGCCCTCGATATTCACTTCGCGCGTGCTAAGCGTAGTCGCTTTTCCTAGACTTTCCACGAAGACAACAATTGCAACTCGTATTAACAAGGGTTACGGACAACAAAACCCTTTTGGTCCACACCTTTCTTTAGCAGCATTACCACTATGACACACTATAACGTTAATAGCGTTCAAGCGTGGCTGACATGAGTGCGCGAGTTCAAACGCTCATAGGCTACTCCCAGATTGGACAAATCTGCTCAAAGAATGCCAGGCAAGAAATCGGACCGTTTTTTGAAAGTGTTTATATCATCGATCTCGTCGGGTTTTAGTTAGTGAGATGAAAAAACATGAAGTTGTGGAAGACTATCCTGATAGCAATAAGCGTGGCAATCTTGCCCCTCGCACTTGTAGGGGTCGGACAAGCTCAACAGTTGAATTGCTGGGGTCTGAGACCAAATCTGACCGAAAGATCGGAGAACGCCGACTTCCCCGAACAACTGTTGTCTCAAGAGAGTGAAGACGACCCAGAGCTGAAGAGCGACACTGGTCACCATGCAGAAGACGAAAACGACGCAGAAAACATAGGATCCAGTTAGCTCAGTTCGCCACCATGCGAAAGCGAAGCGCCCAATGCCTTATCGGTGAGACCTGTCCCTGACAGTTCTGATACGAAGTAGCCCGTAAATGTTTCACAAACTCTTCTTTTTCGAGCTAGTTCTGATAAGCTAAAATTCTAGTCCGTGCTCTAGACAAAGTGATACCTATTGAAGTTCCGCCAGAAACTCGGATTAATGAAACGAAAGGCACCGCAACTGTTTCTTATTGCTATAGTTGTCATTGTGATTGCAATCGTATTTCTGGACACCCTGGAAGACACTCTGATAGAGGGAGGCTCGTTCGCAGGGACACCTCTCGCCATGATAGCAAACGCAATCGTAGCGTTCACGCAGGGCGTTACAAAAACAGTCTCGACTTGGGGTTATTCTGGAATTTTCTTGTTGATGCTGCTCGAATCGAGTTCTCTGCCGATTCCCAGCGAGGTCATACTTCCGTTTTCTGGTTACCTTGTTTCCCTGGGCCAACTCAACGTGTGGATAGTCATAATTGTCTCAACTCTTGCCGGCATAGCAGGCTCGCTGATAGACTACTACATTGGAATGAAGGGAACAGACCTGCTCGCGCGACGAAGAATTCTGGATAAGCTTCTCTTCAACAAAGCGCGTCTCGAAACGGCTCAGAAATGGTTCGACAGGTACGGCGCCTTCGCAGTATTTCTGAGCCGAATGATCCCAGGATTTAGGACGCTGGTGTCATTTCCGGCGGGGGCCGTGAAGATGTCCGTATGGAAGTTTGTCGCGTACACAACTGGCGGATGCCTAATCTGGAGTACCTTTCTAATTTACGTAGGAGTATATTTGGGCACCGACTGGCGAATGGTCGCGAGCGTATCACGTTACCTGATCATAGGAGCTGTGGCGGTAATCCTTGTTTGGCTTGCCGTGTTCTTGATCAGAAGAAAAAAAGAAGTCCGTAAAATTCAGCATATTTGATTATGAGGGCTACGGTGGTGCCACCCATGGAATCATCATACTCTTCTGCCTGTCCATCTCCTTCCAGTAGTCCCACTCTTTTGCGGTCATTCTCTCTATTTCTTCGATCATGCCATGGGTCAGGTGTTCGAATCTTTTTTGCATTCTCAGATATTCCTCCACATGTTTCCTCGGTTCTGGCCTGAAACTCAGGCTGAATTTCCCGTTTTCATACTCCCATGAAACCCAGAGCCCAGTCTCCAGAGCGCTTCTGCTCAGGTCCAGAGTGTATTTTGGATCTGTGAACCAGCCCTTAGGACAGGGGACTAGAAGATGGATGAACGCTGGGCCGTCGGCCGCCAAGGCCTTCTTCGCCTTGTTGATGAAGTCCAAAGGCGGGTAAAGCGTGGACGTAGCAACATATCTCACGCCAGGGTGTGCGGCGATTATCAAGGCCACGTTCTTCTTCATCCTCAAGTTGCCAATTCTCTTAACCTTGCCCGTGGGAGTGAACGTTGTAGACGCTCCCCATGGCGTTGTGCTTGATGCCTGAATCCCCGTGTTGGCGTATGATTCGTTATCGTACAACACGTACAGGAACCTCTTGTAATCGTAACTCATGGCCATGGACAAACCTGAGAACCCAATGTCGCCCGTCCCGCCGTCCCCCCCGTACACAACGACGTTAACTTTCTCCTTCTTCCTCTTCCCCTTCATCATCAGACTTCTGAACGCCGCCGCTGTGCCCACGCCCGCCGCTCCCCCAGCGCCGAGTTGGGTGTGATACCAGGGAACGGAATATGGCGAGGAAAGGAATTGATGGCCGTTCGCCACGTACATGCATCCGGTCGGGCCGAGAATCACCGTTTTTGGACCCGCCGCCTTGAGCAGCAGACGGTAGCCCAAGGCTGCTCCGCATCCAGCGCACGTTCTGTGGCCACTCGTGTACAAGTCTGCTGAAGGGACGTCTCTGATGGTTCTGATAATAGGTCGTTCGCTCATTGATTCTCACCTCTCAGTGTGGGCCACCACACGTGTTTCTCAACTACTCCCTTTCGTGAGCCTTTCTGCAGCAACATGACGGCCTGTTCAAAATGCTCGACCGAAGGCTCTCTTCCGCCGACGAACATGAAGTCCAACAGCAGCGGCCGTGACCTGCTCTCATACAGGGCTGATTTGACCTCGTTAAACAACACACTGGAGGAGTCGGCAGAGCCAAAAGAATATGAAAAGTCAACAATTCCTACAGCCTTGACTTTCCCCAATGCTTCAACAAGCTCCTTCCATGGAAAGGGCCTGAAATAACGGATCCTGATGACGCCGACCTTGAGGCCTCCTTGTCGAAGCTTCGTTGCAACGTGCACCGCGTCTTTAGCGTATGCCCCCATGGTCACAAGCGCTATTTCCGCATCGTCCATGTACTTTTCCTCGATGAATGGTGGATATTTTCTTCCGACGAAAGCTGCATAATCTCTCCACGCCTCTTGAATAACTTCCATTGCATGCGTCATCGCGTTATCAACTACCTTCCGAAGCTCGGGACCTATAAGAGATGGAGCTATGTGCTGTGCCTTAGTTACAGGTCCATAGGCAGGATCCAGCGGGTACTGAGGCTTGTACGGCGGGAGAAACCTCGCAACTCTCTCCCTGGATGGCGGCTCGACTGGAGCGGATATGTGTGTTATCGCTGCGCCGTCTACTGCCACGAAGCTCGGCAGGAGCACCCTACGGTTTTCAGAGACTCTGTACGCGGCTAGAACCATGTCCAGGGCTTCTTGAGGATCCTTGGCCCATGACATCAGCCAGCCGCTGTCCCTGAAAGTGAGCACGTCGTTCCATTCCATTCCGAAGTTGCCAGGATCATCAAGGGCCCTGCAGCCGGCCATGGCGACGACAGGCAGTTGCCCCATTGCCGTTACGATGATGGGTTCTGCCGCGTATGCAAGGCCCACACCTGAGCTTCCCACGAAGGTTCTGGCCCCGACCGCAGAAGCGTGTTTGGCTATTTCAAACTGTGAGTGTTCAGAGTCTGCACCTATTATCTCGGCAGCAAACTCTCCGTCTGCCAGCATTTTGGCCAGAGAATTCATGACCCCCGTATACGGTCTAATCGGGTATGCAGCTATGACGTCAACGTCCGCAAGCTTAACGGCTTCAGCAATCGCCCTCGTCCCAGTCCACATGAATCTCTTTGGCAGCGTTCTGACAACAGATTTTGGAGCGGTCTTCGGCTTGCTCAATACTTTCACCGTCTAATAACCATATTCAACGAGCGCATCCTCAATCGCGGTTATCTCCTTCTCATTCAGCCCTTCTTCCGCCAGAAGTTCACTCATCATGCTAATCGCTTTCGAGGGGCAAATCCGCGCGCATATGCCGCAGCCCTTGCAATAATTCAAATCTATCACGATGCGCTTGGAGTCGATTGCACCATCTGGACAGTAGAGAGAACACATCTTACAGTCGGTGCATTTGCTCTTATCTATGGTCGGCCTTAGGAATCTGGCGAATGAGGTCGTGAACCCGACGTTCTTCTTGTTCTTGGAAGGGCCGAATTCAATCAGGCCAGGAGACAAAGCCTGCCACGACGGTATCGCTTTTATTCTCTCCGCGTAGGACAATGCATCGGCCGCGGCCTTTTGGTACCTTCGGTACGTTTCTAAATCCCACATTCCTTCGGATTTGCAGGACGATTTTGACTTCCTCTTCTGAGCCATCAGCGTTTCTTTCGCAGTGATTCTGACCTCAACCGGATCCACATCAGAATAGACTCTTTTCACCAAACCAGTCTTATCTCCATCGCCCGCAGAATCGAGTGCATCCAGCAAATCGTCGACGCTCACTACATTCCAAGCCTTTGCTAACGCGGCTAACAAGGGAAACGCGATGTTAGTATCGTACTCTTTCGCCCTTATCGTAACCAGCTTTCCGCACCAGTCCTGCGCGAGGCACCTCTTCTTAACCAACCTCACGACATCATTCGAGGACAACGACGTGTTAACAACGAGAACAGCGTCTTTCTTCGCGCCGTCGAACAGCAAAGCCCTCTGCGAAGTCTGGCTGACGAGTATGGTGGGTTCCATGACGACTATGGCGCTGAAAATCTCTCCAACAGGCTCAACCTCCTCGTGCAGAGTGACATCAATCTTGGGATTACCAATGACAGTGTAAAAGATCATGGGTATGTTATCCCGTTCGGGAGAGTCATCATACCTCATATAATAGTAAGATTCTCGCCCCGAGACCACGCCTGCAGTTGCCAAGATGCGAGCGAAAGCCGCTGCATGACCAGTGTTTAGCACTCCTCTGCCATGAATGATGACCCAATTCAACTGGTCATATTCTGGTATCACGCTTTTCACATCCAGCTCCATGCTGCCGCAATCTAATAAGCCTAGTGTCGGCTTCACGATTTTTTTCTCACAACGGTTCTCGCCCTTCTTGCTGGAAGCTTGTGTTGAAATTCTGGATTTGTGTATGATTACTCACGCGTGTGCCTGTTCGATAATTCTGAGTGCCACGTTTTTGATTGCCTTGGCTTGGTGGCAAGGGGTTGCCCGTGGCTATTCGGAAGAAACCTGCGGCTCGTCCCGTCGACCCCCCTCCCCTTTTTTTCTTTACGTCTGTTGTAATGTTGCTTTGTAATGTGTGAGCGTAAATTTCCATGTTGGGTGGTGATTAGTGTTCTGAAAATTGCTCAAATAACTGATTTCTCCTTTGCGGGTCGGAGGGGACAAAAAATCGTCTTTGCGTGGGCGTGTCTTTTGTAAAAATGCCGTTAGTGGACGCGGTGTTTCTTGCTGGTTAGGTGTGAAGACTGGAGTCGTAGGGCGCTTTGACGTAGGTGATGACTTCGACTGGGCATTCGCCTGAGAGTTTCAGTGTTTTCTTCCAATCTTCTCCGACGGCTATGAGTAGGAAGACTCCTGACATTTCGGCTTTGGCTTTCTTGACGAGGTTGACGAGTGCGGCTTGGGTTTCTCCGCTTTTTATCATGTCGTCTACGACGAGTACGCTGTCGCGTTTTTTGATGGCTTCTTTCGGGATGTAGATTGTGGAGGTGACACCTGAGCCTTTGAGGAGAACGTAGGTTTCTTCGAGGAAGGCTTTGACGCCAACTTCTTTGGATTTTTTCGCGACAACGAGGTTGACGCCGAGGGCGTTTGCTACCATGGTTGCGAGGGGCACGCCGTCCACCGCGGCTGACAGCACTTTTGTTACCCGTTTCCCAGCAAAGTTTGCGAGGGCGTGGTTGGCAGCCTGTTGCAGGATGTTGTAGTCGCCTATGATTTCGGTGTTATCAAAGTATCCGTCTTCGTCGAACCTAATTCTGCTGCGTAGTTCCGGTTCAAGACCGACGAGTCGTGTGAGAACTTTCCAGAGCTGCTTCGCCCGCGCCGTGTTGGGCAGAACGTGGCCCTTGGCGTACCTGCTGAGGACTGTTACTGGCAGGCCAGTTTTTGACGCCAATTCACGATAAGTTATGTTTCGTTTGTACTTGGCAGTTCTGAGAAGCTCGATGGTCATCAACCGAAGCTTCAAATCCTCTGCGTGCGTGCTCACGACAATAACCTCATTTACACTGATAAGTCAAACCGTAGCGTGTTCCTCTTCTTTTATTGCTTTTACGATATATACTTTGCTGGGTCAGAAGAGCAGGTTGAAAACAGAAGTGTCGCTGAAACTTTTTTCTTTTGATTGCTGCGAAGAATGGCAGGGAGTTCCAGCCGAGACTACCTCTTGAGCTCGCCATCGAGCCATTCGAGGTATTCTTTGCTTCCAGCAACGATGGGCACAGCGGTTATTTCAGGAGTCTCGTAAGGGTGTATTTCCTTGAGGTTTTTCTCAAGATCCTTGTAGAGACTCTTTTCGCTCTTGATAAGACACAGCCATTCTTCAACTGTCTCTTTTCTGTTCTTCCACCGGTACGTACTTTGTATCGGGCCGATTATTTGGACACAGCCTGCGAGTCTCTTCTCTACCAAGATCTGCGCCACTTTTTCAGCATCCTCCCGTTTTTCGGTGGTCGTGAATACATGAATGTACTTTTTCAATTTCGCCACATCGTTTTTTGTTTCGTCGACTCTGCTTGGTTCAATGAAGCTCTTGAGGTTTTTGGCTGTGAATGAGAACCTTTAGCAGAAACGTATTATATTCTTAGTATGATATTTTCATGCGCATTAGTCTGGGGTAGGTTATGCAATTTACAACTAGACCGGTTTTGATGGGAACTAATGGCATGGTAACTTCGACGCATTACCTTGCTTCTCAGGCTGGATTCTGCTGCCTCAAGCGGGGAGGTAACGCTGTTGACGCCGGGGCCACGATGTGGTTCTGTCTGACAATCCTCGAACCCCATTTGGTTGGCGTAGCAGGAGAATCGCCCATCCTGACATATTTGGCCGAAGAAGAGAGAGTGATCGCGGTCAATGGTCAAGGTCCAGCGCCGAAAGCAGCCACAATAGACTGGTTCAAGGATCACGGCTATGATCTGATTCCACCAGACGGTTTCTTACCAGCTGTCGTCCCCAGCGCGTTCGACACTTGGGTCAAAGCCTTGGGCAAGTTTGGGACGATGACGCTCGAGGAGGTTCTGGAACCTGCAATAGAGTTAGCTGGCAAAGGCTTCCCAATGTATCCGGAGCTAAGAAGAAGCTTAACTGAACCCAACCAACAAGTCGGCTATTCCACAAACGGCAGCAGCATGAAATCACATCAGATGAGCGTCGCGGAAAGATTCCTTAGAGAGTGGCGTTCTTCAGCCGAGACTTGCCTCGTTGATGGACAGGTCCCTCATGTTGGAGGGGTCATGTGCAATCCCGATTGGGCTCGCACCTTTGAGGAAGTCATGAAAGTCGAAAAGAAAGCGCAGATAAACGGACGCGAGGCAGGTCTGCAGGCAGCCCGAGACTATTTCTACTTGGGTCCCATCGCCCAGAAAATAATCAAATTTATGCAGACGTTCGAGTGCCGAGACATCTACGGCCAAGAACATCACGGCCTGCTCAGTCGTGAGGATTTGGCGGAGTACAGTGCGCGTTTCGAAGAGCCAGTCACTGTCCAATACCGCGGGTATGATGTTTACAAGTGTGGACCTTGGACACAGGGTCCCGTGCTGCTAGAACATCTGAACCTGCTGGAAGGTTTTGATCTTCGACGGATGGGTCACAACACAGCGAACTATCTTCACACGTGGGTTGAGTGCGCCAAACTTGCGTTCGCCGACCGGGAACAATATTACGCTGACCCTGACTTTGTCAAAGTTCCCTTAGACAGACTTCTTTCAAAAGATTACGCCGACCATCGACGCGCGCTTGTTGACTCAGATCGTGCATCTATGGAGCTGAGGCCGGGCGGAACAGCGCCTGCCAAACTGAAATCCAGAAGGGTAGGGCAGTCAGAGGGTGACACGGTGCATTTGGAGGCTGTGGACAGGTTTGGAAACATGATTTCAGCAACGCCCAGTGGCGGCTGGATTTCTACTTCGCCTATAATACCCGGTTTGGGATTCTGTATGAACACTCGGGCTCAAATGTTTCATCTTGATCCTAGCCACGTGGAAAGGCTGGAACCAAGTAAAAAGCCGAGCACTACTCTAAGCCCCAGTCTGGTGATGAAAGAAGAGGAGCCTTACTTGTCCTTCGGCACTCCTGGAGCAGATCAGCAAGACCAATGGACGCTACAGTTCTTCCTGAATCACGTGGACTTTGGGATGGACATACAGCTCGCCTTGGACAAGCCGACTGTTCATTCAACTCACTTTCCTGGCTCCTTCTGGCCTCACGCAGCTCACCCTGGAGTCGTGCACGCGGAGACAGGCATACCAGATGAGGTGATTCTCGAACTCAAGAAGAAGGGGCACAAAGTCGTCGTGGACGAGCCGTGGAGCCATGGGCGCTGCTTGGCCATTCAGTACGACGTCAAAACAGGGCTAATGTCCGGCGGGGCGTCGCCTCGAGGTATGAAAGCCTACGCGATAGGATGGTAGATGGTATTTCAATGGTAACGCCACTATTCGCCGTCAGCGAAGATGAACATCACATTTTTCTCTTCGGCATTCCTTGCCCAACCTGAGCAGCGCAGTCTCAAAGTGCACGAAGGTCAGTCTCGGAACACGGTGTTTTGCCCAAAAAACCTTCAGCTGTCCCAAAGCTTTTTCACGTTCTAGACTCTCTTCCAAGATTCCGAGTCTTTCGCCAGCCAGGAGTTCAAGGCTCGTCGGATAAGGGTCAGCCTTCTCCCAGATGCCCCGCAACTCTCTCAGAAAAATGATCACCGTTACATCCCCGACCCCCTTTCCCAAGTTCTTCAGCCTTTTCTCCAAATCACGAGCGTCAGAAGCCACGCTCTCAATGCGAGTCAAACTTTCACCATACGCCTCTACGAGATTGTTCGCTACCTCCAAAAGTTTGTCCGCAGTCTTGTAGTCATACCGCGTGTAACCTCCCTCATCCAGAATCGCTACCAGCCTCTTTCCAACCAGCATCAACAATCCTCCTCGGAGTCAAAACTCCGTGCCGCTCAAAACAATGAAAGGTTTTGATCGCCGCGGACTCGGTTATCGGAGCCCCGAACAAAAGCGAAGCCAAGAACCACTTAAAAATCTCCGCATCACCTCCATCAGCTAGCCTTATGCCCATAACCTCAGAATACCTTCGCCCATAAGTTTCGACAAACTCTTTCAAACCGACAGTTTTCACAAGCCTTTTCACTCCCCCAACAAGCCTTATACACGCAGAGCATAAACGGTTTACGAGGAAGAAAACATGCCAACGATAGAATGGCGCAACGGCATCGTGCAAACGATTGACCAGACAAAACTTCCCAACGAAGAAGTATCCATCACCATGAAAAACTGCCTAGACGTGGCTGACGCTATAAAAACTATGAAAATAAGAGGCGCACCCCTGCTCGGAGCAGCCGCTGCCCTCGCCCTCGCACTGACAGCCTTCCACGCGAACGCGAAAACCAAAAAACAACTCATCAAAGAACTGGAAAAAGCCGCAGAAACCATAAGGGCAACAAGACCCACCGCGGTCAACCTGTTCTGGGCCCTCGACAGGATACTCGACAAAGCCAAAGCGGCTCAGGGCACCGCAGACGAAGTCGCCGCGCTCGTCGTGGAAGAGGCAAACAGAATCGCTGAAGAAGACGTCGCGACAAACCGTCTCATAGGCAAGCATGGCGCAAAACTCATCCATGACGGAGACGCTGTGATGACGCACTGTAACGCTGGCGCACTGGCCACAGTAGATTTTGGCACAGCTCTGGGCGTACTGAGAGCCGCGTGGGAGCAGGGAAAAAGGTTCAAGGTTTTTGCTGACGAGACTCGCCCGCTATTGCAGGGGGCGAGACTCACGGCGTATGAGCTTAAACGTGCAGGGATACCGGTCACGTTGATCACGGACAGTATGGCCGGCTACGTTATGAGCAAGCGCATGGTAAACAAGGTAATCGTTGGAGCAGATCGCATCGTCCGAGATGCTGTCATCAACAAAATCGGCACCTTCACTGTGGCCGTCTTGGCCAAGGTACACAGAATCCCCTTCTACGTTGCTGCACCCAAGTCCACTTTCGACGAAGCGCACATGGCCCGACAGGTTGTCATCGAAGAACGGAAACCTGAGGAAGTCACGCATATCGGCAAGCAGCGCATCGCCCCCGAAGGAATAGAAGTTTTGAACCCGGCCTTCGATGTTACACCGTTGAAGTACGTGTCCGCTATCATCTGCGAAACCGGAATCCTGCGCGGAAGAGATTTGAAACGGCTTGAGGCTAATCGCTATAAGTGAAAACGCCGTTATGCATGCTGAGATGCGTTCAGATGAGCAAGAACGAAGAAAAGGCACCCTCAGAACTCCGCGCCAAGGGTCTGCTAGCAAGAGATGGCGTGAAAGTTCCAGAAAAACGGTTCGTGGACGAGCTTTCCCAAAGAGGCTACGGCGTGCCTGGAAAGAAGAGTTTTCTCCTCACGTTCTACGAGGCGCTCTACCTCGTGGACAAGGCGATGCTCGAAGTTAAGGATGAGAACGGCGAAGAAGCCGGTTTTCAGAGACTGCTTCAATGCTACGAAAGTGCAAACGAGAACGCGTGGGCTTCCTACCTGGTCTTCCGCGACCTGAGAAGCAGGGGTTACGTGGTTCGTGAGGGTTTCGGCCAAGGCGTGGATTTCCGCGTCTACGAGCGCGGGGACTATAGTAAGGACACGGCCAAGTACCTGATAGTGAGTGTTCAAGAAGGCAAGCCTATTGGAGTTGAAAGCCTTAGCCGCGCGTTGAAGCAGAGCCTCAGCCTCAAGAAAGAACTCATCCTGGCCGTCATGAACCGCAGAGGAGAAATAGTTTACTACTCCGTCTCAGAACTAAACCTGAAATAAGAGCAGGGAACAGGCATGGCCGAGTTCAAAACCGTCAGAGGCATGAGAGACTTTCTCCCAGAAGAAGCCAAACTGCTCAGACACGTCGAAGGTAGAGCAAGGGAAGTAGCTAGGCTCCACGGGTACAGGGAGATTGTCACGCCTGTCGTCGAGCCTTACGAACTCTTGTCAGCCAAAGCTGGAGAAGAAGTAAAGTCGCGCATGTTCCTCTTCAAGGATCTGGGTGGAAGAGACGTCGCGTTGCGGCCGGAGTTCACAGCCTCCGTGGCCAGGCTAGTGGCGACGACCTTGAGAAACGAGCCGAGACCGTTCAGACTCTTCTCCGTTGGAAGCATCTACAGGTACGACGAGCCACAACGGGGCCGTTACCGAGAGTTCTGGCAGACGAACTACGAGCTGATGGGTTCAAGCAGGCCGGAAGCGGATGCTGAGATCTTACTCTTGACGAACAGTCTCATGAAAGCCGCAGGGTTAGAGAAGTTCGCGTTTAAAATAGGCCACATCGGCATCCTCAAAGGCATACTTACTCAAGAAAAACTCGTTGACAAGGTGCAGAGTACGGTCATGCAGCTCATGGACAAAAAACAGTACGAAGATGCCCTTAGACTGGTGGAAAGCGCAGGCGTGTCAGAAACGTGCATGCCGACCCTTCGAAAAATGATCGACCTCAAGGGCAGTGACGTCCTCGACGTGGTCACCCGAATAGCCGATCTCGTGAAAGACTATGAACAGTCCGTTGAAGCCGCGAAGAACCTGAGCGAGATCCTTGAGCTTGTTTTGGAAAGCAACGCAGATGTCGATATGACGGTTGATGCAGGTTTCGCTAGGGGGCTTGAGTATTACACGGGGATGATTCTTGAAGTTTACGTTCCAGATCTTGACATAGCATTAGGCGGCGGCGGAAGATACGACAGGCTGATTGAGCTGTTCGGAGGCGACCCAACTCCTGCAGTAGGCGTTGCTCACGGAGTAGACAGGATGATGCTGGCGTCGCAGCAACAGAACACGCACCAAAAAACCTTAGGAGAAACAGAGGAAGAAAAGACGGTTCTGGTAATTCCAGTCAAGGAGCAGTTGAGAGGCGAAGCCCTGAGAGTTTCCCACATGCTCAGAAATGCTGGAACGTCTGTTGAGCTTGAAGTGATGGGGCGAAAAATGACCAAGGCTTTGGAGGATGCAGACAGGAGAAATATAAGTTACGCAGTGATAATCGGCGAGAGAGAACTCGAAGAAAAAAAAGTTGTCGTCCGAAATCTTCGCAAGAGGGTGCAGAGCACCGTTAAGATTGAAGATGTTTCTGAAGCATTGAAAAGCTAGATCAACCTGTACGGCGATCAATACGCAGCGGTGAATTTTGAGCAATTGCTCTCGGGGCGGTTCCCTGTTTCTTCGTTGAACCGAATGACGAAAAAAAGGCATCGCACTTTCTGGAATAACTGGCATGAAGAGAAAAAGTTTCTGAATCAAATTGATCCATGGCCAAATGCCTCAACATAAATGAATGAACCCAGCTTAGTCCATTTTGTCATGGAAACTCTATTGACTGCTGGAGTTGCGAACAGCGCACGTCAATTGAACTGGTATATCGAAGATCAGACTAAGACTTATCTTCGTTGCAAATGGAATTAAAATCAATCGCATCAACAGTTGGGTCGCAAGCCATCCGGCTCGCTGAAGAAGAAGTTACAACGTTGTGGATGACGAAAGAGGATGAGGAAAACAGAAACGATAGAGACTCCTACGAGTTTGCGACTAGGTCAGCTTTTTCGGGGCAACATCGGGGTTATCATCGGCAGCAACATGGTCAATGGCTTCGGAACGGGAATAATTAGCCCATTCCTTTCGCTCTATTTTGTTAGCATTGGAGGAGATCCTATCAGGTTAGGGCTCATGTCATCGTTGTCGACACTGATACAATGCTTGATACTTTTCATTGGCGGGCGTCTGGCGGACCATTATGGAAGGAGAAGGCTAATTGTTATCGCAGCATTCTACGCTATACTCTTCCCAGCATTGTATGCTTTGATTCACGACTGGCGAATATTCTTCTTAACCTCAGCACTGGGCGCATTCGGGGCAGTTTCAAGCCCAGCCCTTCACGCTACAGTTGCAGATTCTGTCCCTCCTTCAAAACGAACCACCGCCATTTCAGTGCTTCAAGTCTTCCCTGCTTTTCCAACGGTGTTTTCTCCATTGATCGGAGGTTGGTTTATAGCTGCTTACGGCCTTCAAATCGGTTTCAGGCTAGCATGCGTCTTCGTTGCGGGAACGACATTGGTCTCTGCTTTAATCATGTTGCTATTCCTGAAAGAAACAATAAGACCTGAAAACGTCCAAGAATCTGCAACTCACAGCAATTCGCCGTTGAGCGTCCGCCGCGCACTTTCATCCCAGTCCCTGCACAGCCTAGTCGCACTGCTTTCTGCTTACGGACTCATCGCTTTTGCCAACGCCCTGGTGAGCAACTACTACATCCTATACGCGAATAGCGTTATCCATATTGATGCGTTCAATTATGGAATCATCATCAGCCTTCAAATCCTCTTCATAACTCTCTTGAAGATTCCAGGAGGATGGGCAAGTGACAAGTATGGCAAGAAGAAAATCATGATTATATCGATATTAACGTGCATACCCTTTGTGATAGCGTTTACGTTTTCTCGATTATTCGTCCAAGCTGCGGTCACAATGGTCCTTTTAGCGATTGCAGGAATGTACTATGCACCGGCACATGAAGCCCTGCAAGCTGACCTCGCCCCCAGGGAAATTAGAGGAAGAGTCACGTCTTTTTGGGACATAGCTGGAGCAGTCGGCGGGGCTATAGGTGCACCTTTGGGCGGCTTCTTCTTTCAGGCGATAGGCCCTGCAACACCCTTTTACCTTTTCGCCGTCGTTGAGGCCGCAGCTGCAATTCTGATAATTGTCTGTGTCAGAGAACCGCAAAGAGCAGAAAACTGAAGCATCTAGCAATGATTACATGGGCGAAACGCGAACCTGCAAAAAGTTTGGCACTGGAATGTCACGGAGCGCTTTCGGGTTCAGGAACGCTTTCTGCAGGCGCATTCCCATTCTTGTCGGTTCTCTTGTGTTGTACTTCTGAAACAACAGATTCGACTATGATTAACGCAATAATCAATACAACTATCACGAGTATCGCAGTAGAATTGCGCATGTCAAGCGCGATGTACCCGAGCCAAGGAATCCGCATCACAACTTTTCCAACTACATTCGCCGCAGGAGTCGGTGAATAAGGACCTGGTACAGCGTTACCGTCGCCTTGAGTTGTGAAATAGATTTGCCCGCTCACATTGGTTTCGGCAATGGCTCTGTGAACGATGAGTTCGTCACTGTCGGTGGCATGAAATACTAGTACGTCGCCAGATCTCCCAGTCTGGTTGTAGGGAGCCGTGTAGATATCCTCCGGGTTGACGCCTTCCACGATGATTAAATCACCTGTGTGCAGTGTCGGTGAGAAGGGACTTGCCCAGCCTGGATCGGGCTGAGAAACGCTCATGCTTCCAGAAGCAACCGCAAGCACTGGATAATTTGTGTTTAATTCCCAACGGAGGCCATACCAAAATCCTATCACAATCGCGATTACAACGATAATCGTCAGAATGGTCCGAAAGTACTCGTTTTTCCACAATGACTTGGGTCCTTGTCCTGCCAATACGTTTTCCTTCCTCACTCCTTAACTCAAACTGTAGATTAAATCAAAGCAGATCCTTTAAAAGCTAATGGTTTGCAACACTTTATAGCTCCTTAGCTCTCGCTGAGCGCGCGCAACTGAAGAGGACGTCAAAGAATAGGTGGAACAAGACGATCAATGTGGATGCGGTTGAAAGAACCAGACCATTTGAAGACTTCATTCAGACTGGGCCAAATGCCGCGTCAGATTTGTCGTGTGGGAGGTGTTTAGTATGAAAGAAGAAAAAGTGAAGAAGATAGTTCGAGAAGGCTACGCAAAGATCGCTAAGAAAGGGAAAACGTCTGGAGACGCTCCGACTTCCTGCTGCTCTGACATCTTGACTTCTTGTTGTTCCAACACATCCGAAATGAGCGAGGAAATCAGCAGGAGAATAGGTTACAGTGACGAAGAAATAGGCTCAGTTCCGCCAGGCGCAAACCTTGGTCTAGGATGTGGAAACCCCGTTGCGTTAGCTTCCCTGAAAAAAGGAGAAACCGTTCTGGACCTCGGTTCCGGAGGAGGTTTTGACTGTTTTCTGGCAGCCAGCAGAGTCGGCAAGAAAGGCAAAGTCATCGGCGTCGACATGACCCCTGAAATGCTCGACAAGGCAAGGGAAAACGCCAGAAAAGGCAAATACGGAAACGTGGAGTTCAGGCTCGGAGAAATCGAGAACTTACCAGTTGCGGACGAAAATGTTGACGTTGTGATCTCAAACTGTGTTATCAACCTTTCACCGAACAAGAAACGTGTGTTCGAAGAAGCGTTCAGAGTGCTGAAACCGAACGGAAGACTCATGGTCTCAGACATCGTTCTGCTGAAGAAGCTTCCAGAAATAATAAGAAAAAACGTTCAGGCATACATCGGATGCCTCTCAGGCGCAGAGATGAAGGACAGATACCTCCAAACCATAAGAGAGGCCGGCTTCCAAAAAGTCAAAATCGTCGAGGAAAACTGTTTCCCAGTAGAAAACATGGCAAACGATACAACAGCACAGGCAATCATCAAAGATAATGAAATACCCGCTGAAAAACTCGCGAAAATCGCAAACACCGTTGCAAGCGTAAAAGTCAATGGCCTCAAGCCTGGAAGAAAAAGGACAAAATGAGCACGGAGCAGAAACTAGCCGTAGCGCGCACTCTATCTCTCTCTCCTTAGAAAGTCGCCCACGTCAAGAATGTTCTTCACAGCCACACCTTTCCTTTTTGCCTCCAGACTGCGAAGGATTTTGCCGAAACCCAAACACTCCTCGTACGAGTTTAGTACCAGCACATAGCCACCCTTTTTCGTCGAGCCCGTCACTTTGGTTATTCCTTCTCCAAACACGTCTCTTCCACAGATGAACAGCCATTCTGCCTTTTTCTCAACGTTTATACTGTTTCCCTTTTTCTCTGCGATCATATTCAGCAGGTTGAAGCTTGGAAAAAACTCCCTATCCTTGGCTTCTCCCAAGTACTCTCCAGCATAATAGAAGTCTTTCGCCATCAGCCGCTTGACGTTCTCATCCAAGAGAAAGTATCGACCTTGCCCTTTCACGATGAAAGTCTCATCCAGCATGATCTTTGTTCCGAAACGGCTTACAAAATCGTCTATGGGCTTGATCATACGTTCTCCCGCCGTTTCAGCTTACACACGAAGAACCCCTGGGTTCGCCCTGGCCAAATTCGCTTGCATTCGGCAATAGAGCCATCGAGACTTTTCCCCAAAACATTCGTCAGGGCCCTCTGCCCATAACAGCTGATTCTTTCCACTCGAAGGCCAAGGTTTCTTATGGCCCAATCGATATTTAACTCGTCCTCTTCCGGCTCCAAGGAACAGGTCGAATAAACTATTTCACCGTCGTCTCCTAGAACTTTTACGGTTTGAGCCAGTATTTCTCTTTGAAGCGAAGCGTTTCTCTCCACGTCTTCCATCGTTCTTCTGTTGAACCAGTTTTTGTCTGTCGCGAAATTGCCCGAGCAGGGCAAGTCGAGAAGTATACGGTCAAACCTCACTTTCAGCTGGGATACTTGCCGCGCGTCTAAGAGGTAAACTACGGTGTTCTTGACGTGGCAACGTTCCAACTGGTTTGCCAACGCAGTGAGTCTCTGTCTTCCGATGTCCAGGGCGACTATTGCGCCTGTGTTGTGCATTGAATCGGCCAGTTGAACGGTTTTTCCTCCAGGGGCTGCGCAGGCGTCCAGCACTGTTTTATTTCCTGATTTTGCGAAAAGGGTGACGGGTATTTGGGCTGCCGCTTCTTGGATTGAGTACAAGCCTAGAAGATATTCCGATGTGGCTCCGACCGAGAACTTTGATTCACAAACCCAGTAGCCTTGGTCGAGGGAGGAGACTCTTTCAAGCTCCATTCCAATCGAATGTAGCCGCTGCAAGAGAGCCTCTGTTTTCTCCACGTTCATAGTGTTTATTCTTATTGCTTGTCTGGGCGCAACGTCTCTGTATTTCCAGCCCAATTCTCGGTAGCGATCTGTGAAGAATTCCTTATTTGTCATCGAGGATAGTCTGCCAACTGTTCATAAAAGGTTGGTGTTTATGCCTTAATTTGAAGTTCTACTTCGTCAATCTTCTCGTGAACCATTTCCTGATTTCTTCAACGAAGGCCGCGCCTATCTGTCGTCAAGAAAGACTAGCTCTTACATTTAGATCAATCGGACAATCGGAGACTGTTCTGTTTTGACAAATCTTAAATGTTTAGGTGGCTTATTTTGGTCGAAGGGTGGGATGAATGAGTGTCAAACAGGCTTTTGTGATGATGGTTCAGAAAAGATGGTGGACTGAATTTTGTCGTCGCAATCGTGAGGGAAAGAAAATCCATTCATTCGTGCTCAGGGGAATAGCCCCGCCCAAAGATGCTTCGAAGGTTCTATTCTACGTGACTAAACCAGTCGGTGAAATTTCAGGCTACGCCGACTTCATTGAACGAAAAGTTGGGGACGCTGACAGACTGTGGAAAGAACACGGCGATGAGTCGGTTTTGAGCTCAAAGGAGAAATATGATGATTTCGTGAAGGATTCGCAGAGAGTGTCTTTCGTCAGGTTCAAAGATCTGCACGAGGCAGCCAAAACCATCCCACTTAATGATGTTCTGATGTCTATTGGAGTCAGAAGACTGGGCAGGAAAGGTTTCTACATCATGAAGGAAATCGAAGACGAGTTCGTTGCTTCGATGAATGAAAGAGCCCTATAGGACAACCGAATCCGTTTCCAACGGCATTAATGAAATGATTGACACAAAGTTAATAGGTCACTTTTTTTACATCCATGTAGCTCATCTTTAGGCAGTGGAAACCTAGAATGTTCACAATGTCAAGGATAACTCCTTTGCAGCTATTCGAGTATTTCGTTATCGCATGGAAGGTTTGATTATGGTACGATACAGGCAAGTTGAAGAAATTCAGAAGTTGATGAATTATCGTGAAATGATAAGGAACACGAGCATCATCGCTCATGTTGATCACGGCAAGACGACGCTTTCAGACAGCCTCTTGTCCGCAGCTGGAATAATCAGTGAGCAGAGGGCAGGACAACAGCTTGCGCTTGACTCTTGGGAGCTTGAACAGAAGAGACAGATGACGGTTTTTGCATCCAACATCAGCTTGGCTCACACCTTCAAGGGAAAGGATTATCTGATAAACCTCATCGACACGCCCGGGCACATTGATTTTAGCGGCGCAGTCACGAGAAGTCTCCGAGCTGTGGATGGGGCCCTTGTGGTGGTTGACGCGGTGGAGGGCCCAATGACCCAAACTGAAACCGTCTTGATGCAGGCTCTGCGCGAAAGAGTGAAGCCGATTCTCTTCATAAATAAGGTTGACAGGCTCATAAAAGAAATAAAACTAACGCCGGATGATATTCAGAAGAAATTTGCAAAAATCATTATGAGGGTCAACACTCTCATCGAGAAATACGCGCCGCCTGAACACAAGAAAGATTGGCAGGTTAAAGTTGAAGACGGCGCCGTCGCCTTCGGTTCAGCCCTCCACAAATGGGGCCTAAACCTGCCGCACATGAAGGCGAAAGGCGTAACTTTCGTGGAAATCATCGATGCGTACACTGGAGAGCACGATGACGTTAACAGAAAGGTTGATGCCCTGAGCAAGAAGGCTCCAGTGCAAGATCCCATCTTGGACATGTTCATTGAACACTTGCCTAACCCTATAGAGGCTCAGCCCTACAGACAGGGTCAGATATGGCCTGGCGACGCCGATGGCCCCGTGGGCAAGGGGATGGCCAATGTTGACCCCAAAGGTCCGCTTCTGATGTGTGTGTCGACGATTGAGGTTGACCCTCATAGTGGAGTTGTGGCCATCGGACGTGTCTTCAGCGGCACAGTGGAAAAAGGAAAGCTCGTTCAACTCATCACGAGCCATCAGAAAGGCACGATTCAACAGGTTTACATGAGCATGGCCGCTGACCGGGTTATAATCGACAGAGTTCCCGCGGGCAACATCGCAGCCCTCTCAGGTTTGCCCTCCATCCACGTCGGCGAGACTGTTGCAGAGGACGGTGTGGAGACGCAAGCGTTTGAAGGGTTGAAGTACGTTTCAGACCCTGTAGTAACGGTTGCCGTCGAACCTGCCGACGTTAAGGATTTACCGCTTTTCGACAAGGTCATACACAAATTGACGACTGAAGACCCGAACCTGCACTTTCTGATAAACAAGGAAAGCGGAGAATATCTGCTCAGCGGCATGGGAGAACTCCACTTGGAAATCACAGCCTATCGCATGCAGGAAGCCAACCTGAAAGTGAAGATTAGCAAGCCGATCGTAATCTACCGCGAGACTATTAGCCATGACTACCAGGGCCCGCCGATAATGGGCAAGAGCCCGAACAAGCACAACAAGCTTTGGATTACGATGGAGAAGCTGCCCGACGAAGTTGTTGAAGCAATCAAGCTTGGAAAACTCACTGAAATGCAGACACGCGACGAAAGGCAAAAAACTCTGAAAGGATTCGGATGGTCGACAGATGACGCTCGCAACGCCGTCGCGATCGAAGGCAACAACATTCTTGTCAACAGGATCAAGGGAAGACAGTACGTTGAAGAAATAATGGACCATATAAAATCGGGTTTCAGAGAAGCAGTGTTCACGTCTGTCTTGGCAAAGGAACCCGCTTTCGGGTTGAAAGTGAACCTGGAAGATGTGACGGTTCACGAAGACCCGGTTCACCGCGGTCCAGCCCAGATCCTGCCAATGACTTGGCGTCCAATATGGTGCTCTTTTCTCCTGAGCGATCCCAGGCTCCTAGAGCCGCTCATAAGCCTTGAATGCAAGGTTCCAAACCAGTTCGTAAGCAGCGTCATAGCCATAGTTCAGAAGCGCCGGGGCAAAATCTTGGACATGACAAATGAGGAAGATATGATAATCGTCAAGGCAGAAATGCCAGTGTCCGAGTCGTTCGGCCTAGCCGAAGAACTTCGTTCCTCAACCGAGGGCAGAGCCTTCTGGGCTACGCAGTTCAGCCGCTGGGCACCGGTTCCAGAGCAAATGAAAGATGAAATAATAAAGCAGATACGCGAACGCAGAGGCTTATCACCGACACCTCCGAGAGCTGAAGAATTCTTCGAGGAAGCATAGAACAAAGGAAAGTCGATCGTTTTCAGACTTTCTTTTCCCTTCTTTCTGCAATTTTCAGCAAGCTTTATTGATTTTGAGAGTTATAAGACTCTAATGAATTGTCATGATACTTGGTATTTGCGGAAGTCCTAGAAAACAGGCGACTGAACACGTTTTGACAGAAGCCTTGAACACGTTGAGATTAATGGGTTTTGATACAGAGCTATTCACAGTCAGAGGCAAGAACATAGGATTCTGCCAACACTGCGATTACTGTTTAAGGAATAAAACGTGCAAGTTGAAAGATGACATGTACGAGCTCTACCCATTACTCAGAAAAGCTGACGGACTTGTAATTGCCACGCCCGTTTACAACGGCGGAGTAAGTGCCCAAACGAAAACTGTCATGGACAGATGCAGGGCCTTGTTTGCCGAAGACAAGAACGTGCTAAAATACAAGGCTGGCATGGCCATCGCAGTCGGGGGAGACAGAGCAGGAGGACAGGAACTGGCAATCCAACAAATCATAACCTTCTACGTTCTGAACGGTGCCATTCCCGTAAGCGGCGGTCCTTTCGGAGCAAATTTGGGGGCAACTTTCTGGTCCAAGGACACTCTTAAAGATGTTAAAGAGGACAAAGAGGGATTCAAGACTCTGAAAAAGACTGTGAATAGATTCGCTGACCTTGTGAAACAGAGTGAAATCAAGAGAGCTTAAAATGGTGGGACTATGACTCAAGACCTAACAGGAACTGAGAAGAAGAGGAAAGTCGCGTGGGGGATCACGGGCAGCGGGGACAGATTGCCCGAAACAATCGGCGTCATGAAGGAGCTGAAAGAAGAGTATCAGGATAGAGTAAGCCTGGGGGTTTATCTTTCGAAGGCTGGAGAACAGGTCGTCAGATGGTACAAGCTTTATGAACAGTTGAAACAGGATTTCGGAAAGGTCTGGGTTGAACTCAACTCGAACTCGCCGTTTCTTGCCGGCGATCTTGAGCTTGGAAAATTCGAGTTCTTGTTGATTGCTCCCGCAACTTCGAACACCGTGGCAAAGATTGCAGCGGGAATAACTGACACGTTACTCTGCAACTCGGCAATCATGGCTTTGAAAGCTTTCGTCCCAGTCTATGTCATGCCAAGTGATTACAAGGAAGGAACGGTGGTTACGAAGCTTCCTGACTGGAAGGATCTCAAGCTGAGAGTAAGGAAAGAAGACGCAGAAAATACGAGAAAACTGTCTCTCATGGAAAACGTGTTCGTGCTTGAAAAACCAGAAGACATCGGCCATGTCTTCAAAAAGCATCTGGACAAGATAAGCTGGAATGAGAGCTGAGCCCAAAACAATGAATTTTGCACTGCTCATCGTTCCATTGGCGGCCGGCATCTTTGTCGGCTATTTCTTGCGCGAGAAGAGGAAAATCAATCTCGGCAAAGCCACGCTGGGGATAATTCTTGTCTTGATATTTGCGCTTGGTTTTGGAATAGGTTCAAACAGTGAACTGTTGAGTTCGCTGCCCGATGTTGGATTGAGCGGCGCTGTAATCGCTTCGCTTGCCATAGTGTTCAGTATTATCTTTGTCAAAGCAATCAGACGAAAGGCTGGTTTAGAATGATAAAGTACATTCTAACCGCTTTAGTGCTTGGAGGTGTTGCAGGCTATCTGAACGCAAATTGGGCGACCGTCGTCGACAGCTTCTGGGTTTCGGATTATTTACTCAATGCCTCACTTTTGCTGTTGCTGTTCGTTATGGGAGTTATATTTGCGATGGACAAAGACTCCATTTCTAAGATAAGACGCACAGGGTTTAGGATACTGATTGTTCCATTGGCAATTGTGTTAGGCACCATTCTGAGCGGTGTGATCAGCGCACTAATTCTAGGCATCAACGTGGTTGCGACGACGGCGGTGAGCGCGGGGTTTGGTTGGTACACGTTGGCAGGTCCTCTTGTGAGCCAGATATTCGGAGCAAAGTGGGCAGCTTTGGGCTTTGCCGCAAACTTTCTGAGAGAATTGTTCACCATACTCACCGCTTCTGTGATGGTCAAGGTTGACAAATACGCTCCGACCGCTTCAGGCGGTGCAACAGCCATGGACACTACGCTGCCTATAATTGTGCGTTATTGTGGCTCTGACGCTCTGATTACGGCGTTCTCAAGCGGCTTTGTACTGAGCGTGATAGCTCCTTTCATGATAGTAGCGATTGCTTCGCTGGGCCATGTTCCCATCCCGCTATTCTTATAAATTCACGGCATTTTAATGGATGTTCATGCAAGCAGAAATCGGAATAATCGGGGGAACAGGCTTCTACGATCCGCATCTCGTCAAGAAGGGCATGGAAACCAGGCTTGACACACCGTATGGGCCGCCTTCTGACTTGATCGTGGTTGGAGAATTGAACGACAGAAAGGTGGCATTTTTGCCGCGGCATGGAAAGAAGCACACGATAAGACCCACCGACGTTAATTCGAGAGCCAACATACACGCGTTGAAAGAACTGGGCGTTCAACGAATTCTGGCTCCTTCGACTGTCGGATCTTTGAGGGAAGAGTATAAGCCTGGAGACCTTGTGTTCGTTGATCAATTCATAGATCGGACGACGAGAAGGGAAGAGTCTTTCTACACGGGATCGAAGGTCTGCCACATTTCAGTGGCTGAACCTACGTGTCCCGATTTGAGAAAGATTCTGGTAGAAGTTGCTGAGGAAAT
Organism: Bathyarchaeia archaeon; assembly: GCA_050010755.1. Lineage (GTDB taxonomy): Archaea > Thermoproteota > Bathyarchaeia > Bathyarchaeales > Bathycorpusculaceae > JBEKCD01. Next base: position 1,172,897 of record JBEKKK010000001.1, read on the forward strand.
GAGCATCAGTTATCACAGAACTGGAACCTACGTATGCATAGAGGGGCCGAGATTTTCAACGAAGGCTGAGTCCAAGATGTTCAGGAACTGGGGAGCCGACGTGGTGGGCATGACCCTCGTTCCCGAATGCGTTTTGGCTCGCGAAGCAGAAATATGCTACGCATCGATCGCGACCGTAACTGACTATGACGTTTGGAAAGATAATCCAGTAAGTGCTGGCGAAGTGGCTAGGACTATGAAGAAGAACATCGAGAAGGTCAAGAATCTCGTCGTGGAAGCAACGGCGAGAATACCGAAGGAACGAACGTGCGAGTGCAAGGATGCATTGAAAAGCGCATCAGTGTGAAAATGCATTATCAATTAAGAGTGAGGTGCCAGGTTTGAATCTTAAGTCGAAGATAAGAAGAATATCCGAGTTCAAGGGCGTCGTTTTCTGGGACATAACGCCGCTTTTGAAAGATAAGGATGCCTTCAGAGAATGCATCAAGCAGATGGCGAACCACTTCAGAACGAAGAAAATAGACTTGGTGGCTTCGAACGAGGCCAGAGGCTTCATAATCGGCGGCGCTCTGGCGTACGAACTCGGAGCCGGTTTCGTCCCCATTAGAAAGAAGGGAAAATTACCTTCAAAAGTGGTGAATCTAACCTATAGCAAGGAATACGAATCGGACACGATAGAGATGCACCACGATGCGGTTCAACCAGGCCAGAAAGTGCTGCTCGTTGACGACTTGCTGGCAACGGGGGGAACCATTAAGGCAAACGCCGAGTTGGTTGAGAGACTCGGCGGAAAAATCGTCGGCATGGGCTTTCTGGTAGAGTTGGGGTATCTGCACGGAAGAGAAAGCCTTGGAAAAAAGTATGATATATTCTCTCTCGTAAACTATGAAACGACGACTGGATAAACTCAAATAATCCTTGCACTAATCTCATTGAGGAGGGTAAGGATGGACAAAATTCCTCTCTACCATGTAGATGCTTTTACGACAGAACCATTTGCAGGCAACCCCGCGGCCGTTTGCATCTTGGAAAAACCTTACAAGGACAACGTGCTCAAGTCAATCGCTGCGGAAATGAACCTTTCAGAAACTGCCTTTCTTCAAAAGCTCGAGCAGAAGCACATTGAAGACTCACGGTTGTTTTCTCTCAGATGGTTCACGCCACAGACGGAAGTGAATCTCTGTGGCCACGCGACTCTTGCAACTGCCGCGGTCTTGTTTCATGAAATCAAGCTGAGAGCAACAGAAGTGTCCTTCGAAACAAGAAGCGGAACACTAACAGCAAGACTTGAGGACAACGGAATCCTCTTGGATTTCCCAAAAGACGAAACCACGCCATTCTACCCAAGCCAAAGCATCTTGGAAGCCCTTGGTATCAGCGATTTCACGAGCGCATACTACTCTAGAAAGAGTGGCTATCTTCTGATTTTAATGCCAACCGAACAGAACATTAGGAATTTGAAGCCCGACTTCGAACATCTCAAATCTGCTGAAACAAAAGACAAGATAGCAGGAGTCATCGTCACATCAAGAGGTAGCGCCCCATACGATTTCGTCTCGCGCTTTTTCGCGCCTTGGCTTGGTATAAACGAAGACCCAGTTACTGGGTCAGCCCACGCGACGTTGTGCGGGTACTGGTCAAAAGCACTGGGAAAAAAGGAGATGCAGGCTTATCAAGCCTCACAAAGAGGAGGACAACTCACTGTTAAAGTTCTCTCAACCGACAGAGTCGGACTAATCGGCAATGCTGTCGTCGTTTCCAAAGGAGAATTATATCTGCAATAATGGAAAACATAAATTCGAACAGCGGTCGCTCGCACCTTCAGCCGGGGGAGTTCTTTTGATCCACGTCCGTCTTATCCACTGGAACGCCACAGAAGCCAAACGAAAAGCATCGATTCTAGAGTCAGCGGGTTACGAAGTGGACTACGAGCTGATTGCTCCTAAGGTGCTTGGAGAATTGAGGAATAACCCTCCTGCCGCCGTAATTATCGACCTGTCGAGGCTTCCCAGCCAAGGGCGCGACATGGCCATAAATATCCGGCACGCCAAAGCCACACGCAACATTCCCATAATCTTCGTTGAAGGCGACCCACAAAAAGTGAGCCAAATCAAAACCCACGTTCCCGAAGCTCTCTACACAGACTACAATCAAATTCAGAGAGTGATGAAAGAAGCCGTGGCGCATCCGCCAAAAGTGACGCTGATCCCGAAAGACATATTCGAGCCATACAAACACACGCCAGTCGCAAAGAAACTCGGCATCAAACCAAATTCCACACTAGCACTTATCAACCCGCCAGAAGGCTTCACAAAGACCTTGGGCCCATTAACACAAGGAGTCACAATACAAGAACCACCCTTTCACCGATCAGATCTAGTCATATTTTTTACCAAAACACAAGAAGACCTCCAGAACCGCATAGTTAAGACGGCCTCTGAGCTTGAACCGAATGGAAAACTGTGGATAGTCTGGCCAAAGAAAGCGTCACAAACAACCGCCAACCTAACGCAAGGCACGGTACGCAAAACGGGTCTCGCTCTAGGTCTGGTGGACTACAAGGTGTGCAGCATTGACCCAACATGGACGGGATTGCTGTTCGCACGACGCAAACCCAGGAAAACTTGAAACGAGCACGGCGATTTTTGGTGCGGTCGCCGGGATTTGAACCCGGGATCGCAAGCTTGGAAGGCTTACACTGGCCTTTGGAGGCTTTGTGTCCTAAACCAGTCTAGACGACGACCGCCTTTTTCAGCATTAGATTAGGATGGGGGTGTAGATAAGATTTCTTTCTTATCTATGGGGTTTCTCGTCTGGCTTGAAGAGACTCTTCTCGTGTTTGGGTCTTGGCTTGAAGCTGCCGTGATACTTCGGCATAGTGGTTCTTTGGCGTTCTAGATTCTTTATTCTGGCGTAGAGTTTTGAGACCTTGGTCTTAGACGGCGTTTTGGGCTTCGGAATCCTCACGCGAACGGGCGTGAACGGCTTGATCTCGCTGCTGAGACTCTTTCTTTTCATGGGCACTTCTCTGACCTTTTTGAAGACGACGTAGCCTTCTTTCGGGTTCACTTCTCGAACTTCCCAGCCCGCCTCCAACCAGCCTTTGGCATGGGGACTGCTGGGCAGGTTGCTCCACCATTCTTCGCTGCGGTAGGCGCTCATGGGCAAGTTCTCTCCGATTATTCCATCGATGCGAGCAAAACTGAGCTTGACTCTGTTCGTGAAAGCACCTCGGAACTTCAGATAGCCAGTCAATCCTCCGTATCGCGAAACGCTTCTCGGGGCAACAGTCCTTCTCGCGCAATTCAGGCAAAGCAGCTTCGTCGGGTCGCCCGTCGACACGTCAGGAACCATGCAGTCTCTGCAGTAGAGTCGCCCACATCTCTGACAGCGTCTGAGATAACTGTACGAGAGAACCCTACCGCATAGCCCACACTCGTCCTTAAACGGCATTCCAACCACTATGCTCTCAAACACTAGGTTCTATCTTATGCAGAAGCTTTTGATATAGACTTCGCCAAACCGCGAGGGTGGTAAAAAGGGATCGCAAAATTTATAGATTCTAACTGACGAAAACAAGCTGAGGGTCTCATTGCTTTTCAGTGAATATCTGCATGAAAAAGCAGAAGAGTCTAGGCATAACGAAACCATCAGCTACATGATAATCATCATCGGCTAAGTGTTCTTTGTAGGCGGACTTGTCGAAACAATAATAACAGCCGAATTGAGCGATGTGGGTCCAAACTGGTTTCTGATATTTCCGTCCCACTTTACGCTAAATCCGGACAGTCTTCTAGGCACGTCTTTGACTCTGTGGGCATTGCCCTAATCATTCTGGGAATAGTGTTTGTAACGCACTACGCCAGAGAGGTCATGGTACATGAGAGAGCTTCAAAAGGCACATTCCGTGGAAGAGCAGAAACTGAGGACAGAAAAAGGACGAGCCCAACCTGAGCAGCCGAGGCAAGAATAACTGCGGCTGGGCCCTTGTTTGGAGTCTATCTAGCCTTTCACGACTGCTATAGGAACTAGCCTAGCAACTTTAGTGGCTATGCCAGCCTTGTCGCTCACGTCCACGACGATGTCAACGTTCTTGTAGGCTGGATCTGCTTCTTCGGCCAAGACCACTGGGCTTGCAGCTCGAACGTATATTCCTCTTCTTTCCATGGCCTTCTTGATGTCTCCGCCGTAGAATTTTCTTTTTGCGGCGCTTCGGCTCATCATGCGGCCGGCGCCGTGGGCTGTGGAGCCGAAGCTCACCTGCATGGCCTGTTCACGGCCAACTAGGAGCCAGGAGCTTGTGCCCATGCTTCCGGGGATGAGCACAGGCTGACCTACGGCTCGGTAATCTGCGGGTATTTCCGGGTGCCCAGGCGGGAACGCTCGTGTCGCGCCCTTTCTGTGAACCCAGACCTTCTTCTGGCCCCCGTTGACTCTGTGAGTCTCTATTTTGGCAATGTTGTGAGCGACGTCGTAGACAAGTTTCAACCCAAACTTCTCGGGTTTTTCTCTGAAGACCTGCTGAAAACTCTGGCGAACCCAGTGAAGGATCGCCTGTCGGTTGACGAATGCGTAGTTGACCGCGCACGCCATGGCCTGATAGTAATCTTCCGCCTCTTGGCTTTTTCCAGGTGCACAGGCAAGCTCCCTGTCTGGGAGAACTATTTTGTACTTTTCAATTGCCCTCTCCATGACTCGCAGGTAGTCTGAGCAAACCTGATGGCCGAAGCCTCTTGAGCCGCAGTGAATCATAACGGCGACTTGGCCTTCATGCTCCAGCCCGAAAACCTTGGCCGTGCGCTCATCGACTATTTTGTCCACTTTCTGGATTTCCAAGAAGTGGTTTCCAGAACCAAGAGTGCCAATCTGCGTTAATCCCCTGCTTTTTGCGTTGGAAGAGACCTTGGCAGGGTTGGCGTTTTTCATGCAACCGTTCTCTTCGCAGTGTTCAGCATCCTCGGGCCAGCCCAGTCCCTTGTCAATCGCCCATGGGACCCCTCTCGTTGTAAGCGTATCCAGATCGTGTTGCGACACTTGGAAGTCTTTCCGACGGCTTCCAAGTCCGCAGGGGACGTTTTTGAAAATGGCCTCGGCGAGTTGGCCGAGCTTCGGTCGAATGTCTTGTTCAGAAAGGTTCGTCGTGACCAGGCGGACACCGCAGTTGATGTCGTAGCCTACTCCGCCCGGACTTATCACGCCTTCTTCATAGTCTGTTGCGGCTACGCCGCCTATCGGGAAACCATATCCTTCATGTCCGTCTGGCAGAGTTATTGAGTACTTGTATATGCCTGGCAAGTGCGCAACGTTCACGCATTGCTGCAGGGTTCTGTCGGTCTGCATCTTGTCCAACAACTCTCTGTTAGCTAGGACCAGGCCGGTGACCTTCATACCAGGCTTGTACTTCGGAATGCGCCAAGAACAATCATCTATCTTTTCAAGTGGAACTCTCTCGGATGGCCCATGGCCTCCTCCTTCTTCCATTTTTTCACCTGTTGACTAGCACAAAAAGTAGCTAAGCGCAAATATAAACGATTTCGATTCTTGCAGACATATTATGAGGGGTGGCCACGGCTCTGCGCAAACTGCATGAACCCCTCTATACTATTGGTGAGAACGGTTTCGTTCAACACTTGGTGAGTGTCGATGAATTTTACGACTTTCCGAATCTGCGGATCATTCTCAATGATGTTTTGGCGCACCTGTTCTAGGCTCTGCTTTTCCTGTACTCCACGCTGGGCAATTTTATCCCAAAGCCGCAACTGTTGAGCGTATGCCTTGAGCTTTCCAAAGGGGTCGGGGGCGTCCCCAAAGTGGCTGTAGTAGAGAGCCTTCGGTTTCAGGCCTGTCAGCTTGTCCAAGGCTTCTAGGGCAGCGTCCAGACGAAAGGGCGCAGGTGTCGTTGGTATAATTGCATCGAATTCTCTCAAGTAAATGCCAGCTGCATCTCCAGGAAAGACTCCGCCGCCCGCAGTCTCGTAGTAGCTCTGATGATGTGAAGCATGACCGAGAGTCTCCACGACTCTTAGGTTAACGTTTTCTCCAAGGCTGAAGGTCTCGCCGTTCTCTGTTGCAATAATCCTTTCAGGCGGAACAGGTTCAGGCTTCCCATACAATTCTGTTATATTCCCAAGAACCAACTTCGACTGTTGCCAAAGCTTCTCAGGATTGGCCAAATGAGGTGCCCCTCTCGGGTGCACGATAACCTTAGCGTTGGGTAGACTCTTCAACAGGGTTCCAGCACCTCCAGCATGGTCGAGGTGGATGTGGGAAACTGCAACGTATGTAACATCTTCCAGTTTGACGCCCAGTTTATTGAGACCGGCCAGAAGGTTGAGCACTGAAGAAGTAGGACCTGTCTCGATTACTGCAGCTTTTCTTCCTTTCAGAACGTAGCTCGCGATGAAGCTTTCGAAGCCAGCCGTTTCAAGATCAATCAATCCTACATGCTCATCAAGCTTTGTCACACGCATCTGCAAATCATCTGCTCAGTTTCTCCTGAACCCTAGCATCGACAGACCGATTAAAGTTTTCGTCGAAAAATTCGTAATGATTGACTGGGCATAACTTGATAAGGAACATGAACCGAGCAAAGCAAGGATTGCTGCAATAGGTTTGTGCGGTGCCATCGTGCGTGAGCGTAGGCTGAGCCGAAGCCGTTTATCGCGCCTTCACATCATTGAAAGAAATAATCCTGAAATCGTCGGCAGATGAGACGGGCACGCGTAGAGTGGGTTTACATGTCGTTATGAGTGAATTCTGATTCTGAACAGAGCCTGTTGGGAGCTTCATTCGCAAAACGCAGTCTCCGTCCAGCCTTATTCTGGAAAAATTTTTTTTCTCGCATCAAAAACCGAGCCCAAACTCAAGGTCACCATTCTCAGCATCCAAAACCACGCCTTCCCAAATTGTTTAACTAGCCTTCGCTGGCTGCGGGACTGTGGTGATGTTTGTTACTTGTGGGGCTTCTTTCTTGGCTCCTGCTCTTGATCAGCTGTTGGTTCCTCTGCGCCAAGCAGCATTCTCAGCGACTTTACTTCCTCTCTCAGCATGCCGACCTCGCTCTCAAGAGCCTTGGCCTTTGAGTCTGCCATTTTCTTGAGTTCCTCGATTTCTAGTAAAAGATTTTTGCGTTCGTTCTCTAAGGTTCTGAGCTTTTCCACAATGCTCTTGAAACCGCTCATTGATTCCAGTGTCCCTTCTCCCCTTTCTTATGTCATAGTAGCCATTCGGCTGCATATTAAGATTTTGAGGTCAGGTTCTTGGATGATTTCTCATATGTCAAGGATGAATTTCAGCGTCACTCTTCCTGGCTTTTCGAGAATTTCCATGCGGTGATAGGTGACGGCTTTGACGGCCACCTTCTGGAGGTGTTTTTTCGCGTTGAATTTTTCTCCCCAAATCTTGGCGATAAGTTTGAGGTCACTTGCAGTTCTTGTGATTTCTAGAATTTTGAATTTGGAGTAGAGCATCTGTTTTGTTTCAGACTTTATTAGCAGTGCCTCGAGCCAACTGTAGAGCAGGCTGTATTCGTCTTCGCCTTCAGCCGTGACTGAATCTTCAAGCCTAGGATCTACGGTTTTCACTTCGGTCATTACATCGAACATTGCGACTGCAGCGTTTTCGAAAGCCTCTGCCAAATTCCCGCCGTAGGCGGCGACGTAAGCATCTGCAGTGTGCTCTAGAAATTCATAGCGTTTATTTTCGTCCAACCGTCTGACCGTGAGAATAATGAGGCAGTCGGTTTTAAAACACTTTTCAAATAGCGCGTGCTTTCAAAATAAAAAAGGGAGATGGTGGTTATTTGCCATGCTTTTTAAGTGCTATCATCATCGCGACTGCCAACATGGCTATCATAATCAACAACAACGACAGAACTGTGTATTCAGGTATTACTGTGTAGTATGCGCCGATTACATTGAAACCTCCGCTGTTGTCGTAGGCCTGGATGACATAGTAGACGACCGTTCCGCCGATATACCCAGGAATCGTGCCATCGTACAACCCAGTTGTACCGTTCAGCGTCATCGCAACAGTGGAGTTGTTAATCCAACCATCGGGTGAATAGACGAGAGTAACGTTCGCAATTCCTGTGCCACTGTTGTCAGTTACCTTGACCGACACCACGACAGGCTCGCTGTCATTAACGTGGATTATGTCAGGAATCTGAGTCCATGAGCTGATTGTTGGAGGAGCAGCGTAAAAGAGTACATAGGTTGCATCGTAGAGGTTGGCCGCGGAAACGATTGTGTTTCCGTTGACATCGTCGAAGAACGTGCCTGTGGTGCCGGTATAATTGATGTCAAAAAACCCAGTAAACGGGCCTGAGGTTGCATTGGGCACCGACGTAATGTTAAACTCAACATACATCAAACTGGCGTTCTCTTCAGGTACGTAGTCATTAAATCCTAGAAGGCTCTCGCCAAACTCTACGCTGCCGGCGTTTTGGTCAACCACCGGAGCTGGGCCTACAATGGTGTGCCCGGCAAAGTATTCGCTTGTTGTTCCGGCTGTGTAGCCACACGCCACTTCCTGAAATACTGATGCAGTGAAGTTCATTGTAACCTGCCAATCAAACGTGCCGTTCTCCATGTTAGCCCACACCGTAAGATTGAACAGGGTTCCCACACTCGCATTGTCTGTGCTATACGATACGGTCGAAGGAGACACCCACATCGAGTTAAGCAATGATCCCTGACCTCGAACTGACCTAGCAGTGAAAGACAAAGCCATGGGGGACATAAGAAGCAACGTTATAATCGTTAAACAAACAATTCTTCTCATGTGTACCTCCCCGTTCACATAGAAAATGCCTGAAGAATGGTTTAAGGTTAGCGGGAGCGCTGCGGAAAAATATCTGATGGCTCAGAGATCTGCAATGCATTCAGAATATCGAATTGTACCCAAGGGTGGGCCCTCAGAGATCTCTGAATCGGCATTTCAAAGATCACTGAGGAAACTATACGAGAAAAGCAGCGCCTCGAAACACAAAAATGCGTTTAAGGAGCGAGTATTTGAAAGCACACGTCTAGGTTTTGTCTGGGCTGAGGGCGGTGAGGATTTCGATGGCGCTCTTGACGAAGGCGGGGCATTTCTTGTTGAACAGGTTTTCTTCGCGAGCCTTCTTGCGCTGTTCTGGGTCAGAAAGGTCGAGTCCTAGGAGTTCTCGACAGATGGTGCTTCCATTCTGTTTTTCGAAGCGTCGATAGAACGTCTCAGCGAGTTCGTAAGCGTGTGCTGCTTTTTCTGATGAGGGTTCGTTCGTTCCGTATTTTATTCCTATGGCCATCAGGCCGCCGGTTAGAGCCCCGCAGGCTGAACCGCACCTTGCCATTCCTCCGCCAAACGTGGTGGCTATTTTAGGAATCAGTTCATCCTTGCATTTCCAATATTCGGCCATGGTTAGTAGGACGCTCTGGGAGCAGTTGTAGCCGTCTTTGAAGTGTTTTGTGGCTGTTTCACTCAGCGAGTTTGAGGGATTCATCGGTTTCACGCCTTTCAAAGGCAGGTTGAACACAGATATCTTTTGTGAAAGCTGTTTTGCTCCTGAAGAAGGATGTTTGCAAATTAGAAGTATTTCGGTATTTTTTTGATTGCGGCGACGGTGAGTTTCACGGTGTTTTCCACGTCGGTTAGGTTCAGGAGCGATGTTGGGCTGTGAATGTAACGCGTTGGTACGCAGATGCTGAGGCTCGGCACGCCCTCTTTGGCCAGAGAGATGCGGCCCGCGTCTGTTCCTCCCCCCAAGCCTGTTTCAAGCTGGTAAGGAATCTTGTTTTCCTCCGCAACTTCCGTTAACAGCCTGAGAACCTTTGGATGGGATATGTGCAGTCCGTCAGAAATCACCAGTGCTGGCCCTTTCTTGAGCTTCGTGGGGGCTTCAATCTCTTTTACCCCTGGAATGTCGCCGGCCACTGTGACATCGAGTGCGAGTCCCACGTCGGGGTATATGCCGAATGCGGCGGTTGTTGCTCCTCTGCATCCGACCTCTTCCTGTACAGTTCCCACGGCGTAGATCGTGCACTCTGTCTTTTGCAAACACTTGAGAACTTCTATCATCGCTGCGCAACCGACCCTATCATCCATGGCCTTGCCGATCACGACATCCTTGTTGATGGCCGCAAACTTGACGTCGAACTCTACCGAGTCTCCTATTCTCACTCCCATCTTCTTGGCTTCTTCCTGAGTTGCTGCCCCGACGTCGATGAACAACTCGTCGTAGGGAATGACTCTCTTGCGTTCATCTTCCTTCTGTATGTGTGGAGGTTTCGAACCGATTATCCCATGCAGAGATCCCTTCTCGGTGTACACCATGACCTTCTGCGCAAGCAAAACGCGGTCATCTATCCCGCCTATTTTCGCGAACTGAAGATATCCCTCTTTCGAAATCGTCTTGATCATCAAGCCTATTTCATCCATGTGGCCCGCAATCATGACTTTAGGCGCGTTCTTCGCGCCTTCCTTGATTCCGATCACGTTGCCCAGCTTGTCCTCTTTGACCTCGTCCACGAGCGGCTTCAGCAGTTTACGCATTAGACTCCGGACTTCTTCTTCCCTGCCTGCAACTCCACAAGCATTGCAGAGCTTTTCCAAAACCTCAATGGACACCATCACGAACCCTCTCAATGAGACCTAAAGTTATTGTGTTTCATATTTAACGTTTTTCTAAATCCCAACGTTTTCAAATGCGAGTTGGCTGAATAGTATCCATGTGCATATCGATAACAAAGTGTCGGTTAAATCATGTCTTAACCCAATTGGCGCGCGCATCTTGCCGTGTGACAATTTGGCGGATATTTGAAGAGTTGCTATTCCGAAAAATCTTGAAGAAAGAAGCCGAAGATAGCGCTGCCCTTCCCCCCCCCCGCTCGCCTGACCTCGATACTTTTTAGCTTAATGGTTTGTTCAGATTCATAACCTTCCTCAATGTTAGAAGAATGGGAACTCCAACAATGAGAGAAACGACAATGACCAGTGCGTCCTCTATGAAGGAGTCGATGCCTCCACCCACGAAGGCGGGTAACACCATGTCCTGGGTCATGCCTATGACACTGTATAACCCTGCAGGAATCAACAAGAAAACGCGAGCGAGGCCGTCTGTTGCCACGGTTATGAAAGACACTATCGCGAGGGACACTGGCAAAAGCCGAAGGTTTTCATTAAACAGGTTCTGGCTCAATTTTGCGGCTGGATAAACCAAGCACATTGCAATGATGGCATCTAATAATGGCCAGATAGGGAGACCTCTTCCGAGGGGGCTGGCAAAGTAGGCCGCGAACATGACCGCGTAAATGGCGAGAACTGGTTTCCATGTTTTTCTAACCAAGAAGCCTGCCGCCATAACACTCAACGGCTCGGAGAATACGCCGAACATCCACAGGGGAGTAGGAATAATCACTCTGCCTATTATGCTTCCTAGTAAGGCAGCTGAAAAGCCAGCCCAAGGACCGAGAACTATTCCTTCGATTGGAGCCAGGTAAATGGCCCAGTTTCGCCACAGAACAGGAGGCGAAATCAAGTACAAGGTGACATGAAAAGCTGCAAAAACGGCTACGAAAGCTACAGTTTTTGAAGACAGTTGCTTCATTTTGCAATCGAATGTAGATTTTTACACAGCATATAAGATTTTCTCAGTAAGCCAACCGATTTAGCGGCGTCTCTCTCTGAATAGCGTATGAGGTTTCTTCTAGGATACCGTCCCCGTAACCGCATCACATCTCCTCTTCGCTTGCTAATTCTCATTTTTCAAGCGCTCTAAAAAATCATGAAGTCCCTTCTTGATGAGGCTGCAACCACACAGCAGGAAAGGCCATCACGCAAAGTCTTTTTTGGCTAATCAGAAAATCTTAGGGATTCCTAGTGAGGCTTGCGGAATAGAGGTCGAAGGAAAAAACGGTTGGCTAACCCTAATTCAAAACGCAAGCCAGAACCAAAGATGAAGACATTGGTGTTCTAGGTGTCATGGAAATACGTTGTCATGCTAAAATCCCTGTGGGCACTAATTCAGCCGTTGCAGCGTCAACATAATAATATCCGGGAGGTGGAATACTCATACCCCGCGAGTATTGGGCGACAATCGTCCAGACGTATCGGTAAGTCGTGTCATTCACCTGCGTAGGCGACCAATCTGGGACTGAATGTGTCACTGGAGATAATCGTTCGAATCCTGTCTCGTTGGAAGAATTAAAGAAGGCGCAGTAGTCTAGTTCAACCTCGATTGTCATATTCTGCAGCGAGGCTGCGTCCCATCCTCCGCTTTCCAAAGCGATCAGCAGGGCATGATACATGGAAACTGGGGGAGAGAAAGAGTACTCGTATGCAGGCGTGGGGGTCTTGTTAAACTCATCGTAGTATATTGTGGAATAGGCGCTATTTGACAGCTGCGTCGGGGTTATGAACACGAAGAACTCGAAAAAGACGACAACTATAATCATGACGCACACGGTTGCTAAAATAACGGCTTTCTTTCCCATGCTCCTCACTTCTACTATTGGCTAGCCTAGCCAATAAACTTTTAGGGTAACGGAAAGCTCATGGACCTTAATCGAACAGAATCGTTCGAACCTTCACCGAATCTTGACATGAACCCATTCTTAGCAAAGATTTGACAGAACCTCGTAAGGCAATTCTTAAATCCCCAGTGCTCTCAACGTTATGGCGGGTGCAACCTTTGCCCGAGACTCAGTTCAAGAAAGTCTTCATTTTTCTGGACACCGACAAGCACGCGAGCCCTTTTGACATACTCATGACCATCGACGTTTTTCCGGAAGCCACGATAATGAAGTACGAGAACGTGACGGCTGAGGACGCTGACAAAATCTTGTACGACGCGATGTTTCCCAGGGGTCCAGAGGGTGCAAAACACACGAAGGTCTTTATCAACGGACGCGACTTTGACCTCGCGAACGAGATTCTGGCGCGAGCCAAGAAATGCATGTTTCCACCGTTCGAACTCTCAATAATCATCGATCCGCGAGGAGCATACACGACTGCCTCGGCTGCAGTTGCCAAGACACTGAAAGTTGCGCTTGAAACGAACATGGGAACCTTGGAAAACAAGAATGTCACAGTTCTTGCCGGAACGGGCCCGGTCGGCCAGACGGCGGCAAGGCTGTACGCATCCGAAAGAGCTAAAGTCATCGTCACTTCACGCGCGCTTCAGAAGGCCTCCTCCGTAGCAGCGAAGATAAATGAAGAGTTCAAGAGCGAAACGGTACGCGGTTTTCAGGCTCAAACTCCCGAGGACGTTGGAAAAGCCATTGGAAACGCGGAAATTGTTCTCTCCGCTGGAGCGGCGGGAACAGAGCTTCTCCCGTTAAACGTGCTGAAGGAAAGCGGAAAGAAATGCAAGATAGTGGCCGACATCAACGCGATTCCCCCGCTGGGCATCGCAGGGCTAGACTCTAACACAGATGGAAAAGAGATTCTGCCTGGCGTTCTCGGTATCGGCGCACTTGCCATTGGAAAACTCAAGAACAAAATTGAAGTGGCACTCATCAAGAAAGCGGCAGAAGAGCCCAAAGGCATATTCGACTACAAAATGGCCTATGAACTGGCCAAGAAATCTGTGATGGAGAAGCACGACGAAAAGAAAACTCCTAAACCTGAACAGCCAAAAAGCTGGCTGCCTTAAGAAACAGTTCGCTCACTTTTCCCGCGCTGTCTTTCATCTCCTTGCTGCTTTTTCGATTGCTGGTTAGCGTGGTATGCCCCGCGCAAATCAATTCCTTGAGACCTTTGTTTCAAGCATTGTCTGATCTCGCGCGAGCAGTTCACGGATGCAGTACCCACTGACAAAACACTTAAAGTGGACGTTTGTTTACAGTCTGCACTGGAGAAATTGAGGATGCCGATGTTTACTATTTGTACAGCCATTATTCCTCAAGGTGAACTTGAAAAACAGATCAGCGGCTTCCGTGAGGCTGAGAAGAGATTCACGCGTGAAATTGGCGTGCTTCAGAGAGACTTTTATCAGTGTATTCAACAGCCTCACATAGTTTGGAGCAACACGAAATGGACGAGTGAGAAGGCTCATAACACCGCGGCTGAGGGTATTATGAAAGTGAGAAAGGATGACAGAATCGGCTCAGCGTACTTCGAGCCTGGGCTGTACTTCGAGATCTTCTGCAACGAAATCAACGAAGTCTCCTACGAGGCGCCTGACAAACAACCCGTCGGCATGATCGTGGTTTCCCATGGTCTCGTGGCCTCCGAACAACTCGAACATTGGAACGAAACGGTTTTGAACGTGTCCAAAGATTTGCCTAAGGTTAAGGGACTGAGATTTTGTCGAGTTTTCCGCAACTACTATAACCTGGCCGAGTTCGTGGGGTTCATGGGATGGAACAACCTGAAAGACTACCAAGAACACCGCATGATAGAGGATTTGACAATCGAAGAACGCGTTTATACAGATCTCAAAGAAGGTTCTTCTCTGCTGGCCGCCTACAACCAGTTCCAATGCAAACCGCTGAAAGTGAAATGAAAGTGATCGCGCTGTTCGCAATATCCCCCAAGCTATCATGAGGCCACTAAGGCTCAAACGGTCTTTGGCATCAAGGCGGACAAATTCTCCCGTAGATTTCCGATTCCTCATTGCCTTCGCTCTGCAATTTGATTTTGAAAACTGGGGCTTGCTTGAAAGCGAAAGGGGTTTAAAGTTCAGGCAGCAAAGATTGATTGTCTGCTAATGATTCACTTGTGGTTTGACAAGGGCACAATCCTGTTGCGAGGGGAGGTTGGAACTCCGTATGGCAAGTGGGACCCCAGAGTTGATTGTTACAGAATCAAGGCCATGCACTACTCTGAAGTGTTGGCCTATCTGAAGGAAAGCAAACTTGCTTTTCAAGATGATGTTCCGAATCTTCCTCCGGTTCAGCAGTTAAATCCAAACGTGGAACTGCGGCCCTATCAGAAGGAGGCCCTGGACAGGTGGCACCAGGCCAACATGCGGGGAATCCTTGTACTGCCTACTGCCGCGGGTAAAACCTACGTGGCGTTGAAGGCTATCGGCCAATTGAAAACGCAGACCCTCATTATTGTTCCAACCTTAGATCTCATAGATCAATGGCGAAAACGGGTCGCCGATCACCTGAAGACAGATGCTGGAGCTGTCGGTGGAGGCGAAAACAAGGTTAAAATGATAACCGTCTCAACATATGATTCGGCGTACCTCCAAGCAGCAACGCTCGGAAACAAGTTCATGCTGATGATCTTCGACGAGGTTCATCATCTGGCGTCGCCGAGCTATATGCAAATCGCCGAGATGTACATCGCACCGTACCGTATGGGCTTGACGGCCACGTATGAGAGAAGCGACGAAAGACACTCACTCTTGCCCCGGCTCGTTGGAGACCCAGTCTACACGGTGGACGTTGAAGAGTTAGCCGGAGAACACCTTTCCCCTTACACGTACGAGAAAATGTTCGTTGACCTGACGCCAAAAGAACAGCGAGTCTACGATGATGAGATGGAAACGTTCAGACTCTACTTGAAAGAGAAGGGAATAGTCCTCAGAAGCCCAGAAGACTTTCATAGATTCATCATGTCCACAGGCCGAGACCGCCGCGCGAGAGAAGCCCTTCTGGCAAGAAACCGCGCATTGAAAATCGCACTGAACTCAGATGCGAAATTGGGTCTGCTGGCCCTGCAGCTTGACGCTAATAAGAAAGAGAAAACGCTGATATTCACGCTTCACAACGATCTCGTTTACACTATCAGTCGCAGGTTTCTGATACCGGCCATCACCTACCAGACGCCGAAGGAGGAGAGAAGAGAAATCCTGGAGAACTTTCGAAACGGAGAGTACAAAGCCATAGTCACATCTCAAGTCCTCGACGAAGGTGTGGACGTACCCGACGCTTCTGCCGGCTACATACTCAGCGGAACGGGAAGCACGAGAGAGTACATCCAGAGACTCGGAAGAATTCTCAGGAAAGTGGAGGGAAAAAGAGCCAAACTCGTCGAAATCGTCTCGAGACAAACCGTGGAAGTGGAAATGAGCCGCAGGCGACGGTACAAGAAACCCACGGAGGACTGAGCAGTGCTTCCGAGCGAACTTCTCACCGTATGGAAGAGGAAGGGCAACATATCGCCGAGGTACGCAAGAGCGACGGAAGACAGCTTGCAAGTCGCCGACAGCCTCATCAAGGCGTACAAAGACCATGTGGGCCAGAAGAAAAGCGTCCTTAAAGCGTTCGCCGGCGAACTGGAGGACGAAGGATACGAATACCGGTTCGTGAGAGGTCTCGCCTGTCTTCTGGACAGAAAAAGCACGTTCAAATGCAACGATAGAATCGACCCCGTGGAACTGAGACGAAGAATTTTTCAAGCAACATCAGAGCTCGGCTTGGCCACGACGCCGGAAAAAAGGAAGAGAATAATTGCGGTAGTGGCCAAAGAAATGAAAGTAGAGCCCGATACTGTGGAAGAGTTTCTCTATGCAGATCTCGACAGTGAACTCATTCTTGAAGAGTTTGAACCGCCGGCGCCGGAAGAACTGCTGAAAGAATATAACCTCAGCCTGACGCAGACACTTCTCTTCGACTCTACAGAGCTGAACTTCACGGCGTCGGGCAATTGGCAGAGAATATTCTACGCTGTTAAGAGACTTGGTCTGATCTACGACGTGCAAAAGAACGGAAGGTTCTGGGTGAAAATTGATGGCCCTGCCAGCCTGTTCAAGCTAACGAGAAGATACGGAACGGCGACGGCCAAGCTTCTCCCCACAATCATCGCCAACCAGGAGTGGACGGTTGAGGCCAAGATACTGTGGAGATACACGAATGAGATATGCGACTTCAAGCTTGAGAGTTGGAAGCACCGCTCATTGCTCAGGAGCCCTCAGGAGCCGAAAATTTCTTATGACAGCGCGGTCGAACAGGACTTCGCGGAACAGTTTCAAAGCCTCAAGACAGGATGGCAGCTGAAGAGAGAACCTGAACCCGTTCCAGCGGGCAAACAGGTGATAATACCCGATTTCTCTCTGGAGAAGCAGGGCGTCAGAGTGTTCGTGGAAATAGTCGGTTTCTGGACGGTGGAGTACCTTTTGCGCAAGATGGAGAAACTCAAGAAGGTTGATGTGAACATGCTCGTAGCCGTCAACGAGAACTTGGCCTGCGAAAAGCTCGACCGGCTGGAAAAAGACGCGCATCTCAACATAATTTATTATCACGACAAAATTCCGTTGGGTCCTGTTCTGCGCTATCTGGAGGGGGCGTTTCAAAACATCAAAACAGCCCAGACGGATCTGTTGAAAGGCCTCAGAGTGATATTCACCGAACCCGTTGTTGACTATGGAGAGTTTGCCGCAAGAATCGGCGTGTCCACAGAGGCGGTAAAGGAGGCATTGACTGAGAAGCCGCCTGAAGGCTACACGGCCATGTCAGAAAGCTTAGTGAGAAGAGACAAGCTCGAACAGATAAGAAACAAAATCGAAGAACAGTCGGACCCGAAAGGCCGACTGCCACTGTCCGAGGCTATAAGAATAGTTGAATCAGAGGGAGTGGCTGACGCAACCAAGTCGCTTGAAGCCCTCGGATACAGAATAAACTGGCATGGAATCAACGCGGAAAAGGCTGAGGTCGCCAAGCCCTAGAACATGAAGTCATTAGGTATGAACTGGCTCAACGCGCGCTAGTGTGTGCGCCGACGGCCCCTACCCTCGGTCCACGATACGATCCAAATATGATTTTGGGAGAAATGTGCATTGTGTTGGGATCGTCCACCGTCGGCTCTTTGATACATGAGCCTGGGCGCAAGGCGTGAAAGCAATGAAAAGCATTCCTTTTCTAGGTCAGGGTTCTGTATGTGAGGAAAAGAGTAGAGGGAGAAAGGAGATTGGAGAAAGGAGTTCTACCCTCTCCTCACACTTAGGTATAGTATTGAAAGAAGATGCTCTTTATTCTATAGTTTTGTACGATTGTTCTAAATTTTTGAACAGACTGGTCTCCATCGAAATCAGACCTCATTGAGTTCGGATGGGCTCTTCTGAGGTGGCGATTTTATAAGTAAAAAGGTCAGCATACTGCAATTCAGCAGCCTTGCTACTAGGGTGTGAAAGAATGAATGTTGAAAAAGCCAAACGCAGTACCTCAAAGAAGGAACTGTTGTGGTTTGACGAGCTGAGCATGAAGGAAGCCGAAACCAAGGCAAAAACTGGAAGCGTCGTCATATTTCCAGTTGGAAGCGTCGAAGAACACGGAGACCATCTGCCACTCTGTACGGACAGCTTGCAACCCGAGTACGTGGCTTTAGAAGTGGCCAAGAAGACAGGGTGTCTTGTTGCCCCTCCGTTACGGTACGGTGTCTGCAACTCTGCCCGCGGTTTTCCAGGCACTGTCTCAATATCGTTCGACGCGCTGCACAAGATGGCCCGCGACATCCTTGAAGAGTTCATAAGGAACCGTTTCAAAAGAATTCTGGTGTTGAGCGGGCATGCCGGTCAAGCTCACATGGCCGCGCTGAGACTTGCAGCTCAGGAAGTCGTTTGGCAACATGAAAAGGAAAACCCTGAGAAAAGGCCGCGGATAATGGTCTGTTCAGACTATGACTTCGCCTACGAACTGAAAGGAAAATACTTCAGCGAGAAAGACGGCCACGCGGGGACAATAGAAACCTCACGGGTAATGGCAATCAAACCTGAACTGATAAAAGCCAAGGGCGGGAAAAGCTTCCCAAAATTTCCAAGGTTCGAAATAGTTGCCGACCCGGAACGCTACTTCCCAACAGGCGTTATAGGCGACCCGACGGCGGCTTCGGCGGAAAAGGGAAGAATGATAAACAAGTACATCGTCAGAGAAGTCGCGAAACTGGTAGAAGAACTGAAACGCTGAACCAGGGCGCCACAAGCGAAAGCAATCATGCGCTACGGCTGAAACTTTGACGGTGCCCTTTTCACAGCCTCTGTCTTACTCTTTTACCATGCTGTTCTAAACACAATGAAAACAGAAAACCTGCGAAACGTGCATAAACGAATAATCAAGGGCATGTTCTGCAATGATAATTCCTAAATAGGTTAACCTAGCAATGTCTGCGGGAGTCCTTATGGATTACATAACTGTAGTTGGTTTGGTCGCTGCTGCACTTACAATAACTTCTTTTTTCCCTCAATTGATGAAAGTTTTTAAAACCAGGTCCACCAGAGACATTTCACTGGGAATGTTTTCAATTTTTTGTGTTGCCGTTTTCACGTGGTCTGCTTATGGCGTCTTGACTAATGACCTACCTGTCATAATTGCAAACGTTTTGGTCTTTCTTCAAGCCTTGGTGATCGTAGCATTTAAAGTCAAGTATAAATGAAAACAGGGACTAAGACGCACGCTATCCTAAACCAAAAGATCAATTAGAAAAAACGTTTAAGAGAGATTAACGACCAGGTTCTGCGGGTTTCTCACACTTTCATTGTGTAAACTTTGATAGTAGCTTCGTTGTTTTTCAGGTTGTTTGTGCCTTCTAGCGAACACTTTGCTGAGTTTAGCCATGCGAGTTTCTTCGACTGTGTCATGCACATTCCTTCTCCTTTAAAGATCCCCATCGTTGGGCTTTCCAATCTTCCAGTTCCTTTGGCTGTGATCATGATTGCATCGCCGTCTTGAGTCATCTCGATGGCGCGGGCTTCCCACTCGTTTGATCCGTCCTGTTTTTGCAAAACATCAACTGTCTCCATGTGGGATGCGGAGTATTTCCCTTTGGCATTTCCCATCGAATTGTATTGCATCTTAGCTCCTTCGGCTGAGAATTCCTTTATGATCGTTGTAGTTGCTTTTTCCTTTATTTCAACCAAGAGTTCTTTTTCCATTTTACCACCAGCTACTCAACAATCGCCGACCGAAACTTAAGCCTTTGTGACCATACTACTGCAGCAACAAACTTTAGGCGAGCGCGCCACGCATCTGGTCAACTGCTCGAAACAGGCGAATTCAATACCACAACTGCTAAAAGTCTCCATGAAGATGAAGAACTGCTCAAAGCTGGGCTGAATATGTCACAGAATCAAACTGAGCTAACATCGAGAGTGGGCGAAAGTGAACTTGAAGTCGCGGAGCGAGGAGAAGACTGGTTTAAAGTTCACCATCGTCAGACAGGAAACACTTGCATGATAATGGATACATTCGCCGAAATGTTTCCGATGTGGGCAGGGAGAGTTCTAATTACGGCGGACTCGGAAAAATGGGCTCTTACAGCGGCCGAGGTCGCCACTGGCCTCGCGACGAGCGTAATCATGTCTCCAGCCGAGGCGGGAATCGAAGGCTTCGTCCCAGTAGGCACTACTCCGGACGGTCGGGTTGGCGTTCTGATACAGATGTATAATCGAAGCAGGTTCGACCTGAACGGACAGATGATACTGCGCATAGGGCAGTGCGTGATGACGTGTCCGACAACGTCGGCCTTTGACGCCATGCCGAACGCCAAGAGAACCCTAAAGGTTGGAAGAAGCCTGTGCCTTTTCGGCGACGGATTCCAGAGAAAGGGTCTAGTGGGACCGCGAAAGGTGTGGAAGATCCCCGTCATGGAGGGCGACTTCATCGTCGAAGACCGGTTCGGCATCGCAGAAACCATCGCTGGCGGCAACTTCATAATCTTCGCTCAGGACAGAGCCTCGGGCCTCAAGGCCGCAGAGGAAGCTGTTAAAGCCATAAGGGCTGGCAAAAACGAGGTAATAATGCCTTTTCCAGGGGGAATTTGCCGTTCCGGCTCGAAAGCTGGCTCATTAAAGTACAAGCTGAAGGCCTCGACAAATCATCCTTTCTGCCCACGGTTGAGAGAACTCGTCCCAGATTCAGAGGTGCCGGAAGGCGTGAAATGCGTTTACGAAATTGTCATCAACGGCCTAAGCTTGGAGGCGGTCAAGAAAGCCATGGGCGACGGCGTGAGGACAGCGGCAGGCGTGCCCGGCATAGTCAAGATTTCGGCCGGCAACTACGGCGGCAAGATAGGTCCCTACAAGGCCTTTCTGAAAGAGGCGCTAAGAACGACCTAGGGGTTCGCCCCAAAATCTATTTGAATCCTCAACGTAGCTCTATCACTGAAACGTAATGTGAAGGCACTTGAGCATATCAAAAAAGACCTCGCTGGAATTGTTCAGACTCAAAAAGACACTGAACACGCTGGCCAGCAAGGAGGGGCGCGGAACCGAGCTAGTCTCCCTTTACGTTCCCCCCGGAAAACAGATAAGCGATGTTCTGAACACGCTCAGGGACGAGTACGGCACAGCCTCCAACATAAAATCCACCACAACCAGAAAGAACGTGATGGACGCCATCGTGAAAGTTCAGCAGCGCCTCAAGCTCTTCAAGGAACCGCCTGAGAACGGGCTCGTAATTTTCTGCGGAGCCATCCCCCAGAACGGAGCAGGAAGCGAAAGAATTGAAACCTACGTCATCACGCCGCCCGAGCCCATACACATCTACCTCTACAGGTGCGATGCCAGATTTCACACCGAGTACTTGCAGGAAATGCTGAGAGAAAAAGAAACCTACGGCATCCTTCTCATAGACTCATCAGGCGCAACGATCGCCACGCTTCAGGGCAGAAGACTCGAAATAGTGAGAGAACTGACCTCTGGGGTTCCAGGCAAAACCCGCGCCGGCGGCCAATCAGCAAGAAGGTACGAAAGACTCAGGGAGATGAGGCTCCAAGAATACTTTACCCGCGTAGGCCAACACGCTAACGAGATTTTTCTGCCAATCGAAAACCTGAAGGGCATAATCCTCGCTGGCCCCGGACCCACAAAGTATGATTTTGAAAAGGGCGAGTACCTCAACTACATGCTGAAGAACAAGATCATAGACACCGTCGACACAGCGTACGTGGAAGAACAGGGCGTTAAAGAAGTGGTCGAGAAAGCGCCAGAAGTAATGCGCAAAGTCCGCTACATAGAAGAGAGAAGGATAATGCAGCAGTTCCTCTACGAAGTCGGGCACGACACTGGAAAAATCACCTACGGCGAAGAAGACGTCAGAAGGGCCCTAGAATCCGGAGCCGTCAGAACGCTGTTACTGTCGGAAGGACTAGATATGACCAGAGTCACGGTGAAATGCAACGCCTGCGGCTACCAAGAACAATCCACGATAAAAAGCCAGACGGTGACCAACTTTGAGCAAAGCCTCTCTGGAAAACCATGCCCAAAATGCAACGCAGCAGCCCTAGGCATCACTGACACCGAAGATTTGATAGACGACTTCGCCAAACTTGCAGAATACACCAACACCGAAGTCGAGATTATTTCAACCGAGACAGAAGAAGGACAGATGCTCAAAAACTCTTTCGGCGGAATAGCCGCCATACTACGCTTCCAACTCCACGAACAATAAAAAAAGACTAGACGCCCCTCAACGCAGACTCAACCTCACTTTTCGAGGCGCCCCTCACGAGCAACCTCTTCTGCCTAGAAGAAAAACCAGAAACAAGCTCCACCTTCCTGCCCAAAAGTCTCGAAAGCTCCTTCACCAGCTCCCTGTTGACCCTCCCACCAACAGGGTCTTCCCTGCAGTGAACCACAATCTCGTCAGCTTCAACCACTACCTTGAACTCTATCGACTTGGGCCTCACGTAAACATCCAAGATTAAATCATTCCCAGTTTCCTTGATATTCATGGAAACCCCAACCAACGCAAGTTCAGACGGGCGTGAGTATCAGCATTCTTCCTTGGATACATGCCGTGGCATTATGAGGCCTCGTTAGGATTTTAGCATCTTCTGGAATTCTTGAAGCTTTCTTGTGTTGACTACATGTTTTGCGGTTGCCCATCCTCTTCTGGCTTGGGCTATCCCGAGCTCTAAATAGTGCATGTGAACTGTGGCGTGGGCGTCCGAGCTTATGCCAAGCTTGGCTCCGATTTCCACGGATTTTCTTATATGCTCATCCTTTAAGTCAAGCCTGTCGGGGTATGAATCTACGTCTAGGATCGTTCCATTGTCTTTTGCGGCGGAGATAATTCGTTCCATGTCCAGCTGGATTGGTTCTCTTTTTTGTATCTGTCTCGTGGTGGGGTGTAATAGAACGTCAACGTTCGGGTTTTCTATTGTTTTCAGAACTCTCTTTGTCATCTCCTGTTTGGGCATGTTGAAATGAGAGTGAACCGCCGCGCAGGCGACATCCAAGTCTTTCAAGACTCTGTCGGGTAAGTCTAAGCTCCCGTCCTTCAGAATGTTCAGTTCGACCCCTTTCAAAATCTGTATTCCTTCGAGTTGCTCGTTCAGCTCGTCAATTTCCTTTCCTTGTTTTGACAATCTCTCTTCGTCAAGTCCTCCAGTCATAGCCAAGTATTTGGAATGGTCAGTCATCACTAAGTATTCTAAGCCGATTTTTCTGGCTTGCTCAGCCATCTCCTTAATGGAGTTTGCGCCGTCAGTCCAGTTTGAATGAACCTGCAAATCACCCTTCAGATCATCGTATCCTATGAGGTGGGGCAACTCATTTTTGATTGCAGCTTCTATCTCGCCGGTGTTTTCCCGCAGTTCTGGTGGCATCCATTCTAAACCCAATTTTTCATATACTTCTTCCTCGGTTGCTCCGGCCAATTGCTTTTTTTCACCGAAAATGCCATACTCGTTCAGTTTCCAACCTTTTTGTTGCGCCATTTTCCTGAGAACTATGTTGTGGTCCTTGTTTCCAGTGAAATATTGCAGAGCGGCCCCGAAACTCTCTTCGGGCAGTATTCGTATGTCAGCATTCATTCCTGACTTCAGCTTCACGGAGGACTTTGTCTTGCCTTTGTCTACAACGTTGATAACCTCGGGCATCGAAACAAAATAATCCATCACCTTCGTCCCACTGTCCGAAACCACTAGGAAGTCGGCGTCCCCTATCGTTTCCTTCATCCTTCTCACGGAACCCGCCGCCATTGCCTTCCTCACTTCCGGCAGAGATTTCAATCGGCGTTCAATTTCTCGAATCGAAGGAAGCTCAAGACCTAGGATGAATCTTCCCTGGCCCTTCTTGGCAAATTCTATACCCTTCAAAATGTTAAGCTCCGTCTTTTCTTTGAACTTCGGCAACTTCCTTATTTTATGAGCGAGAGCGGCTATTTCGAGGTCTTCCATGTTTTTGATCTTGAGCTCCTTCCAAAGCATCTTGATCTTTTTCGGGCCTAATCCTTCTATCCCTGCTAGACTGTCTAGGTCCACTGGAACTTTGGCACTCAGGTCCTCATAGTATCTCAGTTTTCCAGTCTTAATCAATTCCTCAATTTTTTCAGCGATTCCTTTGCCGACGCTTGGAATCTCCTCCAAACCTTTGATTCCCCTTTCTCGATAGATCTCTTCAACATCTTTCTCCAAAGCGTCTATGGCTATGGCCGCTTTTTCATAAGCTCTTGGCTTAAACGGGACATCATCCATATCGAGCAGAATGGAGATGTTTCTCAAGATCTTGGCAATTTCGTAATTCCTCATCTTGTTGGCCTATCCTCTTTTCTAGATCTTATTTGAATAGCTTAACGGAACAAGCGCAAACTCTGTCTTTTTCAACCTGCAATCTTGAGATTGCTCTTTCAGGTCAGTAAATCCATCACTATGTTTGAAAAGGGAACCTCCATGTTTTAAATTTTCTGTGAGATGCTGCGCCCGAAATTTCACGACAAAACAATACTAGAAGATGATCAGATAAAGCACATTCCAATTCAAAATGCGAACGGAAAAGGCTAAGCGGCAAACAGGTTCTACATGTTCTTGGCGTTAGCTATGAAACACCCTTCAATGTACCTGGACTGGTATGCTCACGTGCCCAAGGTAAAATACGATTTCAAGTCGAGCGGCGTGGCCTACTTCAACCACGACTTGAGACTGAACAGCTTAGATTTCAGCGTTAACTACGAGTACGGGAACCCAAAAACTGCATTGCAACTCGCCAATTGGTACGGCGTCAAACCCGAGAACGTTTTCATCTCAAGCGAAGGAGCCTCAGGCCAGAACGCCCGCATCATCAGATGTCTAGCCGAAAAAGTACCAAAGAAAAACGAGGCGGTTGTGGAGTATCCCACCTACGAGCCCCTACTCAGACAGGTTCAAGAGCATTTCAGTCGCATGAAGAGGCTGGTGAGAAGGGAAGAAAACGCCTACAAACTCGACGCTGATGAGCTTTTGAAGCTTGTTTCCGACAAGACAGGTTTGCTCGTACTGACCAATCCTCACGCTCCGAGCGGAGCGATATCGGACGCGAAAGAGTTGAAGGAAGTAATGACCATCGCCCGGGAGCGCGGCTTCTATGTATTGTGCGACGAGATATATGCGGAATTCGACCGAGAAAAGGTGCCGACCATCTTCTCTGTGGATCGAGTTGGGCATCGTCACGACGAGCTTCACGAAAGCCTACGGTCTCGGGGGACTGAAATTGGGAGTCGCACTGACCGACAAGAAGATTGTCGACGAATTGTACACGGACGTACTCAACACCGTGGGCAACAGCCCCAACATAGTACAAATTATCGGGGCAGAACTGCTGTCTAAGAACAAGGAGAAGCTCGAAGAGCACAAGCAAAAATGGACAACCCTTAAGAAACAAACGGAAACATGGCTGACTGAAAACGACCTAGATTTCTTCCCCAGCAAGGCCGGCGTCACCTACTGGATGAAAACACCAGTGAAAGACACTCACAAATGGACAAACGAACACACAATCCCGCGCCACAGTTTGGCCGCAGTGCCTGGAACGTTCTTTCTGTTCAAAAACGACTACACCATAACAAGAACCAACAGGATAAGACTCGGCCTCGGCCACGTGAACCCTGATGAACAAACCTTAGCAGAAGCTCTGGGCACCTTGAAAATAGCGATGAAAGCAAATTAACCACGGCTACCGTCAGGCAGGTTTGACCCGCATGGGTGATATCGAAACCGTGAATCTTCTCTCAGTTGGCGAATTGCAAGTTCAACCTACGATTCTTGATGTACTTTCCACGTACTTTTTCATGTTATTTACAGCTTGAAGAGATGCAATTAGACTTTTTTAACAGGTTCGCAATGGAAAATGTTTTATGCTCATCCATGCAAATGATGAACCGGGATCATTATGGCTAAATGTCCTTCATGTGGAAAAGAAGTCGCCACACCTAAGAAGACTTGGAAGATGGCAGGCAAACCAGACAAGAGCGGCAAGAGAACAGAACTGACAATCGGCCTCTTTGAGCACTGCGGAAAAACATTCAGATCCACCCTAGGCAAAAGAAAAATCTAGACTAACAAAAAATCGCTCTACCCCCACTCTTTTTTTGTTTCAACTGTAGATGAGTGTATTCCAGAATCGACTATCCAGAACGCGCAACGCAGTCTTTCACCATTTCAGAGCACGCGATTGCTCCGTTCCAACCGCATACAAAGAGAACGCGCCTGATACAAGTGCAAGAATTATAAGACTGCCGCTCGACTGTTTTGCATTGATGATGCGTTGTTGATAGTCGGCTTGGATTTGGCAGGCGTCGAGACCAGGCCCTCGGGTCTCTGCATATTGAGGAACATGAGAGCTGAGACTTCCCTCGTCTACTCGGATTACGAGGTGCTGAAGAAGATAGAAGAAAGTGAGCCCGAGATAGTTGCCATCGATGCGCCCCTGAGTCTACCAGCTGGGCGAGAGTCAATAGAACAGAGAACCAACGTTCATCTGAGAGAGTGCGACAAGGAACTCTTGCGGAGAGGGATAAAATTCTTTCCAGTCACCCTCGGTCCGATGAGAAAACTGACGATCAGGGGCATAGATCTGAGAAGAACCCTCGAGAACAAACGTTTCAGAGTAATAGAGGTCTATCCTGGCGGGGCCCAAGACATCCTTGGAATTCCAAGAAAGCAGAAAGGACTGGACAAGCTGATGTCGGGCTTGAAGATGGCCGGAGTGAGAGGACTGAACGACCGAATGAGCGATCACGAATTAGATGCTGCAACCTGCGCCCTAGTCGGAAAACTCTATCTAGAAGGAAAAAGTGTCACGTATGGAACTTCCGATCAGGCGATAATTATGCCACAGGGCGAAAAACCAACTGGCAACACGGCAACAATTTTTTTCTACTCGTGGATATGCGAATCAAGGCTCTTGACTCTTTTTCCTTTTTTTCTTTGGTAACGTTTTCGTATTTTTTCTGCAACCGTGCCGTCTTCTATTATTAGGGCACCTTCATATCCGCAGTCAAGGCACTTCCACATGGAAGGATGGAAAAAGGCGAGAAAATTGAGGTTTGTTGAACCGCATTTTGGACAAAACTTCAATCTTCCCAAAAGTTGCTCTTGTTCTTTGGACCTGGCTAATGACTTCTTGAGGGCCCACTTCTCTTTCAATATATCGCCAAACGCCGTGAAATTGAATCCTTTCGCTTCCTCTCCGCACAATGGACAATGCTGTCCAGGCTCTAGTCTCTTGTCAAATGTGCATTTAGGATTCGAACAAGTCCATGAAGGCATTAGTATGCCCCATTGAAAAGAGCAAACACGAGAGATAAGCCTTTTTGCAAAATAAAATTGCTTAACGCGTGTTTTCGTTTGGTAAGTCGTTTGAAAATTTGGGATAATTCTTAAATACATTTTCATATTTGTGGGAAATGTAGGAAAAGTGTGTAGACATGGTTGATAGAAAACGAGAGACACGCCTTTATGGAACCGTAAAAGTGGGCGATAGAGGGCAAGTAGTTATCCCTGCTGAAGCCCGCAAGGAACTAGACATCAAACCCGGAGACCTTTTGTTTGTCATGGTTGGCAGGAACCGCCGCGGCATCGCTATGGTCAAGGCCGACGCCATGAGAGAATTCGCGGAAAAAATCATGCGGGAACTCGAAGCCGCAGATGAATAATACCGCGAAGCATAACGCCCGTGGGGAAGTTAGATGTTTAGAGGCAGGGAAGAAATGCGCCAACGGCTGCAAGAGATAATCGAGAGGTTCCGCCAAAAAGGAGCCACAAGCCCGGAGAAAGCTATGACAATCCAAGAGCTGGGTCTCCCGCCGCGTTTCGAAGAAGCCATGCACCGAAGACTCGGCCAAACGGGCATCTTTGTTGAAACAAACGGCAAGTACTATCTGAATGAAGAACGGCTCAAACAGATCCAAGAACAACGCGCCAAGATGGGATCTGGCGGCTGGAACAGAGGGAGCCCTCCCACGTGGTCCCGCATCATCGCAGTCTTCCTCATGCTCCCGATTGGCATCATGATCGCGCTTTTGCTGTTTTATTTTGTCGTTTTAAGAGGGGGATTTTTTCTTGGGGAATTCCTAATCATTTTGTTAATCATATTCCTAGCATTAACTGTCGCCCGGCTGCTGTTCTGGAGATCGAGAAGGAGATATTGGCGTGAACAATAGAAGGAAGGACCGAGCATCTCGCATGATCTCTTAGCTGGTTGGTTAACTGCAGGCGCTGTTTTGATGGCTCATGAGCAAACTTGAGAGCGTCAATTCGGCCGAATAGGGCACCGCTGAGAATCCACGCTTAAAGACAAAGGCATATAGATGGCACTTGAACTTACAGCGCAAATAATACGAACAGCAGGTTAATATGAACGCGCAGACCAGACGTTCTTAAGTTAAGTTAGGGGTAGTTGCTATGAACGAGCTGGACGATGTGCTATCGGTCAAGAAGTTCGTTGAAGATTACCTTGCGAAGTTCTATGAAGAAAAACCTTTGCTGATTAACTGGGTGAAGATTGTTAAATTGCGCAATATCACGTGGGACTTGTCTATCAGAGTTAAGTTTAAGGACCGCGAATACGGACTGGCCATTTACGTTGACGCCTTTAGAAAAATGTGCATAGGACATGCAATTACTGGCATAGCAATGCGTTGATTAGCGCGTGTTTGGCAAACTTGGGGAATTCGAACTCTCGCCAAGACGCATCCTAGGCAAACTTGGTTTAACAAGGAAGGAGAGTTGCTTCTAGGTCACCGCTTGCTCCTGTTTCTCGTTGTGTTCTTGATCGTTTCGAAGATAATGGAATGCGGTTTGAGGAGTACTTGTTTTAGGGGTGGGTATTCTGCCAGTCCTTTTTTGGTCGGGGTCGGTTCGAGGAGTCTTCTTATCAGGAGCCCGTGTCTGTTCAGCGCATCGGAGTAATCTGTGAGAGTTCTGTGGAAGCTTGTGGTTTCGAAAGGACTTAGCAGGCGCTTCATGTCCCATGATACGCATTCACTTCTGGTTTCGAAGTATCTCGGAGTTATTTCTGCTTCTGTTTTTCCGTTTTTCGTGTTGTACTCAAAGCAGGGGTGCGTGATTGAGAAAACAAAGCGGCCTTCGTCTTTGATTACCCGAGAAATTTCACCTATTGCCTTATCGTAATGTTCGATGTCCATCATAGCCATAAAACACGTGGCCAAATCAAAACGGTTAGCAGGGAACATTGTGAGGACGGCAGAATCTGTGACATAATAGTTTATGCCGAGTTTATCTTTTCGTTCCTGCGATTGTGCATAATCAATCAGTTTCTTTGACAGGTCTATGCCGATCACTTTTGCGCCTTTCCGCGCTAGCATTCTGGTGCTGTATCCTTCTCCGCAGGCAACGTCTAGGACAAGTTGACCCCTCACGTTTCCGATAATTTTGAACATTCCTGGATTGTTAAGTTCGTCTCTGAAGTAATCCTTGCCCTGCCTCACGAAGTCGACCCAAGACTCCGCGGCATCATCCCATTCTTTGGCTACACCATTCCCATTTGTCACGTGCAATACCTCAGTTGGTCAAATCATTACAGTGATTTTCTGTCCTTCATATATCTAATCCCAAGAGACAGTTATTCAATGCCAATTTTATCGCCAAGTGTACTCCAGGTCTAAAATCTGTGCTCAGCTTTTTGTTTCACTTGGCACGCACATTCTCTGCCGTCTAGATTTTTCCATAAAAAGGTGCAAACCCAAAACTCTGAGACAAAAAGTTTAAGCTACAGACTTCAAATAAGATATGCCGTGTTGCATATGAAACCCGTTGAGTCTAGTCTGATCGCTGAGCTCATGAAGAACTGTCGCAGGAGTGACAGAGAACTGGCAAAGGCATTAGGAGTTTCGCAGCCCACGGTCAGCAGGTTAATAAACAGACTTCAGAAAGATGGCATAATCAAAGAATACACCATGGTACCTGACTTCTGCAAACTAGGTTTCAATCTGATGGCAATCATCATGTTTAAACTTAAAGCTAATTCTCCCGAGGAACTTCAGGAGCAAATCAAAGCAGCGCGTGAACTGGACATCAAAGAACGTCGCCCCTTCCTCACAGTTATGAATGGGATTGGTCTGGGGAAGGATCTTGTGGTTATCTCTTTCCACAGGGACTACGGAGACTATGCCGCTTACATGAAGGACATAAAGGAAGCTGCCAGTTCCGAGATGAAGGCCTACATGGACTCTCAGGGTATCGAAAGTTTTCTTGTGGACTTGAATTACAAGAATCACTATCAACCTTTAACACTCTCAAGGATAGCCGCCCATCTTCAAACAAAGGAAAACAAAGAAAGAATAAGTGCCACCAACTCGTAATTTCGCGCGCTTGTGTTAGCTCAATTTTTTGAATATCCAGTCCATTATTGTTTCAAAAGTGTCCTTGGTGAACCCCATATGGCCAGTTTCATAGAATCTAGCGCACTTTGGACTACCATGTTCGAACAGCAAGTAATAATCTGTTATTGGGAACACCGAATCATGTATTCCGTTCACCAGCAACAGGGGCGCGCTTGGTTTATCTAAGATGCCCTGCTTCAGTAGGGAGAGCTTTGGCGCATATTCTACCCACTCCTCATAGCTCGATAATCCGAATGCGTAAGCGATAGTCTCAAAGAATTCGAAAGGATACTCTCCTCTCTCTTGCTTATGAATCCAGTCGAGTTGGAACGCATAGTGCACAGGTCCGCCCTGACTTACGGCGCAGGCTATCTTGTCCTTGTAGACATGGGCCACCTTAACTGCCCAATAACCCCCGGTGCTATAACCCCAGACTCCGACTCTGTTAGAGTTCAAAGTTTTTTGCGTAGCAACCCAATCGAATACGGCTCCAAACAATCTCTCTGCGTTCTCAGAGCCTTTGAGTGGAGAATCGCCGACTCCAGGTCCGTCAATCGCCAGAGTTGCCAAGCCGCGCTCTAAAGCAGGGTTGTTCAACTGTTCTTCCTTAAAACCGTCAATTCCTCCCCAGCTTAGTAGCAAGGGAAAAGGAGCGGAACCTTTCTTGGGCAGCCTCAAATAGGCAATAATACTTTTTCCTTCGTTGGCTTTTCCTTTGAAGGGGATTTCCAGCCGCTGTATTGGGATGTCAAAATATCGCGATGCCTTAAAGAGCATTTCCTGTGCCTTCCTGTATGCTTGTCTCTTGCCATCCGAGTTTATTGTTGGATATCGTGCGAGTGTGTAATACTGATATGCTCGAAGATAGTTTTCTTTGGCGCTTTGTGTATCGCCTGCTTTTTCTGTTTGGGATGCTTTGACTTCATACGGCTTGGCTATGGAACTAAAAGCCGCGGCCCAGGTGTCTCTATCATAGGAATTCAGACTCGTCATTACCCGTTCTACATCGTCGTACAGGGAATAGGTAAACGGATAGATCCGCATTTTTACCCGCGGTTTCCACATTTCCCATAATTCGTTTATAGGACGAACATATCTTTTTGATTTATCGCCACTTGATTTTTCGCCATCTTCCCCAGAATGCGCTATCATATCAATCAAATCCTTTATGTTTGCAATCCTGCAATATTAAATTTGGCCAGCACGTCGCAATGAAATCCTCTAAGTGACACAAAGTCGAATCCCCACAGCAACAAAGCTTTGAATTGAAACTGGCTACTCAAAGCTACCGCAAGAGTTCAAAAATGGTCCAATGAGCTCATGAAGAATCTGTCGCCATATGCCTCGCTGAACGGTGTGCCCGTCAATTCCTTCACCATCATTACGCCATGCCCAGCCTTGAGGACCGAGTACTCATGCATCCTGTAAACCTGCTGCAGATTGGGATCCAAGACGGCCCTGGCGTAGATCAGGCTCTCCGCCCTGTTTTCGATCAGTCCGATCAGCCTGTGCATTTCTTTTTCATTGTGAGCTGCCAGCTCTCTTATTCTGACATGCTTCTTCTCTTTCTTGAATATGACGTAACCTCTGTCAGTTATGATGCATTCTCGTGCCGATATTCCAAGAGTTCTGGATAGCATCTTCATGTACGCTTCGTCCCTGACCACAAGACCCGTCTTATCCTTCACATACTTCCCGTAGATCCCAAGCATTCTCCTGAAATCCAGCCGGGTTCCGTCCTGAATCTTCTTGACTCTTTTCTTCTTCACTGTTACCTTGTATGCTCCTGGAAAAGATGCAACGTCAAAATAACCCAGCTTCTTGTACAAGTCGTAAGCCACAAGTGTGGGGCTCGTTGTGAGGAAGGAAAAACGATAATGCTTTTCGATAAGATATTCGTGAGCACGATCGATGAGCATTCGGCATATCCCTTGTCTTGTGTGACCCGGCAGGGTTGCCACGCCGTAGATTCCGCCTGCCTTTTCCACTGTTCTTTCAAGAGTTCTGGTGGCCAAATCCATGATGCCAACGAAACCTATCACCCTTCCAGCTTCAACAGCACAAAGACCTACGCAACTCTCTCTCAGTCTTGAATCGATCCTAATGTTTCTATCAAATTCTTGGGCGTCAAACGGCCATCCGAAAGCCTGTTCCATCAAAGGAAGCAAGCTGTCTTTGTCTTTGAGTTCGTGATAAGCCAGAATTTTCATTCTCGTCTCGCCAATCCCGGATGAAAAAACGAAGCTGCAACAAATAAACCTTCTAGCATGCAAGTTACTTGCGCCGCTTCAAAAGCAACTGGAGTGAGTAAATGCTATTTAATAGACAAAATCTAAGAGTCGTTCGCGATACTTACCGGCTTAGGTATCATCATGTATTGATAAACCGCAATCCATAGTGATTGGCAAAAGACTTGTGAGACTCAATGTTTTGCGGGCTTACGCCAAGCACTTCTGCGCGTAGACTGGTGAAACATTATGGCTGCAAGTTTTCAACTGCTCTCTATCTTACCTTGTCATCATTCTTCTGAAAACGGGTACGGCTATTGCTGTCATGATCACTCCGAACACTATCATTACGGTGAGTTCAGTTGTTATGTCGGGTATTCCTGCGCCTAGAACCATGACTTTTCTGAGGGCTTGCGAGGCGTAGGTGAGGGGAAGTACTTTTGAGATGTCTTGCATGTACCAGGGCATTTGCTGTATCGGGAAGAACACTCCGCTGAGAAACATCATGGGAAACATGAGGGTCATCATCATCATCTGTGCCGTCTCCTGGTCTTTTGCGAAGGACGTTATCACGATGCCGAGGCCGACGAAGCTGAACACGCCCAGCAGGAGCAGTCCGAAAACCAGCAAGATGCTTCCTTGAATTGCCACATGAAACAGGGCCGTAGCCAACACCAGAATAATGGTTCCCTGGAGCAGGCCTCTGGCAGTCTGAGCTAGGGTTTTCCCAAGTATTATGGACAGCCTATTGATGGGTGCAACCATCATTCCGTCTAAAGTGCCGATTTCCTTCTCTTGGGAGATGGCTACAGGGAGCCCAGTCATTACGCTCATCATAACTGTCATGGCCATTATTCCTGGCGCGATGAAATCAAAGTACGTGGGGGTTCCGGACACCACTCCCACTGTTTGAACATTGTAGGGCTTGACGACCGCTAATGTATTGTTCCTCTGTGTGGTCGTTAGGTTTAGCCCTTGAATGTTATTTTGAGCTAACATCGTTCCCATTAGATCAAATACGCCTGACAATGCTGCCTGAATGGTTGCTGAAACTTGGGGATTAGATTGGTCGGTCACGATGATAATAGTTCCCTGCTCTCCGCTCAGGATGCTTTCAGTGAAGTTGCTGGGGATGACTATTCCACCCTCGACGTTCCCCTTCTGAACCAAGTTCTTAATGTCGGCAGCGTTCGTGGCATTGGTAATAGTAAGCATACTTGTATTGCTGTTGATTCCTTGCAAAGCCGCGAGAAAAGTCTGGCTTCCGAAAGTAGTACCGTGATAAGGTGCATCTTCATTGGCCAATGCGACAGGAACGTTACTTAGGGTACTGTTGGATGGGTAGATGAAGCCAACCATTACCATCATGAACAGAGGCATCAGAATAAGCAGGACTAGTCCCAAACGGTTCCGAAACAGCTCCGTCAAGTCTTTCCAAGCGATTCTTAAACTATGCGAAGCTAGAGTTTTTGCTCCCATGTTTTTCTCACCTTACCCTGCCTTGTGCGGCCGCTCCGAACCGTCGATGACCCATCGGTATCTTCTGGTCTGCGCTATCTCTCACTTCGTGGCCAGTTATGTGCAGGAACACATCCTCAAGCGTAGGCTGAAGATTTTCCATAGAGATCACCTTTCCTTGTTTCGCCCTCACAGCGTCAATTACCGAGTCGAACGCCTCTTCGCCATGTACAATGACTCTCAGATGAGTAGAATTCTCTTGAGAAACGGCATCTGTGCACTGGCACGCCCGAATTGCCTCGATAATGTCGGCCGATAAATTTCCGATCTCCAGCTTCAATATTGTTGTATCCGCTCCAGAAATCATTTTTTTCAAATTCGTTGATGTGTCAAGTGCAACAATTTTGGCATGGTCCATGATGCCGATGCGGTCGCACAACAAGTCAGCATCAACCATCATGTGTGTTGTTATGATGATTGTGGTGTTATTCTCCCTGTTGAGTTTCTTTATGAACTCCCTGATTTCAACAGACGACTGAGGATCCAAACCTAGAGTTGGCTCATCCAGGAATAGCACTTGAGGCATGTTAAGCAGCGCGCGTATCACGTTCATTCTCTGTCGCATGCCAGTGGAAAACGTACCGGCTTGAGCGTTCTTCCATTTGGTAAGTTGAACCAGCTCCAGCAG
Organism: Bathyarchaeia archaeon; assembly: GCA_050010755.1. Classification (GTDB taxonomy): domain Archaea; phylum Thermoproteota; class Bathyarchaeia; order Bathyarchaeales; family Bathycorpusculaceae; genus JBEKCD01. The sequence continues at coordinate 1,207,732 of JBEKKK010000001.1, forward strand.
ATCGTCAATTCTCTTATTCAAAACATCTTTGGGAATGTTGAAGAGATTTCCGAAGAAAATCAAGTTTTCTTTGGCCGTCAACCTGTTGTACAGTATCATCTTTTCGGAAACGATGCCAATTAGTTTCCGCACTTCTGTATCGTCCTTTACTATGTCGTGGCCGCCAATAGTGGCAGTTCCCTTAGTCGGCCGCGCCAACGTGGAGAGCATGCGTAAGGTTGTGCTCTTGCCCGCTCCGTTAGGACCAAGCAGACCGAAAATCTCGCCTTTTTTCACATCAAACGAGATGCTGTCAACCGCCACGAAATCGCCGAAGGACTTCGTCAGGTTTTCAACATCGATTACTGCCTCATTTTCCAAGAGACCATCACCATGCAATATTGTTCAGTGCAATACATCACAGTAAAATATAAATATTCCGATAATGTTCAAACGGGACAGATGAACTTGAATTGCAGTGTCAAGAAGAAACAACTGCCGCATACTGGCCAATGGAAACGCAAAAGCGCTATATACACATTGTCCTGCTGCAAGCGCCATTTGATTCTTCTCGGCAAGAAGTTGAGCATTGGCTGGTGAATTAAGTGTCGGCGCTTTCAGGCTCAGACCCTATCAGTACGATATTGAGTCTTGTTTCCGTCGGATTTTTCGTTGTTTTTATGTTCTTCTCCCAGAAGATACAGGCTCTGCTGATGAATCGCCAGGTATCCCAGGCCTTGACAAAACTCAAGGACATGAGGGACAAGGCCAAAGAAGCGATTAGCAAGGCAATCATAGAGGTCGGTAAGCCGGCGAAGGATCCAATGCCGAGGTTGGAGAGGCTTCTTCAGTTTTTCACAATTCCGCCTGAGGGCATGGATCCTGCTGGAGTTGTTCAACGGTTGGAACACTTGTTTGATACTGCTGATTCAAGAATCAGGGATGAGATTAAGGCAATCGCCCCCAATGCCGATGAGAGTCAATTGATGAATCTGCAAAATCTGTTGGAAGCAGCGCAAGTCTTGAACACGCTTTATCGCGTCGTTAGGCATTATTACTTGTCGGGCAAAAAGGACGGAACCCTGTATTCGACAGTGCAGGTCCAGATGCAACTGCCCACGATCATGGAGGAGGCTGAAGCCTACCTCTCCTTCTTAGATGCTTTCAACCTGAGCAAGCCGATTGGAGACGGAGTAGGAGCGCTGACCGCATCAAAACTCATGATTGGACAAGAGAGGCGCGAAATTGCCAAGGAAATGGTTGTTGCCGAAACAACAATCGAGGGCAGAAGAGTGTTGGCCACTAAGGCCAAAGGCCCAGGCGGCGCGGTTGGTAAGGTTGGAGATGCTGTTAGCAGCCTGATCGAAGCTAACATTGGAAAAGTCAGGCTCGTCGTGATGGTCGATGCCGGGCTCAAGCTGGAGGGCGAGGATAGTGGTGAGGTTGCCGAAGGCATAGGCGCAGCGATAGGCGGAATCGGCGTTGACAAGTACAAGATTGAAGAAGCTGCCACCAAGCACAAGATTCCAGTATACGCCGTCATCATTAAGGAATCGTTAAAAGAAGTGTTGGCGCCGATGAGTGAGCCGCTACGCGAAGCGGTTGACAAAGCAATCGTCAGACTCAAAGCGGTCTTGCAGGAGCAGACGAAGGAAGGAGACACTGCAATAGTCGTAGGAGTAGGCAACACATTAGGCATCGAGTAACCCATTCGTACCGCAACACGACACAAGCGCACACCAATCCAGCATAATGTCAGACCAAACTCACAGACGGTGTCGAATTCGACACACGCCAGAGATTCAAATTCCCACTATTTTTCGGAAAACGCGTGCAAACCAACATGGAAAACTTACACTGCAACATTACATTGCAACATTACATCTGATGTAAAGAAAAAAAAGGGAGGGGGCCGACACCTTCCGAGTCACCGCTTTCTCTCGAACCGCCTGCGCGTCCAAATTCCTGAAATATCACAGATTTTAACGAGACCCTTGGCAAAACTATTACACCTCTATCGTTGGCTGTCACTCGCAGAACATTTTCGTCAGGTTCATAACCTCTATTCTTGCCTCATTCTCCAAAAAAGAACCGCTTTCGCCCAATTATTATCCACTGCTTATTATTCATTGCAATACATCTGAGCAAAATATAAATATTCCGTCGATAATGTTAACACGACGGACAAATGGACATCCACGACGAAGAGACAACAACAGCAAATTGGGTGAAAGAAGCCCAAAAAGGCTACATACGCGTAGCAGCGCTCATCATTCTGAACAAAAATCCGGCCCACGGCTACGAAATCATGAAAGAAATCAAAGACAAGACCAAAGGTTTTTGGAAACCGACCGCAGGCGGGGTCTACCCTATTCTTCGAGACCTTGAAAAAGCAGAATACATCAAAGGAGAATGGTCGACCCAAAAAAACAGAAAAATAAAGGTCTACAAGATCACAGAAACAGGCGAAGCCATCCTCAAACGTGCAATTACCAAACAAAGTGAACTCGCAGACAACATGAACGCCATGTTCCAAGAATTTGCCAGAGACGTCTTGAACATGCAGCCAAAAACGTTGCCAATGCCCGTTTTACCCACCCCCTTCTCAGCCTTCCTTGAGGATAAAAACCAAGAATCTGAAAACAACAAAAAGGTCTTACAACGAAAACGCTCCCATCTAAAAGCCGCAATCAAGATGCTGCAGAAGGAACTCCAAACAACAAACAAAAAACTAGCCAAACACCAACACCGAGCACCTTGAAATAATCTTGGTTGGATGTATTTCACTAACGTTTATTGGCGTTGTCCGTGCCAGAGCGGGCTGACAAATAGGAAAGGACTTCGACTTGCATAAGTGCGCTAGCGCGCGCAGACCACAGGAATACTGTTGAACTCCAGATGTTGATTTTGTAATCACGCCAGAATGTTATCCAAGGAGTTTCAGGAAGTCTTCCTGGATGTAGTTTATGAATTCTAGAGCGGTGCTTTTGCTGAAGAGTGTCACGACGCAGTTCCTTGTGATGCCGACCATGATTCCACGCTTCTGACTTTCGAAGACGACGTACCAGATTTTTCCGTGCTCAATATAGTCATGGTACAGTTTAGTGTCAACAAGGTCCGACCCTGCTAAGCACAGCTTTTCGACTCCAGGAATGTCAACTTCATCGAACCATATCAGCTTCGTCGCCTGCGGGTTTGACTCATGAAGCTGCTTCAGAGTCTCATGCGTTAACCTCGCCTCCAGAATCCCCTGACGGTTAATGAACAGCACTTGGCTGAGCTTGTTAGCAACGTAGTTTGTCAGAAGTTTCTTAACCCCGCGAGCCACAGACGGTGAAGAGACCACCAGGAACGTCTTCTTCTTGGAGGATATTATCCAAAAGGGGGCTTCCTCCGTAGCGGGAGCTTCAACCAAACTTCGCCGAAAGAATCGTCTGCGCATGAAATCCCTGCTGAAGACTCCTTCAACGAAGCCCTCCTTGGACTTCAAGTCCAATATTTCCGTCACTAGACTCACGCTTTCACCCTTCTCAGTCTTGCAAGATTCTTCCTCACGGAAATCTTTGAGCTTCCACAACATCAATCCAGGATCAACTTTCTCCTTAATCTCAAAAATCTTAGCAGGCAGAACCAATCATTACACCACAAGACAATTTCCATCATCTGACTTTAAAGCCTTGCACACTCTCAACACGAACTATCCATCCAAACATCACACAAACCTTACGCCAACAAAAAGAACATCCCTAGACTCTCAAAAATGGAACATGGTCGAGAGGAGACGGCTTGAAAAGCGAAAATAAGAGAATTGCAGCTTCGTTGCAAAACCGCTATCCTTAAATAAAATACACCTCATTTCTAGTTAGCCCCAAACATTAACATGGATGGCGATAAATGTCAGAAGAGTTCCGCCATAGACTTCGAATAATCGACACTGATGTAGATGGTACTTTGAAGGTTTCCTATGCGCTGGCAAAGATTAAGGGAGTCGGTCCCAGCTTGGCCGAGGCGATGCTCAGGAGGACGGGTATAAGTTCTGACAAAAGGGCGGGTTTTCTGTCGGAAACCGAGATTGACCGGTTGGAGGAGTTGATTAAGGATCCAGCGAAGGGTGGCTTGCCAAGTTGGCTTTTTAACAGGAGGAAGGAGCAGGAGACTGGAAAAGATAATCATTTGATAAGCTCCGATCTAGTTCTCAGAACGAAAATGGACATAGAAAAGATGAAGGAAATAAAATCTTGGCGTGGATATCGTCACGCTTATGGATTGAAGGTGAGGGGTCAAAGAACCAAGACAACCGGCAGGGCGGGCAAAGCTTTGGGTGTCAAGAAGAAAACGCTCATGCAGAGAGCAGCCGCAACGGAGAGCAAGTAACTATGGGTGACCCGAAGAAACAGAGGAAGAAATACGCAACTCCCCGATTTCCTTGGCGGGCAGACATCATGCAGGCGGAGCTTAAACTTATCGGCGACTATGGGCTGCGAAATAAACATGAACTTTGGCGGCATGAAACGCTGCTGTCGAAGTTCAGGGGCACAGCTCGCACGCTCATAGGCGAAACGCCTGAAGAACGCAAGAAGATGGAGAATGAGCTGTTAACTCGCCTTAAAAAACTCGGCGTACTCGACGAAACGGCAGTTTTGGACGATGTCTTAGACTTGACTATAGAGGATATCCTGGAGCGGCGGTTTCAGACAATCGTTCTTCGTAAGGGTCTGGCAAAGACGATGCAACAGTCTCGTCAATTGATAGGCCATGGACACATGTCGATAGGAAACCGGAGAGTCACAACTCCGGGCTATATAGTGCCGAGACCTGAGGAAGCCCAGATAAGCTACACGCCCAAGAGTTCACTCGCGAACCCAGCTCATCCGTTGCGTCAGACAATAGCGGCGCCGCCGGCGGCAGAAACAAGATCGGCCAAACCACGGAGTGAAGAAGAATAATGAGCTCAAGCAAGAGAACCGAAAGATGGGCCGTCGTCCACATATTCAGTTCCTATAACAACACGATAATACACATGACCGACATTTCGGGCGCCGAAACGATAGCCCGTACGTCGGGAGGCATGGTTGTCAAAGCCAGCAGGATGGAGTCCTCACCCTATGCGGCGATGCGAGCCGCCTCGCTGGCCGCGGACATTGCTAGGGACAAGGGAATAACCGCGATCCACATCAAGGTCAGAGCCCCAGGGGGAGCGGGGCCAAGAACACCCGGTCCCGGCGCACAAGCTGCTATCAGAGCTTTGGCAAGAGCAGGGTTCAGAATTGAACGAATCGAGGAAGTAACGCCTGTACCGCACGATGGCACGAGAAGACCAGGCGGGAGAAGAGGAAGAAGAGTCTAGACGATAAGTAGGATAGTTCTTCTGATAGAAAAATTGAAATAATGCACCAATGCTCTATTGAGCGGCACGGCAAAGTGAAACACTGTCACGGAGGTCCTTACAAGTGGAAATAAAGGTGCTTGAAAGAGACGAAACAAACATGCGTTTGCTCGTTCGAGGAGCCGATATTCCATTCATGAATGCGCTTAGAAGAATCGTGACCTCTGAAGTTCCGAGCATGGCCATAGACGAGATTGTAATCGTGGAGAACTCTTCCATACTCATGGACGAGACAATCGCCCACAGACTTGGTCTTATTCCACTGAAAACCGACTTGGACAGTTACAACCTGCCCGAGGAGTGTCCGTGCAAGAGTGAGTTCGGATGCAACCTCTGTCGAGTCACACTTGCGTTGGATGTGGAAGCAAAGGTGGAAGGAAGAACAGTCTATTCTGGTGACCTGGTTTCAGAGAACCCTAACGTTGTACCCGTTAGTGACAGAATTCCAATATTGAAACTGGCAAAAGAACAGAAAATAAAGCTGGAAGCTTACGCGAGGCTTGGAAAGGGCAAGAACCACGCGAAATGGGAACCAGTTTCAATGTGCACCTACAAGTATTATCCGAAAATAGAGATATCGAAAAACTGCAGCGCGTGCGGCAAATGCGTGGAGATGTGTCCCAGAAAAGTTCTGGTGAAAAAAGGCAACAGCATCGAAGTGAATGATTTGATCTCTTGTACTCTCTGCCACGACTGCGCCAATGCTTGTCCAGAGAGTCCCCTTGCAATACACGTTTCAGGAGAAGAAAACGCATTTATATTCAATCTGGAATCTACGAGTGCGCTACCTCCGGAAAGGATAATGGCCGAAGCCAGCAAAATTCTGGAAAAACATCTGAAGGAACTTGAGGGTGAAATCAAGGTGAGAAAGAGTGAAAAAGGCTAAACCGACGAACCCGGAACTTCTGGAACTCGCCAGTTCTCTCAAGAAGCAGAGCAGGGAAAGCAAGGCGAAAGTCTGGCGAGATATTGCCGAACGCTTAGTCAAGTCTAGAAGAAGACGGATATCCGTGAACCTGAGCCGTCTGGACAGGTATACCTCCAGAAACGAGACAGTGGCTGTTCCTGGCAAGGTACTGGCGGCGGGTGAGATAACACATCCCATAACCGTTGCGGCATTCACTTTCTCGGGAAAAGCTGAAGAAAAAATAAAAGCTGCAAGGGGAAAATGCGTTTCTTTCTCTGATCTTGCTAAGAAGAACCCGAAAGGCTCAAACGTGAAAATTATTGGGTGAAAAGATGGAAACCGTGATCAAGACTGCGACCGTAATAGACGCTGATGGTCTTATTTTGGGCAGAATGGCTAGCGGCATCGCAAAGAGACTTTTAGAGGGCGAAAATATGATGATCGTCAATGCTGAAAAAGCTGTTCTCTCCGGGAAGAAAAGAAGCAAGGTGAACGAGGCTAAGACGTTTCTGGAAGTTGGAGGAGTAGGAAGAGGGCCTTATCACTACAGAAGGCCCGACAGAATAGTCAGAAAAGCCGTCAAAGGCATGCTTCCCATTAGACAGCCGAAGGGCATTGAAGCTTACAGGAGACTGCAAGTGTTCATTGGTGTCCCAGATGATCTCAAAGGCCAAAAAATTGGCACACTGACATATGCTCAAGCCAAAAAGTTGACTTGTCCATACTTTACGGTCGGCGAACTTGCGAAGGGAATAGGTTGGAATCAAGGAGGATAAGTATGCCTGCCAAAAAGAGTTTAGTTGTTAGCGGAAAAAGAAAAACAGCTACTTCACGCGCAGTCGTAAGGGCTGGAATCGGAAAGGTACACGTTAGTAGAATTCCTGTAGAGATTTTTGAGCCTGAAATCGCGCGCGAGAAGATTATGGAGCCGCTCATCCAAGCTGGAGATGAGGTTCGCAACCAGCTGGACATAGATGTTACGATGTCCGGAGGGGGTTACATGGGTCAAGCTGAGGCGGCAAGGATGGCGATTGCCAACGCCATATTGAAATGGACCAAGAGTTCACACCTGCGCACGGTTTTCGCCGAGTACGACAGAACGATGATTGCCGGAGACAACAGGAAGAAAGAACCCAAGAAGTTCGGAGGACCAGGAGCCCGGTCGAGGGATCAGAAGAGCTACAGATAAAGAGGTTTGGATCCGTTGATAATACCTGTCAGATGTTTCACTTGTGGCAAACTGGTTGGAGATAAATGGGAGGAGTTCGCCAGAAGGGTGAAAGCTGGAGAGGACGCTGGCGAAGTTTTGGACAGTCTTGCGGTCAAACGTTACTGTTGTAGACGCATGCTTCTCTCGCATGTGGAAATATTCGATGAGGTGCTGCGCTTTTACGAAGAGGCTGAAAAACGGAAAGAGGCAAGAAGCTACTACTAGACCGATTGAAAGGGGAGACCATGTCAACAATTATTGAAGACGTAATCGCAAGAAAGGTCTTCAACAACCGCGGAGAAGAAACGGTCGAGGTCGATATAATCACAACCTCGGGGTTCGGTCGGATTTCAGCACCCGCGGGAAAAAGCAGGGGGAAAGCGGAGGTCGTTTATTATCCGCAAGGCGGAGTTGAACAAGCGGTTAAGAAGGTTGAAGAACTAATAGCGCCGGAAATAGTGGGCTTAGGCGCCGATAGTCAAGAAGAGATCGACAAAACTCTGCACGATATCGATGGTTCAAAGGATTTTCGGGCAATCGGCGGCAACACAGCTTTCGCCGTCTCATTAGCCTGCGCCGAAGCCGCAGCCAACTCTTCTGGCTTACTGCTGTTTCAGTACTTAGGTGGGCATGTTGCGCACGAACTTCCGTATCCGCTTGGCAACACGATAAGCGGTGGGCAGCACGCTCAGGGAAAATCTCCTGACTTACAGGAGTTTCTGGTTCTGTCATACGGAGCCGAATCTTTCTTAGAAGCTGCGACGGCTAACATTGTGGTTCATAGACAAGTGGGAGAGGCTCTGGGGAAGAAGGATAAGCTCTTTGGTCAAGGAAAAAGTGACGAAGGCGCTTGGATTGCCAACGTGGCAACCTCGGAGGCCTTAGAAGTCATGGCCCGTGCATGTGAAAATGTTGGTGCGGAAATGGGCCTCGAATGTGGGATAGGGGTTGACGTCGCATCTTCTTCCCTGTGGAACGGCAAGACCAAGACGTACAACTATCAGAAGGAGAAGAAAACCAGAAGCTCGGGAGAACAGCTCGAATTCATCCTTGAAATCATCAAGAAATATCATCTCGCCTACGTCGAAGACCCCTTCCACGAAGAGGACTTTGCAGGTTTCGCAGAGTTAACGAAGAAGGCCAAGAACTGCTTGATATGCGGCGATGACCTTTTTACCACAAACACTGAAAGATTAAGCCGCGGCATAAAGCTGCACGCGGCCAACTCTATCATAATAAAGGTCAACCAAGTGGGCACTCTCACGGACGCATGGGAAACTATCGAAATGGCGAAAAGAAATGGATACGTACCAGTAATGTCTCACCGATCGGGTGACACCTGTGACTGGCACATAGCACACTTGGCCGCAGCGTTCAAGTGTCCAGTAATAAAAACTGGAGTTGTTGAAGGTTCTCGCATCGCGAAAATAAACGAGTTAATAAGGATCGAAGAGTTTCTTGGGGACAGGGCTGTGATGGCCAGTCTTGACTTACTTCAAGGAGGATAAAACTTGTCTGAAGACGATGACAGCAAAGAAGAGATCGAAGAAGAAACCGTAGAAGAAACTAAAGAAGAGACAGAGGATGAAGAGACTATAGAGGAAGAGGTAAAACTGACTGAGGAAACTAAGGCGGAAGCAACGGAGCCAACTGCTGAGGCAGTTCCTGAAGAAGAACTGCTCATGCCGCGAGACACGTTGCTATCTGCTGGAATCCACATCGGAACCAGAATGAAGACAGGGGACATGGAACAGTTCATATACCGAGTTAGGGCCGATGGCCTGTTTGTCTTAGACGTTAAGAAAACGGATGATCGCATAAGAGTCGCTGGCAAATTTCTTGCACGGTATGAACCTGGGAAAGTGGCCGCCGCTGGGGCTAGACTGTATGCACAGGAACCGGTAACCAAATTCTCTCAATTAACTGGAGCAACTCCGGTTGTTGGGCGGTTCATCCCGGGCCTGCTGTCCAATCCGCTGTATCCTAACCGTATTGAACCTGAGGTGCTTATAGTGTCCGACCCGAGAGCGGACGGACAAGCTGTGAAAGAGGCGGCCTCCGTCGGGATTCCCGTCGTGGCCCTGTGCAGCACTGACAATGAGTTCAACGGGGTAGATCTTGTAATCCCAACGAATAACAAAGGCCGGCGAGCGTTGGCCGTTATCTACTGGCTCTTGGCAAGGCAGATACTCCGGGAAAGGGGCGAATTGGCGATGGACAAGGATCTCCCGATGACTATAGACGATTTTGAAGCGAGGGTAGCGCGGGAGGAGGAGGAACCCTAACCCGATGGTGAAGGTTCGGCGTCCGACACAAGCCGGAGCCTTCTATGAAGGAACATCTGATGCGCTCAAACAACAAATAGAGAAATGTTTCACGGATAAACTCGGACCAGGAAAGCTTCCTGAGGTCGCGAAGACCTACCTCACAAAGGTTGTAGGCCTCATCTGTCCGCACGCGGGCTACATGTATTCTGGGCCGGTGGCTGCACACGCTTACGGCGCGCTTGCTGTCGATGGCAAACCCGATGTCGTGGTCATTCTCGGTCCAAACCACACCGGCGTCGGTAGCGGTCTGGCCATCATGAATGAAGGGGTTTGGCGCACGCCTCTCGGCGACGTTGAGGTAGACCGCGAGACGGCAAATGAAATCGTGCGTGAGTCAAGTATCATAGACATTGACGACTCGGCTCACCAGGATGAACATTCAATCGAGGTCCAGCTTCCATTTCTCCAGTACCTTTACAACTCAACATTCAAGATTGTGCCAATCTGCTTCCTCATGCAGGACATATCCTCAGCCAGAGAGGTCGGACAGGCTGTGGCTAAAGCCTTGCTTGGCAAGAAAGCCGTCATCATAGCCTCATCGGACATGACTCATTATGAGCCTCAGGAAAGTGCAGAACGGAAAGACAAGAAGGCTCTTGAAGCAATCGAGGCGATGGATGAAGTTCGTTTTCAATCAACGATTGAAACTTACAACATCACCGCATGCGGCCACGGGCCAATAGCAGCCCTGATCACAGCAGCGAAGATTTTGGGAGGAACAGAGGCAAGATTATTATGCTATAAGACCAGTGGAGATGTGACTGGCGACCGCTCAAGCGTCGTTGGGTACGCCGCCGTGTGTTTCATGAAATAGTGGTGAGAATGGGAGTCATTGCCTCAGCTCCCGCGAAAGTTATACTCTTCGGAGAACACTTCGTAGTCTACGGTGAGCCCTCCATCGTTCTAGCCATTGATAAACGGGCATATGCAACGGTGGATCGCCGCGACGACAAGCGTATCCATCTGCAATCGGCAAACCTGGGTTTCGCAGGCTTCTTCGAGGATGAGAATTTCAAGGTCGAGAAGGGAGACGCAAAGGAAGCCAGGATGAGGTTCGAGGCAATCAAGCTGGCCGCGGAAAAAGTCATGAAAACCTGCGGGGAAGACGTTGGCTTGAACATTGAAATCAACTCAACTGTTCCTGTCGCAGCAGGTTTAGGCTCTTCAGCAGCTGTAATAGTTGCTGCAACAGCAGCAACAGGTTCCCTTCTCAAGGCAAAGATGTCAAGGGAAGACGTATTCCGAATCGCTTGTGAAACCGAGAAGGTCTTACACGGTACCACCTCAGGGGTGGATCCTGCTATCTCAACATTCGGCGGCGCGCTCCTGTTTCAAATGGACACAGGGTTCAAGCCTTTGGAAGTCAAGGCGGATATCCAGCTCGTCGTAGGAGACACGGGCGTCCAGAGATCTACACGAGTTCAGGTTGAAAAGGTTCGAGGCATGATGGAGAACTACCCTAACATCTTCGAGTCTCTGCAGAGAGCTGCCCGAGAAATCGTGCTAAAGGCCATCGACATCTTCAGGGTGAAGGATTTAGTCACTCTGGGCGAGTTGATGAACATCAATCACGCCTTGCTCTATGCTCTGGGAGTATCCGATGAGTCACTCGAGTGGCTGATAAACGCCTCACGCAAGGCGGGAGCCCTAGGGGCGAAGCTGACGGGAGCCGGAGGCGGCGGATGCATGGTCGCATTAGCGAAGAACGAAAGGACAGAACTAGTCATGGACGCGATACTGAGAGCGGGAGGAAGACCATTCATAGCGAAAAAAACAGATGAAGGGGTCAAAATTGAACACCCCTGAGCTGACGGTTCTGAAGATTGGAGGATCCGTCATCACGGACAAGAACGGCGAACTAACTCCTCGAACTGGAGAAATAGCCCGTTTGACGGAGGAAATACGGAAATCCAACGTCAAAAGGTTGATAATCGTTCACGGAGGCGGAAGCTTCGGTCACCCCTCAGCCGAGAAATACGCGATAAAAGAGGGATTGAAAGAGGATTCGCAAAAGATAGGATTCTCAGAGACTCATCACGTCATGACCATGCTCAACGGTCTGTTCATGGACTCTCTCATCTGGGAAGAGGTTTTGGCGGTAAGCGTTACGCCATCATCATGTATCATCACCGAAAGCGGAAGAATAAAACACTTTGAAGACTCAGCCATAAGAGCACTGCTGAACATGGGCTTCATTCCAGTCCTCTACGGAGATGCCGTCGTAGACTCAAAACTAGGCTTCACAATACTTTCTGGCGATCAGCTCGTATCAGAACTCGCTATGAGACTCAAAGCAGAACGCATAATATTCGGGGTCGACGTGGACGGCCTATACGATTCCGATCCCAAGATTGAGAAAACCGCAAAGCTGTTCAAGCACTTGAATCGAGAAGAACTGAAGGAACTTCAAAACAAGCTTTGCAGGCCGACGGTTCGCGACGTTACAGGTGGCATGTTCGGCAAAGTCGTGGAACTATTGCCCGCAGTCGAACAGGGAATACCGGTGACCATAATGAATGCGTCGAAGCCAGGTAACATCTGCAAGGTTCTTGAAGGAAAACCAGTAGAAGGCACTGTGATAGGGAAGGAATAGATCTTGGCAGAGAGGACGAAAAGACGGAAAGCAGAACACATAGACATATCTTTGAATCATAACGTACAGGCTAGAGAAACGACAACGGGCTTTGAAGACGTGCTACTCGTTCACAGAGCCCTTCCGGAAATAGACAAACAACAGATAGATCTGTCAACAACAGTTTTCGGCCACAAGTTTGCGGCACCCCTGATTGTGGGCGCCATAACCGGCGGAACGCACGAAGCCACAAAAATCAACGCGACGATAGCCGAAGCAGTGGAAGAACTTGGCTTAGGGATGGGAGTGGGCAGTCAACGCGCCGCGCTGGAAGACAAGAAGCTTGAAGAATCATTTGCCGTGGCAAGGAAGAAGGCGCCAACAGCCTTTCTCGTAGCGAATATCGGCGGGGTGCAACTGGTTAACGGAATAGGCCTCAACAAAGTAAGAAGGGCAATGGAAATGGTTGAGGCGGACGCGTTAGCCATACACCTGAACGCTCTGCAAGAGACGGCCCAGCCTGAGGGGCAAACGAACTTTGCAGGAATCTTGGAAAACGTGACTCGAATCGCCGAAGAAGTGGAAAGGCCTGTCATTGTCAAGGAAACGGGCGCCGGGATATCAGCTGAGGAGGCAAAGAAGCTGGAGACCGCAGGAGTCAAGGGTATAGACGTTAGCGGGGCAGGCGGAACGAGCTGGGCTGCAGTTGAATATTACCGTGCAAGAGAACTTAGAGACGCTTCAAGGCAGAGGCTTGGAAATCTCTTCTGGGATTGGGGCATTCCAACAGCGGTGAGCCTCGTTGAAGCTTCTCAAACAGTGAGCATTCCTATAATCGCCTCTGGGGGAGTACGAAGCGGAGTGGACGTGGCGAAGTCCTTGACCCTGGGTTCGAGCTTGGCAAGCCTTTCTCAGCCCGTGCTTCGGGCTGCCGTCAAGGGGACTCTGGAGACGAGGGATACACTGTCGCTTCTGATGGACGAACTGCGAAACGCGATGTTTCTTACAGGCGCAGCATCAGTCGAAGCTCTTCAAAGTGTCTCAGTTGTCTTGATGGGTAAGACAGCTGATTGGCTGAGAACGAGAGGGTTCGACGTCGATTCCTATGCGAGAAGAGGAAGGACTTAGCTTTGAGTTTTGAAGATTTTCTCGAAAAGAATATCTCAATTGTGGACAAGACGATTGAGAGGTACATTCCGAGAACTCTATCAAAAAAGGCAATTCTCTTCAGAGTCAGTGAACCACGTTACGCCTACAACTTGGAGGCTCTGAACAAGGCAGTTGCTGATCCGATATGGGAATTTCTTGACAGGGGCGGAAAACGGTGGCGTCCAGCACTCTTCCTGTTAATATGTGAAGCGCTCGGCAAACAATCAGCTCGTTTCATCGATTTCGCGATAATTCCCGAGGTCGTGCACAACGGAACTCTGATGGTTGACGATCTGGAAGACAGCTCAGAATGGAGACGGGGCAAACTGTGCACGTACAAACTGTTCGGCTTGGACATAGCAGTGAACGCTGGAAACGCGATGTACTATTTGCCGCTTCTTCCACTGCTGGAAAATAGAGGCAAGTTTTCGTCTCGAAAACTCGCTCAGACATACACTGTTTATGCTCAAGAGATGATTAACCTGAGCCTTGGCCAAGCTATGGACATAGCATGGCACCGGGGCTTGGCAAACGCGGACGGAATAAGTGAAAAGGACTATTTGCAGATGTGCTCGTACAAGACTGGGACATTGGCGAGAATGGCCGCCAAGATAGCGGCTGTCCTGTGCGATGCGGATGAACAGACGGTTGAAAAGCTGGGCTACTTCGCCGAAAGCCTGGGCATAGCTTTTCAAATGAAGGATGACGTTCTCGACCTAACCAGCGCGCAGTTCGCAGAGGGAAAAGGCGGCCGCGGACAGGACGTAACGGAAGGAAAGCGCAGCTTTCCAGTGATACACACCCTTAAGGTTTCAAACGCCGCAGACAGAAGAAGACTGATTGAAATACTCAACATGCACACGTCGGAACAGAGACTCAGAGACGAAGCCATCGCCATAATGGAGAAGTACAACTCAATAGAATATGCTAAGCGGTTTGCCAGAAGAGTCGTAAGAACAAGCTGGAAAGAGACAGAGCAACTTCTATCCAGTTCAGAAGCGAAGGAAAAACTAAAAGCCTTCGCCGAATTCTTGAGTGAGAGAAAAATCTAGACGGTTGGACATTAACGAGTGATGGATGAGATGAACACTGAGCTCAAGGAATCCATTCGCAAGACGGCTTTGTTGAACGCAATTAGACACGATGGCAAGGCGCAGTCTGGGCCTGTTGTTGGAAAAATACTGGGTGAAAAACCTGAATATAGGTCCAAGGTTAAGGAGGTCTCAGAGCTCGTAGTCCAGGTCATTCGAGAAGTCAACGCTCTTTCGTTGGACGAACAGCTGCACATTATTCAGGAAGAATGGCCCGAGGCTCTCGTGAAGGAGAAAGTGCAGGAGGAGAAGTATCTGCCGCCTTTGGCGAACGCGTCGAACTATTCGCAAATTGTTACGCGATATTCGCCGAACCCCGATTGCGTGCTGCACTTGGGGTCTGCTAGGGCCATTGTGCTGAGTCACGAGTATGCGCGCATGTACAAGGGCAAATTCATACTTCGCTTCGAAGATACAGATCCCAAGTTGAAAAGGCCGGTTTTGGAGTTCTACGATTGCATCAGGGAGGACTTGGCTTGGCTTAATTGCAGACCTGACGAGGAGTATATCCAGAGCGACAGAATCCCAATATACTATGAGTATGCTGAGAAGCTGCTCAAGGATGGTAACGCTTATGTCTGCACGTGTGAGCCTGAACAGTTTCGGAGGAGAATTCTGGCTCAAGAGCCTTGTGAATGTCGCGATTGTCCGCGGGAAGAGCATCTCGCGAGGTGGAAGCGTATGCTTGATGGGGGCTACAGGGAGGGCGAGGCCGTCGTTCGCGTCAAGACGGACTTGAATCACCCAAACCCTGCTGTGCGCGATTGGCCTGCCCTCCGCGTTCTTGACACCGAGAAGTACCCTCATCCGAGAGTCGGAAGCAAATATCGCGTATGGCCACTTTATAATCTCGCAGCTGGAGTTGATGATCACCTGATGGGAATCACTCATATCATTCGAGGGAAGGAGCACCTCACGAATCAGGTTCGTCAGGAGTACATGTATCAACACTTGGGCTGGAAGTATCCTGAAACCATTCACTACGGGAGATTGAAGATTACAGGAGCTTCTCTGAGCAAGTCGAAGATTGTTCAAGGAATGAGGGAAGGGCTCTACAAGAACTGGGACGATCCGCGCTTAGCGACTTTCGTGGCCCTGCGCAGGCGTGGAATAAGCCCTGAGGCGATCAGAAGGCTGATGATCGATATAGGACCAAAAACATCCGATGTCGTGCTGAGCTGGGAGAACCTTTACGCTCACAACCGCAAGATACTAGATCCAGTCGCTGACAGGTACTTCTTTGTGCAAGACCCGCTGGAGCTAACCGTGAAGCAGGTTCCCAAAAATTATCTAATCAAACTTCGGTTGCATCCTGACCATCCTGAAAGAGGGTTCAGGGAATACACGATAACACCGACGGGAAACGATGACCACGTGGCCTTTTGGGTTTCAAGAAAAGACGTAGATGCCTCAAAGGTGGGGACGGTGCTTCGCCTGATGGAATTGTTCAACGTGAAAATTCTGACAGCAAACATCTATGCAGCTGAAGCCTCCTTCATGAGCGAGTCCTACGAGCAGGCAAGGGATATTAAGGCGCAGTTGATTCACTGGATTCCAGTGGGCGAGGATATGCCCTGCCAAGTTGTGATGCCCGATGCAACTTTGGCAGAGGGCGTTGCAGAAGGCCTCTGCAGAAGGCTGAAGAAGGACGATGTCGTGCAGTTCGAGCGGTTTGGATTCGTTAGGATAGACAAGAATGACAATAAGTTGACGGCCTACTACGCCCAAAAGTGACGATGGTGAAGCGTTTGAGACAGCAAGACAAGATAATTATCTGGCCCGCTTACTTCGATTCGACCAAGACCAGAGACAATGGAAGAAGAGTGCCAAGAAATCTGGCTGTTCCGTTCCCCAAAATCGCAGAGGTTAAAGAGGCTGCGGAGAAGCTTGGTTTGGCGCATGAGCTCGTCGCTGATGTTGGCTATTCAAAGACGCCTTGGCTGAAAACAGGCATGATCCTGGTTAAGAAAAAGGGTTCAAAAGGCCAGATAGTTTCTCTCATTGCTAAACAGCTTATGAAAACCCGTAGTGTTCCCAGTTTGAAGTGACGCTTAGGTTTTTTCCTCTCCGGTCAGGACAGCATTCAATATTCCGTGTTGTCCAGGCCGTGAAGTGATGCGCGCTTGGCCCAAAGGTGTCTCCACCACTGCGCCTTTAGTTATTACCCCTCTGCGGTCGTAGTCAATGTTTGCGCGGTTTTTCACGACTCGCACAACCTCAGTCTTCTCGGTTTTTCCAGTCTTAGTATCGGTCACAGATACTTGCTTTTCGCTCAAAATCTTGAGCTTGACGTTTCCTCCTCTTCCCCGATTCAACTTCCGTTTCTGCTCACCCATGAGGGTCTCTGCTGGAAACGTGCCTTGCTCGTATTTCCTCTTCTTTCTGTAGCCCTTTCTTCTGGCTCCAGACCGAGTTTTTTTGTGCTGGTCGCCGTGCCAAACGGACATGGTTTTCTCACTTGATGCTAAATTTGGTGTTCACTATCACCATCTGTTTAAATATAAACCTATCCGTTTCCCGCGAATATTCAATACAGAATGTTCCGAAATATTCCCTTTTTCTTTATCGTTCATGTTCATGCAGATGTTGCATTTTGGACAGTGGCCGTATCCGCCCTGAATGCATGTGCCGCACATATCGCAGAGTCTTGTTAAGCAACAATCAGCCATGCGCTTTCGACTTCCTGACCCTCGTCCGAATCAGACAGAGGTTGTTTTGCATTGAAAGCTAAAAGCTGTGTGTCGATAGGACTATGGCGCGACTGGGAGAGGACAGTCGAAGTGAAAAAATGAATGGGGTTATGGGTCTGTGCTTCCGAAGTGTCTGGCAATCAACGCGATGTCTTTCATGTCGATTCTTCCGTCGTTGTTGAAGTCTGCGTTAGGGTTCCAGTTGCTGGAACCTGGCATTGATCCGAAGGCTCTTGCGACTAGGGCTATGTCTCGCATGTTAACCGTGCCGTCAGGCCATCCCTTCGGACCTGTAATGTCGCATGGAATTGAGACGATGACCCAGCCGCCTGTGCAGTTGTTGTTCGCCGTATTTGTTTCGCCTGGAACAGGCCAAGCATAAGCGCTTAACGTGTAGTTACCGTAGGCAAACCCAGTGGTGTTCCATGTGAACGTGAGTGTTGTTGAGGTTCCAGATGCTAGCGTTACGTTTTGTGACGCAACAGAGGTTGTGTTGGCATATGCTGTGACATTGAAGGTTTCTGTGTAGTTGCCTTGGTCTGCCACTGTGACGGTTATGTTGGCGTTGAAGCCTTGACCGACCACAGTTTTAGAACTTGCAACGTTGGTGACAGCTACGTCGTGGGTTCCGATGTTCACTGTAACGTTCGCGTTGTTAGACGTTGCCTGCACTCCGACGCTGTCGGTGACATTTGCATAGATTGTGTACCAGCCTGCTGATGTAGGTGTGAAAGCCCAGCTAAAATTGGCGCTTGGAACTGCTGAGCCATTCAAACACCATTGATAAGAGTATGGTAACGTACCGCCGGAAACGGTTGAATTGAACGTTTGAGACTGGCCAACATCCATAGTGACAGAACTGGGCAAAACAGATACAGAAAGAGGACTGTTCACGTTAACAGTTGCAGTGTTGGAAATGGCAATTTCACCTAAGCTGTCAGTCACGTTGAGATAAACCGTGTAAGAGCCAGATGAATTCGGCGTAAAGGTCCACGTGGCGTCTGTAGCGCCTGAGACTAGAGCACCGTTGAGATACCACTGAAAAGAGTATGGCGAAGTGCCGCCAGAGACGTTTGACGTATACAGCTCGGACTGACCAACATCCACAATGACAGAGGCAGGCGATACGCTAACTGAAGGCAAAGAAGTAACTGTCACAACTAAAATCTTAACGGTCCCGAGCTGAATAATAACACCGCTGGAACTAGACGATAATGGCTGCGCCACCGCCTGCAAGTACCAATCCCAAGTATTTCCAATGTCACTAGGATAATCTGGCACTGAAACCGTAACTGGTAAGTAGAGGACGGAATTCGGCGCGATGGTGCCATCCATCTGTGCGATTGTGACGATAGGCATTTCTGTTCCGGCGATTGACGTTCTAGCCTCGATATAAATCGTGTAATCCATTGTAAAATCGCCTTGATTGAGGAGTCCCCAACTTCCAGTAGCCTGTCCGCCTATCGATATGTTCTGTGGTGTGGAAGACGATTCCCACATATTGAATATTGAACCACCGATTTCGCCAAAAGCAAACTGGCCATTGACCGTCACATTCGCGGGAATAGACGTTGCCTGTACTCCAAGGCTGTCAGTAGCAACCACGCATATAGTGTCAGAACCAGGCAATTTGGGCGTGAATGTCCAAGTTGAACTTGTAGCGTTTGAAACTGCGTCGCCGTTGAAGTACCATTGATAAGAGTAGGGTCCTGTGCCGTCGGAAACGCTTGAATTGAACAGTTGAGGCTGCTCACCAGTCAAGGTAACTGAGATGGGCGAAATGCTCACAGAAGGTAAAGCGTTCACAGTTACAGGAGCAGTGTTAGATGCTACCTGCACTCCGACGCTGTCAGTGACGTTCACTTGCACCGTGTAGAAACCTGTTGATGTTGGAGTGAAAACCCACGTTGCGTCTGTGGCGCCCGAAATAGGCACACCGTCGAGATACCACTGAAAAGAGTATGGTGACGTGCCACCTGAAACGGTTGAGTTAAACGTTTGAGACTGACCAAAATCCAAATTAATTGACGCAGGCGAAATGCTGACTGTGGGAGGCAGAGGGTTTACCATAATAGTCGTGCTATTGTAAACAAAAACTCCAGCACTATCAATGATACCCACAGTTACGGCGAAGTACGCCGGTAACTCTGCTCCGTATGGGAGTTCCTTCGATGGCACAAATGTGCATGCTTGACCACTGCCAAGCTGCGTGTCTAGCCCATTTGGAGTTACATTAAGATACCACGCCCACCAGTTATTGTGGCGCCCGCTAGAGAGCTCATAGTAATATGGAGGGGTTCCGCAGGATACGTTGCAGGTGAAGGTTTGAGACTGATCAATATTGATGGTTGGTGAGGTGGGTGAGATGGTTACAGAAGGTCCTGCGATTACCGTGACGTTCGCTGTGTCAGACATAATTTGGGCACCGGCGCTATCGTTGATCGCCACATTAACCGAATAAAACCCTGGAGAAGAGGGCTCGAAACAATATGTTGGCCACTCGCCGCCCGTGGGAGAACCGTTGAGATACCACTGATAAGAGTATGGAGACGTGCCGCCAATAATACTTGAATTGAAAGTCAGAGACATGGCCTCACCGTTAACATCCACACCCACTTCCAAGTTAGAGGTGAGGGGCGAGATACTTACGGAAAGGCTGGGGTTCACCGTAACGTTTGCCGTGTTAGATACTGCTTGTATACTATCGTTATCAGTAACTACCACATAAAAAGAATTAAGCCCTGGAGATGGTGGAGCAAACGTATACGCTGTGTCATTGGCGTCAGCAACTGTAGAACCGTTAAGATACCACTGATAAGAGTTCGACGACATAAAAGCATCAGGACCCAAACTTAAAATTTGAGATTGCCCAAAATCCAAATCAACCGAAGCGGGCTCTAGCAGAGGGGGAAGAACCACTACGGGGAAAGATATTCGAACTCCCGAGTTAAAAATGACACCGCCTCCTGCTGATGACTGCGATTCTCCGATTGCTGCGACGGCAAAGTTCCAGGCGGAACCTACTTCCGAAGGATAACACGGCACTATTGCAATGATATTAATTGTAATCTGCTGGCGAGGAAGTAACGTCCCGCTGGTCGGCGTAATGGTTAACGTGGGTGGAACCGAACCATCAGATATATCGCTAAGAAGAACACTACCTATTGAAAAATTAAGTGGGGATTCTCCCGCGTTAAAAACATACCAGTCCCAGTTTTCTTGTCCGCCACTCGGGACGGAGATGTTAATCGGGCCGGCCGTTGCGCCTATTTGGCCTGGTCCAGGAGGCGGAGGAGTGAAAGTAACGCTTACGTAAGCAGAGGCGGCAAGTCCATTGCTGTCAATAGCTGTAACATTGATCGTGTATGTTCCCGATTGGGCATACGTGTAGGTCTGCGGGAATCCACCACTGGAAGATTGGCCATCCCCCCACTGCCAGGTTATGCTCGTGATAGTTGCTCCGTAGGTCGTTGGCTCGGCGGTTCCATTGATAGTAACTGATAAATCGTTGAGACAGGCTGGGTAAAGAACTATTATTGGCTGTCCATTAACTGACACGGCGGGCATCAAGCCATTCGGCGGGTAAGATCTTAACCTGACCCAATACACGGTTAAGGTTCCTGAATTATCGCCGCCTCCAGAAAAGAACATCACAGGGCTGGGCGAAGAGAGGCCTGCGGGGATTGTGTCTGTTTGTATATAGTTGTTTTGGAATGAGCTTGAAGATGATGAGGAAGCATACACGGTGAGGACCTCGTTGGTTCCATCTGTTAGATATGCAATATTTCCAGCAATACTCCCATTAGTGCTGGTCACTACATCGCCGGTGCCTGCTCCTCCCAAGGCGCCGTTAAATCCAAAACCCACGACTCCATAGCCTGTGGGTGGACTGATAGAGTAACCACCGCCTATCATGCTGGTGTCCGAAGCTGAAGCAGTATTGGCCGAGCCGTAAAAGTCAAGCACCCGAGAGGGATCCAAACCATAATTTGAACTTGTTTGTACGTAACAAAATGAACTCCCAGGAACCTGAAGCTGGTTATTTGTCATGATTGGCCCAGTAGCGTTCCAGCCTGATGGAACATTGGATCCGGCAAAATTCTGGTATAGAGTTGGAAAAACGAATGAGCCAGTATCGTACTCTCCATAGACGGGGCTAAGCTCAGGTGCTTCCCCGGTTGTCTGGGCGTTGAAGAGATTTGTCGATGTGGATGCGAATCCCATGTAAAGCGTTACGTTAGACAATGCGGGGATTCCGGTAGCGATGTTTAGCCAGTAGACCGTGTTTGTTGCAGTATTTGTGTTTCCTGATTCGAGCCAACTTGGAATAATTGCCCCGTTGGAATTGAAGAACTCAACATTTTGTAGGTCTGGCGCTTCATACGACATGTACGCGGTGCTATCTACTGCTATCATCTGTTGGAACGGAGTCGAAGTCGCTACCAGTTGAGTGTTGAAAAGCGTAATTGGAACGGAATAGACTATTCCTGCGGGCGGAAAGTCAGCCCTCGCTATTTTGGACGCTACTGCTAACATGCTAACTATGAGCAAAAGCAGCATTAGGCTTGAAACAGTCTTCCTAACCAGTCTAACTCCCTTCCTCAAACTCCAAATTAGCTTTCCGTCATAAGAAGTTTGTGAAAGAGTCTTCCATCATCATCCACGTCGATACTATCAAGACGTGACCTAGAGAGAACGGTTGAGGCGAAGCAAGGAAAAAAGAGTTCGAATGGAAATAATAACTTAGCGCTTTTATATGCCGCCCTCTGCCCTGTATTATATGTCTGCTATTCTTGGCCCGAAAGGCATGGACGAGAACGAGCTGAAATAATACCTAGAAATTATTTCTAAGCGTCAAGTCCTTGGGGTACTGTACTGATTTAGAAACACCGTTGCTAAGTTTCCGATTATTTGAAGAGGTCTGGCTTGTTTTCTTCCCATGAGCCAGAAACGTAGTCGCTCGTTGAGCCGAGGCTTTTGAGTCCCCCGAACTCTTTAAGTTTCCAGGCGTCGCTCTTGAATATCCCTTTGCCATATAGGTTTCGCAGCAGCCGCGTAGCCAGTGTGGGAAGAGGTCAACCGTAAGTTTGAGGATCTCCTGTGGACGCTTTCTCTGAAGGTGCTCATGCCAGTGGAGCGTTCCGTTAGGCGTAGCGGAAGGGAAAACGTAGCAGTCTCTGTCAGGGACCATCTAACGCCATTCATGAACAATCATGCTTAACTTTGCCATTGGTCCAACAAGCGGAAGAATTATCTCTTTCCGCAATTGTCCATGCTTCAAAGGCTGCACGTTGGCCAGATAAATCATGTCAGGGAAGCTTTCGAACTGGATTTTTTTGAAGGTAATAGCTTCTGAGATTCTGCAGCCTGAAAGAAATCATAAGAGCCTGGGGAATGAACCCCGAGGAAATCTTGACGAGAAAAGAGTTCTCAGAACCACACGCAACCTACACTTCCGGCGAACATGAAGAACAGGCAATCAAAGAACTTAGCAATGCACTTAAGGAAATGATGCATAAGGAGTTATTGGATGGTTCAAGGAAAGACGGGAACTAAAATGTATCGAATATCTCCTAGGAACCTATCCGTTTTCGGTTCGAGTATCCTCCACTTTAGGAAAATTCTCAAAAACTTGTTTTAACTCTCTCTTCATTGATGCTGTGTCTTGGCTTAGCCCAAAATAATCAGCGAAATATTCGGTTGTTCTGAGGACCAATGAACGTCCGTTTCTTTCGCTGGCAATCAAACCCATGTCTTTAAGCTCTTTTATGTGGCCGTAGGCATGGTGACCGCGCACATCAACGACTCTCTTCTGCACTATAGGTTGCCGGTATGCTATGTACGAAAGCGTCTTCAATGGACCGACTGAGAGCAGCGGTCTATTGATGAATCTTCTGACGTTCGGCGTGAAATCGCTTTTTAGCTGCATGACAAATCTCTCATCTTTTAGTTTCAGGATTTCGAGGGCTGTGTTCCTGTTTAAGTAGTCTTGAATCAGTTTTTCCACAACCTTTCTTGTCCTAGCCTTTGACCTTGTCTTCAGAACCGAGCACAACTCGTTCATGTCCAGTGGGTGCCCCGCGACGTATAATGCAGCTTCCACAAGCACTAGGTCATGCTTCGGTTTGCTTTCTTTTTCATCTTGTCCAACTTCCACGTTGGAGTCGACTGGCAGTTTCTCAGCTTCTTGCAAGATTTAACTCTCCAACCGTGATGTAAATCTCCTCTGTCTCCTCGTTCTGCCACAGGTTTATCCTTCCCTCTTGGGCGAGAAAGAGCAGAAGGATGAATGTGCGGACGGCCTCCAGTCTTCCAACATCCTTTACGAGGGTTGAGAGTTCTATCAAGCCTGCGCCTTTCACTCTCTCGGACAGAGATGCGTAGAGTTTTTCCATCTGGAGTTCGATTTCCATCAGGTACAAATCCAGTTGTGGAAGAATCTCTGACGGTGTCGGCAGAACGTTTTGTGCAATCGTTTTTTCTAAGTGTATCAATTTTTCGCCCTTCAACACGTCATCAAGAACTTCTAGCAGGTTTTTTATCGTTGTTGATGTGAGTTCGTGTCTGAGGGGCAGAAACAGGGGAGGGGGCAAAAAGTCTAGTGGTCCCTTTGGCGGTGGCGGAGGCTCCTCTAGCTTGAGTAAGAGTCTGGACTTCATGAGGTATATTAGGGCTGAAGAATCAAGGGCCACGCCGGAGGCTCTGAAATCGACTTGTCCTGTCTTCTCCATGCGTTCAAGGAATGATGTAAGCAAATAGGCAATGTTGACGTTCCATGGTGCAAGCTTCTCGAGTTTGTTAAACTCGAAGAGGATGTTCCATGGGGGAAGCAGGTAGAAAGGTTTTCTTATTGCCGCAGGCGTGGAAATCAGTCATGCGCCTCCAGGAATTTTGCTGACACGACGTTCGAGTTTCCGTCGCGCATGTAAACGCCGTACACTTTTTGGGCTTTGTTCACCATTTCGGGCTTCAGTGTGATGACTATGAACTGGGTTTTGTCCGCCTCTTCCAAGAGCAGATCGGCCAGTTTCGTCACGTGCAGTGCGTCAAGGTGCGCGTCTACCTCGTCGAGAATGTAGAACGATGCGGGTGTGAACTCTCTCAGGGCGAATATGAATGCGACGGCTGCTACTGAGCGTTCGCCGCCGCTGGCTCCACCCACTACTATTGAGGGCTTGTTGGGAAACGTCACAATCATGTCTATTCCGCCTTGGAACGGGTCTTCAGCGTTTTCGAGTGTCAGGACGGCGTGTCCTCCTCCTGTGACTTTTGAGAAGTATTTGCTCAAGTTCTGGTTTATTTTGTCGAATGCTTCTGTGAAGACTTTGCGTTTTTTGCTTTCGATTTCGTCCATGAACTGCACTATTGCTTGTTTTTCTTTTTCAAGCTCATTCATTCTCATCGAAAGTTCTTTGTAACGCGAAATCTGATCTGCGTAATGAGAAAGTGCAAGTTGGTTGACCGCGCCTATTCTTTCCAGTTCGAACTGCATCATTCTTATGGAAGTTTCGGCCTCTTCAACCTGTTTCGGCGCGACGATCAGCGGTTGATCGTAGCCGAGAAGTTTGAGTTGGTTTCGGTTCTGTTCAAGCCGCAGCTGAGAAGTTTGAACGTTCAGTTGAAGCTGATTCACCAGTCTGTCAACCTGCTCATATTCGGCGTCGAGTTTCTTGAGTTCCTTGTCTATGTCGTCAATCTGAGCCGTGAATTTCTTCGATTCTTCTCTCGCTGAGAAAACGCTCTTCGAAAGTTCAATCCGGCTTTTTTCGAGTTCTCCCAATTCCTGCTTCAGTGATTCTCTTTCTCTCAGTGCTTCTTCGACTTCTTTCTCGACTCTTCCCTGTTGCTGATTGACTTTAGAGACTTGTATCTTTGAGTTTTGATATCCAACTCTTAACACGTTGTCAAATTGCGATTGAAGCGTTGACTTTTCGGTCTCGGTGGCGCCGAGCTTCTGTCTCAAGGTGATTATTTCCTCGGCGAGTTTTTCTCTCTCAACTTCCATTTCCTGAATGTGTGCTGGATCTGCCTTCTTTCTCAAGGAAGCCAATTCGGTTTGGAGCTTCCGCATTTCCTTTTGGATTGTGCTCCTCTCAGCCCTGTGTATCCACATCTGCGATTTTTCATTCTCTATTTCTTTGTCGCTTCGAGTAACTTCGTGATCAATTCGTTTGACGTTTGATATTGTTCTTCTGATGTTTCTTTTGACTCTGGTTATCTCCCGTTCCAGAGTGGTGATGCTTTCTGTCAGGCGGGCGATTTCGACGCGAGTCTTGGCGATTTCCTCTTCGAATCCGGTGATGTCGCTTCCTCTTCTTGAGAGGTGCTGTTGCAGCGCGTTGACTGCTTCGTCTAGGTTCTTGATGGCAAGTTCGCTCGGGATTATCGTTGAGAAGTCTATTGGAGCGCGGTAGTATCCGCTCTCAAACGCGCCGCCTACCTCGTAAACGTCCCCGTTGACGGTGACTGCGCGGCAGCCTTGGGCTGAGAGGGCTAGGGCGGTCTTGTCGTCTGAAACTATTAGCGTGTCTCCGAAAACAAAGTTGATAGCTGGCTGGAAGTTTTTCTCAAATTTCATGAAGAGTGAAGCTGCCCCGTTTATTCCTTCTTTTTCAGGAATTTTTGTTGGTTTGGCGTTCGTTGCTTCTTGTAGGGGGATTATCTTTATCCGTCCTAGCTTCATTTTTCTGAGTGTCTCTGTGCATGTGAAGGCTGAATCAAGATCTCTTACCACAAGTGCGTCCAGCCATCCAGTGGCGGCTGCTTCTATTGCGCGCTGAAAGTTCTTGTCAATCTTTATCACGTTGCGCAGTCTTCCGTAGACGCCTTGGATTACGCCGAGGTCGCCCAGTTCTTCTATGCTCCTTAACGCTTTTTCTTCTGCTGCGACGGTTTCTGCAAGTTCCCTTTGTGTCACGAACTCTACGACTGCTTCACGGGCTGAATCGGCGATTTTTCCAGCCTCTTTTATTTCTCTCTCTGCAGCTTCTCTCTGTGCCATTCGTTTTTCGCGGGTTCGTTCTAGGTTTTTCAGCTGTGTCTTTTGTTCTTTCTGGACTTTTTCTAGTTCAAGGAATGACTTTTCCAGTTCACTCAATGTCCCGGAGAATCGCGTTTTTCGGTCTTGCAGATCTCTAAGTCTTCTGGCGCGCACTCTGATTGTTGTCTGGTTTTTCAGGTACTCAGATCTTAGGAATGCGAGCCTTTTGTAGTCATCCTCGAGTTTAAGCTCGATTTCGCGAATTCTCTTGCTGTTTTGGCCGAGGTTTTCCCAAAGGTGAACGGTTTCTTTTGCGAGAGCATCGTGTTCATCTTGTTTCTGACTTGTTTGGTAGGAGATTCTTTCTTTTTCATTAATCAACTGTCTGATTCTCAGACGATTTTCATGTATTTCTTTTCGAATCGACTGGTACTGTCCCACATTGTTTTCTCTTATCTGCTTCAGGCCTTCTAGGCTTGTTTTGCCAGAGCTGATTCTTGAGGCCATTTCTGTCAGTTTTGACTTGAGTTCTCCGATTCTCACCTGCACTTTCAGGACTTGTGAGCCGCCTTCTTCTACTATTTCTGAGCTGAGCCTTCGCCATTCGCCTTCGACTGCTCTTCTTTTCGATCTACGATCGTCCCGCAGT
Source organism: Bathyarchaeia archaeon (assembly GCA_050010755.1). Lineage (GTDB taxonomy): Archaea > Thermoproteota > Bathyarchaeia > Bathyarchaeales > Bathycorpusculaceae > JBEKCD01. The sequence goes on from JBEKKK010000001.1 coordinate 1,234,672, forward strand.
TGTCTCAGTTTTTCGAGTTTGCCGCCGATTTTTTCTGCTTCCGAAGAAGTTTCCTCAACCTTTTTCTGTGTTTGCGCCATTTCGTACGAGATTTTTACTGTTTCAAACTTTTTTATCTCACCGTGAATGAAGTTGGCTCTCAATAGTTCGTTGCGCTCTCTTTCCAGATCATCCAATCTTTTCTGGACTTCATCTATTCTTCCCATGGCCGTGCGGATGGAAATGTCTGCTGCTCGAAGCTTCTCTTCTGCTTGAGCTTTTTCGTCGTCGTATTGGCCTATCCCGACCAGATCTTCGATTATTTTTCGGCGTTCCATGGGTGAGATGTCTGTCAGACGTGTGATCGTGCCTTGCAGGATTATGTTCTGACTCATGGAGCTAATTCCAGCCATGGAGAGAATCTCCAAGGAGTGTGCTCTGGATATTCTTCTTCCATTGAGTCGGTATACACTCTGGCCGTTTCTGTAGACCTCCCGCGAAATCGTGACGGTAATGGTGTCAACGGGCATGCGTCCGTCTGAATTGTCAAATTGAATGACGACCTTGGCCATTTTTGCTCTTTCCAAGCCAGCCTTTTCAGACCCGTTAAATAGCAGTTTGGCGGCGGTTTCCGCACGGAGTCTTCTCGTGCTCAATTCGCCGAGCGAGAACAAGAAGGCATCTAGAATGTTTGTTTTTCCGCTCCCGTTGGGGCCTGTGATGGCGGTGAAACCTTTATCTAGAGATACTTTAACGCCCTGCGGTCCGAATGACTTGAAGCCTTTAAGCTCTATCTTCTTAATGTAGGGCATTTAGTTTAGGCCCTCGTTTTCTCTGGAGCATGCCCCTTTCTCATCGTAGACATTTGTCCGACGTTTTTATATATAAAATGTTTACTGTGTCTCCAAGCTTTAAAATTTACGTACTTTTCAGTGTTCTTTTCGAGTCTTCAACTTTTGCTTTGCAGCAATTTTCTTAACAAAATCCTTCAATACGGCGTCTGATCCCAGAACAATCAGGTGCTCATTGTTTTGAGCTTTGCATGAAAGGTTTGATTCCTTTGCAAGGCTTTTCAGTTTTTCTAAGGACAATTCTTTGGTAGGTGTGAGGCGAATCCACTTCCTTTCTCCAGTCACGCCGGAGACGAAGTTTGTTTCCTCCTCCTGTTCGTCAACCATTTTTCGGCCTGCTTCATTTACTTTCTGAAGCCATTCATCGACGTATTCTTGGCCGAACTTTTTCTGTCCCTCAGAAATCAGGTAGGATTCAACGTGTGTGAGGTACTCATCAATTTTCTGGGAGTTCTCCCCGCAGGCTGGGTCAGCTCTTAAAATCTTGATTATCGTCCTTGCGCTTTTCAAGTCGTCGATTATGTCGGCTGGGACAGCTACTTGGTTTTTCTTGAAGTCAGTAACCATTTCTTCCAGCACCTTCCAGACAGCGAGGTTTCCCATGGACAGGTTCACTGTTCCGTTATGGCTAGATGATTTTACATATAGGAATCGTCGCATTAAAATAAAAGGAATGGAGGCTTGCGAGCTGTTCAGGAGCTAGATCGGGCTTAGGTGGATGCGCGTTTTCCAAATCTCTCTTCGTAGACTATTTGGCGGAGTTCTTTTCGTTCTTTTTTGAGGACGTCGAATTTGGCGTGTCCAATCGGAAGAAGCGCTATCACATGATGTTTTTTCGGGATTTCTAGAATTTTTTTGACTTTGGTCTCAGCCGAGTTCTTCTGGTCTTTCAAATCAAGGACACCAATCCAAGCGGTTTGCAATCCTAGGCTGTGAGCGGCGAGGGCCATGTTTTGCGTGGCTGTGGCTCCGGCTTCGGCAAAGTGGTAAGGGTCTTCTTCCGTGTTAACGGTGATTGCGATGCAAACTGGTGCTTCTTTCAGTCCCTGTACAAAAGCGGTGGGAACTACCTCGCTCAATTGTTCCTTCGTTTTGGGGTCTTTTATGACCGTGAAGCTCCAAGGTTGCTTGTTAAGCCACGAAGGCGCCCACCGTCCAGCCTCAAGGACGTCTTGAATCATGCTTTGTTCTAGATCGGTGCTTTCGAATCTGAGGGTTGTTCTCCTTTTCTTGATTGCGTCCAAAACTGGGTTGTCCATGGTTCTCTCATCTTCTTAGTATCTGGTTGAGATCGTATTTTATAAGCTTTGCAGTTCTCATCTGGTGTGTTAGACGAGTCTTGTTTCTGAGGGAATATCACTTCTGTAAAAGAGAGGTTTTTGACTTGTCTCATGGGTTGATTGAGAGAATCTGTGATTATGCTTTTGAATTCATAAACGTTTAATCTTTCCGACAGATAGTTGATGGTTGCAGGGTGAATAATCTTTGAGCGAACAAATCCTTCAGGCTTGCATAGAATTGGTTGACGATGCAAAGCAGGGTTGCGCTGATTTGGTTTTCAAGGAAGTTTGTCTCGAAATCCTTTCAAGGGCAAGTCACGTTTTGACGGAGCGTCAATACAAACAGCTGGTTGTTTACACGTCCGAAAGAATGAAAGAGAAAATGAGCTTTGAACTTCGACAGGAATTCGCTTTGAACAAGTAGAACATGGCTTTGCTTCGACGCTGATATTTCGGCATCATCCGACGCATTTCAATTTTAGGCTAAGCCGTATACCGCAATCTCACCCTGCCTCGTCTTTTTGGCAGTTTTTTGTTACGGGAAGATTGAAAGAGCTACCTCGTCGAGGCTTAGCTGAGCTTGTATCCGATTTTTCGCAGAAATTTCTTCCTTTCTTTGATGTTCTGGTCGGTTTCGATGCCTTTGCTCTTGGTTCCGTCTATTACGCCCAGGATTCCTCTTCCTTGTTTTGTTTCTGCGATGATGATTTCTAGAGGGTTTGCCGTTGCGGCGTAGATTGTGCAGACTTCTGGGACGTTCTTGATCTTGTCTAGGACGTTTATCGGGTATGCGTTCTTCAGGAATATTATGAAACTGTGTCCGCAGCCGATTTCTAGGGCGGTTTTTGCTGCGAGTTGTCTCAGCTCTTCATCGGTTCCTTCATGCCTTACCAGGCAGGGGCCTGAGCTTTCGCAGAAGCCTATGCCGAACTTTATGTTTGGAGCGGCGTTGACCAGCGCTTCGTACAGGTCTTCCACGGTCTTGATGAAGTGTGCCATGCCCAGAATCACGTTGCAGCCTTCTCGGGCTTCAACCCTGACGGTTTTGTACTCCAACTTTAGTATTCTCCAGTCAGTTCTTGCTAATGTTATTACTTCTTAATCTGCATTGTTGAGTTTGGCTTTGCAGCCTCTGGGGGCAGAGAATTGTGTCAGACTCTATAATCATTGATGAGGCTCGAAACCTGTTCGTGCAAACGGCAGCGTCGCCCAAAGGGCCGCGCAATATAGAAATGCGACTGAAGACTGTCCTTCGGTTGTGAGAAACTTGATGTTTTTCGCTGGGGCCCTCCGGTCTCTGTTGGTAACAATTGTGGTAATGTTGTGTGGTAACAGATCATGAGGTGTGGTGTTAGATTAGGAATTTGCTGTTTTTGTAGAAGGGTTTGTCGTCTGCTTGTATTTCTGCGTCTTTTTTCATGTCTTTTAGTATGTCCCAGTGTATTGCTGACTTGTTTTTGCCGCCTGATTCTGGGTAGGAGTTTCCTAGGGCCATGTGTATTGTGCCTCCCATTTTTTCGTCGAAGAGCATGTTCTTGGTGAATTTGGTTATTCCGTAGTTGGTTCCGATGGCGGTTTCTCCGAGGCGTTTTGCTCCTTCTATGTTGAGAAGTTTTTTGAGAAGCTCGTTTCCCTTGGCCGCCGAGGCTTTTGTCACCTTGCCATTTTTGAAGGTGAGTTTTATATCTTCGACTTCTCTGCCTGAGACTATGCCTGGGTAAGTGAACCTTATGGTGCCGTTCACGGAGTTTTCAACCGGTGCTGTGAAGACTTCTCCGTCTGGCATGTTTTCTTTTCCGCTGCAGTTTATCCATTTTCTGCCCTTCACGTTGAACGTTAGGTCCGTGTCTTCGCCGATTATGTGAATCAGGGTTGTTTGGTTTAGGAAGTCGCAGATTTTCTGTTGTTGTTTGTGCACTTTTTTCCATTCTTTAACGGGATCTTCTTTGTCTATCATGCAGCTGCTGTAAACGAAGTTCTCGTATTCTTCTAGTGACATAGCCGCTTCCTGTGCTTGAGCATCTATCGGGTAGGGCAGGCCTGTCCACCTCAGCTTTTTCTCTTCGACGCGTTTGAAGAAGATGTCTGACAGCTCCCTTCTTGAAGCTGAGGCCGTCTTTATCTTGTCTGGGTCTATGTTTGAAAGTGCTTTTGGGTTGGGTTCGCAGAATATGCCTATGGTGACGTCAATGTTCTGGATCATGAATCGTTCGAAGGGTGATAGAAATTTCAGCTGATGAGGTTTTGCGTGTTTGTAAAAGGTGTATCGAAGGTTGAGGTCGGCAATCACGGTTGGATAGGCGTCGCACAAGAGGCATTCTCTGTACAGCTCGTTGATTAGAGGAGAAGCCTGTGCAGTTCCCTGTATGAGGACTTTCTCGCGTGGTTTCACGTCGACGCTATAGTGGACGGAGAGCCGGGCGAGTTTCTCGATTCTTGGATCGACCATTTGCCGCACCGCTCAGAAAATCTTGAAACCAGCACATCATATTTAAGGGCTTTCCCCATCGAGAGGACCAGGTGATCACAGGTTCCTGCTTGTCATTTTTCAGGTTGCAGTTTGACCCTCTTTTCTTGTTTAACGCTCGAAAAAAGTGCTTAATAGTCACTACAGACTCGAATCCGCACGGCAAGATTTCTACGACAAGTTTTATAAGTCTCTGAGGCTTGTGATAATTGCGTCGTGCAAGAAGCGATTTTTGCACAAACCAAGCAAAGGAGTTGAAATCGTAAAATGGCAGAGAAGGAGATGCACAAGGCAGTTTGCGCTGATTGTGGAAAGGAATGCGAAGTTCCATTCAAGCCTGACACAAGCAGACCAGTATACTGCCGAGAGTGTTGGTCCAAGAGAAGAAACACAAACACGAGAAGAAGATTCTAAATCAAGCTAACAGCTTTCTAGAAAACGTCTTTATTCCTCTTTTCTTTTTTACAGTGTACACAATTTAGTTTATGTTTTGTTCAATTTGCTCCAGAGACACGGCATGGGTTTCTAGTTGAGTGTTTGAGTTCTGCCCTGGAAAGCGTGAGACCGAAAGCTCTAAATTTCTTGACGTTCGTGTTCAGTAGAGCAAGTGGAGACGGGCCGGTAGTTCAGTTGGTATGAACGCCTGACTTGCACTCAGGAGGTCTGGGGTTCAAATCCCCACCGGTCCATTCTAATCTAGAAACAGAGCAATTACAAGCCGTATTTACTTCCATGTTTTTGCTTCCATCATTTACTTCCATAGCTCCAACTTTATGATAGAGATAGACACGCTTGCCGTCCTTGAACCCTTGATAGTGCTGGATTCTGGAACTATTCCCTCTCTGTTGCAAGAGCCTTCGACATGACAAACTGGACATAGAGTTTTCATTGGTTTACCTCCTGATTGCTTTCACTTGACGGCTTTAGGCGGGAAATCGAGTTTTCAATATTTTGGAGGATGGACGTGAGAACTATAAAGAACGTAGCTTTATCAGAATCCTTAAGAGGTTTGTTGCCCGTATCAGGTATGCGTGTGTGCCTAAAAGCTTTGTACACACTGTCAAAAGCCAAGATGATTTCTTCAACCGTTCTGCTGACAGAGCCATAGCCAGAACCTTCATTGTAGTCCCGCCCCGCAGAATCATAGCCGCTCTTGGGGTCAAGTAAACTGATATTGGGGTTCGCTTTTCTGATTCAGACATTGTATTCACATTGCATATAATAGCGCGCGCGGAAATCCCCAAGAATACCTGAATGTGGTCATCTCACTCTTCATCTTGCCTAAAATGCCAAGGTTTTGGGATATTGTTAAGCAACTAAAGAATCCGTTTCAATATTGACGAAAGAATTCAAGCTGCTGTAATACGTAATAGAAGTGCGTTCCACAATTGTTAATTCCTTAAGCTGCTTATTCTTAGTTGCTGAAGGGAGAGAGAGGAGTCAGTTTGTTTAGGAAGACTGTTTCTGCATTAATGCTATCTTTACTGGTAATAAGCACGTTGACATTGGCATTTAGGGTTCAAATAGTCAAGGCAGATGGTGGAACTATTTACATTAACGCTGACGGTTCTATCACGCCAGCAGGAGCTCCCATCACAACCTCTGATAACATAACGTACATGTTCACAGGCAATATTTGCTATCCAGCTTATTGGGGAATCATTGCCGAGAGAAGCAACATTGTGATAGATGGAAATGGGCACACGGTGCAAGGAGACCAGAGCGGGTACAATTGGCATCAAGGATTCGGGTTAAGTCTCACGGACATTAACAACATCACAATAACGAACACTACCATAGTAAGCTTTGATGTCGGAATATATCTTACCGATTCGAACAACAGTGTCGTTTGTGGAAATAGCGAAATAGATAATACTGATTATGGCATCTGGCTAGATTCGTCGTTTAACGATATAATATCCGGAAACTCCGAAACGAACAATGGATTTTGTGGCATTGAAATCTTATATTCCTCAAACAATATCGTGTCTGGAAACAATGCAGTAAATAATCAACATGGGATAGTCGTCGCTGGCAATTCAAACAACATAATCGCAAACAACATAACAGCAAACAGTCTAAATGGAATTTCTATTGCAGGAATCGGCAACGAAATAGTCGGAAACAACATAACAGAGAATGGAAACGGCATGTATGGGTACATCGGAGAGGGCATGTTGGTCGAAGAATCTTCAAACAACATATATTACAACAACTTCGTTGACAACATGTACCAAGTTCTTGATATTTCGAGGTTTTTCCCTGGCTTTACTTCCTTAATCAACAATTGGGATTCTTTCTACGCAGGAAATTACTGGAGCGACTACACGGGCATTGATGCAAATCTTGATGGGATAGGCGACTCACCCCTAGTGATATATCCGAACAACATAGATCACTATCCACTTATGAACCAAGTGCAGTGGCCACCGCTTAACATAACAGTCACCAGTGTTTTGCCTTCCAAAACTGTTTGTTACCAGGGCTCAAACATAAGTGTAAACGTCACTGTCAGGAATGGAGACTTCCCTGAAGAAGTGTGGGTCACAGTTTACAGTGAGATCAGCAACATGAGCATTGGCACATACCCAGCATGCTTGGAAATAGGACAGAGCTATACCTTCAAATTCAATTGGAACACTAAGAACGTGCAATGCCAAAATTACACATTAACAGCAGTTGCGACAATCCCAACAGGCTCGAATGCCCTTTCTGATGGGAACATAAGTGTCAGGCTAGTTGGTGACGTAAACGGAGACGGGAGAATCGATCTTAGAGACACAGCACTGGTAGCCCGAGCCCTCGGCTCCACTCCGACCAGTGCTAACTGGAACCCATCTGCTGATATTGACGGTGACGGCGTGGTGAACATGCAAGACATCACGCTGGTAGCCAGGCACTTCGGACAACACTACCCCTAACCCCTATTCCTAATTTACAGAAATCTTAAATCTGCACAGCTTTCAATCTTTGGCAGTTTGACTTCTGCTTTGTTGATAAAAAAAAGAAAACGGAAGAGACTCAATCGTTTCTAAGATATACATAGAAGTCGAAAGTTGCCCAAACGGGTGTTGTGGTGGTGCTAAATAGGTCAAAAATGAGCGTGCAGTATGGAGCTTTTGTTTCATACATAGTTGCTATCTGTGGGTCGTACCCAGTACTCGTTCCTGATTGATATATTGTGCCATTATTGTTATTACCGAGCAATTCGTGGCAGTAAGGAGTGGGAAGAGAATATGTTGCTTTCCAGTACAAACCAGCTAGTGCAATAGTGGCGTTATAGTTTCCGATGCTCGCATTTTGAGGGGAAAAAATAATCTCCATACTACTATATCCCGAACAATTCACTTCACTATTCCAACTACCAGAATAACCACCCCCACCTACTGGAGCAAATGTAAAATTCAATATGCCATAATCTTCGCAACTGTATTGGTCTCCCCAGTTTGTCACGTTTACATTCTCCGTTGGGTCTCCTGTTCCGCCAAATGCCCTTGCTTCGAGTGCTATGTCTTTCATGTCTATCTTTCCATCGTGATTGAGGTCATAGAAAGGATTGTAATTGCTTGAAGTCTGGCTTTGTGTGGGTTTCACCAAGAACAGCATTGCTGTCAAACAGAAAGTAATCAGAACAGCGATAATCAAATCTCTATTTTTTACCATTATATCACCTCCCCCTTTCTCCTCTAGGATACACTGTTTGTTAGTCTCTTCTGACTAAAGACTTTGTGGAAAACTGTTCTATAAGCAATACGATGATGAAAAATTCTCCGGACTAAGCATTGCCCTATGGAAGACTGTTAAGTTTTATAAGGCGATTTAACCATTTCCACTAACTGGGGGGTTGACTTTGGATAGATTTTGTCCCAGATGTGGCAAAGCAATTCATGATGATGCTGCGGTTTTCTGTCCTTACTGTTCTGCGAGCTTGATACCTGTGTCGCCACCCGTGGTAGCTGTGAAAAGGTCTGGTTTCCCTATAACTTCGGGTATCTTGACAATCATTGCGGCTTGCATAACCATCATCATTGGCATAATCGGAATTCTAGTGTTTGCGGTTGATTTTAACAATTATTACTACTATGGTCCACTTTATCAATGGGTTATCATTGGAATCTTCGGTATTCTCGGTTTTGCATTTGGATTGACGGGAGGAATATACTCGTTGAAAAGAAAACACTTTGCAATTTCAGTAGTCGGGACGAGCTTTGTACTCCTCTCTGGATTTGTCACGATGATATCTTTGGGAACAGACCAATATGGAGATTGGGGGGTTGGTTTGGTGTTTGGATTGCCCGTGATTCTTCTTTCAATTTTGGGCATCATTTTTCTAGGAGTATCCAGAGGAGAGTTTGCTTAACAAGGGCTTAGTCAATTTTGAAGTTTTTCGCCACACATTGGGCATTTGGCAGGATAGTTTCCTTTCATCTCCATCTTCACTTCACAGAGGAAGCAGATGCAAATATTACATTTTGGACAGTGACCATATCCTCCTCCAATACGTTTGCCACACATGTCACATAGTCTTGTCATGCAACAATCAACCATCAGATTCACCCTTCCCAAAAGGGGCTAGGGATGTTTTAAGGTTAAAAGGAATTTGTCAACACGACACCTTTGAGAAGTGGAGAGAGTCTAAGGTTAAAGTAAATCTTGTTCGTTGTCTTTCGTGCGTCCAACTAGCCTCCAACACTATGTCGAAAGTGCAGAACAAAAAAAGGCTCAACTTGGCTCTCTTTTGTTTTCTTATAGTCACGATTTCAATTGAGGATTCCTTCCAAAAATCATAAGTATTGATTCAATCAACCTATGAATTATGCGTGGAAGGGACATAGGATGCGTAGAGTTGTTTTAGTTTCGCTCACAGTTCTTTGTTTGCTTTTCGTATCGTCAATAGCGGGATTGGTTCAGGTAGTTAGGGCTGATATTGGAACCATCTACATTAACGCTGATGGAAGCATAAGCCCATCAACTGCTCCCATCTATACCACAGATAGTATCAATTACACTCTAACTGGCAACATTACCACTGATGTTGACGGAATTATGATTGAGAGGGACAACATCGTTTTTGATGGCGCAGGCTTCACCATCAGTTCTTTTGGGGTCTACCTTGACCAAGTGACTGGCGTGACAATCAAGAACATAAACATAATCGGCTATGATTATGGCATCCACCTCCTGTCCTGCTCCAACACTAACATTATTGATAGCAACGTCTCCTCACACGTCCAAACACCTCAAAACCCAGGAGATGGAATCTACCTTGAAAACAGTTCCAACAATAACGTTGCTGGCAACAACGTTGGACCAAACATGGCAACTGGGATATATGTAGATTCGTCCTCTAATAATGATAGCATCATCAACAATAGCCTCGGAAACAACTATGATGACATTTGGCTCAACACCTCCTCTGGAAACATGGTCAGTGGCAACTACGTATGGGGAGGTGAGAGATTTGGCGTCAAGCTCGCAGATTCATGCAACCACAACGCCATAACGGACAATACCGTGCTTTACAACAATGATGAAGACATAAGCCTAGACAGTTCGAATTATAACATGTTGTCTGGTAACAACGTAACAGGAGGTAGTGTAGGCATCCATTTAGACAGTTGTATCAGTGACACCCTGCTTAACGACAGAATAACAGACACGGCTTATGGTGTCCTCCTTGGGAGTTCCTCCTACAACGCCTTGATTGACAACAACATCACATATTCCAGCGTTAGCGCGATACATCTCGCCCTTTCCTCCAACAACACGTTGCAAGACAATGACTTGGCAGATAACACCAATGGCATTTATCTAAATCCTTCTTACAACAACACTTTCTGTGGTGGCGAAGTTTCGAACAACGAGTACGGCGTCCGACTTACGTATGACTCTTCTGGCAACGCATTTTATCGCATGAACTTTGTTAATAATACAATCCAAGCTATTTGCGGCCAAAATGCAAATGTGTGGGATGATGGTAGGGAAGGTAACTACTGGAGTGATTATAATGGAACTGACAACAATCAGGACGGAATAGGAGATACACCGTACGTCATTGATGAAACCAACGCAGACCATTATCCTTTGATGGGGGCGTTCTCAGACTTCAACGTTGCACAGGGTGCTGATGTTCAGGTTGTAAGCAATTCAACGGTTTCTGATTTCCAGTTCAACAGCACAGCTTTATTGTTCGATGTTACTGGCGAGAATGGCACGACGGGCTTTTGCAGAATAAGCTTTCCAACAGCATTAATCAACGGAAACCTAACAGTCTTCGTCAACGGAACAGAAGTACCCTACAATCTTCTGCCAGAGTCTAATAGTACTGAAAGCTATCTCTACTTCACTTACAGCCACTCAACAAAACAGGTCACAATTATCCCAGAGTTTCCAACATTCATCCTCTTTCCCTTATTTATTATAGCTACGCTAATAGCAATAGTATTTTGCAGAAAGCCATGTCTTACAAAAGGCTCTAGTCAAGCTGAAACACAGAAATCTTAAATCTGCGCGCGCTAATCCCAACGCAGACATCAACAACGAGGGCGCAGTTAACATGAGAGACGTCGCACTCGCGGCCAGACACTTCGGACAACACTACCCATAACGCGCGCTGGAAGATTTCTTCACAAACCTCTTAAATGAAAAAGTGTTGATTTGAAGTTTGGAGAGAGGCGCGCGCGCCATACTTATCAGTTTCCTCTTGACAAGCAGTTTAATGCACGTGCGAGCCCTCGTTCATCTTTTTGGGTTCTGTTAACTTGTCGGGTCTTAAAGAAGTCTGTTAACTCGCGGGGCTTTTTTGGTATTTTCTTATTTCAATGGAGGCAACCTGTCCGATGTCGGGTGTTCTGCTATGAGTTGGTTTATCTTGCCCAGCCAAGCTTGTCGGTCTTTTAAACCCACTAACCAAAGATCGAAGTTTATTGTTTTCCCCTCTTTTTTCGGTACTTCAAATCTTATCTCTAAGTGTTTCGCTGCTAACCCTTTCTCTTGGACTGATTTGGCGTATTCTAAAGGTATTGCTAAAACCACATTTTTCTTTTTCCTCAAACCCTTTCTGTACGACAGAATCAGGTTTTTGTTAGTGAGCGTCAGAGGTTTAGTGGCAACCAATTTTTGGGTTATGTCCGCCATGTTTCCACATTCAGCTTCTTTGCCATCTTGAGTATACTTTGCAACCTGCAATGACCTCGTGTCCTTTACCAAAAAATGATGTTGCAAATAATCTCCCAAAGGGACTAAACTTAAGGCAAACGATTTTCCAATGTTTCTCTCAGGTTGAAGAATAACCCCCGCGTTGTCAGCTTTTATTATCGTTCTTTCTTGCGATGAGAACAGATCATCCATAATAGAAAATGTATGATCGAATTTAAAATCCTTTGGATGGCAAGTTCTGATAGTTCCTAGATTCTCAGGAAAGTTCCTATCCTGCTTTAAGAACTCGTTTCAAACCTTCGATGCTGACTTGCCTTTTTGATTAAGGATATCCATTCTGCCTTGTCAGTTTGAACATTTGCTTTTTGTGCAGGGGTCTTTCCGTTCAGTGCCATGTGTAGTCTTATAAAATTGTAATAGATTCTCAGACCATCCATCATTGTCTGTGCCGTTTCCATATCGTCAAGCCCTCTCATAACCTTGTTTCTCTGCCTAGTCGTTCCGTGCAACCTTTCAACCATATTGTTGTTCGAACGGTCTCTAATGTTTGGAATCCTAACGTGCCGTGTCCTCGGCCCCTTCTGAGTGAAGAACTCTTTCGGTATTGCGTCTTGATAGGCTCTTAACCCGTCTGTCACTATTGCCATTGGTCTTGTCTTTGAAAGGCTAGAAGCTTGAGCCAACACTTTCCTAGCATCTGCAATTTCCCTCTTCTCCGTTATCTGACTCGCCAGCCAAAAACGACTTTCATTGTCAATAACATTCCATGCCCATCTCAAGCTTTCGTGATTGTCCAAGTCTTTAATGTTCAAGGCCATTTCGTCACTGTGCCAGACTCCGCTAACTCGTGGCACTAGCTGATCGCAGTATTTTTTCATCATTGAAACGTACTTTCTTATCCACTTTTAAATAGCAACATGGCTAACTTCTACTCCGTAGAACTGTTTTATGTGGTCAACGATTGCTCTCATGCTGATACCTTTGAAATAGAGGTCAAGCGCAATGGTCACGGTTTCAGGTGTGGCCTTCATCCTCTCGAATCCTTCGTCAACAATGAATTTTCTCTTACAATCGTTGCAGAAGAACCGTTGAACCTTTCCGTTCTGAGTAGTTCTGTATCCTCTCTTCACAATGTTCTCGGAGCCACAGAATTTACAAACCGACTCTGGTGATTCTATTTCTTTGCATAGGTTCTCACCCTCTTCCTCAGAAGGAGATACAGCTTGCTCATTTAACCTAATCTGTTCAACCGCATGAATATGCTTGCAAGCTACATGGTTGAAAACAAAATTGGGGCACTCGCATTTCCATTCAAGCCCCTCTCTTACAACAATGTAGTGTTTTCCTTCTTCGGTCTGTGACCATACTCGATAGGTTGAATCGCTTATCTTGTCAACCTTGCCGTGGGCTAGAAGAGAGTACGCACGGAGTTTGTGTGTGTTTGAGGTTCTCATTGGTCTACACCTCGGTATATACCAATATACACACTAGTATATAAAAATATCTACACCAATGTATATACTTAGATACAAACCTTAAATATAAGTTAGGTCGATACCATTGTATATGCGCTGGTATGAACTATGGTATTGCAAGCAGCAACCAAAATAAACAAGGCAACTGGGTCACGGCATACCATTTATTTGAGAACCGAGTTACTCAACGACAGTAAATTTCCTTTCAAAATAGGGCAGCAATTGATAATTAGAATAGATGGCGATCGGTTGATCGTTGAAGCCAGCAAACCAAAAGAGCGTGATAGAGAAAATGAATAAACGTCAGCGATGGTTTATTACTGTGTCGATTTACCAAGACTGGGGGGACTAAGATTGCTTTCGGGGCCTCACTCTACATACGTTACCAAATTTGAGTCAAGAAAGAACTTCATGCTGCATCTAGAGAGCATGATGATTGCTGCACAGGAGAAAGAAGAGGAAGAAGAACTTGAGGAAGAGACACGTGGCCATCCAACAGAATTGAAGACGTATTATATGGAGACCAACAGCGGTTTGCCAAAAACATTGGAAACATCTCCTCTGAAAGTCTTTCCTATTGCCACGACTCTCTCAGATGTCAATGTACTTCGATTAGAACATGGTAAACATTCAGCAATATTCTACTTGGATGCGGCAGATCCACGTTTCTTGCTGTTATACACGAACGGTGTTGCAACGACAACTGATAGACTTTTCAGGTATCTTGTTGAAACTCCAGCAAACAGATTTGACAGGATTTGGCTGCCATCAAAGACTCAAGAGAAAATATCGCACTATTCAGGTAATGCTTTTACAGGTTTTGGTCTATTGTTCGATGACCTTTTCGTTGCCCACGACACAAGGAATGTGCCTATTGGTGAGTTATCAATGAGCGTTTCTGGAGTCAGTTCCTCCAGAGCTCTTGATGCTCTCAACAGTGATAAGACTTTGAAAAAGGCTGTCTGTTATTCGAAGATACGTGTTGAAAGGGGGAGCGAAGAATCATATGTTGCTGATGAAATCAAATACAATGGCAGAATAATTACTAAAATTGGACAGTCGATTGACGATCATGTTAGCCTTGTGGAAATCATTAGGAAGGAATACAGAGGTCTGATTGAAAACATTGAAAGGAACAGTCTGGGCACGAAAGAGGTTGAAGGAAGAACGCTTGTTGAAGGAGAGGCGTTTGAACTTGAACTGAATCGAGAAATTCTAGACTTGGACAGATTCGCGGAACGACTCGCAGATGGTGATAGACCGTTCAGATTATGGGGAATGGTAAACAACATTTCAAGAGATATGCGCCAAGTCATCGGATTAGATTTGCATACTGGTGACTCTATCAATCTTGAAATCATGCCCTCTCTAATTAGAGTCTATATTCCCAGAGGCGGTTGTGGCAACACTGTTTTGAGGCTCTGGGTGAATCTTCAACATAGTTTTGACTCAGAAGTAAAACTCAATGAGGAGACCGATTTTGCAGCCTAGTTTACATACCAAACTCATGAATTGCATAATCGGAATGTGTAAGAGAGATAAGAAATGGATTACAGTTTTGCGTGAACTTGGCTACCAACCATATCTGATCGAACAGAGTATTAGGACATCAAGTGGTTCAAAAGTCAAAACGGACATAATTGCATCATCCGCACAATTGATACACTCTCTTGTTTTTGAAGTTAAAGGCGGGATTACTATTCAACAGGATCAACTAGAGAGATATGCTATGATTGATCCAGAAGATTTGTACAGATGGGTAGCACTTCCCGCGTTCACACGTCAAACTTTTCGATTCGACTGGTGCATAAGTGATTGGGAAGAAAATCACCCAATAATTGCGGCCTTGGTCAAAGATGTTCCAATCATTACTTTCGGCACAGAGCATATTGAAAAAACTGGCCAATTCCACAATCCTCGGCTTAACAGCGTGTTTAATCAACCGATTAGTCTAATTGGCAAATCGGCACCTACGCTATACTATCCTTTCAGTGAATATGACCCGCAAGCCTACATTGCGCGTTTTGTCATTCAAGGTTTGCTCCAAGTTGCATCTAAGAAACCAAGGAACGAAATCAGCGTTTTTGACGAAAATCTAATCACACGGGACGAAATACTGAAGTATATCTTTAATCCTGTTTTTGATGCCTTGTCAAAAGACCATCAGGGACATTTGAAGGATAAGATCAAAGAAGTGGTTCGCTGGATTATGGCAGATCAGAAGATGAAAGAGGCTTTTGGTTCGATTGAACAACGAGGCGGTTATAAGCTTAAACGACCTCTTGACAAACTCCGAAAGGCATCAAACCAATTTTTGGCTAACCTAGAAACCCAAGGAAAATTGGATACATTTCTCTAAAAATCCACCCACCAACAAAAAGCCCCTTTGGTTAACATGAACACTTTCAAGCCCATGAAAGACCCGAAGAGTTAACAGAATCTCTTTTTGAAACCTTTATTAGCATGATAACCTGGAAAAATAAATCGCAAACATAATTCAGAAACGCGTTGGCATGTCTATGAAAAGTCGGTATGCATGTGCAAGATGTGGGGTGGTGAAATGTTTCTATTCTGGCGTAGAAGCTAATTATCCAAGTTTCTGTCCTCATGAAAACCTAAAGGATACTGTGAAGACTAGTATCGAAGAAGGATGGAAGAACCCTGAGAACCGCAGGATAAACGAAGCCTATGAAGCAGTTTTGAAAAAAGGCGGCTATGCAAGCGGTAATTACTCTTGGTGTAGAATTAAAGAAATAATCGAGTTCTGCAAACAACTCGGCTACAAGAAGCTAGGGCTCGGTTTCTGCGTCGGTTTGAGGGATGAAGCTCGTATACTCACAGACATATTGGAAAAGAACGGGTTTGAGGTAGTCTCAGTCGGATGCATGGCGGGAGCCCCTGCACTCGGTGAAGTTGGATTTGGAGAATACCGAGGTGCTTCTACTAAAGCATGCAATCCGATCATGCAGGCAAAAGTTCTCAACAAAGAAAAAACAGAACTGAATATCATGCTTGGCCTCTGCGTCGGACATGACATACTATTCATAAAATACTCAAAAGCAGGCGTTACACCATTGATCGTAAAAGACATGGCATTGGCTCATAACCCAGCAGCTGCGTTGTACGTGAGCCAAAGCTACTACAAGAAACAACTTTTTCCATAGTCGATAACACTTCGCGCACGAACCAGGCGAAAGGCTATTCTCTGATTCTTGCACAGCTTTGTTTTGCGAGTTGGTTGACTTTGGGCAAGGCGGACATGGTTCTGAAGGGAATTGAGGCAATAGCCGAAAAAGAGTCCCTGCCAATAATAGGACGAGACAGGGGACAAGTTCTCATCAAAGTCATACGCCAAACAAGACCCAGAAGGATACTTGAAATCGGAACCTTGGTTGGTTACTCAACGATTAAGATGGCAAAAGAACTTGACGCAAAGGCGTGTTTGACTACGATTGAAACCCACTCTGGTAGAGCCAAACTGGCACGCGAAAACATAGAAAAAGCAGATGTTCGCCCAAAAATAGACGTGATCGTAGGCGACGCCATCAAAGTCATTCCGAAGCTGACTGAAAATTCCACATAGTCTTCATCGACGCTGCCAAGGAAGAATATTTCGACTATCTGAAGATGGTCGAAAAAAAGCTCCACAAGGGAAGCGTAATCGTCGCGGACAACGTTGGAGTCTTGACAGATCAAATGAAAGAATATCTAGACTACGTAAGGTCATCACGCAATTACAAGAGCGAATACATACCCTTCGGAAAAGACGGAGTCGA
Source organism: Bathyarchaeia archaeon (assembly GCA_050010755.1). Taxonomy (GTDB): domain Archaea; phylum Thermoproteota; class Bathyarchaeia; order Bathyarchaeales; family Bathycorpusculaceae; genus JBEKCD01. The sequence continues at coordinate 1,251,658 of JBEKKK010000001.1, forward strand.
AGTAAGCGTAAAGCTATAGCGCACGCTGGACGCTAAAACCTCCTGCAAAACCACAAAAGGCAATCAGGGCTCTCTGACCGTTTTCGGAACAAGCATTGTCGCCATCATCGCGGTTTACACTGCAACATTACGCTGCAACATTACAACGGATGTAAAGAAAAAAAGAGAAAGGAGCACGCTCATTCGGTGAAATCGAAATCCAACGTGCACTCAACCTAAACTCACGCAGAGAGGCCGACCTTAACGCGCGCGCCATTTTCAACTTTTTTCGGAACACTGCACGATACGTGGAGATTTACGCTTACACATTACAAAGCAACATTACATCTGACGTAAAGAAAAAAAGGGGAGGGGACACCCTTCACCATAGAAATCTAGCATAACGTAAGACGCAAACCCGAAGAAAAGACGCGACCTCAACTCGCCAGCACCAAGTTTCAGCCTTTTTCGGAACACGCACGCGCAACATGGAAATCTTACATTGCAACATTACACGGCAACATTACATCTGATGTGTGTGAAAAAAAGGGAGGGGGGCACCCACAGCGGTAAACCAGAGCGCGCGCTGGTGGGTAGCTCTTTTGATTCCGAGTATTGATTGTTTGTTCATAACTCTTTAAGGCGTGCTCCATTCATCATGTGTAATTCAATGCGTCGCATTACCCGTAGGCATAGATGGGGACAAGATGAACGAAACTGTTGTGCAGTCTCAGGAGAAGCCAGTTCTTGACTTGAATGAGAAAATCCGGGTGTTGCTTGTAGATGATGATCGTAGTCTTCTGAAGATTGCCAAACAGTGTCTGGAGATGGAAGCGCCCCTCCAGGTTGACACTTCTCTTTCTGTTGAAGAAGCACTCAAAAAGCTGGATGAGGAGAAGTATGATGTCATAATTTCAGACTATCAAATGCCCGCTAAAGATGGTCTGGAATTTCTCAAAGAACTGAGAGCAAAGGACAACAAAATTCCCTTCATAATGTTTACCGGCAAAGGCAGAGAGGAAGTCGCAATAAAGGCCCTCAACCTGGGAGCCAGCCAGTACCTCAACAAATTGGGGGAGACAGATGCCGTTTACGCCGAGCTGGCTCACAGCATCACAGAACTAGCAAAAACCAGAAAGGCTGAAGAAAAACAATGCGAATCAGAAGAGAAACTCCGCATCACCGAGGGCAAGCGGGCTGAAGAGGCCCTCAAGGTTTCGGAAGAAAGGTACAGGAGTCTTTTTGAGAACTCCAAAGCACTCATGGTCACGTATGATTTGAACGGGAACGTAACCGCAGTGAACAAAGTTGCTGCCGATTATGGCTTTTGCAGTAAAGAAAACATTGGCAAAAACATGCTGGAATTTGCTCCTCAAAAAGAAGTGCCAAGACTACGCAAGGAAGTTGAGGAAATTATTCAGGGAAAATCCGTTGAAAGCGAAATCGAAATAGACACTCCGAAAGGGAAGAGGACACTCGAGTACATTTCCAGTCCTATAAGAGAAAGAGGGGCTATCGTTGGCATTCACGGATCTTATAAAGATGTCACTGAGAGCAGGAGAGCAGCGGAGGCTCTTAGGGTTTCGGAGGAAAAGTACAAGCATCTAACGGAAGAATTGCAGCGTTTCTCAACTGCCGTTAGAGCATCTGTCGATGGTGTTGTCATCAGCGATATGGAAGGAAAAATAATCGAAGTGAACCTTGCGGCCTTAAAGTTGTACGGCGCCAACAAAGAAAAAGACTTGACAGGAAAGAGCTCTCTTGATCTGGTGGTCTCTGAGGAAAGAGAGAAACTCGTACTGAACATGAAGGAAACTGAGGAAAAAGGATGCGCTGGTGCCCTGGAAATCACTGCTGTCACCCTTGGTGGCAAGAGAATTCCGGTGGAAATCACGGCCACTCTGGTAAGGGATAGCGATGGCCTTTCAGTGGGCTTTCTGAACATCCTCCGAGACTTGACTGAGGCCAAGAATCAACGGAGACTGCTGGATGAGAGTCAACAAAAGTTTGCAGGCTTGTTCACCGGGAACCCAGAGGCGACAGCGTATGTCGACGTTGACATGAGGGTTTTGGACGTTAATCCCCGTTTTGAAAGCTTGTTCGGATACTCACTTGACGACATTAGAGGTAGGCACATCCAAGACGTGATCGTACCGGAGAATCTGCTTGAAGAGGGGAGGAGGTTGAGTGAGAAGGCTGCGATGGGGTACGTCTACCATGACACCTTGAGAAAGAAGAAAGATGGATCGTTGATTCCTGTCTCAGTCTCCGCCGCGCCAATTAGAGTTCACGACAAGCTGATAGGCTACGTGTGGCTCTACAAGGACATTTCTCAACAGAAACTTGTAGAAGAGTCTCTGAAAGAAAGCGAGGAAAGATTCAGGGCGTTGTTCGCTGGCGGTCCTGAAGCATCAGTCTATCTCAGTCCCGATTTCTATATACAGGATATTAACCGTCGCTTCGAACAAGTCTTCGGATACTCTTTGGCTGAAATCAAAGGAAAACGACTCGACGACGTCATCGTTCAAGATAGCAAAAAAGAGGAAGCAGGGATGCTGAATGAAAAGGCGGTAGGTGGATATGTATATCACGAAACTGTGCGAAGACGGAAGGACGGCTCCTCTGTGCCAGTCTCAATATCGGCGGCCCCGATAGTGATCAAGGGCCAACTCTCAGGGACAGTTGGAACCTACAAGGATATTTCGGATTTGAGGAGCGCGCAGGTGAAGTTGGCTCTCATGAACGAGAAGCTGAGAGTCGTGGGTGGCCTGACGAGGCACGACATTAGGAATAAGCTTTCAGTCATTACTGGAAACACGTACTTGATGAAGAAGAAGCTGAAGGATCATCCTGAAGTCCTAGGCGGCTTCGAAGATATTGAGTTTGCAACTGCCGCTATCGTGGGGCTTCTGGAGTTTGCGAGAGATTACGAAAGGCTAGGCGTCGAAGAATTGAGTTATGTCGACCTGGAAGATTCCATCGAAAAAGCTGTGTCGCTGTTCATGAGCAATGATCAAACGAAGATTGCGAACCATTGCCACGGTCTAACGGTGTTAGCCGACTCATTGTTGAGCAAGCTCTTCTGCAATTTGATAGACAACTCTTTGAAGCACGGCGCCCACGTCACAATGATGGACATAAGCTGCGAAGAATCAGGGGATGCATTGAGTTTGGTTTACGAGGATGACGGCGTGGGCATTGCTCAGGAGGAAAAGCCCAAACTGTTCAGCGAAGGATACACTACGGGCAACGGGTCAGGCTACGGACTCTACCTGATAAAAAAGATGATGGAAGCATACGGCTGGAATATACAGGAAACAGGGGTGCCCGGAAAAGGAGCACGATTTGTCATTGCAATTCCGAAATTAAACCAACAGGGAAAAGAAAACTTCAGGCCCACCGACCACAAATCCTTGTTGACAAGCAAGTCTTAAGCGAATAAAATCTATCGGATGCCACCGGGCCGTACATACCAGTGACTCAGGAAAAACCGAGCAAAAAACCATTGCGATTGGCGCCTCGAAAGCCGTGCTTCAATATTCGTCTCTCTTCCAAATGTTGTAGGGGCATTGTCTCCAACAGTAAGTGCCCGCTTTGTAGATACAATTTTGACATTCGAGTCTGTCAAACCGTCTACGCCTACTCACAAACAGACTCCCCAATACTCATATCAACAATCTCCCTCATTAAGCCTTGGATTGCGTTTCGATTCAACGATGATTGACCAAAGATCTGCAGCCTTAGTGCGTCAACGAGCCCTTGACCAACATTTCTGCCAGTTGAGGCTAATTCTTCTTGGTTTGGGTTCAAGAGAATTTGGCGAGAACAATGAGGGGATAATCGCACACACGAGTCATGTACGCGCCTTAAAGCTCCGTTTGAGTTGCGTTCTATTCGCGGACAAACGCAAAAAAAACTGAAATTGTTGATTTGTGGCTTTTGTTGGTCGAGCGGATGTTTCAGAAGCAGAATCTGGAACTAGTAATATTTTTTCAGTGGATTTCGCTGATCCGTTGCCAGTTTCACTTGTGGAGGGATTAGTATGCCTTGCCAGTCTGCCTTGGCGATGCGCTTTCTGTGGCTTCGGATGTTGATGCTATGGATGTGAAGGGCGTAGGACATTGCGCGGTCTTGGGGGTTCTCGATCTGGAGCATCTGTCTCAGGCTGAGGTGCTCAAAGATCCTGCGGATTGGGCGTAAAGAGTTGCCGTGGCAGGATACGGCCACGTTGCCTGGGTTCCGTTGGAGCCATTGTTCAAGCTGCACTATGAAGGGCAAGGTCCTGTTTTCGACCATCTTCAGGCTTTCTCCATCAGGAGGCGGAAAGTTGTAGCCTCTGTGAACCTTGGCAAAGTATTCTGGTCTTTCCTCGGCAAGCTTTCTTTTGCTTTTGCCCTGAAGCAAGCCGTAGCAACGCTCGATGAGACGGTCATCCGTGAAAACTGGGATAGCTGGATGTGCCTCAAGAACTATTTCAAGGGTTTTCCGGGCTCTTTTGAGGTGGGAAGTGAAAGCATAGTCGATCTTCTCTCGGTTCAGTTGGTTTGAAATCTCACGTGCTTGTGAAATGCCTTTCGAAGTGAGTTTTGCGTCCCGCCACCCTGAGAATATTTCGCGACTGTTGTCAGTCGTTTCGGCATGCCTGAAGACGAGCAACTTGCAAATCATCATGATATCCTCCTCGAGTCAGTTTGGCGACTGCATGCAGCCTTTGTTGAACCGACCTAGCGCATGAACGATTGGAGAAGCAGTGGTCACATGTGTTATCTGCGCGCGCTATGACAATCCTGCATCTTTCTTGAGGGTTTCCGCTTTGTCGGTTCTTTCCCATGTGAAGTCGGGGTCGTCTCTTCCAAAGTGGCCGAACACGGCGGTTTTCCTGTATATTGGTCTCAGTAAGTTGAGGTGCGCTATGATTGCCTTGGGTCTCATGTCGAAGTGTTTTTTTATCAATTCTAGAACTTTTTCGTCGGATATTTTTCCAGTTCCGAACGTGTTGACCATCAGGGAAACTGGCTGGGCCACACCGATTGCGTATGACATTTGAATTTCGCATTGATCTGCCAGACCCGCCGCGACGATGTTCTTTGCGATGTATCTTGCCATGTAGCAGCCTGATCTGTCAACTTTTGACGGATCTTTTCCCGAGAAACATCCTCCACCATGGCTTCCGACGCCTCCGTAAGTGTCAACGATGATTTTTCTTCCCGTCAGTCCTGAGTCTGCTAAGGTTCCTCCGACAACGAACCTTCCTGTTTCATTGACGAAATATTTTGTTTCTTTGTCCAGCATGGTTGAAGGTATGACCTTCTTTATGACGTGGTTTATTATGTCTCTTCTCATCTTTTCTCTGCTAACTTTAGGAGTGTGTTGAGCAGCTATAACCACGGCTGCCACTCTTCTCGGTTTTCTATCGACGTATTCCACCGTGACCTGTGACTTTCCATCAGGTCTAAGATAGGGTATAATCTTCTTGGTCCTGCATTCTGACAGTCTTCTCACGAGGCTGTGCGCCAGCATTATTGGTAAGGGCATCAGCTCCTTTGTCTCGTTCGTCGCGTAACCGAAGACCATCCCTTGATCTCCAGCTCCTTGCTCATGAGATTCGGTCTCGACGACTCCCATCGCAATGTCCGGAGACTGCTCCGTTATCGAGACTAGAACGCCGCAGGTTTCCCAGTCCATGCCGTCTTTGGCGTTGTCCAATCCTATTTCCTTCAGCGTTTTTCTTGCGATGCTGGGAATGTCTACGTAGCAGGAGGTTGTAATTTGCCCGGTGACTACCACGTTTCCCTGCATCACCAGCGTTTCGCAGTCAACTCTTGCTTTAGGATCTTTGCAGAAGACGGCATCGAGTACGGCATCTGAAATCTGGTCGGCAACCTTATCTGGATGACCCTCTGCCACGGATTCCGAAGTGAACTGATACTTTCCGTCTTTTAACATATGAATCATCGATTGCAAACGTCAAAGTTGAACGTTACGATCTCGCATTCTTATCTTAAGAAACTTTCCCTGAGGACGAGCCATGGTGCATCGCCATAACACTTTTGACGCGCCTTTCAGATTTACAGACTGGAAAAGAAATCGTTGAAGCGAATTCTAACACATGAAAGCAGGTGGGAATATAAAAAATTGGGGGAGGGTTGTCTAGTCCTCGCCTTCAGGCATTCCGCCTGGTGGTTTTCCTCCGGGTCCTTCTCTCGGTTTTGTGGATGCTATGACGTCGTCGATGCGTAGGATCATGGTTGCGGATTCTGTTGCGGATTTTATCGCTTGCTCTTTTACTATGACGGGTTCGACTACGCCCTTGTCACGCATGTTTTCGACTTTTCCGGTGAAGAGGTTGACTCCTTTGTATTTTCCATCTGCTTTTCCGTGGGCGGCTCTCAGTTCTACGAGTATGTCTATGGGTTCTAATCCTGCGTTTTCCGCCAAGGTTTTCGGTATTATCTCGATTGCGTCCGCGAAGGTTTCTATCGCGAGTTGTTCTCTTCCGCCGACGTCGGTGGCGTAGCTTCGCAGTTCTTTGGCCACTTCGACTTCTACTGCTCCGCCTCCAGCGACTATTTTGCTGTTTTCTATGACGTCTGAGACCACTGATAAGGCGTCTGTCATTGCTCTTTCGGCTTCGTCGACCATTCTCTCAAGGCCGGCTCGTATGATGATTGCTACCGAGCGTGGGTCTTTGCATTTTTCGACGAATATCATCTTGTCTTCGCCGAGCTTGCGTTCCTCGACGAGGCCTGCTATGCCCAGGTCTTGTGTTCTCAAGTCGGTAAGGTTTGAGACTATTCTTCCGCCTGTTGCTCTTGCCAGCTTCTCCATGTCTGACTGTTTCACTCTTCTGGCTGCGAGTATTCCTTCTTTGGCCAAGAAGTGCTGGGCCATGTCGTCTATGCCTTTCTGACAGAAAACTACGTTTGCGCCCGAAGCCTTGATTTTCTCAACCATTTCTTGCAGCATCTTGTTTTCTTGATCTAGGAAGGCCTTCATCTGGGATGGATCGCGAATTCTTATCTCGGCGCTTATCTCGGTCTTTTCGATTTCCAAAGCGCTATCAAGCAGGGCCATTTTCGCTTTATCGACGCTTTTCGGCATTCCCGTGTGGACGACTTCTTTGTCTATTACTAGGCCTTGGACCAGTTGCGATTCGAAGAGGCTTTTCCCCGTCTTCTTGATCACTTGGATGTTGTCTATGTCAGCGACCCATTTGTCTCCGCGTTTTTCAGCCACTTTCCTTACAGCTTCGATGGCTATGTCTGCAAAGTGTTCCTTCGCTGTGCCGACGGCTTTGCTTGCCATGGACGTCACTGCAACTTTCTTCAGTGTTACCTTGTCGTCGATGTCCACGTCTATTGCAACTTTGTTTATGGTTTCCATCGCTTGTTGTGCCGCCTTGCGGTAGCCGCTCACGATTATGGTCGGATGAATGTTCTGATCCAGGAGCTCCTCAGCTCTTTTCAAGAGTTCGCCTGCCAGCACTACGGCGGTGGTTGTTCCATCGCCCACCATGTCGTCCTGTGTCTTCGCGATTTCCACCATCATCTTTGCAGCTGGGTGTTCGACTTCGATCTCGTTGAGTATCGCTGCTCCGTCGTTTGTTATCGTTATGTCCCCGAGGCTGTCGATGAGCATCTTGTCCATGCCGCGTGGTCCTAGAGTCGTTCTCAACACTTCGCCAATTACTCGTGCGGCCATTATGTTGTTTCTCTGAGCTTCTCTTCCTCTGTTTCGTGTAGTGCCTTCTTTTAGAACTAGGACTGGTTGTCCCGACGCTGTCGTCGTCAAGTAAGCCATACAAATCCTCCATTCAAACTTAAAATCCTTAATCGGAACAAGAAAAAATGCCCACAAATATAAATCTTTACCTCAACCTACCCTTTGCCCCACGTATTTTCGCACCTCTGTCAGAAATTTGGCCCCGTCCAACCCCTGCCTTTATCACTTGACTTTCGCATTCTCTACAGCTTTATTCGTGTCGAAATGGCTGGAGTGCAGAGGCGCGCACGGTTCATTGTGTAATTGGCCTGTCGGACGGTTCTTTGGAGAAGACTAGAATTGAAGTTGACTTCGCGATTTGCGGTACGCCGGCAAGGTCTTCAACCACCAACAGGACTCTGGAAAGTAAAGCGAATGCCCCTGCAATAGGCGCTGCTACGCCTAAGAGAATGAAAACTCCGACAATCGCTCCCTCCTGAAAGCCTATGCCTGAAGGCGTGAGAGGCACGAACCCTAGCGCCGTCACCAGAGGATGCAACAGGAAGAATCCAAGCCATCCTATCTGAGTGATTCCCAAGGCCAAACCCAAGAAGAACCATTCAAAACCCTTCAGAATCCAACACATGCCCGTTATCAACGCGATTTCAGGGATGGCCCGCCGCGTTTTTCTAGCGTTTGTCCTGTACTGCTCAAGCTTCACTACCAAGCCGCCTGTAAACCTTGAAAGAAGCTTTGACCCGGCGATGCGGTTGAAAAGACCTATTACCCTTTCCGACCAGGTTAGGGCGGCTAACAAGACTGCTCCAGTTAGCATGAGACTGATGCCTAGAATCGCGACTACAAACACGCCTAGGGACAAATTGACTGTCCGAACCAGAAAAACTACTGCCAGCGATCCGCCCAGTACTTTGATGAGAAACTCCACGGACTGGATGCCGAGAACTCCCGAGAGGCTGATGGACGTTGGAATGCCTTGGTCCCTGAGGTAAATCGGCGTTAAGACGTAACCAGATCTTCCGGGAGTCACGTCGCTAGTCAACATGCCCGCGTACTGGGCAAGCAACGTTTTGCCGAAGGACGTTTTGACCCCCTCTCTCTTCAAGACCCTTCTGAGTCGCACAGTGAACAGAAGATTGATTCCAAAATAAGCAAGAAAAGAAACGCAAAGAAAAGCAAGCTTGATTCCCCTAAGAGTGTTGTAGAGCGATCCAATCCCGACGTACCAGAACAAAGCCCCAAGAATCACCACCATGCACACTATCTGCAACAAAACACGCAGACTTCGCCTTGAACCGCCCTTCATCTCAGTCAGCTCGCATTCATCAGCATCGGTAAATAGTGCTTACCTAACGGAAGGGTTGTATAAATTTATAAACGATAACCAGCGATAAAATCAAAAGAATTCTCATGAAAACTGTCATTGTGCTCGTCATGCACGGCGTGCCGCCGAATGATTTTCCTGAACGCGAGATGGGGGAACTGTTTAGCTTGCAGGCTAGAGTGAAAAAAGTTGCGGGGCCCGAGCGCGGCGCGCTTGAGCATCGTCTCATAGAACTAGATGCCAAGATGCACACCTGGCCGCGTACGGCCCAAAACGACCCGTTCCATGCTGGATCTCAAGTGCTGTCGGCGCAGTTGGGCGAGGTCACCGGGCATGAGGTGATATTGGGATTCAACGAATTCTGTGCTCCAACTCTGGACGATGCGCTCGGCCAGGCCATTGCGAGGGGAGCCGAAAAAGTTATCGTAGTAACCCCGATGATGACCCGCGGGGGCGAGCACGCCGAAGTGGACATTCCAGCTGCCGTAAAAGCCGCACAGGCACGACACCCTGAAATCCCGATAGTATATGCATGGCCCTTCAAAGTCTCAGAAACGGCGAATTTTTTGGCGTCACATATAGCCGGTCTCCTTTAACAAGCAAACTTGACCACGCAGTGAAACAGTTTAAATTTTAGGGTGCGCCCATCAATGTCGGTGGGCTGCACGTGCGTGTTTCGGTTCGATTTTTCACGACTCTGAGAGAGTTAACGGGCAAAAAGGAGGAGAGTCTGGAGTTTCCGAGAGGAAAAGCCGTCACGGTTGAGAGTGTACTTGAGCGGTTGAAGGAGCTGCATGGAAAGAGGCTTATGGAATATGTTTGCGACCCCAAAACCGGCGAGGTTCGAGGGTTCCTTCAGTTTCTCGTTAATGGCAGAAGCACAGCGTCATTTGAAGGGTTACAAACGAAACTTTCAGACGGCGATGTTCTGGCCATAATACCACCAGTCGGCGGCGGCTGACCAAGTTGACTTTTCGACTTCGCTTCCCGCTGCTGTAACTTTGGATTAGTGTTGAATATGGGCTCATCTGGCGAGTTCTTGTACCTTTCTCGGTCCGACGTGGAGAGATTGAACGTTCCGATGAAAGAGATAGTGGGAATCGTGGAGGAGGCTTTTCGTGAGAAGGCAGCTGGAAGAGCTGAAGTTCCTCCGAAGCCGGGGATACATCCCAAAAAAGACGCTTTTATCCATGCTATGCCAGCATATCTGCAAAAAATGAATGCAGCAGGAATGAAATGGGTGGCAGGTTTTCCAGAAAATCCTAAAAAAGGTTTGCCATACATCTCTGGCCTGATCGTGATTAACGATACTGACACTGGGGTTCCAGTCTGCGTCATGGACTGCACGTGGGTGACGGCCAAACGCACTGGTGCTGCTACCGCAGTCGCGGCTAAACGCTTAGCGAGGGAGGACTCCGCAGTGTTGGGGGTTCTCGGCTGTGGTGCTCAGGGCAGGAGCAATCTTGAAGCCTTGATGGTTGTGTGCAAGAGCCTAGAACAGGTTAAGGCCTACGACATCAGCCAAAAGAATTTGCGAGAATACGTAAATGAAATGGCTGCCCTTCACGGATTAAGAGTCGCTCCCGTCGATTCGCCCAAGAAAGCGGTTGAGGGTTGTGACATAGTGATTACTGCCGGTCCGATTCTGAAGAAACCGCAGCCCGTAATCGAAAAATCGTGGTTCAGAGACGGCGGATTGGCGTGTCCTCTGGATTTTGATTCCTACTGGAAGCCGGAAGCAATGTATTCTATGCACAAGTTCTGTACTGATGACCGGGAGCAACTGGCCTACTACAAGGCTCAGGGCTACTTCGCTGACGTGCCGGAGGTCTACGCAGAGTTAAGCGAAATCGTGGCTGGCTCCAAACCGGGTCGATTAAACGCGGAAGAACGAATCATGTCGATGAATCTGGGCTTGGCAATAGAAGACGTGGCAACGGCTTTCTACGTCTTTCAGAAAGCGAAGAAAGCAAAAGTTGGAACAACACTGCAGCTTTGACCCTCGGGTTTTTATCCTCCCCAGAACGGGACCTTCTTTCTCATGACGTTGACGTATTCTTCCAGCGCTTTTTGTTCTCCTTCTGTTAATTTTTCGTTGAAGGTTGTCATGAGAGCTTTCACCTGCTGTTCGGGAACTTTCACGTATAACACGTCTTTTTCGAATATGTGTCTTCCGAACACGGGCTTGTCCATGGAGATGGCGACCTGTCTTCCCTGTTCAGCGTTGGATAAGGCTTCTCCCTTGTCCTGGATCTGCTGGATTTCGCCTACCTCTTCGCCGTTTTGTCTGACGAGTGCTATTTTTGGTTTGATGCTGCCGGACAGGATTTCAACTCCGAAAATCGCGGGTTTCGCCCTTCGAAAAACGTAGCCCTCCATTACTTGGAGTTTGGCAGGCTTGACTAGGGTTTCGAAGTCCTGTGCGAGTCCAGCGTCGCGTTTTCCTTTGTACCAGGCCAGATAGTTTTCGATGACGTGGTAGATTATTTTTTCGCGGAAAACCTGTACGCCTCTGCTTCCGGCTTCTTGTTCAGCGTCGGGTAGGATTCTGACGTTGAAAGCCAGCACTGCACCGTATAGTGGTTCGTGTTCCTTTACGACTGAGGCTTCTACTATGTCTCGTTTCGAAATGTCTCCCACATCGGCTAGTCTGATAGGAATCTCGTTTTGCTTCAAAATGTCCGCGATGGCTTCGAGCGAGCCGAGGGTGTCGGCTTTCAAAACGATGCCGTCAATGTTAGTTGCTATTCTTATTTTCTCGATTTCCTCGGAGATTAGCCTCGCGTACTTTTCGGGTTTTTCCTCTGGAGGCACGGCGTACAGGGTAGCTCCGGCCAGCACTCCTTCTATGTCTGGCGCGACGATTTTGATGCCTGCGGCAGCGGATGCAAAGTCAACGGAGGAGAATTTGTCTCTGGGATCTCTGATCTCGTCCAAGGGTTTGGGTACCAGAATCGCCCGTATGCGCGTGACGATGGGTTTCTCTTTTCCGCCGACGACTATCAAGTCGTCCTTCTGCAGCACCCCGTCGTAGATTATGGTGTTCATGGTTAAGCCAAGTCCGGGTTCTTCCTTGACCTCCAGAACCGTGCCCTTGGCGGGGCCTTCAGTTATCTGCAGACGCTTCTTCAAGTATTGCTGCGCCAAGCCTATGAGAACCGTTATGAGTTCGGAAATGCCTTCACCCGACTTTGCGCTCGTGGGCACGATGGCCACGGTGGACGTGAAGTCCTTTATCCTGTCGAAACGGTCCGTTTTGAAACCGAGACGCGAGAAGACGCCGATGATGTCGTACAGTTTGTTGTCCAGATCCTCCCTGACGTAAGGATCTTGCTGGGGATACGTCTTCGAAAACGGCGCATCCGTATAAGATTTCCATCCGGGCACACGGTCCATCATGTTCGCGGCGACCAAGAAGGGAGTTTTCCGAGCCTTAAGAATCTCTACACACTCGTACGTCTGAGCCTCAAAACCTCGCAGGACGTTGATGACGAGAATGGCGATGTCCGCGACGCTGCCGCCTCTCTTGCGCAGGTTGGCGAAGGCTTCATGCCCCGGCGTGTCAATAATGAGTAAACCGGGAATCTCTATTTCACCATTGACTCTGGAAAGAGCAGAGCCTACCAGTTGACCGAGCGTCTCAACGGGAAAAAAGCTTGCACCGATGTGCTGAGTGATGCCTCCAACCTCCCTTGCCTGAACGCTGGTCTTCCTGATTCTGTCCAGCAGAGAAGTCTTGCCACTGTCAACATGACCAAGAACACACACGATTGGCTGACGAGTCGGCATCCAGTTTTTCCTCACTGTTTTTTGGCAACCCGGGCGAGTTGCCATTTCATTGAAACGTTTGAAAATTAATAAGCAATTGCCCTAATAAACACTCATTCAAGAGGCAAGCGATTTTGCCCTACTGCTGGAAATGCGGAGCAAGACTGAATGATGAAGACAGGTTCTGTCCAGTTTGCGGTGCGGCAAGGGCCAAGGTGAGCAGAGAGAAATTCACGGTTTCCTCCGACGATCTTATCGAGAAGGTTAAGCAGTTGCTCCACGAGGGCAACGTTACAAGAATCATCGTCAAGGATGAAAAAGGGAAAACTCTTCTCGAGATCCCCGCCACTGTGGGAGTCATCGGAGTGCTTCTTGTTCCATGGCTCGCGGCGTTGGGTGCCATAGCGGCTCTAGCCGCAAAATGTGAGATAGTCGTTGAAAGAAGAGAATAACTATTCCACTTTAACAATCAGCAAAAAGACGCCTAGAATTACAAGGATGATGCTCAGAAAACTGAAAAGCCCAGTGTAGCCCACTAGAACGTCAGAGCTCGACACCGTGTAATATAGAGCAAGAATGCCCGTGATGAAAATGATGAGGCCCAAGAACTTTTCAGCCACCTCGAGTCCGAAACCGCCTTCTTCGCTCATTTCAGTCGAATCCTTCTGGCATTCTTTTTACATACAAACAACAAAGGGTTATTTATAGCTAATCTTCCCTTTTCCAACGGTCTCCTAAGAAGGCCACCGTTAGCCCTTCATTGGAGGGAGGGTGCAAATCGTTGATTATGTTCTCACTCTACGAAATTGGTGGGTTGTGATGAGTGCTCACAGGTTCGATTTGGAATAGAGAAAGCGTGTTCTACTCTGGCAGTGGGCCGTCGTATACTTTGCATGTGTAGCAGAGGTTGTCTCCTGTCGCTACGGCGGTGGCGTGGCCGTGGAATTGGCATATCCATCCGTTTATGTATCCGTCGTGGGGCATCTTGATTTCTTCGAGAAGTTCTCCGAAGAGGCTCCATATCTTGGCTATTGTGGTTCCCTCCTTTGTGAACTTGAAGTTGTCCACGAGTATTTCGACTAGGCCGCCACGCTTTGGAAGGATGTTTCCCATCCTGGCAAGTGGCTTGGATATGACAACGACGCCGGTCTGTTTCTCAGGCTTGCCGTCCAGCATGCCGAGCATTTTCATTACGTTCTTTGCGCCTACGATGCCCACTTCAACTCCTCTTGGGAGTATGCGCCTCGCGTCCGTCATTTCCAGTCCCAGACAGGGTATGCCCTTCTGCATGGCGAAATCGGCGAGGCGTTGAGGAGGCAGTAGTCTTGCGCCAACCTTGGCAGTCACTTTACCTATGTCTGCGTCGTTGGACGAGGGCATCATCATGGTGATGCCGAAGGCCTTTGCCATTCTGTAGGTCATTAACGTGGTCTTCTTGTCTTTTGCGTAGTTTGCTGATTCGTCGATTCCGCCTGTGAATGGAAATCCGTTTTCTCCGAATTGGGGGTTTGCGTGGTAGTTGATCAGGTAGTCCGCGTGTTCCATGCAGATCTTTGCGTAAGCGTAGGCAAGCCGCTCCGTTTCTCTCCCATTCGGTCTTCCCCATATTCCATCCGTGGACGACGTAAGGGTGGCGATGTTTGTATCGTCCTGGTACGTAATGTATGAGCTGAACCTCAGTGTGAACGGGTTGCAGCAGGGAACTCCTATTATTGTGCCCTTTAACTTTTTCGGGTTTAACTCGCGCATCAGCTTCCCAATCGTTCTCATGCCCGGTAATTCCGTGCCGTGTTCGCCGGCAATCAGCATCAAAGTGGGGCCTTCCTCAGCCCCGTTCAAAATCATCAGGGGCAAATCGACCCTCTGCTGATCTGGAAGCTCAACCACTGGAATCCAACCGCAAGCAAGCTTCCCCGGCTCCGCCTTGATTCCCTCGATTTCTAACGCTTTCTTCGGCATGATTATCGCAGGCCTAACTTGATGTCTATTCTATTAAAATTTTTCTACATCGCGTCGGTGCGAAGAAAAAACTTATCTTAGATCCGGTACAGTATTTTCAGAAGGGTGTCTTGATGTCGGCTAGAAAGATGGTTCTGTATTTCAGCGGTCCCGGCGAGGTCAACTCTGCTGAGACGCTTAAGGCGGCTAAGGAGCGGGCTGATGAACTTAATATAAGAGATGTTGTTGTTGCCAGTACGCGGGGGACGACGGGTCTGATGGCCGTCGATCTCTTCAAGGGCTACAACGTCGTGGTCGTGTCTCACGTCGCAGGCATGAAGGAACCAAACACCAGCGAGCTGGACGACAGGTTTGCAGAGAAGATTAGGGCGCAGGGAGGAAAGATTGTAACGGCTGCCCACACTTTTTCGGGTGTAAACAGGGCCATCCAAACCAAATTTAACACTGTTTACCCAGCTGGGATAATTGCTCAGACCCTGAGACTTTTCGGTCAAGGCATGAAGGTCGTGGTCGAGATCACTGCAATGGCTGCAGATGCGGGGGCAATCCCGACGGGCAAAGACGTCATCGCCATAGCGGGTTCGGGAAAAGGCGCCGACACGGCCGTCGTGATCAAGTCAGCTTCATCTCACAATCTTTTTGACTGCATAGTCAGAGAGATAATTGCCAAACCGAGTTCCACCTGATATTCTCTAAAGAGCGTGCTTGCTCTGAGAGTCATGGATGATCCAACTCTATCGAGCTTCTGCGCAAACCTGTCAAGTAACACTCGTCAACAAACTCCCATAAGAGAACTTGCTGGCAAGCGCTAACTACCTGTTCTTGACGTTCACTAACTGGAGCATAAAAAAGGAAATTAATTTGGGTTCTTAGGCGGACGTTGGTGTTTGCTGTGGAGGAGGATCTATCTTCCTTGGCTATCCAAAAGACGTGCCTGAAGCACGGGCACTGCGGTGAAAGAAGAAATAGCCCGTGGTCAATGGATCCAGAAATCACTCTAGCTTGTTTAGGCATGGGATCATATAGCATACAAATTCAACCAACAAAGCCCGTCCAACGGTCATGAAAAGGCTTTTATCATTAAATGCTAGACAATTGCTGGAGGAAAAGTGATGAGTCTAGAATCAAGCAAGAGCTTGGGCGTTGTGGGCGCAATACTGATGCTCTTAGGTGTTTTTTCTTTTGGTATCCCCTATATTAGCATCCTCGGACTTGTCGGCTTTATACTAATTCTGGCGGCACTGCACGGTTTAGGTCGCTACTACAATGAAAATGGAATTTTCAGCAATGCAATCTACGGCTTCATAATTGGCATAGTGGGCACAGTTGTGACGGCAATAGTTGCAGTCATCGTTGTGCTTTCTAACTTGACCTCTATCGAGAATTTCTTGGTACAGATTTTTCCAACTTGGACGAAAGGGGATTGGAGAGCACTCTCTGGAATGAGACCTACAATTCCTTCAAGCATTGACTGGTCACCATTGGGACCTCTAATTGCTGGACTCGTAGCGGCCTTCGTTATCTTTGTTGTCTTCGCGGTGGTCTCAGCCTACTTCTTCCGACGCTCGTTTAAGTTGCTCTCAGTAAAATCAACAGTTGGATTATTCTCAACTGCCGGACTGCTGCTGCTGATAGGTGCAGCGCTGTTGATTGCAGCGTTAATTCCCGGTGTAATCGTGATTTGGATAGCAATTCTCTTACTGGCAATTGCCTTCTTCCAGATGCAACCTATGCAGGCGTCCACGATGACAACAGCTCCTGCTCCGTCCAAACCAGCTTAGAGCCAAAAACAATCTCATTTTTTTCTCTTTTTGCTAGCAAGCACGCACGCTCCACCGCCGCGAAAAAAAAAAACGGTCTATTTCCTTGCAGCCAACAAGTGGTAAATAGCGGTCGGGGGTAGGATGGAAAAACCAACTGGTCCCAGCGACAAATCAAAAGTGCTATTTGATTCGTCGCGCGCGCTCTCTTCTATCCAAGCCTAATTGGCACTTATTGTGAATGGAGGGGCTAAGAATATAGACCAAAACAGCAAAGATGTTCTTGGAAAGCACTTTTAGGCTGCACGCGCTATTATCTTGGATTCTGTCGTTTCTTACTTTGTCTCTTCGAGTTTTTGTGGAAGATATTCGTCGACGATGTAGGTTAGGCCGTATCTGCTGAAGGCCTCTTGTTCGGCCTTTCTCTTGATTTTCATGAAAGTCTTTATTTCTCTTCGCCAGAGCGGATCCTTGTATCGCGGGTCTTTCTGCAGTTCGTAGAGGCGTTTCATGTCCATCTCGTCTAACGGGTCGGTCGGCAACTTGTAGTTGACAATGTCTGTGGCCCACACTCCGCTCCATTTTGCGTCTGGGGTGTTGAGTTCTCTCAGGTGTGCAGCGTTGGCGGAGCCTGAGATTATGACCATGGCTATGTGCATTCCCCAGGGGTCTCCATCCGTGAAAATGTAGACGGGGAGGTTGAGTTCTTCGCTTAGCCTTCTGATGAAGCGTCTGGTCGCTCTGGGTGCTTGTCCAGCCGTCATGACTAGGAGGGAGTTGTATTTTTTGTGGACGTTTTCCTCTATGAACCGCGTGAACAGGCCGCCTTTCTCTATTGCTATGACTTTGTCTGCCGAGGTTCGTACAAATTCTGAGGAGGTCAATGCTGGGCCGATTAGTACGCCGTCTGGGTGGGAGGTTAGGTCAAGGGTTTTTCCTTCGTATCCGGGCACGGTGTATTCTATTGTCAGGTCGCCGAAAACGGCTGAGCGTTCTTCGGGGAAGATGTTGAAATCTTCTCTTGAGAAGCCAAGTATGGTTTCTAGGTCTGTTATGATGTTGTTGGATTCCTGTTGATCTTTGAAGGTCATTTCATAGGCTTGGGCGGAATAGTACACGTCCCTGAGGGTTGAGGTCTTGCGCTGCGAGGAGAGTTCATTAGAGAACAGGGCGGCCCACACGAGTTGAGTGAACGGTTTCAAGTGTCGGATGTTCCGCACGTTTCTTCGAACCCTTCTGTCGCCCAGGATGAATTGTCTAAGCTGCTCATCATAGGCGATGTTGTCCGTCGATCGGCTGGGCATGTCTAGTGAAGGGAAATTTCCCTTGTCCATTTGATCGTAGATGCTCGCCCCAAGATCTTCTAGGCCCTTCAGAACCTCTTTCTTTCTCTCCAGTATACTGCTCTTATGCTTCTTCGGCCCCATACTTTTGCACACTCGTCAATAATTTCTCTATGTCAGGTGGTTTTTCTCTGCCTGCTAGTTGAGTTGAAAACTGAGCTATTTTCGGAAGGTACTTGTTGAAGATACCCAGTCTTTTGCGTTCTCTGTCTACGTGTTCTCTTTTTGACAGGAAATGCTGGATTTGACGCGCAACTTCGCGCAGTCCGTTTGCTATTTCCCTTCTGACCTCAGGCCTGTCGGCTATGAACTCTTTTCCAACGGTCTTGTAGGGCACCTTCGTGCTGCAGATGTGCACCAGTATTGCGACCGGCATTTCGGGCATGACTCGGTATCTGCGCCAATTCATTGCCGTTATGACTCTGAACGAAACGTCGTTCGCCTCGTCGTACAGCAAAGGTATTCTATTCGCGAAACGATATACGAGGAAGACTCCTTTCTTGGGAATCTCTCCGCCGTAGGCGATGCCGACTTCTACGATGAAGGGGTGGCCAGAATACGTTGAGGGTTTGCGCTGGTGGACGGCAACGAACTCGGGTTTTAACTCCTTCACTACACCCGCTTTCATAAGGTCTTCGCCCAGAGGTGACAGACAGCTTGCGTCCGGCGGCAGAAACTCCCTGAACCTCTTGAGCATGTGCATGAGTCTGACGATTTCTTCGTGGGAAAGCTTCTTCGGGTTCTTGGATGGGCTTATGGTGCTGAATTCCAGAAACTTTCGTGCGGTGATGTCGCCCACTCTGTGGAAGTGAAACCTCAAGAACTCGTTCATGCTCTTGTAAGGCGTGATCTGTATGAGCCTTTGAAGAAGTTCCACGTCTACGCCATACGGATGCGGCAGTGTCTCTTTCGGCGGCGGGGGCATGTCCTTTGTGATTCTGGTGAACTTGTAGAGTCTTCCTTTCGGATCCACGAAGGTGAGGTTTGCGTAGGGGTTAACCATCGCCGTCTGCTTGAAATAGTCCAGGATTTTGGGCATCGCCCTGAAATAGTCTCCTTCGAGAGTGAACTCGACAATCGTGCCCCTCCACGCTTCCTTGTTGATGAGGACTTTTCTGTCCACTATCAAGGGGCGGTTTCTCTGAATGTCAATCATTAGTTTGTACATGTACGTCTTCGAAATTCCCGTGCTCGACCAGATGGTAGCAGGCTGATGCGTCGTAATCTGGCCATACAGAATGGCCATTTTTCCGCCTAAGCCGAACGTGCCCCTTTGCTGCTTCAGCTTGTATTTTGAACCGAAAAGAATCTGCCCGAAGGCTGAGGGAATGTGTCTCGGAGGAACCCCTATTCCGTTGTCTTCAACGCGCAACTTGTAAATCTGCGTGTCCTGGCTGGCCTCGCCCTCATAGGACAAGCGAACATAAACGTCAGGTGGAATCTGGTGGCTCTCAGCCGCGTCCAGAGAGTTCTCAACAAGCTCCCTCACGGCCACGAAGATGGCTCTTGAAGGGTTAGTAAACCCTGCGATATCCCTGTTCCTGTAGAAAAAGTCAGCAGCGCTTATCTCTTCAAACGTTTGTTGAGCCACTTAAGCCTTCCCAGCCCTCTCCGTTTCCAGATTGCCTCTATCATATACTCTGCTCATTCTTTAACTTAACTACGTCAAACAGAGAGACTTCATTTTCTGTACGGAAAAGGAAGCAACTCTTCTAATTTTCTGATGTTAACAGTCTCCTTCAGAATCTTTCCTTTTTCTGCTTTAGCCATGACGACTTTTATCTGCGGGTTCACTGAAAAATCGGAGATGTATTGTAGGCACGCGCCGCATGGTCTGGGTTCGCCCCCTGAATTGGCATTCATGACTACTGCTAGTTCCTTGATCTTTCGATTTCCATTCAGAACAGCGTGGTTGATGGCACATCTCTCAGCGCAGGTGCCCAGTCCTGAAACCCAGCTTTCGACGTTGCATCCCTCGTAAACTTGCCCATCCTCTGCTAGAACGGCGGCGCCGACCTTGAACCCCCAAAGCACATACGCACTGTTCAAGGCAGTCAATGAGGCCTCTAACAGTTTTTTCTCTGTTTTGCCGATTTTCAGCGCGGTCATCTCGTTCGCCCTATCTTTTATGTCTGCGCACGTAATAGTATTCGCCTATTTGTTTTTGAAACTTGTCGAGTTTTGATCCTTCTTTGTTGACTCTGGGCCTTTTGGTGGCAGGGTCTCTTCTGAACGTAACTTGCATGTCCTTCAGAAAAAGGTTCATTCCCTTTCGCAGACTCGTCGGCGGGTTAGCCACACCGCTAACGCCGGGCTCTCCCATGAAGACCATAAGATGATCGGCTATGAAGTCCTGTGTGACGACATCGTGTTCAACTACGAAGGCTGTCACGTTGCGGTTTTCAACGACTCTTCGGATAGTCTTCGCCATGTTCAGTCTCTCTTCAACATCCAAGTAGGCGCTCGGCTCGTCCAGCAGGTAAAGATCAGCCTTGCGTGAGAGACAAGCCGCGATGGCCACTTTCTGCAGCTCTCCGCCACTGAGCTCCATAACGTTTCTGTCGAACAGGAGATTCGCCTTCAGAGGTTGCAGGATTTCTGTTCTGTACCAGCCTGAACTGAACTCGTCTTTGGCCACGCTCATGAGAAGCTCCTGAACCGTACCCTCATAATCCGCTGAAATGTACTGAGGCTTGTAGCTGACGTTCAGTTTGCCGAATTCTCTCTCGTCATCAGCCTTTTCAATTCCGGCCAATATTTTTATGAAAGTTGTCTTCCCAATGCCGTTAGCTCCTAATATCCCGATTATTTCTCCTCTCTTGATTTCGCCAGGCTTGACCTCAAGCTTGAACCCTTCGAACGTTTTCTCCAGTTGTTCCCAAATTAGCATGGTTTCTCCAGCCTCAGCGCTGACAGTTGGGGGTTTCTCATGAAATACTATGGATTCCTTCCTGAAACGAACGTTTTCGTCTGGAATGTAGCCTTGCAGGTAAATGTTTATGCCTGTTCTGACTCCGTGGACGCTTGAGACGACTCCGTAGACGCCCGGTTCACCGTAGAACAGACAAACCTGGTCTGACAAATAATCAATTATTGCCAAGTCATGCTCGGCGATGATTATCGTTTTTTGATCGTTCTTCAGGCTTCTTATCGTCTTCGCCACTTCAAGCCTCTGTTTTACGTCCAAGTAGCTTGACGGCTCATCGAACATGTACACGTCTGCCTCGCGACAGATCGCAGCGGTCACCGCAACACGTTGCAGTTCTCCACCGCTCAGCACGTTTAGAGGACGATTCCAGACCTGCTTGAGTTCAAGCTGCTCGGCAATCTTGTCCAAGGTCTTCCTTTCATCTACTTTTTCAAGTAGTTCGCCGACCTTTCCAGAGATGGCCTTGGGCAGCTTGTCCACATACTGCGGTTTGTGCGAGACTCTCAGCTTTCCCTCCGCCATTTTCTGAAAATACTCCTGCAGGATAGAGCCCCTGAAATGCTGAAAAATTTGGTTCCAGTCAGGCGGGTTCTCGTAATTTCCAAGATTCATCTTGATTTCTCCAGATAGCAGTTTGAGAGCTGTCGTCTTGCCTATTCCGTTCTGCCCCAACAGGCCCAGCACCAAGCCAGGCGAAGGCGTCGGCAACCTGTAAAGCTTGAAGGTGTTTTCTCCGAAACGGAAACTGCAGTCTTTTTCAAGCTCGTCAGGAAGATTAACTATAGACAGGGCTTTGAAGGGACACTTCTTCACGCATATTCCGCATCCCGTGCACAGGGACTCGACGATCACCGCCCTGTCATTCTCAAAGCGCACTGCCTCTATCTTGCTCCGCACGATGGGGCAAAAACGATAGCATACCCTACTGCAACGTTTAGACTTGCACTTATCGGCCTCTAACACGGCGACTCTAGTCATTGCAACCCGACAGTCAATGCTCTTTGCTTGTTGGTTATAAACGTGAACCTCATGAAACCGCTATAAACATCCAAGAAAAGCTCTGATAAAAGAAAGAACAAAAAAAAGTCACCTTGGCTGAAGTCCTTACCACTCTTCTTCCTCAAAATCCTCTTCCTCATCCCAGTCTTCTTCTTCAGTATCTTCTTCCTCATCTATCACCTTTTTCACCTCCATGCAAATCGAATTGCATAGTGAGAACATGCTCGCGATCCTTAAGCATTGTTATACGTCAGTTGTCGAGAATAAGAAAGGAGATAAACATACGTCGGCTCATTTTACAGATGTTCTTTCACAATCTTAGCCGTCAGCGACGCTTCGGGTCCTTTCATATCTGGAGTAACGTAGGCCCAGCACATGTTCGGCGAACTGTGGGCTGCACCTATTCTTCCATGCGTGTCAATAGCAATCAGCCCCATCGCATTGTAAATATTCGGCATTCTGGTGTTCACGAGCCTTATCGCTTTCTCAGCGGCCTCTTGGGCCGTTTTTCCGGTTTCCATGCAATCGCAAACCGCCTTTGCCAGAACCAGCCTAATCGCAAGCTCACCGACGCCTGTAGTTGAACAAGCACCAGTCAAGTTGTCAGCATAAGTCCCACAGCCAATCAACGGAGAATCTCCGATCCTGCCCGGAAGCTTCAACGGGAACCCCCCTGTCGACGTAGCAGCAGCCACGTTTCCCTCATCGTCCATAGCAACAGCGCCCACAGTGCCCAG
The DNA here is from genome assembly GCA_050010755.1 of Bathyarchaeia archaeon. GTDB lineage: Archaea > Thermoproteota > Bathyarchaeia > Bathyarchaeales > Bathycorpusculaceae > JBEKCD01. The sequence goes on from JBEKKK010000001.1 coordinate 1,274,175, forward strand.
AGTGAAAAGCTCCGGATGATCCCTAACCATGTTAGCAAGCTTCGGAAGCTCAGACTTTCCTTCTAGCAGAGCGTTCTTCTGTTGCTCATAATACTTCAGTCTCAGCTCGGTTACGGGGTTGCGTCTCTCGAGATGCTCAAGATTTGCCAACTTTTCCGCACCTTCGCCCACCACAAAAACATGGTCGGTCTTCTCCATGACCACCTTTGCCAAGCGAACAGGGTTCCTCAGGTCTCGCAACAACCCAACGGCGCCAGCCTGAAGAGTCTTTCCATCCATTATCGAAGCTTCCATCTCCACCTTTTTCTCCAAGTTCAGGCTGGAACCATGTCCCGCGTTGAACACCCCATCATCCTCCATGCTCGCAACGGCCTCCATCACACCGTCCACGGCACTTCCACCTCTCTTCAAGACGCCGAACCCCACCTCAGCAGCTCTCTTCACACCCTCAACGCCAGGTTGACTACGCTCCGGCTGCCATGTCCCAGCTCCACCATGAACAACCATCGTTGGCTTCCGCGCTCTCTTCATCTCTCAATCACTTTCAATATGGACGTTGAACACGTCCGATTCGAATTTAAGCCTAACGCCATCAGAACGGTCAAAATGGATAAATCTGCGCATTTGGATACTACATCTGGGATGATGTGAGGCGACGGCTGAGAGCCACTGGCAATGAAGGAGCCATTTACGCACACTGACCAAAAATCACGATGAAAGTTCGGCCCTTCTTCGAAACGCTAAATTGCTCTAGAAAATATATAGCGTGTGGGTGGAGGAACCTATGCTTAAAGAATTCAACATTTTGGCCACCACTTCACGTGGATACGAGAAGTACGCCCGCTCCGAACTGCGTTTCCTCTTTGAAAAAATAGGAGACGCTTCACCCGCAATTGAAAGAACAGGCGTCTCCGGCCTCATCGCAGTTAAGACGAACATGGATACTATCGAAGCCATCAGACAGCTCCGTGCCTTACTGCAGCAGAGTCCTTACGAATTCCGATTCACACTCAGGATAATACCGATTGAAAAAATCGTCCCCACGGAACTGGAAATGATTCAGCAGGCAGTCACAGAACTCAGCTCCAAAATCGACGAAAAAGAAACCTTCCGGGTGACAGTCGAAAAACGCTTCACCACAACACACAGCAAAGAGATAATCGAAAAAGTTGCAGTAAGCATCAAGAGAAAAGTCAACTTAACCAACCCAGACAAGATAGTCCTAATCGAAATCATCGGCAGCATCACCGGCGTCTCAGTGCTGAACCCACAAGACATCGTGTCAGTGCAGAAGGAAAAACTCCTCTAAAATCAGCGCCTAGTAGCCAACAGCGCTACCCGCTCCACGACAAGATCAACAAGCGCCTTCTCCAAGTCCTCTCCTTCCATGACCGTTGCCAACTCCACGTCCAAAATGTCAAAAGCTCTCTTGATTCTCTCTATCTTCTCCCCTGAAAGCTCAAGAACCGAATCGGCACGCTGCCCACCAACGCGCCTCGAAACTTTTGCCAACGCCTCTTGCACAACTTTGGCATTACCTCCGACTATCAGAATTGCAATGGTCCGCGACGCGGGTTTGATGCCGAGAAGCCGAGTAGCTTTCTGGATTTGTCTTCGGCCAGCTGCGTAAAGCATAGCTTCCATCACGACACTCTTGGAGAGGTTCTCCCCATTCTTGAACGCTGTAAGCGCGTTCAACAATGCAAAGTACAGATGCTGCCAGGTGGCGACAAGATCTGCATCAAAAAATTGCAGTTCCACATCCGAGGGCTTGTCCCTCCTTGCTGCCTTCAAAAGCGCTTCAATGTCGTTGACTTCAACGTCCCTGAAACCCACTATTTCGCAGCTCTTTCTAAACTCCTTAACATAAGCCCGCACGGTTCTTCCTCAATGAATTTTCAACAACCCTCAACCTTTTCGACCATATCAACAATATCCCGACTTCCACAGCCTAGCATAAAGCTTCTCGCCGCCATCCATCGCATTCACGACAGCACGCGCTTCTCCTTAGTCTCCCGAGGTACTCATTATTTAGCTTGCTTGAAGACTTAAAGCATGTGAAATCAATAGTTCCAACTGGGGAGAAACATTTGGAGACACGTAAAGAGCTAATCAACAGACTTCTGAATGACTACGGCACTGACACTCAGGTTCTTGGAATCATACAGGTTGGGTCTATTGTGAAGGGCTATGCTGACAAACACTCCGATGTTGATCTTGAGATAGTAGTCACCGAAGACAAGTACACTGAACTTGAAAGGAATTCTCAGAAAATAGTTCATACGGAAAAGTATGACTTGCGTTTCACCACAGCGATCAAACTCCGACGAATCAGGGATTCCGATGCGGATGAAGATCACTGGGACTATCAAAAATCCATCGTCTTGCTAGACAAGACCCGCAACCTCCAGAAGATCCTGAACCAAATCATCACGTATGACGAGGGCTCAAGGATTGACAGGCTGAAACGACATTATAAAGAGTATTGGGGGAACACATTGGATGCATTCAGTTGCCTTGAGCACGAAAACCAATGGGGATCGAAAATATATGCCGCCCTTTCCATTCAGGAATTAATTCGAGTGTTGTTCAACTTCAACCATCGTTGGTCTCCGAGGCTCCAATGGGCTTTCAGAGAGATTCAGACGCTCCAGAAAAAACCGAAAAAACTCGAAACGCAGCTACAGAACATTCTGAACAAGCCTGAAACAAGCAAATTGTCCCGACTCTGGAACCAGACAGCCACCCTCCTACGAGAAGAGAAGTGCACGTGGATTGATCATCCCGAAGAGCTTCTCTAGGATGCGGACTTTGCTGAGCCTGAACAGCGCGCGCTTCAGACTAAAACCCTCAGCTGGAGCAGGGATATGCATAGAAAGACTCGGCAGCTGGATTGTTGGAGCCAAGCACACTGGAGAGACGCAGGTTTTTCCAAAAAATACCAGGAATATTTCATGACTTACGAAGCGCAGAAAAACTTCAAACCCAAGCGCGCGTTCCTGAAACCTTGTCGTCTTTCTTGGCCCTCGCAAACTCATTTTCTAGACTGCGCTTTTTCAGAGTTTTCGTGAATGAACTTGATGTTCTGTCGGCAATAGTCTGTTTTGACGAGCTGAAGTGAGAGAGAGCGCTGACCGTCAAGACAATTCTTTCCATTAGGCATTAAATCAGAATTCGCAGAAGCAAATTCTGGGTTTTGGGTTGAACAGATGAAGATTTCAAAATGACGCGAAGCTTCTCTTGTGAGAAAGAGGCGATGTTTAGATTTGTTTTGTGTCTTGTTCGAACACTTTGTAGTGGACAAATATGGCGATGGGGATGACGCTTGCCGCTAGCATCAGGAAGGGCAAGGGTCTCCAAACATAGGAGAAGAGAACGCCTATGAGTAACTGTGTGAATGCTTGGGCCAGATAGCCAAAGAATTGGCTGCAGCCGACGACTCTTCCTCTCAGTTCTCTCGGAGTTAAATCGCCTATGAGAGCCTGATAGCTGCTTGATTGGAGCACTTGGCCGAGCCCGAAGAAAAAGAAGGCGAGAACAAGCAAGTAGAAGTTTCCAAAAACGAAAATAACCATCGCAGGTCCGTAGCAGAGATAGGATGCGATGAGGTAATTTTTCCGTCCGAATTTGTCCATTCTTAAACCGGCGATTACGCTGGGAACCGCAACAGTCAACGACATCAACGCCATAAGGAGGGCCCACTGAAAGTTCGTAATTTCGAGATTCTCAGTGGCGTAGATGATGAAGTACGTACTGCATCCAACTACTAGGCTGTTTAAGGCAGCGTTGGATATGAACAGGTAATAGACGGATTTCGGGGTTTGGCTCCAGATGTTCAGGCTTTGTTTAACTGCTTCTGGATATTCTCTGAAAGCGGCTAGGAGGCTAGGACGTGCATCCCCTTTTCGGGTGGTTAGGGGCAACGTTTCTTTCAGCTTAACCCTTAGGAATGCGGCTGCAAAATAGGCTATCATTGCTATAGAATAGGCGATTCGCATGCCGATGTTCAATTTGAATATCAAGACTAGATATCCCGCGATGAGTGCCGCAGGCAATCCCACAAGATTCGTTATCACTGCCTGCGCGGAAAAACCTGTACCGCGATTTTCAGGGGAAACTGAATCGAGCATGATTGCAAACAATGCCGGTTGGTACAACAGGCAAAAATTTTGGATCACCGTTCCCACGACTATCAGAGGCCAAGAAGGCGCGAAAATGAAGAAGACATATCCTAAGGCAACTCCAAAAGTCATTGTGTAAACAAGCCATCGACGTCCATGCTTGTCTGCAAGATAGCCGCCTGGGATTTGAACCAAAGCGATGGCGATTAATCCTGAGAAAGCAATTACACCCAGAAGGAAGTCATTTGCGCCAAGAACGGTTTTGAAGTATTCGTTCGCATAGGTGCCAGGAATGGGGCCTGCAGCATTCATCAGAATCCAAGTAATGACCATTATTAGAAAATTGCCAGTGAGAAACGCAGATCGATTGCGCAAACGATCGAACAAACCCATCGGAAACTTTCACGCATTGCCGCAATATAAGCAGAGACTCCATGCGCAATTGAATTGCTGAAGAGAGTGGACCCATTCTGAGCTTTCGAATGCCTTGGAATATGGAAGTTCGCTCTTGCCGATAGCAGGTGTGTCAAAAGTCTTAAGGCTTGCTTATTTTAACATCGGCATCTTCACATTTTTCTCTTTTGCAATCCTCTGGGCCTTCTCGTAGCCTGCGTCTGCGTGTCTGACTATCGCCATTCCAGGGTCTGTCGTCAGCACAGTTTCTATTCGGCGTTCCATTTCATCGGTTCCGTCGGCTACCAAGCACATTCCAGCATGAATACTGTAGCCTATACCGACGCCGCCCCCGTGGTGCACGCTTACCCATGTTGCCCCGCCTACAGCGTTTATTAGAGCGTTGAGTATGGGCCAGTCCGCAACGGCGTCGCTTCCGTCTTTCATGCCTTCGGTCTCCCGGTTCGGTGAAGCAACGCTTCCTCCGTCCAGATGATCCCTGCCTATCCACACCGGTCCAGAAAGACTGCCATCCGCAACCATGCGGTTTATGATTTTTCCGAACCTTGCCCTTTCACCGAAGCCGAGCCAACAGACCCTTGCAGGCAAGCCTTGAAACTTCACCTGCTCCTTGGCTTTCATTATCCAGCGGCACAGCTCCTTGTTATAAGCGAAATCCTTCAGAAGCACATCATCCAACTTGTAAATATCGTCCTCGCTGCCTACTAGCGACGCCCAGCGGAACGGCCCCTTTCCCTCGCAAAACATCGGTCTGACGTATCGCTGCACGAAGCCTGGAAAAGCAAACGCCTCTTTGAAGCCTGCCTCGCTAGCCTGTTCCCGCAGGTTGTTTCCGTAATCAAACGTCACAGCGCCTTTCCGCATCATCTTGACCATGGTTTCAACGTGCAATCGCATGCTCTGGCTGGCTCGTCTGAGATATTCTTTCTGGTCGCTCTTTCTCAGCTCATCCGCCTTTTCCTTGCTCAGGCCTGCCGGATAGTAACCATTCAGAGGGTCGTGCGCGCTGGTCTGATCCGTCAGGACATTAGGGATAATGCCTCTTCTCAGAAGTTCAGGGTGCACTTCCGCAGCGTTACCGAGTAAACCTATGCTTTTCGCGACGCCGTCATGTTTTGCCTCCAGAGCCAAGTTAATGGCTTCGTCCAAGCTGTCGGTCCACGTTTCCAGATACTTGAGCCTAATCCTCCGCTCAATCGCATGCTTGTCAACATCCACAACCAAGGCGACGCCACCGTTCATGGTCACGGCCAGAGGCTGAGCGCCTCCCATTTCACCCAGACCCGCGGTCAGCACGAGTCTTCCTTTCAGGTTCCCGCCAAAATGCTCTTTTGCAACAGCAGCCATCGTTTCATAGGTTCCCTGCAGAATCCCCTGCGTTCCGATGTAAGCCCAGGATCCAGCCGTCATCTGCCCGTACATGATCAAGCCTTTCTGCTCCAACTCGTAGAAGTAGTCCCAAGTGGCCCATTTCGGCACAAGCATCGAATTAACGATCAAGCCCCTCGGAGCCCATGTGTGCGTCTTGAAAACGGCAACGGGTTTTCCGCTCTGGATCAGCATGGTTTCGTCGGGCTCAAGCTCAGTAAGAGTCTCGACTATCCGGTCAAAACACTCCCAGTTCCGACAAGCTTTTCCAGTACCGCCGTAGACAACGAGTTTTTCAGGATCCTTACCCACGTCCGGGTCAAGAACGTTGCAGAGCATGCGCAGCATACCTTCAATCTGCCAATTCCTGCAGTGCAGTTCTTGCCCCGTCAAACAGTGAACAGGCTTCTCTAGCTCAACCAACAGGGTTCACCATGAACCAAGAATGTTGACGGCGCACTTTAATTCTTTGCCCAAAATGATCGTGTTAATTTATCGCGGGTGGTTGTTGGTGTTAACAGTCGTCAAGTCAATCCTACGTTCTGTAAATTCGGCTCTGTCAAATCTTTTTCGAGCCATCTCTTGCATGAAAATTCGTCAAACCTATTAGTGAAGCGATACTGAGGTTTTTTCCTTATGCCAATTTTTGAAACTCGCATGGTTCAATCTCTCGGTTTTTCATAACCGTTCTGAACTCTTTGGTCCAAATCCCTAGAGACTTCAACCCAAGAAGAAACGAATCTGACAGGGCTCAGTTCGCTCGAATCTCGCTACTAGCGCGCGTTAGTCAGTTGAAGAGACGAGATTCTGTTAATTCATCTGCGAGGTTAGCGTCTGTTGCATCACTGGTTAGTCGTCGTCGCTGTTTCAGAACTGCGCCTGCGGATTCTCATCTCTTCTGTCAGAATCCAGGTGCTGCCCCCGTCGTGTGTTTCCTCCGAGTGCCACCTGAAAGATCCGGGCTTGATTTCTGAAAAGACCCAGCGCTCTGGATAGCCATCTTTGTAACTCCCTCAAGGACGATATCTCTCCCCACCTGCCGCGCCACGAATGTTTGGACCGAACGGAGTAGCACAGATATCGAGGTGCTGTGCCAGGCGTCGATCGAAGGATCGTAAACCCTTATTGTGGTACCCACAGGAATGGCTTTCTTGGAGTGCTCGTCATACGTCATCCACACATCCTGTACAGCCCTGCCGTTGAGGATCCACCCGAAATGGACCTCGCCACCTTTCTTGAAAACGACTCCGCTGGGGCTTGGGCTCTTGACGCCAACGATATCCCAATCACCCACGAACCGACCGAAGAGCATCAGTTTGGCTTTGAACTCAGGATACGGACCATTAGAGAAAAGCCCTTCGATACTCCTCTGTCCGCCGCTTTTGTCTTTCAGTCAATCGACGCCGCCAATAAGTGTAAGCGCTCGCGCGCTATAATTTGCAGATACTATCTGAACTACTATAACTTTTGCTGTCCTAAACAGACTGCGCGCGCTTTACTCTAGGTTCTTCTAGCTTTGGCTTGTTTTCACAGCTTTCTTTTTGTAGATTATGGCTGCTAGTAGTGTTAATAGCATGAAAAGCATCGTGGCTTGAATCCATGGAAACTCTGGAACCACTACTATTGGAACCGTAAGCGGGTAATGGTCAGTATTGTGTGTGTCGATTACGTAAGGCGTGTTCCAGACGCCGTCTGTTTCGGTGGCGTTCGGATACTTTGTCAGATAGTCGCTCCAGTAGTTGCCCAAGCCTCCACTATCCCAAATGTTAGTTGAGTTTGAAGAAGAAACTTGGCTGGTGTTGTTTATGAAGTTGTTATGGTAGATTGTGTTGTTAGAAGAAGAATCGAGATAGATGCCATCATAGGTGTTTGCTGCTATGTTGTTCCCGTTCAGGTTGTTATTGGCAGAAGAATAGAGATACATGCCATCAAAGTTGTTTGTTATGTTGTTTCCGCTTAATCTGTTATTAGAAGAAGAATCGAACAAGATGCCAACCCTGTTGCTTGTTAAGCTATTTCCGCTCACATTGTTGTTATTAGAAGAAGACTCGAGCACGATGCCAGTAGAGTTGCCTAATATGTTGTTTCCTGTTATGTTGTTCGCGTTCAGGCTGTTATTAGAAGAAGAATAGAGATAGATGCCATCATAGGTGTTTGCTGTTATGTTGTTTTCGCTAATGGTGTTGTTTGAAGTGTTCTCGAGGAAGGTGCCATATTGAAAGTTCTCTATGTTTGTGTTTTCGATTGTTATGTTGTTTCTGTTAGATAGGTCTATTCCGTTTCCAGTTCCATCTCCTTGAATCGTGAATCCAGCTCCGTTCAGAACGATATTGTCCCTCTGCACAACGATTGACTCAATGATGATGTTGGCTGTAAACGTGTAAGTGATATTGTCAACAGTCGTAATCGGTGCTGTTGACGGGCTTATGCTTCCGTCAGCATTGATGGTAATGGGTCCGCCCTCATATGGAACCCAAAGTTGCATGAGTGGATAATAGTCGGTATTGTTTGCGTCAATGACATATGAAGTGTTCCAGACGCCGAAGCCGTCAACTTTAGTGGCGTTCGGATACTTTGTCAGATAGTCGCTCCAGTAGTTGCCCAGGCCTCCACTATCCCAAATGTTAGTTGAGTTTGAAGAAGAAACTTGGCTGGTGTTGTTTATGAAGTCATTATGGTAGATCATGTTGTCAGAGGATGAGTAGAGCTCAATGCCATTCCCGTTTTTTACAACGTTGTTGCCAGACAACGTGTCACCAGAGGCAGAGTAGAGCTTAATGCCATATCCGTTGTTTGCAACGTTGTTGCCAGACAAAGTGCAATTATAAGAAGATTCGAGCAAAATGCCAATGTTGCTGTTTGCCGTGACGTTGTTGCCAAACAATGTGTTGTTAGAAGCAGAGCTGAGCACAATGCCATCATTACTGCTTGCCGTAACGTTGTTGCCCGACAAAGTGTTGTTATCAGACGATTGTTGGAGCCAAATGCCATACCGGTTGTTTACGACAGTGTTGTCAGAAAAAGCGTTACCAGGGGAAGAGTCGAGCCAAATGCCATACGCGTTGTTTACGACGGTGTTGCCAGAAAAAGCATTATTAGAAGAAGATTGGAGTTGAATGCCTTGTCCGTTGTTTACGACGGTGTTGCCAGAAAAAGTGTTACCGGAAGAAGAGCCGAGCAAAATGCCCCAGGTAAAGTTCGTTAAAATCAGGTTTGTTACTGTCACGTTGCTTATGTTCGTCATGGTCGTTATTCCGCTCTCGTTTCCGCCTCCGGTCACAGTGTAGCCTGCCCCGTTTAAAACAATGTTGTCTCTTTCAATCACAATTCCACCAGTATTGGCGGCGGTGATGTTGATGTTGCCAGTTAAAGTGTATGTGATATTGTCTGCTGTATAGATGGGAGCAGTTGACGGCGTTATGCTCCCGTCTGCATTTATGTAAATGGGTGCAACATCAGCCTTGACTATCTGAATCAACCCAGTTATTGACGATACGGAAAGCAAACACAGAATTATAATCGAAACAAAAACAACTCTGTTCATCCGTTGTCACTTCCGCAAATAATTTATGGGATTGATTGAATCAGTTCTTATGGTTTGTGGAAGAATCCTCAGCGCGTGTGCAATGAGAATAGGGCACGACGACGCGTTCACATTTTCTGTTCTTCTAGAAGTCGAAAGTCGCCGCGACTTGCTTCTTTATCAATCACGATTCTTCCGTTCTTAATAACCTTGTCAACCAGGTTAACTCCGAATCGGTAGCCGAGAAACTTGTGGTTGGGCACGTCGAGGACGATGACATCAGCCTTCTTTCCCAATTCCAAGCTGCCGACCTCGTTTGCCCGGCTCACGGCGTGAGCGGCGTTAATCGTAGTTGCCGTAATAGCTTCGGCAGGCGTCATTTTCATACAGTGACAGGCGAGCCCTATGACCAGTTGCTGATTTTCAACCCAGCAGTTCGGGTTAAAATCCGTACCCAAAGCCACGGGGACTCCACAGTCAATCATTTTGCGGGCATCGGCGTACCGGTTGGTCATTAGGCTGAAAGCTGCCGCGGGCAGCAGAATCGCTGCCACGCCTTTTTCGGCCATCGCCTTGATGCCCTGATCGGAGGAGAAGAGCAGGTGATCTGCAGAAGCCGCTCCGATGTCTGCCGCGAGTTCTGCCCCGCCCAGGCGGCTCATCTCGTCCGCGTGAACCTTGGGCTTCAGGCCTGAGCTCTTGCCCGTGCTCAGGATGCGCCTGGTCTGTTCAAGGCCGAACACTCCTTTCTCGCAGAACACGTCACAGAACTCTGCCAGTCCCTTCTCTGCCACTTTGGGGATCATCTCCTCGGTGACCAGATTAACGTAGCCTTGCAGGTTGTTTTCGAATTCGGGGGGAACAGCATGGGCCCCGAGAAACGTTGGAACTATGTCCACGCTGTGCAGCTGATTCAACCGTTTGACAACTTCCAACATCTTGAGCTCATCTTTGGTCGTCAGACCGTAGCCGCTCTTGGCTTCAACAGTCGTCGTTCCGTGCTCCAACATCGCATCCAAGGTTTCGGTGCCATTTTCGACGAGTTTCTCGAAACTCGCCTTTCTGGTCTCTCTGACCGTTTTCAGAATGCCGCCGCCCGCCTCGAGGATTTCCATGTAAGAGGCACCCGTCATTCGCAATTGAAACTCGTCTTCCCGTGAACCGGCAAACACAAGATGGGTGTGAGGGTCAACGAAGCCGGGAAGAACGATTTTCCCGTTTACACTCACGACGTTTTCAGCCTTGTAAGTTTTCGTGATGTCCGCGGTTTTTCCCACAGCGACGATTCTTCCATCCTTGACTGCCAAGCCTCCGTCGCGCACTATTCCAAGCTCCTGCATCTGCTTTCCAGTGCGCGGCTTCTGAGATTCGCTTGAAAGCGTGACAAGCTCATTCGCGTTTACGACGAGCAGGTCCAGTTTTTCCCGTGGCCTTGTCTTCACTGATCTTCTACTCAAACGTACCGCCTTTTTCGATGGCCTCTTGAACGGCTATTTCTAGGACGCGCTGCTCGGTCAGGTTGTCAACCTTCAAGTAGTACCCCGCGGTGTCGATTAGGGCCTTTAGCGGGGCCATGCCGCAGAATTCCGAACCCAAGATCGACACGTTGTAACGCGCACACTCAACCTTGAGAACTTCGAATACACGGTACAGCGGAGTTCTTTCGAAATCGCTTATGCTCATCCCGATTTGCGTGATGTTCTTCTCCGGAAGGAAGGCGGCCATCGCCTTGACGTTTGAGAACCCGCCCTTACTAGCATGCAAGGCCCGAGCTATCTTCCTGGCAACCTTCAAGTCTGCCGTCCCAATGTTAACGTTGAAGCCCGCCATGACCCTGCGCGCACCCGTTATCGTGGCGCCCGCGGTTGGATGAGGCTTCGCTGGCCCGAAGTCCGGCCTTCGCTCGGGTTTCGCAATCATCTCCCCAAGTCTCTCATAGTCCCCATCACGAATCCAATCCAAATCTCTCCGCTCATGCTTCAAAGAAGCGATACCATAAAGGTACACGGGCACGTGGCACTTTTCTGCAAGACTCTGGCCGAACCTCTTCGAGAGTTCGATACAGTCGTCAATTGTGACGTTTTTCAACGGAACAAACGGGACAACGTCAATTGCGCCGATTCGGGGGTGCTGGCCCTTGTGCTTTTTCATGTCAATCAGTTCCACAGCTTTGAAAGCCATTTTCAGCGCAGCCGCAAGCACAGACTCTTCGTCTCCAACGAAAGAAACCACAAGTCTGTTGTAATAATCATCAAAAGAACAGTCGAGCAAAAATGCGTTCCTAGTTTTCCTAAGCTCCCCAAGAATGCTCTCCACAACTTCAGGATCTGAAGTGCTGAAGTTCGGCACGCACTCAACTAGGCCCGCCATTCTTCTCCCACTCAGCTTCTAAAAGCGACGCAAACAAATAAGTGTATTTCGGGAAAAATCCAGAACCGAGACACAGTAACAAAAGAACGGGCCTACCCGCTAACCTCCAATTAGCTTCTTCTGTTGCTGTGCTAATGATTTCTTGACTTTTCGTAAACTGAACCCGAGCGCGCGCGTCGCGTGAACCTCGCCCAAACAACGACTGGGAGGCTGACCGTACGAGTTGCAGGATTCTCAGAAGATTACCGGGATACTGCGAGAAAGGCCATTGCAAGGGACGTCAGATTGCTTTGACAATCTTGTATCCGGAGGCTCTTCTCAGCCTATTCATAACCGCCAATCCAAGTCCTTCGAGAGGCACGCCTTCAGCCACAATGACGTCAACTCCTTCCATATCAAACTCCCTCAGACTGGCAAACAAGCTCCGAGCAATACTGCCCAAGTCACTTCTGCTTCCAACACACTTCACAACGCCAGTCTTGTAAGAACCGGCGGTTTCAGCAGTGCACAAAACCCCCACCTTGCTCCCCCTCCTTACATAATATGCTACCAACTCGTTCACTTTCTTCACAAGGGCAGGCAACTCGCCCTCAACCACGACCACGCAAGCATCGGGTGCGTAATGCTTATGCTTCAATCCAGGCGAACGAACCGGCCCAGCGGGCACAGGCTTTTCAGCCGACACCGCCGGATTAAGAACCACACAGCCCAGAACCTCCTTCAACGCCTCAAACGGCGTTCCACCGGGCCGCAAAACCTCAGGAGGATCCACCGTCAGGTCCAAAACAGTAGACTCGACACCCACCGCCGTCGGACCAGCATCCAAAACTGCGTCAATCCTCCCGTTCAAATCATCCAAAACGTGCCTTGCTAAAGTTGGACTCGGCCTTCCCGCTAGGTTGGCGCTGGGCGCAGAAACTGGACAACCGCTCTCCCGAATCAACGCCAAGGCAACCTCGTGCCTGGGCATCCTCACAGCAACCGTATCTAAGCCGGCAACGGTCACGTCAGGTAAGGCCCTCGACCGCTTCAAAACCAAAGTCAGCGGCCCAGGCCAGAACAATTTCATCAGCGCCTCTGCCTTCGGCGGAACCTCCCTGGCAACCCTGCGAACATCCTCAACACCGCACACATGTACGATAGGTGGGTTATCTAGCGGGCGCTTCTTTGCCTCGAAAAGTGCCAAAACGGCCGAACCGTTCAAAGCGTCTGCCCCTAGCCCGTACACGGTCTCCGTCGGAAAGGCTACTAAACCGCCACGTCTGATGAGCCTTGCCGCGACACGAACCTTCTCGATGTCAGGGGTCTCGGGGTCGACCTTCAACAGCACCGTTTTCTTCATCGGAAACGGTAGAATCGCACCTCAGCTTTTAAACCTCGCCAACGGGGAACACGAAAAAAGAAGAGCAGGCCTAGACGACGTATCGATCCATAATCTTCTTTATGCCCTTCGGCGGAGCCTGTTTTGCGGCTAGTTGCTTCAGTATCGACATGACCTGCGGCTGAAAACGAGCGATATCCGTCAAACTCACCAGGCCTACGAGACGCTTCCCATCAACCACCGGTAACTTCTTGATTTTCATCTGAAACATCAACTTCACAGCCTCTCCCAAATCCATACTCGGCTCTGCCACGACAAGCGGGCTCGTCATCACATCCTTAACCTTCGTCTTCTTGGCATCCTTCGCACCCGCAACAATCCGCTTCAAGACATCCCTCTCCGTGAGAATACCCATAGCCTTTCCCTTCTTCACCGCGATCAAACAGCCAATCTCGAACTTGTTCATAACATCAACGGCCTCCTTAACCGTCACGCCATCATCAATCGTGACGACTTCCTTCACCATCACGTCCTCAACTTTCAGGGAAATCTCGCCTTCCTTCTCTTCGGCTTCATCTTTAGGCAATGCAATCACCAACCCTTTATGACATGCCGATTTGAGTATATAAAACTCTGCAGCGTCCACTGCGCCTACAGACCATGCAAGCCCCGCACAAGCGCCTCGGCATTCTTCGAAACTGGGATTCTCGCCCTCTCAAACTTTTCTCTAGGCTTAGCAAACGGCCTAGTCGCGTCAACACCCACTTTCGTAGTAGAACCCGTTTCTTGATCTGCGGAAGAGTCCAAAGTTGAGCCACGGACGTTGTTGACCACGAACAGATCCTTGCTGGCTTGGAACCTCGTGGCAATAGCCCACTCAACGCTGGAAGCATCGAACACGTCTATATCCGAATCCACTACAACTGCGTGCTTCAAACTTGGATGAGCAGCAAGAGCGGCCAACAAAACGTTCTTCCCATCTCCATCAAGCTGTTTTTCAACGGAAATCACCGCGTGCAGCCATCCACATCCGCCCGCTGACAGGTTCACAGCATAAACTTTAGGCACGACCTTCGAGACCGCCTCCCAAATGAGCACCTCATGCGGGACACCCATCAGAAGCCTATGTTCAGCCCCAGAAGGCAGAAGCCCGTGATAGAGATAATCCTCTCGCTGCCGCACCCCGACGACGGTGACGATTGGCTGCTTCCTCTGCACATCATAAGTACCCGTAACATCCACGAAAGGACCCTCAACAACTTCTTTCACAGCTGAGATCCTCCCTTCTAGCACCAGCTCCGCATCAGCTGGGGCACAGGCATCAACGTCTTCGCACTCAATCAGACGAAGCCCACCGTCCATCAGAGCGTTAGCAACGTCGAACTCGCAAACCCCGAAAGGAAGAGGAGACGAAGCAGCCAGCATGACCGCAGGGTGGACGCCAATGGAAATTGCCACATCAAGATCCTTACCCGCTTCCTTCGCCATTCGCCACAGCTTAAAAAGATGCCGCGGAACCAGCCTAATCGCCAAATGATTTCTATCTAAGACCCGAAGACGATGTACGGAAACGTTCTCAACTTTTCCATCAACGTTTTTCGCATGAACGACGCCCGAAGTGATGTACGGAGCTGCATCCCTTTCGAAGTGCGTCAAAATCGGAACACTCGACAGGTCAACAACCTTAACTTTTTTCGCGGCAGCATTTTCAACTACCTTGGGTTTCTTCGGCGAGTGCCAAGCCTTCATCAACGTTTCGCAGAGTCCGTCTTGATCGACGTCAAGCGCCCTGCATATCCTATTTCGCGTCCCGCAAACGTTAGCGACAACCCTCCTGTCGCTGCCCTTCACCTTTTCGAAGAGAAGAATCGGGCCATCCTTGTCAAATTCTTTCAAAACATGGGAGATTTCAAAACGAGGAGAAACTGCCTCTTTCACACGCAGAACCTCTCCTTCCCCCTCGGACTTCTCGATGAAGTCTCTGAGGCTCACGCCGTCACTCCCTCCCTCTGCGGTTCGTCATGAGCAACCTTGTCCAAGAGTTTCCTAAAAATCGACTGCGCCTGTCTCTCATCCATCGACTCCAAATAAACTGAAACAAGAGCTATCTTACCCTTCCTCTCAGCCAAGTTCTCAGCAAACATTCGAGCTGAAATCGCGTTCCTATCCCCCAGGAGAATCGAAGACGAAGGAGGTCCCAACATGTCCTTGGGTCTCGGAACAGCAATTGCCAGCGTCCCAAGCTTATCCACTCTTTCGCTCAACAGAACCAGACAGGAATTTTTGGCCTCCAAATAAACTTCGAGGAAATGCACGTTCTGTTCGACAATCTCCTCCTTCACAACCCGCGCACGTTCCATGCCCAAACCTCCAGCACTTATTAGAAGCTTCACATACTCACTATTTATCACTTTCAAGAAATCGAGGCAATAAAATGGCAGACGGTCGTCCGAAGAACATTCTGGAAATACTTCGAAAAACCTTCACCATGCCAAAGTGGGTAACCTCAACAGAAGACCCCTTTAGAACACTGATTGTGACGATAATTTCACAGAATACAGCCGACAGAAACACGGCAAAAGCCTTCGAAAACCTTTCGAAAAGGTTCAAAATCACCCCCGAAGCACTCGCGAAGGCCGAACAGAAAGAAATTGAACAGTGCCTAAGAGTCGGAGGACTGTACAGAAACAAGGCAAAAACAATAAAACAAGTCTCAAAAACAATTCTGGAAAAATACCACGGAGAACTGAAACCCATCCTTTCATTGCCAACCGAAAAAGCAAGAGAAACACTAATGCAATTCCCAGGAGTCGGACCCAAAACGGCCGACGTTGTCCTCCTCTTCAGCGCCAATAAGAACACCATCCCAGTCGACACTCACGTAAACCGCGTCTCAAAACGGTTAGGCCTCGCCCCGGCAAAAGGAAACTACGAAGCCGTTCGCAAAGCACTCCAAACAATCTACGATCAAGTCGACTACATGCAAGTCCACGTGCTACTAATCTCACACGGAAAAAAATACTGCAAAGCAAGACTCCCCCTGTGCAAACAATGCCCAATAAACACCCTCTGCCCATCCAGACACCTCTGGGATAAGAACAATTGAAATAGTCAAGAGGCCGCAGACTTCCTTTCCACAGGAGAGCCAACAACCCCTTCAAAAACAAATTCACCAAAAACAACAGCACACTTTTGACCATTTTCGCAACACGCATTGTCAACCAACATCGCCGTTTACGCTTACACATTACGCTGCAACATTACGTCTGACGTAAAGAAAAAAAGGGGAGGGGCCGTTCACAGTTAAAATCTTCCACCCCAGCACGACGTCAAACTCACGAACAGAAAGACGACAGACACTAACAGTCACCGCCAACACGGAGATTTACGCTGCAATATCACAATGCAATATCATAATTGACCTCACCATAAACGGAAAAAGTTTAGCCGCAAGGCGCAGTAAAGCCTGTTTAAAACATGGTTTGTCACGAAACAAAATTACAACTAACCTCAAACCATAGAGCCGGAGGGGGCGAAAGCAACATGGAAAACTTACAAAGCAACATTACATTGCAACATTACATCTTATGTAAAGAAATAAAAGGGAGGGGCAGACCGCACGAGTTCAGAACGGTGCCTTCAACGATGAAGAGTCCATCTGACTTTCTTCCTCAACGCCTGGAACTTCCTTCATGTTCTTGTCCAGCCTCACCTTTCCCAGGGAAAGCACGCAGATGTCTCCCGAAACCGGCGTGGATATCTTCAAGCTTTTCCTCAGATAATCAATCGCCTGCAGCACACCTATGCCGAGAAACCTCCTGTTCGAATCAAACACGCCCGCGAGCAACCCCTCTTCTTCACCCTTCCGAGTCACAACAACCTTCTTCTTCACATACTCCTCAACTTTCCTAACGTTATCAGGATCAATCCAACGCCTCCTTCCGATGATAACACACACCTTGTCACTCACCTCGGAAAGCTGCAGAGGCTTCATCCCCAGAAGTCCATTAATCTTGTCCGCCTGTCTAGCGCTCATACGAGCCTTGCAAATATCAAAAAGCTCATTCCCCTCAAACTTCAACCAGCTCAACGAAAGCGACTGCACCTTCGAATTCCCCAAATACTTTATGTAACCAAGCTCCCGCAAGCTCCTACGCCTACCAATATCCCTCTGCCTAATAGCAAAAGGAGACTCCACAACAACTTTCTTAAAACCCTCAATCCCAGCAATAACAGGAGAAAGCTCATCCTTCTGCTGAACACAGAAGACGATATCCGGCCTAAGCTCCCCAACAAGCCGAACCTTATAGTCCAGCGCCCCTTCACCCTCAACCCAACCGTCAGTGTTTATCACAACGAACTCAGGGTTGCTCGCCAAGATTTCCTTCTTCAAAGAGGCTAATGCCCCAATCACCTTATCCCCAACATTGCTTGCAGACGTCTCCCCAATGAAGAAAGCATTCTTCGCACGCAAACTGAACAAATCTGTAATCGGCCGCGCAACAAAAGCATACCCGACCGTTGACGGAGGCCCTATGTCCGACTGACCTAAATCTCCATCCAGAACCGCCACCTTCTTCTTCTCAGCCAAAGCCCTGTTCACAAGAAGCGTGCAAAAGCTTGATTTTCCAGAATCAACCGTTCCAAGCACCATCGCCGTAACAGGTTTCTTTTCTAAACCCAGGAACTCCTTAGATCCTTCATTCCAAGAACCCGGAACCGTGGTCCCCTCGACTTCTTCCGCCGAACCCGTGTCTCCCAATGCGATTTCGAAGGCGGCGGTTTCCTCCACAACAAACGGCAACCTCTTGCCCTCCCGCACAACAACTTTCGCGGTCCCACTAATGACCGAGCCAAACACTTCCACCTTGCCCGAAGTCACTAGGACCGAGGCTGGCCCATCAACCAGCAGCGTTGTCCCTTTCTTAACCGTTCGATTCATCTGACATTCTCCTCTGAAACCTATAGCCCCTTCTTCCAGCTATTTGTATCGCTGAAACGATATCCCTCAAGCCTCTTCTATGTTTCGTTTCGCTCAGACCACGACTTGTTCCAGACTCACTCACGCTTTCCAGCGAAACGCTCGCTGGCAACGTCTCGTCCAAGACACGCAACAGATTCTGAGTACACTGCGGAACCCCGTCACCTATTTTCACGGAAATAGATTCGACCGCAGCGCCTTCGAAATCCCTCACGATACCTGCTATCTTGTCCGATGCTTCTTCGAAGCCGAAACAGTTTCCTGTTTCTTCAACTTTTCCATCAGCCAGAACTGCCCACCCAAAGACTTCACCAGGATCCACGCCAATTGTGATTCTCTGAAAGAACGCCTTTCCCTGAACGCTTCTTAACGCCTCGCTTACTAACGTTTCCAGGCGCATCCCCTCTTGCAAAGCGAGTATTCTCTTATGCCTCACCAAAGGTTTCTCTTTCTCCGTCGTGATTACAACTTCAATTTCTATGGGAACCGATTCATATGGAGTCAGACTCAGGAACGGCACATTCCTCCTCTTTAACTCATTGACAATCAAATAATAATCTTTCCCACAAACCGTTACGACTGCTATTTTCGCTTTCATACCTCAATCCTGTTTGCACAAGGCATTCGAACGCAAAGCAAATTATAGGTTTCGACGTTTATATTTGTTGGCGTGTACAAAAGTGCTGCGAAACATTTCCACAGGTAGCAAGGCAATAGATGCGGATCTGGGCGGAGGTCTGATGGCAGAGAACATTAACCTCATCTACGGTGAGGCCGAAACTGGGAAAACAACCCTTGCTATGCAGTGCGCCGTGAATTGTGCCAAGCAAGGCCACAAAACATTATTTGTCGACTGCGACGACACGTTCTCAGTTGAGCGACTCGGCCAGATAACAGCCAAAAGATTCGCAGAAACAGCCGAACTCATCATCCTGACGAAGCCCCACAACTTTCGCGAACAAGCAACAATCATAGATCAATTGGCCGATTACACCACAAACAACTTTACATTCACAATCTTCGACACGTTCACATCACTGTACCGCCTAGCAGTTTCAGAGTCCCCATCAAAAACGTTCGAATTGAATCGAGAACTGAACAGACAGCTAGCAGTATTAGCTCAGACAGCCAAAATCAACAAAATCGCACTTCTCATAACAAGTCAAGTCCATAGCGTTCTTGACCATGCTCCAATGACTGTGGAACCCGTTGCCACGAGGGTTCTAAAATTTTGGGCCAGCGAAATAATCGCCTTAACACCAACCGAAAACCCCCAGATAGTGAAAATGACCCTGGAAAAAAACCCTCGAAAACTCCAGACCAAGACTCACCTCCTTAGGATTGAAGAGTCCGGAATACACGATTATCCCAATCACTGATGGAGCCAACGAAATGGAGATAACTAATCTGATTGTCAAAGCGATAATTTTCATACTTCCAGCATACTGTGCCAATGCAACTCCAGTCATTGCAGGAGGAGGTTTGCCGATGGACTTGGGGAGAAAATTCATTGACGGAAAACCAATCTTCGGAAAAAACAAGACCTTCCGAGGTTTTTTTGTCGGTTTAATCGTCGGCACGTGCGTCGGCCTTGGAGAAAGCACTATTTTCAAATATCCTTTAACGTTCGGTCTGCTGTTGTCGTTAGGCGCCCTATTCGGTGACCTTGCCGGAGCTTTTCTAAAAAGGAGACTCGGAATTGCGCCTGGAAATCTCTTGCCGATTGTAGATCAAATCGATTTCGTCGTGGGCGCACTAATCTTTTCGCTTCTACTCTCCTCGTCTCTGCTCACTTGGGAACTCGCTTTGACAGTTCTTCTAATTACCCCACCGATCCATCTGCTGACAAATTTTACAGCCTACAAATTGGGGTTGAAAAGAAACCCTTGGTGAACTATTGTCAACCGCCGCTGAGCTTCACTTTTATCGCGAGCTCCAAAAATATGTAAGCCATGAATGCTAAGGCCAACCCGATTATGAGCATCATGTAAGCCTGTCTAGGCTTATAGATGTACCTCGTGCTTTGATACACCACTATCAATCCGATCACACCCATAGAATAGATGATTGCCGCAAGAACACTGTCGCTAATAAATTGCTCAGTAAGATATGGATTGAGAAAGAGGAATGCATTATTATAGTAAACTGCAGCCAAAGGCTTCTGAATCAAATCGTAAATTCCACCTGCAAAAAGAAACACCGCAAAACCAACCGCCAAGATTGGGATAAGGAGATTCGACGGCTTAGCATTTATTATCGTCCTATAAAGCCTGTTAACTGAAAATGACAGCGACGAGACACGCCTCTTAACTGATCTTGACATTCTTCAGGTCCTCCTTTTCCATCAATTGCCAGGCAACTTCTTCTATTCACTCGCCTGTAAATGGAATCTTAGCAATCTAACTTAAATACTCTTTCCAAGAGATCCCCACAGCTTTTCTCCAACCAATATAATTCTTTATGATGATGGTACGGTCTTTTGCCTTGTTCCGGCAACAACCCTATTCATCCACTCAACTGCCCCATATTCGACGTTGCAATTCCTCTCTCTCCTTTTCCTTTCAACGCGCAATCAGGATTGAAACACAATATCCATAGTTCTCTTCCTTTCGTTCGGACTTGAATGGTAGGCCATCCGCACCCTCTGCAGTTCTTGCCATTCGCTTTGATTGTGCCCCTTTGTGGGATAGCAAACGAAGCCCTGCACAATCCTCTAAAGTAGTTAGTACAGCCGACGAAGCGTTTTCCAGTTTTCTTCGAGCGTACAGTCACAAGCTTTCCAGTCTTGCAGATTGGGCATGCCCCGATCATGCTTTCTTCCAATCTTGTCTTTTCCAAGGCATTACTCAAGCGCTCACCGATCTCTTCCTCTTTTTGCTGAAGTTCCTTCAGCATTGGTCCAAGAGTTTCAATTGCACTGGCCAAGACGTCCTCCCTTTTTACTAGGTTCTGGCATATCCCATTGATACTGTCCTCCAGCTCCCTTGTCATTTCAACAGAAACGATTTTCCCACAATTACTCTGCAGAGTTTCCAAAACCCCAAAGCCCAAGTCAGTCACTTCCATTCTCTCGTTTCGAATATATTTTCTTTCATAAAGAGTCTGTATTGCATCGGCTCTAGTCGCCTTCGTCCCAATTCCAACCTCTTCCATTTTTTGAAGCAAGGTGCTAGGATTATATCGTGGCGGCGGCTTAGTGAATCTGCTTTCTAGGATGACCTTCTTGAAGTTGACCATTTGCCCCTCCTTTACCGGAGGCAACAGCGTTTCCTTTGATATTACGTAAGGCCCGTAGAATCGTTGCCATCCTTGTTCTAACGTACATTTTCCTTCGGCAAGGAAGAGATATTCGTTGACCTTGATTTTCGCCCTGACAATCTGCTTTACTGCTGGCTCACCGAAAACCGCCATGAACCTACGAACCACAAGATCCCAAATACTTCTCTCAGATTTGTTCAGCAATCGTTCGGGCAAATTCCCGGTTGGAAAGATGGCTGGATGAGCTGAGTCTTCTCTGGCTCCTTCATGGGGCTTCAACGTTGGTTTGCTCAAAAGATCAGCCGCAAGCCTCCATTCTCGAACGCTGCTCAAATTCTTAAGAATCATACGATAGTTTATCGCGGCAGGAAGCTTTTGGCTACCCGTTCGTGGATAAGAGATTAACGCGTCCAAATACAAACGTTGAGCGATGCTTAAAGTTTTCTTGAGGTCATATCGAAACAGTTTATAAGCTTCAACCTGCAAGCTCCCTAAATCAAAAGGAACAGGTGCTAGTTGCTGAAATTGTAGGGCTTCCACCTGTTCAATTTTTCCGCTTCCTTTGCAGGCAGTTCTAACAGCGTCTGCTTCTTTCTTAGTATTTATCACTCTCTTTTCGAATTCTGCTAGGCAAGTTTGTCCATCTATTTCCACCTGTGCTTTGATTCGCCAATACGGCATGGGTACGAAACTTCTTATGGAATTTTCCCTGGAAACTAAAAATTTTAGGAGCGGTCCCTGAACTCGACCCGTGCTCAACGCACTGTATCTTCCGCTCCAGTTCTTCACCGCAAACGTCAGGGCTCTAGAGAGATTGATGCCATAAAGCCAGTCAATTTCATGCCTCGTTGTGCCAGCTTCGACAAGCGCAAAATCCAAATGCGGTAGAGACTCGTCGTAAGACTTTTCCAGTTCTTCTTTAGTCAAGGTGGAGTATTTCATGCGTCTCGACACTTTTTCCTTGTTCTTGCAAGCGTATTTCAGAATACAGTATCCAATTATGCTTCCTTCCATATCGTAATCGCAAGCGTCAATGAAAGAATCTGCTTTCTTGGACAGTTTCGAGATGACTTGAAGCCATGTGCGGATATGCTCTGCTTTTCTCTCGGCCTGAAATCGAGGCACCCATTTGAAATTGAAAACGGGATAAGTGCGTCTTCCCTTCGCTCCCGACGAAACCGTGTATAAGTGTCCAAGCGCAGGAACGATCACAATTTCCTTGTCACGCCTAGCCACGTAGTAGGGGACACCGTCCTCTTCCATCATTCTTGCGTTCTGGCTCAGGTCAAGCGCTGAAGCTATTCTTCGAGCAGCATCCGGCTTTTCAGCGATTATTAAAGTATACTTTTCCATGATTGAAACAGACCATGTTGAATTCGCTAAACCCTGCATCTCTGAACTCTGGTGTATTGATCAGAATATTGAACTTTTCCTCCGTTGAATGTTCTTCAGTCCTTTCGTTCCCAAGCCGCTTCTAGCACCGCGAGTCACAAGGGAAATTCCTCAAAAGTCACAATTAGATCCGTCAATGTGCTTGAAAGAAAACCCATGCTTATGAGTTGTTGATCACGGTTGTCTTCGGTCTATTGAAAAACGCAAATGAAGGAGTAAGACGGAAGGAGTAAGACGCATGCACTCGAATCTTCGTTCTTAACAAGACAGAAGAATGCTTCGCAGAAAAGATATTGTCGTTCGCGCGATCACGCATCTTGCACCGATTCCTCTAGCAACTGATAAATATGCCGCGAACGTGTAGTTCCCTTGTTGATAACGGAGTGCAGCGTTTATGCCTCAACGTGTAACCTGTCAAGGCTGTGGCCACGTGTTGTATGAAGGGCCTGATCTAAAACCCCCGGATGAAATTTTACACGAGCATGAAGGTAAGTGTCCGAGTTGTGGCAAAAAACTCTCCTTCATTCCTATAGACGTAAATGTGAAACCTTCGAAATGATCCATTTTTGAGGAAAAAGACGTGGGCGAAGAGAATCGCAGAACTCAAATTTATGAAATACACCGAAAAACTTCAAGACTAACGGTTTTCGCCGGCTTTGAAATGCCGTTATACTACACCGATATAATCCCTGAGCATCTGGCCGTACGAAATAGTGTCGGTGTCTTTGATATCAGCCATATGGGAAGAGTGTTATTAACAGGAATTGATGCTGAACGCTTCCTGAATCATGTGATAACGAACGATGTCTCAGCGTTACAGCCCAACGCTGCACAATATTCAGTTATGTGTAACGAGAACGGCGGCATAATTGACGACTTTGTCGTTTACCGGTTGGCAGACGAGAAATTTCTCGTGGTTTTCAACGCGAGCAACCGCGAAAAAGACTATAACTGGTTAACTCAGAATGCAAAGGGTTTCAACGTGAAGATCGAAGAAATCTCTGACAACGTGGCAATGTTTGCGGTTCAAGGTCCAAGAGCCGAAAAAACACTTCAAAAAATCGCGACCGAGGATTTGAGCAAGATTGGAAGATTCAAGTGCGAGCCTTCCAATTTGGCTGGTGTAGAAGTCTTCCTGTCCAGAACGGGTTATACAGGTGAAGACGGCTTCGAGATCTTCGTATGGAATGCTACAATTGCAAAACCAGGTAACGCCACGAGGCTCTGGGAAGCAATTCTTGACGCTGGAACGCCGCTAGGAATAGAACCGTGTGGTTTAGGGGCCAGGGACACTTTAAGACTTGAAGCAGGACTGTGCTTGTACGGAAACGATATTGATGAAACTACAACGCCACTAGAGGCTGCGCTCGGTTTTGTAGTGAAACTACAGAAGGATAGATTCATAGGAAAAGATGTCTTATCCAAACAGAAAGCTGAAGGAGTGAAGCGCAAGCGCGTTGGAATGACCATGATAGATCCCGGGATACCTCGACAAGGCTTCGAAATCCGGGCTGAATCTGGAGAAAAAATAGGCAAAATAACAAGTGGAACTTTTTCCCCTTTGCTGAACTTCGGAATAGGCATGGGTTACGTCCAGACACCTCATGCCCAAGAAGAAAGTATCGTGAACGTCATAATACGCGGCAAAATAGCTACAGGCAGAATAGCCGCATTTCCGTTTTACGACAGTGAAAAATATGGCTTCAAACGAAAGACAGCTATTGTTTAAAAACGAAATCTCTCCTAGCTCACATTTTTCTTTTGGAAAAGTATATAACGACGGCCCATGTCATCTAAACTAACTTCAAACAGTAAGTAACCGTAAACAAAATAACAGACTTGAACATAGCCAGTAGGAGGAAGGAAACCAAAGTGAAGCTGCCCAACATATCTCGAGAAACCCTGGGAAAACTTCGAGTAAAGATCAGTTCCACTTCTTTGCTTTCTTTCGCGGCGTTGATACTTATCCTGTTCATCGCTTACATCATACGCATGCTTCCACTGCGTTGGGAAATTGGATCTGGAACAGGCTTCATAAACCTGTCCGAGTTTGATGCATTTTTCGAATTTCGCATAGGTAACTATATGGTGCAAAACGGGTTGCTTTCGCCTTATTGGCCAAAACTGTGGCTCGATACCCAACTCTGGTATCCCGCGGGAATTAACATGGGCACAGAATCGCTACCGTCAATACCCATGACTGGAGCTTTTCTTTATGACATAGTTCATGCTCTGGGGGTCAACATAGATTTTATGAGTTTTTGTGCGCTTCTTCCACCAATATTTGGCACCTTGTGTGTTCTAATTATGTATTTCATCGGCAAGGAATATGGAGGAAAAGCCGTCGGATTGCTCGCTGCGCTTATCTTGGCTCTGGACGCATCTTTTATTACAAGAAGCAATTTGGGCTGGTTTGAAACTGAAACAGCCACATTTTCCTTTCTGCTTTTCTTTTTGCTTTTTCCGAAAGCAATCGAAGAAGAGAGATCGATAAGCTCCTCATTGAAACTGTCGCTGGCCTGCGGATTGTGCTTGGCCTACTTCATATGTGGGTGGGGTGCAGCGTATTATCTGGTAGATTTGGCAGTACTCTTCGTTTTCGTCTTGCTCCTGTTGAGAAGGTACACCCGGCGCATACTGTTTGCCTACAGCATAACATATGGATTAGGGCTTATAATAGCAATGAGCGCTCCATTCTTGGGAATACAATATCCAGTAAGCTATGCGGTCTTGCCCGTGGCTGGCGTGTTCCTCTTGCTGTGCCTTAGTGAAGTTCTGAAGATTCTAACCTCGGCAAGAGAGAGATTCGCCCTCGTAGTAGCAACCATAATAGCCATCATTGGCGCCTTCACGGCTATCTTCACCCTAGGATATGCAAATAACATAGCGGGCAAGTTCATAACAGTCTTGGATCCTTTATTACGAAGTGCCAGTCCACTCACTGAGTCCGTTGCTGAGCACGGTATAACCGCTTGGGGCTCAATGTATTATGATCTGGGCATCTTGATTCTTTTCTTTGTTGTCGGGCTGTATTTCATTTCAAGAAATCTGGTCAACAAGAACCTGTTCTTGTTACTCTTTGGATTGACATCACTGTACTTCGCTGGCTCCATGGTGCGCTTGCTTTATCTTCTAGCACCAGCCTTTGGCCTTATCGCCGCCGTAGGAATAGTAGGTATACTGAGACCATTCATCGCAATGCTGAAAGAACCACCGAAGATAACAACGAAAAAGTTTCGTCTAGAGCATGTGGGAAAAGAATTTAGCGGAACTGCCGTTTTCCTAATATTCCTGATTCTAGTGACGCAGTTTGCGGTGTCACCGCAGTCAGGTGGCATTCCAGCTGTGTACACGCAAGCTTACAGTCCTTTGACGATTACGGCAGCGAGCCTTCCCATAGTTCCCAATGCTGCTGTAACAGAATGGCTTGACATGGTTACATGGACTAAGAATAATCTCGCTTCGACCGACGTCGTGGATGCTTGGTGGGACTATGGATTCTGGCTGACAATTCTCGGAAATGTGACGACGCTCAACGATAACGCCACGATAAACGGAACGCAGATAGAAAATGTGGGTTTCACGATGATGGCAAACGAGAATGATTCAATAAAGATGCTGAAGGCTTACAATGCAAAATACATTCTCGTCTTCACCACGCTCGCCATAGAATCGCAATCAGGTATAAACTACGCGGTTGAAGCTGGCTACGGAGACGAAGGAAAATGGACGTGGATGGCAAGGATCTCCGCGCAGAGCAGCTATGACATTAATGTTACTCCCACCTCCCCTTGGACAAACTGGAATTGGACTGACGAGACGGCGTTCGGATCATTCACAAATGTTACTACCTATTGGCCGAACGATTGGTTATGGAACAACCAAGGAACAAATTCGACGATTTATCAACTGATGACTTGGGCGAGAACCTTGTATTGCAATGCGCAAGGAGTAACCGACCCCGACGCGGGCAACGCTACTGGAGGAATAAACCCCGATACTGGCGTGTCAAACCCCGTGCCACTCTACTTTACACCTGCACACATTTCCGGGTTGGATCTTAACCCAACTGACGCCACTGATCAGTACGGTGGGTTGGTGCCACTCGTCGCGCTTTTCAAGATAGACTATCCTGACGGGTGAAGGAAGACATTTTGTTCCCCAGAGCTCCTGACCAGCATAAGCCAAACAGGCCGCTGGTTCCGAACGGTTTAGGCATCTTCTATGTCATTATCAGCGCTGTTTACATTTTTCTTCTGTATTTCTTCGGCGTGGAGAACGTGGCTAACGGGATTTCTGCGCCTCTTACCTTGGCGGCATGCATATTGTTCGGTGGTTTCATGGGCCTGCTGGACGACTGGATCGATCTCAGGTGGCGATACAAGGCGTTCCTTCCACTTGTGGCTGCCATACCTCTTGTTACTTTTGCAAGTAAGGTCGGAGCGCGTACTTCGATAGCCCTTCCGCTTTTGGGAACCATCCACTTCGGACCGGTATATTACTTTATAATCATTCCAGTCCTCGTGACGATAATCACGAACACTGTTAATCAGCTTGGTGGTCTGAACGGTTTAGAAACAATCTGTCCCGCAATAATTATGATAGGGCTGATGGTCATCTCAGGATCTTTCGCAATTCTCCTGCTTTGTCCGTTGATTGTTTGGCTGATACTTGCCTTCTTTAATTTTCAAGGCAGAATTTTCATCGGTAATACTGGATCTTTCGCCATAGGGATTACGCTCGCTGCTTTTGCAGTTATTTCGGACCTGAAGTTCGATTTGGTGATTTCAGTTTTGCCATACATATTCAACTCAGTTGTAATTCTCTTGACATTTTTCTTTTACAAGACTAAGGCCAGCGTTTCCTTTGACGGCAAGCGACTCGTGTCAGATCACAGGAGGAGCCTAGTAACGCTTATCTCGTTTAACCGTCCGCTGACCGAAAGACAGATGGTCATCATAATCTCGCTTTTGGTTGCGGCAACAACTTTCGCAGCTGTCCTTGCTCGACTACTGTTAAATCTCTGACACTTTGATTTCCCTCAAACTCGTTTTTCAACGCAGTGCCCTAAAGAAAGAGTACGTGGCCAACACGGTTCGCAGAGCAGCGCGCCTAGAGGAAATGTTCCAGTTTCGTCAGGCCGATTATTTCTTCAAAATCTAGGCCTAGGGCGTCTAAGACCTGATCAAACGTTGATTGCAGATAGGCGACGTACTTGTCGACATCGACCTCATTCCGTGTTGCGAGTTCGACAGGCTTGACGTGTGGTTCCCTGGTGATCTTGACGAAGCTTATCAGGTCGCCTGCCTTCAAGTCTGCCCCTTTTTCTCTCAAGATTTTGGCAGCTTTTACATGTTGTGGCGTTGTCTTTGTGTAGTGTTCTATGTCCTCCCCCAAGACCACGTTGAAGGCGAGATCGCTCATGCTGTCCCATTCTCGCCTCTTGAGTTGCTGGTAGCACTCCCGCACATTTTCTGCTATATCCATTTTCGCTTTCTCGAAATCTGCAGGTGTCTTAACAGTCGCCAGATGTGTTTTCATTCTTTCAAACGCCTTTTTTATGAAAATTGGTATATGCCGTTTCTTGCCTGTAAGTCCTTTTACGTCAACAGTCCCATCTTCTAGCACGCCTAAGTAGTTCTTTTTTCGAGAACTGAACACGGCGTACCTGTAGACCTTGTCAACGTCGAGACTCATTTTTAGCTCTTGCTCAGTCCAACCTGCCAACTCTTCGATCTGTTGCTTCGAAGGATTTTTCAAGAATAGGCTGTCCGTGTCTCCATAAAGCACTTGGATATTCAGCTTCTCAGCTTTGCCGAGTATTTGTGTTATAGAGTGTCTCCCGATTGCAGCGGTAGCTTCGGCCACCGGTGGACAATAAAGGTCGAAGCTTTCGGCTCCAAATACTCCGTAGCTTGCGTTCAGAATTACTTTTAACGCTCCTTGAGTTACGTTATACCAACTTCTTAGGTCAGGGGTAAGAGCCTTGTCTTTGGATTTTGGTTTGTACCATTGCACTCGCAAGTCCCTCAGCGAGCCGATGAGAAGACTTTCTAGCGCCCGTTTTTTCCTGCAGACCCAGTGGGGCGTGCCAGGAATGACGTTGCTACGGCATTCAGGGTGTTGACACAAGATGGATTGGTAGCCCAAGTTCCAGACCTTTATTATTGAAGGGTACAAGCTTGGAAAGTCCATAACGGCCACATTGAAGTGAACTCCGGGAACAGGCTCAACGACAATGGCGCCCTTGTATTTTTTGCCCTTGATGATTGCTTTTGTCGCGGTCTTGCCCTTCATTGCTAATATTTCTTGAGGGGTTGGAATGAGCATGTTTCTGTGGCGATGTTCTCTTTGGAGGAAGTCTCTTATCCAGCGCGACACCCCTTGCCTGCTAACATCCTCCATGGGCATGCTGCTGATTCTCGCGAGTAGAAGAATCAGCTTCATGACCTGTTCGTCTTCGAAACTTGTGAGTTTGAAAGTTATTTCGGAGTCCCTGAAACAGTATTTGGCCAGTTCAGTGTAAGTTAGCTCTCCCAAGTTTTTGTCAAGCTGAATTTTCTCCAGTCGGATTAGGGCCCTTCCTACCTCGTTGAGGGTCACGTCCCGGTAGCGGCCGTTAAAAGCGTATATTTGGATTGAGCGATTAAAGAAGAACTTGTAGAGATCAATGTGGACTCCATAGCTCAGAAGGCAGGAGCGTTTGCCGATTTCTATTGGAATGTCGCTGTGCTTTATGCCTAGGTTCATGGCGCGGTGGGCTAGATAACGGAGGTCGAAATCGTCCCCGTTGAACGTTAGCACGAAGGGGTAGTCCCAAAGGGCGTCGAAAACGGCTCTTAAGAGTTTTTCTTCTGTGTCGAAGTATTCGATTGTTACGCCCGCAGGCAAGTGTTCTGTTCCTTCGCGGATTTCTTCTCGCTTAAGAACGAGAATTGTCTCAAGCCCGTCAGAGGCGAACATTGACACGCAGATAACTTGGTAAGCCGCCTCTCTCGGGTCTGGGACTCGTGTCGGAATGGGCGCCAATACCTCGATATCGATGGCTACGCGGCGGAACTTTGGAGCTGGATATTCCAGAAGTCTGGCCCATTCTACTATGAACTCGCATTCTTCGCTCGTAGCTTCCTTGAAGACTTCGCGTATTTTTGCCACTGTTCTTTCCGTGTCCTGCAAGGTTTTCTTAACGAGATTGCTGTCTTTGACCTCGTAAATCATTCCTGGAAACAGGTTTCTGTCGAATATGTAGGATTGATAGTATTTTATCGTTGATTCCCATACTTTGATTTGATCTTGGGCTATTGGTGTTTCCGAGACTTTGGGGAAGTCTTCGGGTATTATGTCTCTGATGCATCCTGTTGGGCGTCCGCCGATGGCGAGAGGATCTTTGGTCAGGATTTTTGTTATTTTCACGTTCTTGTCCAGAAGGGGGTCGAATTTTTCGACGATTTCAAATCGGTCTAGACCCTGGTGCTGGGTCAAGCGGCTGATTCTTTCAAGCTCGTACCGTGACAGGTTGGTTAGGCAGTATGGCTGGTGTCCGGTGTTGTCGTACCAGAAATAGATCTGTCCCGAGATTGGTTCATAGAGTTTCATCACTGCCTTTCCAATTTTTCCGTCGTATGTGGCGGATACAATGTAGGAAGCGGACAAGTTCTGAGGTGCCACTGGAGGAAAAGAAAAGCGTTTCACTTTTTCATTGGCCCGGCTTCCAGAGATGACAGCGATTCTGGGCTCCGCTTTCTCCTCTTTCACATACGGAGCTTCTTTGCGTGCAAAGTCTTCTAAGCGTTTCTGTGCCATCTCAGTTTTGACCCTGTTACCTTTATGCGTTCAAAACCTAAAATCTCTTCTCCTCTGGGCGAAAACATCCGGTCGGACGTGACGCACGCTGAATACAGAATGCCTTTAATTCTCATTCGCTTGATCCTTGATGTTTGAGGAGATGCTGAAGCCATGCTTAAGGAAGCTTGGATGCTTTCGATTGAGACCCTGAGCTGGATGGAAATGCGAAGGTTAAGCGAGCCGTTGGCTTTGGCGAGGACTGTTAAACAGCTGGGAGTTACTGATTACAACGTTGTGAGGATGGCTCACCTGCTTGTTTCTGAGACTGTGAGACGGAAGAACTTTATAGACAGGTTCATTGACGGCGTTGTGAAGCCAGATTCTTTGAGTGATTTCGATTTTGGAACTCGGGCGTTTTTGAGGCTTTATGTCTATCAGGCTCGAATTGTCAAGAACTGGGTTAGGGCAGATTTTGACGAGGCCGAGAACGTCGTGAAGCTTGGTCGCTCTATCTTGGGGTGGAAGACTCTGCAGAGGGTCGAACCGTTTCTGGGCGTGTTGCTTACGCAAGAGGAGGCTTCGGTGTTTGAGGGTGGAAGCGACGAGCAATTGATCGGGCTTCGGACTTTTCACCCATCGTGGTTTGTGAGATACTGCATAGGGCACTTCGGCAGGGGAGAGACAGTTGACGTGCTGCGGGCGGATATGAAGCCGCCTCCGAGCTACGTGAGGTTGAACACCCTTAAGGCTGATGAGGTCGAAATTCTGCAGAGGCTCTGCGGAGACGGGGTTAGCGTTGAGAAAGTCGACGGGTTGAGATATACGTACGAGGTTACGGCCGCTTCTCAGCCTGTGGCCAGAACTGCAAGTTTTCAAGAAGGGTTGCTTTTTGTACAGGATAAGGCAAGCTGTTTCGCCGTAGAAGCAGGAAACCCAAAAGGTGGCATGACCGTTCTTGACGTCTGTGCGGCGCCGGGAGCGAAGACCTCATTCCTGGCACAGCTGATGCAGAATAGGGGTGAAATCATCAGTGTGGATTATTCAAAGCGCAGGATGGCTACATGGGAGAATGAAATCAATCGGGCCGGCGTTGGGATTGCCGAGCCGGTGATTGCTGATGCGCGGTTCAGTTTGCCTTTGGATGTCAAGGCTGACTTGGTGGTTTTGGATCCGCCGTGTACGGGAACGGGCACTTTTGCGAAGAATCCGGCGGCCAAGTGGAGGCTTGCGCCGAGGTCTATTGAGAAGATGGCTGAGATTCAGTGGCAAATGTTGAATAACTGTTCTGATTACGTGAAGCCTGGAGGAACGCTGGTTTATTCTACGTGTAGCATAACCGTTGAAGAGAATGAGATGCTGATTGAACGGTTTATGAAATGGCATCCGGAGTTTTTGCTGACTGAAATAGCGCCGAAGATTGGTTTGCCAGGGCTGAGGGGGCTGGACAAGTGTCAACGACTTTATCCTCACGTGCACCGTTGCAATGGGTTCTTCATCGCAAAACTGTTGAAGAGCAAGGGCACGGAAGGTGCCTGAGGCTTCAGCTCCTCCTTCTTGGCGCGGGCAGCGGTTTTCGTTCTGTGTTATTGTTTTCTTGATTTTTCGATGAAACAGAGGAGTTCGAAGATTATTTTTGCGGCCTGAATGGCTGAGATGCCTTGGTCGTAGTTTGGGGCGATTTCGAGGACGTCGAAGCCTAGCACGCGTCTGTCGCACACGCTTTCGAGCATGTCGAGTAGAACGTTTGTTTCAAGTCCGTCTGCTTCGGGGTTTTGTGCTGCGGGAACGTAGGCGGGGTCGAGAACGTCCATGTCGACGGATATGTAGATGTTCTTGTAGGCGTCGAGTATTTTCTTCAGTTTGTCGGCGCTTCGTTGGGTTCCCTGTTTTCTTATCTGTTGGGTTGTGAGAGATTCTATTCCTGCCTTCTTTGCGTATGCCAGTTCTTCTTTGCAGACTGCTCTTGTGCCGACTTCTATGATTTTTGCGGGTTTGGTTTCTTCGTTTATTCGGCGCATGAAGGTTGTGTGGGAGAGTTTGAGGCCTAGGAACTCGTTGCGCAGGTCGAGGTGTGCGTCGAAGCTGACTATCGCCGTTTCGGAGGCTTTGTCTCTGAGGCTTCTTGCGATTCCGAGGGTTATCGTGTGTTCTCCGCCGATGGTTACGGGTGTTTTTTGATTTTCAACGATGCTTGTTATGACGTGTTCTAGGGTTTTGAGGGTTTTTTCGGTGTTTGCGGAGACGTGCAGGTCGCCTAGATCGTGCAGGGATAGGTCTTCAACGTCTGTTCCTGTGCGCATGCTGTAGGTTTCGATGTTGAGCGATGCTTGTCTAATCGCGGTGGGACCGAAACGTGCTCCGGTGCGGTAGGTGCTGGTGACGTCGAAGGGAACGCCTAAGATTATGTAATCTGCTTTTTCGAACGGTTTTTGAAGTCCGCTGAAGACGTTTGATTGTGAAACGAATAGTTCTTGATCGCTCATACGCGTTTTCACGTCCTGCCCTGTTTATCTTGGCCCTCGGTTCTAAACCTTTCCATGTCTCCTCCTGAAGTGGCAGGCTCACGGCATTTCTTTCCAATTCCAGACGAATGGCTTCCCGCGAGCTTTACAGTGACCCTCGGAAGAAGCGGGCTAGAGTCGCCTCTCTCTTTGAGTCCAGGTCCAACATTAGGCTTTATCACAAGATGTCAACTGTGAACGGTGTCCCCCCTCCCCTTTTTTTCTTTACATCTAATGTAATGTTGCTTTGTAATGTTGCTTTGTAAGTTTCCCATGTTGCGTGTGCGCGTTCCGAAAAAGGCTAAACTTGGAAAGATATTGCATTAGTTGCCAGGAACTTCGGAAGACACATCTAGCACAATTCACCACCTAACGTGGGTTGCCATCCACAACCGTTGTTTTCTTAGCGCTCGCGTTTTAATAACTGGCCATGTTCAGTTGGCTGTTTTTTCGACTCCAGTCTGGTCAATTGAAAAAGACCATGAACTTTCTCGCTTCGACAAAGAAAGAGCGGCCGCGTCTCATGACGTTTTGCCGATTGTGCTCACTGGCTTTGTTGATTCCTTGGGTGCTCTGAAACTTCTCGTCCTCCTAAGATCTACTAGGGCCACCAACAGAGTGACTACGCAAAGTGACGCGGCGATTGCAACGAGAAGCGAAGGTGGGGCTAAACTTTGAGCGGGAGGGAAATTTAAGTTTTCGCCGAGGACGTTTGTTCCGATGATTTCAACAGTGTGGTTGCCTTGGACGCGCTGGAATGACAACGCGGTGGCGACGGCGGTTTCTGTTGCCGTGTAAGAGATTGGGATCCCATCCACTTTAATTGTCCACTGCGACGTCAGGTTGCATGTTAGAAGTTTCTTTGGAACGCTGATTTGGAGAAACCAATTTTCCATCGAGAGAACGTCAAAGCGTATCTCCTTATCGGTCGCGTTGAAAACGGCGTTAAAAAGCCCAGAGGGTGCATTCGTTTTCGTGACCCCGGTTACGTTATCCGCCACTTGGACTCCAAAGTTTGTTCCATTAGAGGGAACGGTAAAGCTCTCAATGACCTCGGCCGGGATGTATGCTTCCCCGTTGCTCGCGAATCCGCCGCTCATTAAGTAGGTGTCGATCAGTCGGATGTCTGAAACGCCAATCCCAACCGACGTGAATTTAAGGTAAGCCAGCTGTCCGCTTCCACTGGCTCCCGCGACGTTGAGATCTGCGAGGAAATCGTTCGCAAGAGGCGTGCTTTCCAATTGATTACTCGGGTTTGAGTATGACATAGTCGTAAATCCTGTGAATTCTGCTGACTCTTTCAGAAAGTCACCTTCATAGAAGCCAGTGCACTTCAAAATCGATGAGTTAAAATCAATACCTGCCGACCACTCCCAAAGGTTGTAAACGTTTGATATTCTTATGTTTACAGTAAAGTCTTGGCCAAGGCTCGTCGACTCTACCGCTGACGGCTCCGTGAATAAAGTTGTATTCTGATGCTGCAGTTCATAAGCAGCCTCGTCAGTTACGACGCTGACGATCCCATAGGGGTACAGCATGCTGTTGTCCGAGGGAGTCGGATCTCCAGGCAGATATGCCGTTGCCCTGAGGGCATAACCCCCCAATGCCCATCCAGTAGTGTTCCAGACAAAAGTCGAATATGTTTGTTCCCCTGGACTCAGATTGGTCACTGTCTGATTTGGAGCCACACTAGTTGAATTAGCAAAGACACCCACGCCGAAGCTTTCTGTAAAGGCACCTGTGTTCAGAACGGTAACTGATATGTCCACTGAAGAGTCATTTGCCACGCTGGGAGATAGGCCCATATCCACCGGCGCAACATTTGTTACGGCGACATCGTGAACAAGCGCGCTATGTCCAGGAGATGCGCCGTTCGCAGGCATTACGCTTACGAGCATTATTGAAGGGTTCGCCAAAAGAGTCAGTATTAGCAGAACAAGGACTATTTTCGATT
Organism: Bathyarchaeia archaeon; assembly: GCA_050010755.1. Taxonomy (GTDB): domain Archaea; phylum Thermoproteota; class Bathyarchaeia; order Bathyarchaeales; family Bathycorpusculaceae; genus JBEKCD01. The sequence continues at coordinate 1,309,163 of JBEKKK010000001.1, forward strand.
TGATTTTCTCTGTTTTTGACAGGCGTGATTTGAGGTTTCTCATTATGTATCGCATTCTCAGTCGCCATACTTCAAGATGATCTTTCGCTAACTTTACTCTATACGTTCGAACGTTTCCCATGCTTTATCGAACGCTCCTTCTGGATGAGGGTAAATTGGAATAGAGCGTGACTGCATCATACCACAGGATTATTGAGGCTACGATTCCCGGAAGTAAGGCGAGGAAAACTGTCGGTGTAAAGAATTTCCAGAACAGAACTGTAAAGGACAGACACATGAGCGTGGTCGCAGTTGCATAGATGATTTGCTTGGGAAAAACGAGGCCATGAACCACAAAGAAGCGATCTATCAGTCGGACCTTTGTTTCTCCGTTGATCTTGTAGTTTCCATAGGAATCTTTGGTCAAGATTCTATTATGAGCCAGCTTTTCAAGATGGTAGTATGCGCTGCTGGGGCTCGAAAAACCCATGGCCCTCTGGATTTCTCTAACACCGCAAGTCTGTTTCTTCCTCAGAAGATAGAAGTATACAATCAATGTATTCCCTGAGATGTCCGCTGACTGCTCCTTGTCTCCCGAGGGCAACGACACACACCTTTCGGGGCCAACCCTCCCCCAACATTATTGTTATTACGTCGTTCTAATTAAACGATACTTTCGAACAGCAAGTTAGCGCATCTTGAGCAAGTACCCAAGATGCTTCGTGATGAACCGTGGGGAACTTTTTGACTGATCAGAGCTTTTGTTTAACCGAAAAGACAGAAAGAGGTCGCTTATAACAATGAACGTGTCTGCACATGCTTGCGCGAAGTTTTGCCGGTGTAACTACTGGGAGAAAGTTCCAGATTTCGGACACGGGTTCCACGAAGATAGGGTCATGGTGAGTGTTGTTCGAAGTTTCTGGTTGCTAGCGCGATATCTCTAGCGTACGCTTCTGTATAGAACGCGCGTCTGCGTGGGAGCGTTTTTCGCTGAGCAACATTGCAAATCTCATGCAGTAAGATGATTGCGAATCAACAATGCATAGCGAAATCGATGTTTAAGAGTGTTAGAACAGGGCATGTGTCGATTTTTGGCATATTGTCATTTTTGCAATTTCCTATATACGTTTTGAAGCGAATCTGACTGTTGCTAGTGATGCGGTAGTATGAGCCAAAAACTTTCCAGTAAGAAGTTCTTGGAATTGTTTGATGTCTTATGGCAGGAAGGACCAAGAACAGAATACAAGAACCCTGACAGTTGGGCCGGCTATTAGCTGAGGATTAGCGCGCGCTCTCGCATTGGTTCAGAAAACATGCATAAGAGACTCTGCGCGTGCTGGCAAAGCGCCGCGTGCGCCATCAAAATCACAATAACGTTACTACTGTAAAGTCGTTTCACTTGTTGAGCGCGCACTAACAGTAGAATGGCCATATGACGGAAAATGATGCGGCTCACGTGTCCAATATTGATTGTGAATCCAGTATGTTAATATGCTGCGTTCTCGAGTCTATCGGAGTAAGCAAGATTTTTGCCCATAGTATCGTGAAACCGGATTGTTCCGTTTTTGCTTTTGGCATATCTGCTAGAAGAAAAGAATTCGAGGTGAAAAACATGCAAGACACTAAGGAAATGGAAGAACGAATTAGGCGAACCGAAATTTGGATGTATCGGTCTAAGACGCACGAAATGCAACGATAGTAGATTTCCTATCTTTTTTCCTTGAAAGGTATCTCTGTTTAACAATCACTCCAATCCGAATCAAGAATTTTGTTATGGCACGCGCCAGTTGAGTCGGTTTTTGCTGCGCACTTCTAATATACTGGATAATTGAATATTATCATGCAGGGCACGCGGGGTTTGGGAGGATGAGCTACAAGGAGGAAATGGAAAAAGGAGTCAAAGAGCGCTCTTTGAGTTATGAGATGTGGTTGAGACACGTCAAAAACTTGACTGGGCAAGAAATCTTTGAAATTAAGAATGAGGTCAACCGAGACCCCGCCAAGAACCGTGAACTGAAGGAAGAATACGAAAAGTGGAAGGCCAGCGTGCCTAAATAGTCGTCAATTAACGCACGCCAAAATTATTAAAGCACTATACGCATATCATACCTTCTGGGAATATAAATGCCGAAAAAAGAAAAACCGTTAACTAAGAAAGAGCGAGACGAGAAAAGGAAAAAACATAAGGAGAAGCAAAGCAAGACACAGAGTTAAGCCCTAAGAAAGAGCTTTGCAAAACCCTTTTTCTCTTTTTACTTTAAAGTTGGCTTCTTTAATGAAATGAGAGAAAGACGCTTCAGTTTGGGATATTGTCGGCTTCCTCCGTTAATGCGAAAGAAATATGTTTTAAGCTTGTTCATCTATAGTTGATTTGTAGCTGAGAGTTATGCCGAGTGTATTGAAACGTAAACAAAAGAATGCTCAAATCGCACAACAGAAAAAGATGGAACGGGATAAAGAAGCTAAAAAGAAACAGTTGAGACAGCAACTTCCTGCCAAGGGCAAGAAACGTTAAAGCCACTAAAAGGAGCTATGGTAACCATCTAGAAGCTTATGCCTAGCGCGCGCTGGAAGATGGATTAATTTATGGATACCGTGATGACCATTTGACAAGGCTTCAAGCGATACTTCTATTACGGAGATTGAATAAATTCGGTCTAGTTGAAGGATTCAAGGGAACTCAAAGTCATTTTGGAAAATCAACCATCAAGTTTGTAGGATAGGAAGGTGAGAAAAAATGGGCGAGAGAAGATACAACAGAAGTAAAAGCTACAAATGTCCATCATGTAGTCTAGAATTCAAGAGTGAGGGAGTACCTGGACACTGTCCACGATGTCACGCTGTAATTGAAATCAAAAGAAACAATAGGAGATAAAAAGAAACCCCGCGCGTGTTCGACTTTAGTGATTCTAGACATAGTGTTTATAAGAAGCGATGCGAACTGTGGACGAAGCGTGTAAGAAGCAATTTTTGCACAGCGACATAGAAGGAGTTGAGAGAGTTGACGTATGAGAGAAAAGAGATGCACAAGGCAGTTTGCGCTGAATGCGGAAAGGAATGCGAAGTACCATTCAAGCCCGATGGCAGCAGACCCGTATACTGCCGAGAGTGTTACGCGAAAAGAGCACCGCCACGAAGAAATCGATTTTAGATTAAGCCAAGTGCTCTAATCTGAGATTGGTTTTCCAGTTTCTTTATTCTTTTTTAGCGCGCGCCGATGTTGATGGGAAAGATGGTGCGGACTGATTTTCTGTAATATAATATGAGGAAGAGCAGAGGAGCAACACCGCTATTTCTTAGTCTCATTTTGGAACTAAAAGTCTTGATGGCACAATAGATCATGGCCAAATGGTGGCTCGAGCCTCACAAACATTGCGCGCTAGCGCGGTAGTAGGAATTTGAAGAAGACGACAAATATTGCACTGCTACAGTTGGCTACATTGAAGATGCTGGAAAACTGCTAGAAGCGGGATTTGAATACGTTTGCGACCATGGAAGTATTCTGCTATTCAGAAAAAGGAAGTGAAATAAAGCCTTACCCCAAACGCACGCTCTGGGTTCTGGTCCATCGTCGGGTTATTAGTCTTCGTGGTGCCGGTGGGTGATGATTTGATTTCTTGCGGTATTGTTTCTTGAGGTTCTGTGGAGTCTGCGTCAGATGGTTTTCTCTGAAATTTCGTCTGATGGTTTCAGATAGGAAGATGGTTTGGAGCCATATTGGCAAAGGCTGGATAGTCTTCGCTGTAGCTCTTGGATACGTTCTTTCATAGTCATGACAGGCATTTTGACTCCGAGTGCCTCCCAAGTGTGGGAAGCGTCACCTAGATTTCCATTGACAAGTTTGGTCAAACAACTGATAGCGGCTTCCTCATTTCCTGTTAGAGATATTGCTCTGATATCGGCAGCTATTTCTTGCTCTTTAGCGATGGCAGGCAAAGGGAGAGGGATGTTGAATAGATAGAAAAACGTTTTTGCCCCATTTAGAATGGCGTGAGTATCGCTTTTGCAGTTTCTTATGAGTGCATCGATGAATCCATCACTGGCACGAGGTACAACATGATTAAGATAGATGTGGGAAGTTTCATGTGCCAATATGAACTTTTGTTCATCGTAGGTTAGAGTTTTGTTCAAATAATCCTTGTTTACGGACACGTTTCCGAAGGCTACGTTGACTTTCTTATTCACGACAGGAATCGTGTCGTTAATATATAGTCCAATAGCCTTTGCTATGTCGTCCCGACAATTAGTGACAATAATAACTCGTAGGTCAACATTCAAAGACTCTAAAAACTGATTGACTTCAATTTGCATTTCTTGTATCTGCATTGAGACCTCTGGTAGTTACATTGTAAACTTGATAAACCTTCTGATGGATCAGCTTCTAGCTCATTATCGCCCGCGCTTGACTTCACCAAAAACCTTGGATTCAAGGAAGACAATGTCACAAGACTAGGTCTAAAACTAAAATGGTAGCGCGCGCTTCTCTTTTCGGCATTAGCTAGAAGCGCGCCCATTAATCGCCTATAGCAGCATAAAGAGGGTTCGTCCTTGGGTAGCGAGCTTTAACTCAACGGTTTCTCATAGGACTTAGCTGGTGAAAGTCGAAATGATCATGGCGTCTATGATGACATCACGTCAGTATGAAGGGATTTAAGTTTGGTCCTTTTTTCCCAGGATGATTTGACATTAAGTTGATTCTGAGGCGCCACAACACTATCTTCCAAAGTAGGCTTACAATGAGCTTGTAGAGCAACTGAAAGAAGAGAAAAAACTCGGCGAAGGAATAAAGAGAAATTTGGAGAGTATTGGATGTAGCGTCTGAGGAAGAGAGCGCGCGTGTTTAACTTTGCGTCAGATAGCTTTTGCTCTCAACTTTCGTCTGATGGAAGCACAAAACTCTTATCATACCAACAGCTTCACGGGGGGGGTTGCTGGAAGCGATTAATCACGGATAACGAATCTTTCTTGTGCCCAAAATGCAATAAAAAGACGTTTTCTGTTGGAAACGCAGATTCTATATGGCAAGAAGGAATATCGAATCCAGAATTGATAGATTTGATAAAGAACCTAATGGCTGAGGGAAAAATGAAGGAATATCGCTTCTGGCGATGCAAACATTGCAACATCTACTATCAGACTGATCTGAATGTGAAATTTCTGAAGCGATTTCCGTTACGAGAACGGTAGTGCGCGCTCTCGTAGAAATGTTTGGTGCGCTTGCTTTGGGGGTAATGTTTTGTCGCGCGCACTTATGCTTTTGTTTTTGACTAATTAATCGCACTTTTGGGCACATACGTTTATATGTCATGTTGAGTGTGTTAGGTACAAGAAAAGTTTGCCGTTGGCTCGTAACAGTTTTTATGTGTACTGGAAATGGCTTGCTTTTTTTATCAGGCACGAGAATATGAATAGGATGACAAAGATGCTTATTGGAAACCGTAACAAGTTGCAGATAATGGCAGAGATTCTAGGGAAGTTGCGGGAACCAACCAGTAAAACGAATATTATGTTTCATTGTAACATGAACTCCATGCAGTCAGGTCAATATCTAAACCTGATGGGATCAAGTGATCTTGTTCGAAAGGATGATCTGGCTGGAAAAGTCACTTATAAGAGAACAGAAACTGGCAGAAAGTTTCTGGAAGCATATAACAGGATGATCCTTCTAATTGATCCAAGCATTTCTGCACCCTTTCTAGCCTGACGATAGAAAAGGAATTGTCCAGATAGAGGTGATATTGTTGCTGAGTATGAAGGACGTTAGGAAGTGCAGAAACTCATTAGAACTGAACAATTTCATAGAAAAATACATTGCAGAGAGGAACTCGCCAAACGAGAGTTTCAACAGCACATATTGGACTCTGTTCGAAGAGTGGAAAAAAACACTTAAGGATAAACCTTTACGAGCGTAAAGATAGATCGATTACGCCCGATTACGTTTGACGAGAGTGTGAGGTTAAATGGGATGGTGGAGCATTAACCTTATTAACGATACTGTAAATGCGTTTAAAATTGAGCGTGCTTATTGCAAGAGCCACAAGCATTAATTTACTCGAAACCCACGAGAGAGTTTTTGCGGATCAAAAATAGTTAATGCAGGGCCAAAAAGAAGCGCTGTGCAGGTTCGTTTGAGCACGACAAAATTAATAAGTGAAGACCATTCTCTCCAGAATAGTGGTTCTTGAATGGATCCGGTGACGTTGGGAATAATACTTTTCGTTCTTTTTATCGTGCTGATAATTCTTCTGAGCGGCATTAGAGTCGTGAAAGAGTGGGAAAGGGCTCCGCTACTCACTTTAGGCAGATACAGGGGACTCAAAGGTCCAGGAATAATTTACGTGCCACCAATCATAAGCCGCGTGCCTTTTGTAATATCAATGAGGCTGCAGGTGGTCTCATTCAAGACTGAGCAGACTCTCACCAAGGACAACGTGCCCGTGGTTGTGGACGCCGTGATGTACTTCCAGCCCGTTGACTTGCAGAAAGTGGTGCTGGGCGCGGAAAGTTTCAGAGATGCCACCAACTTTGCCGCACAGACGACGCTGAGAGAGGTTATCGGGCAGGCAAGCTTCGATGAAGTGCTTACTGAAAGAGAAAAAGTCGGCTCAATCGCTCGAGGAATAATCGATTCGAAGACAGAGGCTTGGGGAATAAAGGTGACGTCGGTTGAAATCAGGGACGTCGCCATTCCTCAAGTGCTCCAAGATGCGATGTCCAGACAAGCACAGGCCGAACGTGAGAGAAGAGCGAGAGTCACATTGGCGACAGCGGAATTTGAAGCGGCACAGAAAATGATTGAAGCCGCAAACCTCTACGAAAAAAGCCACGAAGCCTTAAGACTGAGGTGGATGAACATCCTCTACGAAATTGGACAGCAATCCAAAACAAACACGATTATGCTAGTTCCATCGTCGATGCCAGAAGCAGGATGGCCACCAACCGGCATGTATGGCTTCAAAGAAATCGCCAAAGACACAAGCAAGAAAGATACTAAGACGGAGAATCAGAAAACCTAGCAGGTGCTAATATTAGGGCCGTCTTTGTATGAGTATCCTGTCTATTTTTCCTTCTGCTAGTTGTTCCTGCATCTCTTTGACGAAGCTGTAGAATTCGTCTGGAAACATGGCGGCTTCTGTGTTCATGTCGAACGTTTTTGTCTGGGCCACCGTGTTGGCGTAAAGGCCGTTCTTAATTCCTTCCACACTAACCCGTACCATACCATCATCCATGGAAATAAGAAAGGGAGATAGGTTATATGCATATCTAACAAGTCAAGGCGTGCTACTATCCTATTATTGATTGTACTCTGCCGACTTTCCCGTCTATCAGTCGTACCTTGATTCCGTGGGGGTGAGTTGAGCTGTTGGTGAGGATATTCTTGACGACGCCCTCGGTTAATTTGCCGTTGCGTTGGTCCTGCTTCAGGACGATTCTTACGCGGATACCAGGATTGATTTGGCTCCTCTGCTGATTTGGTTGCATTTCCGATAATAGGTTCTTCGGGGCTTATAGCGTATTCGCACCGCTTATCCAAAACGATGAATCGGTGCCGAGGGCAAGCACGCGCTTTCCTTTTCTTCTACGACGTCGTCAGAAGTTGTGAGGTTAAATGGGACAGTGGAACATTAAACTTATTAACGATACCGTGAATGCATTACGCTTAAAGGGTGAATCAAAAGGTGTCGATTGCATCAAAGCTGAAGATTGAAAACACGGGCATGTTTCTGACAACCCTTTTCTACGCGATTGTCGGAATAATCTTCTTCGTCCTGCTGCCCATAGCCGGTTTCACCCCATACCTAGCCATGATCGGCATATTCAGCCTACTGACCGCCTACGGAGTCTTCAGAAGGAGAACTTGGGCCATCTGGTTCGTGATAATTCTATTTTTTGGTGCAACCACATTCTCAGCCGTGATGATATACAACATCCTACAAATAGACACTCTCCTCGGCCTAAGCTCGATAGGCTATCTGATTCTAACATGGGTTTTCACACTGTACGCGGTGTTGAAAAGAAAAGCATTCGAAACCTAGATTGAACTGGTTGCCGAAGATCCTCAGAGTGATTTCCTCCAGGCAGCCTGCTGACTGTCTAGCAGATTGTTTGATTCTTGAATAGCTTCACTGTGACTGGTTCGCCGGCATCAATGAACTGGACGTTCTCAACAATTTCAATGAACCCGTCAGCCCATGCGAGCGTTGTTATTGCACCAGAAAGTGATGTGGGCAAGGGCTCAGCGACGAGTCCTCTTGGTTTTTTTGTTTTCAGCTTGACCATGATGAAGGTTCTGCGGCCTTTTGCCGGGAACATTCTCATCGATGCGATGGCTTTCACTTCCTGCGGCTTCTCGTTCGTTCTGCCGCTCATTGCCTGAATCAGCGGACGCGCGAATAGCAGAAAAGTCAGCAGGGCTGAGGTTGGATGGCCAGGGAGCGAGAAAACTGGTTTGCCAGCAATAGAAGCCACGGTAGTGGGTTTACCAGGTTTGAGTGCAATCCCATTGATGATTAGGCCTGGCTTTCCAAGAGCATTAACCGTCTTGGGCATTATGTCCTTTGGACCCACGGAGACCCCTCCAGATGTCACGACCATGTCTGAGCAAGCGAGTGCTCGAACCAGCGCCCCACGGAGTTCATCCGCCTTGTCGGGAAAGACCCCCAGGTAAACAGGGTTTCCTCCGCTTTCAAGCACCGCCGCGCAGAGGGAGTAGGCGTTTATGTCGTAAATCTTCCCAGGGGGTAGCTCACTGCCCGGTTCGGCTATCTCCGGTCCAGTTGAAAGAATAGCGATTCTAGGAAGTCGGAAGACCTTGGTCTTCGCCCTCCCCAAGGCTGCCAAGACACCGATTTCCCTTGAGCCTAACAGTTGACCCTTCCGGAGGATCGTTTCACGTTTCTTGATGTCGGAGCCAGCTTTCATGATGTTCTCGTTCTTTGTCGCGGACTCGAAAACCGTGACTTGGTCGCCCTCACGAGTTGTGTGTTCCATCATGACGACTGCGTCCGCGCCTTCGGGTATTGGTGCCCCAGTCACGATTTCAGCGGCTTTGCCCTTTGTGACCGTGGTTTCAGGAAGCTCTCCGATGTTCACTGTTCCAGAAATGTGCAGCACGACTGGTCTGTTCTCTTCTGCGTCAAACGTATCTTCTGCTTTGACGGCGTATCCGTCAACTGTGGATCTATTGAAGGGAGGAATGTCCATGTTGGCAGTTATGTTTTCGGCGAGAACCCGATTAGTGGACTCTAGGAGAGAAATCTCTTCGACACCTAAAGGTTTAGTCTTAAACTGGCTTTCGATGACCTTTTTCGCCTCATCAAAAGTCAAAAGTTTCCTGAACATTTTCCTCAGCCTTCCACGTTGTCGAACAATTGGACATGGACTTGCTCTTTTTCCTCTAGGCCTTCTCGGTTTTCAGGAACGACGACAAAGCCGTTAGCCTTTGTCATCGTCGAAATCATGCCCGAGCCGCGAGCGCTGATAGGCTCCGCCATTAACTCGTCATCACGTGGGAAAACGCGGACGCGAACGAAATTTCTTCTCCCAAGGGCTGTGGCAATTCCTCTAGTCATTTTGGCCTTAACCGTGAGCCTGGGTTCAGCTCGTTTCAACCCCATCATTCTGGAAATCAAGGGTCTTGCGAACACTTCAAAGCCTATCATCGCAGCAACTGGGTTGCCTGGAAGAATCAAAATCGGCTTTCCTTTGGCTACTGCAAGAGCCGTGGGCATAGCCGGTCGCATTGCCACGCCGTGAACAATCACGCCTGGCTTTGCAACTTTGTTGACGGCGTCTGGTACGAAGTCTGATCCTCCGACGCTTGTCCCGCCGGAAGTTATTATTGCATCCGCCTTTTCGAGTCCGATTCTCAGCCTTTCAGAAATCTCATGAACATTGTCCTTTACTATGCCCATGTCTAAGGGCTCTGCGCCCAAGTCTCTGCAAAGAGCGGAGAGTACGAGTTTGTTTGTTTCGAAAATCTGGCTTCCTTCAAGTCTGTTCCCTAACTCTACAAGTTCGTTTCCAGTGGCCAGAACGGCGATTCTTGGCTTGTCGTACACTTTGACCTTGCTGATTCCCAAAGCAGCTATTAGCCCCAGATGCTGCGGCTTCAGGCGAGTCCCGACCATTGTTGCAACATCTCCTTTTCGGACGTCCTCGCCCTTTTTGGAAACATTTTCGCCCGGTGTCACTTGACTCCAAACATCGACTCTGTCTCTTGCCAACTTGGTGTCTTCAAGCATCACCACCGCGTCTGCACCCTCAGGAATCGGGTTTCCAGTCCAGACCTGCTTTGCTCCTCCAACGTCTATTCGATTTTTGTCAGTGAGGTGGAACACTTTGGGTTTGAATTGTGACGCTCCCGCTGTTTTTTCGGCGCTAACGGCATATCCGTCGACTGCTGACCTGTTGAATCTAGGCACGTCCATTTCTGCGACGACGTTCTCGGCTAGAACACGATTCAAAGCGGAATCCAGAGGAACAGAAACTGTTCTCGGTTGCTTGAACACGACAGCCGCAAGAAACTTCTGCAAAGCCTCATCGACTGGCGTCAGTTTCTGGAAACCTTTGAGTCGCACCAAAACATGTACCCCAAGACAGCACTGGAGGATTTGATAGAAAAACGTATCGCAACAGGCTCGTTAATCCGGCTTCAGCTCCACTCCTTCTGAAGTATGTCGCGCATTCGCAGGGCGTCTATGTCTAGGATTGGGCTTTCACTTATTATAACGGGTTTCAACCTGAATTCAGATATGACCTTTGCCAGCATCTCAAATTCTGGCCCATAACGCGTTTCTTCCAACGTGTGATGACGTTTTTCGCCGTTTTTTGTGAATTCGATTTTCGTAAAGTGGCAGTGCATATTCTCAACTGCCTCTGTTCCAAGCCTGGTTTCCACTTTTTCCACAACGCGTCGAAAATCATCAACGGTTCGGAACTTGCCTTGGTCTCTTGCGTGCAAGTGTGACCAATCAATAACCAACTGTGTTTGGTCAAGCGTTTCGCACAATCCCATAATTTCATCTAAACTTCCAAGTTGGAAAAGCCGTCCCATGGTTTCGGGACCGATCTTGACGTCGCGGATTCCAAGCGACTGGAGGGTTTCAATGGTCTCTCGCAAGGCTCTTAGGCATTTGCTGAAAGCTTGATCGACTGAGTTTTCGCCGTAGAATCCTGGATGAAAAACGACAACATAGGCGTTCATCCATTCGGCCGCCACAGAGCATGCGATGAGTCGCTGTTTGCTGGCTTCAACAATTCGGCTGCTTCCACAAAAGTTTATGAAATATGAACCGTGCAGGCTGAGCCACACATCGTTTTCTTTTGCCGCAAAGCCAAGCTTCTCGGCGTCCTCTTTCTTTATCTGCGGTTTCTTCCCCCACCGCACCGCCTCATATTCAAAGGCATCAAGACCCTCTTCCTGCAAAAGTTTCGGAACATCTGCCAAAGCCGCCTTCATAAATCTGAATGACGGAGGAACCCCAGCAGGACCGAACCGGGGGTGGTCAGCCATTCGAAACCCCCTTTTTCTCTTCTACTTCTTCCTGTATCGATAGCTTCTGCGCGAATACTGCCCGTACAAAAGAACCAGAAAAACTGAAATCCAAGCCGCAAGGTTCTGGAAGGCCAGGTATTTACCTGCGGAATCAAGGTTCGCCAAAGGCCCAATCAAACTGCCGAAGGCCGTTCCAACGGCTCTAACGCCAGGAGACAGGGCTACCAGGCCATTGTGTATTCCTGTAGCGATCCAGCCGATGGGCGACACGGCGTGGGCGAAGCCGCTCAAAGAATTGGCAACTGACACCACGAAGTGGTAAAGCGGAGAGTGGCTTTGGTACGAGCTTGTGATTGCCTGATAGATAGCTCCAGGAAAGGTCAATTGAGAGACTATAAGCACCAGAACCGCAAAAGCCAAGAGAACGATCAAGGCACTCTTGATGGTCGCTCTTGCAGAGTAGATTCTTTGCCTTATGGAGGGAAAACCCTTGTCCTTTGGAGGAGTTGGCTCAGTCTTTTGAACTGGACTCTTGGCTGGTCGACTTTTTTGGGTCGGTGGTTGCTTAATCTCCGTTCTTCCTATCGGCAGTGTCTGCCTAACTGAAAGCTTCTTCGTCAGGTAGATCCAAGCGAACGAAAGCGTGATGATAACGGCAATTGGAACCAATTCAAACAGGATGCTGACCCTAATCGTCGCTGGCCAGCTCGTTGTCAATTGACCTACGTCTTTAACGCCTAAATCCATTGCATACAAAACCACGAGAACCTCGGCTATCACCGCCACAGCTAAGAATATTATTATTGAAAGTGAGCCCTTCAACGATTTCCAATGGATCACAGCATGCCCCGTGGGAGGTTGAGACGTCAAACATTTCACCGTGAGTTTTTTGCCGCTACTAAGTTGAATATTTGCTGAAAATATTAAGGTTCTCATTAAAAAGGGTAACGTTGAGGACTCCGTGCGATCCTGATTCTTTTCACAGGAATCAAAAGAAGCCATGAAGCCAACTGGGACAATTTTGATGGGAAAGCTAGAGAGAATCTAGAGAAGGAATGCAGAAAATGCAGGGCCAGAATTAACTTGGTTCTCTGGAAATGTTTAAACGGTTTAAAGAGGAAGTGTTAAGAGATCTTGTAACGATTAGAACTATGTTGGTTTCGGAGTGAAATAGAAACGACGGCCAAAGCAGAGAGGCAAGAACTCTACAGGGATCGGAACACTCAAGTGCTCTTGAGCAAACTCTTAGCTGGCGAACCTAGCGAAATCGAGCCCAGGTTCGACTCCAAACGAGGATATCGATACGAAATCGTTGAAACAATCGTGGGAGACGCTTCAAAGGCTGAAGCATTCTTAGAAAGACTCTATGAAGCGGGAATACTGGCAAGAGAGCTTCATGACGAAGTCATTTTTTGCTCCAAATGTAATTCGGCTGGAATTTCAACGCGCTATTGCTGCCCGTACTGCAAATCATTCAATATCAAAAAAAGTTCCTTGATTGAACACATCAAATGCGGATACATGGACGTAGAGGAAGACTTTCACAAAGGTGACAAGCTTATCTGCCAGAAATGCCACGACGAACTGAAAAAACTCGACGTTGATTACAAGCGGGCGGGAACATGGTGCACCTGTAAGGAATGCGGCAAGAGCTTCGACATCCCCTTGGTCAAATTGTTCTGCAGAGACTGCCACAACGAATTCACATTTGAGGACGCAACAATCAAAGAGGTTTACAGATACTCTCTCAAAGAGGAGGCGAGAAGAGAAGCCGCTGAGGGTTGCGTTTTGATTCCGCCGATAAGCGAGTTCCTTGCAGAAAACGGCTTTGAAGTTAGAAGCCCCGCCTTTCTGAAGGGGAAGTCAGGAGCAAATCACGCGTTCGACATAGTTGCGTCGAGAAAAGAAAACGCTCAGAGCGTAACAGTGATTGATTTGGCCACGTCGACCGACAACGTGGTGTCAGAGCAGCCTGTAATTGCACTGTTCGCAAAGATATTTGACGTATCGCCCCACGCGGCCTATCTTATCGCAATTCCCAAGCTAAATGACGATGCAAAGAAAATGGCCGAATTGTACAATATTCACGCCATTGAGGGCAAGAATCAAAAAGAAGCAATGGATAGCTTAAAGGAAAAAATCACACAAGCAAAGTGAAGTCGTATGGATCAGGCGCAAGTCGAACGGCTTCAACCTTGATAATTCCTAACAAGAGTAAAGGAACAGAGAATTCTCGCTAAGTGAGTAAACCAACGCAGCATCGCAGTTCACAGTTTTCAGGATACGAAGATGATAGCGGCGATTATTAGGAAAGCTCCTGCGCCGGTAATCAATGTTAAGGTCTCGTTCAAGAAGATTGAGGAGATTGCCAATGCGACTAGCACTTCTGCCAGAAGAATGATGGTGGAGTTCACTGCGGAGATGTATTTCAGACCTTCAGACCAGAGGTAGTATGGAATGACCCAGCAGAATATGGCGGTGTAGGATATGGCAAGCCACGCGTCAGGCGGCAAGTTGGAAGGGGAGCTGGTCGAAAAGAGGAGGCAGGGTATTAGGGGAAGCAGGGTTACGAAAATCACCCACGTTGTTGGCTGAATTATGTCTTTTACACCGGAGACCAGTCTTTTGTTGTAAACCGTAAAGAAGGCCCAAACGACTCCGGACAGGAGAACAAGCAAATCGCCGACGATAGCTCCTTGGCCCAGCATTTGGAAATCGAGGTTCGTCGTTATCAAGAAAACCCCGGCGATTCCTAATATTATTCCGAGCGCTCTCCTGTTTCCTAGACGTTCTTTCAGTATTAGCCAGCTCAGGATCGCAACCCATATCGCGCTCAGATTAACGAGCAACGAAGATTTTGAGGCCGAGGTAGAGTTCATTCCAACGTACTGGAACAGATAAGCAACTCCGTTAGCGATGCCCAAGAACCACACTATTCTGTTCTTCGCGAATTCGAAGCCGAAATTTCTCCTCATCAATAGTAAAAACAGCATTACGATTGAAGCTATGAGAAACCTCAAGAAAACGAACATGTAAGCGTCCACGTACCGTAGCCCGATTTTTATCGCTGGAAAAGAGGTGCCCCACAAAACGCTGGCGATGCCCGTAAGGATGATCGCCTTTATCTTCTTGTCACGGCCGCCTGAATCCTGCAAGTATTATTCCTTTCTTCCATCATGCGCACTGGTTCAAATAAATCTACTGAAGCAAAGAAAAACAAACGCAATAAGCTGGCGATAGGTCGGGCGCTTAAATATGACTTGGACGTTAAGACATGACGGTGGAAATTCAAAATGGTCGGACCTACATTTTCTCTATCTGAAAAGTGGACCCAGTTTCTAAAACATCTGGCGGACGAGCACGAAATTGATCTCAACGTCGCAATAGATGAACTGTTCGAATGGGCGTTATCAGATGATGAAGACAGAGAACAGTTCAGAGATTGGCTGGATGAAGCCTATCCGCCACCCGGGGAAGCTGAAGAGCAAGCAAAGGCTACCGGAGAAGAAGCCGCCGAGGAAGAAGAGGAAAACGAAGAAGAATCTGAAGAAGAATCCCACGAACACCGAGACTAGTCTTAAAAGCTGCGTTCAAAGCTTAAAAGCTTCGCTTCTCAAACATAGCCGGAGAATTGCATGAAGATTTTGGTCGTATATGACACGGGTTCTATCTCGCGAGGGGCTGGAGCTGCATCAGGAAACACGGCAAAAGTTGCCGGGACGATAAGTGAAGTTCTCAAAGAAAAGGGGTTTGACGTTGACTGTGTTTATGTCAAGGATGTTGACCCAGCAAGTGCGAGGAATTATGATTGTCTATTAGCCGGGTCGCCCACGCAGTGGCACAGGGCAACTGGGCCTATCATGCAATTTCTTGGCAGATTGGCCAAAGCCGAGTTCACAGGAAAACTTGCCGCGGCATTTGACACGCAATTGCAGATTCCATTGAGCGGAAACGCGGGAAGAGGGATAGAGAAGAAGCTCCGAAAACTTGGTTTCAAGATAGTTGCGCCACCGTTGGTCACCTACGTCCAAGGCAAGAAGAACGTCGAAGGCAAGAATGAAATCCAACTGAAAGAGGGAGAACTGGAGAAAGCTAAGAGCTGGGCAGAAGAAGTTGCCAAGGTTCTTCCCAAATAGAGCTTTAGGTTTGTCTCGCAAATAGCGTGCGCATATCCAAGATCTGAAGAGCTCAAACTTGCTTATCAGAAAGTGGTTTTCACGTAGCGCGCGCAATTCCTGGTGCCCCTCATCGGAATGCTGCTGTTCCTTTATTACGCACGGGCATGTTAAGACTGGCCTCCAAAACTCTGCACTTCTTCGACAAATGCAAGCGCGCTAAAGAGCTGGACTAAAAAACTTGGAAATTACGACAAGAGGGCCACCGCCACTAACCGATATCTCCATGTTGAATGGGCGATAAGGAATCTTTTCGGCGAGCGTTCTCTCTGGGAACTTCTCGTCGAGGGAAGGGCAGACAGAGATGGAGTGTGTCTCGCGCGCACATGATGAACTAGCTCGACAAATCAAAACAGCAGGTTTGAAATTCGGTGCCGGGCAGTGTTGCGAAAAAAGCTTATTTTAGCAAAAGAGGGCGTAGTTGGGTTTGGTGGGGCCGGCCGGATTTGAACCGACGACCTACGGGTTTCTTCTCGGTATAACTGCTCCCGAATTTCTTCATTCCCTTTCGGGTCGGATTGTAATTGGGTAAACACATGGGCTACCTTGCGGTTTCTCATGGGTTGATTCTGGAGCCCGTCGTCATACCTGCCTAGACTACGACCCCCGAGAATTTCTTAAGAGGCTTTGGATATATGCGTTGTTCCTTCGACGGCCAGATTGCGTGGAAATATAACTTCGGATATGGGGTTTATACGAGGGAAGCGATAAGCTTATGAGTAGAAGATTGGCGTGTATGTTGGGGTTTGCCGGTCATAGGGCGTGGGTCCCACCTGATCCCATACCGAACTCAGAAGTTAAACCACGTTCCGTTTCCGGTTATAGTGTGGTCTTCGGCCATGTGAACCCGGGAAAGCTGGTAGCCCCACCTAATCAATCCTGCTGATTTGGAGGAGAATTAGCTAAGGCTTATAACTAAGTGCTGATAGTGTTTTTGCAAAAGGTGAGTCCGTGAGTATAAACGTCGCTTTGATGGGCGTTCAGGTCAAGGTTGCACAGTTGTTCAATACGTCGGATTGGACGTGGGTTCTGAACATTGCGTTCTATGGGGTTTTCGTGGCTTTCATATTTTATGGTCAAAAGATCCAGATGTACGTGATGCTCAACGAAGTCGGTGGGTCGCTGTTCAGGCTGAAGTACATCAAGGAAGAAGGGCGAAAAATCGCTGTCGAAACTGTGAAGGAGATTGGGAAGCCCCAGGCGGATCCTACCGACAAGATTGACAGATTCTTGGAGTACTTCACGATTGGGCCGCAGAGCCTTGACCCTGCGGGTGTTGTTTGGAAGCTCGAGCACATACTTGACGTGAGGGACACGCGTTTGAAGGATGAGGTGAAGCTGATGGCGCCAGCGTCGGATGAGACCCAAGTGAACAATCTAGAAAACACGCTTGAGGCCGCCAGTGCACTCAACTTTATCTACAAAATTGTTCGTCACTATTACCTGCTTGGCAAGAAGACGAAGAACCTCTACGTGATATTGCAGATACAGATGATTCTGCCGCTCGTCATGCGGGAAGCAGAAGCTTATGCAAGCGCTCTAAAGGCGTTTGCGTACGGTCAACCCATCGGCGACGGGGCAGGCGCCCTCGTTGCCGCAAAACTCATGCACGGTTACGAAACGAGAAAAGTGGAGAAAGACTGCGTTGTCGCCTCCGTTCCCTTTGAAGGACGTACTGCGTTTGTTATAAAGGCAGAAGGGCCGGGGGGAAACGTGGGAAAACCTGGAGACGCGATCAAGACGGTGATTGAAGAGAATGAAGGAAAAATCGCCATGGTGATCATGATTGACGCGGCGCTCAAGCTTGAGGGAGAGGAGTTGGGAGAGGTGGCTGAAGGAGTGGGCGCAGCTATCGGTGGACCGGGCGTCGACCAGTACAAGATTGAAGACTCGCTGGTGAAGTATCACATTCCGATTAACGCTGTGATAATAAAAGAGGATGTCGGCGATGCGGTGTCGCCTCTCCGTAAGGAAGAGTTTGACGCGACTGACAAAGCACTCGAAAGGGTGAAGCAGGTCGTGATGGAAAAGACGAAGGAAGGAGACAAAGTGATAATCGCCGGAATCGGAAACACCATCGGCATCGGACAATAGGAGGCAAGCGGAATGAGCGGAAACCAGAATCAAACAACGAACAGGGTCTCTTCATTTGTGCTCATTGTCGTTTTCCTAACCCTAGCACTGTCGCTTGTGGCACTGATTTTCGGGGCAACCGTTCTTGCAGGATACGTCAACATCGGAAGCGACCTGACAAGCGCCTACATTCTGCTGGCCCTCGGCATCCTAGGAATAGCCATATCTGGATACGTGGTTGTCGAGGCGAGAAGAAGACTGATGAAACTGAAGGTCGCTGTTTCTCCAGTCATGACCACTCTCGAGTGCAAAAAATGCGGTGTCAAGAACACCAGAGAATTCAAACGAGGCGACTATATTTTCAAGGAAACCGAAGACCCCTGCCAGAAATGCAACGACAAAATGCTGATAACGGCAATTTACAAGGAAGTCAAAGACAAGGAAAAGGAACATTTACAGTTCTAGGTCAACACGTGACAACCATCCTCAACTATCATGACCGTGTGCTCCGCCTGAGCGACCGTTCTTCGACTTGCTTCGATGAATATAGGGTAGCGCATGAGAGCCTTCGAAGCCAAAAGCTCATCGAAAGCCTGTTTGTGCTGTTCTTTGGGCACTGCGCCCTGCAACCAGCGCTCGGCGAAGGGCAGAGTCCTGAAGTTTTCTTCAATGAATTTCAGAAGCCGTTTAGCATAGGGATCTCTTGGCGACCTCGACTTGACGAACCTGAAAATTGTAGACTCGCTCCCGTCTTCAACTCTTCCCGCTGCATCGGGCATCGTCACGAACGGCTCAATAGCGTAGACTCCGCCGAGTTTGAGTTTCGTGAAAGACAATTGGGACACATTCGGTATTGAAGTCCCAGTGTGCAGCACGTACCGGCCAACCTGGTGCCCAGTGAGGTTTGATATGGGTTTGAAGCCGCGGGATTTTATCGTCTTCTCGATCAACGCGCCGAGTGTTGAGGCAGAAATTCCCGGCCTAATGATATCCGTAGCAGCTTTCACTGCGCGCTCAGCGGTTGCCACGAGATCTTCATACTCACGGTTTAAACAAACTGTCACCGCCGTGTCGGTCACATAACCGTCCACGTGTGCGCCAATGTCCACCTTGACAACCGAGTTCTCGGGGATCCGCTTCTTGTCGCCTGGTGGAGAAGTGTAGTGTGCCGCCACCTCGTTGATTGAAACGTTGCATGGAAAAGCCGGCTTTGCACCCTTTTTCTTAATCAGCTCCTCTGCCTTCTCGCAGATGTCGATTATCATCATGCCTTCTCGGACGTAGCCCTTGATCTCCTCCCGTGCCTCCCGAAGAATCCTTCCGGACAGCTTAAACTTCTCGACGGCATCCTTGTCAAATTCACCCATCAAATTCCCAACCTTTCAAGACAGAGCAAAGACTGAACTTTCACAGCATCCCTTTTTTTACACGCAGCTGACTTAAATGTTTAATCGGCGACTATTTGAACGCACCGAACTGGCCCCGTCCTCCACCTAACCCTTGGATTCGACGACTTTTGGCTCAAGAGTCGCATATTTGTCTCCTCCAAGATGAAAAATCATTTGCGCTTTTCCCAAGTCATACGAGTCTCCGAAGGCCCCTTTGTCAACTTGGGCGTTGACTATTTCTCCTAGGAATATCGTGTGATCTCCTGCAGTGAATTGGCTGTGAAGTTTACATTCAAGATGACCCACGCACTCTCGTATCAGCGGAGCCTTGACTTTCTTTGCCGGAAGCGCTGTCAAGCCTGTTTCTTTGAATTTGTCATGGTTTCTGCCGCTGGTCGTTCCGCAGAGTACGGTCTTGCCGAGCAGGTCCATCGTAGGTATGTTAACAACAAACTCTTTCGATTCCTCGATGAGGCCATGTGAGTGTCTCCGAGGTGAGACGCTTATGGCCACGAGGGGCGGGCTTGCCGAGGCGGGCATCGCCCACGCCAGGGTTATTATGTTGGATTTTCCGTTTTTTCCTACGCTCGTGACGAGCACCGTGTGCATTGGATGAAGAAGCCTGTAGCTTGAACTGATGTTGACTTCCACCTTTTCTTTCTCGAGCATGTGCCAAACGCACCTCAACGTTTCACGTGATACTTCTCTACTTTGTCTCTTGCTTTTTCCCTTTTCTTCTGGTGTTCGGCGAGAAAACGGTTGATCCGTTCGGTCAGATCTTTTTTGCACTCGCCGCACATTATTCCGCCGGTTCTGCACAGTCTCTCTCTTTCGCTGAGTTTTTTGTCGTCTTCCTCGAAGAGGTAGAGGAAGTACTGGTACACGGAGCAAACGTCTGGGTTCGCGCCTTCCTTCCTCTGTTCCGCAACGGTTGCCTTTCCGCCCGTGAAGGCTTTCCAGACCTTTCTCTTCACGACATCGGGCGAGTCGACGGTGAATATTGCCGTGTCTGGCTCGGACGCGCTCATTTTTCCTCCTATTCCCAGTCCCGGCAGGAAGCGATTATGAATTTGCGCGGGTTTGTAGTAGCCGAGTTTTGATGCGATGTCTCGGGTGATTCTCCAGTAAGGATCTTGATCGATGGCGGCCGGGATGAGTGCGGGAACGTTTTCTCCAGTCAGTTTCTTGTGTATGAAGCAGGGAACCGCTTGTACGGCGGGCCAGAACACCCAGCCGAGGTTCATGCTCTCTTGAAACCCGAAAGTGGCTTTGGCCGTTGAGTAGGTTATCCGTTTGGCCACTTCCAATGCGATGTCGTAGAGCAGGTCGATGTCTTGAACGTCGTAGATTATGAACGTCTTCTCCGGTTCAAAACCCAGCGCTACCAAGTCTAGGGCGTTGTCGTAGCCCAATTGGGTGGTTTCGGCGAGTTTGCGTTCGTCGTCCACAACAAACTTCTCGTCGTCGGTCATTTGAAAATAGAGCCTGGTGTCAAACGCATCCTGCAGGTGTTTCGTGAAGATCCACGGGACGAGATGTCCTATGTGAACAGGACCTGATGGGCCTCGCCCAGTGTACAACACGAATTTTGTTCCCTTGTCGTACAAGTCCAAAACCGTGTCCAAGTCGCGGTGAGAAAAGAACAGTTTTCTTCGCAGCTGGAGATGAATTTCACCCGTGTAATGTGCCAACCTCTTCAGCAGTTCGTCGGTCAGCGGTTGGGTTCCAAACTCACGTATCAAACGGTCATAGTCAACCTCACCCCGAACTTCCCACGGGGTGACGACCATTTCATTTTTCTTCTCACCCGTCAAATTTCACGCCTACCACGGTTCCCTATACATTTCAAAGAAAAGTATTAAGTCTTGTGCGACATGCGCTCATGCCTTTCAAATGAGGCACGGTGTGAATTGTACGCGTTCCAGAGTCAGGCTTTTATTAAAATATGAGCATTTACATTACAAAATCCAATCTATCTGGCTCAAAGGTGCGGAACAGCATGGTTGACTTGAGAGAACACGAACGTCGGACGCTTTCAGCGTTGAGCAACTTCATTGGGGAGGCGAACGTTGAGCAACTCATTCAGAATAGCGGACTGTCGGATGCGGCTGTGATGCGTGCCGCCTTGGCACTGCAGGAAAAAGGACTTATAACGATTCATGAATGCAGAGAGACGTTGCTGAAGCTCAGCGCAGAGGGAAAGCTTCACGCTAATAAGGGCCTGCCGGAACGGCGTCTCATGAACGCTTTAGAGAACCTCGGCGGGAAAGCTGCTCGCAAGGATGCCTTTGAAAAGGCAGGTTTGGAAAAGCAATTCATGCCAATCGCGCTGGGGTGGGCTCAGAAGAAAAAATGGACGATGCTCGACTCGAAAGCTGACGTGTTGCAGGCTATCGTTAAACCGGCAGTGGGTGACGATGAGAGGCTGCTCAAGGTTCTTGCTGAAAAGGAAAACGTGACGGCGGAAGAGTTAGATGCTAAGCTTCAAGGTGCTGTGCAGGTTCTTAAAGGAAGGAAGCTTCTCGACGTCGAGGGAAAGATACGGCGCGTTTTTGAATTGACGGCAGCCGGAAAGCAAGGCTTGAGGGAAAGAAAGAGTGAGGCTCCTGAAGTGACACAGTTGACGCAGGAGCTTATCGTCGGCGGCAAATGGAAGAGTGTGAAGCTTCAAAGATACAACGTGGAGGCATCGGTGGCTGAGACATGGCCCGGCAAGAAGCATCCCTACACACAATTCTTGGAAGAAGTGAGAGAAAAGCTTGTTACCCTGGGATTCAGAGAAATGATCGGCACGGCAGTTGAAACGTCCTTCTTTAACTTCGACGCCCTCTACACGCCCCAGGACCATCCGGCCCGAGAAGCATCAGGCATTTACTTCGTCAAATCGCCAAAAGAAGGAAGCATAGACGTTCCCGCGAAAATCCTTGACAACGTGAGAAAGACTCATGAAAACGGCTGGAAAACAGGCTCCACAGGCTGGAAATACAAGTACTCGGAGAAAGAAGCCAAACGACTCATTCTGCGAGGACACGGAACATGCCTCAGTGCTAGAACGTTGCTGAGCAAAGACCTGCAGGTTCCGGGTAGATACTTCTCGTTTGCGCGATGCTACAGACCGGAAATAGTTGACAAGCTGCACCTGACAGAGTTCAATCAGGTTGAAGGCATAATCATTGAAAAGGATTTGACGTTGCGAGATCTGCTGGGTGTGCTGGGAAAATTTGCCACCGAAATCGCGGGGGCAGACAAGGTTAGGTTCAGGCCGGACTACTTTCCCTTCACGGAACCGAGCGTTGAACTTGCCGCGTACAAGAAAGGTGTCGGATGGATAGAGTTCGGCGGCTCAGGAATTTTCAGACCCGAAGTTACAATGCCCATGGGCATCAAGGAGCCAGTTATCGCTTGGGGTTTAGGCATCGACCGATTGTTCATGATGAGGGCCAAGGTCGAGGAGATACGATACATTTTCAGCCAAGACCTAGACTGGGTCAGAAGGAAGGCGGTGGTCTAGATGCCGACGATAGACATAGACTATGCCGAGTTCGAAAGGCTGCTCGGAAAAATGCTGCACAAAGACTTGGATGAGATCAACGATGCGCTTGCATTTGTCAAGGGAGAGGCGAACCTGTTCGATGAGAAAGAAGGAACTATGAGCGTTGAGATAAAGGATACAAATCGTCCGGACATCTGGAACATCGAGGGCCTAGTCAGAGCTCTGCGAGGGTTTCTGGGCATCGAAGAGGGTTTGAAGCGATATTCAGTTGGCAAGCAGTCAGCCGAGGTTCACGTTGATCAGGGACTGGAAAACATACGTCCCTACATCGGCTGCTCCATAGTCAAGAATCTGAAACTGAATGACACCATAATCCGCGGCTTCATGCACATGCAGGACAAGCTCGATCAGACTTACGGAAGGAACAGGCGGCGAACTTCAATCGGGCTTTACAACTTGGATTTAATTAAACTGCCGTTGCAGTATACGGTCGCAAAGCCGAATGAAATCAGCTTCGCGCCGCTGGGCTTCACGGAAAAGATGAGCCTGAAAGAAATGCTTGCGCATCATCCGAAAGGCCTAGAGTACGGCCACATCGTCAGCAAACACGAGGTCTACCCCCTCCTCTTGGACGCGGAGAACAAGCCTCTCTCCTTCCCTCCGATAATCAACTCTAACGACCTTGGAAGAATCACCGAAGATACAAAAAACGTTCTCGTCGAAGTTACAGGAACAATGGAAGAGACAACGCTCAACACTCTGAAAATCGTCACCCTCTCCTTGATAGACCGTGGCGGCAAAGCTTACGCAGCCAAAATCCACTATCCGCACAGAAACTTGGACGTTCTGACACCAAGCTTCGAAACCGGCCAAATGGACTTGAACGTTGATTACGCCAACACTGTCTTGGGCTTGAAGCTGAAGGCCAAGCAGATTGCACAGATGCTGCGCAAGGCAGGCCACGGCGCTGAAGAAACTGAGGGGAATAGTGTGCACGTGGAGATTCCGTGTTACAGAGTCGACGTGATGCATCCTGTAGATCTCGTCGAAGACGTTGCCATAGCCTACGATTACAACAACATCAAGCCGCTGTGGCGCGAA
Source organism: Bathyarchaeia archaeon (assembly GCA_050010755.1). Classification (GTDB taxonomy): domain Archaea; phylum Thermoproteota; class Bathyarchaeia; order Bathyarchaeales; family Bathycorpusculaceae; genus JBEKCD01. The sequence goes on from JBEKKK010000001.1 coordinate 1,332,869, forward strand.
ATGCCCACGACCGGAGGGGTGAGGCCTGAACAGAGATTGATTGGCGTGGCGAGAGAGTTGATGATTGGACTGGGGTTTCAGGAAGTCCTCACGTTCACACTTACGAACCCTGACACCCTCTTCAAGAAAATGAACCTCAAGAAAGAGAAGATAATTGAAATCTCCAACCCCAAAGTCAACACATTGACATGCCTGAGAAGCTGGTTGCTGCCCAACCTCATCGAATTTGTGAGCAACAACCTGCACGTTGAATGCCCGCAGAAAATATTCGAACTCGGCAAAGTCACCCTCCTCGATGAGAAGAGAGAAACTAGAAGCAGGGACGAAGACAGAGTTGCCGCAATCATCTACGACGCAAACGCCAGCTTCACAGAAGCCAAATCAACAGTCGAAGCTTTCATGGCGAACCTAGGGCTCAAATGGCAAATAAAAGAAACGGAACATCCCAGCTTCATAAGCGGCAGAGCAGGCGAGATAATCGTCGAAGGAACGGAAGTTGGAGTCTTGGGCGAAATCAACCCGAAAGTCCTCGAAGCATGGAAACTGGAAAACCCCACGGCAGCCTTCGAACTGGACGTTGAAAAGATAATCAAAATCAAACAAAAAAACAAGTGAAATCGCCGCAGCCAATCGAACATATTCCGTATGGGCTATGACATCATCGAAACGGCTACTCATCTATGAGTTTTGCAGGGCTCGACATTCAACATGTTTGGACAAGTGGAGTGGGAGACAGCAACCCTTAACTTTTCAGCCGCTCCTTCTCTTCTGGCGATGACAGGAATTTGAGCCCTAGATAATCCCGCTGGCATATCCACGCAGACGGACTCAACGGAAGAAGCAAGCTTCGCTTGCCGGTTCTTGTGATGGCGAGTTTACCCAAACGTGGGACACGGCGGGCGCGGGCCTAAAAAGCCTACGACGGAGAGAGCTTAACCTAGAGGAGCGTACCGCCCCACAGTGAAGTTAAGTGTTTGGTTACGTAGGGAACAAGATGGCCCGCGAAAACAACTCTTAAGTTTGTCATGTGTATACAGATAGGTAAAACCCGAAGCAGGCAGAGCAAAATTTGGACTTAGAAACGAAAATCGAGCTTGTGTGCAGACCGCCGACGGAAGAAGTCATAACTCCTGAAGACTTGCGGAAACTCTTGGAGGTTGAGGAGCATCCGATAGCCTACAACGGCTGGGAACCGTCCGGTCTGGTTCACCTTGGAACAGGCGTCGTCTGCGCCTACAAGATGAAAGACTTCCTAGATGCTGGAATACGGTACAAGGCCTATCTTTCAACGTGGCATGCTTGGCTAAACAACAAGATGGGCGGCGACCTAAAACTCATAAGAAAAGCCGCGGATCTCTTCAGACACTCATGGATAGCCCTGGGCGTTCCAGAAGACAAGGTCGAATTCATCTACTCGGACGAGCTTTACGACGATTTGAAATACTGGGAAAAAACGGTGATGGTGTCGAAAAACCTCTCAATAGCGAGGGTGACACGCACGCTCGAGGTTGCAGGAAGACAGGAGTCTGAGGCCAAACACGTTTCGGACTACCTGTACACGCCCATGCAAGTAGCCGACATATTCCACATGGAAGTAAAAATTTGTCAACTAGGCATGGATCAACGCAAAGCAAACGTCGTGGCCAGAGAACTTGGCGAAAGGCTCGGGTTCTGGAAACCCGTGTGCGTGCACCACAGCTACCTCCAAGGCCTAGCGAAGCCGCCCATTTGGCCTATTCCGAAAGAGAAAGAAAGGGAAATACTCTCATCGATAAAAATGTCGAAGAGCAAGCCTGAAACCTGCATATTCATATACGACTCGCCCGAAGAAATCAAACAGAAAATTTCACACGCCTTCTGCCCAGAAAAAACCGTGGAGTACAATCCAATCTTGGAGATATGCAAGTTCATAATATTCAGAGAAAACAAGGCCTTCACCATACAAAGACCGCCCAAATTTGGAGGGCCAATAGCTTTCGAAAACCTCAAGGAGCTCCAAAATGCGTACGCGGAAGGTAAACTTCATCCGCAGGACCTCAAGAACGCTGTGGCAGAAGAGCTCGCACGGATGCTTGAACCCGTGAGAAGATACTTCGAAAACAACAAAGAAGCAAGAGAATGCCTCAACGCGGTTAGCAACTCCAAAGTGACAAGGTGAAAACCTCGTCGACACACCTTAGAGAAAGACAAGAAAACATCCAGCAAACGCTGCAATGTCTAGTTGATGAATCAGCAAGGGGAACGCCGATAGTTGTTGAAGGCAAGAAAGACCTGGAAACCCTGCGAACGCTGGGCGTTCAGGGACTGATAGTGACCGCCAAGACAGGCGGAAAATCCCGTTTAGATCTCCTAACAGAAATAGAGAAAATCGGTTACCGAGAAGTCATTCTGCTGTTGGATTTTGACAGGCGAGGGAAAGAATGGACGGCGATCCTGAGACAAAACCTGGAAAAGGCAAGGATAAAAGTCAACGTCACATATAGGAAAGCACTCTTGAGGTCAGCAGGCAAGGAACTGAAGGACATCGAAGGCCTGGCAGCCTACTTGCAGACCTTGAGCAAAAAACTCGGCGAAAGATGAACCTAGTCCCGTTTCCGCTCACGTGGGAAATTCTCTTTACGCTCAGTCCGGGGGGATGCACGTCCTCAAGGCTTCGAACCCTGTCAATCTGCCGCGAAAAAGCTTGGTAAAATCTGGATGGGGATAAAAAGCTTAAAGAGGATGATCAATAATTCATAAACGTAATATATAGCAGATATTAAGACACAATCTCGTGGTTCGAGGGAGCAATCCTCGGGTCGCGCGATTAACGCTGATCATTAACAAATCATTCGGAGGTGCCCCAGCATGGGTCCATCCCAGACGTTTACCATAAAGTATGTTGTAAGTGCGAAGTTCGATATTGAAGGAGTAGTTGAAAAACCAGATGTGATAGGAGCAGTTTTCGGTCAGACGGAAGGCCTTTTCGGACCCGAGCTTGACCTGCGAGAACTGCAAAAATCCGGCAGAATCGGTAGAATAGAAATCGATTTACACTCAAAAAACGACAAGACGACTGGCACGATAACGATTCCGACAAGCCTGGACAGGGTTTCCACGGCATTGATTGCTGCGAGCATAGAGAGCATAAACAGGGTCGGCCCGTGCGCTTCAAAGGTGACTCTTGAAAAGGTCGAAGATGTCAGGGAGGCCAGAAGAAAGGTAATAATTGACAGGGCCAAGGACATCCTTCACAAGTGGACGATTGAATCGATGCCTTCCGTGGACGAGGTGTTCAAAGAAGTTTCTGAGACGCTTAAGACGGGGAAAGTTGGAAAATACGGTTCAGAAGAGCTGCCGATTGGACCTGAACTTGAAACGGCAAAAGAAATAATCGTTGTTGAAGGAAGAGCGGACATAATTAACCTCATGCGCTGCGGCCTGATGAACACTGTGGCTCTGGAGGGCGCGAAGGTTCCGGAGGCGGTGAAGACGCTGTGCAAGGAGAGGGAAGCAACGGCCCTTCTCGACGGAGACAGAGGCGGAGACTTAATCTTCAAAGAACTCTTGCAGGTGACCGACATAAAGTACATTGCAAGAGCACCGAGAGGAAAAGAAGTTGAGGAGCTGAACTGCAAGGAAATATTCGAAGCTCTCGACGCCAAAATTGCCATTCAAGAGCCAGTGAAGCCGGAACCGCCAAAGCTGGTCAGACGGGAAAAGGTGAAAGTGGAAGTTCCGAAGGAAATCGTTGAGACGATGAACTCGCTGGAAGGAACTTTGGAGGCCGTGCTGTTGAACGAGAAATCGGAGCAGACGGAGCGAATGCCGGTCAGCCAGCTTGCCGAAAAGCTTCAACAGGTCGAAGGAGTGGACACGATAGTTTTCGACGGCATAATAACCCAGAGAATAGTTGACGTGGCAAGCGAGAAAAACATAAAAAGAATCATAGCTTCACGCGTGTCTGACGCTGTTAAGCCTTCATTAACCGTTCAACTTCTAACGTTTGGAGAAGTCGCTGAGGGCTAACCGCCGAAGAAGTCGGTTAGCTTTCTAGTTTCTTTTCCGCTGGTCTTCGACTTCAAGAGTTGTTCTTCAGTCACGTCGAAAGACTCGAGAATTCTCGCCGCTGCGGGCACAACCTGTTTGGAAACGTAGTATTCCATGTCAACATCGTCGATGGATGCAAGGTTGTAGGGCTTAACCCTCTCGTACAGGCGGCCCTTGCCGCCGATCACCACGTAGCCTATCTTATCGCCTACTCCTAGTTCCCAGCCCTTTGCCCTAAGCATCTTTGCGGCTTCAACGTGAGAAGCTCTGACCTCGTACTCTTCGGCAGGCTTGGTCAAAGTTTTCCAGATGACGAGATCGCGGTATGGCACACGCTTCTGCTGAAGCTCGTAGATGAACTGCTGCACAAAATCCACAGCCTTCTTGGGCGAATCATCCTTCAAAACGATTTCCAAGACTTTCTCCTGAACGGTTTTGGCTATGCCCGCCCAGTCTCCCCTGACAACCTCCATGCCCACTATGTCCAGTTTGCCATCTGGCAGAAGCCCGGCATAGCGTTTCTTGGCTTCCGTGAAGAATATTCTCGTGTAGATTTTGTCTGGCTTTATCTCCAGTCCCAGTTTTTTCCCAACGTCCCTTGTGAGTTTTTCGATTCGGGTAGGATCGTTCTCGATGAATATGCTGTCCGTGTCGCCGTACACCACTTTCAAGTCGTCCTTCTCGGCCATTTGAATCGCCGTGAGTATCGTGTGTCTTCCCCAGGCAGCCGCCGCCTCGGCCACCGGCTTCATGTACCACCGCGCACCCGTCCATCCAGCGTAACCGTAAGAGGCGTTGGCAATCACTTTCACGGCTTTCTGCCTGGCGTCCAAGACGCGGTGCTCGACGCTGTCCGGCTTAAGCTTCTTCATTTCCGTTCGAACTTCGTCGCGGACGCGGATGAGATAGGAAAGCACCTCCTTGTAGAAGCCAGGAGGCTCTTTGCGAAACTTGTGATCCACCTCGGGGGCTGTGTACACTCCGCCCGGCGGTTCCGGCTCCTTGGGCGGCACGTATGTGTCCGGAGACAGGTTGTAGGCGATCATGATGTTCGGGTACATGGACTTGAAGTCTAAGACGGCGATGTTTTCGTGCAGTCCAGGCTTGGGTTTGAGGACGAGGCCGCCTGCGTACGGCCTGTAGGGTTGCTCAACCCTTCTGGGAATGAGTTCGCCGAGCTTGTGAGTATGTTTTATGAGAAACCACTCGACTCGGAAGCCCGCCGCTGCTGTGCCGACGTGATCCAGGGGAAGGCTCACGAGGCTGGAGAGCTGCATGGCGAAATCCAAGATTGCCTCAGTTATCTCCATGATGCAGCGAGTGTTGTCCATGGAAAACTGTTTCAGGCTCTCGCGCTTAGCTTCGACGTTCCAGTAATCTGCAAAGTCAATGTCTTCCACCACAGTGCGGTCTTCAATCTTCATTATGCCCAAGTAGTCGGCGAGGTTAGCGAGAGTTTTGACTTTGACCTCGGGAAACTCATCCGCGTAATCGGCCAGATCCAGGTTTATTCTGCCGTTGAGTGACACGTGGCCGTAGACGCTTCTGTGCGGTTCTGTTTTGGCCCGGTCTATGCGCAGACGCAAACCCAGTTTTTTGCACCTCGCGTTGAGGTATTGCCAGTCCTGTCCGTTTATGCCATAGCCTACGATGACGTCGGGGTCGATGCTTTGCACATAATTGATGAACATCTCCAGGACAGGTTTGTCGTTCCTGTCTTCGCCTGCCAAGAACTGTTTCTGTTCGTGAAGGTTCGAACCGGTTGAAATCATGATCACGGGGTTTCTATCGGGTTTAGGGGAACCCTCCTCGCTGTAGCATATTGTTGAAAAACCCAGAACTCGCAACTGCGGAGCCTCCATTTTCTCGATGACATTTGGGAACGATTTTGCCAGGTAGACCTTTTCCACTTGGACGCGCAGCTTGTTTTCTTCCTCCGAGGCTTCTATTTCGTGCCACCCGCACGGGACAACGTTGTTGTCGATGAGATACCGCATGGCAACGCGAATGTCGTCTTCGAAGCAATCTTTGACGCCTTCGAGCTCTCGAAGTTGCCTTGCACATGTTGTCAGTTCCTCTCCGGTTTTGCAGGAGACCTTCACGGCCTTAACCGGCTTCCCGAAAAACCTGCGCTCAACAGCCTCGGGGTTGGCGGCCAGAACGCAAGGGCTCACGGTTATGCTTTCGACAACCTTCGCGGGGTCAGCATCATCCGCAACCACTGCGTAAAAGTAGGGTACGAAGCTCCTGTCGATGATGAGCACCCTCTTGCCGTCGTTGGTTATGCCCCACAGCCAGATTTCTGAGGATTCGTCTTTGGCTTCGTAGTTGATGTCCAATAGCCAAAAAGTTACCTTCATGATGAGGTCCCCGTTTCAAATAATCGATACTGAACGGAAACAGCTTTTAAGGCTTGGCGTGCGCTTCAAAATAAAGATCAAGGCTGCAAGGGCGCCCAGACAGCAGAACCCTGCAGCCCTCGGGCCGTTCACTTCAGTGAGGTGCAATTGGCCCTACGGATGAGGCAAGCAGCATAGTGGATAAAAAGCTTGTCTAAAAGCTGAACAACACAACAACACAAGCATACGCGCGCAAAAAGCCCTCAAGTGAGCAACAAAATCGTTTCCTACCTGTCAGGATGTGCTTCGTCGGTTTTCTGCGTTACTGGTGTTTTTTCAGTAGGTCTACAACGTCGGGGAAGTCTATGCCCAGTGCTTTTGCTTTTTGTATGGTTGGGACTCCGTTTTTGTTCCATCCGCGTCTTGCGTAGACTGTGTCCTTCAGTTTTTCGTACTCTGCCTCGCGGTATTTTCGCAGTGCTGCCATTTTCTCTTCTGTGGACTTGCCTTGTGGGTCGTAGCCGATTTTTTCTTTCAGTTGTTTGTCGTAGCGTTCGGCTCGGCTTTCGTACTCTTCTTTTGTTACGGGTCCGACTGAGCGGTAGGGCAGTGCGTCGTGTTCTCGTGTGCCGAAGCCCATTCTGAGGTTGAAGATGCGTTGGAGGTTGTACACTTTTTCGCTCATGAAGATTATGTCTTCTGGCGTGATCTTCTTGCCGGTGACGGCTGAATAGAATCGTGCGTAGTTGTCTACGTGGGCCATGACTTTGGCGGGTTCTTTTGTGTTCTTGTTGTCGACTGGGACGACGTCGTTCCATGGGAGTTTGCACAGTCCGTTGAGGCCGAACCACGTGCGGAACATGGGGAACCAGTGTAGGTTTTCGGCCTTCTGTTCAAAGGTGGGCATGAGGTTGTGAACCATGTCTAGGAATATCAGCCACGCCTCGTCGTGTTGTGGGCCTTTCAGGGCAAGTCCGTAGCCGCCCTGCTGGGCGAGCGACTCTTTCGTGACGTATTCCGAGAACTCTAGCCCCTTTGCTTCCATGCCGATGTCCTGCAGCACTCGTGGGTCGGCGCCGTATTCGTCTGCGAAGAGTTTCTTCATCTGTCTGATGCCTTTGCCGACTATTGTGCCGAAGCCCTCGCCCCTTGCCATTTGGTGCACGAGTTCCAAGGATGCCTCTTTGTTTCCAAAATTCAGCTCCAGGCCGCCGGTCGCTCTCTTGTCTATCAAGCCCATCTCGTAGCATTCCATGGCGAAAGCCGTTGCCGTGCCGACTGAAATGGTGTCGAGGCCGTACACGTCGCAGTAGAAGTTCATCTCGATGACGTGGTCAGGGTCGTATATTCCGCAGTTGCTGCCCACTCCGGCGATTGTTTCGTATTCTGGGCCGCTTACGAAGACTTTTTGTCCCTTGTAGGGCCCCGTCTTGGGCTCGAAGTCTTTGACGCCGTGAGAGCAGGCCAGTGCACAGCCCATCCAGCAGCCGTCGAAGCCCTTGTGGAATTTTTTCCTGTAGACTTCCTTGCCCAACTCTGCAGCCCTCGAGTCAGTGCCAAACCTGAAATTGTTCACGGGAAGAAGGTCAAAATCGTTCATTATCGTTACAAGATGTGTAGTTCCGATAGTTGCCATCTCGTTCTGTTTCGCATCGAGGCTTCGAATCTCTTGTCCGTGAGCCGTGCCCACCTGCTTGACCATCTCGGCATCTGCTGGCCCGTTGGTCTCCACTGATATCCCGCCTGAGTACTTTACCGCGAGGGCTTTCACCCTCTTGTCTCGGAACACGGTGCCGATTCCGCCTCTTCCCGCTTGCTTAAACCTGTGAATCTTCCGTCCTGCGTCAAACCATGAGAAGTTCAGGCAGCCGAAAAACGTGTGTTCAGCTCCAGGCCCTGACGACACTACTGAGATGCATTGTCCGCTGTCCGGCGCGTACTTCTTGGCCAAAAAGTCTGTGATGAGATGAGCCTCCGAAGGCATTGAAGACGCATCTTCAACTCGGACGAGGCCCTGATCACCGTCAATGAGTATGACCACTTCAGACTTGGCCTTTCCCTGAATCTCGATGGCGTCCCAACCTGCAAACTTCAGGTACGGGCCAAAGTAGCCGCCTACGTTTGAGTCTACCACGCTGCCAGTTAGGGGGGAGATTGAAACTGCGATGCTCTTTCCGCTACCGGGATATACTGGGGTTCCGCCCAGCGGACCGCAGGCGATGCACACCTCGTTCTCGGGATCGTCCCATTTAACTATGCGATCTTTCGGCAATGCGTTCCACAGGAGCCAAAGGTCGAAGCCTCGGCCGCCCGTGAAGGTTTCTCTCATCTCCTTGCTCACGGGTTTGCCGGCTATGCGCATGTTAGAAAGATCTATGTACAAGGTTCTGTTGTTGTAGCCTCTCTCAACCTTGCCTAGTTCGTATTTGAATTCGGCAATCGTCAAGTTGACATCCACTCCATGTTAGAACCAGATGCTACTCAGGGCGCACTGATAGGTTTTTCGACAGCTTCGATGAAAACCGAAACATGATAAGCAAGCGATGAACGCTTGAATGCCGAGCGGTTTGCTGGGAACACGTTTGTCTTGCGGTTAAGAATCTATGGCTTTAATATCAGAGGCGGATTATTGAGTGTCAACCGCCAAGCATCGGGGGCAAAATGCTTTGAAGATTCTTGAGATTAACACGAAGAAGGGTTTTGTTAAGGTTGCGCCCGAGACGATTGATGACTTTTGGCACCTGTACAACGTTATTTACAGGAACGACAGGGTCTACGCTGGTACGACGAGAGAGATTAAGCTGGATGAGAAGTACGGTAGACCAAAGCGGGGGGAAAGAATCCCAGTTTTCCTCGGTGTCACCGTGGAGGACGTGGGTTGGGACCAGTTTTTGGGCAGGCTTAGAGTACACGGGGTAATCTGCGAAGCGCCGGAAACTGTGCCGACTGGTGCCCATCACACGCTGAACATCACGTTGAACACGCCCATTACAATTGTCAAGAAATCTTGGGCGAGGCATGAGATTGAGAGGTTGAAGAGGGCCAGCAGAACCTCAGAGCAACCGATAATCGTGGTTTCCATAGACGATGAAGGCTACCTCATAGCGACGACCGCCCAGTACGGAATCGAGGAGAGAGTTGATGAGAGAATAAAACTTCCCGGAAAACACGAAGCAGAGAGAAGAAGCGAAGCCACGAACGCGTATTTCAAACAAGTATTGAACAGTTTACGTCAAGTGTGGACGCCCATTCACAGTCCGATAGCAGTTATAGGGGTGGGTTTCGTCAAGAACGATTTTGCAAAGTATGTGAAGACCGAAGCGCCCGACGTTGCGGCTTCAGTGGCGGACGTGAAGAGCGTTAACAACGGGGGCATGGCTGGAATTCATGAAGCGCTCCGTTCTGGAGTGTTGTTGAAAACCGTGGGAAATCTGCGCGTGGCCGAAGAAACGATGCTGGTCGAGGAAGTTTTGAAGCGGCTTGGAAAAGGAGAGGCAACAGTGACCTACGGTTTTGAAGAAGTCAAGCGTGCAGCGGAGCTCGGCGCCGTTGAGAAAATCCTGTTAACGGACAAGATGCTCCGCGAATCCGACGACGATAAACGGTTGCTGATAGAAGAAGTTATGGAAGCGGCTGAGAAGAAGGGCGGAGCAATAACCGTTGTAAGCACGGGGCACGAGGCAGGCACCCAGCTCAGCGGGCTCGGCGGCATAGCTGCACTCCTGCGTTTTCCATTGCATCTGGAGTGAGGCTGACGCTCACAGGCGCGTGCAAAGCACACTCTGAAAGAAAGGAATTCTACGAAAGCGGCTCTGAAGTTTCGGCTTTTTCAATGAGGAATGAATCCTCAATCTACGTCGCCTTTAATCTTCCTCACATTCGCCTTTTCTAGTGCTATTATTATGGGCATTGTTATTACAAGTGCCAGTGTTCCGCCAATAAGCGTCCATACCCCCCAAAAAGTCAGCCCATACAGCAGTCCTCCTCCCATGAAGAATATTATGATCAGTACGCCCGCAAGGTAGGAAGATACCATCGTTGCAATTGCTGTGATTGCCAAGCTGCTTTTTGTAATCCGGATTTTGTGATGGTTTGAAAGCATCAGCAGGTCAAAGACGACTGCTGAGCCTAAAAAGCAGAGTATCAGGTAAGGCGCTCCTAGGAGTATGGCAAATATCGTGCCTATTATGGCGGCCATCGTGCTGGTGCCGAACGTTCCAGTCACCCATGCCACGAGGAGCAGTGTGAAGAAAATTCCAAAGGCATGCAGCACTGGGAGCCCGGTAAGGCTGAAACTGAGCGGGCCCAAAATCAAATTCACTGCAATCCAGAGTGCACAGAACATGCCTGTCAACGCTACATCTAAGCTTGTGAAGTAATACTTGTTTCCAGTTCTGTTCATTCAGTAACACTTTTATGCGCAATAGTGACACGTTAGTACATAAAAACTTTGGGCTCTCCCCGCGGAAGATGGTTGTGAGAGAATGGCGAAAATCAAGCGTGCAGGCGTAACATTCCCTCCAGACCTGCTGAAAGATTTTGACGAAACCGTCAAAATGATGGGTTACAAGAATCGATCTAAGGCTGTTCAGGACGCAGTCAGAATGTTCGTAGCAGAGAGGAAGTCGCTTCAAAACGAAATCAAGGATCAAGCCGGGCTTATGATGATGCTGTACGATCATGAAGCGAGGGGACTTGAAAATGCATTAACGCATGTGCAACACCATTTTGCAAACGTCATCTGCTCTTCAATGCACATTCACCTGAATGAAACAGACTGCCTGGAAGCAATAGCCGTAAAGGGCAAAGCTGCCGAAATTGGAGAACTGCGAAATCAGTTGGCTACAAAGAAAGGAGTCAAACTGTTCAAAGTGATGGTTTTCTCCGTCTGACACGTTTAGCGGGCGCGGACAAGATTTATCAAAACCGGATTGAACAGAATTGTTCATTCGGAGAGGATTAAGATGAGAGAAACCAAAGTTCTAGCTTCTGGTGAACTGTGCTTTGTTGGAAGGGCTGAAGACGCTTTTGAAAGGGCTTTGAAGGAGCAGATTAAGCTTCACGAAGGTGTGACCATAATGGACTTGCTGAAGTTTCTGTATCAATCGACTTTAGGGCCTTTTCATCTTTTTGATATGATGGACGAAACTCAGTTGAAGGAATGGATTAGAAAGAATCTTGAAGATGCGAGGCCTTCTGATGGGCCGCTCATGGAGAACCTGTATGGCAAAAAATGGGTCAGACTCAATTTCGGACCCTACAAAAAGAGATTTGGAAATGATTATCAAAGAATCTATGAGTTGTTTGGGGAAGCCAAGGGGATGAAGCACGGTCAGCTAAGAGAATACCAGGATCTCTTGAAGAAATTGTTCGGTGCGTTGGCAAGTGGAAAGATAAGGCCGAAGACGGATGAGCCGAATATTGTCCGCCCTTTTCAATCTTTTCTTAAAGAATATGAAGAGAAGAATTATCCGCCAATTCATCATTCGAAGAAGTACGTGCTGAAAAACGCCTCCGAATATCTTGTGGTACCTTGCTTGAGCATAGACAAGCTGGGCTGGCTTGTTTAGGGACGCATGCGGCCAATTTATAGACTAATGTGAAAAATTCGAGGATCATCGAGTCAATATGACTCTTATAGAAAGACATAAAGAAGGGGCGAACTGGAGATAATTCGCCTCGTGCTAGGAGAAACGTGTTGAAGCAAACGCAAGAAGACGCCACGATATCTGATGACTTGCTCAAACGTGCAGTTGAGTTTCATGGGCACTTGGGTCCTTTTCTGGTCCTTGGTTTGAAGGCGGGGTTACTGGCGAATTCGCTGCTTGGGAAGGACTGTTTCGAGACTACGGCTGTCGTGGCAACTGATCCTAATCCTCCGCACTCTTGTCTCGTTGACGGTGTCCAATTCGTTACTGGTTGCACGATGGGAAAAGGCAACATCAAAATTAAGAGAAGCAAGAGTATCTATGTGCTTTTTTTGAAGGGAGGCAGGAAACTCAAGCTCAAATTGATAAGGAACGTCTTGGGCACTATTCGAAACGCTTCTTCGCAAAAGGATTCCGAGAAGGTGGCACTTGAGCTTTTGAAAAAGCCGGCGCATGAACTATTTGTAATAGAGGAGTGATTGAAAACCAAGTGGCCCTCCTTGGTATTGCGCGCGGCTCAGCGCACGACTAACGGAATGATTTGCTTCTTGCATCACGACTTACAGCGTATCCCGCAGGGCGCGCGCGCTGAAATAATCGTTTTATAATTGCTGTGCTGTTGTTGAGTACCGTGAAACTGGTTTGGTTGTTTAAAAGGTGTTATATAAAGCCTTAGCATATTCTTGAGTACAGGTTTGAGATGAATGAAATGAGCAAGAGAAAACCGACTATAAAGATTCAGAACATTGTTGCTTCGGCAGCGCTCAATCAGAGGATCAGCCTGAAGAAGATTGTTGAAAAGTTTCCGCACGCTGAGTACAGTCCAAAAGTGTTTCCGGGGCTAGTTTTCCGGTTGAAGAAGCCTAAGACGGCCACGTTGATTTTTGAAACGGGTAAGATGGTTTGCACGGGGGCGAAGTCGGAGAAGGAAGCGATTCAAGCTGTGAACAAGGTGACTAAGGAGCTGAAAACCCATGGAATACCAATCGACAATAAACCGGCTATCACCATTCAGAACATTGTTGCTTCGGCGGAGCTGAACGGGGAAATAGACTTGGAGAACGTTGTTTACAAGCTGAAGAGAGTGATGTATGAACCTGAACAGTTTCCGGGAGCCGTTTACAGAATGGACGTACCGAAGGTCGTGTTTCTCATATTCTCGGCTGGAAAACTGGTGTGCGTGGGCGCCAAGAAAGAAGGAGACGTCTATGAAGCGGTCGGCAAGCTCCAGGCATTATTAGAAGAACAAGAACTCATTTTCTACCCAGAAGAGAAACCTGCCTAGAACCAAAACAATCCATCCTGCAAATTCGAGTTCTATTGGTTTTGAAGGCTCAATTAGCCTTCTGTTTCAACGTTCAAGTCTTTTGTATGGTTCGAGGGTTTTGAACAAAATGTACTTTAGTTTTGTTGTGCCTTAGTGGTTTCACATGGGCACGTCAGGATATGAGTGGCTTTGACCGGTAACAGTGCCGTTTGCAGCGTGTGTAGCCGGAGGAAGGCATTTTTCTTCAGGTCCTACTCTGGGATGAGTCTCTGCAAGAGGTGCTTCACCGAGTCTATTGAGGAAAAGACGAGGGCAACGATTGCGAAGTATCAGATGTTCAGGTTCGATGATACTATAGCAGTGGCCGTTTCAGGCGGAAAAGACAGCGTTAGCCTGCTGCAGGTCTTGGCGAAGATAGAGCTGAGACATCCCAAGGCTCGGCTCGTCGCCATAACGGTTGACGAGGGGATCAAGGGATACCGAGACGAGGCTTTGAAGATAGCCGCGGAAAACTGTGAGAAGCTGGATGTGGAGCATTATGTGGTCTCTTTCAAAGAACTTTTCGGCTACACCTTCGATCAGATGGTGAAACGTCTGAAGGGCAAGGACGGCGCGAAGCTTACGCCTTGCGCGTACTGCGGTGTCCTGCGGAGAAAAGCCTTGAACACCGCCGCGAGGAAACTCGGCGCGGACAAGCTTGCGACTGCCCACACTCTGGATGATGAGGTGCAGACGATGCTTCTGAACATTCTCCATGGAGACGTTTTGCGGATAGCAAAGGAAAAACCTGTTACGGATGAGGTGCATCCGAAGTTTGTGCCTAGAATAAAGCCTTTCTGCGAGATTCCTGAGAGAGAAACTGCGCTGTACGCGTACGTCAAGGGAATAAGATTCCAGAGCACGCCCTGTCCCTACGCTTCAGAGGCTTTGAGAAACGATGCACGAGCGATGCTTAACAGGATGGAGGAGAAGCATCCTGGGATAAAATTCACGATTTTCAAGTCGATAGAGAAGATCAGGCCGGCGATAGAGGAAACCGCGAAGAAGGAAGGGCTCCGTGAATGTATCGAATGCGGAGAACCGACGACAGAAAAAATCTGTAGAACGTGCCAGCTGCGGAAACTTTTGAAGTGATTCGAACCCTTGGCTGAATTACGACGTGTTGAGGCCTCTCTCTTTTGTTGCGGCTTCGGTTTTGAGTTTGCGCAGCATGACCGAGGCTTCGTTGGCGGTGCTGGCTGAAGCCAGTGTCAATGCCTTTTGAAGTAGGATTGTCAAGCCACAGTGTGGACATGCCCTTGTCTTTTGGTCAGCTTTGGCGAGTAGAAGGCCTCCGCATCTGCTGCAAACAACTACTAGCGTTGTAGCCATCGATGTCACTGATCGAAAGCCTTTTCCACGTTCGACTAGATAACGCTTAGTACTGAGAGGAAAGGGGCATGAGCGACGAGCAAGAGGCCAAATCGAAATCGGCGTCGAGTCTGGTGCAGGCGGCGGTGCATTATTTCAAGAAGGACGGTTACAAGGTTGAAACGGACGCCACGACGTTTGAGGGTTTCAGCGGGGTCTCGAAAGTTTTTGATTTGATTGTTCAGAAGGGACGGGTTGAGCAGGGCGTCTGGGTTAGAGATTGGAACAGGACCATAGGGGTCAACGTGATTATAAACATTGACAAGGCCTCTGAGGATGTGGGGCTGGCCAGTCCCATCATTGTGGGGGAAAAATTCAGCGATCACGCAAAGTCTTATGCTAACCGAAGGAAGATCACGTTGCTCACGAAAAGGCAGATAACTCAGAGCCTTCGGTGAACAGGGCTAGATTCTTAGGAACTCGTCGAGCCGACCTTCTTTTTCCAGTTTGCCTAGCCAATCAACAACGCCTATGCGGCACTTGTTGGGATCGGAGATCACTTCTAGTATCGCTCCGACGATGTCTTCTCCGCTCTTTCCTGTGAGGTCTAATTCGCATGTTTTTCCGTTTCCCACCGCCTTTATGGCATCCACGAGACACACGTCTAAGATTTCAGAGGCCAGGTTCTCCGTCATCTTGGGTTCAGAAAAGCCGCGCCGTCTCATAAACTCCCGCAACTCGAGAGGATCGCGCCTGAGCACGAACACGAGCGTGACAAGATTCTTTGGGACTACGTTGACGGCGTAGTGCCCATCGACCACGACGTTTTCCTTGTCTGTTTTTTTGATTAGCTCGCGAATTCTTCTTGTCATCTTCGATTGGTTCACTATGACGGTGTCTCTTCTCTCATCTCTTCCCGAGGTCAGATGTTCTCGCAGAGCCAGGTCCGTCAGGTTGATGTACAAGGCATCAAGCTTGGCTTCAAGCAGACGTGCCGCCGAAGTCTTTCCAACACACGGCGTTCCGGTTATCAGGATAACGCGTTTAGACATCATCGAGCAAACCTCAACTCGCTCTATTGAAGCGTTGGGCAAAAAAGGGTTTCCAAAATTCTTATTGCACACCTGTGTGCACTTCTATCTTGGGCTGGCGAGTTGGTGTGTGGCTTTCGAGCCTAACATCTGAAAGGCTTGAGGAAACTCCGCCCACGCGTAGAATTGCAACGCTCGAAAGGGCGTAAGGCGAGAGCCTTGGCTACGGAGCAGAAACGAAACGTCCGCTCGGCAAATGCCGATGACACATGCTAAGTTGTCGAGAATGCCAAGCGTGAAACGGTGAAACGGCCGTCCTGCAAGTGGAAAGGGCAAACAGACGCTGATGAAGCATCTACCCGAAGCGCGGGTAGCCCGATTAGCCGAATGCCACAAAAAACAAAAGGCGGGTTACGGCCAACACGCCAGCCCAAAATAAACCCCTTGGACGTCATAAACAACAAAAGTTCCGTCATAAACAACAAAACCACCACCACAAACAGCCAAAATTCCGTCGTGAACAACATTACTTCCCCAGCCATAGAATATTGGCTCAACGAATTAGCCACAAAAAGCGAAACAACCAAGGAACTCTACCTGAAAAACTTCAAGAAATTTCTAGAATTTACAAACAAAACAGCCGACGAACTACTAGAACAACGCCAAGAAAACCAAACCAGCACAAACCCAAAAATCCAACGACTAATCGAGAGTCAACTCATCAAGTTCATAGCCACCAAAAGGAACGAAGGATTGTCACCAGCAACACTTCAAACATACTTCGCCTCAGTCCGCTCATTCTTTGAAATCCATTACTACCCGCTACGAATGAGGCGCGGAGACTACCCAAGTGGCGAAAGTTTAGGAGTCAAAGCAGCAAACAAAGAGAACATACTCAAAGCGATAGAAAACAAAGCTAACCGCAACAAAACCACCATAAAAGCCGCCATCCTATTCCTAAAAGACTCAGGCCTAAGAATCAGTGACGCACGACTATTCAACTATGGCGATGTGAAAGAACAACTAGAACGCGGAGACGAATTCATTGAACTAGCACGAATAACACAAAAACAAAAAACCATAGCGAAGCCATTCATAGGCCCCGAAGCAATCCACGCACTCAAAACCTACCTACAAGAAAGAGAGCACGGTTCTAGACGAGTCCCACCCGAAAAACTAACAGACAAAAGTCCATTGTTCCGCACATGGGAATCAACCAAAATCCAACGAATCCCTCGCAACTCCTTCTCTTCACTCGTACGCCAAACATTCCTAAGAATCAACGCACAACACACCACCGCACACAGCCTGAGAAAATACCTCCAAACAAACTTGGAAGCCGCAGGCGTCAACACAAACTGGATAGACCAAATCCTAGGTCACAAACTCATCAACAGCCGAGACGCATACAGCAAACCAACCGACGAACAACTGCGAGAAGCGTACACAAAAGCATACAAGTTCATACAAGTCTATCCAGAGTTAGACACACCGAAACCACAAGCAAACACAACACAACTCGAGACTAACAAACCAACAATACCAACGCTACAAGAATTCCAATTCACCGTAACAATAGAAGGAAAAGAATACAAATCATAGACTAAAAGGGAGCGCTAAGACAATGGCTTGATTGAGAGCGCGACGTAGAAAGGATTCAAAGGGTTAGCGGAAGTCGTGTATATGGTTGTGACATTAAATTGTATTCCACCGTAAATAGAAGACTCTGAACCTACGTTATAAGATGCATTAAGATAAACTGGAAAATTGAAAACGTTCTGGTTCTCAGGAAAAGCTGAATCATTAACGTATGAACTTGTTTCAACAGAAATCCAATTCGACTGGCCATACTGCCAATCGAAAGCATAGACTGTTCTTACGTTCTCTCTTTTATCAGTGTAAGAAGCAGGAACTCCAGAATAGACATTTAATTCAGTGTATCCTAGATTGGATTTTGAGAAGGGATGAGTAATTATTACACCAAGCAGGAATGCCACACATGCAATAACTATCACCCAAGCTATTATTCTGTTTCTATCCATCTTCCCCAATTCATCAAGCTATGTCCTTTAAAATAAACCTTTCACCATCATTCAACAAGTACGGGCGTGAAGATAACTTCTTTTTGGCGCGCGCTAAATCATAGCTCAGACACAATAAATCGCTAAACATATATTCCTATAATTAGACGTTTTAACCATGACTGATAACGCTGCTGAGGCAATATTAGACGATATGGAGAAGCAAGGTTTCCCACTTGAGATACGAGTAACCGAGATGTTAAAAGCCCATGGTTGGAGTGTCTACAATCAAGAACCCTACTTTGACAGAAATACAAACAAACAGAGAACAATAGACATCGAAGGCATAAGAAGCATTGACTTACCTAAAGGAGAATGGGTATTTCAGGTACGGCTCATTATAGAATGCAAAAAATGCAGTAAACCATGGGTATTTTATGTTTCTGATATAAGTAGAGATGAAATAAGAAACGAGCTTCCCTTTTACACCAAAATTTACTCTGACAGCTCAAACCAATTAGATTTTCCTAAAAACCAAATCCAGACCGATGACTACGTCCCTCAAATCTTGTTCAAAAAAGAGCTTGAGCAACTTATTTTTGAAAAATTAGCGCGTATTGCATATGAACCCTTTACAGATGGCAAAGGAAACAGCATTCGTAGAGCACGAACACAAGTCTGCAACGCAATCATAGACCTTAAGCGAGATCTAGCTCAAAGTATGGGAGTGGAAATTCCACATTATATGCTGTTTAAACCTATAATCATTCTTGACGGTCAATTATACACATATCAAGAAGAGAACCTCATTAAGAAAAAGGGACTCTACTATTACGTAAGATTTTATGATGAAACATTCATCATCGAAGTGGTGACTATAGGTTTTCTCAACGAATACCTCACAAAAATTGAGAACAATATCAATAACTTTCTGAGAACACAAGAAGCGCGCACACTACAAGCGATAGAAACAAAAAAGGCAGCCAACTAGAAAAGAAACAAAGCAACCAGCAGACCTGCTCAACTAACTTGCGAAAATGCTCACGGCCAAAGCATAAAACAACACTATCAACGCTCTAGCGCGGCTTTTGGCTCGCACTCGCTTCGCATCGTGCTCGCATCACCCACATTACGCGCGCCTAAGGAGCTCGTAGAAACGATTAAATAGGAAACAATTTAAGGTGAAATGGAGTGATAAAACCATGAGCGGAGCGGAAGAGTCTAGAAAACAGAGACCCTTTCCAAGGAATACAGTCGAAGATGCCCTAAGAATTGCGAAAACAATTCTAGACCTTAACAATGGCAAACCCATGAAACGAATTTTTATTGCAGATCACTTGAAAATAAGACCCGATAGCACCAATTTCAAGTATTTGATTAGTGCCTCTTTTAGGTACGGTCTTACGCAAGGGAATGAGAAATCTGAATTCATCAGCCTGACACCCTTAGGCGAATCGATAGTGAGAGCAAAGGATGCAGAAAAGACGGCATTTCTCCAAGAGGCTGTTCAAAAGATACCTGTATTCCACAATTTCTATGAAAGGTATCGAGATGCTAAACTGCCTACGGATGAGTATGCAAAGAAACTTCTAAAAGACGAGTTTCAGGTTCCCTCAGAGCATTTGGATGAATGCCTAAACATATTAATCACGAATGGAAGATTCGCAGGACTAATAAGAGAAGTAGCAGGAGCCACTCGTGTTGTTTTTGAGACGGCTACTTCAGCTACTCCTGTAGTCCCGCAAGAGTCAGAAGCCCAAGGAGAAGAAGGAGCGGGAGAGGAAAAGGAAGAGAAAGCCGAGCTACTCAAGGAGCAAATCAAGAAGCCACGGGTATTCATTTCTCACAGCAAAAACAAGAAAATAGTCGACCAGATAAAACAGATTTTGGATTTTGGACAGTTTGAATATGTAGTTGCAGAGGAAACAGAAACTACAGCGATTCCTATTCCTGACAAAATCTTTGGATTGATGAGAGACTGTGATTGCGCAATAATAAATGTAAGCGCAGATGAGCAAGAGAAACGAGCCGATGAAACCTATGGAATAAATCCCAACGTTCTCGTGGAAATTGGCGCCGCTTTCCTCAAGTATAACAAGAAAGTGATTTTACTCGTGGACAAGAGAATAAACTTGCCTTCGAATTTGCAAGGGCTATACCGAAGCGAGTATGAAGGCGATGAACTCACCTTTACCACGGCAATGAAATTACAAAAAGCACTCACGGATTTTAGGAAACTGTGATTGAAGGTTGAAAGAATGTGGCATGAATATCCGATTCCGACAGATTTTGAGAACCAGAAAAGAATCATTAGGGCGTTGAGGGAATGGATAAAGCAACTTGAAGCTGACAACTTGATCTCTGGATTCGCGTTTAATCATTATTCCTCAAATCCTGAAGTGCCTGATGAACTTCGAGTCAGATTTCAATACTCTAATGAAAATAACCGCGAGGGCGTAGAAAATCAATTAGAAACCGAAGTTAAAGAGATGCTACCGAATTATGTGATGCAAGAGAGGGAATGGGGCTCAGACACAACCGATAGGCATATTCTCCAAGCCTACGAACTCGGAAGTAGATGGTCTTTTCTAGCTTGGGAACTAATCGAAAAGGGACGTTTTCCAGCGGAGTATTTCACGCGCCCAGAGTTCCAGTTCCATTTTAACCACGGAGTAATGAACTCTCTCGGTATTCCGAAAATCCCTGACGAACTAAACATTCACATAAACAACATAATGGATGCTACCAATTCGCGAACAAAAGAATCTCTAATAAGATGGTTGCAGGAACATCTTGCCTGAACTCGACAATCCTTGGAATCCAATCCTTCCTTTCTCCCCACGCACCATCTCCTTTTGCTGAAAAACTAATTATGGATTACTAGCGCGCGCCACCCAACAAACGAAAAACATTAAGCATACTCTCGCCAAAGAGGAATTAACAATAACGACATCTGGTAGGTTACCAAAATGACAATTGAGAATTGTGCATATTGCAGGGGAACAGGTAAAGATCCCAACACAGGCCTTATTAGCAAATTTAGGCCCTGTCCAGTTTGTAATGGGCACGGTGAGCGTACCATTGAGGTTCCCATAGACCAACTGAAGCACTGTCCTTATTGCAGTGGAACAGGTAAAGATCCCAACACAGGCCTTATTAGCAATTATGAGCCCTGTCCAACTTGCGGAGGTTGGGGTCGAATTGCGAGATCTACATGCGATTCTTCTAAAAAGAAGGAAGAACCAAGTCCAGATTTGGGCAAGAGCAAACTTCAATTCTCAAATAGGATATTCATCGTTCATGGAAGAGACAGATTGCCAGCACTTGAACTCAAAGTGCTTGTTGAGGACAAGTACCCGATAGAAGCTATCCTTTTAGAAGAAAAGGCTCATCAAGGCAAGACTCTTGTTGAGAAATTGGAGAAATACTCTGATGTGAATTATGCGTTCATAATCATCACTCCAGATGACGTCGGATCATTGAAAGGCGAGCCTCTCAAAGAAAGGGGGCGCCAAAATGTTATTTTTGAATGGGGAGTTTTTCTAGGCAAAATAGGAAGGAGTAACACGTGCCTTCTAATCAAAGGAGATGGGGAAATTCCTTCAGATTTGCACGGAGTCGGATTCTACAGATTCAATGAGAGCGTAAAAGAGTGTTTTCTAGACATAGATAATGAACTCAAAGGAGCCAAAATAGTCTAGCGCGCGCTCAAGTCACTTCGCTCCTTTCGCCGAAACTAAACCGTGCACTATCCAAGAAATAGACGGAATCAGACTATGCAGAAAACGCAAATGAACTCAAACCTCCTCTTTCTCTAATTACCAAAACAGAGCGTCAGTTAGTCTCGTTGCCATCTGGTGGCAATCAGAAGGTTTTAAGAACTAGTTCCAAGGATGCTATAAGTGAGTTCTAGGAGACAATAGCATGGAAAAAGAACTGCTCTTCGAAGCCAAAGAGAACGCCACCTCATTTAACATCAAGGAATTCAGCCCAGAAGGCGCGAAGATCGACATCACCCTTACGGGAAAAATCAACGGAAAGGTGAAAGGGACAATCATAACCACACACACTGTCCTCATGAAGCCTGACGGCACATCGAAAATCGATCACAGATCAGTCATCTTCAGCAACGGCGAGCCAATCTTCGTAATGGGAACTGGCATGGGGAAAATCGTGAACCCCGCTCCTGTGCGGGACGTTGAGGAAGACCTGACATTCCAGACACCATCTCAAAAACTGGCATATCTCAATACGACTAAGGGCTGGTCAAAGGGTCCCTTCAACCCCGAAACGGGCGAATACAACTTCAAGGTCTACGCCGTCAAGTAACGCGCAACACAACTTTTCAAAAAACGCAAATAACCCTCCTTTTTCTATGACCAACAGAACCAACACACTTCATCGCGCGCGCTAATAGCATTTTAAACAAGAATCAATTTGGCTCGTGAGCCTTCGGCTCACTCGCCCGTTCCAGACGATACGCCAAAAATGCCGATACGCTCAAAAACTGCTTGCACAAGTCTAAGCGAGGCGCGCGCTAGTTACCCTAATGTTTATCCTTTTGACAGATCATTAGTAGAAGTGAATAATATGGAAAAGAAAGCTGTACTTATAACAACCTTGTGCGCTATGATTGTAGTTGTCATCTTTTTCCAGTTCATCCTGTTCAACACTTCGCTACCAAAAGACTACACGACATATTACAGCGAGTTCAACAAGACTCCCACGCTTGCATACAACTACTCCTTGTCTCCTCCAGTTTCCGTATACCAAGCGTTGTTGATAGCTCTAAATAGCCGATACTGGAACCGAGAATCCCTCGAAAATTTCAGCGTCTACATCGAGCTTGACTACTGGGCATACTTTACGAACCTTTCCCCTCCGAACGGAGTGTTGGAATTGGGTGGCGCAACTTACAGGTCGACTGGCAAACCCATAAGCGGAACGGCTATAATAAATACGGTGACACAACCGCCCGCGGATTGGTTACCTCAACAAATCGACAACATCACTTACCGATACGTCTGGACAATCAACGTCCAATATGTGATCCATCCCAATGATAAGATTCCTATTGTGCCTAGCTTGCCTTTTCAGTTTCAAGTTGACGCCGCAACCGCAGAATTAATTGAGCCATAAACACGTTAAGCGTGCACGAAACGAAAAATCAAGAAAACGCCCAAGTCCTCGGCGACATAAGCCTTTCCCCTTCGCTCCGCTCAGGGTGCGCCTCCTTCGCAACTTTTTACTGATGCAAAATATCCCACAAGGTCGCGCGCGCTACAAAAAAAGGCGAAATGCCAATCGAACGCCAAAGGAACAGCAACAATAACGCCACAAACAACCCGCTATACTCTCGCTAACAGGAACGAATTAACTAACACACGCTACAACAACAGAACACACAACAGAACAAACAACGACAGAACAAACAACGACAGAACAAACAACGACAGAACAAACAACGACAGAACAAACAACAAACAACAGTAAACAACAGAACGCTATAAACACCCGCCGTTTTAACGCTCAGTAAAGTAACGCGGAAATCCAACAGAGCAACAAGCCGCCCGCACAGCGCGCGCTACTGACAGCTCAAGCAAGCCATCAACATCAACAAACCAAGCAAAGCTAGAAGCATTAGATGCTTCGCAAACTAATTTAGGAACAACCATGCGCGCTATTTCTTCGAATTGTGTATTAGATAATTGACAACAAAACCAAGTGCCATGAATGTAAACCCAACAGCATCTACCAATATACCTATCGTTTGGTAAGGATATACTCGGCGCGGAATCGATAAAACATCGGCGTGACTATATTGCATCTCGAAATAGGATGCCGCAACCAAGCCAATCGCCAAAAGAAATATCCCCAAAATCAACAATACGTTGCTTCTCGCTAGCGCCCGCGCGCTGGTTGCCTCATTAACTAAGAAGGCACACAGAAACATTGCTATTGCAGGGTAAACAAGGTAGTAGCCTAGTTGATATCCTGCGAAAAATATATTGCCCGCCTGTATGAGGGCGCTCACGCACGTCATCAGAACGACAACTAGTAGGCTAAGAAGAACTGGTGCAAGCAGTAATGTTTTTCTTTTGAATTTGATTGAAACCAAGCCTAGGACTAACGTGAGAAGTTGAGCTATAAACATCATTGGTATAAACACCGACGCTGAATCAAAAGTAGATTCAACGTAATTGCTCGCCCAGTAATTATAGAACCATACCGTCTGCGCTAGCGTGCGCGAGCCAGAACTATAGAAAAAGAATTGGGTGGCCCTAGTCATGTACGACGAGTAATAGTTTGACCAGTTTTGACCAGACACAAAGCCATCAGACACCTGGACACCATACCATTGAAGATAGAAGAACGGCAAAATGAAAGAAAATAGAAAAAGGAGGCATCCCACAACTGTGAATGTCTTTCTAAGGGTACCGCCAGTCCAATGTCCAACTGTTTTCTCAAGATAACTCAAGTTAATCTAAAAGAAATATTACTAGAGCACCTTAAAAGGGCTATTGTTAAGAACAGCATTGCCAAAATCATGTCATGCGCGCGCTCTTCGCATTCTTTTATCTTCTTTTCACTTATCCCCAAACCCACCAGATGGAATGATTGGGCGTATATTCATAAGCCGTTACAAGCGCACGCTCCCCGCAGTCCTAAAAAGTTGCTCAGTCGGGAAAGGCATATTGTCGCCTCGTCAAAGACGAATTAGGAATGTGGGTTGAATTACATGACAAACCAAACAAACGAAACCCAAAAAAGAACATGTAAAGAAATAGAACACGGGAGACTGAGGACAGAAATAGAAATTCCCAAACTCCCAGAAAGGGCAAAAACTATGAATGAAGAAACCAAACCCGAAACCAAGGATCAACCACAAACCAAAAACCAACAAGAAACACCAAAACCAGAATTACTTGTACTAAAGACGGGTTACGGCCAACACGCCAGCCTTTTTCGCTAACCCGCCTCATTTTTACTTCCTCTTCGCGCGCGCTAATCTTCCCATTCTTCGATAATATTTACCAAACGGTTTCACCTTGGACTATGTTGGCGCAGGAGTTTAAGGGAATTCTGGCACTGATAAAGCACAGTGTGCTTTAGAAGGCTGTACAAATATTGCAAGTTCGACCGCGCGCGTTTCAGAAATACTATTATCTGGGTTTGATCTGTCCTTTTCCAACTGGGAGATATGTGCTATGAATATTGGGGTTTGGGAAGTTGGGGTACGCGTTGGCTTGGTGTTGGCCACCGGCTTGTTGTTTGCAGTCATGTTTTCGGCTTATCGCCGCGCAAAAGGCCGCAAAATGCTGTTGATCACTACAGGCTTTGGAGTGTTCTTTGTAGATGGATTGATCTCACTGCCTGAGCTAGTCAACGAAACGTATGCGATGGCCATGACTGAAGAAATGCATATGCTCATTCAGATAATAGGCCTTGTATTCATTTTGATTGGTATCTTGCAGGAATAGTCCGACATGTTCAAGAACGAGATTCTGGAGAACGAAAGAAGACGCAAGATATACGCACTGATAGAGGCCAATCCAAGCGTTCATCTTAGGGAACTGCAGAGGATGATGAATATGCCTCTGGCCACGTTGGAGTATCATCTGGATTACATGTTGCGTAAGAAAGTACTTTTCGCCGAATCGGATGCGTATCACAAGCGATATTACACGAAGCCTGTTGACGCGGCTGACAAGAAGGTACTTTGTTCACTTAGACAGACCAGAATGCGGGAAATCATCCTCATAGTCCTCGCAAACACCAAACCCAAATACCAGTTTCTATCAGACTGCATGAAAATTCCTCACTCAACTCTCTCATTTTACCTCAAACACCTGATCGACGACAATATACTGGCGAAAGAAAGAATCGGCTACGACACATTTTACACCGTACGGGACGAAGATCGAATCGTGAGGTTGTTGGTAGCCTACAAGTCAAGTTTTCTGGACAAGATCGTGGACAGAACTCTGAAAACATGGATAGAAACGCGATTCCGCAGTGAACCTGAAAACGCTCAGGCGACCTAGCCCAGCATTTGTACTAGTCCCATCCAACATTCGTCCGACTCTTCTTATAAAGGCGCGCGCTTGTGTGGTGACAATTAAGGAAACGTATTTAGAGAATAGGGGGTGAAAAAGGTGGAAAGAAAAATCTTGGCAATTTTGAGCATTGCAGTTGCAATCTTCGCGGTATTTGCAGTGGCGAGTGTAGCAAGTGCAGGACTTAAAAATGTTGGAGCCATCTACACCATCGATAATGCCGCAGCAGGAAACAACGTCCTATACTACAGCAGAGCAGCAGACGGATCAATCACATATGTTAGTTCTTTCTCGACTAATGGGTTGGGAACAGGAACGAAACTTGCAAGCCAAGGCGCAGTGGTCCTTACAGAAGATGGGCGCTTCTTGCTTGTAGTTGACGCTGGAAGCAACGAAATCTCAGTTTTCAAGGTGCAAAGCAACGGATTGACTTACTCGAGTAAGGCGGGTTCCAATGGGACTATGCCGATAAGCTTAACCGTCTACGAGAACTGGGTGTATGTGCTGGATGCTGGCGGATCTGGAAACATAGCAGGATTCACGCTGAGCAAATCTGGCGTATTGACCTACATACCCGGCTCGAATCAGCCTCTAAGCGGTGCATCTACACCTTCGCCTGAGCAGATAGGGTTCAGCCCTGACGGAAACGTGTTAGTCGTAACAGAAAAAGGCACTAACACCATCGATACGTACATGGTCGGCACTAATGGAGTAGCCAGCGCCCCGACAACTCATGCCTCCAATGCTTTTGGACCATACGGATTTGCCTTCACTGATGATGACAAACTGGTTCTTAGCGAAGCAGCAAACAATACATTGTCTTCATACATCATTTCTGACCAAGGTGACTTGAGAACTATCAGCGGTGCTATGCCAACTTTTGGCAATGCACCCTGCTGGGTCACAATAAATGATAAGGGCAGCTTTGCCTACACGACCAACGCGCATGGGGGAACTATATCGACGTTCTCAATCTCGTGGAATGGGGGCATAACCTTGCTAAGTTCTGTAGCTGCGACAATCAATGTTCCGGCACTTGACATGGCTTTCAGCCATCATAGTCAGTTCCTTTACGTGCTCAATGGCAACAGCCCTGCAGGCATCACAGGATTCAAAGTGTACCCAGATGGAAGTTTGTCGCAGGTAACATCAGTGAGCGGAATCGCTGGATCTGCTGCAGGATTGGCGGCATCTTAAGAGCTGCAAAAACAAAAAATCTAACTCTCTCCTCTTTTTTAGCATATGGGAAAGATGTAAGACATAGTGCGTCAATGTTTTGTTGATATAGCTGTTCATTATTCTCTCAAGCTTCTGGATTCTGACGCGCTCTCGAGTGTTGCTAAAGGAGATGCAGAACGTTTTCTTTGAAAGCTTCAAGCGTTGGAGTTGTTGGTGCACATTGGAAGATTATGTAAGAGATTCCAGTTTCGTCTTTCTCGAGGCGCGCGCGTTTTGCATACGTTGACTCACCAGAAAGCTTATGCATCAATCCCGTGATTTTGATACTAAGTGATTTGTTTGGCGAAAGAAGAACTGAAACCACTTGAAGTTGTGCCATATGTCGAGCTGAATAAATATCTAGGTAAATGGTATGAGATTGCACATCTTCCCTTTAGGTTTGAAAATGGTTGTACTGACATAACAGCGACTTACAGCTTATCTAAAGATGGCAACGTTTCCGTACTCAATGAATGCCTGAGAGATGGCAAGCTGAAACAGGCAAATGGGAAGGCAAAAGTGGTTGACAAAAATTCTGGAGCAAAACTTAAGGTAACATTCTTCTGGCCGTTCTCTGCTGATTATTGGATTATAGATCTAGGAAATGACTACGACTACGCCGTTGTAGGGACACCAAACCGCAAGTATCTATGGATATTGAGCAGAACCCCCCAAATGGATGACAACCTATTTTCCCAATTAGTTGAATCTGTAAAGTCAAAAGGTTTCGATATTAACAAACTGATCAAAACCAGCCATAAAGGAAACTGATTTCATAATCGTAGCGCGCGCTTAAAGTAATTCTTTACTCGCTCTGCCTGCGATGAAGCGAGGTCAAGATGAGCATAAGCCCCGTGCAGCAACACAGGAAACCTTTCAAGATCCAAGTTGAATAAAACAGGTTGTCCAAGGCAGCGAATTTAGCCACTTCTGGAATAATAAACCTAGTTGCGTCCTCGCTCCGATAAGCTAGGGCAAGAAAGATAGTAAACAATCCGTATAGGATGACAATGAAAGAGAGACGGAAAATCACGTTTGCTTCTTTATCTGTTCCTTCTCGCTTTAGATAGCCATTGAGATAAAAACCTATTCCAATTGCTAAGAGCGCCATCATTGATACGTTCCAAGCTATACCGGGTTGAGGGGACTGAAGATACAGATCGAGTTGCCAACCCGCCAACGGCAAAACCACTGTTACAGCACAGAGGGAAAAGACAGGCGTTAGCAGAATCAGATTTGAACCGGCAAGAAACTGTCGCAACTCTTTGCCCCATCAATCTTCTGCCGCCTGCCGCTTTAAAGGTTTGTCGCGCGCGCTAAAATCGAAAAAACCGAAATAAATAACGCGCCCATCAGTGCGCGCTAGGCAAGTTTTCAGAGATAGAGCGCAGCGTTCAAGACGTTAGAAAGGACATTCAAGAACTGAAGAAAACAATCTCTTAAGTATGCGCAGTTTGATTTGTGTCATTTTTCTTACACTCCTTGCAACGCATAGGTTTTATGGGTTTGAAAGGAACTTCAAATAGCTTTCCACAATTACTGCACACAGTGTGATACATTGTCTTAGGAGCTGTTGAAAAATAGGTTTTGACTCTTTCTGTCGAGAAGTATGCGAAGGAGAAGAAGGGGTACAGGACAAGGTACGCTATTATCGGAATGAAGATGGTAGACGGGCCGACCCAGTAGACTAGCCAGATGTCGAAGAGGATGAGCAGAACCCAAGAGGCCATCGACAGAAAATAGCCTGCGCGCATTCCTAGAAATATGAGAACAGTATCCGCAATGAACAATGTGCCGAACGCGGCGGTCAGCCCTATGAGCGTAAGCACTGGCGTTGAGGGTTCTCCTACCTGTGCCCATACAGAAAGAAAGAAAATTGCGATTAACCATGCTCCAATAGCGGTTAACACGGTGAACAGGCACACCAGAGTGACCCCAACTGGCTGGACTCTCTCCACAGCGTCACCAAAAGTTACATTTGTTTCCGAAGATAAAAACTTTAAGCGACAGCCAGAAAAAAAGTTTTTCAGAACAAGGCTGGACGGAGACTGTGTTTTGCGAATGAAGCTGCCAGCAGGCTCTGTTCAGACTCGAAACTCACTCATAACAACATGTAAACTCACTGTACAGTTGCCCATCTGCAGGACGATTTCAGGATTAACCCGTTTAACGATGCGGGAGAACGCAGTAACCGCTTCGGTCCAGCCCGCGCTCACAACTGCCAAAACTCTCCAGACTCATCAACAAGCGCACAGGAGCCGAGAAGATGATTGCCGTCAACACAGCAGACCACGTTAAACACGCCTTGCCACTTCACATCCCATTTTCGAAAAAATTCATTCAACACGCCAATTATTTAACTCACCCGCGCGCACTGCGATTCTACGTTGGCAGAGGGGGAAAAGGTTGGGGTGGTATTATTGCCTCAACGGGCTTTGGCACGCGCTCTCTAGTTAGTGCGGCAAACATCATAATCGCGGCAACCAAGGCCAGCCAAAAACCGAAAGATAGGTACGACGAGTAATCCATGGATATTCCAAGGTAGCCGTATGAACCACTGGAGAACAAACCTGCTCCTGTTGGGATCCCCGTAACCAAAGACCCATTTGAAATCTGGCTTTGCAATCCCGCAGCGAATATAATAATCGAAAACAAAGCAAGTATCCCGCCAAGTGAAAGCACAATCCTTCTTCCATTAGCAATGACACTACCTGCCAAACCCAGCAAGCCGCCTAACACCACAAATGCCAAGGCAATCGAACAATACCAAGGAAGATTCGTTGAAGCGGATAATGATATACCTGTTATGGTCACTCTCGTTTGGTATAGGTACAGAGCAACCTGATCAGAGAGGTTCATTCCCATGCCTGAACTCGAAATGCCCATAGCCCACCACGGTAACACCAAGCTAATGAAAGCCAATATGCCTCCGATAAAACCTGAATAGTTAATTCTCAAATTGCGCCCCCCACTCTACAATGTCGCGCGCGCTGTCCTCGATTTTAATCGAATTCATTTTCATATAAAACTTTCTAAGGCGCGCGCTACGAAGCTCAACTGGCGCTCTTAATCGGTCTCTTCACGGCAACATAGAGTTGTAGAACAGACGCTATCGAGGTGATAATTGCGCCAGTTAGAGTGACGTAAGCACCGTAGAGAATCGAGTATATATTAAAAGGCCATTCGAGTCCCAGCCTTGGCTCGATTATGCGCAGGCTTGGAAGCGCAATCCAAGCAGCTGTGATAGAAAGAGTGGCCAAGCTTCCACATAAAACTAGTAATCCTGTGTACCATCTAGGTCTTAGGATGAAAACTGCTGAAAGAAATAGTGTCAAGATACAAGTCAGCAGGATATAGGCTGCCATTTTAATGTATGGGATACCTGGCCTGGAAACAGGAACATAGTTATACAATAGAATCGTTCCTACATATCCCCATGGCATATAGCAACCTGCTAGGCTGACAGAAACTCCAAAAAGAACTATAACCGTGATTAACATCCGACGCCTCAATTCAAACAATGGACATCAGTCCCATCTTGGAAACGAAGTCTGATGAGCATATAGCTTTACCGCGCTGTCTTCATTCTTAAGCCAAAATATTCATGAATATTTCCTGACAAGAGAAACCATAGTGAACAGCCAATTGCGTAAGCATATGGCATTAAAACCGCAATTAGGCTTTCGATTTGCCAGTTTGCCAGATTTTGAAGGCCTGCATACTCGCCAGTACTGTAACTTTTCCAAACAGAAAATGTAAGTCGAGAAAACAAGAAACAAACGAAAGTCCAAAAGAGCATTGACGCGTACCAAACGTATTTCGACTTGCTGACTAGCATAGAAATAGAGAGGCAGAAAGCATAGAGCGACATCAGAATTGCGGGTAAAAGACTTAACAAGACATGTTCCGTGTAGATGGCACCCTCCCCAGAAGCGGCAAGTCCTTCTCCCCCGACAAAGGCGACCAAGAAACTGATGAGAGTGAGAAGACCCATGGCAAATGAAGCAAACAACGTCAATATCGCGACTATCTTTACACTATTTGGTTTTTTACTCAACTTGCGTCACCAGCTCGCGACACTTTGGTTCATATAAACAGATTGAGCAGGAAGAAGTTAACTCCTGTGTTATTGACCATTAAGTCAATGATAATTGACCAACACGCCAACCAACACGCCAAAGGCGCGCTATCTCTTTTCATATATGCATCAGGAATGTTAGTAATACGTAGGCAACGAAAAAGACCAGACCGAAAGTCAACCCATACCAGGGTATCTTCTTTTTTGAGATGAAATAGAGCATAAGCGAAGAGACCACTGTCGTGGCAAGAACGCTAAGATAAGCGTGAACGTCTAGGACCCATGCTGTAAGAAAAAGTCCAATCGCAATATACAATGTTGAGTACAGGACTTTTTCGCCGACCAGCGATCCTATGCTTAAGGTGTCCTTGCCTCTGAAGCCCCAGATTAAAGCGCTCGCGGTCTCAGGAATCGCGGTCGCTGCTGGGATTACGATAATAGACAGCCCGATCAAGCTAGCTCCAAGCGAAATAGATATCTGGTTAACTATTGAAACGAGTTGGCTAGCTCCAACGTAAAGCACGACAACTGAAACAGCTAATTGAACGAAGCTTCCGATCTCCCTGTTGGGAATTATTCTGCAGAAATAGGGACTCTCAGCCTCCGAGGCAACCTCGAAAGTTCTATGCCTATACATCAGACCAACATAAACAAGGTATGCTGATAGGAACAACAGTCCAAATAAGATCCGCACTTGAAATGAATGAAAAACCGATGGAACTAGCGCTATCGGCAAGAGAATCGTGACGAAAATGAACGGTATTGCCAGAGTTTGGCTAACTTCAAGGTAGCTGTGCTTCCTTCTTTTCAGAAAGAAACCGAATAAAGCGACTACTCCGACCAACCCGTAAGAAACACTCGACGCTATGAACGGCTCACCGAATATTGTTCCAACCGCCACCGCCGCACCGCCGGCTCCCCTAAGACTGAAAATGGCTATGAGCAATACCACAAGCTCGGGAAGTGACGTGAAAAGCGGCGACAGAATAGCACCCACAAAAGAATGCCCTATGTTAAACCTGTAGCCAAGGAACTCGATCGAATTCACATACAGCAATGCGGATACGAAAACAACTATAATACTAATCAGCAGAAATACTACGAGCTCAAGCATTTTTATGCCATCAAAAAAACTATTGAGACCCGTGGATCTATTTATGTGATTACTTGTTTCAGCGCGTGCAGAAACAGTGGATGCGTTTCCTAGCCGACCAAACTGAAGATGAGTTGACCCTTCACAGCATCAACTCCTAATTCCAGTCTCAGAACGTCCAAGTTCACTATTAGATATTAGGCGCGCGCGTGAATTATGAGAACGCGTGTTGCTGCGGCACTACAGTCACACAGGCTTAAATATCGTGCACATTATTCTTGTTATCAGGTGATTTGGTTTGTTGTTCATGGTTGTTGCTAGGCATAGTGCTGAGTCGTGCCCTGCAGGCACAGTTCGACCTGATAAAGGGTTCGCAGCAAAGGTGGAAGAGAGTATGAAGAAATCTGGAGTCAAGGAAATAGCAGGATACTCGGATGTACCAGGCCACGTACACTATTTTGTTCTCGAAACCGACAGTAATACAGCTCTCAATAATGCCGTTGAACCGCTAAGGCTTGTAGGAGACGTAACCATAACTCCGGTACTCAAGTGGTCAGACGTAGTTGTCTGGGCCAAGCAAATAGGGATTCAAAAGTAGCCCACGCGTTAGAAACGAATATCAATCGTAAATCAGTCAAGGTTGGAGGTGAGCCTATGAGTAAAGGTAAGATGAAGACGATGACTTGCCCCGAGTGTGGATGGACTGTGAAGTCGCCTTGGGGAGAGAACGATGTAATGGACCATATAATGCTTCATGCAAAGAATCATCATCCTGAGTTTTTGAAGCACAGCAAGGAAGACATGAAGAGGACGATAAAGGACGCATAGGCTAGTTACAGACACCTAGAGTTAATTGAACGTGAGAGGAGGTGAAATAAATGGGAGAATATGAAGACACGACAAGAGATATTGAGAAGACCTTCGGATTTGTTCCGGGCTTCATGAAAGGACTGCCACACGATGTTCTAATCCACGACTGGCCTCTAATGAAAAAATACACCCTCGGAGAAAGCAAGATACCCGCAAAGCAAAGGGAGCTCTTAGGCTTAGCGGTAGCAGCTAACATAAAATGCCCATACTGCCAGCTCTTCCACAAGAGCGTTGCCCAAATGTATGGAGCCACACCGGAAGAGTTCGCCGAGATTGCGTTCCTAGCCAGCTATACATCCAGGTGGAGCTCCATGATTCACGCCCAACACTACCCCTATGAAACTTTTGAAAGAGAAACACGACAAATAGGCGAACACCTAAGCAAAGCTGCCAAAAAGTAAAATGACAGAATCCGCGCACACTTTCCTTTTTTTCTTCCTCTCATTGCATCAAGCTATCAATGTCGCGCTCGCATCACGCTCGCGCTCCAACCAATGAAAACACAAAAGCGCGCGCTTATTCTATAGGATTTTTCAAAGACGCGTGCTACTACACGCGACCTTGTTCCCAACGTCCATGCGCACGAAACCACGCTTCATGATGCGCAAAATCACCAAAAGTCTTCAAATGCGAAGCCAAATCTGCCTCAGTTGCAAACACACAGGGGCACCAACGACACTTAAAACACTTCTCAACTTCACTCATGTAAGCCACAGCGGATCTAACACATAAACACTGATAAATCTAATCCTCACTACTAGGGCGCGCACGCTAATAGCAACGTAAATAGACGCGCTATCTAGACGCAGTATCAGAATGCATTAAGCGCGCGCGATGAGCATCATTTCTACTTCATTGCTTCTTTCTTCTTTTTTCTTCTTTCATTCTATCTCTCTTTGTTTTGGTTACCATGGCGTCACGCCCCATTTACCAGAATGGCAAGCGCCCTACAAAACGCTTATGTCTCCAGAATGCATTTCTTGGTATCTAAAGTTGAAAGCGAGGAATGTGTTTTTAGTCCCAAAAAACGAGCTCCAAGAAACGCAAAAAACAAACGCGGCAGAGGCATAAATTACCCTATCAAGCTTGGGGAAGAATATGAAGTAGACATAGTAGATATGACTCCAAACGGGCAGGGCATCGCCAGAATCAAAGGTTTTCCAATCTTCATCAGCAACACAAAACCCAACGAACACCTAAAAATAAAAATAACAAATCTGACCAGCGGTGGCGCAGACGCCCAAATAATCCCATAACTTTCTATCGCGCGCGCTAAGCAATCGTTTATATAAAGTGCAGTCGCGTTATAACAACGACACAAAAACTAAGGAGAAAAGCAGAAAAATGCCGAGCACACAAAAGAAGAAAAAACCACTCCCCAAAAAATACACGAAAAACAAGAAATAACTAAGGAACCATGATGGAAGCAGACGCACAAAATGCCAAGTCCTTAATCACCTTCCGCGCGCGCATGAGCAAGCCGAAGTCTTGAAGCCCCAAGAAAGAGCACGGCAAGACTCTTTTTCTCTTTTTACGCGCGCGAGACATCGCAACACAACGAAAATTAGAGTGCGGTTATTTAGACTCACTGTAGACAACAAGTAAGGGTGACTCAAATAATGGGAAACAATGTGCGTTTCAAGTGTCTTCATTGTGGCCGATGCTGTAGAAACCTCTTAAGAGGATACAATGGAATCATCAGTGGACTAGTGCTGTTTCCTGATGAAACTGAACTTTTTCCGAAGGAGATTGTATTTCCAAGTATAGGCTTGGGATTTGACAGAATAGACCCTTTGAAACCCGAGTCCATTCTGACATATCAACTTGATTCAGAGGATTGTCCACATGTTTCAGAAAAGAACACCTGCAAAATCTACGATAAAAGACCCCTAATCTGTCGCGCATTTCCACTAATAACAATGAATGAAAAAGGATTCAACATTGCGGATTCGCAAAATTGCCTTTTTGTAGAAAAGGCAGAGCAAGAAAAAGGACCATTGGATTCGCTTCTCCCAATTACCCCAAAAAGGCTAAAGGCGCAATCAGAATGGGTGTTCGCAAGAATCATAAATACACGTTGGGAAGCAATCACTGCAAAACAGCACAAAGACCAAGCAGCCCTTAGAAAATTCAACCTAGCAACAAAAGAATGGGCACTCTAAACACTCATCAACAAAGCGCGCGCGCTCTCTTCTTTCAAACCTCCAATCGAATTGATTCAACCCATCAATGTCGCGCTGGCATCACGCTCGCGCTCCAACCCATGAAAACACAAAGGCGAGCGCGTCACGCTAGACCGATAAGGAAACAATTTTGAAAGAGCTGTCGATTTGGTCGGCCGGAGGGGTTCCTTTGCAGAAGTAGAGACTCCTTAGCGGGGCGCGCTATCACTATTGTTTGTTTTTGTCCATCAAATCACGTCACTAAACGTCAAAGTAATCTCTTACACCTCTCTTGAAAATAAAATAAATTGAGCATCCGACTGCATAGACATATGGCAATAAGATTAAAGTCAACTGTCCAATTCCCATTTCTAAATCCTGCATATTGTCTGACGGAAAACTAGCCCACACATTTACCCAACCAGAATAAGCAAAGTTGGCAAGCAATATACAAACCAAAATCCAAAACACTATTGAAGCATACCAAATGTACTTTGACCTGATAAGAAACAAAACAATACCCAAAATCAAGGCATATTCCCAACATATTTGCAGAGGTAAAGCAATTACTGGATATGGTGGTGTAGGATTCTCATAATCACCTTCTCCTCCACCTCCAACAAAACCAATAGAAGAAACGACAACAATAGCATCAAGGGAAGCTAAAACAAAGAAAGCAATCAAAGTCAATATCGCAACTATTGTTACACTATTAGGCCGCCTTTTACTCATTCATATCACCAACACACGCGACACCGCAACTCATACAAGCAAATGAACAGAATGACACCGTTAACTCCTGCGTCATTGACCACCTGGTCAACGATCATTGACATGTTTGTGCCCTGCTTCGAGCGCGCTAGTTAAGCACCTGCCCTTAGGGGATGTCAGCGGCGACGGTATAGTTAACATGAGAGACATCGCTCTCGTGGCCAGAAACTTGGGAAACCACGAATAACACAACTCACCGCGCACTATTTGGGATTTGAGTTTTTCGATCAGCGCAAACATGGACTGGAAAGTTGAAGCGCCAAGGAGCTGTTAACCAAGGTCTATTCTATCTACGGACATGCGCTCTCGAGTAAATCCTGCCGCTCTAACCTCTGCCTGCGTCGCGGGTGAGTTATTTAGCGAGCACCGTGACAGTACTGTTGGACAAGATGGGTGTTGTCAGATTTAATCCTGGGTCAAGATAATACGTCCCTAGCAACAGGTCGTTACCCAGGGATAAACCGAGGGTTGATGAGCCTGAAGAGAGTGCCTTGAACGTTACTTGGCATAGAAATCCTGAGCCGTAAAACGTCGTTTGGTTTTGCCCTAACAGACTATCGCCGGCGAGCACGTATCCTTCATCATTTTGAATAGATTGTAACGGTCTCTGGGTAAATTCTGTGCTGTTGAAGTCTATAAGAGCCTGAGACACTGGGTATTTGTCTGAAAACACTTGCGGGTTTGGAACTGAAACATTGACGCACTCTACAATTGTAGAGTTGAAAGTGAAATTGATCTGCCAAGCATACATGTTTGTGAGGTTCTCAGCGAAGACGGAAACGGAAAACATGTCACCGGCACTCACGTTGACTTCCTGAGGAAGCACCATAAAAATTGTTTCATTGTCAGGGTTGGGCATAACCATATCTGATGTCGATTGCGTAGTCGAAACTGAGCCAGTAGTCCCCGGTGATTGAGTCGCCCGCGCAGAGTTAATAATCTGTGTCGAATCAATCATCGGCACCGAGCTCATCGGCGGCGTCGTCTGAGTCGTTGGAATCGAACCCGTCGCTGAAACAAACAAACCGATAAAGGTGACGCCCAGCAGAAGACAAACGCAAACGGTGAGAGAGACTATTCTGGAAAATGCACCACGGTTCAACGTAACCTAACACCACCTAAGCATATAGAGAGGTCCAACTTTTAACTCTGTCGCAAACTGAAACAGAAAGAAACGACTTTACAAGTTTCCTCAAAGAATCCACATCTCCAGAACTTCAAATGAAACAAACAACCGCGTACTGTGAAAGTTCTGTTACGAACGTTAACATGCCTGCTTACAGCAATAGTAAGACAACTCCAAGAAAACTCTTCCCTTGCAATTTAATCTCTTCCTCTGCAGGCTTCATATTTCGAATCACACAAGTGCCCTAACACATAGAAAAAGAAGTAGTTTCTCCACCACACCTTGTAGCTCTTCAACAATCCCCACTGTCCAAGTCTTCGACTGGACTCAAAAACGGGAGTCGACAACACTTTTGTCCGTCCGTAAGACGATGCCTTCCGCAGCATGTCTGTTATCTCCAGCATTGGAAGTTTTTCGTTAAACCCCTTTATCCTCCAAAAAATGTCTTTCCTTACCGCAGTCATATCTCCTCTGTTATAAAACTTCAAAAGAAAACTCAGATAAGCGCATAACCTGACGTACAACCCATCTAACACATAGAACAAGACACTTGAGAGCGTCCTTCGTCGAGACGAAGGTAAAACCCGCGAGATTACAGAAACCACGGAAGTATCTCTGAACTCTTTAGCGACATCAGTGAGCGAAGACTTCTGCAACGTCGTATCCGCATCCATGAAAATCAAGATGCTGCCCTTTGCCAGACTCGCGCCGAAATTCCTCGCCCTAGAAACACCACGAGGAAGAAACGCGTACACGTTCTTGACGTATTTCCTTGCCTCTCCAACCGTGCCATCACTGCTACTATCTACTACGATAATTTCGGTGCTGACCCCGTATCTTCCAACCTCTTCACTAGCTTCTTTTACCTTCCTCAAAGTTTTTCCTATATATTTCCGTTCGTTCCTAGTGACCAAAATGACTGAAAGATCCGCCATTCAACCACATCCACAAACTGCATCAAGAAAGGAGCGACAGTTAATTCCTGCCTTGTTGACCACGATGTCAACGATTGTTGACCTCCAGCCTGTTCTTCGTAACTGTTGTTGTCAACCAATGTTGACTACTGGTTCGGTGGCGGTTGATAACGGCAAGGATTAATTACGAGTTGCTTAGAGAAAGGTTTCAGGACTCGCAATGGTAGATGCTGCGGAACTCTTTGAAGCTATTTCGCATCCTGAGCGAATAAGAATTCTCAAAATCCTTGAGAAGCAACCCACTAGCTTTGCTTCCCTGAAGAGACAGTTGGGCATTGACAGCAGCGGGAACGTCGACTTCCACCTCAAGAAACTCGCAGAACTCGTCGCAGTCAGGGAGGATGGGTTGTACGGGTTGACAGCCGCAGGGAAAGAGGCTCTCCTGTCCATAGACGCAGTAGAAGCATGGGCGGAAATGGAGAGACGGAAAACCAAGATGTTCAGAAAAATGCCCAACGAAGCGTTCGCCCTTGGGTTGCTAGAAATCTGCAGCTCGACAGCTTTAATCTTCTGGTTCTTGCTACCCCAAATTCAATTGCCTTTTATCATGGACAGCCTATGGGGATACATCTTTTTTGGGGCCCTGGTACTCCTAGGCTTCCGTTCAGGCATTGGCGCATTCTTCCATTTGAGCTGGAGCTGGACTATGACTCTGGCCAAATCAGCTCTGATCATTTCAATGAGCCTCTTTCTACTCGACTACATCTGGACACCAGGAGCAGTCACACAATCAGGCCTCGTGGCGCTCTCGTATCTGGCCTTCGTTGCTGCGGAAATAGCTGCTGTAATTCTGGCATTGAGACCTTTACTAAAGGATTACCTTGGAATAATAAGCCGGGCCAAACTGCCCCGCCGTGACCTCATCGGCAGCCTACTATGCATCTCCGGGGGGATGCTGCTAATTCTTCTGGAAAATGCAGTTCGCTTTCACGTTCTTCCGAACACGTTAAACCTACTAATGCTACCCGACCATGTTGGCACAGTTTTCGCCTCTATGGCCGATACATCCATTCTATGCGGCCTACTCATGATTGCCGGAGGCGTTCTAATTCCGCTAAGAAGCAGCATCCTGGGAGCCGTAATCAGCATCATCTTCGGGCTTTTCCCCACTCCGCTTTCTATCATTCCCTGGCTTCCAAAGCAAACAACCCACCACGCTTTCGAGCTCATATACGGAATAAACCAATCATTGCCGTATGCCTTAATCGCCGCAATAGTCTACGCTCTGCCAATAGTTGGAGGGCTACTTGCTCTGTACAGTGCGTGGCGAAAAATCCGAACATAAACTAACCATACTGCATGCACTAAGAAATGTCTTGCATAAACCTGGGCGACCAGCGCGCGCTAACAAACCATTATATTTGTTGAACCGTAACTGTAGTAATGAGGTTTACTGAATGGGAATAATTCAAAAGAAATGTTCAGTTTGCGGAAAAGCCTTTACGACATTAGATGCCAAAACCAAGTATTGCAGTGCCC
Organism: Bathyarchaeia archaeon; assembly: GCA_050010755.1. Lineage (GTDB taxonomy): Archaea > Thermoproteota > Bathyarchaeia > Bathyarchaeales > Bathycorpusculaceae > JBEKCD01. The sequence goes on from JBEKKK010000001.1 coordinate 1,372,382, forward strand.
AATGCGCCAAAAAAGCAAATAAGAAAAAGTAGCCCGCATGCCTGCTATTCATAGCTTCGCGCGCGGGAACTTAAGGTAAAGCTTAATCTTGCACACATGGTTAATGATAATCTCCAAACCTAAATGCCAAAAAAGATGTACTTGAGAAGACGCTAAAGGAAACCACAGGAAGTTAGATATGTCCAAGAAGAGGCAATCTAGAGCCGCAGATAACGCCGCTGAAGTAAAGGAATTCCTTGAAGTAACCCAATTTTCATCAGTTTTTACTAATATGAATTGTGTCGCCTCCAGACAGAGACACTACTACTGCGAACACTGCAAAGCCTATGTCTCAAATATTGACGCTGATGAGAAATTTGAATTAGTTGCCTCATTCATAACACGAACTATCACGGAAGTTGTTACTGCCAAACACAAAAAGTGTGGACAATTATTAACAGAAAAATTCTGGGAAGGATGAACTAAACGCGCTATCACAACACAATTCTAGCGAAATTGATGGTTTCCTCAGCAATGAAACTATCCTTTATTGAAATGGCTTGATCAAGCTACGACACTCGCAATTCGCTTTATCGGGCACCTTCGCGTTAGGTTGGCTGGGTTGAGCGTGCGTGTGCCGTTGACTTTTTTCGTTTCTCAGTCCAGACAATGCTCCAACCTACAAACCATTCCAATATTTTGAATGCCCGCACGTACAAATTGCCCAGCGGTTTCCTCAATTGGCTTGCCCAAACATTGCTAGTGACTAAATGTTCTCTTACGCCTTTTTGTTAAGTCCAGTTCAGTAAATAGTCAAATGTTTTTCGCATAATCACAGGGGGGGTTGTTTTGTTTTGCTTCTGTTTTTCTTGCATTCCTGGGATGCGTGCAAGAGAGCGCTCTCCCTTTCACTGCGCGTGTGTGGAAATCGATATGAGCCCAAATTTACGTTATCCACGGCTGTTCATACGGTTTCAGAAAGTATCCTCTTTAGAATCGTCAATCCATGTCTCAGCTTTAGCTTTTTCTCGCCCAATCTTTTTCTATATCGGATTGGAACTTCAACGATGTCGTAACCCTTCTTCTCGACGTAATGGTTCAGCTCGGCTTCAACATCGAAGCCTTTTGATCTCGGCTTCCAATCTTTCATGATATCCCACCTCACAAGGCGCAGACCAGTTAGCGGATCTTCCAGGTGGACCCCGTTCAACAGGTTGTGAGCGAAGGCCAACAATCTGTTTCCAACATAAAACATGTTATGCATTGATTCGAAATCGAGACTTCCAGCGAACCTGTTCCCACAGACCATGCCCGTCTGCGGATTCTCCTCAAGTATTCTAACCATCTTGAGCAAATGTTCCGCTGGGTAAGTATAGTCCGCGTCGATGAACACCACATATCTAGCATCAATTAGCTGCGCATGAGCTATTGCGGTTGCGATCGCATCGCCTTTACCTGAACCTTTCTGTGTTAAAACTACAGCTCCCATGCTCTCGGCGATCTTCGTCGTACAATCCGTACTCCGTCCATCGACAACCAAGCAAAAGGGCTTATCCAAACAAGTCTTGATCTCGGCAAGCGTCGGGCCCACTCCTCTCTCTTCGTTCAGAGCGGCGACTATCACCAATATTGACGGTAAACCACGTGTTTTCTGAATCATGAACAAGACATCTCAGGCGCGCGAGGTGCCTCATCATCATCGCGCTTTGCTGTGTTCTTATTGAAGCTACCGCAGCGCTTGCCCTTAGATTCTAGATCAGGGCACTGCGATCTTCAATCATTCTCCGCTATTTGCTCTCCATCCCTTCTGATTTAAAGCAGCAAGAACCATCAGGTTAGAACCTGCTCGTTCTTAACACTTTAAATAGGCATGAGGGCAGCAAAGATTTTTGCACGTTCCGATGTTAGTGCCGACGCCTGCTAGAATCGTGATATCAACGATCCAGCCTCTTTCTTGCGGCGGATCTTTCCCATGTTCACGAAGTTTGCCAGAAAATCCCTCCCCTGATCTGTCGTCGTGTAAACAATCCTCATCTCGTTCACGTTTCCTCCCCCGTACACGACGCTCAGGGAGATGTACCGCATGCCGAGAAGCATGCTCACATACTTGCTCAGCCGCGTGAAATTCAAATTCGCTCTGTAGACGACGCTAGTCTTCGCTGCCCCGTCCAGACAAGTTTCTAGGATATCGCAGATGATTTCGACCTGACTTCTTCGATGGGCAACCAACATTAACACCATTAAATCTGCCAAAAGTACATTAAACAAGAAGTGAAGCAAGAGCTATTAACAGTTTCGAAATGTTTAAATAAAAAAGAAACAGGCCCCCAGCAACGCAATTGATTGCTAGATCCATTTGATGATGGGTTCATTCTTCTTCGGCCGCATCGCGCGAGCCTCAGGGACGTCCTTTGGATAGCCGAGCACGATGGGTCCGTATACTCGTTCACTATCCTTCAACTCGAGGGCTTGCACGACACCCGCATCGCCTGTGACCATTGAACCGAACCCCACATAGCAGCTTCCAAGACCAAGAGAGCAAGCGGCAAGCATGATGTTCTCGCAGGCTAACGCACAACTTAGAGCGTGTTCAGCCGGGCCAATCACAAAGAGAATGACAGGTGCAGAATAGTAAACCATGTCTTTAGGTTCGTCCATTACCCCGCGGAGCCTCGTCACCTTCTCGTAATAGTCGGGGTGAGTCTCTTTGATTTCTTCATACATTCCATTCCATATAGGGAGCGTGGCCCGAACCAGTTTCTGTATAAACTCCGGGTCCTCGACAACGACAAACCGCCAAGGCTGAAAAAGAGCCTCCACACTTCCTTTTTCCTCCCTTCCCTGCGACGGCGCCAGATTGCCAGCCTCGATTATCGCATTAATGATACCCCTCGGAACTGGCTTTGGCATATAGGCCCTAACAGACTGCCTGTTCTTTATGACTTCAATTACCGGATTCGTCACTACCTTATTGAGGTCTTCTGGCTCCAACTTTCTGTTCTTTCTTTCATCATCAACCATGTTTCTCATCTCCCAAATCTCTTCACAGCAGATTCAGATGAACTCTGTTCGAAACAGCCCACGTCGAACCCGAATCCGCACTGATCAGTTCGGTCAACCGACGACGAGTGGCTACCTTCTTTATTCTGGGAGAACTTGAACTTTGCCTCTGCCACAGAGACAGACATAATATTCTTCTCTTGAGCGACTTGCAAGTATCCAAACTTCACTCATTTCCACCTTAAACCACTAGAGCAGTGGTCACGAGAGTTAAGGTGTTCTGTGCAATAGTGACCAGTCTAGCAGTCGGCCTGTCGACCAGCTCGTAGGTAGGGACGCGTCCGCAAGTCTACATTATTTCACTTTAACCTTGGTCTCTCCCCCCTTCAAGAATGCCGCATTGACAAACAACTTATACGGCTCAAAACTCGCCTTTCTCATCGTGGCGCATCATGCTTTCAACCCGCCTAACCCTGAAGAAACATTCGCCATCGACGCTTGAGGATACACTGTGCTCAAGGGTTCGGCTCAGAATACTGAAGCTGCTCATCAGCTCTCAGAAACTTACCCCAGCCCAGATCGCGGCCAAAGTAGGAGTTAACTATGTTGTGGTGCGCGCGCATCTCGAAGCTCTCGAAAACGGCGACGTTCTCACGCATTCCAACTTCGGAAAGAGGATACGCTATTACAAGTTCAAAGAATCTGAGAGGGCAAAAGCCGTCAGGAACGTCATAGAAGCTTGGTGTCGCCCCGAGAACCCAGCCTAGTTGCCAGCAAAGCCTTTTCTGAGACTCGTTCACTTGGCCGGCTCAACAAAACCTAATCGCACCTTTCGGACATGCTGGAAAAAGAAAAAAAGAGGAATGTTAGCGAGTGGAACGTTACAATGCAACATTATAATTATCCTCACAAACAAACGGGAAAAGTCAGCCGTAAGCCTCGGTCAAGCCTGTTTTCAAAATGGTTTTTCACAAAACAACATTATGACTAACCTCACAACCGTAGAGCCGAGAGGCTTCGAAACGCAACATGGAAACCTTACATTGCAACATTACAAAGCAACATTACATCTGATGTAAAGAAAAAAAAGGGAGGGGGTCAACCGTTCACTGGCGAAATAATTCAGCACGAACTGAAGCCTAAACAAGCACAGATGGGCCGACATTAACGCGCATAATCTCGATTTTTAACCCGTTTTCTGGAACACTCTGCACGATACATGGAAATTTACGCTTACACATTACAAAGCAACATTACAACAGACGTAAAGAAAAAAAGGGGAGGGGGCGACTGCACAACTCACGCTTCTCCCCAATCGCTCGTCGCGACCCACAGCCTCAAAACCTTCAGAACTGTGCAGAACATCTTTGCCCGATTCATGAAACGGTCAATGCCTTCATGCATGATTCGTCACGTAGCTCGTCGCTGAGCAAAGCCTCGTAAACTCGTCATCATGGATAGGTCAGGAAAGGGTTCTGTTAGGCTTCGGGACTCCAGATCTGTTGGTCAACGGCGGTTTTTGAAAATGTAACAATGTTACACAATTCTTAAATAATATCAAATGATAAAAACCAATTTTGAAGGGAGAAGGGTAACTAGCAGACTCGCAGCGGCCTAACAACAGGCTTCTCACCCTTCAAGAGAGTTCATAAACGAACAGCAAACGAAAACCCCACGGAGGACAGAGGAGGTGACAAAATGAAATTGAAGCTCAGTCGCAAATTATTGATCACACTCGTTCTTATCGGCACGTTAGGCGTACTGTTCGGATTGACAATGAACGCGTACGCACCCGCACCCCAACCGCTCTGCGCAATGAAAACTCTCATAGACGGAAACTTCTACGTACCCTACAGCCTGCAGCCAACAGGACTCAACATCGACCTAATATTCACGACGCCTCACCTCATCGGAGACCAAAGCGGAGGAGTATCCCCATACAGCACAATACCGTACTGGCCTGACGGAACCATAAACCTGAAGGACATTGCAATCATCGCCAAAGCATTCGGCTCCACCCCAGGCTCACCGAACTGGAACTACATGGCAGACATTGTGCCAGACGTAAACGCTTCCACGGGCCTCCCAACAGTAAACATGAACGACCTCGCCATAGCCGCCAGAGACTTCGGCAACATAGGCGTGTACACACCTTACTCGGCCCTGTACCCCCTCGTCAGAGTCGAGTTCAACAACACACTCCCCTACTACACACCCAACGCCACTGGATTCCTACCCATCCCAACCATCTACCAATACCCAAACTACGCGAACTTCACAGTCAACTACCTCACAACCCGCCTAGGCGCACTCGTAACCTTCTGGCAATAACCACACCCCCATCACAACCCTCTTTTTTTGTTCCGAAACACAAACCACACGCCACGGCCAGCAAGTCCTCACTTCCTCAAACTCAAGAACAACATGAACCAAACCACAACACCCTCAAAACTACCAATACTATTGATCCGAAACAAAGTTCAGTGCACAAAAAATGGGAGGGGGCTACCGACTCTTCCGTCGCGCCCCAAACATCTCTACAGCATTTTCAACGTAGCCAAGGACGAAGTTGATAGACAAATGATCGATTGTATGCTACGTCGGTGAGGGTCGAGTTCCAAGCTTCACCGGGACGTTTATTGTCTGGTTGCTTCGGACAACCGTGACGTTTATCGTTTGGCCTGGTTGAGTGAACTCTTCCATGTAGCTTGAGAGAGCATCCCCGTTCGCTATTTTCGTACCGTTGAACGCTATTATTACGTCGCCTCCGATAGTATACGTGTTCCCGAGAACGTCGGTAAACTGCGTCGTGCCAGCTCTCAAGCCGGCCGTTGCCGCAGGTCCTCCACTCGTTACTTGTGAGACTAGCCAGCCGTAGGTCACACTTGTGCTCATCGCCTGCCCGAGCTCATAATCCATGTCGACTCCGCTTGCCCCCAGATAGGGATGCTTGTTGTACGAACCCGTTGTGATGAGTGACGGAACCTCCCGCAGTATCGAGCTGGACGGAATCGCCAGACCGAGCCCCTGAGCCGCCACGCCCTCATAGGTGGCAGTGTAGGAGGTTATTCCAACAACCTCGCCCGCATAATTCAACAGCGGCCCCCCAGAGTTGCCAGGGTTTATCGGTGCCGAAGTCTGTATGCAATCAGAGATGGCGTAGGTGGTCCAGTCAACCGTAACCGATCTGTGCAAAGCACTGACTATGCCCGAAGTCATCGATCCAGTCAACCCAAGAGGATTACCCACCGCGAAAACGGGATCGCCCACTTCCAGCGTAGACGAGCTCACGATCGTGAGAGGATGATACTCGCTCATGGGCGCGGTCGTTGACAGCGTGGCCAGATCCGAATAGAGATCCGTGCCCGTCACGTTGGCAGGATACGTGTTTCCATCTGTGAAGGTTACGGTAACGTTGACTGCATCTTGCACAACGTGGAAGTTTGTTACGATTGCAAACTGTCCCGTCAGGTTAGTGACGAACCCTGAGCCCTCCACTCCCTCGTAGATAGGGGTTCCGAAGAAACTGGATCCCAGCACTATTCCTTGAACCATGACTATCGAATCATTGACCTGATAGTACAGCTGAGAAAGCGAAACATTTTCTCCCGAAAAGATAGTGACGTTACCGGCGGATGAGTTCTGGTTCGATTGAAGCTCCTGCTCCAGATCTGAAACTTGAGTCTGGAGACTGCTGATTTGGCTCGAATTTGACTGGAGGTCCTGTTTCAAGCCTGAAACTTGACTCTGAAGGTTGTTGATTTGATCTGAAGTTGTAAAGTTGTTTATCGCGTAGCCGAGTACTCCGCCCAACAGCAAACACATGAGCGCTATCCCTATCAGAATCGCCGTCAAACTACGCGTTTTTGGTTTTTCAGGTGGTGGTTGCATCATCATCAACTCCTGAGGCTTGTCCGCTTGGCGCGTGGGGAATTTTCGACTCCGCACTTAATCTCGTTTTCCATGCATGCCGTTGTTTCTTTCATTTTTTCACCTTTCAGTGGTTACTATGTGCTATAGTAGCGAACTTTATAAACGTTACGACCGCCGATAGTAGCGTGTCTGCGAAACATTAAATAGCTACTACTGGCAATAGTAGTGAATTGACGACCATGCCTGACAACGATAAATCGAGGATTTCTCAATACAACCTCAGAGGGAAAGAAATAGAGGCTTTCCTGGGCCCATTAGAATCAAGCATAATTGGCGTCATATGGAACTCAGAAAGAAAACCTGTAAGAGTAAGAGAAGTCTACGAGAAACTCAAGAAGAAGAAGAACATCGCTTACACTACAGTCATGTCCACCATGGACAGACTCTACGACAAGAGTCTGCTTGACAGGCGATTAGAAAAAGGAAAGGGCGGCCTCTTCTACGTTTATTGGCCCAGACTTGAGGAACAAAACTTCAAGAAATCCGCGGTGCGGGAAGTCATTAACAGCCTCGTCGAAAACTTTGGGGAAATCGTCACCAGCTACTTGATTGAAGAGGCGACTTCGGATGAGCAAGAGCTGAAAGCTCTAAAGGAGCAAGTCGAAAACATCGCTAAAGAAAAACAGAAGTGAACGTAATGCTCCCAACGGGTCTGGACAACGTTCTGGCGCAGGTTTTTCAACCATACTTTTACTATTCCGTGATTCTTTTGGCAATATCGTTCATCTGCGTCAAAGCGTTCCTCCGGTACGATCACTCAGTTGGCAGAAGGACAAGAAGCGTCGCATACATTCTTCCGTTAGTGATTCCCATTCTGGTATTCGCGGTCTTTCATCCAGCAACAACGGCAAGCATGGTGAACGGAAGCGGCGCTGCAGGAATTTTCATAATGTCATCAAACCTAGGCTCTGCAAACGCCTCGCCATTTCAGTCTCTCTTCGGCCAGCTGCAGAGCTTTCCGAGCGTTTCTCCTCCGCCGTCTATCGTGCTAGCATTTCTTCCGGGAGAAACTGAGATGCTCTCAGTGACGGGGATATTGTGTTTGATCGGGCTCGTCGTAGCTTCATGTTATTTCGTTCTGATGACAGTCTTTGATGACAAAATAGTTGCCAAGGTTTTCCACATTATCCCACTTAAGCAAGAAGAGTACGCTCAATTGCAAAGGAACGTTGATGAGTTATCACAAAAACTGACCATAAGACCTCCAACAATAGGCATTATGGAAGACTTGAGACCGAACGCCTTCGTCGCAGGATATGGAAACAAAACGATGCTCGTCTTCTCAGTTGGAATGTTGAACGTCCTAGATGAAAAGGAGTTGACGGCAGTAGCGGCACATGAACTTTCACACATTAAGAAACATGATTTCTTCTTCAAGACTTTTTCATACGCTTTGACGATGGTTTCGTTTTTCAACCCCATCGCGTTTTTTGCAGCGTCAGCTGCGCAAAGAGAAAGGGAGATGCTTGCAGACGAGGATGGCGCAAAACTGTTGGGCCAACCGGGAATGCTGGCTAGGGCATTATCAAAAACATATAAAGCGCTACAAAGCTTTCCCAAGGAAGACCTCACGGTCCGTCTGACCTCGGGCCTGTTCTTGGTATCCCCGATTGCTCGAAGACCTGAAATACTCGCCACACACCCGAGAGTGAACCAAAGAATAGATAACATCGCAAGACTGACGACAAAAACCGCGAAAACAAGGCGAAACATGACAATCACAGTTGCCCTGTCTTTCCTGATACTTCTAGGAGGGTTGATGGCAGGTTATCCGATAGTAAAGATTCAAACGTCATTTGTGCAGGGTCAGCCGAGTTTAATTTCAGTAATGTCGAGTGAAGGCTCAAAACTCGAACTCATTCCCTGGGCAGAAACGATAAGGCTTCAATCTAACAAACTCGTTTCACCCGTTGAATTTGTCGGCACGCGGCTTCCAGATTTTGTCGTTGGAGGAAAACAGCCAAACATGACAACTCTCCTCCTAAACGAATCGTACATCGCTGGTTCAGTGAGGGACTACATCAGCGTCAATGCATTAGGAACAGCTACCGAACTCGCAGAAAAGTATCTGCCTCGCACCGTTGAACAAGCAACCCCTAAAAAAGCTGACGCGAGTGAAAATGGGCTTACAGCCGTATATATAGTATCTTGGCAAGCAAGTGCAAAGCCAGACTACTCGGTGAATTCTGCTGAACCAAGTTTGGGCAATTCAGAATCATACGGGTGCATCTTCTTTCAATCTCAAATATCGGCAACGTACACCTCTTTGTGGCTGTCCAAATCTCTGCCTAGGCCAGTGCAGAGAACCGACTTTGCGGTCGGACCGATCAGCAATGAACCGACGGCATTTGGCAACGCCATAATCCTCATGCTCTATCTTCCTTCTTCACATTCGACGATGCAACACGAACCCACGAACTTTTACATGGTCCTTTTGAGCTTCGCCGAACATAATAATCAACATGTTGCAGGCGCTGTTGTTTTGGCGGTGTTGCCAACTCCTGCCCAAGAAATGAATTCGTAAACGCTGCGCATCGCTGCAAACTTTTTGCTTTCGCAGACGAGTTCCTATATTCCTTTGGATAGTGCTTTTTTTTCAACAACATAACCAGGCGGGACAGAAAAGAAACAATTGACTAGTTTTGGGTATTGCGGAAAAGTTATAGCCAAATCATCTCTCAACCTGTCGTGGTGACGATGATTGCTTGAAGGAAAGACGTTGAACTTGAGGATCATGGAGAAAGATGATTTGGGACTCCTTGTGAACTGGTCGAATAATCCAGATTTCATGGGTGAGTTTTGGGACTATTTTCCACTGCAGAGGTCTAGGTTGGAGATAGAGGGAGTTATTGAATCCAATTTGTTTGAGGCCGAATATTTTATGATTGAGAAGAAGGATGGAACAATAATCGGTTATGTGAATCACTTTAGCATGCTGCATCCGCTTGGGAAACTTTTGGAAATAGGTTACGTGGTAGCTCCGAATGAGAGGGGTAAAGGCTATTGCACAGAGGCAGTCCGCCTCATACTTGATTATCTGTTTCTCTCAAGAAGTGTGCAGAGAATTCAAGCAAGCACGCACATAGATAACAGAGCTTCCCAAAGAGTCTTAGAAAAGGTTGGTTTCCAAAGAGAAGGCGTCATGAGAAAAGCTTTGTTCAACAAGGGAGCTTGGAAAGACGGAGTCCTCTATAGCATCCTCAGAGAAGAGTGGACAGAACCAAAAAACTGACAAAAGCACTTTCTGGAAGCTAGTGGAAAGTGCACTGTTTTGTTTTCACGTCCGCGACATAGGTCGACGCTAGGTTGAGCGGGAAGTTGCACAAACTAAAGTCTAAGAGTATAATTGGATCATATTTGGATCATATCGTGGACCGGGGGGAGGGGCCGTTGGCGCACACATATCGGTCTCATCCTGCCCATGAGCGAAATTTGAAATCATGAATTCGCGCTCTATTACGGTCAGAAACGGAATTATGAACACCCATGCGCGTTAGGCATATATTTAATAGATGGTTTAAAAAGGCGGAGGAAGTCTTGTGCCGTTTATGAAAGCAGTCCAAGTCCGTGCTCCTGGAGCAGATTTTGAGTGCCGCCAGTGTCACAATCATTAATAGGGATAGAAATAGGAATGGCGCGCGTTTCTTATTTGGATTTGACATTTTTGCTGGGTTATGGTCTGTATCCGTCGAGGACGCACAGTGCCAAGGCCGCTGCGATTATATCTGCTGTCGTCCCTGGGTTCAGGAGGTTGCTATATTTTCTGAGTTCTTGGTCAAAATCGTTCATGCTTTTTTTGCCCAGAGGGGTTTCGGTTCCGCCGAGGTTCAAGATCAGTTTGGCTTTTGTTGAGATTTCTCTTGATTTTTCGATGCCTGCCTTTCTGGTTATGAAGGTGTCGGGAACCTTTGCCAGGACTTCCAGGAAGGTTTGGACTGTGGCGGTATTGGAGTCGTTCTTGTTTTGCAGTTTTTTGGTGAGGCTTGGGTAGGCAAGATCGAAGGTTATTGGGTAGTTGTTTATCCATTCTGAGCAGATGCTGTCATATTTTTCTGCTATCTCGAAAACTTTGTACAATGATATTTGGTCGTGAAGTATTCTGTTTACCGAGTTTGGGTCGTTGATGTCTAAGTTTGGAGCCTTTCCGAGTCCACCAGGGTTCGCCAGATTTATCGCTGCATACATGTTGACAGCGTCTCTCGGTGTGGTTGATTCTACGATGAGTTTCAGGTCTTTTCTCAATATTTCAAGGTTATCGGTTGTCGACGCCATTCCAGAAGCCACCGCAATGGGGAAGAGCAGGATGATAGTGCCTAGAAGGGTGTTGCCACCGTGTTGCCAAGCGTTGATGTCAGTTATGCACTTTCGTATTAAACGTCCCACTCCCACATCAGCCAATTCTATCTCGCCTTGCGAGACCGAGATTCCTCGTTGAGCGGCAGTTTCGAAGGAGGGCGCGACAGCCACTGCCGAAGCGAGAAAGTGAGTATAAAAGGTCTTCTCGAAATTAGCCGCTATGCTCACGTTACCAGGTTTAGGAGCGCTGACTTCTAGCAGGATGGCCAGCTCCAGACATCGCGCGATGTCCTTGGCTCGGTTGGTTACTCTCGGCATCCTTGTTTCCCCAATAAATTGGACGTTAAGACGAGAAGTTTTATTAACATTGTGTAAAAGCGTACAATCCAGTGAAGTATTTTACATCGACGCACGATCGTAATGCCCTTCCTAACTCGAAGCTGCGGAAGTTTAAAGAGAAGTAAATATCGTTGTCGATTCTTGGGAGTGAGGTCATGCCCAACTATCCAAAATGTGGTTCAGAAGTGAGAAGATGGTTTTTTGCCCGAAGTGTGGTGCTTCTTTGAGGGCAAAATCTGGACTGATTGGAGAGACGAACTGAAGGGGAGGCGAAGAAAATGGAGGGAAGAGAGATGGAGGCTCAGGAATCATAGGCGCAGGCTACAAGAAGTGAGAAAGAAGAGAAATGGGAAAAAACTGAAAAGCATAAGTACATCTTCCTGGGGCCGCTCATCGGCGGATTAGTGTTGATAGTATTCGGTGCTTTTCTCTACTTGATAACAGCGGGAGGTTACAGGTCGCAGATATTGTAAGCGTTGTTCTTTTTCTTTGTTGGCGTGATAATCATCGCTACCGCTGCCTACGGCGCTATCATGGCGAGAAGAAGGCACCCCAAACCTTAGGAGAAATCTATTCGAGATGGAAGTGCCGGGATCTGATTTTCTCTTCCGCAGTTTCAGTTCTGAGCGTAGTTTGCCAATGAACGTTTCCTCAGGGTCTCCAAATTATGGAGCGAGTTTCTACCTGAGGCTTAGCTTTTCTCCGGTGGCTATGTAGACTATTGATTCGCCGATGTAGATCGCGTGATCTGCTATTCTTTCAAGGTATCTTACGACGAGAAGGTTGCAGACCAGGCATTTTGTTTTTGGGGGGGCTTTCGAGAGTAGGTCCAAGTAAGCTGCGTATATTTCGTCCACTTCGTTCTCGGTTTTGGCCAAGGTCCTTGCCATGTCTGCATCGTTGTCACTGAGCGCTTTGATACTTGTGCCGACCATTTGCAGGGTTTTCTCTGTAATCTTGTTCATGAGCTCGCTTGATTGCACGCACTCTTTGCAGCTGGCAAGTTTTCTATGGGTGAAAGAAATGTCCCAGGCATATCGGCCGTATCTTTCCATGTCGTAAGCAATTTTCATGTAAGAATTGATTATTCTCAAATCAGAAGCAACCGGTTGGTACTTGACTATCAGCTCAAAAGCTTTGTCTTCGGCCGTCACAGTCATCGCGACCAGAAGCTCTGAAAGCTCATGAACTTCATCGCCCACATCTTCGCCTTCAAGGAAACCTTGCACTGCGACGTTGATGGCTCTGTTTGCAACCTCTCCCATTTTGAACAAACCAGCTGTGAGCTGCTCCAAACCCGTGTCCAATAACCTGCTCATGTTTTCACTCTTAACCGAACCTTCCTGTTATATACTTCTCGGTAAGTTCACTTTTCGGATTCTCGAAAATGCTCCAGGTGGAGCCGTATTCTATGAGTTCTCCCACGTAGAGGAAAGCTGTGAAATCTGAAACCCTGGCCGCCTGTTGCATGTTGTGCGTGACGACCACCACCGTGTAGTCTTCCTTGAGTGTAACTATCAGCTCCTCAATCTTGGCTGTAGCGGCAGGATCAAGGGCTGAGCACGGCTCATCCATGAGTATGACTTCAGGCTGCAGCGCAATGGCACGCGCGATGCACAGTCGTTGCTGCTGTCCTCCTGAAATGCTCGTACCAGGCTTCTTCATGTCATCCTTCACTTCATCCCACAGGGTCGCCTGTTCGAGACTATGCCTTACCACCTCGTCAAGGTTTTTGCCTTTCTTCAGTCCTGTAAGTCTCAAGCCTGCGGCAACGTTATCGTGTATGGACATTGTCGGAAACGGGTTCGGTTTCTGGAAAACCATCCCCACTCTCCTGCGGATTAAGACAGGGTCAACTTCCTTCGAGTAAATGTTCTGTCCGTCTAAAAGCACTTTTCCCGACGATCTGGAGCCGGGAACCAGCTCATGCATCCTGTTGAGACATCGAACAAACGTTGATTTTCCGCAGCCGGATGGCCCTATTATGGCAGTGACTGCGTTAGCTTTGATGGAGAGATTAATGTCTTTCAAGGCTTGCTTGGCACCGAACCATGCGTTTAGGTTGATGGTTTGTATCTTTATTCCGGTTGGCACTGAATTTTGCATGTTCGAAGTCTTCACATCATCCATGTTTTCGTTCATTCCGGCATTCTCACTTTCGAAGCCAGCCACTGCTAGCTGCTCTGACGCCAATGTTAAGGCTTAGGACTATTAAAATCAAGAACAAAGCCGCTCCCCAAGCTTGCGCCTGAAAGTTCGAATAAGGCAGGAAAGCATCCCTATAGATTCTCAGCGGAAGAGCATCCATAGGCTGACCAAAGCCTTGGGAGAAATACTGCCCTCCGAGAATCGTCATAAGTAGGGGCGCAGTTTCACCAGCGATCCTTGCCGTGGCGAGAAGAGCACCAGTCACCAAACCTTTTCTGGCATCAGGCAACACAACGCTGACTGTGGTTCTCCAATTGCGCACACCGAGGGCAAGCGACGCTTCACGAACGGAGTTTGGAACCAACTTCAACGATTCCTCCGTGGTTCTGGCAACTATGGGAATCGCGATGAAAGAAAGGGCAACAGCGCCTGCTAGAGGCGAATAGTGACCCAGAGTGAGAACCACAACGGCGAAGACTGTGATACCAACGACTATGGAGGGAACTCCTGTCAGCGCGTTGTTGAAAATTCTCATCCAAGCAGCATACGCGCTTGTATACTTGTTGTTGCCGTGTTCGGCCAAGAATATTCCCGACATCACGCCGAAAGGCATGCTGATTAGGCAAGTAAGTCCTATCAGGATTAAGGTTCCCTGAATTGCGGGGCCTATGCCGCCTGCGTCCGAGGATCCAATGACTCCCCCAGTTTGTGTCAGGAACTTGATGCTGAGTTCCGGTGCTCCCTTCAAGATAACCTCGATTAGGATGCTCAGCAAGGGGACGGCGGCGATGATGACGCATCCTAGGCTGAGCGCTAAGAAGAGTTTATTCTTGAACTTCCTGTAGGTGTAGCTCGTCATCTATTCCACGGCACCTCCTTTGACTTTGAGGACGCGGGTCACCATGACTTGGGCAATCACGTTTATCGAAAGACTGAGCAAGAGCAAGAACAACCCGATGCCTATGTATGCTGATAACTCCAGGGTTCCAGGCGTTGCTTCCAGGAAGTTGTTGGCTATGAGTGATGCCATCGTTTGGCTGGGTTTGAAAAGCGAAGTGGGGATTGCTGAAGGGCCAATGGTATTTCCAATTACCATGGTGACTGCCATTGTTTCCCCCACTGCTCTGCCGAGGCCCAGGATTACCGCCCCAAAGATTCCTGAACGGCCATAGCTTAGCACCCAATTTCTGATTACTTCCCACTTAGTTGCTCCGATGCTGTATGCTCCTTCTCGGATCGAGTTGGGAACTGCTTGAATGACTTCTCTGGAGATTGATGACACTGTTGGTATTATCATAATCGCTAGGATTACTCCGCCGTTGAGCACGTCTAGACCCTGAGGAGTTCCGCCGAATATCGGGATCCAACCTAAGTAACGAGACAGAGGGATCTCGACGTAGTCTAGAAGCCAGAACCTAAGAACAAAGTACCCCCATAGTCCGTATATTACGCTTGGGACCGCAGCGAGCATATCCACGAGGTACGAAACTGATACTCTCAACGTTCTGGGAGCCATCTCTACGAGAAAAATCGCTATTCCAATACTAAGTGGCACGCCAATGAGGAGTGCAATGGCTGAAGTGACGAGCGTTCCAAGAAGGTAAGGAAGGGCTCCGTATATCTCCGGGTTGACCATTGTTTGAACAGGGTTCCATTTCGTGCCCGTGAAGAAGTATATGCCGAATTTCTGCAACACCGGCAAAGAGCCAACAAAGAGTTCGTATGCAGTAATCATGAGGATGGCGGCAGCTGAAACTGCGAGTAGAGCCGTCAATGTCTTGAACAGATTGTCCCCAGACAATCTTGGACTCATGTCAACCGGTCCTCACCCTTACTGAAATCAGGATCAAAAAAAGGATTTTGGGGAGCGTGTCCAATTCTTGACACTCTGTTAGCTCGTGGGCAGATGTTGTCCGTTGAAGGTTATCGATTGGATGGTGGCTTCGTCTATTTGTACTACGTTTGTTGGAAGTGGAACATACTCTAGACCGGAAGAATATTGTTGGCCGCCGTTTGGTTGCACAACCCACCAGAGGAACTGAACAAGAGCTGTTGCCTTAGACTGCGACATTCCAGGGACCACGTTGAGTTCTTGGTACACTAGTAGGTACGTGAAGCTTACTATGGGATAGGCTTGCGGGTCATTGGCGTTTACAAGGCTTACGTTCGTCCAACTCTGATTCCCCGCCGGCAAACCGCTTGAAGCACCTACCTGTACGGCTAATTGAATGGTGCTGAGGGAAGGTAGAATCCAGTTGCCCGTCGGGTTCTGAACTGCTGCCACTGTCATAGCATTCTGTAGCGCGTAGGCCAATTCGACGTATCCGATGGTGTATTGAGTGTTGTTGACGTCCTCGGCCACTCCCGTATTGCCACTTGCGCCAAGACCTACAGGCCAGGAAACCGTTTTGCCCTGTCCGATTGTCTCGTTCCATGCAGGACTGGACACGCTTAGGTAACCAGTGAAGATGAAAGTAGTACCGGAACCGTCGGACCGGTGAATTGTAGTTATGCTTTTGGCGGGTAACGTTGTGTTCGTATTTAGGTTTTGTATCTCCGGGTCGTTCCACATTGTAACGGTGCCAGCGAAGATGTCGGCGATGACCTTGCCAGTCAGGTGAAGACCTGTTGAGATTCCTGGCAGATTGTACGCTATTGTGACGGCGCCTATTGTTTCTGGGATGTGAAGTGCGCCTGGTGCTTTAGCCATGTCAGCTGGCCCTAGCGGTGCGTCTGAGGCAGCGAAGTCTACTAATTTGCTTTCGAGATCTGAGATACCTCCTCCGCTACCTATCGATTGATAGCTAACTTGGACACTGGAGTTTTGGTCGTGATAGTGTGAAATCATCACGGACAGCAACGGATAAGGGAATGTTGCCCCCGCACCGGTCAGTGTTATCGTTGTTGGGGTTGGCGATGATGACGACTTGCCAGACGATGACAGATATGCATATCCGGCTACGCCTGCCACGATGACTACGATTGCGGCTATTGCAATAACAATCTTGTAATTCATTTTGGCATCTCTTCTTTTTGCATTCAATTTTCGAGCCTAGAATGGTTAAGCGGAATTATATAGGTTGCTTATGTATTCTTTATATACTATATAGAAAAAGATTTAATAAATAGATGGCAGTGTGACTATAAAGATGACTAAATTGTCTCCCCTTTCCAAAAAACAAGAAGGAGAAATGAGAAGACTTCAAGTGACTGGCGGATCCACCTACATAGTCTCTTTGCCCAAGAAATGGGTCACAAAAAACCAGCTTAAGAAAGGTAGCTTACTGCTAATCTCCGAAGAAGAAAACGGCTCCCTCGCAGTCTCATCACAGAACGCTTTGACGACGGAGAAGAGCGCTGGCGACGCACTTATCAAGGTGTCTTCAAACGATAACCCAAATACCATAGTTAGAAAAACTGTTTCAGCCTACTTGGTAGGCTATAATATGATTCGCATGAAGACCCAAGAGCATCAACAAATGACCTCCAAACAGAGAAACACGATAAAGGACTTCGCACGTCGCTTACTCGTTGGAACAGAAATCGTCACAGACACTCCGACGGAACTCATATTACAGGTTCTGCTAAGCTATCCCGAACTCTCAATCCAAAGTGCCTTGAGAAGAATGTGCATCATAACTTCTTCTATGCACAAAGACGCCTTGACCGCGCTGAAAGAACTTGACTCGCAGCTGGCAAAGGGCGTTGTGGCAACAGACGATGAAGTTGACCGATTCAATCTATACGTGGTACGACAGCTCAAAGTGGCGATACAGAATCCACGGATCATAAGAGAAATAGGCCTAAAAAACGCGAGGGACTGCCTTGGCTATCGCCAGGTAACAAAGTCTGTAGAAAGAGTAGCAGATCACGCAGCCAGCATCGCGGAGAACGTTCTGTTACTAAAGAAGCCCATAGACGAAGAGATTCTCAAAAACGTCGAGGAAATGAGCAACATTGCCGTTTCGTTGTTTGAAACTGCAATAGACTCCCTGTTCCGACTGGACTTCAATCTCGCAGAAAGCGTAATCCAAAAAACAAAAGATGTCAGCTTCCCGATGAAAGAGGCATTGCTTTCCTCAAAGAAGGTTGGAACAGAAGAAGTGGCTAACCTGAGGCTGGTTATTGAAAGTCTGAGAAGAACAGCAGAGTATGCCAGCGACATCGCAGAAATTGTCCTCAACATGACCGTGGAAACAATTGTAGAGTGAGCGGCCGAGAGTTAAACAAACTAACCAACGCGCGACCTATGTTAACCCGCGCGCTCAAACGGACTCAAGTAGCAACATACAAACTTCGATCTTTAAACAAGTCGGCTCGCTTTTCGGGAACAAGCAATGGCTAAAGCGCACTAGCTAATTCTTCAGAAGGACACTTCCGTTCTGAGAGTCGGGTATCACTCTTCAATTATCACAGATCCATGTATCTCAGGCGCATCGAGAATCAGCTTTAAAATCGACCACCTGCAGTGCATCGAGAATAACAAGGACAAGATGCTCACATTTTCCCTTTTTATTCTTCCTTATTTTGCCCATTTTGCTCATCTAAGACATAAGGATTTTTTTCCAATCAAACGGTGAAGAGCACGGGGCTTTCCTGATCGGTTTGATATTCTTATCTATTTCCTTGTCTTTCACCATGATTGCTTATGATATTACATATCAGGGCGGCTAATTTGTGATTTGCAAATAGACTATTGAGGACATGTTTTCTTACATAGAATGGAGATTTGCGATTCCTACTATAACTCTTGAACTCAAGAGCATTGGATCCAACATTGTGAATTCCGCCGAATTATTTACTCATACGCATTGCCCTGCTGCTAAATGAAACATTTGGAAAGAAAGAGTTAGGCTCTCAAGATTTCGAAACATCTTTTCTCATTTTCTTCGTCTCTGATTACTCTCGTGGCCAATGTCTCCTCAAATGCAATGCTTCACAATTGGGAAGCGACGACTAAGTCTCATTAAAGCAAAAGCGAGGCATGACTAAAGCCTAAAGAATGCCAACACTTTGATAAATCGTGCAGAAGGCATCAAAGACCATAGTGGAAAAGCAGCCACATACGCGTATATAGTTTATTTTGGCAACGAATAAATCCATTGCCTCGATGTAAAAACCCATTATGCTGAAGCAGATTTCGCTTGCCCAAGCAAAAAGAACCAAGAGAGACAGGTTTTTCATTATCTCGGCCATGCTGTCTCACGCGGGCAGGGGTGCCTGCAAGACCCACCTTATGAACAGGGTTGGATTAAGTTCTTCCCAGGTCGAGGCATATCTACAAGTACTTTTACAGTCAGAACTGCTGGAAGTTTCAAATTGCAGGAGGAAGTCTTTGTACAGAACGACCGAGAAAGGAAAAAACTTTCTTTGCGTATTCGATGCTCTTATCAGTTTGCTGGATGACGCGCACAACGTTCTGCCTAGTGCAGAATCCGAACGACTCTTGCTCTGTGTTGATAATAAATTGAAAGTCTCAATTTCAGGCATGGCTTCAGTATAGCAGCTAATATTAGGATCGTCAAAGTAATTAGCACATGAGGTGTTCTTCAAAATGTCTATCGGGGCCGTTGAAAATTTCAAAGTGCCTGCAGGGAAAGAGATAGACTTGAAAGCTTATGATCCACGTTGGGTCCCAAAATGGGCCAAATCCATGGAAGACAAAGAAGGGAAAAAAGCAGTGAAGAGGCAAGCGTTAGATATCCTTGAGAAGAACAAGCAAAAGCTTGCAAACATGCAGGAATTGCTTTGGGCAAGCGACACCTATTCAATGCTTATTATCCTCCAGGGAATGGACGCAGCGGGCAAGGACGGAGTGATCAGTCACGTGATGGCGGGCGTCAATCCCCAAGGATGCCAAGTCTTTGGGTTCAAAGCACCGTCTGAGGAAGAATTGAATCACGATTTCCTGTGGCGACACGTGAAAGTGCTTCCTGAGAGAGGGCGAATAGGTATTTTCAATCGCTCATACTATGAGGATGTTCTCATAGTCAAAGTCCGCCCAGAAGTTTTGAAAACACAGAAGTTGCCGCCAGGGCCCAGAGACGAATCTTTCTGGCGTCAGCGATATGACGACATAAACGCGTTCGAACACCATCTACTACGGAACGGGACGATAGTTCTGAAATTCTTTCTGAACGTCTCAAGGGAGCAACAGAGACAACGTTTACTCAAACGACTCGAAGATCCAAACAAGTATTGGAAATTCTCTTTCACTGATCTTTCAGAAAGAGAAAAATGGGATAAATACATGGAAACGTATCAGGAGGTTCTCAGAGAGACAAGCACCAAATGGGCTCCGTGGTACGTCATTCCCGCAGACAAAAAATGGGTCACGTGGGCATCAGCCTCCGAGATCCTGACATCACAAATTGAGAATCTAGGCCTGAGGTATCCAGTTCTGAACGACGAGCAAACTATTGCTTTCAAAAAGGCAAAAGCAAAACTTGAAAAAGACCGCTAAGACGAATCGAAAACCTTGGAAGAAAGAAAATGGCAAGACTTGAGCTACTCCAATTAGAGACGAAACAAAAGAATCGCTCCGGAAAAGAGCGGGAAGAAATCATCTCCAGACATCAACCGCCTTGGAAAAGGGACTTCGCCAACTCTAAGCGCGAATGGCGTCGGTTGTTCGCGGAGACTCTGGGAACATTCTTTCTATTGCTCGTGGCCGTAGGAGGCAGCATTGTTAGCGTATTGAACAAGGCAGTCATCAGTCCAGCAGGAGTGGCTGTAGTACCGGGTTTGATGGTGATGGTAATTATCTTGTTCATGGGGAAAGTCTCTGGAGCACACCTGAATCCAGCTGTCAGCATCTCTTTTGCCGCACGCGGTGATTTTCCTTGGCGGCGTGTTCCAGGCTATATCGTTGCGCAATTGGTAGGATCCATTCTGGCATGTCTGTTTCTGAGGTCCATATTGGGAAACGTACCCGGATTCGGCGCCACCGAACCTGGAACCGGCATCAGCGATCTGCAAGCGATGCTAATAGAGCTCGTGCTTACGCTGGGTTTGGTAAGCACGATTCTCGGCACGGCATCCCAAGCGCAGAACGTTGGACCTCTCTCCGCCATCGGCGTAGGCGGGTACATCGCCCTCACAGGACTATGGGCGAATCCGATAAGCGGCGCTTCGATGAACCCCGCGCGATCGTTTGGCCCAGACCTCATACTCTTCAACTTCACCCATTACTGGGTTTACGCCGTCGGACCAATCGTCGGCGGACTGATCGCTGTAGCATTTGCTTACATCCTCCGAGGGCCAGGTGGCGACACAGCAGCAATCCAGGCTGCCCAAGGAACTCTTGATCGTATGTGATTTTGCAAAGCTGATAAGTCCGTCGAAAGCGTCGGCATTAAATTAAACGCTCACTCTTTCAAGAGCGCTTCAACGGGCATTACGCAGCCGGAAACAAGCTGTAAGTTTAGTAAATGCTTTCCTTTATTCGAAGGCGTTTGTCGAATCCGATTTCTAGTTCCAACAGTCCTTTGAAACCTATCTGGCAACGGTCTCACAGGTGCACTTTACCTTGGAAACATCGAGTTTCTTCGCGAAGGCCGCGTGAAAAGCCTGTGCGTTCTGGGCCACGCTCCACTCTTCTAGGCTGCAGTCTTCATCTCCAAAGAGTGAAAGAAGAATTCTGTCTTTTTCAGCTTCTTTAAACTCCACTTTCTTCACTAGGCCACGATGGCTTCTGTCAAGTTTCTCTGCAAGCCTGAGGAAAACTGAGAGAATGATGATGATCTCCTTTGTGCGGTCGTCCAACCCGGTGCCTTTAAGAGCTTTCATTGTGGGAAATTTTTTCCTGTGAAACCGTGCTAGATTTGCCATTATCGCTATCTCTCTTTGGTCGAAGCCAAGAAGCTCGGCGTTGCCAATAATATAATGGGCGTGAAGGTGATGGTCGTTGAAAGAAAGAAAGTCGCCTATGTCGTGCAACATCGCACCGTATTTCAGAAGTTCTCTCTCTTCATCTCCAAGATCGTGTAATCCTGCTTTTCTGCCACTGTCAAAGAGTTGTAACGCTAGGGACGCGACAACTTCCGAGTGCCTTTCATCGAAATCGAAAGACCTCCCGAGTTGTAACACGGTTCTGTTCCGCATTGGAGTTTTCTGAAAGTCCTGAAAACCTTCAAATCTGGATAGGTAATCGACAAGTAGTCCGTCTCGCAGACCTTTGTAGCTCACAGTGATTTCGTCGAGGTCGAATTCTTCCATGATAGTTTCGATAATGGCGGCTCCAGCTATTATAATGTCAGCTCTTTCTGGGTTGATACCATGAATCTTTCTTCTCTCTTTGAGCGGTGAGGAGCAAAGAATCGGAACCAGCTTTTTCAAATTCTTTTTTGACAACACTAGATTGCGGCCGTTTTCAGCATTCCTGAACATTCTGTTTGTGATTTCAGCTAGGTTGATGATTGTACCCGAGCTTCCGAACGCAAGCTTGGCTTGGACTTGCTTGACTCGAGATGCGGTTCTCAACATGTTGCCCCTCACGTACCGTTTAATGTGTTCGTAGACATGCCTAGGTACGGATTCAGTCCATCCTTCGCCAATAAAATTCGCGGTAAGTCTTACGGATCCAAATTTAAGGCTATCCAGATAACACCATTTATATTGATTTCCTATGGCAATCTCCGTGCTGCCGCCGCCTAGGTCAATGAAAATCGCTTTTTCCTCCCCAATGTCCACTCCATTTGACACACCTAGATATATCAAGCGGGCTTCTTCTCTGCCTGAAATAACATGAACGTTGAGTCCTGCTTCAGTCAGTAGTTGCTGAAGAAATCCTCTCTGATTTCGCGCTTCGCGAATCGCAGATGTTCCGACAGCAATAATCTCAGTAGCACCGTAGGTCTTTGCAAGTTCAGCGAACTTCCTGCATACGAGGATTGTGCGTCTCATGGCTTCCGGTTTTAGAATGTCGTCCTTAAACTCTTGTTCGCCCAGTCTGACAACTTCTTTCTCTTGGCTGATCACCGTTGAGGAAAGATTCGGGTTAATCCTCACAACTAGAAGGCGAACCGAGTTGGTTCCTATATCGACAAACCCAACAACTTGACCCGTCGTATTCAAGGCTTTTCCCATTCCACAATCAGATTTCTTTTGAAGACCGCTTCAAACAAATCCTTCTTCTTATTAAGTGCCTGCTCTTCCAGGGCTGGGTCCAACCGCACTAGGCATGATAATTTGACTCTCTTTGGGCCTACGCTGGCTTTCATTCTCTCGACGACAGACTGATGCGTGAAGTCTAGAGCATCAGCTACTCGCAGAATGGAAGAAAGCAAAGTAATTCTTCGCTTTGTGGCTGCGGTTAACGAGGCAAGGTTATACTGGTTTTCCTTGGGCTGGCCCTTCCGGTGATACCTTGCGATGCTTCCAACTACGCGTCTTTCCAAAGACGTAAACGACAACTTAGCGTCATTCAATATCAGTCTGAGCGAGGCCTTATGGTGCCCTCGCGTGCCTTGGGACAGACCGACATCGTGAAGGATTGCGGCGCATTCGAGCCACCACTGCTCTTGTGCTTTCATCTTGTGCAATTGACCTAGACTACCAAATAGTGTCAAAGCCAATTTTCTGACCTGCTCCGGATGATCAGTGTCCCGCCAGTACTTCTTGGCGATCTCTCTGGTGATTTTCACGATTTCCCCGCATTGGAGTTCACTGCGATGGCTTTTCGCCCGGTCTTCCCGCACAACGGCATCAATCGATACCCCGCGAAGCAACATTTGTGCAAAGCTTTCGGGCAGTCTTTTTTTCCTGAGAGTCTCTGCTGCGGACTCTACGTCATAGTTTAGTCTGACAAGCTGCACAGAAAAAGGGTTAGAGTTGACCACTGCATACGCCGTCTGGGGGTTCCCATCGTCTGGTCTTCCAACGCTTCCAGGATTGATGAATGAGACGCAGTCGACTTCCCTTGCAAACTGCAGGTGCGAATGACCCATGATGACCACATCGGCGTTCACGGTTCTGGCGAGCTCTTTCAGTCGCTTTTCAGGGGTATCGGGGTAGATGTGCTCGTCGATAGAATCAGGGCTTCCATGGACCATAAGCAGCCTTTTACCGGCCATTTCAAACGTGATGCTGCGGGGCAGGGAGCGAAGGTAGGTTTCGCATGATTTCGCGAGCTCTTTTTTGGCAACCCGCAAAGCAAGCTTCTTTTCGCCTTTCTTCTTGTCGTCCTTCTTCATCACCTCAGAGTCGAAATTGCCAAGAACGCTGACAGCATTCTTGGCACGAAGGAGCTCAACGACTTCGTTGGGGAACGCACCGTAACCGAGGACATCGCCAGCGTTCAGGAATGCGTCTACACCTCTTCTTTCGGCATCTTGAATGACCGCTTCCAGCGCGTGAAGGTTGCCGTGAACGTCGGCTAAAACTGCAATCTTCGCACTAGGGCTTGCCAGAGTCTCCCTAATCTTTTTTGCAGCAGTCACGAATCCAGGGTTCATTTCTTGCATCAGTTTTTCAAAGAAATTCTTTTCTTTCGTCGCTTCCCAAAGCCGAACAAAACTTCTATAGTGGGTTTTTCTTCTGTCTCTTATGTGTTCCACAAACTTCGAGAGCGCTTGCTCTGCCTTGTTGATGTCCTCTCTGTCTTCGCCTTTTGACAGGAGTTCGTTCTTCACTTCGGCAATAAATCTTGGAATGTACTCAATCCAGACGTCGCAGTCGTGCATTTCGCCTAGCGTGTCTTGGAATTTCTTGATGATGCCTATCTGTTCTGAAAGCTCATCCTTATACAAGGGAGAGAAGACTTCCATAGTGTAACGTAGCCACTTCGCGCAAATCCTCATCTCATGATGCCTGAGGATGTCGTTTTCTCGATAAACGCAGTCTTCCATTGCTAGGAAGTCGTCTACTTTTGCCGAAACGTGCAAGTATGCTTTTTCCTGTACAGAAGACGAATCCAAATGTGCGGTCGAAGTTTCTTTGAGTACCTGATCGCAGAGTTCTGTGATGCTCTGTAGAACGCCTGAATCCTTTAGCTTTTGAAGTCCACTGATGACTTTCGCTTGCGCGTCGAGTCTGCGGTCTCTTTGGCGAGTGAGCAAGAGATCTAGCCCTTTGCTTGCGTTGCCGACTCCGATTTTCTTTGAATAATTCTCGATGAAGATAATCTGCACGTCGAGATCCCGTGCTGCTCCCAAGAACCTCGTCACTTTCTTTATTTCTTTAATCCATTCTCTGTAACGTTTCTTTCGAAAGCATTTTCGGAAAAGAGGGAGCGCAGCTCTTATTCTGCGTGACGTGACTCGCATCTTATGTACGTACTCTTTGTCCTCACTGTTTTGTACTCCGTCAATCTGACTTTGGAAAGTCCCAATGAGTTTGAGGAGGGTCTCTGCTCCAAATCGGCAATAGCCGGAGCCTTTCTCACAATCGTATGGCTCAACGCGCGTATCCATGCCATATGCCTCTGTTCTCGATAAGCCAAGATTGAGAGTTGATTCTTCTCTCACCTTCCTCAGGTTTTACTCTAACGTATGTTCCGTCAGACAGGAGTTTTCTGGCTTTCACGTTGTCGCTGAGGTGAATTTTCAGGATGTTTTCCAGAATTGCATGCTTTATCAGCGGATCAGGAACTGAGAAGAGCACCTCCACTCTTTCGTTAAGGTTTCTGAACATCATGTCCGAACTTCCGATTAGAACCTCATCTGCTCCTCCGTTTTTGAAATAGTAGATCCGGGCATGCTCTAGAAAACGTCCGACTATGGATATTACGGAAATATTATCGCTTATTCCTTCCACACCCGGCCTCAGACAGCATAGGGCTCTAACGTTGAGGTCAATCTTCACACCTGCCATCGATGCTTTGTACAAGGCTTTGATTACGTCAGTTTCTTCTAGGTTGTTGAGTTTGAATGCCAAGTAGCCGCCCCCTGATTTCCGCTGAGAGGCTATTTCTCGGTCGATGCGTCTTAGGATCTCAGTTTTCAAAGTCCTCGGCGCCACGAGCAAGTACTTGAAGTCTTCTTTCTGGAATCCACGCATCAAGACACCGAAAAGGTCCGAAAGCTCCGCGCCTATCTCGGGTCTGGCCGTCAAATAACCAATGTCGCCGTATATCTTGGTTGTTACCGCGTTGTAGTTTCCTGAACCGATGTGCGAGTATCTTTTGATGCCTGTTTTTTCTCGTCTCACGATGAGACAAAGTTTCGCGTGAACCTTGAAGTTCGGGAAGTTGTAAACTGTGTGCACGCCAGCAGCTGCCAGTCTCCAAGTAAGCCCTATGTTGTTCTCCTCATCGAACTTGGCCTTAAGCTCGATGATGGCTGTCACTATTTTTCCTTTTTTTGCCGCCTCTATCAGAGCATCAACAATCGGCGATTTTGAATCCATTCTGTAGAGTGTGATGTATATTTCCAAAACGTTTTGGTCTTTGGCGGCTTCCCTCAGCAGGTTGATTATGACTTCAAAACTGTCATAGGGGTGATAGAGAATGATGTCTCTCTTCGCGATGGTTTCAAAGAGGCTTGTGCCATGCGTCAGCAAGGGTGAAATGCTGGGGAGGAATGTTTTGTCTTTTAGGTCGGGTCTTTTTGTTTCTAACAGTTGCCAAAGGTCCACAAGTCCGAGCGGGCCGTCAGACTCATAAAGCAGATAGCTTGGTAACGCGGCAATGTTGGCCAAGGTTTCACTCAGCTCCTCGGGCAAACTCTTATCGAATTCAAGCCTGCTGGCGAATCCTGTTTTCCTGTTTTGCAGACTATTCTTCACTGAAACTAGGAAATCTGAAGATTCATCCATGACGATGTCTATTTCGGCGTTGCGCGTTATCCTGAATGGGTACGACACGATTTCTAGGTTCGAAAACATCAGGTCAATGTTGTTTTCTATCAAGTCTTCTAAGAAAACAAGCTCGACCTCGTGTGATTCAGTTTCGTTGAAAGATGTAGCCTTGTACCCATGTTTTGGGATTTTTATCAGTCTTCTAAATTGTTCCGTCGGGATTTCCAGTACGTGATAAGAGCGATGAGCGGTCGCGTCTTTTGCAACAACGAGGAGGTTGATGCGGAGATTTTCAATAAAAGTTTGAGCTATGTCGGGGACGAGCGTTTTCAAGGTTGGAAGAACCCTGTCTTTGAAGAACTCCCGCAGCGTGTGCTTCTGTTCATTCGTTAACTCCTCAACTTTTCGAATGTGAATATCCTCTTTAGATAGGGCAGGAACCAATTCCTGCTTCCAACAATCAGCATGTTTTTTGATTAGTGGAATTATCTCTCTTCTGGTGACTTCAATTTGATCGTACGGTGTCATCCCGTCTGTGGATTTTTCAACCGAGCCTTTGTTGACCTTTTTGAGGAGCCTAGGAACCCTTGTCATAAAGAATTCGTCAAGGTTGCTTCCGCATATGGCGAGAAACTTGACCCTTTCAAGTAGAGGGTGCCAGGGGTCCTGTGCTTCCTCCAGTATGCGCGCGTTGAATCTTATCCAACTGAGTTCTCTATTCAAGAACATAGTTGGGCTATCAAATGATGTTTTCTGAGTTGAGTCTTTTGTTGTATTTCCGCCCTTGCCTGAAGCTGTCAACAATTGTTCTTCATCTTGATGGGATTTTCAGCCATTCGGCAGATAAACTGTTTGTCCTTTGGGAGTTCCATAACAAGCATTTATCGTTAATCCTATAGACTGAAAAGAACGTATAACCGTTATGAGGCTTTTTGTTCAGCGTTGTTGCTTCCTTTGGATATCTATCATTGGTTTTGTTACGTGAACACGAAATACCTCGTATTCGAAGAGGGGTCGCTTCTTGTTCATCGCAGACTTCCATCTCACTATAGAGGACGAGAACATGCTTAAGGGCTCCCGAAGTAGAAGCTATAGTCGCACGTAAGCTATATAGATACAGCGTTGAGACAGCATAGCAAGGGTTTTATTTGACGGAAAGAATGAATTACCTATGAATTCTACAACTATGAAGGAAATGGGCTTCACTGAGTGGTACCCGTTGAAGAGTCTCTCGTTCTCTAACCTACCGTACAACAAGGGCAGCGTTTTTGTGATAATAGACAAGACTCTGTCTGGAAAAACAGTCTCTGACGTAATGTACATCGGACGTTCGAAGAAACCGACAAGAAAAATCTTGGGTGGCTACTTTTCAGGCTATGGAGGAAAAAGCAGCAAAAAGATTAACAGCAAATTGTTCGATGAAGGATACATGGATAAAACCGCAATTAGCTGGGTCATAAGCGATAATCCCAAGACGATGCAGAAAGAATTGTTGAGCAAATTCAGCGAAGAACATGGCGAATTTCCAAACTGGAATGTCAAGAACAAACCGCAAGAAAAAACCACACGCGTGCGCGCCAAACCAGCAGCTCGCCAACCTCACAAAACCCCCTCTTAACAACAGACAAAAAACTCGGTTCGACTACTCATTTCGACGTTTTTCTAGAATAATAGCTGACTAACTCTTCTGTGGACCAAGGCAAGCAATCCTTAATGCTGAAGCCTAACAGCTTGGCATACTTGTGAATAGTATCTGCGTCTTCAGCTTCTATTTCTAGGAACTCAGGAATGTAAGCATGCTCCCCCTTGTACTTGTCTATGTCAAAGTGCACTTGGCCGAGACTATAACTCAATCTGTCCTTCTTCGTGCTTGAAGTCGTGGACAAGCCCAGAAACTCTAGAATCTTTTTCGCCTTTGCCATGTCCGAAACAACGACTCCGATCTCCTCAACGTCTTTGACAGCTTTATTGCTCAGGAATTTCTTGAATGTTAGAATGGTCTTGTTATCCTCTCTTCTTAATCTAACAACGTTCTTCGCTTTTGACATCGCACTGTCCTCGAAGTCGAAAAACAACGATTCAATCTCACCATCAAACACTTTCTTAGCGCCCAGACGAATCAGCTTTTCTTCGACCTGACGTCCATCAACGTTCAAAATTTTGACTTCTATCTCTTCCATAGACTCGAAAGAAAACAGTCTTTGACTTAAATGAATTATGTTGGAATTGGAAATAAATAGAGCTAAAAAGACTTTTTATCCATCGCTAACATCTGAGGTCCCGCAACGTCCTAATTTGGTCAAAAGGCATTTTCTCAAGCATCAGATTCCGACGGCCAGAAAATTTTCTCTATATAGATTAGATGCTTGTTCGTAAATTATTTGGAGATCCTACATATGTTCGATTTCCATAGTTCTGTGTAGTGGTTTGAAAATGAAAAACAAATCCAAGAAGAAAAGGCAAGCAACGACACCTGAAGAGCCGTGGTATATCATCCACATTTAACCGAGTTTCAACAGTCCTCAATGCTTGGAGAAATTTGCAATGGGAAAAACAAAAAGAAAAGACAAGCCACCGAATCGAAGTCTAGATCGTGGCCCCGATAATGAGACAATAGATTGGTTCTTGGCTATCGATGCAGCTTAGAACAACATTCTTCCGGCATTTTCTCGTTCTTCATTTTTCACCGACTAAACTCTAGCCCGCTATATTATATTGGTTTTGCAGATTATTTCGATTATTTCTTGGAAATCTGTGATGATTCTGCAATGTATGCCTTGTTTTGCACACAACTTTGCTAGCTTAGATCCTTCGATTGCGAACGAGTAGTCGGCAACCTTGGCCGCAGTGCAGTCTGCTAACCCATCCCCAATGTAGATGACGGTCTTGTTGCGGCTCTTGTAGCGTCTGACTGCGTCGTCTTTGATGTTTTCCGATGCCGTGTCTAGGAGCGTTGGAAAAACGAGTTTAATCCCGTTGTCTGTGAACGTAGTCTTCGCAGCGCAGACTTCGACCAGGTCTAGGCAATCGTTGAGTTCGAGGAAGTGTTCAATGACGAAATCGAGTCCTGCGCTCACCACGATTAGAGGAACATGGTTTTTCTTGCAATACTCGGCTAACTCTTTGAAGTTCGAACGAAACACGACGAGGTCATTCAGCTCTTGAAGAATCTGTTTCTTCGATGCGCTCACGAGGGAAAACTGTCTGTTCAAGCATTCTTCAAGCGTTATTTCGTTCTTCTTGAACTTTTTGTCGAACTGTCGCCAGTTTCCTTGAGCAAACTTGGACAGAACCCATTCTGCCGTATCGATTGTAGTGATTGTTCCATCGAAGTCGCAGAGTACGACAAGGTTTTTGGGTTTGGCCAAATTCTTTTGCCTGAGCAGAGGATGGTTCGAGTCAAGCATACTTTTTCGTTTCGGGTTATGAGCTTTGCGCCTAAGATAATCCGATTCTGGGAACCATTCAAGAGACCGCTTCTGCCGACCAGTTCACGTTTTGCCCGAATCTGCAAACAGGATTGTTTTTATGCTGGGTTTCAGAGTCACAGAAAGTGTGTGCTGATTTGAATTGGTTCTTTCAATTGAAGAGCTCTCCACCAACCTAAAATCGGTGTCCGACGAACAAGACGCGAATGCGGCGGTGGCGTTGCTTCTGAAGCTTGAAGATAGAAGACCATACGTTCTGTTCGTGAGACGCATCCAAGATTCCAGCGATCCATGGTCTGGGCAGATAGCGTTGCCTGGAGGAAAACGAGAGCTAGAAGATAAAGACCTGAAAGAAACGGTGATCAGAGAAACAATGGAAGAGACGAAGATAGACCTTCTTGACAATTGCCGGTTCCTAAGAGTGATGTCAACATTTCAAACGAAACCGCGACCTGAAATCAAGGTTCTCCCTTTCGTCATTCTCGTCAGAGGCAAACCATCGATAAGATTGAACGAAAAAGAACTTAAAGAGTATTTTTGGGTTCCTCTTGACGAGCTTATCAAAAACAGGATAGTGGCAAAATTCAGTTTCGGAAAAGTTCCTGCCTTCGTCGTGGGAAACAGGATAATTTGGGACTCACATACAGAATCATTGAATGTTTCGTAATTTATCGGAACGGAAAGTAACTCTGCAACGACAATTAATGCGGAATGTGCACTTGCAACATTTGGGCCTTAATATGCTGCTCCAAGAGGGAATTCCTCCCGATTCCTTGCGAATATCTTTTCCTCAGTTGCTCTGAAGTCAGCCGATTTTCAGGCGTCTTTAATATCGACGAGCCCGCGCAGGACGTTTTGGAACGAAGGTGAACTATCATCTTCGTCTCTCTGTTGCACTATGGAAGCTTAGTATCCAATTTTGAACAAGATCGGGTTCAATTTTGGAAAACAGTTAATAATCCAGAGGTTCTCTCACTTGAGGCTATAGACATTAGAGGAATGGCATTGCAGTTCCAGGGCATTTTCACTTGGATGTATAATCTCTGCGTGCAGTACGGCTATTTGGGAATATTCGCCATCAGCTTAGCCGGTGCCATGTCCATCATTGTCCCAGTTCCAGATACGATTATGATTTTCACTCTTGCCGGGCTTCAGACGGGAGGCAACTGGGTTTTCGCGCCTCTATTTATCGCATTAGCCGCTACACTCGGCGGAGCGATAGGAGAAGTTTCCGGATATTTGCTTGGTCTTAGCAGCAAGAAAGTCATAAGCGGAAAGTACAAGAAGAACGTAGATTTCCTCTCCAAGGTTTTCAACAAGTTTGGTGCAATTGCAATATTTGCCTTTGCCCTGACACCATTGCCCGATGACATGGTTTTCATCCCCCTCGGCTCCTCTCGATACAATCCAGTCAAAGCCTTCGCACCAGCCCTAACTGGGAAATTACTCTTGAGCCTAGCAGTAGCTTACGGGGGTAGATTTTCAATAGGCATTATCAGGAACTTATTTGGAGTGGGAGGCGACCTGACATCGATGGCAATAAGCACAAGTATAGGGATAGCCTTTGCAATTGCATTGTTTAAAGTGGATTGGGCAAAACGCTTCGATAAGTACCTGTTTAACGAAAGTTCTGACAGATGTTCGCAAACGGGAGCGACTTTGGGCGGTGAAAACGCGAAGACCTTTCCATTCTCCAGTTGGATCAACTTTCCAAACCCCAACAATCTGGTCTAGATCAAAACAAAAGAATCCTTATCGCGTTTGATGGGACCTTATCAGGCTGGAATCGCAACAGCTTCAGAAGAAACTTTATTCCAGGATACGGACGCAGTGTTTTTCCAAAACAGCATCTCTGACATCCTCGCAAAAAGTGCAAGAATGAATAAGTCTTCGAATTAACGCTTCCAGTTTCTTCAAGTCCGCAACCCTTTGAACGAATGAAAGTCGAAAACACGAGGTCGCCTCGCTGACGATTTTGGCAACATGAAAATGCGACAGTGTTCATAGTCGAATCGACTTTGGCTTACATCAAAAATCATAAATACAGGCCGATGCGAGCTAAGGTTTCGTTCAAGGTGCTTTCGTACATGTCTGTCGCGTTTCATGGTGCAGAATTCTGTTGGATGAACGGTGATATCATCGAAACTGGAAAGGCGCTCGTCTCCGCTATGGAACCCATTCATCTGGGAATTTTCGAAGGAATAAAAGCCTACGTGGAGAATGATGTTCAAAGCAGAGGAAATTTGAACATTTTTCGATGGAGGCCTCACGTCGAACGTCTCAGGCGTTCCGCGGCAGTTTGCGGAATGAAGATAACCTACACCGACGATGAGCTTCTTGAGGCCACAAGAAAAACTATTAGAGCTAATCGTTTCGACACGAACGTTTACATACAACCCAGAATCTGGCCAAAGGCAGGAGCCCCACAGGACGTCCATGTCGTCATTCCAGTCTGGGCCTTCGAAACCGTGCTAGGTAGAGACAATCCGCAGTTTTCTAAGAATCGCAGGTTCATGATTAGCAGTTGGCGACGAATCGCCTCAGACGCGCTACCTCCACAGGCGAAATCCTGGGCAAACTACGGCAATTCCGCACTGGCCCTGCGTGAGGCTCAGAGGCTGGGTTTTGATGGCGCGATATTCTTGGATAATAGGGGTTTTGTCAGCGAAGGCACAGGCGCCTGCGTAATGGCGGTTAGAAACGGGAAGGTGACAACTCCCCCCATAACTGCTTCGATACTGGAAAGTGTAACCCGAGAAACGCTTCTCAAAGTAATAGCAGAGGATCTGAACATTCCAGTGGACGTGAGTGACATTGCGCGTGTTGAGCTTTACGCTTCCGATGAAGTCTTCCTCTGCGGAACTGGCGGGGAGATCACACCCCTAACCAGCGTTGATGACTTATCCTTAGGAAAAGAGTATCCCGGCCCTGTGACGAAACGAATAGCAGAGTACTACGCGAACATTTTGGCAGGAAAAACAGAGAAATACAAAGAATGGTTAACTCCTATCTGAGGCTTGGAATGAATTCTACTCTTTCTTAGAGTGATGTACACGTATTGTCTGATTGGTTTCCTTCAAGATATGGCAGAAGACTGTGGCTAGATTCGTCGTGAATGTTTTGTTGCTGTAGCCCTGCAGCAACATCGATTTAATTAGCTGGAAGGCATTGCTGAAAAGAATAGAGATGGAGAAAATGGATCACACGGTTGTTCATTTCGAAATTCCGGCAAACGACACTGAGAAATTGAAGAAATTCTATTCGGGAGTCTTCGGATGGAAGATCGAGAAAGGCAGCGAAGACATGAGCGGGCCAATGGAATATTGGATGCTGGGCACAGTACCAATGGACAAGCAGATGAGACCCATGCGACCTGGTGTCAACGGAGGTTTGTACAAGAAGACCAATAAGGAGATGAAGCCCGTCGTCTACATTTCAGTCGAGTCTGCTGACGAATACATCGCAAAAATAAAGAAGCTCGGCGGAAAAATCATTGTTCCGAAACAAGAAGTCCCACATGTAGGCTGGACAGCCATAGCTGCTGATCCCGAGGGCAACCAATTCGCCATACTGCAGCCAATGAACCCATAACCCAACCCTTTTTCTCTTTCTTTACTATTGCGAACACTCAAGCCAAAGAGGCCGAATTAGAGTGCGCATTATATTTCAATCGTCGTTTGCGAGATTGCTTGTGCTTCAGAATATTGTTATGTCTGTAAAAGACGTGTGCAGTTGGTGCGAAATGGGCGTCTGGAAGAGGCAAACAAATTCAGGGTTGGAAAAAAGAAATTCAAGAACAGGCTGGCACGTTTGAAGGTGTTCCAAAAGACTTTAATCTCGTGCGAACTCATCAATGATTGAGGTTGAGGAGCAACGGAAGAAGCCCCGAAAAGATACCTGCAGAGATTCAACCGACTTCTTGTTTGGCCAACGTTGGTCCTGTTCATACTTTTGGCAATTTCAGGATATGGAATCTTAAACCCTGGGTTGGAAAGTGAGCTGACCGGAGGGCTCTTCAGTGCGAGCGCGCTTCATCCGTTTTCATTGGAGTTACACACGGATTTGATAGTGCCTACTTTGACGTTGCTCATGGTTCACATCTTGATTGCGCTGAGGTCAACTCTGACTCGTTGGGGCATAAGACAGGGCAAACTTTTGGATGCTTTTCTGGTTCTTCTGGGAGTCTTCGCGTTTACTCTGATGGTGTTGATGCAGTATCTAATGATAGGGAGTTGAGAAGCATGCACAGAATCCTGAGGATGGCTTCTTTGGCTCTGGTGTTAGTCCTTGCTTTGGTTACGTTTATGCCTCCGCCGAAGATGGCAAGTGCGCAGGCACCGGGCATGTTGGAGATAGATGGGGACGTTAACATGCCTATGAATTTGACTTATGCTGAGCTGTCTTCTTTACCGATGGTTTCAGAGGTGGCCAAGCTGCAGTGCATAGAGGGCTGGTATGTCACTTACAACTGGACTGGAGTGCCGCTGTTTTATCTTTTGACCTTGGCTGAAATGAAGCCTGATGCCTATAAGGTTGTAACGAGTTGTTCAGACGGCTATACTTCGGATCTTCTTGTGCAGGACGCTTTGAACCCTATGATAATTTTGGCTCTTGGAGCAAACGGGACAAGCCTGCCGCAGCTGACTTATGGCCCGGAAGGTCCTTACAGACTTGTCGTCCCAGGCAAGTATGGTTACAAATGGTCCAGCGGCGTTCAAGAAATAACAGTTGTCACGACTGATTACAAGGGATATTGGGAGAGTAATGGATTCAGCGACGTTGCCGACGTGCCAAACTATGGACCGATGCCGACGCCGACCCCTCCGGTGCAGTCGTTAAACGTAGCCTATGGAAATAGAACGTTTCAGGTCGGGGCCTTCACAGACGCTTCAATAACGGTCTCTTCTTTCGATGCGTCCCTGAAAACATTGAACATGGATGTTACTGTTCCTCTTGGAACATTGGGTTTCGCAGACTTGATCCTGCAGCAAAACTTTCTGAGCAGACCGTACAACGTCACACTTGACGGAAAGGCGGTCAGCCCGATTGAAGCTGACACCAACACAAGCTCGTACCTGTACTTGGCCCTTCAGGAAGGCTCTCACACAATGAGCATATCAGCCGCAGAATTTCAAAACATTCCAGAAGCCATCGTGTACTATCCGGCATCGATTGGTGTTGGACAGAACGCGACGTTTGACGCAAGTAAATCCGTTGACGTTGGAAGAATAGTCTCATATCAATGGAGTTTCGGCGACGGCATAAACGGAACAGGACCGATAGTGACACACTCCTACAGCAAGGCAGGAACGTACCAGGTGACGGTCAACGTCACCAACAATCAAGACGTAAGTGATTTGCAAACGTTCACCATAACAGTTGGAAGCGGAATAAACATCGTTCTGCTCTCCAAGGTCCTCTTGGCAGCAATGCTGGCCGCGCTTATTTTGATTTTTGCCCTTCTTTTAACAAAAAGGAGAAAACCGAATCAGCCAGACAAAGAAAACTCAACAGTGACGCTCTATACGGAAAGAAACCAATTCTTCAATGCACGACTTACGATGGGGCGTGTAGGTCGTTGCCAGCCTCGAAAAACCAGGTTAGCGCAAAGGTGGTTCTGAAAAGACTCTGAACCTGCGCCGGATCAGCCCCCCTCCCTTTTTTTCTTTACATCAGATGTAATGTTGCAATGTAATGTTGGATTGTAAGGTTTCCATGTTTAACGCTGATGCGCGTTTCAAAAACGGCTAAGAATGGCCTCGATTCGTCTCTTGGGATTTGGTGGGACGTTTTCTTGGGCGCATACCTTTTGGGGGCTCAACGTTGGGCGGAGAGCCTGTTTTTTCCATACTTCAGCAGGAAGTTCAGTCTTTCAAACATGCCCCTATTTGTCTCAGACTGTTGAAAGGAGAATAGGAACCATTTTTGACTAAATTCGGAACAGACGTGCGTTCAATTTCTAGGCCTCTGCGCGCGTCATATCTTCTGTTGGCTGCTTTTTACAGTAAGTCCTGAAAAGATTGTATCTTTGCAGGCGTGGCCAACCAGTCTTTGCGTAAATTAGTTTTTCTGGATTGTTTCTGAGCCAGTTCATCATGTGGAAGAAGCTTTTTGCCTTTTTCTCGTCTCTCTCTTTCACGGGTTCATATCCCAAGTTTCTGATTTCGTCAAGGTATGCTATTTCTGTTAGTCTCTGTGGTTCTCCCGTGACTTTGATTCTCTCAATTTGATTGTCGCTATACGCCTCTTTCAAACCGTTAACTGCTTCGTCGAATATGTAGCCTCTGCAGATTTGTATTCGTTCATCCTTGTTGACTCCGAGTTTGCCCAACAGCCGAAACACGATGGTTGAAGCCTCCGTTAGATATTCTTTTGATCGAAATCGGGGATACCTGAAATACTTGACATCTAACACGTCGTATCTAAATTCTTGAGTCTCGCAGCGAAAGGCAGCAATGACCACGCCGAAAAGCAGATCCCCTGTGCCAGCGTCATCAACAACTATCGTCAGTTAACGTCAACTCCTCTTGAAACAGGCAAACGAACCACATGTGTGTTCAGAGAGAAACGCTTCAAACGAGTCTTATAATGTTTGTTTCCCTTATTCCCTGCCAAACATGCATCTGCGCAATCTGAATCACAGGCATTCCAAAGCGTCACCCTTTTGCTCGCGCTTTCAGAATGCGTGCAAACCCTGGCTCATGCTGATGGGCTGTTCCACCGAATGATTGAAGATGATTCGAGAAAACTTGGAAAGGGTGAGCGTTCGTCTAATCGTTCAGTCGCTCAATTAAATCGAGGAGAGAGGCTCGAGCAACCAAAAATGATAAACAGTTTTGCAGTTAACCTCTGTTGACTTGCCAACATAGGACAACGTTGAGGAAAAGGCGGATGACCAAAGCCAATAAGATGGCCCAGGTTTCAGTGAAGGGGGGATTTAATGTACTGTGGGGTTTGGTACTTTCCACAGTCATTTCGTCGGTGGGCTCGATATTTGCCATTAGGCTCTTGGGCAATTCTAACTATGGCCTGTACTACATTGCCCTGAATGCTATCAACTTGATTTCCACGTTCAGAGATTGGGGCGTAGCTACCGCCATGATAAAATATACTGCCCAATACAGGGCCGAAGATAAACCCGCCAGAATTCGGAGCATATTCGCCGGGGGTATACTTTTCGAAACCGTCCTTGGCCTCGTCCTCGCAGCAGTGGCCTTTCTGTTCTCGGGATTACTGGCCCGCCTCTATTCGCTTCCAAGCATTACGCCTCTAATAGAGGTGGCCTCCTTTGTAATCTTAACCGGTGCACTGTTCAGCACAGCCCAAGCAACCTTCACAGGGTTTGAAAAAATGGAACTGAGCAGCGTCACCCTTATTGTCCAATCCAGCATCAAAGCCATAGTGGTTCCTTCACTCGTCATTTTGGGTTTCGGCCCTCTTGGCGCCATCACCGGATTCACCGTTGCCTCTCTGATCGCGGGGGTCATTGCGTTTCTCTTCGTATGGTCATTATACAAAGTATTGCCGAAGCCGACCAGTGGGCCGCTTGAAATAGAGGCCGCCATAAGAACCATG
Organism: Bathyarchaeia archaeon; assembly: GCA_050010755.1. GTDB lineage: Archaea > Thermoproteota > Bathyarchaeia > Bathyarchaeales > Bathycorpusculaceae > JBEKCD01. The sequence goes on from JBEKKK010000001.1 coordinate 1,409,815, forward strand.
TTTAACTATGGTTTTCCCTTGTCAATCGCGTCCATCATAAGCACGTTCCAAGCCCAATTCTACATTTTTATACTGCCCATATTCGTATCCACTAGCTTGATAGGCGACTACGGCGCGGCCACCCTATTCATCGTGATAATAAGCTTCCTCGCCACACCAGTGAGCACCATGCTTTTTCCAGCCTTCAGCAAGCTTGACCCGCAGAAAGACCATGAAACGCTCAAAAGCGTTTTCCAGTTCTCGATAAAGTATGCTTCGCTCCTGGTCGTGCCCGTCGCGGCTATGGTGATGGTTCTGGCGAGACCCGGCATTTCCATTTTGTTCCCGAGCTATACGGCGGCGCCGCTGTTTCTTTCTTTGCTAGCCATAAACTACCTCTACGTGGCTTTCGGAAGCCTAAGCGTCAGCAATCTGATAAACAGTCAAGGCCAAACCAGATTTAGCCTGAGACTGTCTCTTCTCACGTTTGCCGTCGGCTTTCCTCTGAGCATCGTCCTTATTTCCAGATTCGGCATCCTTGGCTTAATCGTCACGAGTCTGACGGCGGGCCTTCCCAGCCTCGCAATCGCGCTGAACTGGCTCAAGAAACGATACGACGTAACGATAGATGGGAAGTCCTCCGCCAAGATACTCCTGTCCGGGGGCGCGGCCTCATTAATCACTTATTTACTCATCACCCTTTTGATCTCTAGGAACTTGATCGCACTCGTCGTGGGGGCAATCGTGTTTCTTTTCGTCTTCCTGATTGCCATCATCCTCACTGGAGCGATCACCAGAAGTGACATAGGCAGCCTTCGAGAAATTATGACCGTTCTCGGCCCGCTTGGGGGATTGGCGAACCGTTTCCTGACAATTATCGAAAAATTAATGAACGCCCTTAAACCCCAACGAAACTGAGCGCGTCGGCAACATATGCGATATGTTGGTGCACACCCTCGTAATGACACGTTAGTCCTTGGGTCAAAGGAATTGTGACTCATCCAATGCCTTTCTTATTTCTTCAAGTCTGTTCCAATGTTGAGAATGTAATGCCGTACTGCAAGCTGCAATGTTGCATAATGTGGAACTCGCAACATTTGTTTGTTTATTGTTCGTTCGTTCTGGCGCTTTCGTTGGTGATTTCTTTCGCTAGAGTTGAAAGGGTGAGTGGCCGGAAGAACTTGTCGCGCATCTTGTCTTGAAGATCTATAAGATAGGTTTGGATTGAATCCACGTTCATGAAGCTGTGCTCGTTTCTCGACTTCACGAACTCAACGTAGTCAGAGTACGTTCTGTGGTACGATATTGCGACTGTGCTTCCTGCAGTGGGAAGTCTTTCGTACATGACAATTTGAGGAAGTTTGTTCCCGACGAAGTCGGTCGCCGTTTGGCGGGCCTCAGAGATTTGCTCCGGCGTTAGGTCCATTTTTGTGCTGGCCAGCGTTATTGCAAGCAGACCATATCCTAACTTTGAAAAGTCTGGGATCATCGTGTACTCTTTGATTACCCCTTGATTTTCGAGCTTCTTGATCAACCTGCTGATCGTGGGCTGCGAGACACCGATTGACTTTGCCAGTTCTCTGTCGCTCCTGCGGCTATTTTTCATGAGTTCAGAAATCAGCCTCAACTCGACATCCTTCATCCCTGCAATTTCCTCCGGACTTTCCTTTGCCGTCAGAACTAAACTATGTTATAAGGCTTCTGATTCGTTGTCTTACCCCTAAATCTCGGTTTCCTAACAATAAAGATTGATTAACGCGCGCATCTCGCGAGTCAATCCCAACATTTCGAGGGTCGAAAGCTGTATATGCTCTCAATCTTTTCTCTCATTCGGTTCAATCAAAGATGCTTGAGGGTGTGAAGATGATTAAGAAAATTGGGCACATAACGATTCTTGTTAAAGATCAGGACGAGGCAATGAGATTTTACGCGGAGAAGCTCGGGTTCAAGAAATGCCAAGACACGATGTTTGGTGAAGACATGCGCTGGGTCACTGCGGCGCCGAAGAATCAACCGGACTTAGAGATAACGTTCGTTAAAGCGGACTCCAAGGAGAAGCTGAAATCATTGGGAAAACAGGCTGGCGACCACGTTTTTCTAACTTTGGAAACCGACGATTGTCTCAGGGACTACGAATCAATGAAAGTAAAGGGTGTGAAGTTCGCTGGAATACCCACGAAGCAACCCTACGGGACGGAAGTCGTTTTTGAAGATCTCTACGGCAACTTGTTCGATCTCATACAACGCTCGTGAATGGGCATACGGGTTCAATGGTCCTCTGGCCACACGAGCAACGAAACAAGTTTCGACCTTCGCTAAGAAATACCCAAGAGACTGATTAACGAATGCAGTCAGGATCGACCAGAAAGCCTAACAGGCTGATATCCGAGAAGAGTCCCTACCTGCTTCAACACGCTTACAATCCTGTGGACTGGTACCCATGGAGCCCAGAAGCCTTCAAAAAGGCGGCGGATGAGGACAAGCCCGTCTTCCTCTCCATCGGCTATTCAACGTGCCACTGGTGCCACGTCATGGAGAATGAATCCTTCGAAGATGCTGAAGTTGCAAGATTGCTGAACGACGCCTTCGTCTGCATCAAGGTTGACCGCGAAGAGAGGCCAGACCTGGACAGCATCTATATGAAAGTCTGTCAACAATTAATCGGCAGTGGCGGATGGCCCCTTCACATAATCATGACTCCTGACAAGAAACCCTTTTTCGCAGCTACTTACATACCTCGCGAAAGTAGGTTCGGCCAGACCGGCATGAAAGAGCTCATCCCGAAAGTGAAAGAACTGTGGACATCACGGAGGAACATTCTGCTCGAATCTGCCGTCGAGGTCACCGAGTCTCTCCGGCAAATCGAAAAGTCCTCGAACGGAGCATCAGCCGAAGAACTTGGAGCCTCGACCTTGGACGAGGCATATATTCAACTCTCGCAGAGTTTCGATGAGAACAACGGGGGCTTCGGAAATGCGCCCAAGTTTCCTTCTCCTCACAACCTTACCTTCCTTCTTCGTTACTGGAAAAGAACGTCAGATCCAAAAGCACTCGAGATGGTAAGAAGAACGTTGGAAGCAATGGAACAGGGCGGAATATACGACCAGTTGGGCTTCGGGTTTCACAGATATTCCACCGACGCAAAATGGCTGGTACCGCATTTTGAAAAGATGCTCTACGATCAAGCGATGCTTGCTATGGCTTACACAGAAGCTTACGAAGCTACAAGAGACGAAAATCTCAAGCAGATTGCCAGAGAAATAATCACGTATGTCCTGAGAGATATGACCGACTCGGGGGGCGGATTCTATTCGGCGGAAGACGCCGACACCGAGGGGGAAGAAGGAAAGTTCTACACTTGGACTGAAGAAGAAATCAGGCTGCAACTATCCGCAGATGAGGCTGATTTGGCTATAGAGATTTTTGGCGTTGAAAAAGAAGGCAACTTTAGCGATCCGATGAGCGGGAAAAGAACCGGAAAGAACATACTCTGCCTGAACAAATCGCCTGCCCAGATTGCCCTCGAAATGCGCATTTTTCTGCCGGATATTCAGAATCGGCTGGACCAGGTTCGAAACAAGCTCTTTGGCGTCAGGCAGAAACGTGTCCATCCCCGCAGGGACGACAAAATCTTGGTGGACTGGAACGGGCTGATGATCGCGGCGTTATCGAAGGCATCTCAAGTCTTCGACGAACCGGAATACGCAATTGCTGCGAAAAAAGCTGTAGATTTTATACTCAAGAACATGGGAGATTCCCAAAACCGTCTGTACCATCGCTATCGTGATGGAGAAGCCAAGGTGACAGGGTTTCTGACCGACTATGCCTTCTTTATCTGGGGTCTCGTGGAACTCTACGAAACTGTCTTCGACGCTGAATACCTCGAGCAAGCAGGGGAGCTTACGGAGATATTGATGAAACATTTCTGGGACGAACAGCGAGGCGGCTTTTATCTGACGCCAGACGATGCAGAATTCACTCTTGTGAGAGATAGAGAAATATATGATGGCGCTTTGCCCTCAGGCAACTCAGTGGCATGTCTGAACCTCATTCGCCTTGCCCACATGGCAGGCGATATTCAGTATGAACAGAAGGCGGCGCAGTTGATTCGTTCGTTCGCCAATGATGTTTCAAGAGCCCCTTCCGGCTGCACCCAACTGATGAGCGCACTCGACTTCGCTGTCGGCCCCTCCTGCGAAGTTATCCTTGTCGGCGACCCAGATAAGGCAGACACAAAAAGGATGATGGAGGTTCTGAGAAGCAGGTTTGTGCCCAGAAAAGTGGTGCTTCTCCACTCGTCACTCGCTCAGCGACGAGGAACACGATTCTTAGACGCGTTCGCTCAGGGCTTGACAAGCGAAGGAGGAAAAGCCACAGCGTACGTTTGCTGCAACCGGGTCTGCAATCCGCCAACCACAGATCCCGACAAGATGATGGAGCTAATTGGCCAATGAGAGACATGAAAGTCTCAGCGCGCGCAGGCGAATTAAATAATTCGGGGAAGTGTTGAATGAACTTTCTTGTTGAAACTGAGACGCGAAGTGAAAAGAGTGTCAAAGTGATCTGCCGCATGTTTAGGGCAACCGTCTTCTCGGCTCCCAAGCGCTGTCTAATGGTTTGAGCAGGCTGGAGCACAACCTAGACAAGGCTATTATTTCACGCCTTCAGCATCGTAGAACGGAATTATCCTCTCCGGTCTGGACGGGGTAATCTGTGCAGTGAGTTTACATGTCGTTATGAGTGAGTTTCGATTCTGAACAGAGCCTGTTGGGAGCTTTATTCGCAAAACACAGTCTCCGTCCAGCTTAATTCTGGAAAAATTTTTTCTCGGATCAAAACCTCGCGTTCAAACTCAACGCTGCCATTCTTCGGGTCCAAAACAACAGGCTCGCAAATTATTTAACTAGTCTGCGCATCAAATCCGGCAGCAATGTTCAAGTCGTCTTGCGGAAAAAAATATCTTAATATGTGCATTGAAAGGGCGCGTGCTAAAAAATCTTATATCTAAGTAATTGTTCCTTTCTGGAGTAGAAGTTGGGATTATTTATGGCTGTCAAAACAACACCAGGATATATAGACTTGCTAAACAAGGCCGTCGAACGTGAAATTGCTGTTTCACTCCAGTACATGCTTCAACATGCAAAAATGGAAAAGCTCGTGCGCAGAACAATCCCTGAAAACATCCTTCTGGACAAAACAACCTATGACGCAGTTGGGAAATTTCTGAGAGAGATTGCCATCCAAGAAATGAAGCATGCCGCAAGCGTGATAGAGCGCATTTACTATCTTGGAGGGGAAGCAACCACTAAATCCGGCAAACCTAACATTGGCGACAGCATAAGCGAATTTGCCAAACTGGGCGTAAAAGCTGAAGAAGAAGCGTTGACCCTTTACCGTCAAATCATCGAGACTTCTGGGAAAATGGGCGATTGGGAAACACGTGAACTCTTCGAGAAAATCTATGGTGAAGAAGAAGGGCATTTATTCAAATTCCAAGAATACACAAAGTTCCACGACGAGAAAGAAGAGCCTAGCAAAGTGCCTTTGCCTAAATGGCGCAAGATATACACAAACGATTACTTTGCCCTCTTGAACAAGGCTGTTGCAGCGGAAATCACAGGAATAGTCCAATACACAAATCAGCATGAAAAAGCAGCTTTTCTTGCACTTCGAATGAAGGACACGCCGCTGGAAACCATAACTGAATCCAACATAGCCAGCGTAGTAAGCAAGATACTGAAAGAGATCTTCATGCAAGAAATGGACCACTTTGAAAAGATCACCGAAAGGATATACTTGCTTGACGGGGAAGCGACGTTCAATCCAGATCCGCTTCCGGTTGTCGGCAAGACGGCGATGGATTTCCTGACATTGGATCATGCATTGGAAAGTAGCGCAATATCGCTGTACCGACAAATCATCGCTGAAGCACTCAAACGCGCCGACACAACAACAAGACGCATGTTTGAAGAAATAATAATTCAAGAAGAAAATCACTTCTGGATATTCGACGACTTCGTCAGATAAAACCAATCATTCCTTTTTTTATTTCGAGAATTTCTGGGCAGATGTTTTTCCCGAAAACTTGATTTCTAAGCTCTGCGCGAGCTAAAAACACTAGATGTTGCATTCGAGAACGTCTAGAAAGAGAATTTTGTAAGCCACCAAGGACGGACGGGCAAAAAAAGGCCAGTCCAGCCCTTCTCTAGGCCACTTTGAAGAACTTTGATTTCGGGTTTCCGCAGACTGGGCATTTTTCGGGGGCTTCGTTTTCGACGGTGTTTCCGCAGACGCTGCATACGTAATAGTCAACTTTTGGGAGTTCTTTTCCAGCCTTCAGGGCCTTTGCAGCTTTTGTGAAAAGGTTCGCATGCACCTGTTCAACTTGATTTGCCACGTTGAAGCTCCAAGTCGCCTGCGTGTTTTCTTCCTTCTTGGCGGTTTTCAGGTATTCTGGATACATCTTCTTGAACTCGAACGTCTCGCCGGTTATGGCGGTTTCCAAGTTATCGGCCGTGGCTTTCACTTCTCCCATTATTCTAGCGTGATTCAACGCGTGAACGGTCTCTGCCTCTGAGGCTGCCCTAAAAAGTTTCGCAACCTGTGCAAAGCCTTCCTCCTCAGCCTTCTGGGCAAAGGCCAGGTAGCGACGGTTCGCCTGTGACTCGCCGGCGAAAGCGCTCTTCAAGTTTTCAAGCGTTTTCTCCATTTCACATTCACCTTCTTTCTTCAAAATGTCTCAATCAGCAATTATAAGCTTATTGTTAACCCTAGAAAGCATCAGAAACTTCGAACTATTTCGGAACAGTCATGCGCGCTCATATGATTCACAATACAAGATTATCGTCATAGAATGGACAGGCGAATGGGGACACACAGCCGCACTATCACCGGCGCCATCGTGAGGCATGTAAAAGAGTGGATATGCTCTGTGCTGATGTCATCTTGTTTTCAGTCCTTCGGATTTGAGCGGTCCTATGATTCCTGGTCTGCTGAGCACTAGGAGCAGGGAGTAGCCGATTCCTGCGATTGCGATGATGCTGCTGATTGTGAGACTGAGAATCATTGCTGCTGTTGCTGGTAGAGCGTTGAGAACTGGGGGTGGTGTGAGAAAGGGAAAGAATATTGAGAGATAAGCGCCAACTATGAGTCCTATGGGTAATGCTCCTGCGACGCAGGCTGGGAATCTGTGTTTGCGAAGCAAGAGGACCACGGTCGCGGCAATGAGGTTGGCGATAGGTCCGAATATGACGTCTTGGGCTCCGAGGAAATAGTAGGCGTTTGTGATCAGGCATCCGAAGGTGACTCCGCCGACGACTGGCCAGCCGAATAGCACGGTTAGAGCGATCAGGGAGTCGGCAACGCGTAACTGGATTGGTCCGTAGATAGTTGGATTGCCGATTAGAGTCATCTGAATAATGTTGATTACAGGGTAGAGCGCTGCAAATACAGCGGTCAAGGTTATGTCTTTACTGTCGAATTTCATTTATTCGTCCTCCGACACCGGGGTTTATTATGGCGGAACGGGTGGAGGTCCACTTACCCGCCATTCGATGAATTGTGATTGCTCGATGAACGTTTAAAGGTTTTGAGGAATCACACGTGAAGCGAACATGGGATATGAAGGCCGGCGAAAGAACCATTGATATGTAAAAGAGATAATCGCGTTGGTTCAGAAAGAGACCTATGTGACACAGCGGCTTTTCTGTTCATGGAGATACTGAAAGAAGAAGACCATCACGACACTTTCACGACTCTCTTGGAGCAGACACAAAATCCAGGGCACCAGCGAATTGGGGTTTTCAGTAATCCATTTTCTTGATTTGTTCTTTTGCGAGTTTTCAACTTCCGAAAGGTTAATTCCACAGCGATCGTTAGAAATGAAAGAGGATGATAGGAATGAAGTCTGAAGAGAAATTGCCTCTTTGTGAAAAGTGCGGTTGGCCAATCGACGAGTGCAAGTGTGTTTGTCCTTACTGTGGTGAATCTTCTGGTTGCGAGTGCTGCGTTGGTGCGGACGCGGTTACTGGCGGCTGAAAAACACCGTGGCCGGTTCCTGACAGTTTTCATGAAGTTCAATGAAGAGGATTAGGATGAAGGAGATTAACTGGATGGCGGGTGGGCCCCAAGGAGCGGGAGTGGACTCTGCCGCAAACATTTTTGGAAGAGCTTGCGGCTACGGCGGTCTCTATGTTTTCGGGAGAAGAGAGTACCACTCAAACATCAAGGGCCTGCACAGCTATTTTCACCTTCGCGTTTCTCAGGAAGAAGTGTTGGCAAACGTCAATGACGTTGATTTGCTGGCTGCCTTTGACGCCGAAACAGTGGTTAGACACATAGGCGAGGTGGTTTCTGGCGGCGGCATCATTGTGGACAGAGACCAAACAAGTACAACCGTCATGGGAATACCTACTCTCCCACCTGAGTTCAAGGATGAAGTTCGCAAGTACATGAGCCAAAAGGGCTTAGGGGAAAAGTTGAGCGACTTTCTTGACGATGCCAAGAAATCTGGGATCAGTGTTTTCGAAATTCCATACATGGATTTGCTGAAGACAATCGCGGCGAAACTTGGAATAGAACAGATAAGCAAGGTCACTCGCATGATAAACGTTCTGACCATAGGAGTTTCTTTCGCTTTACTTGATTACGACCGCGGATTGGTTGAAAAAGCCATCAACGCTGTTTTTTCGGACAAACCGAAGGTCGCGGAAATGAACATAATGGCATTAAGAGAAGCGTACGACTACACTCTGCGAACGTTCAAGGAAGGTTTCCCCTTAAAACTCGTAAGCTCCGATGCAAAGGAGCAGAGAATCTTCGTTTCAGGAAACCAGGCCGTAGCTATGGGCAAGGTTCTCGGCGGCTGCCGTATTCAAACTTACTATCCTATAACACCTGCCGCCGACGAAAGCGAATACCTTGAAGCCCATGAGATTCTGAAGACTAGAAGCGGAGACGGAGGGATAATAGTCGTTCAAACCGAAGACGAAATCGCTGCAGTAAACTCGGCTTCAGGAGCTGCGCTGGCGGGCGCGAGAGCCGCGACGTCGACATCAGGACCGGGGTTTTCGCTTATGGTCGAAGGCTTGAGCTGGGCGGGAAACTCCGAAGTGCCCCTGGTCATCACCTATTATCAGCGAGGGGCTCCAGCTACGGGCTTGCCAACTCGTCACGGGCAGGCTGACCTGAGATTTGCCCTTCATGCCGGCCACGGAGAATTCCCACGCATAATCCTGTGCTCAGGAGATATCAGAGAATGCTTCTATGATGCGGCGCGCGCTTTCAATTACGCAGAACGGTTCCAGCTTCCAGTAATTCACTTGATTGACAAGGCCATGGCCAACTGTTCCCAAACGTATCCCCTGTTTGAAACCAGTCACTTCAAGATTCAAAGGGGCGAAATCCTTGACGCGGCCAAACTGGAAGAGGGAACCTACAGGCGGTTCAGCTTCACTGAAACAGGAGTGTCTCCAAGAGTCTTCTTAGGCACTAAGAATGGCGTTCACTGGTATACCGGAGACGAACACAACGAGTTCGGCCATATAAGCGAAGAACCGCTTAACAGGATCAAGATGTTTGAAAAGAGAATGAGAAAACTCGAACTGGTTGACAGAGAAATCCCCGTCGAGGAGAAAATCAACTTTTTCGGTGACAAAGACTCTGAAAACATGGTTGTCAGCTGGGGATCTCCAAAAGGAGCCATACTTGAAGCTATGGACATGTTGAAAGCTGAGGGCTTCAGCTTGGGCTTCCTGCAGTTGCGAATGTTGCACCCCCTTCCAAAATCATATATTATCAGCACACTGAAGAACGCCAAAAAAGTAATTGACGTTGAAGGCAACTATCTCGGGCAGCTTGGAGGTCTGCTCAAGGAAGAGGCCGGCGTGGACGTGAACTACTACATCCTCAAGTACACTGGAAGACCCATAACCACCACCGAAGTCTATGCTGCAATCAAGAATGTTCTCCTTGGCAAAGCTAATGGGAGGCAGGTGTTGACTTATGGTTCTTAAAATATCCGATTTCAAAACAGACGTTTTCGCGGACTGGTGTCCAGGCTGCGGCGACTTCGGGATCATGACCGCATTGCAGATGGCCTTCGCAGAACTAGGCCTGGAGCCGCACCAAGTCGTGATGGTTTCGGGGATAGGATGCTCGGGCAAAGAGCCCCATAACGTCAAGACCTACGGCGTTCACACTCTTCACGGCAGAACCCTGCCGTTCGCAACTGGCATAAAACTGGCAAACCCTGAGCTTGTCGTTCTGGCGATCGGAGGAGACGGTGACGGTCTCGGAATAGGTGCTGGCCACTTCGTGAACACGGGAAGAAGAAACTTGAACATTACGTACATCATACACAACAACGGCGTTTACGGATTGACGAAGGGCCAGGCTTCGCCCACGCTGAGGCTCGGCTTGAAAACCAAGGCCCTTCCGAAACCCAACATCAACGAGGCCGTGAACCCAATTGCCCTGGCGCTTGTGGCAGGCTACACCTTCGTTGCACGCTCATATGCCTACGACGTAAAACATTTGAAGGACACGATTAAGCAGGCGATCCAACACAAGGGCCTCGCCTTCATAGACGCCTTGCAGCCGTGCCCCACGTACAATGACATAAACACGAAAGAGTGGTACGCAGGAGAAGACAGAAAAGATCCAAAAACTGGGAAGCCGCAGTCTAGGCTTTACAAGTTGGAGGAGACCGGGTTCGATCCTGTTGTTCACAGCCCGGCAGAGGAGTTTCAGAAGCAGATCGCGGCTATGACAAAAGCCCGCGAATGGGGAGACAAAATCCCGATAGGCATCTTCTATAAGAATGAGCTTCAACCAACCTTCGTAGATCGCATCACTGACAGGATACCTTTCTATCGAGCTAATCCACCTGCAAAACAGAGAATCAGCGATGAAAACGGCGACTCCACAGCCGATCTAACGGAATTCTTTGACGACCTTAGAACAAGTTAGCAAATTAAATAGACAAGAAAACCCATAGACCTCATAATGGTGTACGCTTGGCAATAGCGGTTGTGAGGAGACACTGAGAATTGAGCCTCAAAAAGCGTGAGGACAGCAAAATCATCAAGACCAGTGAAGCGAAAAATGAATCTGGTGAGAATGAAGGAGCCATCTACGTTATTCAGAAGCATGCTGCCACGCATTTACATTACGATTTGCGGTTGGAAATGGACGGCGTGTTGAAGAGCTGGGCAATTCCCAAAGAACCGCCGATAGAATCTGGGGTCAGACGACTCGCTGTTCAGGTGGAAGACCACCCAATGGCATATGCAACTTTTGAAGGAACCATTTCAGAAGGCGAATACGGAGCTGGCACCGTGGAAATCTGGGACAAGGGGAGTTACAAAATGTTGGATAGAAAAGAGGACAAGTTCATTCTTGAAATTAAAGGTGAGAAACTGAAAGGTCCATATGTTCTCGTAAGGTTCAAGAACAAAAAGAACTGGCTCTTCTTCAAGAAGAAATGAAATCAATCTGAGCAAAAGACGTTCAAAGATTTGATTCGGCAACTATTAAGGTTGACCAAATAGCTCATGTGCTATCTTTCTTCTTCCCGTCTCCGTCCGACGGTTCTGCCCGCGAAAATTGCTGGTGATTAATTCTTTCCTGTTTATTATTCAACCGTTAAAGTTCCATATCGTCCGCTGTTTAGCTGTATCTCGCCTCTGAAGCTTGTGATGTAGCCGTTCTCTATCTTAACCGTGTCATTGACGTTGACTTGATTTATCTGCTCGTTCCAAAGTGTCAGTTTTATTGTGCCTGTCTCGTCAGCTATTGTTGCGCTTGCAACTTTGAGAGTTTGGTCTTTGAATCGTGATGTGACCTCTCGTGTTTCAGACTTTTCAGTTACCTTTGCGATCAAGTTTATGCGTTTCATCCCATCTCGTAACTCGTTTATTTTCAACTTCATCCCTTCTGTCGAATGCTCTATATGCGAGTCTCATTTTTGGCTGGTTAGATGCTGAAAAGTTCTTGGCGAATATAAATTTTGCTAGCTTTTCAATAGTTTGCGTTGTGTGTTTCCGCGGATGCCATGGTCAAGCAATGAAGAATGTGATAATGAGTGTTATCAAATAGGCTATTAATGCCACTGCAACGCTTTTGGCCCATGAGAACTCGCTTGTTGTTCGAACGACAATCATAGCCAACACTGCAGTCCACGCCCATACCAGAAATTCGACGATTGTGTCGATTTGGGTGACGAGCGAGATTTGGCTTGCAATCAGGTTAGCGGCAGCGGTGCCTTCCCCCTGTACGCCGCCGATGATTTCAAACGGGTAGCGAATCGTTGGCAAGGTTGAATATGATATCGCGTTTATCAATCCACCAATGAACATTGTAATGAGAATGAACCCGACTGCAATCAACGCGGGTTTCCAGACGATTTTGCCCTTGAAAGCTTTGACCAGCATGTAGATCAGGCCAGTGAGCAGAATCCACATTATTACAAATTGAAAGACGTCTCCAATCGCATATTCGAATAGGTAAGATGCACCTGCCGTTTCGATAAGAGACTTGTAGGGGCCGTGGAAAAACAAACCGTCAACCAGTAGCGACACGTTGGAACTGGTTGACCAGGTAAAGTTCAGCTGCAAGCCTGTAACGCTGCCCCAGTCCGCGTTGCTGTTCGAAGAAGTCCAATTTGAGGAAGCCAGTTGTATAGTGATGTTATTCCAAATGTTATTGTAGGCCGCGTTTTGGAATTCTTGTGTGAGGTCACTGTAGAAGTAGTCTGATGAGGAGTTGAGTGAAAAAACTTGAATTGTCACGTTTTCAGGTGATCCCGGGCTGATTAGCTTTGTTCTGAAAGACAACCGATAGAAGTTGTCTGGATAGGTGCAGTTCACTGTTCCTATGCCTGTTAACTGCGTCGAAACTTGTGAAGTGTTTTGGGCTGAGAAGGCTATGCTTACGCTCCCGTAGATTGAGCCGTTGATGGCATCGCTGCTTTCGGTGATGTTTGCGTTTGATGTCCAAAAAGTGCTGCTTTCCGTCCATACGTCCAGGTTTGTCCCGTTGGGTAAAATCTGTTCGTAGTATTGTTTGGAGAAGACAACGTATGTAGATGCGATGTTAACTGCTACGAAAAGAATCATGATGAGAAGGGGCCCGATGTACTTTGGGTTCTGAATCACTTCTTTCAACGTTTTTAGTGGCGAGTACAGGACTTTCAGCACGTTTGAGGCGTACAATGATTCAGGCTCCGCTGTTAAGTTGTTGCTGGATTATTAATTGCTTTCTACATTCCCAGCTTCAAGCGTCTGTAGGTTGTGTAGTCCACGTGTTCGAGGAACGGGCTTTGCGCTTGATAGGCGATTGTCATTTTCTGGTTTTGCCTTTTGTCCAGTATCTGGTTCGTCGTGATTAGCGAGTAGGCATCGCTTCCAGCCCCTGAGCCGTAGCTGGCTATCAGTATCCTGTCGTCCGGTTTGGCTATGTCTAATACTGCTGCCAGACCTATTGGGGAAGCGCCTGAGTACGTGTTGCCGAATTTTGCCACTTGGAGCATGGGGCCGTACTGTTCCTCTTTGAACCCGAGCTCCTTAGCGATTCGGACTGGAAACTGAAGGTTGGGTTGATGAGCGACGAAATAGTCAACATCTCCGACTTGGAGGTTGAGCCTTTCCATGAGTTTCTTAGATGATGTTCTGACGTGTTTGAAGTATGCCGGGTCGCCGGTGAAGCGTCCGCCGTGCATTGGGTGCGGCTCACCGTCTCTCCTCCAGAAGTCAGGCGTGTCAGAGGTGCATGAGTACCATCCCTCGATTTCTGCAATTACGTCCTGTTTTCCGAAGATGAAGGCCGCGGCACCGTAGCCGACGAACAGGTCCAGTTCTCCGCCGGGGCAGTCTCTCGGGGCGGCTTGCGAGTTGTCGGTTCCGATGACCATGGCGTGTTTGATGTTTGATTTTGGATAGTTGACGAGTGATGCGGCGTCCTTGAACATGCTGGTGGCCGCTTTGCACGCGAATTCCATGTCGATGGCGTCGACTCCTTGGACATCTTCGTTTTCTTCTCCGAGTTTCAGAACTTGCGCGACTTTCGATGCTATGGGTTTGACTGCGTAGGGGTTCGATTCTGAGCCGACGTAAATCTTTCCTATGCTGACGTTGTCCACTCCGGAGTGTATTAGGGCTAGTTTTCCAGCTTCGACTGCGGCGGTTATGGCGTCTTCGTCGATGAAAGGGACGGAGCGTTCGATGTTTCCTTCTCTGATTCTGAACCGTGAGGTGTAGACTCCGTAGCCGACGATGCCCGGCAAGTCGTACTCTTTCTTTGGCTTCATGATTTTGTATTCTTGGTAAGGGTAATATTCGTCCGCGAACGTGAAGGCTAGGGAGATTGTTGGGATGACTTCGCTTTTGTCCACGGAGTAGCGTCTTCGGAATCTGGGAACGACCTCTCTTCCTTCGAGGGTTGAGAAGTCAACGTCTTCGTTGCACATTGCCGTTCTGTCCGTGAGTCTGCATGGGACGCGTATTTTGCAGTCGTGGAAGGATGCCGTGCCGTATATGAAGCTGCCGAGTTTCGTGAACTTGTTCGTCGGTTCGTTGACGAGGGTGCACAGTTCCAGTTTCCCCTTTTCGTAGAACAGGTCTGTGTTAACCATTTTTCCGAAGCTTTTTCTTCCGCAGTTGCCACAATAGTCTCTTATTTCAAAGTACTCTTTTCCGCAGATTAGGCAGCGGTTGCAGCGAAGCCTGTCGCCGAGGTAGGAGACTCTTCTCTCTATTGGTTCGCTGCTCATCTTCATTTCCTCCCCAGGATGTATACGTAGCCTTTGGTTCCGAAGCCTTCGAGTTCGAGTACGCATCCGCAGTCAAGCTCTCCGTCTGGGTTGACTTGGCGGTCGCAGGCTTCTTTCCTCAGCTGTTTGACGATTTCGAAAATCTGCGCGCCACCTGTTGCTCCCAGTGGGTTTCCGTCTGCTTTTAGTCCGCCGCTCATGTTTACGAAGAGTTTGTTCCCGTCTATCTCGTAGTAGCCTTTGTAGTCTTGGCAGTTCTCGTGTATGGTGCTCCATGCTGTTCCTGGTTTGCAGAAGCCCATGTCTTCGAGCGAGATCATTTCCATTACGGTGGACTGGTCGTAGAGTTCGACGAGTTGAATGTCCCAGATTTTTTTTCCGGCCATTTTCAGGGCGTTTTTCATGGCGATTTGGGTTACTAGGAAGTGGGTCATGTCTTCTCTTGCCGGGTAGGTTAGGTAGTCTGTTGCTGAGGATACTCCTAGGACGTATACGGGTTTGGTGGGGAGTTTTTTGGCGGTTTCTTCGCTGGTTAGGATTAGGATTGCTGCGCCGTCGGATATTGGGGCGTAGTCGTAGAGGCCGAGGGGGCGGTGTGCTTCTTTTCTTGCGTTTAGGACTTGTTCGACGGTTATTTTTCTTTGGTATTGTGCGTACTCGTTTTTTGTTCCATGTAGGTGGTTTTTGACGGATATTTGTGCCAATGCCGTGTTGAGTGTTTCTTGGTCTTGTCCGGTCATGCCGTGTTTTTTGATGTAGGCTCGGAGCATGAGTTCGTGGTTTGCTTCGGGTGTGCAGCCGGCGTAGTAGCTCCATGGGTCTTCGAGGAGCATGAGGTCGTCTCGTATTTTGTCCCATCTGTCGGTCATTTTTTCTATTCCGCCGACGAGAACCGTGTTGTATCTTCCGGCTTGGATGGCGTTGCACGCGTTTGACAGGGCTGAGCTGAACGACCGTGTCACTTCCATGGGGACGTGGAGTTCCGTTAGTTCTGAGAGAAAACCCTCTTCCAGTCCAAGCTTGTTCGTGATGGGGAGAAAATAGTCTGAGAGGTAGCAGGCTTCCAGGTCTCTGCGTTCCAGATTTGCTTCTATCGATGCTTTGAGCCAGGCCTCTTCAATGAGTGTTTCAGGCTCTTTTTCGTAGTGTTCTCCGAATCTTGTTCGTCCAACGGCAACTATCGCCGGCCGTGTTGGCATCAGGTTACACCTATTAATATGCAAATATCCCTCCAGCATGAGCCTTTTAAGGGTTTTCCATTTCCGTGTTCAGCATGTTCAGCGTTTGAGAGAAGTTGGGGCTATTCAAAGCGGTTTTTGAGAGGCTGGTGAGTTTTTGGGCCCCTGGCCCACGTTGGTAACAACGGTTGTAATGTTGTGCGTTAACAAGTGCATGGTGAAGTGCTGTGAATTTTCGTCTGTTTGGGAGCCATTAGGCCGTTGTTTTTTCTTCTTTGATGTTTATTTCGTGGTTCTTCAGGCCTTCTGAAAACAGTTTGAAAAGTTTGTTGTCCATGCCTATTTTTTCAGGCGGGACCACGCCTTTTTCTTTTAGATGTTTGTTGAGGATCATTTGTGCAACGATTGATGCTGGGTAGGCTGTTGTTCTGGCCATGGCGGTTATGCCTCGTGTTTTGTCGCAGAAGTCTAACAGGGTGTAGACCTGTTTTGTTCTCTTCTTGTCTCTTATGCCGTGGGTCTCTGTTCTCAGAGCGACGATGTCTTTTGGTCTTTTTTCCGACAATTTCTGTTCAAGGATTTTGGCAGTAAGCTTTCTGGGTTGAACTTGGACTCCTTGTACGTTGATGTTTGATTGGCTGAAGAAGCCGAGGGTTCTGAGCAGTTTGACTTTCTCTGCGTGTCCAGGGAATCTTAGCGTCTTCTCCCACATGTCATCGACGTGTTTCACCGTTTGGGGCAAGGTTCTGAGACCATCTGTGTAAAAGGCCTCAAGCTTTCCAACGCCTGGAAATTCGACGTCTTGCACTCCGCTGAGCGCTTCAACCGCGACCGTTCGGCCTCTTCTAACTATCCAAGCCTTCCGTGTGTACTCGTCGATGAGGCTCTCGGGAGACCACGTTACGACGTAGCCCAAGGGAGGAACGGGCTTTTCTGGGAGTCCGCCGACCATTATGTGAACCGATTTGATCTTGTCAAGCGTTGAAACAGAATTCCCGACTAGCACGTTGCTGATTCCTGGGGCCAGCCCACAGTCGGGGACGATGATTGAACCCGCACGCACAGCGGCCTCGTTAAGTCGAATAGGATTTTCAGACATGTAAGAAACATCAACCAGATTCCTGTGTGCGCCGACGCATGTTTCCGCCAAACGGTATGCGAGGTTTCCCGGCAGAAAACCCATGACTAGATCGAACTCTTTTAGAGTGTCCAGAAGTTCATCATGTTTTGCCACGTCTGATCGGATCCATGAAACGTTGCTCTTTCCTATTTTCTTGGTGACAAGTTTCGCTCTTGCTTCGTCAACGTCGGCGACAACGACCTCAGTCGAACTCATGCTGATAGCCAAATCTTCCGCGGCAACGGAGCCTATGTTTCCGCAGCCCATCACTAATGTTCTCATGTTCCATGATTCAGAGAGGATTTCAATTAAAGGTTTTTCCATGATTCGGCTGGCAAGACTAGGTTGAGGAACCGTGTAGCTCGGTGAATCTGCCAAGAAGAGAAATCGCAGGAACGTGGAGTTTGGCTACGGATGATCGATTTGAAAGTCTTATATACCTCGATTGGCGATGTACAGTTGAGTATCATGGCTGAGATCTGTCCAACATGCGGACTTCCCAAGGACTTATGTGCTTGTGGCGAGATAGAGAAAGAGCAACAACGGATTCGCATACGGCTTGAGACGCGGAAATTTGGCAAACCTACTACAATAGTGGATGGTATTGATGAGAAGAATACGAATCTGGCGGGTATCGCTCAAAAACTGAAGGGGTTCTGCGCTTGTGGTGGAACGGCGAAGAACGGTCAGATAATGCTTCAGGGAGACCATCGTGAGAGAGTGCGCCAGTTTTTGGTGAAGCTTGGTTACCCGGATGAGAACATAGAGCTTCAGTAGTTGCCTCGCGGAACATTTACGGCGTAGGAATTAAAGTGCTGCAAGACATGCGTGATGTATTGAAGATGCTCACGCGTCGGAAATCTCGAATGAAATGCTGTCCGAAGTGTGGAAGCCCTGAGATTCGTTTGTCGAGCGGCTCGGGCTTTGGGCTTTTGCCTTTGAAGTACGTGTGTAAAAAATGTGGATACTCTGGCCCTGTCGTTATGGAGCTTGAAAAAGAGGAAGGTTAGCGGCGGTTGATTTCTGGTCAATCGGGAAGTTCTAGTTTCAGTTGTTTCTTGAGGGTTTTGTAACGGTTTCTCACGGTGACTTCGGTGACGCCTGCTGCTTCAGCTATGTCTTTTTGTGTTTTCTTCTCGTTGTTCTGCAAGCATGCGATGTACAATGCTGCGGCTGCGAGTCCCATTGGGTCTTTCCCGGCGGCTGCTCTCTTGGCTCTGGCTTCTCTCAGGATTTGTATGGCGAGTCCTTGGGTCTTGCCTGAGATTCCTGTTCTTTCAGCGATTTTTGAAACGTACGTGAGCGGATCCGCGATGGGCATGTGCACTTCAAGTTCGCGTAGCAGTAGTCTGTAGCAGCGGGCAACGTCTTTCTTGTCGACTAGGCTTGCTTCTGCGATTTCGCGTAGGGTTCTGGCTGTTCCGCTTCCACGGCAGGCTGCGTAAAGCGCCGCGGCTGCGATGGCGGCGATGGATCTGCCTCGGACTAAGCCTTTGTCTAGGGCTTTGCGGTATGTTACAGCGGCTTTTTCTTTGATTGGGGGTGGGATGTAGACTTTGTCTGACAGCCGGTCGAGTTCAGCCATTGCTTGGGCTAGGTTTCTGTCGATTGAGGAGTGAACTCTTGAGCGTATCTGCCATTTTCTCAGGCGCCACATCTGTAATCGTGTTGAGAGTGGGAGTTTTCTTCCGAAAGCATCACGGTCAACCTGGCTTATGGCGGTTGACAAGCCTTTATCGTGAACGGAATAAGACGTTGGTACTCCAACGCGGCTTCTTGACGCTTTCTCTTCCTGGGTGAAAGCGCGCCATTCTGGGCCTTTATCCATCATCTGCTCGTACAAAACGAGTCCACAGTCGCCGCAAACGGTTTCGCCGGTGTCATAATCATGGACAAGGTTTGAACTGCCGCATTCTGGGCACTTGTCGACTAGACGTTGGCGAACGCCGGCTTCTTTTTTGCTCAATTCTTTTCGCCTCGACTGATTTTTTCGTAGAACCGTCGTGATACTTCATCATTTATCAGAAAGCAGTACGTTCGGTCCTGCGTAACTATGCACGTGCGATGTTTTAATATATAAGGTTTACGGTTCTCTTGTATTGATTGAAATGGCTTTCGCCCTCGCAACCTTCCACTAGTCGGCCAGATTGGACATGCGTTGTTCGCAAGTCTTGAATAGTTCGCATGTGCTATTGATGTCCTAGTGTAAAGTTGATTCAATTGATGATGCTCCCTGAGAAGCTGCGAAAAGTGTTGGAGAGAACTGTCAAAGAGCTGGCCGCCAAGGAGAATGTTTATGGGGTGGGGCTTTTCGGGAGTTGGAGCCGAGGGGACGCCGAACCTTCAAGCGATGTTGACTTGCTCATACTTGACAGTAACGACTTTGCGTACGAGTTCGTTGAGAGGGTAGATAGGGGCGGTTTTCTAATCGATCTAGACCATGTTACGAGACGGTGGATTCGAGGCCAGATTCCTCCGGAGATAGATCAGAAACTCTACGAATCTCAGATACTCTACGACAGAGACTGGACCCTGACGAACACCAAACTCTTGATGGCGAAGTCTTACGGGTCACCCGAGAGGGTTGACATTCGAACAGATGCTCACGTCGTGGAATCTGACATATACTTGAGCAGGGCGACCTCGGCACTTTCGAGGCATGACTTCAGAAGCTCACATCTCTTTGCCACAGTCGCCTTTGAGAACGCTCTGAAGGTTCTGATTGAGATAGCCCTGCAGCCGCTTTCGAACAGTCGATTCATGGAGAAAGCTGAAGGCGCAGCGGCGAAACTGGAAATGCAAAACCTTTTTGATCAGTACAAAGAGATGACAGGCTTCGGCACGGTTGACCAGACACAGGCCAAAGACAGATTGAGTCTCTTCAAAAACGTTTGGGACGACGTCTATGCCGTTGCAAACAAGAATCCTCAAACACTCGAATCTGCCCATTTCAAGGTCAGGAAGCGGCTCAGCTACTATTTGAACCCAGTTTTCATTCAAGGCGTCGTGAAACGCGCAAGCGCCATGATCGAGGCCGAAAAAAACGTCGAAGTTGCGCACTACCTCGGGGATATAGTTCTAGACCTTGTCGAAAACTATGCATGGTTAAAATCTCTCATTCTAAAGGTAAAGATAAACTACACGACACTGATGGGGACGTTGGAAGGTTTGGAAGGAAGAGAGTCCGCAAACTACAGAAACATAACAGCAATTCTGGATCTGAGCGACATCGATAAAACCGTTGCAGCAAATGAAAACAAAGCGACTCGAGATGCAATGCTCAAGATACGACGAGACAGGAAACTCTTAATCAAAAGCGCGCGCTAACATGTCGAACCCTCCAAAGGGTGGGTTCACTTTTTCACGTTTACTGTCAATCCTTATTGTAGATTCATAAACGGCTTAACCACCAACGCCCAAACTCTGAATCCAGCAGAAAACTTAGAGGTATAGCAATGTGTAATGATATGAGACGTTTCGAAAGAATTGCGGAAGAAAAGAAGCGCAACAAGAAAGAAAAGGAAGTTGAATTCGTCGTCAAAGAAATTGAAGAAATCACCTTGACTTCCAAAACAGGAATCAAAA
Organism: Bathyarchaeia archaeon; assembly: GCA_050010755.1. Classification (GTDB taxonomy): domain Archaea; phylum Thermoproteota; class Bathyarchaeia; order Bathyarchaeales; family Bathycorpusculaceae; genus JBEKCD01. The sequence continues at coordinate 1,430,444 of JBEKKK010000001.1, forward strand.
CGCGTCCCCAAACATAGCCAACCAGCTTTCAGTCCGCATGCCTGTTGCCAAATCCTGAAGTTCTGCCCAGTCTGTCATCTTTTTTCACCAAACCATGCGCACGCGATCTGAGTTTGCAGCCAGAGCATTATTGGCTGTTGCTGTAGGTCAGCTATTATTGGAGTTGGACAGCGTCAAACGCATTATTTCTGTTCCTTCTGTAGGTAAACGTGTCCTTCTTCTGTTTTGAAGAACCGTGAATCTCGTTTAGGAAGCTTAAGCCTAATATAAAACAACTTATTAGACCTAGCTCAGGAAAAAAAGTGCGCAAATGCCGACGGTAATGTCGCATGCGCACAGTGCTTTGTAGAAGTGGCCCGGAAAAAGCCCGGTGGAGGGAAGGTCACCTTTCCGCCGACTGTAGTGGACAAGCATAGCGGGCTTTGGACCCGCCGACGAGAGTTCGAATCTCTCCCGGGCTACCATTCTCTAGAGTTAAATTCATACTTTCTAAAATGGCGAACAGGGGACTCGCCATTTCCCTCCTTTCTTTTTCTGTGCTCTGGAAAGTAAAAATTTTGGCGGTCGGATGTCAAAAGTCAAATTTGACTTCAGTACTGTTCGCACTCGTGTCATTCCGATTTTGAAGAGGGTTGAGGTTGAGGATTATCCTACTAAGATTGGACGGATATATGGTTGGAGTCGTCAACATGTTTGCTATTATCTTGGGAAGCTGGAGAAATGCGGTCTTGTCAAGCGGAAAGTTCGCAGCCGTGCCGTTTTCTATGAGTTGACGGGTCGAGGTAAAACTTTTCTCGCATCATGTGAGGACGTCGTCTTCGGTAGTGGTGTGTACCGGCTGGACCGGTGCCAGGTGCGGTTTGTGATTGTGAGTGAGGGTTGTTTGCCCGTGGATTTTAGGCGTGTGGAGATGGTGAATTGGACGGCTTTGTTGGGTTTGGAGCAGGGCGTTATGGTTAGGCATACGAGTCGCAGTTGGATTGTGCACGTGGAGACAGTGTACGGAAAGCATCCTGGCGAATTGTTTGTGTTAGCAAAGAATTTGGCAGATCGTGTGGCCAAGAGTTTGATGATGAAGTACGGTTGCAGGTTGAGTGAGGGTGAGGTTTGCCGGGGTTATGAGCTGAAGGTTGATGATCCTGTGGCTAGGCTGCTTGCGAGGTACTTCTGTGTTAGCACGCCAGAGAGGAAGATAGATCATAGTCCAGGCGTCGGGGAAGGTGAGCTGGAGCATTTCGGCAGGGACGCTGCGGTTGAGTATTTGCTTATGCCGGAGCGTGTGAAGAAGCTCGAGGGCCAAGTGCAAGCGTTGCATGTGGATCTGGAAGAGCTAACTGGGACTCTCCGAAAACTGTTGAATATTGAAGGCGCTGGGGGGCCGAGTCCTGATCAGGGCAATCTGGATAGGTATGTGAGTTAGGGGTGTTTCTGGAAGTGGTATTGCGTTCAAAGTCTGCTTTGGAGCTGGCGTTGAGGCATGGTAAAAGTCCATGCTTTTTGGGTTGTGCCTTTCTTGTCTCTATTGATGTAGGTTGGCCATGCTCAGGTTTCTCTTTCCTCAACATTGTCACTATACTATGGTGAGCTTTTCGGTATGGAAATGAACGCTGAGCCTGTTCCAACACCGTGAAAAAAGCGTTTGCAAGAGGTGAAAATTGGCCGGGTCAAGTACACTCTACAGTTGGTTAAAGGGATTCAGCGCGACATCGAAGAGATCAAATTGACGCAGCGCACTATTCTTGCGGGTCTCAAAGGGCTCTTTCATTTCGAAAAGCCCATGATTCAGAAGATCGCCTGCGTCGACGAGGTTGACACTGAGTTGTTGGAACTGCTCTTTAAAGCAGGCAACGCCGGGCTGTTGCCGAAGGATCTTGCAGTTCGCTTGAACCGGTTTGGGGTTGAGCGGCATCAAGTCAGCCGCAGAATTCTCCATATGAACAAGCGTTTGAAGAGGGAACTAGGTGAGCAATTGGCTGAGAAACGAGGTTGGCATTGGGCCTTAACAAGTTTTGCGTTTGATGTTTGGGGAGAAAGTGAAGAAACGAAGCAGACGAAAACAGAGTAAGGCCGCGTGTCAAAGCGCGCGCGAAGCAATATCTTGACCAGCGCGCGGGTCTAAGCTTTATATATCAAACATCGAAAAACACAAGCTATGTCAGACACGTCAGTTTTTGCTCTTCTCGGCGGATTGGCTGCCTTTGTCGGCATTTCGCTATTAATATCTTTGATAATCATCAAAGCAATTTCGAATGCAGCAGAACGATCGCAGCTTCCTAAGGGCAGTATTCGAGACGTACAGGAGGGCATATTCATAGTATGGTTGGCGTTGACGGTTGTATGGATACTTCAGAGTCTAGGCTTTACTTCACTTTTATCTTCCCTCACTCTCTCGGGAATAATAGGCTTGGGCATAACACTGGCGTTACAATCGACGTTCTCAAACCTTTTGGCGGGAATCTGGCTTTTGCGCGAGAACGTGCTACGTTTAGGCGATAACATAAAAATCCTAGGAGTGGAGGGAACCGTCATCAAACTGAGTTTTCGAACCACCTGGCTCAAGACCAGCGAAGGCAACATCGTCATAATGAGCAATTCGACACTCTACAATGGTCCATTCACAAACCTCACTGCAACAAAGCGTCTATCTGAAAAATTCGAAAAGAAAAACGAATCTCTTTAAACTAGCGCGCGCTAAGCACGCATTACATCAAGAAGGTGTGCGCTGTTTACTTTTCTGTGCTTTTCGATGGGGGCATATGGAAACTGACAAATAGCATATCATGAGCGATTTCTGTCTTAGGCACAAGTCCAAGGGTAGTTTTGACGAATTGGCCTATGGCATTCTTCAAGTATATCGAGTATTTCCTTCCAAGATCATGATGGAAAGTAATTATGCACTGCGCTCCGTCAACTTTGATTTCGCTAGTACCGAGTCCGCTGTACTTGCAATAGTTTGAGATGGTCTTCAGAAGTGTCTCCGCTTTCAACTCCTTGAACCAGAAGAGCGTTACTGCCTTGAGGGTTGGGCTTGCAGTGTTGGTGGCGATTTGTTCAATCTTGCACTCGTCAACCTCTTCGAGGATAGATTTGAAGGTCTGCCTTGCAAAGGAGATAAATCCAAATCTCTCAGTGTGTCTGTCCCACTCTACATATTTCGTCATGATTCTGTTGATTAGTCCATTGACAGTCAAGTCGCTTTTCTCAGCGTCGTCTCGCAATATGGAATCCAATTCCTGATTGAGACGAACTGTTCTCAAAACGGTTTTCTTCCTCTTGACACTCATGATCATGCACTCTTTGTTACACAGAGTAGTACAAACGCACTTTCTGTAAACTTCCTAATTAAATATCCTTTCGCACCTACGTATGGTAGGTTAAAAGAACAATCAAGAAAGGTGAACTTGATGGAAAGAATGTTGGTGGTAGTTTTTGAAAATGAGTTAAAAGCGTACGACGGATTTAAAGCTCTGACTGAACTCGATTCCGAAGGAAGTATTTCTATCCACGCCCAAGCTGTCATGAAGAAGAATGACGATGGAACAGTTATCGTAAAGCATAAGGGAGAGGATTTTCCGATTCGCACAGTTGGCGGAACAGCAATCGGTGCTCTGATCGGACTTCTAGGGGGACCCATCGGCCTTGGCATCGGTGCGGTTGCTGGAACTCTTACTGGGAACATCTTGGACATGAACCGAGCTGGAGTCAACGCAGGGTTCCTTGATGACGTATCCAAGAAACTCACACCCGGCAAATGGGCGATAGTTTCAGACATCAACGAAGAGTGGATAACTCCTGTTGATACCCGAATGGCAGTGCTGGGCGGCACTGTATTTCGCATCACACGCCAAGATGTCGAGAGTGAACAAGACGCAAGAAGCGTGGCAGCTCTGAAAGCGGACATTGCTAAGTTGAAGACAGAGCAAGCTAAGTCGCGGGCAGAACAAAAGGCCAAAATCCAGTTAAAAATTGATGACTTGAATAAAAAGTTGCATGTCAAACGAGAACAGGCGAAACAGAGGTTCCAGCAAGAACAAGAAGAAGCCAAAGCTAAGATGGAGGCATTGGAAAAGAAAGCAGCGAAGGCGAAGGGTGAAGCCAAAGCGAAAATTGAAGCACGGATCGCCGACATAAAAGAGAAATCGAAAGAGTCAAGAGAAAGATATCAGGTGCTATGGGAGGACGATGTGTTTCTTTGAACCTATTGGAGCAGCCGGGTTGGCTCCGGGGTTTAGAAGTAGTAACTGGCTTGTTGGCCATGGTGTTCGGAGTTCTAGTGTTCGTCTTTCCAGGCTGGGGCATCGGGACTCTTATTGTCATGCTATCAATCGGTCTTTTCTTTAGTGGGATAAGGTCGATCTCTCTCATAGGTTACAGGAGCCTCTCCAGCAGCCTGCGGGCAATGAGTGCGATATCAGGAATCATATCCTTGATTCTTGCATTGTTGGTCGCGTTATTTCCGGGGTATGGCGAGCTGACACTGTTGATACTCGTGTCATTTGGACTGATTGTGTATGGATTCGGAAGGATATTCATCGCCTCCACGCTCAAGACAACAGCGGGTTGGATTAGAGGCATGATGGTTGCCGTGGGTGTGCTCGACGTCATTCTATCGGTGGTCGTGCTCGTTCTTCCTAGTCTCGCGTTGCTGACCTTCGCAGTTGTCCTCTCGGTAGTGCTGCTCGTAAGTGGAGCTGAGATGATCGTCTCCGGAGCGATTGGTCGCACATGGCTTGGAGATCTTGTGAAAGCTGCAAAGGACGAAATGGATGGAAAATAAGTGTTGTCACTTGTCCCTGTTGGTTTGGAAGCAGTCCTGCGTACACGTGCACAAACAATGAATAGGAGGTGAAAAAAGTTTGACTGATATGGTCGTACTAGCGTTTGACAGCGAAAGTGGGGCAGATCAGGGAAGAAAAATACTGGTGGAACTGAACAATGAATACGTGCTTAACCTTGTTGATGCCGTTGAGGTTGTTCGGCACGCCGATGGAAAAGTCAAGGTGAAGAACATTCGCAACCTAACAGGCATCGGAGCAATGGGTGGAAGTTTCTGGGGACTACTCTTCGGTATTCTGTTTTTCGCGCCAGCTCTCGGAGTTGCCGTCGGAGCAGTATCAGGCGCCATCGCAGGCCACTTTGCACAGTTCGGTGTTAGCAAAGGTTTCCTAAAGCAGGTCGAAGACTCAGTGAATTCGGGAACCTCAGCTCTCGCAATCATGGCCTCAAACGTTGCCGTCGACAAGACCGTTCAAGCGCTGAGCCCACTTCATCCGAAAGTCATTCGCAGTTCTCTTTCCACCGAGCAAGAAGCAAAACTCAACGAAGCCTTCGGCACACTCACGAAGTAACCCAGCCAGGAAATACTCATGCCCCAAGAAAGCAAGGCTCCACAGTGCCACTTTTTTTTGGCCAAACAAACAAAGTGTCTAAATAGGAATGATCCATGTTGCCCAACTCACGCTTTTCAAACCAAACTAGAATAATCAATACGTATGTTCAGAAAGTATATTTCTGGATGTTCATAGGCTTAATAATAACAAGCATTACTGCTTACTTTGTTTCGCAGGATCCAAATCTCTACAACGTGATACTGGGCAATGATATTGTTTTTTATGGGTTATTAATCGCACAGTTTTTAGCCATAGTCACTGTGTCTGCTTTTATAAGACGAATACCTGATAACCTTGCAGAAATCACATTCGTGTTATACTGCTTCCTCACAGGGCTGACCCTTTCAGCAATCTTTTTGGAGTTTACAATAAGCTCTATAGCTTATGTAGTTTTGATTACGGCCGCTATGTTCGGTTTCATGAGTCTTTACGGATACGTAACAAAAACAGATCTTACATCGCTAGGCAACATTGCAACGATGGCCTTATTCGGGATTATTCTGGCATTAATCGTTAATCTATTCCTTATGAATTCGGCTCTCGACACGATACTCAGTATCATTGGTGTATTGGTTTTTTCAGCCTTCACGGCCCATGACACTCAGAAGATCAAAAGTACTCTGATGGATAAGGATGAAGATCTTATAAAGAAAGAAATACTGGGTGCTCTTAACCTCTATCTGGATTTCGTCAACCTTTTCTTGGACCTACTCGACTTATTTGGAAAAAGGAGGTCAGACTAATCCGTTATCGGGCCTCATTTCCAAGTTTGATTAAAGTGTCAGTAGGAGGTGAAAACTAGTGTCAAGTGAAATGGAGAAAATCAAGAAAAGATTCGAAGAATTTGAAGAAGGTATGAAGAAACATATGTCTGAGGCGAGACAGGCGGACAAGAAAAGGATTGATGAGCTAGATGCTCGTGTGAAAGCTCTGGAAGAGAAACTGAAGAAGAAGACGTAGCTTCAGCACAGAAACGTAGTTGTTTGTTTCAACACTGCGCATAAGGATAATCTATCTTCCTTATTTTCTTTGTTTGGATTCTAGCGCGGTAACAGATGCACTTCTTCCAGTCTTTTGTATTTTTTCACAGGCGCGCGCGCTAGAAGTCCGAGAGGAACAACATGCAGCAGCGAAACAATAAAAAGTATAAAATTAACGCTAGAGAGTGGTATCTCCCGGGCTACCAACAAACTCTAGCCAGGACGATATTCAGGTTCTCGTCTTTGCGAAATCATTTGAACCAAAAGACTGAAATTGGTTATCGGTCAAACTGTTATTGGATTAAACTTGTCGTTCTCGTACACGTTTAAGCGGCTGGTTCGTTCGTGGCCACTGTTTATAGCCCTGTTGCTGGGCATCATTTTGGCATCCACTTTTTTCGCGGGCATCAACGTCGGCGCGGA